>NZ_BAABDM010000006.1:0-141588 GCF_039539625.1 Zhongshania borealis | reverse complement strand
CCTACGGTGATTGTTTTGCCGTGTGTACTGACCAAGACGAAAGCACGGCTTGTCCGCTACCAATTGAAGGAACGCCGGGCGTGCCGGATGAGCTGCAGTCGGTATTGGATCAGTTGAATGCCTGCGCGCAGGCACCGCTGACGTGTTTCCCTGCTGGGTAATGGAATTTTTGATCTTCCAAAAGAGCTAATGCTTTATTGGTAAGGCTGGTTTGGTTGGTGTTTTAGTTGCGGAGACTAATTACCGGCCAACCAGCGTCTTCGGCATAACTTCTTAATTTCTCATCTGGATCAACCGCTACTGGGTTATCAACTGCCTTTAAGAGTGGCAAGTCGTTGTGAGAGTCGCTGTAAAAATAGGCGTCAGCCAGATTTTGTTCGGTGTCTGTGAGCCAGGCCTCTAGACGTGTTACTTTTCCCTCTTGGAAGCACGGTGTGCCGCTTGGGTTGCCGGTATAGCGGCCATCTATGATTTCACCTTCGCTGGCGAGTAGTATGTCAATTCCTAAAGCGGCAGCTATTGGGCCGGTAATGAAACTATTGGTTGCGGTAATAATTATAAGAACGTCACCAGCGGCTCGGTGTTTTGATATTAGGGTGTCGGCTTTAGGTAGGCGCAGGGGCTTAATGTATTTGTCCATAAATGCATCGTGCAATACTCTCAGCTCGGCGCTAGAGTATCTGCTGAGCGGTGCGAGGGAAAAACGCAAATAAGCGTGAATATCGAGGCTGCCTTGTTGGTACTGAAGATAGAACGCGTCATTTTGTTGCTTAAAATCGTTGCCGTCGACAATGCCCTCGTTGACGAGGAATTCACCCCAAGCGTGGTCGCTATCTCCACCGAGCAAGGTGTTGTCGAGGTCAAAAATTGCTAAGGGCATAGTGTATCTCTGCTAGATGTGGTCGGCGGGGTTTAATTTGCCGCCTAGCATAGCGCCTGTTGCAGGCTATTTCATCTTTCCCATCACTGGACTTCAATTGGTGAATTCCCAGGGTGGTGAATTTATGGAACAATAGAAAACAGACATAAAATCAAACCTATAGGTGAGCTAGTGATCGATTCGGATGGATTCCGCCCAAATGTTGGCATCGTGCTCGCGAATGAGCACGGCCAAGTTTTGTGGGCACGCCGTGTTGGTCAAAGCGCGTGGCAATTCCCTCAAGGTGGTATTCATGAGGGTGAAACCCCTGAAGCTGCGCTTTATCGTGAATTGTATGAAGAGGTTGGCCTGCGCGAGGAAGATGTTGATATGTTGGCATGCACTCGCGGCTGGCTACGTTACCGTTTACCCCAACGTTTGATTCGGCGTGAAAACAAGCCGCTATGTATTGGTCAAAAGCAGAAGTGGTTTTTGTTACAAATGAAAACCGATGACGCCAAAGTTTGTTTTGATTGCGGCGACAAAGCTGAATTCGATCATTGGCAGTGGGTGAGCTATTGGTATCCGCTCGGTCAGGTGGTGGCGTTCAAGCGTGAAGTTTACCGCAGAGCCATGAAGGAGTTGGCGCCACGCCATGCGCGCTTGGTGAAAGATAGCGCAAGCGAATTCAGCGCTGGTGAATTGCGATGATGCTCGAAGCGCTACGCAGTATTGTTCAGGCGGTTAACGCTGCGGGTGACCTGCAGACGGCTTTGGATATTATTGTTAGTCGTATTGCTGAGGTAATGAATACTGAGGTATGCACCGTTTATTTGCGTGATCCGGATTCTAAGCGCCTGATTTTTATGGCAAACCAAGGCTTGAACCCAGATTTGATTGGCAAGGTCAGCCTCGGCCCGGACGAGGGCTTGGTCGGTTTGGTGGCGCGCCGTGAAGAGCCGGTTAACCTCGATCATGCTGAAAAACATCCCAGCTTTTTGTATTTACCAGGTATTGGTGAAGAACAGTACCACTCGTTTTTGGGTGCACCGATCATACACCAGCGCTCGGTGATGGGCGTTTTAGTTGTGCAGCAAAAAGACAGCCGCCGCTTTGATGAAGACGAAGAGGCTTTTCTTGTAACAATGTCGGCTCAGCTGGCAGGGGTTATTGCACACGCCCGTGCTACCGGCTCGATCAATACTGCCCAGAATACTGTTGGCGCGACAGCATCGTTTAAGGGTATTGCTGGCGCGACCGGGGTGGCGATTGGCCAAGCTGTAGTCATTGTTCCGCTGGCCGAATTGCATTCGGTGCCTCGTCGCCAAAGTGATGATCCGCAAGCCGAGCTTCTGGCGTTTACAGCTGCGCTAGACGCGGTTCGCCGAGATATTCGCGCCTTGAGTGAAAAGTTACTCACTCAGTTACCGCCGGATGAACACGCTTTATTTGATGTGTATTTGCGGATCATTGATGATGGCGCGTGGGCGTCTGAGGTCGTTGCTAAGATCGAAGAGGGCGAGTGGGCACAAGGCGCGCTAAGTCAGGTAATGTCCAGTCATGTTCGCGCTTTTGAAATGATGGAAGATGCTTATTTCAAAGAGCGCGCCACGGATATTAAAGACTTGGGTCGCCGAGTGTTGTCGTACTTGCAGGCCAGCGATGTAGAGCCAACGGAATACCCTGAAAAAACTATTTTGGTGGGTGAAGAGCTTACTGCGTCGATGCTGGGTGATGTGCCTCGCGAGCGATTGGTGGGCATGGTGTCAGTGCGTGGGTCGAGTAATTCCCACGTAGCAATTTTGGCGCGCGCCATGGGTATTCCAACGGTGATGGGCGCCAGCGATTTACCCTATACTCAAATAGAAAAAGCCAATCTTATTGTCGACGGCTACTCAGGTTATGTTCACTACAACCCTACGCCTGAAATTTATGAGCACTTTCAATCGGTTTCGGAAGAGGACCACGCCCTAAATCAGGGGTTGGAAGCCTTGCGCGACCTTTCCAGTGAAACGCTGGATGGACATCGTATGCCGCTGTGGGTAAATACTGGCTTAATGGCTGATGTCGCTCGCTCGCTGGACCGTGGCGCCGAGGGCGTTGGTTTATACCGTACCGAGATTCCGTTTTTACTGCGCGAACGTTTCCCTAGTGAGGAAGAGCAGCGCATTATCTATCGGGAGCAGCTGCTCGCTTTTGCACCCTTGCCAGTGACGATGCGCACATTGGATATTGGTGGTGATAAAGCGCTGCCGTACTTCCCCATTGAAGAGGAAAACCCATTTCTTGGTTGGCGGGGGATTCGCGTTACGCTCGATCATCCGGAGATCTTCTTGGTTCAGGTGAGGGCGATGCTCAAGGCCAGCGAAGGTCTCAATAATCTGCGTATTATGCTGCCGATGATCAGCAATGTGCAGGAAGTTGATGAAGCCCTAGAGTTGGTGCGCAGAGCGTATGATGAGTTAATTGAAGATGGTTGGGAAATTAGTCTGCCGCCGATCGGGGTGATGGTTGAGGTGCCTGCAGCGGTTTATCAGGCGCGGCAACTAGCGCGTCGTGTCGATTTTCTGTCGGTTGGGTCGAATGATTTAACGCAGTATCTGCTGGCCGTTGACCGAAATAACACGCGCGTTGCTGATCTATATCACGCCTACCATCCTGCAGTGCTAAATAGTTTGCAGCAGGTGGTCGATGCCGCACATGCCGAGGGTAAACCTGTTGGCATTTGCGGGGAATTAGCAGGGGATCCTGCAGCGGTATTGATTTTAATGGCGATGGGCTACGATATGTTGTCCATGAATGACAATAGCCTACTGCGTGTTAAGGCGGTTATCCGTAGCTGTCGATTCGAAGATTTACAGGCTCTACTCGATGGTGTGATGTTGGTCGATACTGCTGACGAAGTGAAGGCCATATTGCGCAAAGCCATGATCAATATCGGGATGGAGCGTTTGCTCCAGCCTGTCGGTAGCGCCTAGGGCTGGTTTGCTCTCACATTGAAATGATTTAGCGACTGCGGGTCTAGAAAGGCGGGATCGGCGGCACTGGTGTTGTAGAGTTGTTCCCAGAAGTCCCAGTTACCATCGCGGTGGCGGTATAGGATGCTGCTGGACCGCGTACCGTACTCTGCACCGGCTAAGCTGACAAAGCGACTCGATAGCCCGCGGTAGAGTGGCTCTTTGTGTTCCCCTGTACTTTCCTTGTTCTGTAGCATGCTTAGCAATGCTACATGGTCGCCTCGGTGGTGCAGCGTTGCTTCTAGATCTCGCTTTCCCTTTCTCGTTTTTTCGTTGGCTGCGCTGAGCGGGAAATTGCCAATGGCGTGACTTCCCTGTGGTAATGATTGCCAGCCGGGTTCGGCGTTATTGCTGTAGCCCAGTGTCTTGCCATCAAAAGCGATGAAGTTAAACGGCCGGTAATTTGCTTTGGCTGCTTCCAGTTGGTCTAGGTGTTTCGCGGTATTGGTATCGGTTAATAGAAAGTTTTTGACCAAGTCGCCACGGCTGCGCTCACCTTTCGATTCGACCTCGCGGAGATTGGTGACCGCGGCAAAGCGGCCGTTGCGGCTTATGCCGAGCCAACTTCCGCCAAATTCTAAGTCGCGACCCGCCAATATTTGTGGGTGCTCCGGCCAGTAGTTGGCGGGCAGAGTGGGGCGTGAGTAAAACTCATCGCGGTTAGCAGCAACAATTAGTGGATGTTCCGGCTGTTGTTGCCATGACAATAAAATCAAACACATAGAATCATACGCTGTTGTTTGCCGGTTGAGGTCGTCATAATAGCAGTTTTATAGCGAGTCTAGTGTGTGATGGTATTGCTGGTATACCTTGGCGTTGGCGCGATAGCTGGATTTGCTGCCGGCTTGTTCGGCGTTGGTGGTGGGCTTGTTATCGTACCTGCGCTAATGGCTTGTTTCGCCGTTTTGGCGGTGTCCCCGGATATCGCCATGCAGCTTGCGGTGGGTACGTCGCTGGCTGCGATTGTGGTGACATCACTTAGCTCCGTGCGAGCCCATCATAAAATGGGCAATATAGACTGGGCTAGTTGGCGAGGCTTATCACCAGGGATTGCCTTAGGGGTGGTTCTTGGGGTTGCCACGGCAAGTCGCTTAGAGGCGGCCAGCTTGAAGTTAGCCTTTGGTGTGTTTTGCCTTGTGATTGCTGCTTATATGGGGCTTGCCGGCGCACCAGCGGCGAAAAGAGCTTTGCCGGGCACTGCCGGGTTGTTGTCTGCGGGGGTCGGAGTTGGTTATTTCTCCGCATTGTTTGGCGTTGGCGGCGGTTCTTTAACCGTACCGTATTTGACTTGGTGCAATATGCGTATGCAGGCGGCGGTGGCTACATCTGCTGCTTGTGGTGTCCCCATTGCAATTGTGGGTGCCTTAACTAATGTCATTGTCGGATTTGGTCACGCAAGTTTGCCTGAATACAGTACTGGGTTTGTTTATTGGCCAGCGTTATTGGGCTTGGTTTTATTGAGTGCGCCCTGTGCTAAATGGGGCGCGCGATTCGCTCAGCGTCTATCGGCGGTGCATTTGCGCCGTGCTTTTGCTGGGTTCTTGTTAGTAGTAGGAAGTCAATTTATTTGGGGAGCACTATAGGGCATGTTGAGACATCCTGATATCGATCCAGTCGCCGTGAGTTTAGGGCCGCTGTCTATTCATTGGTATGGGCTGATGTACTTAGCCGGATTTGCCGCTGCGTGGTATATAGCCAAGCGCCGCAGTCACCAGCCTTGGAGTCCGTTAAATGAGGCGCAAGTTGAGGATCTGATTTTTTACGGTGCCGTGGGTGTGATTTTAGGCGGACGTTTTGGTTACGTGATTTTTTATAACTTTCCTCAGTTTTTGCAAGATCCGCTGTGGCTGTTTCGGATTTGGGAAGGTGGGATGGCCTTTCACGGCGGCTTGCTTGGAGTCATTGTTGCTGTTGCGCTCTATGCTCGCAAAATTAAAGTACCGATATCGGCGCTGTGGGATTTTATCGCACCGTTAGCGCCTATTGGCTTAGGCCTTGGTCGCATTGGTAATTTTATTGGTCAAGAGCTTTGGGGGCGGCCCACTGATGGACCGTGGGGAATGTTGTTTCCGCGAGACCCGCTGCAGCTGCCGAGGCATGCATCGCAGCTCTATCAGTTCGCTTTGGAAGGGGTGGTTTTGTTTGCAATTTTGTTTTTCTATACCCGAAAACAACGTCCGCCGTACGCTGCGGGATCGTTGTTCTTGGTGTGTTACGGCAGCTTCCGCTTTTTAGTAGAGTTTGTCCGCGAGCCTGATCGTCATATTGGCTTTGATGCCATGGGCTGGCTTACGCGCGGACAAGAGCTTTCGTTGCCTATGATTTTGATCGGTGGGCTTTTGTTGGTGTGGACTTATAGTTGCAACGCAGCAATGGATAAAACAGGAAAATAGTATGCAACAGTATTTGGATTTGCTACGCGATGTTCGTGACAACGGTACCGATAAAGGGGACCGCACCGGGGTGGGCACACGATCTGTATTTGGCCGGCAATTGCGTTTTGATTTACAGCAGGGCTTCCCCCTGCTAACCACAAAAAAAGTGCATTTACGCAGTATTATTTGTGAGTTGGTGTGGTTCCTTCAGGGGAGCTGTGATAATGGTTGGCTGCAGGACCGCGGGGTCTCTATTTGGAATGAGTGGGCGTTGGAGGATGGCGACTTAGGGCCTATTTACGGTAAACAGTGGCGCAGCTGGGCTTGCCCTGATGGCAGTACCATCGATCAGATCAGCGAAGTTATCGACATGATTCGCCGTAAGCCGGACTCTCGGCGCTTGTTGGTGAGTGCCTGGAATCCTGCCGACCTCCCTGATGAGTCGTTGAGTCCGCAAGAGAATGTGCGGCGCGGCCGGGCGGCATTGCCGCCGTGCCATACCTTGTTTCAGTTTTATGTGGCGGAAGGGCGCTTATCTTGTCAGCTTTATCAGCGTAGTGCTGATTTATTCCTGGGTGTTCCTTTTAATATTGCGAGCTACGCCTTGCTAACTCACATGATTGCGCAGCAGTGTGATTTAGAAGTTGGTGATTTTGTACACACCTTTGGCGATTGCCACCTTTATCAAAATCACCTCACCAACGATATTGTGGAGGAGCAACTGCGGCGCTCACCCCGAGCTTTGCCGAAACTGCACATAAAGCGGCGACCTGAGTCCGTGTTTGATTATAGCTTTGATGATTTTGAGTTTGCTGGCTATGAGCCATATCCGGCCATAAAAGCCCCAATCGCGATCTAATTTTGGAGGTTTTATGACGGTTACTGTTTCGATGATTGTGGCGATGGCGAATAATCGGGTCATTGGCGTGGACAATCAATTGCCCTGGCGCCTGCCTGCGGATCTTAAGCATTTTAAAGCGATGACCATGGGTAAGCCGATTATCATGGGGCGTAAAACATGGGAGTCGATTGGGCGACCATTACCTGGGCGTCGGAATATTGTTATCAGCAGGCAGTCTAATTATTCGGCCGCTGGCGCTGACGTGGTGGCCAGTTTGTCGGCGGGGTTAGAGTTGGCATGTGCTCACGCCGGAGCGGAAGGCTTGGCGGAAGTGGTGGTGATTGGTGGCGAGGCAATTTATCGCAGTGCGCTCAACAAGGCGCAAAAAATCTACTTAACGGAGATAGATCTCAGTGTTGAGGGCGATGCATGGTTTCCGGAGCTGGATGGCGCGGAGTGGCAGGAAACGACTCGAGAGTGTTACCCCGTAACAAATCCTGAAGACTTGGCGTATAGTTTCGTGACCTTAGAGAGGGTTTCGGCTGAATAGTAGGTGGTTTGTACGAATAACGATCAGGCGCTTTGCGCAAAGGCGAATTTGTCTTTGTAGTGAGCGTTACTTGAAAGCCTGTTTTTGTTACCTAAATTCTCGAATCTGTAACACATCAACCCAGCAATATTGCAATATTTTTTATATTACGAAACATTTAGTTTTCCCGTTGATTCTTATGATTGCTCATGATTAAAATAAGCTCCGCTGTATGAAAGCACGGTCTTAAGACTGGCCGTACGGCTGAACAAGATAATAAGCTCTGCTTTCACTAAACGTCCCAAATAGGAAAAGCAATTCCCATGAAAACGCAACGATTGAAGACAATCGCGCTGGCGGTCGGTATGGCTGCAAGTATGCTGGCTATGTCGCCGGCCTACTCGGCTGATACAAATGCTGGGCAAGATTCTGCGGCAGCACAACTGCCACCCCCTAAACCATTGATTCCTGTTAGTAAAGTTCTTGATGTAGGTGTTAAAAGAACTAAGGCTGCAAAAGCGTCGCAGGTTAAAATCGACCGTCTAGCAGCTGAAACAGGTGATTTGCTCCAAGATTATAAAACTGTGATGAAGCAGGTTGATGGCTTGCGCGTCTATAACGGTCGTCTTGAGAAGCAGATTGCCGGTCAGTTACGCCGTATTGCAGGTTTAGAGCGTTCAGTTGACGACGCCACTGTAATTCAGCGTCAAATTACGCCTTTGCTAATGCGTATGATCGACGGCCTAGAGCAGTTTGTCGCTTTAGACGTTCCATTTCATATCGACGAGCGTAAAGAGCGTGTAGAGTTTTTGCGCAGCAACATGGATCGCTCCGATATCACTATCGCTGAGAAATTCCGTCAAGTGCTTGAAGCCTACAAAATTGAGAACGAATACGGTCGCAAAATTGATAGCTACAAAGGTGTTGCCTTGGTTGCTGGTTCAGAGCGCGATGTAAACTTCTTGCGTATAGGTCGTATTGGCTTGATGTACCAAACCACTGACGGCGAACAGTCTGGTGCTTGGGATCAAGACAAGCGCAGCTGGGTTGAATTGGATTCTGGCGACTACCGCAGCGCGATCCAAAAGGGTCTGCGGATTTCGAATAAACAGGCTTCTATCGATATTATGAAACTCCCGATTCCTGCTCCGGAGGCTGCGAAATAATGAAACGTAATCTATTTAAGGCCGCAGTGCTTGCGTTTGGCGGTATGGTTACCGTTGCAGCGATGCCCGCTATGGCAGAAGATGCGAAGTCACTTGATGAACTGCTTAAAATGGTTCGCCAAGGCTATGCGACCGATGCACGTGAAAACAAAGAGCGTGAGCAGCGTTTTGTCGCTGCCCGTTACGACCAGAAAAAGACCCTGGACGAAGCGAAGCGTACTCTTGCTGCAGAAGAAAAGCGTTCTTCAGATCTGGAGAAAAGCTTTGAAGAAAATGAAACCGTTCTCACCGAGAAACAGCGCCAGCTAAAAGAACGTTTGGGTACATTAACCGAGCTGTTTGGTCACTTGACCTCTACCGCTGGTGATTTGCGTTCAAACTTCCAGTCGTCACTTGTCAGTATTCAGTTTGCTCAGCGCGAACAGTTCATTGATGATTTGATTGCTAAAATGTCTGGTGCTGAAGAGCTGCCTAGCATTGAGGAAATCGAGCGCGTTTGGTTCGAACTACAGCGTGAAATGACTGAGTCTGGTCGCGTTGTTAAATTCCGCACCACTGTAACCAGTGCTGGCGGCGAGAAAAGCGAACAGGACGTTGTACGTATCGGTACTTTCAACGCGGTTAACACCGAAGGTGAATACCTGCAGTACATCGCTGAAAACGGCACATTGGCAGTATTGTCTCGCCAGCCTACCCGCTACATGGGTTGGGCGGAAGATTTGGCCAACGCTACGTCAGGTATGCACCCCTTTGGTGTTGACCCTACTGGTCCTACCGGTGGTTCTTACCTAGCCGCATTGATTGACAGCCCAACCTTAACTGAGCGCTGGCATCAGGGTGGTGTGGTTGGTTACGTAATCAGTGCAGTTGGTGCTTTGGCTATGTTGATTGCGATTTGGCGTTTGATTGTTCTTTCTATCGAAGATATGAAAGTGAACAGTCAGCTGAAAAGCAAAAAAGCCAACAGCAATAACAGCCTCGGTCGCGTATTAAAAATCCATGAAGATAATCCAACCATGGATGCAGAAACTTTGGAGCTGAAGCTGTCGGAAGCGATTCTGAAAGAAACTCCGCGCCTAGAGAACTCGCTGAATCTACTTAAGATTATTGCCGCAGTTGCCCCGCTACTGGGTCTACTAGGTACCGTTACCGGTATGATTATCACCTTCCAGGCCATCACCATCTTTGGTGCTGGTGATCCAAAAGCAATGGCTGGCGGTATCTCTGGTGCACTGGTAACTACTGTACTCGGTCTGGTGGTAGCGATCCCAACAGTTCTGCTGCACACATTTGTCAGCGGTCGGGCCAAGAAGATTATTCATGTTCTTGACCAGCAAACTACGGGCATCATTGCCGAACACACGGAAGGTCACGCGGGGAATTAAGCGATGTACCTACTGAATGAATGGGCGGAGATAATTCGACGATTCATGGATGCAGGCGGCGACGTACTATGGGCCATCGCCGGCCTGACGTTCCTGATGTGGACTCTCGCTCTGGAAAGACTTTGGTATTACAAATTTGAGTTGTCGAAAGACGTCAATGGTGCCATTGGTAGCTGGGAAAAACGCTCAGAGCGTAAATCCTGGAATGCCAAGCGAATTCGCGAAAAGCTGATATCCCAAGTATCACTTAAAATTAATGCGAGTTTGCCAATGATCCAAACAATGGTGGCGCTGTGCCCACTGTTGGGATTGTTGGGTACTGTTACCGGTATGATTGAAGTGTTTAATATCATGGCGGTAACAGGTGGCGGCGATGCTAAATCGATGGCCGGCGGTGTTTCTAAGGCAACAATCCCGACAATGGCGGGTATGGTTGCAGCTTTGTCAGGCGTTTTTATCAATACATATGTTAAAAGTATTGCGGAACGTGAGAGCGAGCTTTTGGAAGACCATCTGACAACAGATCACTAAGAGAGCTAACATGAGAAGGAATAAAAGAGGCGGACAAGAGGATAATCCCTCTGAAATAGACTTAACGCCGATGCTCGACGTTGTGTTTATCATGTTGATCTTCTTTATTGTAACAGCGTCCTTTATTAAGGAAGCTGGCGTCGAGGTGAACCGCCCAGACGCGTCAACATCAAGTAAAAAAGAGAATGTTAATATTCTGATTGCTGTAACGGCAACTAATGAAATCTGGATTGATAAACGCCGGGTAGATAAGCGCGCAGTACGCTCTGTTGTTGAGCGGATGCACGCCGAAAATCCAAAAGGTGCTGTTGTTATTCAGGCTGATAAAGCCTCGAATACCGAAACAGTTACTGCGGTTATCGACGCTAGCCGATCGGCTGGTGTATACGATGTTTCATTGGCCACTGAAGACAGCTGATCAATATGAATATTCGACTTTTATATGGTGCCGCATTGGCATTTGTGGTGACAGCTGCGCTGTTCATCATAATGCCATCGCTTATCGAGATGGCTGATAAAACGCTGGACGAAAAACCGCGTACGAAGCTGGCCGATATCCAAATGCCGGACACCAAGATTGAGACAATGAAGGACAGCAAGCCCGATAAGCCGAAGGAGCCTGACGAGCCACCGCCGGATATGGAGCAACCTGAGATGGAAGACATCAATCCGAACTTGGATGTTGTCAATATGACCCCAGCTCAGAGTGTCGATCTGACCAATACTGCCGGGGGGCTTTCTGCTTCCGACGGTGAGTACTTGCCAATCGTCAAAGTTGCGCCAATATATCCGCGCCGTGCGCAAAGTCGTGGCGTCACCGGATATTGTACTGTCGAGTACACGGTTACTAAAGCGGGTACTACCCGTGATATCGTGGCAGTCGATTGCGAGCCGTCTGGTTATTTTGAGCGTGCTTCTGTAAAGGCCGCAGAGAAGTTTAAGTACAAACCGCGTGTGTCCGACGGCGAGCCTATTGAGGTGCCGGGCATACAGAACCGGTTCACTTATGAGTTGGAAAAATAATGTCTGATTATCACTCGAGCACTAAAGCGATGCGTCCGGTGTTGGTCAAGCTGGGTTGTTCTCTGGTCTTAGGTGTTGCCACTGTTCTTGCGCTGCCGGTAGTTAGTACTGCCATGCAGCCGCTAGTCGGTGAGCAAAGCGTGGGTATTGCCCACGCTGCCGAGAAAAAGGAAAAGCCTAAGCGCAGCACACGCAGAACGCCGGCAATCCGCGCTAAAATTTATGAAAAATTAAATGAAGCGCAGATGGCTGCGGACGAGAAAAAGTACACTCAGGCGATTCAGCTGCTGAATGAACTCCGTGATAAGGAAGGCCGGAATTCGCTCAATAGCTATGAACTCGCCAATTTGTATAATATGTATGCGTTTATTTATTTTACGCAGGAAAAATACGAATTAGCTTTGGATGCATACCGCAATGTTGTTAAGCAGCCGGATATTCCGGAGGCGATGGAGTTAAACACTAAGTACACTATCGCTCAGCTTTACTTCGTAAAAGAGGATTATCGCAACGGCGTTAAAACTCTGCAGGAATGGTTTAAAGCCAAGCAGGAAATGCAGGAAGACCCTGGCGCAGGCGCATACGCACTGTTGTCACAGGGTTACTACCAGCTAAAGGACTTGAACAAGGCGCTGAAGTACATTGAAGTAGCTATCGATGACTATACTAGCCGTGGCAAGGTTCCTAAAGAGCAATGGTGGGGCTTGCAGCGCTATTTGTATTATGAAAAGAACGACATTAAGCGTGTTGCCGCGATTCTTGAAGAAACGCTAAAGCATTACCAGAAAAAAGCCTACTGGCTCCAGCTTTCAGCCATGTATAACGAGCTGAAAATGGAAAGTAAGTCGACTGCAGCAATGGAGACGGCTTACACCGAAGGTGTTCTGGATAATGATAAAGAGCTGATTAATATGGCTTACCTGTATCTGTCTCAGGAAGTGCCATACAAAGCGGCTAAGGTGTTGGATAAAGGCATTAAGAAAGGCCAGATTCCTGCAACCTCTAAGAATCTTGAATTGTTAGGTAATGCTTGGCGTCAGGCGCAGGAGCTGAAAAAGGCGATTCCAGAGATGGAAAAAGCTGCAGCTAAGTCTGAGAAAGGCGAATTGTGGTCACGGTTGGGGAATATTTACCTCGATAACGATGAGTTTGGTAAAGCCGAAAAGGCGATCGAAAACGCATTTAAAAAAGGTGATCTCAAACGGCCAGATACTGCTTATTTAGTGCTTGGTATGGCTCGTTTCAACCTGCAGGAATATGAGGGCGCTAAAAAGGCCTTTAAAGAAGCAGCGAAAAGCGAGAAGTCTAAGGACTACGCGAAGCAGTGGATGCAGTTCATGGACAAAGAGCTTCAGCGCCAAGAAGCACTTAAAGACGGCTGATTTTGCTTTTAAGTTCTGCGAAAAGGCACCTTCGGGTGCCTTTTTTGTTTGTGTAATTTGCACGGTTTAGTGGAAGTTAATGACGGCTCTTCCTATAGTCATTAGACGTCAATGAAGTTGGTAGTAGTTATGAGTTCTTGTCGGTACGTTGAGTACAGATGTTTTAAATTGCTGTGCTGTGTTACTGCCTTACTTCATGCATCCTTTACCTTAGCAACTCCCCTCGATTCTGATACGCCACGGCAAGACATTTTAACGCGGACGCTCGTGAGTGCTGAAGCTACGCGTGATAATTGGTCTGAGACATGGGTGGGTTTTGCGGAAGGCGTTGATCGATATTTTAGTAAGGAAGAGACGCCTCCTGATTATACTAATGAGAGTTATGTAAAGGTTCAGCTCAAGCAGACATGGGAAGAGCGTGGCGGAATTCAGACCGATGTACGAGTAAAAGCCAAATTCGATCTGCCAAATACCCAGCGGAAAATGAAGGTTTTTTTCAGCAGCGACGAGGAAAGCGAGAATTCACTAGAAGAGCGGGTACGCAGTAACTCTACAGGTGAGCGCTTCAGTCGTAAGGAGTCGGTTTCTGGTCTCGAGATTACCCCAGACAGCGAATGGCATAAGTGGAAGCGTTCGGCACGAATAGGGGTTAAGCTGCGCGCGCCTTTAGTCGGTTTTGGCCGTTACCGCCTCAGACGCTCGTTTGATAATTGGGGTGAATGGACTCCGGAATTTCTGCAGGAGATATGGTATTTCAGTGACCGGGGCTGGGGTGAATCTTCAGAATTTGAGCTAAGTAGACCGCTGGGCGAGCGCTCAAGCCTGCGGTACTGGACTGTACTCGAATTTGAAGATCAATATGATTACTTCGAAAACGTTCACGTGTTTTCCCTCGCTCAGGGCTTATCAGATAGATCCGGTGTGGAGTACCGCGGTGGCTTGGTGTTTTCTAATGAATTTCAAGCCCAGTTGACCGCCTATTTTACTGGCGTTAGCTATACCTATAAGTTGTATGAAGAGTGGGTGTTTGTCACGGCGAGCCCAGAAGTCTTTTTCCCTAAAATCGATGGATGGAACGCCGAAGCCAGTTTTACGATAAAACTGGATGTTTACTTCTCTCACTGATGAGTTGCGGGCTCACCGCCGTGTTTATTTTCGCTGGCTCAGTCTTTTGATACGTCATTTTAGGGATCTGGCGGTCAAAGTTCTGAGCGAAGATGGCGCAGAATGTGCTTGATCTTGACTAGTAGTGTCGTAAGTAAATATTTCTTTGTCATGTTTATGCGATGGAAGCCCACCGCGTAGGCGTATATTTTGTCATGTTCGCGGTATTATGGCGAAAGGGGCACCCTAGTTGACCGTAGTTCAGCTAGTAAATAATCAATCTTTGTCGATTGAGTTGCGGTATTCGCAGGAGATGTAATGACAATTCGCGTGGCAATTCACCATAAAACCTACTACAAGTTCGACCGCGAGGTTAACTTGTCACCCCACATCATTAGGCTCAGACCGGCGCCGCACAGTCGTACTCCAATTCATAGCTACAGCATGAAGGTCGTGCCGGAAACCCATTTTTTAAATTGGCAGCAAGATGCTTTTGGTAATTATCTTGGCCGCCTCGTGTTTCCGGAAAAAACCGACAAGTTTTCTATAGAGGTCGAGGTCATCGCCGACATGACGGTGATAAACCCCTTCGATTTTTTCCTTGAAGAATACGCAGAGAATTTTCCGTTCTATTACAAGAAGCAGCTTAAAAAGGAGCTGGCACCCTATTTAGAGAAGGAAAAGCAAGGCAAGAATTTCAATGCCTTATTAAAGACAATTTCGAAAACACCAAGACGAATGAACGATTTTTTGGTGGAAGTGAATCAGATACTTGAAAGGAAAATAGAGTATTGCATTCGCTTTGAGCCAGGCGTGCAAACGCCAGAGGAAACCCTCAGTCTAGCGAAAGGATCATGCCGCGACTCTGCGTGGTTGTTGGTCCAAATATTCCGCCATTTAGGTTTGGCGGCGCGTTTTGCATCCGGTTACTTGGTGCAGCTGAGCTCGGACGAGAAATCCTTAGATGGGCCTAGTGGGCCAGAAAAAGATTTTACCGACCTTCATGCCTGGTGTGAGGTGTATATTCCTGGCGCGGGTTGGATAGGCCTAGATCCCACTTCTGGCTTATTTGCTAGTGAGGGACATATTCCCCTTGCATGTACCCCAGATCCAGTCTCGGCTGCGCCAATCGAAGGCTATACCGACGAGTGTGAAGTTGAGTTCGATTACACGAATGAGGTCGAACGAGCTCATGAAGATCCCCGTGTCACCAAGCCTTATAGCGATGCCGAATGGGCAGATATCTTGCTATTGGGTGATGCTGTCGACCGTGACCTTGTCGCCAAAGACGTTCGGCTTACTATGGGAGGGGAGCCCACTTTTGTATCGGTTGACGATATGGAGTCTGCGCAATGGAATATCGCCGCTCTCGGCGCCGATAAACTGCGTCTAGCGAAAACATTGTTGTTGAAATTACGTAATCACTTCGCCCCGATGGGGCTGTTGCACTACGGTCAAGGCAAGTGGTATCCCGGTGAAGAAGTGCCTCGGTGGGCCTTGGGTCTGTTCTGGCGAAAAGACGGCGAAGCCATATGGACTAAGCCTGAGCTTTTGGCGCGAGTTGACCAGGATTACGGACATACTGTTAAGAATGCCGAGAAATTCGCGGTAAAACTTGCAGGCTTGCTCAGCCTCCCCAAAGATTATGTGCAGCCCGCGTTTGAAGATGCTCTGCACTATTTGTTACAAGAGCAAAAGATCCCAAAGAATATCGATATTCTCGCCGCAAAAATCAGTGATGATCTAGGGCGTCGTCGCTTAGCCCGCCTTTTGGAACAGGGGTTTAAGGATCCTAGTGGCTATATTGTACCTCTCGCCTGCGATCCTGAAAGTGGTGAGTGGAGTAGTAGTATTTGGAACGTTAAGCGCGAGCGGCTTATTCTTACGCCCGGTGATTCGCCGATGGGTTTGCGCCTGCCGTTGGGTGATTTACCTGAGTCAGCTGAGCCGGATATACCTGCCGATCGCGATCCTTTCGAACCGCGAGGTGACTTACAGGCACGCGAGGATATTCATTTTCCGCCGGAATCGTATCCGCCGACAGCGCAAAAATTGCAGGACGCGAGCAAGGCAATTGCCGAAGCCTTGGACGATAGCGTGCCCTTGGTGCGCACAGCAATGTGTGTTGAGGCACGCGGCGGCAAGGTGCATATCTTTATGCCGCCATTACACAGTCTTGAACACTATATTGAGTTAGTGGCTGCCATTGAAGAAACAGCTGAATCGCTCGCTGTACCTGTAATTATTGAAGGTTACGAGCCACCACGAGATCCACGAATACAAAAACTATTGGTGACGCCAGACCCTGGTGTAATCGAAGTGAATGTCCATCCGACGTCTAACTGGCAGGAGTTAGTAGCCAATACGACCGAGCTCTACATTGCTGCACGGGAATGTCGCCTGGGTGCGGAGAAATTCATGCTCGATGGCCGCCATACCGGTACTGGCGGTGGTAATCATATTACGCTTGGCGGTGCGACGCCGGCGGATAGTCCTATATTGCGTCGCCCAGATTTGCTGCGCAGCCTGGTTACTTTCTGGCAGCACCATCCTAGTTTGTCGTATATCTTTTCTGGCGCATTTGTCGGCCCTACGAGTCAGGCTCCCCGCGCTGATGAAGGCCGTGATGAGATGCTCTATGAAATGGAAATTGCATTTCAGCAAATGCCTGAGGGCTTGGCGGATCAGCCTTGGCTGGTCGATAGGTTGATGCGAAATTTACTTATCGATATCACTGGTAATACCCACCGTGCAGAGTTTTGTATCGATAAGCTGTATGCGCCAAATAGCGCAACTGGGCGTTTGGGGATATTGGAGTTTCGCGGTTTTGAAATGCCGCCCCATAGTCGTATGGCATTGGTTCAGGCTTTGCTTATCCGCACCTTGGTCGCGCGGTTCTGGGCTGAGCCATACAAAAAGCCCTTAGTACGGTGGGGAACCGCGTTACATGATAAATTTATGATGCCTCATTTTTTGTGGCAAGACATGAAGGAAGTTATCGCTGACTTACAGTTGCATGGATTTCCGTTCAAGGCTGAATGGCTTTTGCCTTTTGAGGAGTTCCGTTTCCCGCATTACGGTCGCGTTAAACTCGACGAAATCGAAATTGAATTACGGTGGGCGGTGGAGCCCTGGAATGTACTTGGCGAAGAAGTTGGTAGTTTCGGTACTGCTCGATATGTGGACTCCTCGGTAGAGCGGCTGCAAGTCAAAGTCAGTGGCTTAACGGACGGGCGTTATATTCTCGCTTGTAATGGCCGACGTGTTCCGCTGCGTAATACTGCTACGCATGGTGAATATGTTGCTGGAGTGCGTTATCGGGCGTGGGCGCCGCCATCGGCATTGCATCCAACGATTGGCGTTCACACGCCCCTGATATTTGATCTTATCGACACATGGACAGGGCGCTCGATGGGTGGCTGTAGTTACCATGTTTCTCACCCCGGCGGCCGGAGTTACGAGACCTTCCCAGTAAACGCTATGGAGGCAGAGGCGCGCAGGGGGAACCGTTTTGGCACTTTAGAGCACACCCCCGGCCCCTATACACCACGGCCAGATTTAGATGCGGTGCGGGAGTTTTTCCCTGAGCCGCCTCGGCCCTTGGCGCCGCCACCGGAAGAGTCACCGGGCGAATACCCCCATACTTTGGATTTGCGGAGGGCGCCAAACTGGGTCGGGTAAATCCCATTCGTCGGTGCTAAGAGTAACGGCCATGTTGCCAGTGATAAAACGCACTGGCACATGGCCGTTTTTGTAACTGTTAAATGGGGGCTTAGGCGTTAAATTAGTATACTTTTTAAAGAATGCCGTAAAAACTGAGAATAATAAAAATGGCTAGTAAGTTCGATTATGTAAAAGCGCGTCGTGAGGAAGTCGATGCCATCCCGCTTAAATGGCAGGGCGCGGTGCAGCGGGTAATGAAATATTATACTCGCTTCAATGTTTGGGTTTACAAGCGGAGCAGTGGTCGTTTGATGAAAAATTTTCCCGGCGGCTTTCCAGTTTGTATTGTGGGAATGACGGGGAAACGTTCCGGTGAACGTCGCGAAATCGCACTCATACACCTGCCATGGAATGATAAGAAGCTACTGGTCGCCTCTCAAGGCGGAATGGAGAAACATCCGCTGTGGTATTTCAATATTTCGGCGAATCCGCTGATCGATATTATGGTTGGGGGTGACACGCAGAATTACCTTGCCGAACAGGCCAGTCCTGAAGAAAAGCGGGAGTTGTGGCCCCATCTTTTGAGCTTATATCCGGACTTCGACGAGTACCAAGCGCGTACTGATCGAGACATTCCAGTGTTTATTTGTTCCCCAGCAAAAATCTAATAAAAGGATAAATTATGTTGGACTCACCATTGGGCCGCGATCAGCAGCGTCGATTAGCCATGCACGGTTTCATCGTTTTGTTCTTGGGTTTATGGTCTGGTGTTGGTTTTTCTTATGCCGCAGCGACGATGGTGACGAGTGACCCTGGCTATGGTGCCTGGCGCTTTGCGCATATGGAAGGGATTGTTAATGGTCTTCTATTACTCGCGGTAGCCGGTATTTGGCTGCGGTTAAATTTGCGCAGTCCCTTACTTAGCATGGCAAGAGTTGTTCTGGTCTTGGGGTGCTACGCGAATATAATTGGTCCGATATTGAATGCCTTGTTTATTGGGCGTCGACTTATTGTGCCGGAAACTGCATTAGAGGCATTTGTGGTGTATGGATTCTATATTCCAGGTACCTTCCCCTTGTTGGTGCTGCCGATCTTTGTGATTAATCTATATCGACAGCGCGATGACATGGTGTGAACTGTGTTGCCCTAGCGGTATCGCAGTTTAATGTAGTATCTCTTAAATAAATACCGTCGGCTCAAACGTGGGTGGTCTGGCAAGTAAATGGATTTAAAGCATGAAAAATAAAATACCACCGCGGCCGGCAATTTTTCAATTGATCATAATTATGATTGCAGTGGTGTTGTCTGGCTGTAATAGCAAAAGCTCCACTCAAACAGAGTCGGTGCCGAATCAAGCAAATACATGTCCGGCTTCCGCGCAAGACTCAGGTGATACCCCTCGGTTACAGCGCGACGGTCGTTGGCTGATTGATAATCACAATCGTGTGGTAATCAGCCATGGCGTGAACTTAGTTTGGAAGTTGGCTCCGTATTTTCCTCCAAATAGCCTCGAAGGCTTTACCGCTGCCGACGCTGATTGGTTGGTTGAACATGGTTTTAATACTGCGCGTATTGGCACTTTGTGGATTGGTGTTTCTCCCACCGCACCGGGGGAGATTGATCAGAATTACCTTGCCGCTTGGGATCGAGTCGTACAATTACTTGCTGAGCGTGGGATTTGGATGCTCTTCGATTTTCATCAGGATATGCTGGGTGAGATATATCAGGGCGAGGGTGTTCCAGAATGGGGCATTCCAACCGGCTTAACCACCAGTCTGTTAGGGTCGCCGGCACTGGGATTTCCGTTTAATTATTTCACTCCCCAGGTATCGGAAACATTCGATAATCTCTGGGCCGAACGGGGCGAAATTTGGCAGGGCTATGGTGCTGGGTGGCAGGCAATTGCCAGCAAGTGGGCTGATCAGAGCTACTCAATGGGTTATGACCTGCTCAATGAGCCATGGGCAGGCTTAGAATGGCCGACCTGTATACTGCCTGAGTTGGGGTGCCCTGCTGCAGACCGAGAAATACAACCGTTTTTTGAGCATGCTATTACGGCTATTCGAGGCGTTGATAGCAAAAATATGGTTTGGATCGAACCTCAGCTACTGGCAGGCGGTACCGGCACGCCAACGGGGTTTACGCCCATTGATGGCGAATCGCAGCTTGGCTACTCAGTTCACAATTACTGCCCTTTGACCGCGTTCTTGCAGGCCGCGGATTTGGGTCTACCTATACCCGATGTATTGCCAGATACCTGTGAAGGGTTTGAGGGAAAGGTGTTTGAGCAGGCGCGTATAACCAGTGAAAGAATCGGTGCTGTTGAGCTCGTGACTGAATTTGGTGCGAGCGATGACACTGTGCTCTTAAATAGGGTTGCGAACTTGGCCGATACGCATTTAACAGGTTGGCAGTATTGGGCTTATAAGAACTGGAATGATCCCACAACACAATCACAAGAAAGCGGCGCACAAGGTCTATTTACTGATGACGGCGATCTCAGCAGCGCAAAGCTCGACAAGCTGAGAGAGTTAGAGCGTAGCTATCCCCAGGCGACGGCGGGTATTCCGTTGGAATTGTCGTTCGACACAATTACGGCTGATTTTCACTATCGCTACCAAATTCGTGCCGCGAATGCGGATACACAAATTTACTTGCCCAAACTTCATTACCCTAATGGCTACAAAGTTGAGGTTAGCGGCGCAACCGTAAGCTCTGCGGCGAATGCGAATCTGTTAATGCTAAAAAACAACAGCTGTGAAGGCGAGGTCGACGTCACTGTAAGCAAATTGCCCTGAATGATTTGCTCGGCCCGATATCTGGCATGCTTCTAAACTGTGTGCAGTGAATACCCTGAGGGCTTTCAATTGTACTCACACATTCATTGCAATGAGTGCAGCGGCTTACAAAACCTTTCTCGGCTTGCGCGCGATTCGGTAGATCTGGGTCGCTGAGTAGGCTTCGTCCTAATTGAATAAAATCAAATCCTGCGGCCATTAACTGGTCAAAACTTGCTCGAGTGCTCGCGCCGCCGACGTAAATCATCTTGCAGCTTACTACTTCACGAATACGTTTAGCCTGCTCTAAAAAATACAACTCTTTATAGGGGTAGTCTTTAAACATCGATTTACCCGCAGCGCGCAATATCATTCGCATGATGCGGCTCGGCTCAGTTTTGAGCATGCAGGGTAAAATATTACCGCCGCGAAACATGATCATGGGATTCATGGTGCTGGTGCCACCGCTGGTGATAATGCCGTCAATGCCCGCTTGGTCTAGAAACTTGCTGATCTCTACGGCGTCGTCGTAGTGCAAACCGCCGCGCACGCCTTCGGTCATACTGATTTTGCCGAGTAGTGGGAAATCCTTGCCCACGGCCTCGCGCACCGCCGTTAATACTCTTAGTGGTAAGCGCATACGATTCTCTAAGCTGCCGCCGTATTCGTCTTTACGTTTATTGGTTTTAGGGCTCATAAATTGGCAAAGGCCGTAACCGTGACCAAAGTGAATTTCTAGTGCGTCAAAGCCCACCGATTTCATGAAAATTGCGGCGCGGGCGTAACTGCTGACCATGGCGTCGATGTCGCTAAGGCTCATCGCATCACAAAAAAACATTCCCTGCGCGATGCCTAAACCATTTACGCCAAAACTTGGCCCCAGTGGTCGGCGTCGACTAAGCTGGCGATTTTTAGAAAAGCCGCCGCTGTGACCCATTTGGCCGGAGACCAAGGTGCCGCGTTGGTGTAGGTCGGCGATTAAGCTGCTCAATTGGACGCGGATGCCTTCATGCATATACATCATGTTTTCATTCAAGCGGCCGTCGTTCTCTACTGCGCAATAGCCCAAGGTCGTCATCGCAATGCCGCCGTCGGCAAGCCCACCATGAAAACGCTGCAGGCGGTCGCCGGGAACGCCGTTTGGCGTCATATTTTCAAAGGTGCCGGCTTTGATAAAGCGATTTTTTAGGGTCAAGCCGTTAATGTTGGCGGCAGAAAAGCAGGAAGCTGCGGCGTCACTGGCAATTTGCTTGGTCATAATAATTATTGTCGTTTTGAATGATATGTAGCTAGGCTACATATCATTTGCTTAGCCAGCAAGTTAAACTTAGCTCATCGTTAGAAAGATTGATTTACTCGTTAATAGGAATTTGTGTGTGATGACCGTCGTTAAACCCGCGGCCAGAAAAACCCAGTCGCAACGCCGCGAAGAAACGTCGAATTTGGTCTTGGCCAGTGCGATCAAATTGTTTGCTGGCAAAGGCTATACGGCAACGTCACTAGAGGATGTCGCCGCCGATACCGGGCTGACAATAAGGCCGATTTATCATTACTTTGGTAATAAAATACAGCTTTTTGAAGCAGTCACCGAAACTCAGGAACGCGTACTTTTAGATCAGTTGTTGGCGTTAGACCCAAGTTCACCAAGTATTTTATACGAGGCGTGGGACTGCTTTATCGATTGCTGTCAGCAGCCCGGTTTTGTACAAATTGTGTTGGTAGACGCCCCACATATTTTGGGGCGTGAGCGCTTGGCGAATACCTTGGTGGTGAAGCAAGTGCGGGCAATGCTTGCACAAGGTCAGCGCGGTTTGAAAATTAAATCACCCTTAACTGCGCTGGATCAAGAATTCGCGATGCGAATATTGGTAGGTGGATTAACCGAAGCTGCTTTAATGGTTGGAACAAATCCTGACTATGACAGCCGGGTGATGATAAAACGAATATTTACCTTTTTAGCTCCCGACAAAAATTTGCCCGGTTAATTATTGTTCGGTCTTGTTTTTGATCGTAGCGTAAACCTGGGTGCTGCCGTCATGTAGTAGCAACAAAACGTCATAGGCTTGGAAGCCGCGGCCCATATCCATGCCGGGGCTACCTATGGGCATGTTTGCGACAATGAGGCCGCGCGCGCCATCGGGCTTTTCAGCTAAAAACTGTGTGATATAGCGCGCAGGAATATGGCCCTCAAAAACAAAACCGTCACTGGATACAGATGTATGGCAGGCTTGCAGCTTAGCTGGAATGCCAAGTTCAGCTTTTAACGCATTTAGCTTGTCATGGTTTTGCACTGTGGCACTGAACCCTTGTTGTTGCACGTGCTCAACCCAGGCGCCACAACACCCACAGTTTGGGTTTTTGTGTACTGATAATTCGGCGTTATGCGCAAGCTGAGGCTGGGCCGTGACATCATTGCCAAAGCTGTAAGCGGATATCGTTGCACTAGTAAATAACGCAAGCAGGGAGGCTTTGATTTTACTTGCTGGCATGATTGCTCCACGGTGACATAGTTTTGACGGGTAGAAATTCTAGCTTAGCGATGTATGGCTAGGGGGTAAAGGTGGACTCTAACTTTAACAGTCATGCTTCCATTTGCTCCCTAACTGATACTAGCCGATAAATAACCTGTCCCGCTTTCTTTTCTTTATCTATTTGCCAGTTAGCGGGTAAGGCGGGCAGTGGTTCGTCGCTGGCGGTTTCTATATAAATCTGGGTATGCGGTTTTAATGAGTGCTTGGCCAAGCTAGCAATTACAGGTGCGAGTAAGTCCAAGTGAAATGGCGGGTCTAGGAAAATTATATTGTAGCTTTGCGCGCTTTTATTCAGAAAGGCGAGGGCTTCTTTGCTGTGTACGGTGGCGTGAGGGCAGCGCAAGTTTTCCAGCTGTTGACGAATTTGCTGACAGCTACTGCGATCAGTGTCGACAAAATCGCAGTGCGCGGCGTAGCGCGACAGAGCTTCGAGCCCCAGCGCGCCAGAGCCGGCAAATAAATCTAAGCAGCGGGCACCGTGAATGGTGGGGTTGAGCCAGTTAAACAGTGTTTCGCGGATGCGGTCGCTGGTTGGGCGCAGGCCGGCGGCACCCTCAAAATCAAGCTTGCGACTGCGCCACTGGCCGCCAATGATCCGCAGGCTGCCCTGTTGGCGACTGCTTGGGCTCGTATTAGCTGCTGCATTGCTAGAATTACGGGGGGCTTTGGCCATGGTGTTTCCGGTGCCAGTTACTCAGAGAAATGGTAGGATACGGCTTTTATTTATACTGTAAACCTTACCCGGAATATAAATACCCGCATGACTGAGAATTCAAAGCCGCCCGAAATCGAAACTGAAGTCGTTAAGAAGGGCTTATTTGCCCGTTTCAAAGAGTCTTTTGTTGGCTCAGAAGAAGATCAGGCGGCGCTGGCGGCGGCTGAAGGCTTTATCGACGACAAAGAAATCGCCCCGTGGCAGCACCTGGAATTAACCCCAGAAGAGCAAGCTTCCCTGCTGGTGCGCTTTCGCGACGGTCTGAGTAAGACTGGCGCCCAGTTGGGCGAGGGCATGGCCAATCTTTTCCTCGGTCGGAAAGAGATTGACGACGAGCTGCTCGAAGAGATTGAAACCCATCTGCTTATGGCTGATGTTGGTGTAGATGCCACCCAAGAAATTATTGGCAACCTTACCCGCCGAGTATCACGCAAAGAACTGGATAACCCCGAATCACTCTACGTTGCGCTGCAGGAAGAATTGAGTACTTTACTGGCGGCGGCTGAGGAGGAGTTGGTAATCCCTGAAGGTCCTGGCCCCTATGTCATTTTAATGGTTGGCGTTAACGGCGTGGGTAAAACCACCACCATTGGTAAATTGGCCAAGCAATTTCAGGCCGGTGGTCGCTCCGTAATGTTAGCGGCAGGTGATACTTTCCGCGCAGCTGCGGTCGAGCAGCTGCAAGTGTGGGGCGAGCGTAACGAAGTGCCGGTTATTGCCCAGCACACGGGTGCCGATAGTGCTTCGGTGTTATTTGACGCACTGCAAGCGGCCAAAGCGCGCAAGGTCGATATTCTTATTGCGGACACCGCTGGCCGTTTGCACAATAAAGACAATTTAATGGAAGAGCTGAAAAAGGTAGTGCGGGTGCTGAAGAAGCTTGATCCCAATGCGCCTCATGAAGTGATGCTGGTGCTGGACGCCGGTACTGGTCAAAATGCCTTAGCCCAAGCCAAGCATTTTCAGGCCGCAGTAGGTGTTACTGGTCTCACATTGACTAAGCTTGATGGCACCGCCAAGGGCGGTATCGTGTTTGCTATTAGCAAACAGCTGGGTATTCCCATTCGATTTATTGGGGTGGGCGAGGGTATCTTAGATCTGCGCCCCTTCCGCGCCTCTGAATTCGTCGGCGCCTTATTTGGTTGGACACAAAAGCAGCAATGATTCAATTTGATCAGGTCAGCAAGCGCTACGAGGGCGGTCATGAAGCACTCACCGATGTGAGCTTTCATATTCCCCGTGGTGAAATGCGGTTTTTAACCGGCCATAGCGGCGCGGGTAAAAGTACATTGCTGAAATTGATCATGGTGATGGAGCGCGCAAGCACCGGCCAAGTTATTGTTGGTGGGCGCAATTTATCAAAATTGCCAGTGCGCCATATTCCCGAAGTGCGCCGAGATGTTGGTGTAGTATTTCAAAATCATCAGTTGCTATTTGATCGTAGCGTTTATGACAATGTTGCCCTGCCACTGATTATTGCTGGTTACGGCCATCGCGACGTTGGCCGCCGTGTGCGGGCGGCGCTGGACAAAGTTGGGTTGCTGGATAAAGAACGCAAAAATCCCGTTACCCTGTCTGGTGGTGAGCAGCAGCGAGTAGGTATTGCTCGAGCAGTGGTCAACAAGCCCGCGCTTTTGCTGGCCGATGAACCCACCGGTAACCTTGACCCCCAGCTCTCTGCTGAGATCATGCATCTATTCGAACAGTTTAAGCAGGTTGGGGTTACGGTGTTGATTGCCAGTCACGACCTCGCGCTGATTGCGCGAATGCCTTATCGTTTGCTTACTCTGCGCAAGGGCCGCCTCATAACGGCGGGAGGGGCTGATAATGGCCCAGAATAAACTGAATAAGCGGCGTTTGGGGCAGCTACAAACCCCTGCTGCCCGTAAAGATGTGAAAGGCGCTCGCCGACATAGAACGGGTTTGCGCGACCGACTCGCCAGCTATCGTAGTCATCATAGGCAAGTCGCTCTTGATAGTTTGCAGCGCCTGTTGCATCGGCCTGCCGCCACTTTATTAACGAGCTTGGTAATTGCCATTGCGCTCGCCCTGCCGACGAGCTTGTATATTGGTTTGAATAATATTGAGGCGGTGAGTAGTGGCTGGGAAGGCGCTGCGCGTATCTCTCTGTTTCTAAAGCCAAAAGTATCGACGAGTCAGGCCGAAAATCTACGTCGCAGTATTGCGGCGCGGGACGGTGTTCTAAACGCCGAGTATATTTCCTCAGATGCCGCTTTAGTGGAATTTCGCGCCAGCTCTGGCTTTGGTGATGTGCTTGACCAATTAGACAGTAACCCCCTGCCAGGATTGATTGTGGTAACGCCTCGCGAGGCGAATATCTCCGCCGCGGCGGTTACGGAGCTTCAGAAAGGCTTGGCTAAGCTCCCTGAGGTGGATTTGGCTAAGCTGGATATGGAATGGCTACAGCGCTTAAATCAAATTACAGAGTTAGGTCGTCGCCTCACTCTGGCGCTAGCCGGGATGCTAGCGGTAGGGGTGTTACTGATCATTGGCAATACCATTAAGCTCGCCATAGAGAGTCGGCGTAGTGAGATCCTGGTCGTAAAGCTGGTAGGCGGAACCAATGCCTTTGTGAGACGGCCCTTCCTATATACTGGTTTTTGGTATGGCCTGAGCGGCGGACTGGCATCATGGTTTCTAGTACAGGGCGGATTGTATTGGTTGCGGACGCCAATTTCCGAGTTGTCAGTGTCGTATCAAAGTGATTTTCAGCTATTAGGTTTGGGTGTGCTCGATAGCTTATTGTTATGGCTATTCGCCGGAGGCCTAGGCCTGCTGGGCGCTTGGCTGGTTGTTGGGCGAGAATTGCGGGCAATAGAACCAAGCTAATAGGGCTAAATTTACTCGTTATAGGCCGTGGTCTGTGGGTTTTAGGGAATTGGGGCTTGAACTTTTAGTGGTTTGGGACTCTAATAAGTGCCAGTGTTTTTTCATCAATATCTAGGAGGAGTGCAATGAGTACCCATCTGCAGCCGATACAGCAGCTTGTACCGGGTGGCGACCTCTCTGCATATATTCAGTCGGTTGGCCGCATTCCGGTGCTTAGCGCAGAGCGCGAGCGTGAATTAGCCGAAGAACTCTTCTATCACGAAAGCGTTGAGGCTGCCCGCCAGTTGGTTATGTCCCACCTGCGTTTTGTGGTTCATATTGCTAAAAGTTATAACGGCTACGGCCTACCTCAGGCTGATCTAATTCAAGAAGGCAATGTAGGTTTAATGAAGGCAGTTAAACGTTTTGACCCTGAAAAGGGCGTGCGTTTGGTGTCTTTTGCTGTGCATTGGATTAAAGCCGAGATTCACGAATACGTATTGCGCAATTGGCGCATAGTGAAAATTGCGACTACTAAGGCTCAGCGCAAATTATTTTTTAATCTGCGCCGCGCTAAAAAAGAACTGTCTTGGTTGAATAATGACGAAGTCAATGCGGTTGCAGCTGACTTGGGTGTGGATGTGGCGGAAGTGCGTCGCATGGAAGGTCGTTTAAGCTCGGTAGATGTTGGGTTTGATGCTGACGTCGACGACGAGCGCGGTCCGGTTGCTCCCGTGCATTATTTGGAAGACCGTAGCGCAGATCCCGCCGTATTATTAGAGTCCGATAATCAGGAAGAAAGCAATCACCAACACCTGAGCTTGGCGCTGGGCGATCTCGACGAGCGCAGCCGCGACATACTGCAAAGCCGCTGGTTGACTGACAATAAGGCGACCTTACACGACTTGGCCGCGCGGTACAGTGTATCAGCCGAGCGAATACGTCAGCTCGAGCAAGCCGCCATGAAAAAACTGCGCGCGGCAATGGAAGCCTAAGTCCTTTCATTTTCACATTGATACAGCCAAAAGCCCCGCACTGCGGGGCTTTTTTGTATTTCAGTGGTGATGCCTAAGCAATTGTGGAGTTTTAAGCGTATTTATCCGCTGTTTCTGTCATGTGCGCGGTGGGGCACTTTTGAAACTGCGCGGACATCCGTACAATAGCGCCTTTATATGCAGGCAGGGCGGCACAATGGCTTCGTTAACGCTTTTCACGGCGGCAATACTCGGATTTCTCGCAGTAGCAATAGGTGCGTTTGGCGCTCATGGCTTGAAAGCCAGTCTGTCGGCAGAAATGATGGCGGTCTATCAAACCGCGGTGCAATACCATTTTTATCATTGCCTAGCGCTATTGGCCGTGGGGTTGTTAATGCACAGTGGCGTGCAGCACCTTTCGCTACGTATCTCCGCAGTTTTGTTTTTTCTTGGGGTGCTCGTATTCAGCGGTAGCCTTTATGCGCTGGCGATTACTGAAATTAAAATTCTTGGAGCCATCACCCCCATTGGTGGTCTGATGTTCTTAATAGCGTGGGCCTGCTTGGCCTATTCAGCGTGGAAAGCAATGTAATGACTGAGCAAGCGGCTCCGATGCGCCGTCGGATTAAAAGTTTTGTACTGCGCACTGGGCGAATGACGGATGGTCAAAAACGCGCTTACGATATTAATTTCACTAGTTTAGGTTTAAAGCGTGCAAACGGCCCGGTGAATTTCGCCGAGGTGTTTGATCGTCAAGCACCCACAGTGCTAGAAATTGGCTTTGGTATGGGCGACTCTCTTGCTGAAATGGCAATTCAAGCGCCAGAACTGAATTTTATCGGCATTGAAGTGCATACTCCCGGCGTTGGTCGCCTCATGTACTTGGCAGAGCAGGCGGGCCTCAAAAATTTGCGTGCCTACTGCGACGACGCTGTCGAAGTCCTTGCTCACTGTATTCCGGATAACAGTTTGAACCGTATTCAAGTCTATTTTCCCGATCCGTGGCACAAAGCCCGCCACCAAAAACGGCGCCTGATTCAGGCGGAGTTCGTACAGGTTTTGCGCAGTAAGTTGGCCGTCGGCGGAGTGCTCCATCTTGCTACTGACTGGGAAAACTACGCAGAGCACATGATGGAAGTGATGAGCGCCGCCGAAGGTTATCAAAACGATGCTGGCCCTGAACAGTATTCACCAAAGCCTGATTTTCGGCCTAATACCAAGTTTGAAAAACGTGGCGAGCGCTTGGGCCACGGCGTGTGGGATTTGCTGTTTTCTAAAATAAGCTAGGCAAATTAGCGAGTTATTGCTTAGTTACTTGCTCATCATCTCGCATACGGCCTGCTGCATTACATCCCATTGGTCTGATAATAGGGTTCTGCGGCCGGCCTCGTCGCAGGGGATGTCGGCACGCTTAATTCGCCAAAACCTTAGACGCACTGTTGTATCCAGCCAGCTTCCATTCACAAGGCTAGCGAAACTGGCTGAACCCTCAAAACCGGTATGAGCCAAAAATAGTAAGTCCTTATTGGGCGCGCCTTGTAATAAAGCCAATGCACCTGCAGGGCGAATCGGTAATAGCTCGGTCCAGCTTTCAGCGCGGTTTAGTGCGTCTTGATCGCCATTTTGTTTAAGTGCTTTTAAAACTCGGTCGCGCTTCGCTTTTGAGAAACGCGTGCCTTCCATGTAAATGACTAATGTGTCGTCGTCACTGGCCTGTGCGGCAAGTTTTTCTAATCCGGCGAGCTCTGGTCCCATGTCTTGGGCCACCCGATTAAGGAAAACATTTGGTAGGCGGTTGCCAACGATATCTAAACAGGGGTCGAGTAATAATTCCCGTTTCAATACGTAGTTCACTTTAAGTTGCTTGGCTTTGGCATAGAACGACAAAGGCAGCAGGGTGTCGCCAATACTCGTGTGACGCGGTAATACGATGGCACCAGGGCCATCGAGTGCCTCCTTTCCTTCGATGACAAAGCGCAGTCGAAATAATTTATTAGCGCCGCGCTGCAAGGTATCTGCCCACCAAAATTGCAGCGCACTATTGGCATCTAGATAAGCCTGTCGTGGCGTCTGGGCTACGTTGTGGTGTAGCCAAAGCCAGCAACTGGCAAAAATCCCGGCAATTTCACAAAGTAAAAAAAGGCAAATAAAGCATAGACAGCGCACACTCGAGCGGAGCTTAGCCGACAGCAATCCTAATACCGCAAAAATTGTTATCCAGAGTGGCGCTAAGGCCAAAAGGAGTGCGGCGGTAAAAAATATCAGGGGAATAGATATCAGACGCCGGGCCAAGGTGTGGTGAGTAAGCCATATCATATTGTTAATCTTTTCCCGTTATATCTAATTATAGTCGCAAGCTCTTGGGGATATAGGGTGTAGAAAACCGATATTTTGCTACATGTAATGGATTTCAAAATAGGCATGTTGATGTAATTTGTACGCGTGAGCGACTGCGATCTATTTTTTAAACTGGGCATCGAGAAACGCGAGTTGGTCGCCAATAATTACGGAAAACATCGGCTCGATATAAGGTTGAAAATGCCCCGTCTCATATTTTTTTAGCGTGATGTTCGCGAGTTTATCACTAACCTTAATCGCGGGTTTTGCCGGTGTGGTTACATCGTTTGTGGCAACTTGCATAAGGATCGGCATCTGTAATTTCTTCAGTGTTGCAATGGGTGAATAGAGACCTATGCTCAATGCAAATCGCGCGGCCACTCGGCCATCGAATTTTTGACCTGCCGGAACTAGTGCCAAATAGGCTTTTGATTCCCCGGGTGCATTCATAATAGCCAGTTGATCAGGCTCAGCGCTGGCTTGTATATAATGAGGCGCCAGGCCTAGGGCGCCGCGTGCCGCGTCATAGGCACCATGTAGCGATAATCGCATAATTTTAGAGAGGCTATTCAAGCCGAGGGACGCTGGGCCGCTGAGATGAGGAACTTGGGATATTACGGCTTTCACATCGCCTACAAGCGATGCGATTTTTAGCACGTGACCGCCGCTTAAGGATGTCCCCCAGAGCGCAAGCTGACTCGCGTCTACCGAGGCTAAGCTTCGGGCATAGGCGATAGCGGCAAGCCAGTCATCGAGCTGCTTATTAATGTCCAGACTTTGTCTAGGTTGACCTTCGCTATCGCCAAAATGGCGGTAATCGAAGAGCAGGCAGGCATAGCCGGCGGCAGCGAAACGTTCGGCGTAAGCATCTAGTCGTAATCCCATCGTGCCGGCCAGGCCATGAGCCATAACGATGATGGGAAACGGGCCTTCGGATTCAGGTGTAAAAAGCCATGCAGCGCATTTACTGCCGTTGGACTGGAAACTAACTGTTTCTTTCACGGTTTACCTACGTAGTAGAAAAAGTGGCTAGGCCGACTATTGTGCTTGCGTTGTTGTTGGTACAAATTAGACGACGATCAAGGTATTACCATAGTTCAAAAAGGCATGCTTGGAAAGCATGTGCAAGAAAGGGATAGCTGTTCCGCAGAAACCGGTCGCCGCAATGGTGGAATGATAATGTGTCGCAATATCCTCCGTTTTTTAATAAAGAAAGAGGGTTCTCGCCACTGACTAAAATAAATAATATAAAATGGAATTTGTGTGATGAGAAACCCATTCATGTTTGTGGTCGAACTGATACGCCAAGTGTTATGGGTTCGAGTGTGGGTGCTTAATTTGGGCTGCGTACTTTTTTGGGGGAAGTACGTTGGCGCATACTAATTTCAATGTCAGAAGAAACAGTGAGACGTTGGTCGCAGTGAGTGCTTTAGAATTAGCTGGGTAAGTGTTTTAGCGCGATAACGGCGGCGGCAGTGCGATTTTCGACATTAAGTTTACGAAAAATTTGTTCAAGGTGTTTATTAGCAGTACGCGGACTCATGTCTAGTATGGTGCCAATTTCGCGATTCGTTTTGCCATGGGCTATCCATAATAGAACCTCGGATTCACGTTCTGTTATCGGTAGCGCTGCGCGTAAGCGTTCAAGATCTGACGGTCGCTCCATGTCAATAAGTTGCAGTAAATATTCGTCGTTTCCTGTTTGACTGATATAACGAATTTCCAAGGGCTTGTCCGCGGCCTTCACGAGTACGCCTTTTTCTTTATTGAAATGCGGTGCTAGCAATTGTCGGAGTTGGCTAGGCAAATTCTCATCGAGCCAAGTACTGTTTAATCCAGCGTCCTCCAGTAAGTGGTAGGCCTGTGGCGTCGCCCAAAGCAAGTTGCCGTCGGCAGTGGCGGAAAATAAAAAGGTACCGGTATTATCGAGGGCAACCCGGGCGCTAAGTGTTAGTCGCGCATTATTCAAATGTGCGCGCATTCGCGCAATAAGCTCGTCGCCTTTTACGGGCTTAGTAATATAATCGACGCCACCTGCGGCGAAGCCTTTTACAATACTTTCAGTGTCACTGAGTCCCGTCATGAATATGACCGGTATATGCGCCAAATCTCGATTCGTTTTGAGGCGCCGACAAGCCTCAAAACCGTCCATATTAGGCATTAATGCATCCATCAGAATGACATCAGGAGTTATGGTGGCGGCAATAGTTAAGGCTTGCGCTCCCTCTAGAGCGACGAGCACGGTAATACCCGCTTGATCCAATGTGTCATTGAGCATGCTGAGGGTGTCGGGTGAGTCGTCGACAATGAGTACGACGTCTTTTTTGGCACTAGCTTGCTTCATTTTGGTTTACCTTCCAGGGCGGTGATGAGTGCGGCGAATTGAAATCCTGCCGCCTGCTCTTGCAGGCTGGAAAGGCTTTTTGGATCGATGCTTGGGTCTTGGGCAAGCTTGTCTAGGCAGTGACGGATGCCCTTGGCATAACCAATTTTAGCAAGTTGAATTAACTCGCGGCGCGCCTCATTGCTTAAGGTTAGTGGAATTGTATCAGCCTTCGCTGTGTGTGCCACGACGCGATTTTCACTTTGTTCTTGGGATTCATAAATCCAATGAATACCGGCGTATTTTCTTAGATAGTCAAGTGCTTGGCTAACCCGAATGGGTTTAAACAAATACGCATCATGGGGCGGTACGCCGCTGCTTTCTGGTGTGACTTCGGTCGCGTTAGCCGAAATCATAATGATCGTGGCGTCGTGAATACGGGCACGTATCGCTTTGGCTAAGTCCCAGCCGCTCATGCCCGGCATGGCAATATCTAATAAGAATATTTGAGGTTCTGATTCGCAGTAACGCAGCATGTCTAGGCAGGTGCCGCCGTCTGGTGCAGAAATAACATTAAAACCGAGTGGACTTAACATGTCGCTGAGTAGGCTGCGGTGAGTGGGTTCGTCGTCTACCACAAAGACGGTTTGCTCATTGCCTTGGTAAGCGATAATTCTTTGGTCGCCGGGGCTGGTGCTGGCCAGTTTGTCGGTACTGCCCAGCATCAAATTCAGGGTCACCTCACTGCCTACGCCCACTTGGCTGTGGATGGCAATATTGCCTCCCATAATATCGGTGAGTAGCTGGGTGATTGTCAGACCTAGGCCGGTGCCAGCGATATGCGGTGCGCCGGGTTTGCGGACGCGCTCAAAGGGTCTGAATATACGCTCAATATCCTCTGCAGCAATACCAAAACCGGTGTCATTAATAATAAATTCAGCGACCTGATTGCGGTAACTCACGGTAAACGTCACCCTGCCTTCGGGCGTGTATTTTATGGCGTTGGAAATGATGTTGATCAGGATTTGCCGTAGGCGCTTCTCGTCTATCTTGACGGTTTCGGGGATTGGCGTAAGACGGTCAAAGCTGAAGCCAATGCCTTTCGCTTGGGCCTGAACCTGAAACATGCTAACGATTTGGTCGAGTAAGTTACCCAAATTGACATCGCTGGGCACGAGTTCTAAGCGGCCCGCCTCGATTCGCGATATATCTAGTAAACCCTCAATGAGATCCGCTAAGTGTTCACTGCTCCGTCTTATCACGCGTAAAGCGTCGAGCCGACTGGCGGGGATTGAAGTGTCTTTTTCCAGCAGTTGGGCGTAGCCGAGGATGGCGTTTAGAGGCGAGCGAAGCTCATGGCTGATGCCGGTTAAGTAGCGTGTTTTGGCCTGGTTGGCGGCCTCGGCGATTTCTTTGGCGCGTTGCAATTGCTGGTCAGTTTGTTTATGTGCGGCTATTTCAGCCATAAGCAAGGTGGTTTGGTGTTGGGATTCTTCCTGCGCAACTCGGCGGCTGTCGTGAACTAGGGCGAACATCCAAGCCAATATGCCGGATACGATCAGTAGAATGCAAAAAACATTAAATAAAGCGCCTGCCGCTAGGGCGCGTTCCATGCCTTCATCAATTGTAATTTGGACATAGACTAAGGCTAAAACGCTGGCGATGATTAAGCTGATTAAGGTGAACAAACCGATAAAGTGGCCAGTCCGGGTATTGAGCGAGCTTATCCAGCGTCTTGGCAGCAGAAAGCTAAGCGTGTTGGTAAGCTGTTCGGCCATACGCGAATTAGTCTTGCACATATCGTGGCAGCGGCTGTCGAGTGAACAACACAGTGAACATATTGGCCCTGCATAGGCCGGGCAGTGGCTCATGTCCTCGCCTTCAAAGTGGTGGTAGCAAATACAGCAGCGCAGCGAAATTTTACTACTCGCAATAACCGGCTCGCGGGCTAAGTAGTAACGGCCCTTGGTGTACCAACAAATCAAGGGGGCGCAAACAAAGGTGCTCCCCAGTGCAATAAACGAGGCTAGGGCCTGGGCCGTGACGCCGAATTGGCCAAGATGAGCGAGCAGGCCGACGGTTGAGGCGATAATCATTGAGCCAACCCCAACAGGGTTGATGTCGTAAAGATGGGCGCGTTTAAACTCAATGGCTTGGGGCCGTAAACCAAGGGGACGATTGATCACGAGATCGGCCACTAAAGAGCCTACCCAGGCGAGTGCGATAATGGCGTAGGCGGTGAGAATCTCTTCAAGAATGCGATAGATGCCCAGCTCCATCAACATCAGTGCAATGGCGACATTAAAGACAAGCCAAACCACACGGCCGGGGTGGTTGTGGGTGAGTCGGGAAAAGAAGTTAGACCAGGCAATAGAACCGGCATAGGCGTTGGTGACATTGATTTTTAGCTGCGACAAAATCACAAATACACTGCATAAAATAAGTGTTAGTTGAGGTGATGAACCCAAATAACTGAATGCGGTGAGGTACATATGGTTGGGGTCGGCGGCCTCGCTAAAAGGAGTGCCATGACTCAGTGCTAAAACTGCCAAAAAGGAACCCACTAATATTTTGACTGATCCGCTAATAATCCAGCCTGGGCCGGCAGCGATTAGGGCGAGCCACCAGCGTTTGTTCGGTCGGTCTTGGTGGGGTAAAAAGCGAAGAAAATCCACCTGTTCGCCAATTTGCGCGATGAGTGAAAATATCACCGCCGAGGCGGCGCCAAAGGCCAGAATATTAAGGTTTGGGTCGCTGTCTGGTGGTGTGAATGCCACCCAATTGCTAAAAGCCTCGTCGGACTGCCATGCGATACAGGCCAGTGGTGCGAGCTGTAAAATAATCCACAGTGGTTGAGTCCACACTTGAAAGCGGCTTATCCAGGTAATGCCGTGGGTTACCAGCGGTATTACCACTACTGCGCTGATTAAATAACCGTATTTAAGTGGGATGTCGAGGCTCAGCTCCAGGGCCAGCGCCATGATCGACGACTCAATCGCGAAGAAAATGAACGTAAATGAGGCGTAGATCAGCGAGGTGATCGTTGAACCAATATAGCCAAATCCGGCGCCGCGGGTGAGCAGGTCAATATCAATACCTTGGCGCGCGGCGTGGTAACAAATTGGTAAGCCGGTTAAAAAAATAATAATACCCACGGCCATTACCGCAGCGACGGTATTGTTAAAACCGTAGCTGAGGGTGATCGCGCCGCCAATCGCTTCTAAAGCAAGAAACGAAATAGCGCCCAGCGCGGTGTTAGAAACCCGGTTTAGTGACCACTTGCGCGCGCCTTTGGCGGTAAAGCGCAATGCGTAGTCTTCTAAGGTTTCATTGGCGACCCAGCGATTGTATTTCCGGCGTACCCGGAACACTTTTTGTTGCGCACTCATATGGCCAAATGACGCTCCGATAACAGCTCATTGGCTGAATGACATACTCATATTTGGCCATTATAGGCCTTAATTTCTCACGAATCTCACGAATCTCACGCTGTGGGCTGGTTCCGCTTTTCCTTGGTTTTGCCATCAGTTGTTGCATAGCGCGGCGGCTGTTTTGTGAAACACATTGAGCTTAAAAGTACCTTGCCCGCGCCGGAGGCGGTATACGTCATTTAACTTAGCCGGGGGGAGCATTCGCCTCATGGCGCGGTACCTCACTTCTGCGGAGACTGTCCACTGTCGAATCAAGCAACCAAAGGGTAGGAGAAGTAACGATGAGTGATAAATCTGATAATCAGCGTTCTTGGGGGCGCCGCAAGGTAGTTCGCGCTCTTGGCGCACTACCGCTGGGCGTTATTCTGGCATCGCAGTTGAGTTGGGCTGCACCCGCCACCAGCACAGGGCAGGCGGTTACCGATGACACCGTAACAGTGGGTATTTTGCACTCGCTAACGGGCACCATGGCAATCAGTGAAACCGGTGCGCAAGAGGCTGAAAAACTCGCCATTAAACAGATCAACGAATCTGGCGGTATTCTCGGTCGGCAAATCAAAATCATTCAGGAAGATGGAGCCAGTGATTGGCCAACCTTTGCTGAGAAAAGCCGTAAATTGTTAGTGAATGACAAAGTGGCAGCCGTATTTGGTTGCTGGACCTCAGCCTCGCGCAAAGCGGCGTTACCGGTATTTGAAAAAGAAAACGGCTTGCTTTACTACCCCACATTTTACGAGGGATTAGAGCAGTCTAAAAACGTTATCTACACCGGCCAAGAAGCGACGCAACAGATTCTAGATGGTCTGAACTGGGTAGCGAAAGAGAAGGGTGCAAAGACCTTCTACCTGATCGGCTCTGATTATATTTGGCCGCGTACTTCCATGAAAATTGCTCGTAAGCACATAGAAAACGTCTTGGGTGGCAAAGTTGTGGGTGAAGAATACAAACCCTTAGGCGATACCCAGTTTGGTTCGGTCATTAACAAGATCCGCCTTAAAAAGCCTGATGTGATTTACGCCGCGGTAGTTGGTGGCAGTAACGTAGCGTGGTTTAAGCAGCTTAAAGCGGCGGGTATTAACTCTAAAAAGCAGACGCTGCTGACTATCTCGGTAACGGAAGATGAAGTGTTGGGCATCGGTGGTGAAAACCTCGAAGGTTTCTACTCCATCATGAAGTACTTCCAGAGCCAGGATAACCCCAACAACGTGGCCTTCGTGAAAGCGTTTAAGGAAATGTGGGGCGACGACAGTGTGATCGGCGACGTTACTCAAGCTGCTTATCTAGGACCTTGGTTATGGAAAGCTGCTGTAGAAAAGGCCGGTACCTTTGACGTAGATGCAGTCGTTAAGGCGTCTGAAGAAGGTGATATCGAGTTGACTACCGCGCCAGAAGGCTATGTGAAACTGCACCCCAACCACCACCTTTGGAGTAAGGCGCGGGTAGGTATGTGGAAGAAAGATGGCCAGGCCGAGGTGGTGTATACCTCAGAGTTGATCGAGCCAGATCCATTCCCAGAAGGTTATCAATAGGCCTTCGGGTTTCCTTGAAGGATTCTAGTAATACCGGCGAGCAGCAATGCTCGCCAAGCGTATTAGCATAACCATGCAGTGGAAAACAGTAGTGAAAAGAATGTTGAAGTACTTTTTAGCGGAGGCTAAGTAATGGGCGGTTATAGCTACGACGAGTTAGGCGCGATATTCGCTATGCAGGGCTTCGCCGGCATCAGCTTGTTCAGCGTACTGTTGCTGATGGCCTTGGGACTCGCAATTATATTTGGGCAGATGGGGGTCATTAATATGGCTCACGGCGAATTTATGGCCGCCGGGGCATATACCACCTATCTTATCTCTACACTCACAGAAACGTATATTCCGGCATTTATGCCGTACTATTTTGTGTTCTCGATAGCGGCGGCCTTCCTTGTTGCAGGCACACTCGGGTACTTAGCCGAATTTATATTGATAAGGCACCTCTACAAGCGCCCGCTAGACACTTTGTTAGCGACTTGGGGTTTAAGCTTAATCATGCAGCAATCCTACCGCTCGATCTTTGGTGCGCGGGAAGTTAGTCCCACGCTACCTGAATGGTTAATGGGTGCTTATCCAGCGACAGACATGATCGACATCCCCATTAACGGCATGTTCGTGCTCGGTTTAACGATATTCACGACCTTGGCGGTATTTTACCTCATGTTTAAATCTAGCTGGGGTTTGCGCGTGCGTGCCACCACCCAAAATCGGGCAATGGCTGGCGCGGTGGGAATTAACACCAAGAAAGTAGACCGTTACACCTTTGCGCTGGGTTGCGGTATTGCGGGTATGGCCGGCGCGGCGTTTACGACAATTGCGTCTACAGGGCCAACCACCGGAACCTTGTATATCGTCGATACTTTTATGGTTGTGGTCTTTGGTGGCGCCGCCAGCTTGTTTGGCACTATTGCCTCGGCATTTTCAATCGCACAAGCCCAGTCCATTCTCGAATTCTTTATCAGCGGATCAATGGCCAAAGTCTTTACCTTGCTCACCTTGGTAATAATTTTGATGTTCAAACCAGAGGGACTGTTTGCCAGCAAGGTTCGTCGCTAAGGCGAGCCGCGGGCTTAAACTAGGTCTGGTTCTAAATTATTGGGAGTTAATGATGAGCTTTGTTTACGAAAAATTATTTGGCGATAAAAAGGGGCTGATAGGCTTTTGCATCCTAGCGGCGCTTATCCTGGTTGTATTTCCTGTGATGCTAGATTCCTTTCGCTTGAATTTAGTGGGTAAATATTTAACCTACGCTTTTGCGGCGGTTAGCTTAGTTTTGTTGTGGGGTTATGGCGGGACCCTAAGCTTGGGGCAGGGTATATTTTTTGGCATTGGCGGGTACGCTATGGCCATGTTCTTAAAATTAGAAGCCTCCTCACCGGAAAATACCGCTATCCAGTCAACACCGGGGATACCCGATTTCATGGATTGGAACCAAATTACGGAGTTACCGCTGTTTTGGATGCCATTTCATAGTTTCACTTTTACCTTGTTCGCAGTGTTGGTTGTGCCCACGATATTTGCGTACATCATTGGCGCCGCCATGTTTAAACGGCGGGTCGGGGGTGTGTACTTTGCGATCATTACCCAGGTTGTTTCCGTTATCTTAACGGTACTAATTGTAGGTCAGCAGGGGCTAACGGGCGGGATTAATGGCATTACTGATTTGCGCACCTTAAATGGCTGGGATATCACCTCAGACAGTGCAAAGACGCTGTTCTACTTTATTAACTGCTTTTTACTCCTCGCGGTCATTATTGCCTCCCGCTTTATTTTAACAAGTAAATTTGGTCGGATACTGCTGGCCATGCGCGACAAAGAAGATCGGGTGCGCTTCTCTGGCTACGATGTGGCGAACTTCAAAATATTCATATTTTGTTTTGCTGCGATGATCTCTGCGATTGGTGGTGCAATGTTTACCTTGCAGGTTGGCTTTATGTCGCCATCCTTCGTTGGCATTGTGCCTTCTATTGAAATGGTGATATTTGCTGCGATTGGCGGCCGCATGTCATTGATTGGCGCGGTTTACGGAACCTTGCTCATTAACTTCGGTAAAACCGCCTTTTCTGAATCCTTTCCTGAATTGTGGCTATTCCTCATGGGCGGCTTGTTTATTGCGGTTGTGATGTTTTTTCCAAATGGTTTGGCGGGCTTGTGGGAAGACTATGGCCACCACCTCACTAAACGTCTCGATTTTATTAAAAACTTATTTAGTAAATCCAAGAGTACTGAAGATGGTATTGAGCTGAAGGGGTCAAACTCATGAATATGTCTACCAACACAGACTTTACCCTGGCGATCGAAGACCTCACCGTGTCATTTGACGGCTTCAAAGCAGTCGACAACCTGAACTTTTACTTAGATCGAAATGAGCTTCATGTGGTTATAGGGCCAAATGGTGCGGGTAAAACCACTGTGCTCGATTTGATTTGCGGTAAAACAAAATCGACATCAGGAAGCATAAAATTTCTCAATAAAGAATTAACAAATCTCTCTGAACACGAAATTGTACTCGCCGGGGTTGGGCGTAAATTTCAAACCCCGTCGATTTATGAAAACTTGAGTGTGATGGAAAATTTGGAAATTTCCTATCCTAAAGGACGCGGTGTATTTGGCTCATTGATGTTTAAACACGATGCGGTGGTGCGAGATAAGATTTTGGAAGTCGCCAAGCAGATTATGCTAGATAAGGCTTTGCACACCGAAGCTGGCTTGCTGAGTCATGGTCAGAAACAGTGGTTAGAAATTGGCATGCTGCTGATCCAAGATCCGCAACTGCTTTTGTTGGATGAACCTGTTGCAGGTATGAGCGTCAAGGAGCGTGAACAAACAGCAGAGTTACTCAATAAAATCAGTGAGGGTCGTTCGGTTCTGGTTATTGAACACGACATGGAATTTGTCGCGCGTATTGCTCACAAAGTCACTGTTTTACATCAGGGTAAGATTCTGGCGTCTGGCGACATGAAAGATGTGCAAAAAGATCCCAAGGTAATTGAAGTCTATCTTGGTCACTAATCTCCTTGTTCTATCTTCTTCGAGTGCACAAACGGCCCATGTGAGGTGAAAGAATTATGTTAGAAGTATCTAATTTAAAAGTATGTTACGGACAAAGTGAAGTTATCCATGGGCTTGATTTTGTAGTGCCAAAAAATGAGACGCTTGCGATTATGGGGCGCAACGGCATGGGCAAAACCACCTTGTTCAAATCCCTAATTGGAGTGTTGCCCAGCGCTGATGGTCGGATTTTGATAGATGGAATTGATGTTAGTAAAAAAGAGAGTTTTCAGCGGGTTGAAAATGGTATTGCCTACGTTCCCCAGGGACGGATGATTTTTCCCTCGCTAACCGTACAAGAGAATATTGAAACGGGGATGGAAGTCTCCAAACTCAAAAAGATCCCCGATGATATCTATGCGCTATTTCCTGTGCTTGCAGACATGCGCAAACGTAAGGGTGGCAACTTATCGGGTGGTCAGCAGCAGCAGTTAGCCATTGCACGGGCGCTGGTCACAAATCCAAAGGTGCTGCTATTGGATGAGCCAACGGAAGGTATACAGCCCTCAATTATTAAAGACATCGCTAATGTACTTAATGAAATTAAAAAGTTGCGCGACATCACCATTATTGTTTCTGAGCAAGTGCTGAGCTTTACCATGGCGATTGCCGATCGAATTATCGTGATAGACAAGGGGAGTTTCATCCATGAAGACCTTCGCGAAGACGTCGATACCGACAAGATAAAAGCCTATTTGTCGGTGTGATCGTAATGAATTTCTGTGTGTACGTTGAACAACGAATGAGTAAAGACGGAGAGTAAAATGAGACACGGTGATATTTCTAGCAGCCCAGACACCGTTGGTGTTGCGGTCGTTAACTACAAAATGCCGCGCCTACATACCCGCGAGCAGGTCTTGGACAATGCCCGCAATATTGCAGAGATGATCAAGGGCATGAAGATCGGTCTGCCCGGTATGGATCTGGTGGTATTTCCTGAATACAGCACCATGGGCATAATGTATGACAATGAGGAAATGATGGCCACTGCCGCCACTATTCCCGGTGACGAAACTGCAATTTTTAGTGCGGCTTGTCGTGAAGCCAAGACCTGGGGAATATTTTCACTCACTGGTGAACGTCACGAAGAGCATCCCCATAAAGCGCCCTACAACACCCTAGTCTTAATCAATGATCAAGGCGAGATTGTTCAAAAATACCGTAAGTGTATTCCTTGGTGTCCTATTGAGGGTTGGTACCCCGGCGACAAAACCTACGTCAGCGAGGGCCCTAAGGGTATGAAGATTAGTTTGATTATTTGCGACGATGGTAACTACCCAGAGATATGGCGAGATTGCGCTATGAAAGGTGCTGAGTTGATTGTGCGCTGTCAGGGCTATATGTACCCGGCTAAGGAACAGCAGGTAATGATGGCAAAGAGTATGGCCTGGGCAAATAATTGCTATGTCGCCGTTGCTAATGCCAGTGGTTTTGATGGTGTGTATTCCTATTTTGGTCATTCCGCCATTATTGGTTTTGATGGTCGTACTCTTGGTGAGTGCGGCGAAGAAGATATGGGCGTGCAGTACGCACAGCTTTCGGTGAGCCAAATTCGCGATGCCCGGGCAAATGATCAATCCCAGAATCATTTGTTTAAGTTACTGCATCGGGGTTACACCGGAGTCTACAACTCAGGTGACGGTGACAAGGGCGTGGCAGATTGTCCCTTCGACTTTTACCGAACCTGGGTTTTAGATGCCGAAAAAGCCCAGGCGGATGTTGAAAAAATGACGCGGCCAGCGATTGGCGTGGCGGACTGCCCAGTGGGAGAGTTACCCTTTGAGGGCAAGGAGAAGCAGCTTGGACAGTAGGTCGCTCCCTGCGGCGTCTTGGTCTGCGTGTTACTGGATAGGCCCATGTCATGTTAGGGGGATAAGTGCCGTTTATTAATGACCAGTTGGCAGCGAATCACGCGTCGAATGCTGCGCAAAAGAATGCTACGTTGCTTTCATCTGCCGGTGTCGAACAACGTGCTAACAATGCCAAACGTCAGTCTCGTTTTCGCTTTGACCCAAAGACTGTCATGGCTTTGTTACGTAGCAGAATTATCGCGCAGGACGCTGCGCTCGCAGCGATAGAAGATATGTTACATGTGGTGAAAGCGGATATTGGCAGCACGCAGCGGCCGCTTTGTGTGATGCTGCTATTGGGACCGACAGGAGTTGGTAAAACCCAGACGGCGCGTCTGATTGCCGAAGCGATATCGGGCAGCGCCGAGAATCTTTGTCGCATCGATATGAATACCCTGGCGCAAGACCACTACGCCGCGGCGTTAACGGGCGCGCCGCCGGGGTATGTTGGTAGCAAAGAAGGGCATAGCCTTTTCCCTGTCGATGCTATTGCAGGCAGCTATAGCGTGCCGTCAGTTATCTTGTTTGACGAAATAGAGAAGGCCAGCGACGAAGTTATACGCTCGCTGTTGAATGTGCTTGATAGCGGTAAGCTCACTTTGTCGTCTGGGGTCAAGGAGCTGGATTTTTGCAACAGTCTCATTTTTATGAGCAGTAATATCGCGGCGGCGGAGCTTGAGCAGCATCGCAGTAAAAACTATCTGTTTGGTATGCGTAAAAGGGGCGAGCGAGCGCTGATTGATCGTGCCTTGCGGAATAAGTTTGATCCTGAATTTATCAATCGAATCGACGCTACACTGGTTTATAAACATTTATTGCATGTCGACCTTAATGCCTTGCTTGGTATTGAGCTGGAAAATTTTCTGCGACGCTTGCGCAGGCAGGGCGTTACCCTAGAGCTCGATGAGCCTTGCTATCATTATTTGTTAAAAGACTACGACGTTCGCTACGGTGCGCGGGATATAGCCCGCCGTTTACGCTCGACGCTAGAGCCAGTGGTGGCACGCGCTATACTTGATGCGCCAGAAAGTGATCGGTTTATTGGTTTTGTTCAAAATAATATTTTAATGATAGAAGCTGTTTAAGGCTGCGTTCTACAGGTAGGTCTTGAGTCTTTTTATATATTCGAGGCTTAATAGACCTATGTGTGTTATATTGCATCTCTTGTTATTCTTTCTGCGTTTCTCTAGCGTGGCATCAATCGCGCGATATCTATCACCGCCGTCGTTGTTTTAGGCTTTGCGGTTCTCGAAATAAAGATTTTCCAGCTCCACCCTGTAAGGCTACAACCTATATTGCCCGCACATTCTAGCGCTATGCTGGCGTGTTTCTCTATTTTCTTGATGTCAGCAATGATCATCAAGCGCCACTTATTGGAGTGTTATGACGACGGCCAATTCTGAATCAAATGAGCTGCAGCCAAGCATCTTGTCTTTTGTAAAAGATCTCCCGAATATCTGTTCACTTGCAGGTCTGGCCTGCACAATTCTTGCGATCTATTTTAGTATTCTCGGTGTTTTTTACGCGGCAATGATCGGCATGATATGGGCTGTCGCGTTTGATTGGGCCGATGGACTAGTGGCGCGAAGAATGAAGGGCAGGACTGGCAATGACCGCGCTTTTGGTGGTCAGCTCGATTTATTAATCGACATTGTAAGTTACGGTGTTGCGCCAGCAGTGCTCTTGTTAAGCTTTGGCGGATTTGCGCCAATTTTCCTGATTGGCGCTTTTATCATGCTCGCCGCGAGTGCGATAAGGCTGAGTTATTTCAGTACCTTTGGTCTTTCCGGCGAAGCGAAGTACACGGGATTGGCGCTTGATAACAACAGTATTATTCTGGTCTTCATTTTCTTGTTTGAAAGTTTTTTAAGTCAGGGCGTTTTTGCAATTGTGCTTTATATAAGTGGTGTGGGCTTGGCAGCGCTAAATGTGTCGCAGATTAAAACACCAAAACTTTCCGGAAATCCGGCCAATGTCTATCGCTTGGCGATATACACCTTGGCGATTACTGGCATTTATGGCTGGAAGCTAATGTTTTAAACAAAACCAAAACGCCAAGATAGATGACATTTTTAGCGAGGAGTAAAAGAAATAATGGTTGTATACACGGTAGGCACATTCGATTTACTGCACGTAGGGCATCTTGCCTTGTTAGAATATTGTAAAACATTAGGTGATGTTGTCGCGGTGGGCGTCGCCTCTGATAAAGTGGTGAATTCCTATAAACCGAATACACCCGTTATTCCTCTCGATCAAAGATTAGAGATGTTAAAAGCGCTGCGCTGCGTTGATATCGTTCAGCCTTACCATGAGCTAGAGTATGTTTCTGGCTGTAAAGCGGTCGATGCCGATATTTTTGTTGTAGGTGAAGATTGGGGTAAAAAACGCCACAATATTGAAGTAGAAGCCTATTTGAAAAGCCAAGGAAAGCAAATTATCCAGGTACTCTACAACCCGCGCACCTCGTCTAGCAGAATTAAACAACACACCGTTTCGCAAACGCATAAAACCGGCTATGCAGAAAAACACGTTGCGTAGTTAAGTAAAAAATCCCAGAAATTGCCGAGACCTAACAGGCTAGGTCTGCCGGCGATGATCGTTCTGAAGAAGCGTGCGCCTGTTACATAAAAACACTGTCGTCAATAATGCCTTGTTCATGCAGTTGCTTCAAAATCACTGTGCAATTTTTCTTAAACATATCTCTGAGCAGACGCACTGCGGGGGTAATCGATTGCCGGCTTGGGCAAATTAGCCACAGTTCGGTAGCCCTTGGTTTAAATGCCGGCATAATATTTACCACCTGACCTGACAATAAGTCGGCGGACATGTCGAGGCAGGATTTAACCGCTAAGCCTTTGCCGGCTACACACCAGCGTCTGACCAAGTCCCCGTCATTGGAGGCGTGCTTACCATGCATTTTAATTTTGTATTCTGTGCCGCCGTGCGAGAAAGCCCATGTGTCGTGAGTAATGTCGTGAAGCTGATAAAATAGGCCGTTGTGCGACGCTAATTCGTGAGGATGCTGTGGGCTGCCATTTTGCGAAAGATAGGCTGGCGTGGCACAAAGGAGGCTAGGGACATTGCAGATTTTAAAGCCATAAAGGTTTGCATCAGAAGGTGATCCATAACGCAGGGCAATGTCGACTGAATCGCGATAAAAGTCGATATTGCTGTCACTGATATTGGTTTTTAAGCTTACTTTTGGGTGGGCATCCATAAACTCATCTAGCCAGGGAAGCGCAAAATTTCGTCCCAGGTCAGACGACAAAGCAATTCGCAGTTCGCCATCGACCGTGTCGAGGCCATCCTTCATATTGAGTTTTGCTTGCTCCAGCATAATCAATGCCTGCCCACACTGAGGAATATAGCGTTCACCGGCCGTAGAAAGCCTCAGTTGGCGTGTTGTGCGCACAAACAGTTCGGCGCCCAGCGCTGCTTCTGCGCGCTTCAGTGCTGCGCTTGCGGTTGCTGTGCGCATATTCAAACTCGTGGCCGCTGCTGTAATGCTGCGGAATTCAGCCACCTTAAGAACCACCTGTAGATCTTCTAACAACATATTGTCTAATAATATTTGATAATGTTTCTTTTATTATGCTGTTTATAGTGGATAACGCAAGGCCTACACTGCCTAGCAATTACTGATCACAAGGACTAACCCGATGAAAGCAATTGGCTATAAAAAATCGTTACCCATTAACGAAGCAGAATCACTCATCGATATAGCGCTTCCTCAACTCACTGCCACTGGCAGAGACCTGCTCGTAAAGATCAATGCGATTGCAGTGAACCCCGTTGATTACAAAATCCGTCAGAAAGCAGTTAATGAAGACGGTAGCTACAAGGTGATTGGCTGGGATGCAGCAGGTGAAGTCGTTGCAGTAGGGGAGGCAGTCACGACGTTTAAGCCAGGTGATGTCGTTTACTACGCGGGTGACCTCACGCGTCAGGGTAGCAATGCCGAATACCAGTTGGTCGATGAGCGCATTGTCGGCAGCAAACCTAAGAGTTTATCCTTTGCTGAAGCCGCCGCGCTGCCCTTGACCACAATAACCGCGTGGGAACTGTTGTTTGAGCACCTTGCCATACGCCAGCAGGGCGCAGATGCCACTGTGCAATCTGACGAAGTGATTTTGGTGGTGGGCGCAGCGGGTGGCGTTGGTTCTATTTTAATTCAGTTGGTCAAGGCGATTACCGGGGCGACTGTTATTGCGACGGCGTCACGCACAGACAGCCAAGCGTGGGTTAAATCCCTCGGTGCTAACCATGTTGTTGATCACACAAAGCCACTGCTGCCGCAAATAGAGGCATTAGGAATCAAGCAAGTTAGCCATATTGCCAGCTTGAACGGAACCGGTACCTACTTTGACGATTACCCCGTATTGCTGGCGACCTTTGGCAAAATCGCCATGATTGACGACCCAGCGACACCGCTTGACGTGATGAAACTGAAAACCAAGAGCCAGTCGCTACATATCGAATTTATGTTTGCCCGCTCTATGTACCAAGCGGCTGATATGGAAGCGCAGGGTGAGCTGCTGACGCGCGTAGCTGATCTTGTTGATCAGGGCTATATCAAAACCACTAGCGGCAAAAGCCTCGGTATCATTAATGCCGATAATCTCAAAGTGGCCCACGCCGAGTTAGAGACGGGTGCAGCGATCGGCAAAATCGTTTTAGAAGGCTTCTAAGGCAGTAGAAAGTATCTATTCTCGCTATTGGTGCCGCCGTCGAGCCGAATGCCGTCGGCGGTGCTTTTGTTCCTTTATTGTGCTTTACGCCATAGCGACTACGGATGTTGCGGATTCACTCCCCCTCTTTTTGTTTCTCTTCCGTAGTGGCCATCTCAGGCACCTACGTCATTTAACGTAAGCCTCAGGGCATATTGACTAATACCGGATGTGGCTGCGATTGCGGATAGTAGCTCCATGGCGAAGGCCGCTTATGTCTATCTTGCCTTGGGTGAGTTAATCGATAAGTCGGTCGTAATGTCGTCCAGAATTTTCTAAGACTGATCCGGAGAGAAACGATGGCTGAAACAATCATCAAGGTTGACCTAAGCAAGTCGGCTTATGAGAACGATATGATCCACAACCGCTGGCATCCTGATATTCCGATGGTGTCGATGGTAAAGCCCGGCGACGATTTTAAAATTGAGTGTGTAGATTGGACCGGTGGTCAAATTAAAAATGATGACTCCGCAGACGATGTGCGCGATGTCGATTTAACCAAAGTACATTTCTTGTCTGGCCCCGTGGGTGTAGAAGGTGCCGAGCCAGGCGATTTATTGGTGGTGGATATTTTAGATATTGGCACCTTTGACGAAAGTCAGTGGGGATTTAATGGCTTTTTCTCAAAACAAAATGGCGGTGGATTTTTAACTGAGCACTTCCCGGAGGCGCAGAAGTCAATTTGGGATTTTAATGGTATGTTCACCAAGTCTCGCCATGTTCCCAATGTGGAATTTGCCGGCTTGATCCATCCAGGTTTGATTGGCTGCCTCCCTTCTCGCGAAATGTTAGACGAGTGGAATACCCGGGAAAAAGGTCTGTACGATACTGAACCTGACCGCATACCCGCACTGGCAACGTTACCCCATGCTGACACCGCTCATATGGGGCGAATGAAAGGTGATGCTGCTAAGGATGCCGCAGCAGAAGGCGCACGTACAGTGCCGCCACGGGAGCACGGTGGTAACTGTGATATTAAAGATTTGTCGCGGGGTGCTAAGGTTTATTTCCCTGTCTATGTCAAAGATGCAGGCTTAAGTGTGGGCGACCTTCACTTTAGTCAGGGCGACGGTGAGATCACCTTCTGCGGTGCGATCGAGATGGCAGGCTGGATTCATCTTCGCGTGAATCTGATAAAAGGCGGCATGAAAAAATACGGAATTAAAAATCCCATTTTTAAACCCAGCCCAATTGCACCTAAATATGAAGATTACCTTATTTTTGAAGGTATCTCGGTGGACGAAGGTGGCAAGCAGCATTATCTGGATGTGCATATTGCCTATCGCCAAGCGTGTTTGAATGCCATTGAGTATATGACCAAGTTCGGTTACACCCGGGCCCAGGCCTACACCATTCTTGGTGTCGCGCCGGTGCAAGGGCATATTAGTGGCGTGGTAGACATCCCGAATGCCTGTGCAACGCTGTGGTTGCCTACCGATATCTTTGACTTTGATATGCAGCCTAATGCCGAAGGCCCCACCAAAATGGTGGACGGTACGGTGGATGTACCGCTGTCACCGGATTTGTAATACCGAGCGTAGTGACAGTATGACTTACTCGCAGTGCATCCGCGTTCGCCTTGCGGGTAAGTGGATTTAGGGAATAAGTGTGGAGGTAGAGTGATGCCGGTATACGACTACAAATGTAATGAACACGGCTTGTTTCACGACTTGGCTAGCATGGAGCAGGCGGCAATGCCCTGTGCCTGTCCCAGCTGTGGCAAGCTGAGTGCACGGGTCATTATGATTCCGCCAGAGGTTTTGGCCATGTCCCCAGCTAAGCGTCAGGCGATGGCAAAAAATGAGAAGGCGATTCATCAGCCGATTTTTTCAACAGTGGACTTCAGAGAAGAGCAAGCTCAACGGCGCGCCCACGCGGCGGCAAAGAAAGGCTGTGGCTGTGGTGGTCAAGCCCACCCAGACCGTAGCAGCTTGCGCCAAAAAGCCATTTATATGGCCGACGGAAGTAAAGTTTTCCCTTCCCAAAGACCCTGGATGATTAGTCACTGAGGTGATTTTGAAATTCTCCTTGGAAAGGGACATTGAAGAGGTCGCGCTATGGCGTAGCCTCTTCTTTTTTTGGTGATTTGGCGCAATAAAATGACGCTTGCTGTTGCCCACGGTGTACGTCGAATGTGGGATACTAGGCACTAAATCAGCATCACTTGCCCGCAGTGTCACCGAGCTTTCTTCATGCCCGCATTTTTCCAGTCTCTGGCGTTTTCCTTTTCGATTACCGGTCCTATTTTTGTGGTCTTGGCGTTGGGCGCTTATCTGCGTCGCAGTCACGTCATCAACGATAATTTTGTTGAGATTGGCTCCAAGCTTGTTTTTAACGTCACCTTGCCGGCACTATTATTTTTAAGCATTAGCCAAACCAATATTGCGCAGTCAGCGAATTTCTCGCTCGTCGCTTTTGGTTTGATCGCTACGCTATTGGTATATTTGATACTGGAGCTCTTAGCGCAATACTTTGTCGCCAAGCGGGAAGATCGCGGGGTGGTTATACAGGGCGCTTTTCGTTCCAATTTGGCAATTGTGGGCCTTGCCTATTGTGTTAACGCCTATGGTGACGAGGGTTTAATAACGGCCTCGCTTTATATGGGCTTTGTGACCATTTTATATAATGTTTTGTCGGTCATAACGCTTAGCCGTTCATTGAATCGCGATGGTGGCCTGTCAGCCACATTAAAAGGTATTGCTGCTAATCCATTAATAATAAGCATTGTTGCCGCTATGGTTTTCTCGGCGATGGCCTTGCCGCTGCCAGCATTACTGCTGCGCAGCGGCGAGTATTTTGCGCAGCTCACGCTCCCCTTGGCGCTACTGTGCACCGGCGCGAGCCTAGATTTTAGAGCCCTACGGGCCGATTTTGGTGGTGCGCTATTGAGTACCGTGTGTAAATTGGTATTGGTCCCTTTGTTGTTGATCGCAGGGGGCGTAGCATTTGGTTTTCGTGGTGTAGAGCTGGGGGTCTTAGCGTTGATGTCGTCGGCGCCAGCCGCTGCCGCAAGCTATGTCATGGTGCGGGCAATGGGCGGGAATTCCGCCCTAGCGGCTAATATTATTGTTTTAACAACGGTTGGCTCGCTCATCACAACGAGTGCGTGGATGCTTGCGCTCCGTAGTTTGGGTTTGCTTTGATTAGCTATTGCCCGATAGTAGTATTTTGTAATCTTGCAAAAGTGCTGCTGGCCGCCTATCTTTGTAAGTGAGATCTGGGTTTTCGTCATATATCGTTTTTTGTTATGCAGAGTCGATACTGTATTCGCTAATAGTTAAGCAGGCTGTTGCGATGGGCTTAATTCGATGCCCCTGATTTTTACAAGGAAACTCAGGCGGTGTGTTATGCGAATGGTGTTGGTGATAGTAATGACGTGGGGCGCTATGGGTTATATGCTAGTACCCCACAATTTCTTTGATGATGCCCAAAGTAACCTTGGATTGCTGATAGCCACTCGATGACAAAGCAGTGACCACCGCTTCGTCATCGAGTGGCTGGGTAGTTAAATAACTACGTGCGGTTTAGTTCCTGTTCGACCCATTCAAACACGTCGTTGTAATTCGCTGGCAGTAGTTCGTGAAGCTCATTTAAGGCGGTTTGCACTACGTTTGTTTGCGGGTGGTTTATATTGATATGGCCTAGCTTGCGGCCGGGGCGCACGTCTTTACCGTACCAGTAACATTGCGTGGCAGGAACTTTCAGCCAGCGAATGTCGCGCTCTACACCTATCACGTTAATCATTACGCTCTGACCGCGCACATCAGGCGCCTTGAGCGGTAAGCCACTCACTGCTCGCAAATGCATTTCAAACTGGCTGACACAGGCGCCAGCTTGAGTCCAGTGGCCGCTGTTGTGAACGCGCGGTGCTAATTCATTGACCATTAATGCGTCGCCGACTCTAAAGCACTCCATGGCCATCACGCCGACATAGCCGGTGCTGTCCATGATTTTGCCGAGCATGGCTTCGGCCTGTGGCTGAAGGTGTGCGACACGGCTCAAGGGCGAAATCGACGCCATTAAAATACCGTTAACGTGCAAGTTGAGGGTCAGAGGATAAAAGACTTTATTGCCGTCAGCATCTCTTGCGCCGACCAGAGACAATTCTTCGTCGAAGGGGATTTTTTGTTCGGCGATACCGGTGCCTAGCCAGTCAGCGGGAATAGCGCCGCCTTCGCTTTGATGTAACCAGTGCTGACCTTTGCCGTCATAACCGCCTTCGCGGCGTTTGAGTAACACATGGGGGCCAAGCTCGGTGTGCATATCTTGGGCTGTGCTGTCGGTGTTCACGACCCGCCATGGTGCGGTGCTAATCGCCAAATCGTCGAGCATGGTTTTTTGGTGAAAGCGGTCGGCTATTCGGCCGAAAATATCGGCGTTTATAAAGCCAGCTTGGCTGCTTAGGTGGCGAGTAATCGGCGTGTCTGGCCATTGCTCGCGCTCAACGGTGACAATGTCCTGAGCCGCAATGTCAGGTAAGTGCTCACTATCAGGCTCTACTGGCTCAACATTAAGCGCCAGAGGATAAGCCGCTTGTTTTAGCATGGCGCCTAATTGGCCGGCGCCGAGAACCCAAACCGTTGGCATTACGCGTCCCTCGGGTCCGGATTGTCGAGCACATCCTGAGTTTGCTTCACGCGGAAGGCGTCTAATTTGCTGGCGAGCGCAGCGTCCTGCAGTGCCAAGATCTGGCAGGCTAATAGACCCGCATTAAAGGCGCCAGCACTACCAATAGCGAGTGTGCCGACGGCTATTCCTTTTGGCATTTGCGCTATAGAGAGCAGGCTGTCGACACCGCTAAGGGCCCGGCTTTGTACTGGTACCCCCAGCACTGGTAGCCGAGTTTTGGCGGCAACCATACCCGGTAAATGTGCTGCGCCACCGGCGCCAGCGATGATGACTTCAAAGCCGCGAGCAATCGCCTGATCGGCAAATTCCATCAGTTTGTCGGGGGTGCGGTGGGCAGATACCACTTCGACGTGGTGCTCAACGCCGAGTTCGCTCATGATCTCAGTGGCCGGGCGCATGGTCTCCCAGTCACTTTTTGAACCCATGATCAGGGCAACTTTTGCGGTCATTGCTTGGCTCTCTTCGCGTGAAAGCCGCGTATTATACGGGAATAATCGCCAGAGACCGAATCTGTGTGCAAATCCTGATAAAAGTCGACTGCAGGCGCATTTGCTAAGGTCTGTTTTATTGCTAGTTTCGGACTAACTATTTGTATTTGTTGAAGAAAAAATATTCAAGGAATTGCCGCATTGATGAGCCAGTGAGGCGCAGAGTGAAGCGCTTTTTGCGCCTAGGCACCAATATGCCTTATGGTCTGGGCCAAATATTGAAATTTAGGCTTATCACCACGTAGTTTTGTAACAAATACAGCCTGCGTGAGACTAACTAACACCGTAAGCGAATATAGGACGACTATGCACGATACTCTCGCGTTATTGGAAGTGACCGACTTCCCCGCTATTTCTCGCAAGCCGCTTGACACGCTGCAAGTAAATCTTGGTTATAAATGCAATCAGCGCTGCTTGCACTGCCATGTAAATGCGGGGCCGACCCGAACAGAGATGATGGCCGCCGACAGCATCGCCATGATTCCCGACGTATTAAAAGCTCGGCAAATTCAAACCTTAGACTTAACCGGCGGCGCGCCCGAATTACATGAGCAGTTTCGGGAGCTGGTAAGTGCGGCATCGGCGCTCGGGGTAAAAGTTATCGACCGCTGCAATCTCACTATCCTGTTTGAGCCGGGACAGGAGGGGTTGGCGGAGTTTTTAGCCGAGCACCGGGTCGAGGTGGTGGCTTCTTTGCCCTGTTACTCCCTTGAAAATGTCGATGCCCAGCGCGGCGAAGGCGTATTCGATAAAAGTATTGCCGGATTGCAGTTATTGAACTCATTGGGTTATGGCAAAGCGGGTTCGGGTTTGGTGCTGAATTTGGTGTACAACCCCCAAGGACCATCGCTGCCGCCAAATCAACAAAGCTTGGAAGCGGACTATCGTCGTGAGTTGATGGCGCATTTTGGTATTGAATTTAATCAGTTGTTTGCCTTGGCGAATATGCCCATTAAACGTTTTGGTTCTACCTTGGTTTCGAAAGGGCAGTTCGCACCTTATATGACGCTATTGAGAGACAATTTCAGTGAGCACAATCTCGACTCGGTAATGTGCCGCAATTTGGTGAGCGTGGACTGGTTGGGCAATTTGTATGACTGTGATTTTAATCAGCAGCTCGGTATACCGTTGCCAAGCGGGTCTGCCCGTCATCTGCGCGATTTACTGGCGGTGGATTTGCGGGGTGAACCTATTGCCATTGCCGATCATTGCTATGGCTGTACTGCTGGGCAGGGTAGTAGTTGTGGTGGCGCTTTGTAGTAAACCCGGTAGGGCTTAATGGCGTGGCTTAGTAATATCGTGAGAAAGCAAGGGCAACGGGGATATGGAATTTAAAAGCAAGGCGCTGATCGTGGTGTATCTAATGACGGCATTGCTTGCGCTTGCGATGACGTGGATTCATATCCCAGGGTATATGGGCGACGGCTTTGTAAATGCGAATAAGCTGTTTTGGCGCGACGCGCTTTTCAATGCGAATTCCGCGGGAAAATTCTTAACTGTAGATATATTGTTTTTAGCGTTTGGCTGTAATGTCTGGATGTTCATTGAGGCGCGGCGGATCGGTGTTAAATATGTTTACGGGTATGTCGTCGTTGGCGTCGTGGTCGCCATTAGCGTTGCTTTCCCCTTGTTTCTTGCGGCAAGAGAGTGGCGTTTGGCGTCGCTGGATTCAAACTCTTCAAGATACGAGTTAAAACTAGTCGATGTAATTAGCTTGGTAATTATATTCGGCGCTAGTTTAGTGGCGGCCATTGTCGTCCTATAAAACTATCTGGCGGTGGACAGTTACCGTCGTCATCGCTGGGAGATGTCATGCACGACCTAGTTCAAGATTATTATGGTAAGCAGCTCAAGAGTTCTGCAGATTTAAAAACCACAGCCTGTTGCGATTTCACTGCAATGCCTGAATGGCTTAAACCCTTGCTGGGCAATATTCATGAGGAGGTTTTAACGCGCTATTACGGCTGCGGTTTAGTGTGCCCGCCCTTATTAGAAGGTTGTCGCGTTCTAGATTTAGGGAGCGGCAGTGGCCGCGATGTGTATGCGCTCGCGCAAATGGTTGGCGCTAGCGGTGAAGTGGTCGGCGTGGATATGACCGACGAGCAACTCGCTATTGCTAGAGAGTACCAAGACTATCATGCCGAGAAATTTGGTTTTAGTAATGTCCGTTTTCTTAAAGGCTATATTGAAAAACTCGATGAGCTTGATTTGAAGGCGGGCAGTTTTGATGTTGTAGTATCAAACTGTGTTATCAATTTGTCACCAGACAAAGACGCGGTACTGCGCAGTGTTAAGCGCTTATTGAAGCCCGGTGGCGAATTTTATTTCTCGGATGTTTACGCTGATCGGCGCGTGCCGGAATCTGTAAAAAATGATCCGGTGTTGTACGGTGAATGCTTAGGTGGAGCACTGTACTGGAATGATTTTATTCAGCTCGCAAAGCGACAGGGTTTTATGGATTCGCGTTTGGTTGAAGATCGCCCGCTAGACATTACTGATCCCGTGCTTGCTGCGCGCTGTGGAAATATCAAATTTTTCTCCGCTACGTATCGCTTGTTTAATTTGGATGCGCTAGAAAGTGATTGTGAGGATTACGGCCAGGCCGTTATTTATCGTGGCAGTATTACGAATAGTTCGCATCGTTTCGTCTTGGATAAACATCACGACATACAAGCAGGGAAAATATTCCCAGTGTGCGGAAACACCTGGCGCATGTTGCAGGATAGCCGCTTTGCGGCGCATTTTGATTTTGTCGGGAATTTTGATCAGCACTTTGGCATATTTGAGGGCTGTGGCGTCGGCCTGCCTTTTGATTCAACGCTGTTTGACGTTGATGGCGCGCCCTGTTGCTAAGCTTTGGCGCTGTATAAATAATGACTTAGTTGTGACGACGATTATGTCGTCGCCTCAAGCTGGTCAGCGTCTTGCCGTTTCTCTGCCTTGTGTTGATCTTCGTCATTGCCTATTTTCCAGTAGCTAGAGACATACAACTGGTCCTTATTCAATTGCCGAGTCTGTTTTAGGTATTTGCGCAGATACCGCATTGAGCTAAATTCGCAGGCAGCCCATGCCGAGACTTTTCCTGGCAGCCAGCTCAAATTTTCAACGTAACGGCCAAGGGTTTTCCCGCTCGGATCAGGCTTGGGGTTAAGTAGCCAATGCACATTAATATTCTCGGGCACCGCCAAGTCTTGTATGTCATTTTTGTCGAGCACTTCTATAACGACGTAGCCGCGCGCGCTCTCCGGTAGCTGCATAATATTAACGCTTATGGCGGGTAGTGCCGTCATGTCGCCGACCAAGAGAAACCACTCCGCGTTTGTGTCGATAAGTTTTTTAGGCCCGGGGCCGCCGACTAATATTTTATCGCCAGCCGCAGCTGAGCGCGCCCATGTAGAGGCTGGGCCACTTGCCTCGTGAATAACGAAATCCACATCTATTTCACGCAGGCGTTGTTGTCTGATTGTGTAGGTGCGCATCAGTGGCCGCGGGTTATTTTCTTGAGGAAAAATAAGTTTTATATAGGCGCTCTCTTGGTCATCGGGAAAGCTGTTCATACCTTCGCCACCCAGGGTAACTCTGAGCATATGGGGACTTAGCGCGGTGGTACGAATAACCTCGAGGGCTCTGGGCGTTGGCTTGTTCATGCGAATATTCCTTTCATTGTGCGGTGCCGGTGTCGATCATGGTATTTCCGATGCGGATGAATGCGCGCATATCCTCGTCACTGAGATTGGCCATCATTGCCTTATTGGCTTTGTGTTCAATGGCGTTGAGCTGGGTGAAGATTTTCATGCCTTTGTCACTTAGGCGAAGGAGTTGGCTTCGGCGATCATCGGGATTGGCGATTTTGCTAATATAGCCGTCTTCCAGAAGTTCGTTCAGAACGCGTGTTATTTGCGCTTTGTCACGTTGCATACGCTGGGCAATGGATTGGGCTGTGCAATTTGTGTTGCGGTGAATGCCCTTGAGTGCGCGTATGTGGGTAATTGGCAATGGAATTTGCTGATCTTTAATGCCGGTACGCAGAGCCGATTTATAGCTATGGCTAAGGCTGTGGAGCAGTTCGTTTATCGCCCGTGTTGGCATAGTGCTGACCTTAACATGGTTGATTTTATCAGCTATATGCAAAGTGGTTGATTGTGTCAACTAGTTTGGCGGTGACGTGCCAGTCAAAAAAGTGTAAGGGTGCGCATCGTTTGACGAAATACGGTGTACCTGCACTAGAAAATTGTCGGCCTACCAGCCGTTCGTTTCCACTGAAATTGCCGTACACTATGGTGGATTATGCGAATGGCTTCACTGCGCTTATTAATGGATTAGGAGGGTGAATATGAAAATGCATGAACTCGGAAGAACGGGTATCAGCGTGAGCGAAATTTGTTTGGGTACCATGACATGGGGGGAGCAAAACACCCAGGACGAGGCCTTCGAACAAATGGATTATGCGGTGTCTCAGGGCATCAATTTTTTTGACACTGCCGAGATGTATCCAGTGCCGCCTGTGCCGGAATCCCAGGGGCGTACAGAGCAGTATATTGGCGAATGGTTTCGTCAATCAGCGAGACGTAAAGACATTGTTTTGGCTAGTAAAGCGACTGGCCCCGGCCATATTCATGTTCGTGACGGTAAGCCGCTTGACCGCGCAGCAATATTGTCTGCTTTTGAAGGAAGTCTCACGCGTTTACAAACCGATTATATCGATCTATATCAAATTCATTGGCCGAATCGCGCCACCAATTTTTTTGGCAAGTTGGGCTACGAGCACGGCAGTGATGGCGGTGAAGCAGAGATCCATGAAATATTAGAGACGTTGGCAGAATTGCTCAGCTCCGGCCAGATCAAAGCAATCGGTATCAGCAATGAAACGCCTTGGGGTGTGATGAGCTATTTGCGTTTGGCTGAGCAATACGGTTTGCCGCGCATTGCCAGCATTCAGAATCCATATAATTTGTTAAACAGAAGTTTTGAAATAGGTTTGGCCGAAATGGCTATTCGTGAGCAGGTTGGCTTGCTGGCCTACTCGCCACTGGCGTTTGGCATGTTGAGCGGTAAATACCGTCACGGTGCCCGCCCGGCTGATGGCCGGATTACACTGTTTGAACGTTTTAAACGCTACACTAATCCACAGGCCGAAGCAGCAACGGAAGCCTACTTACAGTTGGCAGAAAAAAGTGGTTTGAATGCAACTCAAATGGCGCTGGCATTTATTAATCAGCAGCCTTTTATGACCAGTAATATTATTGGCGCCACGACAATGGCGCAGCTTAAGGAAAATATCGTCAGCGCCGAGCTGAGCCTAAGCAGTGATATTAATGCGGAAATAGCACAGATACACCAACGTTATTCCAACCCGGCGCCCTAAGTCGATCTTGTTTTAAAACTGATAATTAAGTCGTGCGCCTATATTCTAGAAATACGGCTCAACACGGCCTTTAAATAGCGTGTCTCTGGGATGGCCGAGTGAACGGGGTGATCCATGCCCTGCATGCCTTCAGCGAGAATTTGGGCGTGACGGTCAATATGTCTTGCTGAGGCGCGCACTAAATCCAGTAATTCTTCGCGGGGCATGTGCATAGAGCAGGAGCCGGAGATGAGGAAGCCGCCATCATTGAGTAGGCGCATTGCCATTTCGTTAATACGGCGATAGGCCAAAATCCCTTCTTTCTGATCTTTTTTACGTTTAATAAACGCTGGTGGGTCGACAATAATCACGTCAAAACGCTCGTCGGCTTCTTTGAGTGATTTTAGCGTGGTAAACGCGTCGCCCTGCACGGTGCTGAGTTTATCGGCAACACCGTTGAGCTCCGCATTTTTATGAACCATGTCCAGTGCGCTTTCTGATATATCGGCGCACCACACATCGTCAGCGCCAAACACGGCGGCTTGGACGCCAAAGCTGCCGACGTAACTAAAGACGTCTAGTACCCGTTTGCCGGGCGCAATATTGCGCAGCCATTCGCGATTGGGGCGCTGGTCGTAGAACCAACCGGTTTTTTGCCCTGCAGCCAGCGGCGCTAAAAAGCGTACGCCGTTTTCGATGAGCTCGACTTCGTCAGGTACTTCACCGTAGGCGGTAACGACTTCTAGCGGCAGGCCCTCTAGTTTGCGAACACCGGCGTCATTGCGTAGCAGTATTGATGTTGGTTGTAGCATTCTCACTAAGGCTTCGATCACGATGTCGCGCATGGCGTCCATACCAGCCGTATTAAGCTGCACACACAGGTGGTCGCCAAAGCGGTCGACTACTAGGCCGGGTAGTAAATCACTTTCGCCGTAAATGAGCCGATAGCAGGGCTGATCAAATAATTGCTCACGCAGTGCCAGTGCTGATTTGATGCGTTTTTTCAGGGTGTTTAAGTCTACGGGGCGCTCGTCGTTGGTCATCATGCGCGCGCAGATTAATGACTGTGGATTGACGTAGGCAACGCCAAGGGATTTGCCCTGCTGGTTTTCGACAATCACTTGCTCACCGGCACTGAAATTACGCAGCGGTGTAGCCTGAGTGTCGACTTCATTGCTGTAAATCCATAAATGACCACTGCGCAGGCGTTTATCTTCATTTTTGGCGAGACGGAGGCGTTGGAGTGTCATGGTTTAATCCTAGGGCAGGGCCGTGAATAAATTGGGCGCGAAGCGGGCCAACAGGACCGGCATTATCCTTGATAACGCGGCACAGGTGAAACTTTTCATTGGCCAAGCGATTTACGAGCTTGAATGGTGTGTTCGACATTGTTAGCGTAGCGCAGATTTAGGGGGCTATGTCGCATAGGCGAGAGCAGGGTACCTCGTCTACGCGACGAGATACTTGGTCGCGGCGCAGTCTATTTGGTATTGCTCTCTAGCTGCAAGTACTGTTTGAAACGGATCTGGAGCGCGTCGCAATCTTCTAAAAAGGTGCTATGAAGTTGAGCAATCAATTTAGCTTCGCCATTCTGCGCGGCGCGCTCGAGAGCAGCTGCGCTTCGTTGGAGTCGGTGGCCGGCGAGCTGGCCTGCGCTGCCTTTTACTGCGTGGGCAATATTGGAAACATTCTCCACTTCACCATACTTTACCGCTTCTGAAAGCTCGCTCAATTGACCTTCAAGTTGCGTTGAGAACATTGCTAGTAGCTTGCGTAGTGTATCGGTACGGCCCATTGCGCTTTCGAGTGCCTTAGACTCTGCCCAAATTTCGCTAATGTTGTTTTCCGTCGGCGATGGTTGCTGTCCTTGTGACACCGCGCTGACGATTGGAGCCGGTTGCTTAAATGATGCGATATTTGTGATAGTCGCGGTAGTCGAATACGCGCTTGTTTTTTCAATTAACCACGTTGTTAATTTGGCTTCGAGGTCAGCAGGTTCCAGCGGTTTGCTTAAGTAGTCATTCATGCCAGCATTCAGGCACTTTTCTTTATCGCCACTCATGGCATTTGCGGTTAAGGCGATAATGGGAACCTGCCGGTAGGCACGTCCTGCGCCGCCGTTGCGGATTCGGCGGCTGACGACATAGCCGTCCATTACTGGCATTTGGCAATCCATTAAGATGAGTGTGTAGGGCGATAATGTGGACGCGCTACTGAGCATCTGCAGCGCCATGATTCCATCATTGGCAATACTCGTGTGAACGCCTAATTCATCTAACATGCCGCGGCAAACTTCTTGGTTTACCGGGTTGTCTTCGACCAGCAGAATGTGCTGATTGTGAAATTTACTGTCGGTTTTAACAATTATTGGCTCTACATCTAGTGTTGCATGAGATGTGGTTTCCTGCAGTTTACTGGCAAATTCATATTGTGGTTTGTCCGCCGCAGTGAGCTGCAAGGCCGCCAATAAATTGTCAGTGGATAGCGGTTTTAGATAGGCGGCGTTGATCTCTGCGTCGACGAGTGCGTGGTCGAATGCGGTATTACCGGTACACAACAGGGCGATGGCGGTATTAGCAAAGGCGGGATGTTGGCGCAGACGATGCGTGGCATCGGCCACGTCATCTGCTTCTCCGATTTGCGCTGATAATAATATGAGCCCGCATTGATCGGGCGTCGTCTTGGAGGACGGCGAAAACAAGTCTGTGGCCGCGTTACAATTGTCAGCAATATGTACTGTGGCATCCCATTGCTCTAGCTGGTGAGTCATCGTGGTTTGGAAGTCGGCATTTTCATCGATAAGTAAAATGCTGCGACCCGCCAAGGCGGGGCGGGCGATTTTGTTAGCCGTATTCGTCGCCTTTAGTTTTATGCTAAAGCTAAACGTGCTGCCCTGATCGGCGTTGCTGTGCACGGCAATACTGCCGTCCATCAATTCGCAAAGCTTGCTGCAAATGGATAAGCCTAATCCGGAGCCGCCGTACTTCCGCGTGGTACTGGTATCAACTTGGGAAAACGGCATGAACAGTTTCCTTCGGTCTGGGTCAGGAATGCCGATGCCGCTGTCAATAATGGCGCAGTGAAGGAAAAGGTCGTCAGCTTCTTGGCTTAAACTCGCGCGTAAAATAACGCTGCCGCGTTCAGTGAATTTAATGGCATTGGACAGTAAATTACTCACAATCTGGCGTAGGCGTACTGGGTCGCCGATCACGCTACAGAGTGGAAGCATACTGAGATCGACAATAAGTGCTAAGCCTTTGGCATGGGCGCTATGTGCTAAGCCTTCTGCGAACTCATCTAGTGATCGGCGCAAGTTAAATTCAATTTCTTCGAGCTCCAGTTTGCCAGCGTCGACTTTGGAAAAATCCAGAATATCGTCGATTAGGCCTAGCAAAGATCGTGCACTGCTCTTGGCAATATGAACCTTGTGCTCTTGGTTTTGGTTTAGTGGCGTGCTCTCTAAAAGGTTTAACATGCCGAGTACCCCGTTCATTGGGGTTCTAATTTCGTGGCTCATCACCGCGAGGAATTCGCTCTTAGCGAGGGCAGCCGCTTCGGCCTGTTCCTTAGCGGAGATCAGCTCGTCTTGCGCCTTGCGCCGACTGTCAATATCTTGAACTGAACCGTATAGGCGAATACAGCGACCGTCTTTGAATTCAGCTTGGCCAGTGATATGGATCCAGATTTCGCGGCCACTCGCGGTAATGATTTTTAGTTCGTCACTAAAGGGCAGGCCATTGCCTAGTGCTTCTTTCACTGATTTATCAAACCGTTGTAATGCATCGTCGCCGCTAGAAAATTCTCGAATGGTTTTCGCTTCAGGAAGGTAGTGATCTCCAACTCGAAAAATTTTTCGGGTCATTTGCGACCAATACAATTTGTTGATATCCACCAGATACTCCCACGCACCAACGCGAGCCTGAGCGCCCATTGAGCGCATGAGTGACTCCTGGCGCTGGACAATATCATTGGCTTTTTTCTGGGCTGAAATATCTTCGATGATCGACCAAACAAAGTGTTTTCCACTGTTGTCTTGGATTAATACGCCGTTTAATAAAACCGGAAATTCGCTGCCGTCTTTGCGAATGTAATTGCGTTCATAGGGGCCGTAGCGGCCATGCTTTTTTAGCGACCGTAGTTGGTATTGTTCTACTTCGTCTTGGCTTTGCGCGGAAATTTGCCATTGATTTAGTGCTAGGAAATCATCCTGTGAATAGCCGCTACTTGCCATTAACGCGTTATTCACTTGTAAAAATTTACCGGACTCAAAGTCACTTAAGGCAATGCCGATTGGCGCAAGGTCGAACAGGCTGTGTAACAGCACATTGTGACGTTGCCGACGACTTAAGAGTCGGTAGCCAAGAATAAACAAAGCATAGATACAAATTCCGGTGATGATGGAGATTGCGCGCATGGACGCGGCGTTGTCGGCGCGCTTAGGCCAACCATTTTTTGGAATTCCAGCGAGCTCCCATTTGTCTTCGGACGGTAAATTGATAACCGCAGTAACGGGGTGTGCATAGCTAGAGAAAGCGCTCTGCTTGCCGAAGAACGGCTTTGAATCCTGCGCTACTGTTTGCGGAGCTTTTCGAATCGCAATGTCGATGGGGGAATTGGCCTCGTTAAGACCAGCGGCTGCATAGAGTTGATCTAGGTTAATGACCGCGGCAACGGTGCCCCAAAGTGGTTTCGGTTCTGCAGTTTTTGTATTGTCAAAAATCGGTATGCGGGCGATAAGTCCCTGACCGCCCTGAATCAAGGTGAACGGACCAGATAAAACCATCTTGCCGGTTTCGCGCACGCGAACGATGTCTTTGAGTTGGTCCGGGCGATCTCGGTAGTCGTAGCCCAGTACCGCTTCGTTACTCTTCAGTGGATAGACAAACTTGATTTTTAAGTCTTGTGCAGCGGTAATATTTCTTAACTGCACGCTACCGTCAAATAGTGGTGCGGCGTATAAATCAAAGTCTGCTGCGTCGATATTGGGATTGGCGCCGATGACAGGCACAATACTCTTGGCTGTTTGCAAGTTGGCAAGCACCAAGCCTTCCAGTTTGCTGGCGGTTAACTTGAGCTGGTTCTGCATGGTAACGCGGTATTGCGATTGGTAGCGCTGAGTGTTCTGAAAGTCGATAAATACGCCACTGCATATAATAACCAGTGCCACGCAGAGCAATACGGCATTCTGTATCCACTTGACGCTATTGAAATGACTGCCACGAAATTGCTCTACTTCTGGAAAAGTAGGCAATTTGTCACCTTTGATAAGTGGGGGCAGACTTTGCATTCATTGACTCTCTTCGCCCAGCGATTAGCTATAGGCAGGGTGCACCTAGGCTGGCAGTGATTGACTTTGAGATAAATTATCCATGGCAAATCATAGTTCAATGTGATCCTTGTCAATATTCGTACTTTCCCTAGGGATACTTCGGCGAAAACTTTGGCAGGACGAGCTATTTGGAGGTAACGGTTTGCCGGTCGCGATGCTAAATGTGGGGAAATGCCGGATAATGGCGGCGTAAATACAGTGGAGTGGGCTATGACCATATGGGTTGATGCGGATGCGTGTCCGGTGGCGGTTAAGGAAATTTTATTCAAAGCTGCAGAGCGCACTGGGGTAATACTGACCTTGATTGCGAATCAGAGCATAAGAGTGCCACCTGCGGCCAATATTAGCTCGGTCCAAGTGAGTAGCGGTTTTGATGTTGCCGACAATGAAATAGTCCGCCGCGCGGCGTCTGGTGATCTGGTCATCACCAGCGATATTCCCCTAGCGGCTGAGGTCATTGATAAAGGTGCGCTGGCTTTGAGCCCGCGTGGTGAGCTATTTGGCGCCGAAAATATCCGCTCCATACTCAATATGCGTGATTTCATGGATACCATGCGCTCCTCAGGTGTGCATAGCAGTGGCGCAGCGCCCTTTGGCGCACAAGATAAGCAGGCTTTTGCCAATCAATTAGACCGGTACTTGAGCCGGCTACGGAGCTAGTGTGAGCATTTTTCGAGTGCGCATTTTTGCGTTGTTTCTGTTCTTAGCTGGCACTGCGCATGCTGATACGGTGCGGGTGGCACTCGCCTCGAATTTTGCTGGCCCGATGCGGGAAATTGCGCGTTTATTTGAGCTAGAGAGCGGTCACCGCGTTGAGCTAGTGGTGTCGTCGTCGGGTAAAATTTACGCGCAAATAGCCCATGGCGCGCCATTTGATGTGTTTCTGTCGGCAGATCAAGCCAAGCCGGCCGCGTTGATCGCTGACGGTTTGGCAGTGACAGATTCTCGGTTCACCTATGCGGTAGGTCGTTTGGTGTTGTGGTCGCTTGATCCGCAGTTAATTAACAATCGTGCTGATATTATTCGGCGTGGTAATTTTCGCATAATGGCGATTGCCAATCCGCTATTGGCGCCCTACGGTGAGGCAGCGACGGAGGTTTTACAGCAGCTCGACAGCGATGGGCGCTTAGCTTCAAAAATAGTCCGTGGCGAGAATATTGCCCAAACCTTCCAGTTTGTTGCCACGGGCAGCGCCGATTTGGGCTTTGTGGCGCTATCACAGCTGCAAGATGCAGGCTTGGCAGCCAGTGGCTCGCAGTGGTTGGTGCCGGCGACTATGCACGGGCCTATTCGCCAAGACGCAGTTTTGCTAAATGCTGCAGCGGAAAATCCCGCAGCGGTGGCGCTGTTCACATTTTTGCAAAGTGAGCCAATCCGGACATTAATTCTGGAGTCGGGTTATTTGCTGGACGATTAACTCCGTAAGGGCTCGATAAAGCAGCCGAACTCCTTGTCTAACTCCACACTAAAGCGGTAGCGATTTGCTAAGGCCTTAATAGTGTATCGCTTAAACTGCGGTTCGGCGGCAATGGCGCTAATATCTCGGCTGCTAGTCAGGGGGATACTCAAATAACTGTCTAAGAGCGAGTTGTACTTGCTGATTTTGATATTCCCAGCCTGCAGGGCTTCGTTAAAGCAATCTAAAGCGTGAATGAATTCGGTGGCGTTGCCATCGCTTGATGCCTCTATTACTTGCTCTTGGTATTTAAGCCGTCTGGCTTCTTGGCTGTTGCATTGCAGGGCCGACGACGTCGCTGGATTTGCGTGATCTGGCGTGCAGCTAATAACGCGATAGTATTGAAAATTCGCATCCTCTTCGTGAGCGGCTAAGGCTAATTGCCATAGCGCGCCGGGCCCGGTGCTACATTTTTCTACCGGCTGTTTGACGGCGGCCTCGCCGTAATTTTCCAATAGATGTTCCACTGCGCTGTTGAGTAATGTTTCAGTGTAAATCTCGGTGTCTTCACAAGACGACGCCACGGCGATGGCCGGGAGATTAAGTAGTAATACAAAGATCAGTAGTGCGCGCATAGTAAACTCAGCGGGAAAGGTCGTTGCGACTCGCGGTGACCTTTAATAAATGACGACGAAACAGCACCAATATTATCAAGGATACACAGGCAAGCCCAACGGCGGCCGGAAATAATACGGTGGTGAGTGAATAGTTGTTCAGCGCAATAATCACCAAACTGTTGCGCAATGCAAACAGACTGAAGAAGCCGAGATTTTCCTTGTGGGGGTGCTGGTAGGCTTTGCGCAGGGTTGGTCCAAAGCCGAGCAGGTCGACAAAGGTGAGTATGATCACGGCAAATAGCGGTTCGGCACTTAAGTACCAAATGGGAATAGAGGACAGCGCAGCACCGAAAAATAGCCAGTCGCTTGGGGTTATAGCGACATCGCCTTTGCGTTGAAATGCCAGTAGCGCGATATACAGCGTAATGAGCCCCGATATGCCAATGGGCCATGCGCCGCTGCCGGCCTTGGCGTTAATTTGTGCAAAAAACACGATGCCGGTGGTAATGCCCCAGATCAGCCAGGAAAACACATGGGCGTGGGTCGTACCGCGATGAATACCGCGAATATAAGGGGCAAAGCCAATAAACGTCAGGGCGATGGCGGTGAAAGCGCAAAAGTCTTTTACGTTCATAGTATTCCCTAGGGCAGTGACGCCATTCCTATTAGCTGGGGCAGCCCCAGCTAATAGCGCCTAGAAAAAAGTTTGCAGTGCTGACTAAGTCTTAACGGTCCGGCAATACAATGTTTAGCTCTAGCACTGAGCAGTTGCCATTGTTGTCGAGCTGTACTTCAACTTGGTCTTGGTTTACGTCAACGTATTTGCGAATCACGTCGAGCAGTTCTTGCTGCAGTTTGGGCAGGTAGTCTGGTTGGCTTCGTTGATTGCGCTCATGGGCGACAATAATTTGCAGACGCTCCTTGGCGATCGACGCAGTGGCCTTTTTATTGCTGCGGAAGTAATCGAATATGCTCATGCGCTCCTCCGGAACAGGCGTTGAAACAGACCTTTTTGTTCAACGCTCATAAAGCGGTGTTCCACTTCTTCACCAAGAATGCGCGCTACAGCGTCGGAGTAAGCTTGGCCGGCGGGGCTCTCGGTGTCGTGAATCACCGGTATACCTTGGTTAGAGGCTTTAAGCACGGTTTCAGACTCAGGAATAACACCCAGTAACTTGGTGGCTAAGATTTCTTCTACGTCTTTAACGCCGAGCATCTCTCCCTTCTCAACGCGCTCGGGGTTGTAGCGTGTGAGTAATAGGCATTCCTCGACGCGTTCGCCATTTTCTGCGCGGCGCGATTTACTTTGCAGTATGCCCAGAATGCGATCTGAGTCACGCACAGATGAGACTTCGGGGTTGGCGACAACGATGGCCATATCGGCAAAATACATGGCCATGAACGCGCCGTGTTCAATGCCCGCGGGGGAGTCGCAAATAATGTACTCAAAGCCGTCGTCGGCGAGTTCTTTTAGAACGCCTTCAACGCCTTCGACGGTGAGCGCGTCTTTGTCGCGGGTTTGCGATGCGGGCAAAATATAGAGGTTTTCAGCGCGCTTGTCTTTGATCAGGGCCTGACGCAGCTTGGCTTCGCCGTTGATGACGTTGACAAAGTCATATACTACGCGGCGCTCGCAATTCATGATTATGTCGAGGTTGCGCAGGCCAATGTCGAAATCGATAACGGCGGTTTTGTGGCCACGCATGGCGATGCCGCTGCTGATTGCGGCGCTGGTGGTGGTTTTACCCACACCGCCTTTTCCTGAAGTAACTACTATTATCTTGGCCAAGGGTTTAATCCTTCTGAGGGCATGATGGGTTTAAATGAGTTGGCATCAAACGAGTGCGGTAATACACAGTGCGCCCTCGTCTCGGCCAATTTGAACCGCGGTTTTCCAATGTTCATTGCGCAGATCTTCGTCCACTTTGAAGGTGCCGGCAATGGAGACCAGTTCGGCCTCGAGGCTTTGGCAGAAAATTCGCGCGCTAGTATCGCCTTTTACGCCAGCGAGGGCGCGGCCGCGCAGGGCGCCGTAAACATGAATATTGCCGTCCGCCAGTACTTCTGCACCGGCAGACACCGCGGCCATAATGATCAGGTCGCCGCCTGGTGCGTAAACTTGCTGGCCGGAGCGAATCGGTGTGGTGATGATTTTACTGGGCTTGTGGTCGATTTCAACTGTGGCGCTGGGGCTGAGTTCCAGTTGACTGGGTTCAATTGGGGTGGCCTCGGAGGGAGGCGCTTCTGCCACGCTGGTTTCTGTCTGCTCAGGTGCAGCCTTTACCCGCGTCGCCGGCATAATGGCTAAGTTCAAGGTCTGTGCCTGTTGAGCTAAACTCTCTGCGCCGCTGCGCAGTGCCACGGGCAAGAGTCCTTGGCCGCGGCAGATGGTCAGTACATCCGCTAAAGGGAGATCGCCTAGCTCGCCGGTAAAATCATCAAAGCTGAGCACCACCGGCGTTTGCTTAAAAAAGCCTGGCGCGGTTGCTGCTTTGTCTCGTAATTGTTGTTCAAAATCCTCCGCGTCAAAACGGCTGATTTCTAATAGTGTGAGCGGGAATAAACCGCCTTTCAAACGGAAGGTGGCGGTGTTTGTTTCGTTGTCGCTGGCTTTCGATTTTAAACGTGGCAATCTGCTTTCCTAGGTGTGGCTTAACCCCCGGTTCGCGGTGCGAAGCGGAGTGGATTTTACAACTATGAGATTTAGGCCTCTTAGAGTAAGGCATCGCCACGATTGTTCAACTGTTTTTATAGATTTAGTGGTGACTTGCCGGTACTTCGCTGATTTTACGGCTAATTCAGTTAATTGCCCGTGGTAAATCACTTAGGCGTAGGCCCATTCTCTGAGGAGATTGTGATACAAGGCTGAGAGCCGTCGCACTTCCTCGTCGTCGCAGCCAAGTTTGAGCGTTAAGGCTTGGATACTTTGGTCGAGTTCAAACAGCCGCTGTCGTTGCTGGTGGCTGCGAACGAGGCTTTGTACCCAGAAAAACGCGGCGAGGCGCTGACCCCTCGGTACCGGTTTGACCTCGTGTAGACAGTTGGCGGGGTAGAGGATTATATCGCCGGCGTTGAGCTTTATTTCTTGGAGGCAACCGCCAATTTCAACACTGAGTTCGCCGCCCTCGTAGTCTTGTGCCTCGGATAAAAACAAGGTTGCAGACAAATCGCTGCGTAGGCTGCTGTCGTCGGCGCAGCGCATAATAGCGCTGTCGATATGCTGGCCGTAGTGGCCGTTATTCTGGTAGCAGTTAAATTTTGGCGGATAAATCTTGTCGGGCAATGCCGCGCTGATGAACAGCGGGTGCTGGCTAAGTTTGGTGCTGAGGGTATTGACCAGACTCCGCGCTGCTGCGCCGCTGTCATCTAATTGTAAATTGGCTTTGAGTGGGGCGGCAAGTTGTCCTGCACTGCGGGCGCCGTCTTGCCAATTGGCGCCGTCGAGCGTTGCCCGAAAATGTGATAATTCACTCGCGCTGAGAAAATCATTGATGACAGTGAGCATAGTGGTCCTTAGCCAGGGGTGAAAAGGCAGTTGCGATCAATGTCTGTAATTTGTGGGCAACCGCAGAGTGCCATGGTGATTTCCAGTTCTTCTTTGAGCAAACGTAACATATGTGCGACGCCAAGCGCACCGGCAACCGCTAGTGAAAAAGCCTGGGGGCGACCGATTAATACCGCATTGGCGCCGAGTGCTATGGCTTTGAGGATGTCGCTGCCGCGGCGAATGCCGCTGTCGAGTAAAAGAGGGAAGTCATCGCCCAGTGCTTGCCGTATTGCGGGTAGGGCGTCGATACTGGCAGGTAAGCCGTCAAGGCAGCGACCGCCATGGTTAGAAACAATAATGCCATCCATACCCATGTCGGCGATGCGCTTGGCATCGTTGGGGTTGATCACGCCTTTGATGATAATGGGGAGCTTGGTATGTTGTTTTAACCAGCGCAGGTCTTGCCACTGTGGTGCGAGTGCCATGAGTTGCTGAAGTATTGGGTTTACGCCTGGCGCGCCGGCTTGTGAGAACTCAGCGGATGCAGGGATATTTACCGCTTGGATTTCAGGTGGCAAGTAAAAACCAGCGCGTTGGGCGCGATTGCGTAGGCCGCTCAGCGGCGCGTCAATGGTTAAAACAATCGCGGTATAGCCGGCGGCTTCCGCTCTCGTCACGAGGGATAAGGTATCTTCGCGGCGAGCTTGAAAATACAACTGAAACCATTTGGGCGCGTTGGTTTGTGCGGCAATGTCTTCTAGGCTGGCGGTAGCCAGCGTGCTAACCACTATGGCTGTGTCCATGGCGTCGGCGGCCATGGCGGTGGCGAGTTCACCACTCGCGTGGCAGAGCTGTTGGTAGCCTAATGGCGCGAGTAAAAAGGGGTGGGCCAAGTTGTGGCCGAGTAGCGAAATCTGGGTTGACCCGCTACTAAAGTCGCGCAGTACGCGCGGCGTTAATTCTATATTCGCAAAGGCGCTGCGGTTGCGATTTAAGGTTTGCTCGTCGGCGGTGCCGGCGGCAATGTATTCGTAAATGTCGTGGGAGAGAAAGTCTTTAGCGTAGCGCTGATAATCATCGAGACAGACAATTTCAGCGGGAATAGTTTGCAGGGGCGGGGTGTATTTCATTGCTGAATTCCGTTACTGATCAAATGCGCTGTGTCCATTGTATATGAACACAGCGCCAGCGAGTTTAGAACTCGTATTCCACGCTTACGTGGGCATTGCGCGCGTCGCCAATATAGGTGAATGCACCACTGCGGTAGGCCGCGAGGTAGTAGTCTTCGTCGGTGACATTGCCGATATTAACGCGTGCCTTCAGCTGCTCGCTAAACTGGTAGCTGGCAAAGGCGTCGAACACGGTATAGCTCGGTACTTCGTAGGAGTATTCCCCAGTTGTGCTGCTAAAGCCTGCTGCGGTATCGGGCTGACCAGCGTACATTTCACTGGAGTAAGTTGCGGTGCCGCCAAACGAGAATTTAGGGCTGGCTTGGTAACGCAGCTGTAGAAAAACACTGTCGTCGGCGAAGTTGCTTAGAACCTTGCCTTCGCTAGCAGTGGTATAGGATTCGAGAATTTCCGATTCCATAAAACTGGCACCGAACTGGGTGCTGAGCTTAGTACTGATATTACCGACCAGTGAGAACTCTATGCCTTGGACGCGGTTTTTGCCGGTGTTCAAGGTGCCGAGGGTGGCATAGTCATCGCCAACGCTTTCCATTACATCACTTTTGGTGATTTGAAAAATAGCGGCTGTGGCTAAGAGCTTGTCATTCAAGATATTCCACTTAGTGCCCAGTTCAATATTCTCTGTCATTTCTGGTTCACTATTGGCTGCTTGGTCCGGGTCACCACACAAACCGCCATAGCCACAGTTGCCGCCGAGATCAGATTCGCCGCCATTGATATTGGCCGAGGTGCTGTAGGTCAGGTAGACATTGGCGTCGTCATTAATTTTATACACCGCGCCAATATGGCCATTCCACAGGGAATCGGAATATTTAAAGTTCGTCGGTGTGCCGCCGCTCACAATAGTATTGTCGTAGTCAAAGTCGTCTAGTCGAATACCGGTGAACAAAGACCAGCTGTCGCTCAATTCAATAGTGTCCATCACCGAGAGTGAAATGGCTTCAATATTGTAGTCTGAGTCTTGGTCGCCCTTAGAAATACTGCGACCCATAATCGAATTGAGATTTTCCAGCGTATTGCCGCTGGCATCGGCGGTGCAATAGCCAGGCGCTGCGCCGCCGCGACCGCTGACAATGCAGTTGCTGGTGCCATTATTGGTGACACTGTACACGCCATTAACGATATTGTATTTCGACAACTCGACACCAAAGACAAGTTGGTTTTTCTTGCCAGCAATATTGATATCTTTAAAGAAGTTAAACTGGTTAACAAGGTACTCGACTTCTTGCCAGCCCTGATGGGTGCTTAGCGACGCTGTCGGTGCTCCTGGCGCATCTGGGTCACTGGCGTCGCGGGTAGTACCTCTAGCACCTGTCGTGACATAGCCGTTGTTGGTGGTGCCGTATCGTAGCGCATTCTCAATGCGGCTGGTGTCGCTAAGCGCGTAGTTGGCACGCAGCGTATAGACGCTAACTGCCGACTGGAGAAAGTCTTGGTCCTGTAAATAAACCGGAAAATCATCCACCGGCTTACCGCCCCCTGCCACAATATAGGTTCCCAAATCTGGGCTGTCTTGGGCATTCAAATAATAGAAATCACTGAGCAATTGCAGTTTTTCTGTGGCTTGGAATAAGCCAGAAAGGGCAACGCCGCGGCGGCTTTTATCGGCGGGTTCCCGATCAGGCACGTCTTGGAATGAATAGAGTAAGTTAATGCGCAGCGCCAGGTCATCACTGAGCGAGTTATTGCTGTCGAGGCTCAGGCGTTGATAATTGTCGGTGCCGATGCCGCCACTGAGTTTATTGAAATCGTATTCGGTGTTGGCTTGTTTGGTAATGCTATTTACCGCGCCGCCAGTTGATCCGCGTCCAGCAAAGGTCGAGCTTGGGCCTTTGGTGATTTCGACTTGTTCGGTGGCGAAGCTTTCGCGAGTGGTCATGCCGGGGTCACGAAGGCCGTCGACAAACACATCGCTGCGCGCTTCGTGGCCGCGAATAATATAGCGGTCACCAAAGGCATTGCCATTTTCACCGGTACCGAGGGTGATACCCGGCTGAGCGGCTAGCACATCGCGCAAGTCTGATTTTCCGGACTCTTTAATTTGAGTTTGGGTCAGTACATTAATAGTTTGCGGGGTGTCGGCCAAGTCTTTTACATGACGGCTGTCGCCAGATACTTTGGCTTTGTAAGGTGCGCCCGCTTCGGCATAGGGGTTGGTGTCAACGGTGCGCTCCTCGATCTTAAGCGTGTCGAGTACAAAGGTGTCGTCACTTTGCGCAAAGCCCATGCCGCTCATTAGCAGGGTGGGTATTCCCAGTGCCAGCGCACTCGCGCTGGGTTTAAAACGCGCTGATTGTGAAGCGTGATTTTGTGGCGTTTTTCCCGCCGGTTTTAGACTTGCGGGTGTAAGTGTTGCTTTCCGTTTCATGCTTAATCCTCATGGAAGTCATTGGTGATTAGGGAGTACTCAATAGGTATAACGAGGTGGATCTGATCTTTTTTAATACTTGCTGGCAGCGGCGGTAGAGGCGAGGCATCAGCGAGCATTTGCAGCGCTGCGTCATCGAGGGCCTTGTGGCCGGAACTGGATTTCACGGAGGTCGCGAAAATTTCACCGCTGCGGCGAATGCCAAATTTAACGGTCACTATTCCCTGCGCCTTGCGTTTTTTTAACTCGGGAGGGTAGGTTTTGTGCTGTCCCAGCCATGCGGATAGCTGGCTAAAGTAGTGTTTACTGTCGCCAGCTTTGCCGCCCGCACTGCGCTGCGCACCGGAGCCGCTGGCGCGAACCATTGCTTCGCTACGTGCGGTGTCAGGTTTGACTAAGGTATCTGGTGCATCGGAATTTTGGGTGGATTCTGCAGAGACCATGTCGTAGTGACTTTGCGTGGTTCGTTCTACAGCTGCTTGGTAGCCATGCTTAGGTGCCTCAGCAATCTGTGGCGGCGGGGCGAGTGCCGTTGCGCTTACCATTGGCGTTGCCGCCGGCATCACGTTTGGAATTAGCTTTGGCGTCTCGACAGGTTTGGCTGTTTTGCTGGGCTTTGGTTTGACCACTGGTTTGACGATCGATTTAGGCTCAGGCTGGGGGGCGGCGGGCTCTGTTGGCGCTGTGCGCTTGGCAATGTCGGCGTACGAGCCGCTCATGCCTAAACCAATTTCAAGGCCGTCTTGGCCCTCTGCATAGGCGCCAATCTGCGGCGCTGGTTCTTGGCCGAGTTCTGCAACGTAAAATAGTGACGCGTGCACGCTGATCGCGAATGTAAAGGCAATGAGCCAAGGGAGTTGACGCATTATTCTTCTCCACCTTTGCGGGTGTGTAAGTTAATGCTGAGTGTTGGATGGCTGCCGAGAGCATTAAGCGCGAGGTGCAATTGCGCCGCAGTAAGATCTCGATCTGCATATAGCGACACTGAGGTAGGGCTTGGATCCGACTGGTTGCTGATGTATTCGCTCAGTGCTTGCGGCGAGATTGGAATCGAATCGGAGTCAGCTTGATTTAGAAAAATCTCACCTTGTGTATTAATAATGATTTTTATGGCTTGGCTTTCAGAGGTTGTTGTATGGGTGCTACTTGGTAGTTGCACCGCGCCGCTTTGTGCAGTTTTAAGCTGGCCTGCGACCATGAAAAAGATCAGCAATAAAAACACGATATTGATCAGCGGGATCAGGTTGTCGTCACTGCTGGATTTTTTTGCCCCGGCCATAAGTGTTCTATTCATGGTGCTGGGCACCTTGCGGCAGTGGCTCACCTAAGTTGACTTGCGTAAATCCATCGGCTTTGAGTATTTCTAAAAGACTGACAATGTTCTGTACACGCATTTCGGCTGCGGGCAGCAAGGTTACAGGTTTGCCTACGTCCGCAATGCCGGCAAGCTCGGCAACGTTGCCTAGTGTTAATAGGGAATCATTAAAAAATGCAAAACTGCCGTCGTCATAGGCAAATAATAATTGCGGCGGTGCGGGATCAATTGCCTGTGCTACCGCCTGGCTTTTACTCAGGGCAATAGTATGTTCTTTGCTGAACGTGGAAGTGAGCATAAAAAACATAAGTAAAATAAAAACTACGTCAATTAGGGCGGTAAGGCTTATCGGATTTTTGCGCCGAGGCCTACTCAGCGCCGATGCAGACAAAGCAGTGTTCACGCGTGTTCACTCGCTTCTTTCGAGACCGGGTGAAAGGGCCCTTTATTCAGACTATTTAGGGTAAATGCGTATTCAATGGTGTTTTGAATTGACTGAGTTTGACGTTCAGCACAGCGCTCTAGCCAGCTATGCAATACGGAAATAGGAATTGCGACAATTAAGCCCGCGGCGGTAGTGAGCAGTGCCTGCCAGATGCCGCCAGACAGAATGGCGGGATTAACATGCTCGCCAGCGGCTTCCATTGCGCGGAAGGCCTCGATCATGCCCAGCACGGTCCCTAATAAACCTAATAGCGGGGCGAGGGTGGCGATGACCTCAAGAATGCGAAGATGGCCGCTGAGTTGCTCTGCTTGTAAGCGCGCCCCGCGGTAGGCTTCATCCCGGGCTTGCTGGGTGTCGAGGGATTTATTAGCGAAGAGTTGCAGGCAGCGACTCAGCACCTTTGCGCTCGGGTTGCGATGACCGTTGATTAAGATGAGCGCCTCAGGCTTTTTGCCATCCTCTAAAAGCTTGAAAGCGCGCTGGGCTGCAGAATCATTTACTTTAAGCTGAATGAATAGCTGCCATATTTTATAACTCGCGACCGTCAAGCCAATAACCGAGAACGCAGATAGCACCCAAATAATGGGACCGCCAGCAATGAGGGAGTGGAGCATGATCTTGCCTCTGTAATATAACGGTAATAATAATGAGAACGGTTATCATTAACGTATATATCAGTGGTATTGTCAATCGTCTGCGGCTTATTTTTTTGCGTAGTGGGGGGTGGGGAATTTGATCGCAATTGAGAATTAAGCGACTTTGGGCGGGTAAACGAGAATGAGAACGAGAATGGCGCTGTTATGCCCTTAGAGTGGAGTTTCTAGGGGGCAACCTTGCTCTATGTGAATTTAGGCGCTGCGCCAAATACCCAATCCATCGGGTAAGAAGTTTAAGTCACGGCCATCGCGCAATTCATAGGCTGACAATCCGACCACACGTCCCCGTCTGGTAATAAGCGGACGCGTGCTGACCTGCATGCAGGGTGTTGTGGGGGCTGAGGTTTAGAGACCCTCGGCTACCCGATTAGATGTCATTAGCCACAACACTCGCCTTCTTGTATTGGAGGACACTTTACAGTGCCAAAACTACAAAACACACAGCAATCTCCGGCGTTTGGTTTAAGTACTTTCTTACAGTTCTCGCAATCATAGAAATACTGGCAGGCATCCGTTGGCATTGTTTCGGTTTGGGCATGGCCACAGTGAGGACACTGAATTGTGGATTGAAGCACTACGCTGGTGTTTGGCATTGATGGCACCTTTTTAACTCAATGGTATTCCAAATGGCGGCAACAACCAGGCCACCTAAACCAGCATACAAAAGCCACGCGACCAGTGATACGTTATAAGCGTAAATGAGTGCCAGGACACTTATGATTGTTAGCGTTAAAGGCATAGCCCTATGGTGTTTTCTGAACGATAAGAGTGCACCGACAGCAGCAATAACAGCAAACGCCTGTACGAAATAAATAATGTATCCCGAATATGGTAAAAGTGAGCTAAGGCCAACAGCGCCCGCGACTGATGCTAAGAATGGAAGGCAGCAAGGAGCTGCGGCGAATACCGCTGAAATTACACTTCCAATTCCACCGATTGAATCTAGAGAGTTTTTCATATTCGCTCAAGGCTGACCTCACGTATTAGAACGGAGTCAGTATAGAGTCCGTACCTAGATACGGCTTCAAGCCTTGGGATCAATTAAACTTTCGATGATTGGGCACCCCTCATAAGGTTGGGTTGACCGGCAACCTGCAACAGCTCGCTCTAATACCGACTGGATTCGAGAAAGGTCAGCTAATTTTTCATTAACCAATATGAGCTTACGATTCGCTAATTGCTCCGCTTCCGCACAATTGGAGGCAGAAAGGCTAAGCAGTGATTCAACTTCAGAAAGCGAAAACCCTAAAGCTTGGGCTCGTTTAATAAAGCGAAGCCTGTCCAGATGCTCAGAAACATAAATACGATTTTCGCCATATGGACGCTCTGGAATATCCAATAAGCCCCTTCGCTGGTAATACCGAACTGTTTCGACCGATACCGTAGCTTCTCGAGCAAGCTCTCCGATTCTCATATAGCTAGCCTTGGCATCTAACGCTTCAAGCTGCGAGCGCCGAAACCGCGCACCGGTTTTGGTGTCCGTAGCCTCGACTTGTTATGTGCTGCGGCCTCATTCAGCCGCACCGAACTGGACGGATAGAAATGAGTCTAGAATTGGGCCCGTAATGTTAGACAGAAGCTCCTGATGGCTAGGGTGGACGACATAAGCCTTTAGATCGGCCTCGTTCTGAAATTCAGCAATAAGAGCATAGTCAGCATTACCTCTATATATGCCTACATCCTCTCCAAAACTGTAACTGACCACTTCCGCAATTTCATCTCCTAAAGCGCGGAAAGCGGAAGTGACCGCATCAATTTGATCCTGGGATGTACTATCTTTCCAAGTAAGCAGCACAACATGTTTGATCATAAATAATTCTCGCTAGTTGGATGACACATAACAGTAAATTCAAATGCGTTGCGCTTTATAACTCGTGTGCATCGCGAGTCTAATTTTTGAGGTGATTAAGTAGGATAATTCTATTTAAATCAGAGTGATAGTAAGTCAGAAAAGATTTTCCCATTTGCGAGCATCCTGGATTTAAAGTGGAATCCCTTAGCCCTGAGCATAATCACTTATCAATAAAAATCAATTGCTTAAGTGATTTCCACCAGAATTAGTGAGCGCAATGCTGCTGAATACGAGTTTGACGGCTCTTCAGCGACTGACCGCTAATGTGACGCTAGAGCCAAACACTCCCAGTACCTAGGGGGTATTTCCTGATTTGGTAAAAAGCGGACGGTCAAACACACGCAATCCGATGAAGGTCATAGGTTGCTATAGAGGCGATCATATCACCTCTAATCAGGTGGCCAAATTCACTATGCCACTACAGTGGGCGGCTTCTTCAACTAAGAGGCCAAATGTCTTGACGTCAGGATTCCACTTACAAGCACAGCCCCACCCAGCCACAGGTATACCTAATAACTATTTGCAAGCCTCCACCCAAATACAATACAGTTGGCTGATCTATAAAATCGACTCGTACCCATAACATGGATGCTACTGAGCACGTGTCCGTCATAGACGAAATCAAACAAACCACCACGGCCAGCAATGCCTGCGCAATCGTTGGTAACTGAACCATCCTCAAACCAAAGTTTAATTAACTCCGGTAGCTCACCTGAACGCCCACTCACGCGTATGACTGGATTTGTTTGCACATCAACAGGGCCATTCCACCCATGTGGCGGAACGTTTGAACCACCAAAAGTTGGTGTCTGTTGATCGCCCTGGCGTGGCCCCCACTCTCCCCCGTACTGGACTTGAACTGCATCAATGTAATTCCAGCCCCAGATCTGGATACCAGTTATTGGTGAAGTTGGTGGTTCAGGTATTGTGATGCCCGTGTCATCAGCAACACCCACCGTTTGAGAGTAAACCGTCCGCGCTGGGATAGTAACTATAGATGTGTCGCCGGGGTTAACTTGTGGGTCAAAATAGGGCCAAAAATGCATTGAGTCGAGCACATTAATAGTCATCTCACGGGTATAATTGTTTTGAACATTCCAGCTCTCGACCCTGTATGTACTGTCACTCGGTAGTTTTAGTTGTTTGTAACCTTGGTCATACCATTCTGACGCCCACTTAGAATAAGCAGAGATTGACTGTTTTATCTTAGACTCTTCATCTGTAATTACCTGCGAAGGCCAGCCCCAGCGGGCTCCAAACGTAATGCCATCACGCAATAAAGCCAAATGTAAGTTTGCAAATTGTGCAAATAAAGGCAGGAGAAGAACCTCGTAACCCTTGGATTGAAAGTGAGGCAGTGTTGACTCAAAATGGCTTAGCGCTGCTGTATATTTAGCAGTTATATAGGCTTCATCGCCTTGCCCGTCTGCTAATGCTAAATCATAATCAGCCAGGACATTCCGAAGACCTTCCAAGCTCTCACTAACCTGTTGATACTCAAAATCACTAAGCTTTTGATTGATCAAAGACTCAACCTTGTCTTTAATCTGCCCCCACACATCTTCTTTAGATTCTGGCCAGAATATAGCAATCATGCCGCTAACTATACCGCCTACCTCGGGTATCTCGCCAAGACCTATTAGCGTAACACTTCGAATCGCGCTTTCCGTTTCCATGAGAATCTCCATAAATTGCTTTGCTTCGAAAGCCTATACTCTCACAACCATGGCTTCAATGATCTAAGGGACACAGAGACCTGTTTGCCACCTTAATCAATATGCATAACACGTCCGACTACGTTGTACACGGAACACGAATTATATGTAGCTCGCGAGGGTATCCAGGTTCAACGGAAACGGCAGATTTTCATGAAGGGTTAGTCGTCGAAATATAGGGGGCGGGGACTCAGTCCCTAATGATTGTTTGGATAATAAACTAACGATAGGCTATATTAGTTGCGCAAAGAGCAGTCAACTACGTCTAGCTAAACTAGGGCTGACCGGCGCTTTTTATTCCTTTAAAATCAAAGGCTTGCAAATTATCATTTAGATGCGATACCCAAACGTAATAACAATGGAGTATGGCAATTACAAGCATTAATCTATTCTCAATTACAATAATTTCCCCTCTATTTTCAATTGCTTAGAATAACCCGAATTCTAATTTGCGCAGCAATTCCCCAGGGGTATTACATTGAGCGGGAAAATGACGTGAATTTGGTTTTGTATTTCGGTCAACGATGTGTCGGCGTAAAAAATACTATGACATGCGTGAACAGTATTTAGCGATTTAAACTGGAGCTTTACGCGAGAAGCTGAGATTCCGAGGAGGATGTAAATCGAGTTTATTTGTTATTTATACTGCGCTTCATTGCGCAAGTGAAAATTTTTCAGGGGCGAGTGATAGATGGCTAAAGACCCTGTGTTCATCAAGGCGATAGTGCACCCATAGCGTGTTATTGAGCCCAATTGCTTGTGCTAGTGTCGGTTCAAAATCGAATTCCATGCATTGTTTTACAGAATCTATGGCACAGAGTTTCGCGGCACTAAAGCCGAAAAAATGTTGGATAGCAGGGTAAAGCGCCTTATAGATGCTTTCCTTAGCCGAGAAACACAATGTTAGCGCTTCATGTAATTCAAAGCCGGCGCCGCGAGTTATTGCAAGTTCGTCCTCGTCAATTATTTTAGTCCACAATCGCTCGGCGCGTGCTGGCGTTAATATTTCTTGGCTATCGATCCCAATAGCACCTAGCTTGTTTGTGGGCGCGAGGGCGCAGGCTGCGAAGCCGCCTGAGTGGCTGATACTGCCAATGTATTGCTGTGGCCAAATAGGACAGCGGCTTTCGTCAGCGAGTATATCGAAGTGCTCGATATTGTAATGCTGCATTGCTAAAGCGGCGAGATAGCGGCCAGCAAAAAATTCTGCTTGGCGCTTTTTGCTCGCATTGCGGATATTCTCGGGGAGGTGGATTTCAGCTTGCTTAAAAAAGATTTTGTCAAAGTGCTTGGGTATAAACAAGGCTGAAAATAAGACTCCTGGGCTTAGCCGATGGTCGAGGGCGTTTACATGAAGAAACGCCGCTATCGATTCAGTTGGCTTATCCGTCATTATTTTAGCTGCGCTCGCTAACACGCTTTCGCAATGCTTCAGCAGACTCTACTCGTTCAGAATAGCGGTCTACTAGAATGTCGTTTTTATTTCGCAGTAACAGGGTGAACTTAACCAGCTCTTCAATAACGTCAACGACGCGATTGTAGTAGGCGGAGGATTTCATGCGGTCATTATCGTCAAATTCGAGCCATGCTTTGGCGACCGAAGATTGGTTCGGAATGGTAAACATCCGCATCCAACGACCTAAAATACGCATTTGGTTGACGGCGTTGAATGACTGCGAGCCGCCGCTTACCTGCATAAGTGCCAGGGTTTTACCTTGGGTGGGCCGCACTGCGCCAATGCTCAGGGGTATCCAGTCGATTTGGGCTTTCATAATGCCGGTCATGGCGCCGTGACGCTCGGGCGAGCACCACACCATGCCGTCGCACCATTGTGCTAACTCTCTTAGCTCACTGACTTTAGGGTGAGTGTCTTCACAGTCGTCAGGGAGCGGTAGGCCGGAGGGGTTGTAAATTCTCACCTCAGCACCAAAGAAACTCAGCAGGCGAGCACACTCTTGCGCGAGTAAGCGGCTGAATGAACGGGTCCGCAATGAGCCGTAGAGAATTAGGATCTTGATTGGACTGTCATCGCTGACGGGCTGCAATAATTGTTGAGTGTCGATAGGCGCAAGCGCGTCAGAATCGCAGTGGATGAGCTCGGTCATAGGTATTCATCAGCAGGACAGAAAAGAGGGGCTAAGTTTGCCTGAGCTGCGAGGGGGTATCAACTATGCTTGTTAATGGCGGTGGAAAGCGAGAGGGCGCCGGAGCGCCATCTTTTATTTGACGGTGATTTTTCCAGACATTCTCTTGCCATGAATTGCGCAAATAAAGGGGTATTCGCCGGGCTTGTCGAAGCGATACGAAAAGCTCGAGTCATGACGTAGTCGGGGGCTGCGTACGTTGCCAAACTGAATTACGTGATTTGAGCCGTCGTGGTTGTCCCAAGTTACTTCGGTTCCAGCCGCAACAGTAAGTTCTGTCGGTGAGAAGCGCATAAAGTCGACAATCGAAACGGTGTTTCCGTCTGCGACAATGTGCTTCTTAACAGGGGTGGGTGTTGGGCTCGATGCAGGTGTGGCTACTCGGCTTGGTACCGGTGTCGGCGCCTTGGATACTGGGCTTGGTGTCGGCGCTTTTGCTGATATACTGCTATTCATGCTCCCGTTGACGCTGCCATTGGCCCCAACAATGACGGTCCCTTTCATGGATTTATGAATGCCGCATTGATAATGATATTCGCCGGGCTTGGTAAAAGTGTGGCGATATTCACCACCCTTGCGAAGGCGCGGGCTCTCGTGCCCATCGATTAGCACAGTGTGGCTGGAGCTGTCATTGTTCACCCACACCACCTCTTTGCCTGGTGCAGTGGAAACACTTTCTGGGCCAAAAGCGTAATTTTGAATTTTAACTGAGCTGCCTTTCGGCGCCATCATATCGGATGATATCGCGGCGCCAGCAAACATAATCATGCCGGCCAACGAGGTAAATAATAAATAGGTTTTCATTTTTTCCTCCAAATTAATACTTTTGGCATTCAGTTACTGCCGATCATTTCTTTTGACGAGATTTCCGCATGCGATTGGTTCGCCAGGTCATCCATATGCCGGTAATAGATAGCAGTACTGCAGCGGCACCGACAAAGTTGATCAGGGTTGAGCCAAAAGAACCAAATAGTCTGCCACTGTGCATATCGATCAACACTTGCTCAAGAGCAACTGTTGGGTGAGCGAAGGGTTCTACATCCTGTTTAGCCTCTTCAGTGAGGGGCGATTGCGTTGACCAGTTAATGCTGCCGTCGTCTTGAATTTCTTGCCAACCTAGGCCGTCCGCGCTGATATACGTTCCTTCGCCTTGTAGCGCTAAAAAGGATGTGTCTTGCTGTTGGATACTGCCAATGCCGCGAATATGTCCCACTGGGAGCATATAGCCGCTGAGTTCTTCAATAACGGCGCCGTCAGGCGCGAGTAAAGTGAGTTTATCGTTTGTGGCGACAAACAGAAGCTCGTCATTGTTGTTTTTAATGTCAACAAAGCCGAGTGGTGATGGAATGTGCCGATCTAAGACAATATCATTTAGAACGGTATTTTCAGTGGTGGTTACTAACCAATGATTTTCAGATGAATAGCCATTCTCTGGGATTTCCGTATGTAAACCATAAAGCGACATCAGCGTGGTGGAACCAACGCGAATGGCATCTAAGCCCATGCTAACACTCTGGTTAAGTAGAATGCCGCTGAAGCCCAGCCAACCCATAAAGATAAAGGCAAAAATACCCAGGCGTTGGTGCCATTGACGCAATAGTAGTGAGGTATTGCGTTTAGGCGCCGCTGGTTTTTTTTTGACCGGTGCTACGGGTTTAATGGCGGCCTTTGGACGTGGTTTTACACCCGCATCAAAGGCCGAAGAGTCCTCCGCATCAGCGCGGAGGGCAGATTGATTGTTCATAGAGCCTCCCAGAAGGCTGTTTATTTACGACTTAATGAATCTAAGGTGATAGCGGTTCGCGCCATGCGTTCCATCATGACTACCGATAGTGTTGCGCCGGTAATATTGTCCACCTTATTGCTTAGGCCGGTACCGGATGCTGTAGCTCCTTTTAACTGATTTAGGAACGACGGCTCGGCAACTTGTTCACCGCGCGATTCACGGTAAATCAATACTCGGGCGGTTTCGACGGCGCCGTTGCTGATCGCGAATCCTGAGGTAGTGGGCACATAGCCCTCTTTGCCAATGTCATCAAAAACCCAAACGGTTTTGCTTTCGTCTTTCCAGTAGCGCACGCGCTGCGAAGGAAACGGGCGTTTAAATACGGAGCTGATTTCACTTTGCGCCTGTGAGTCTAAATTCAGTACCACTGGCGTTGGTACATTGTTGTTAAACATTTCGGCCAGAAAAACATCCGGTGTTTGAAATGTTTTATACAGTTCAAATGCTTTTGCAGTTCCTGAATATAAGGTGGTAACAAATAGGAAAAATAATACCATCATTACTTTTTCTGCTGCCTGCGGGCGCCGCGCAACGGCATCTAAACTAGATGCCGTGCCGCCCATTTTTTCAAATGGATAGAGCATGTTTTCTCCGTAATGCGATTAGCGAGTTACGATCACGCGTTCCAGCGGAGCGAGTGCAGCAATAAGCTGGTTACACGCTTCGTAGGTTACGGTGACGCGTTCACACGCGTTGTAGGCAGCTTCAACTACGGCGTTAAACTGGGTCACGGTAATAGCGAGGTCGGCGTGAGCCGCTGCCATGCTGGCACCTTGGTATTCAGTTCCCGCACCTAACACCATCATTTCAAGCTGGGTATTTAAGAATATCTGCCGTTCAATATTGCCGAACTCGCGGAAAATATGATTAATCCGGTTGTCTAGCATAATGTAGTAAAACAAACTCTCTACCCAGTTGCGGACGCCTTCTTCGCCGCCCCATTGGGCTATAGTGTCGTCGTCAAGAGCCGGATAGGTTTGAGTTTGACCGGTTTGGGCAAAGCTTGGCATTGCCGCGGTGCCTGCAAGAATTGCAATGGCGATAGTGCGAAATATCAGTTTCATGGTGCTCTCCTGAGATCTAGTAGACTTAGCTAATCAGTGATTAGAAGCTGGCCTGTAGTGACATGTAAAACCCGTGCTGGTCAGGCGTGATCGTGATATTGCCTAGCATTGCATAAGCCATGGTGATAGACAGGTTTTTGCTCGGGAAGTAGGCAATAAATACGTCGTACCAATCGCTTTCATGCTGGGTCAAAGTGCCAGACAAAGCGCTCAGGCCTAACGAGTCTAAAGTTGGCTGTAAACCAGTTACGTCCAGGCCACCAATTTCGACACTTTTGCCTTCTAAGTTATCGCCATGCTGAGCCCATTCAACGCCGATCGCAGTATCTTTGCGTAGCAAGTATGCAATCGAAACTTCGGGACGAACTTCCTTGTCTTCGCCATCTGGGCCACCAAAGCCAACTAAACCAGTTTGGTTAGCTGCTGTGTAGCGCGCGGTAATATTAACCAGCGTGTTGATGGGGAAGAATATTTTGGTTGCCGAAATATAGGCTTCCCAATCCTTGGTTTTTGCCGCTTGCAGCGTGGTCAATAAGTCTGCGTTTTTGTTCTTTTTGTAAAAGCCACCAATGGCAACCTGAGGTAGCAGGTTGTCAGAGTCGTAAATAGCTTCACCAAAAACGCGAACCTTTGCGCCAATTACGTCCATTTCAATGGTGGTGTTAAAGGGTTCGATACCCGTATTGATTGGCGTGCCGGCTAATTGACCAGTTAGGCCGCCCGCTGTGTCAGCAACTAAACCAACAGTATCGAAGGTTGAACTAGTAGTCAGGGTGCTGTGAGCATACGAAAGTTCAAAGCGATCCCAGAAACCAACCGCTGCGCCGACTGAGTGCAGGGTGTAGTTTGCCAGTGGTGCGTAGGTATAGTGAACGTTTCCGTTAATACCGTCACGGGTTGCATAACCAGTGATAGTTGCCCATGGGGTGATACCACCACCGCCGGCGCCGTCGATCATGCTTACGCCGCCAGTTGCGAGTACCTTGCCGGTGTTAAACATCTCGGCCTGAGTAATATTGCTCGCAAGGATTGCGGCAACGAAGGCTGCGCTTTTAAAAAGACGCAAGCCGTTTCTTTTTGCTTCTTCCATCTTGATGCTCCTAATCAATAGAAAACTACAGTGCTTGAGTAAAGCGCCCCGCGTTCTGCAGAAATGTCTAGTAGTAGTGTCGGTACACTGGGTTTTCAGAAGTGACTGCCTTGCGGTAATCGCTTCTGGCTTCCAAATTGTTGCCGTTCTAAAACACGCTATCCGTCTTCTTAAGGGTGCATCACACACATAGCAATGGCTGTGCCAGCTAGAGATGGTGCTGTTTTGGCTTTGTTATCTATCGTCGCTATGCAATATGTTGGTGCGTGTAATTTTGAGAAAATTGGGGGGATGGGCGCTAATGCGGTGCTAAAAATGGCTTTTACGTTTGCGTAGTTTTATTTTGGGTCGATTTTTTTAAAAACAGAAAATTTTGGGGCATTTAATATTTTGATAAAAATCGCTCTTCTTTAAATTTGTACGTGCGTATTAAATGAGTGATTTCTATTAATGCACAATAATGTGGCCATTTTGCGGCGTGGGATTTCTGAGGCTTGGTGCAAATTGGGGCGAAATGCGCTTTTTTGCATATTATTAGGAATGTGTAACGTACTGATCTTGTTTTCGCGCGGGAGTGGAAGTGTGATCTGGGTCACTCTTTTGATCAAAAGGGTGGTTCGTGGGTGGGGGAGAGAGGGACTTCCCGGAAATTTGCATCGTTAATTAATATTTCTTTGTCGCCAATAGTATAAATAAGAAGGAAGCCCCATGGCGCAAAGGGTAACTAATTTGAGTTTTCACTGGCCGACAACGCCATGAGAGCTTGTGGTGCATTTCCATAATTGTGGTGAGTTTGGTCTCCCTAATTTATTCTCTCTACCCTTAAGCGCACATGGATATGGCGGATTTATTCAATATTGTGGTGGCTGACCAATAAGCGCGGATTGTCGCTCTCCCGTGCATGAGTGAGATGCTCACCCATTTTCTACGACTGCTACGTCGCTTCATCGTAGCGGTCGTTTAGTCGTGCCGCTATCTTATTCAATTCGCTGAGCGGGTACGGGGTGGCTGAACAGTACGATGGCCGTTGAAGCTGCAATGGCAATGACGGCGGCAATAGGGTTGCCGATGGCCAAGCCTTCTTGGGTGAGGCCCTCGGCGCTGAGATTGAAAAATAAATCAAACTTCGCAATGTATATAAACAGATGGCCCGCGAGGTAAATAAGTGGAAAGAGCATCAATATGCCGTCACGGGTAGCCGCAGGCCGTCGGAAGTTAAGTAGGAAGACAAGGCCCGCAATAAAGAAGGCGACAACGTGAGTCAGTGATGCCAGCCCAAAATTGGCGGTCCATGGTGCCATATCCCAGGGCGGCATATTTTTTGAAAAAATATTGTAGGGAATAAACAGAATCGAGCCGAGGATAATGGTCGCGACGGGGATGCTGGCAATGCCGATGTACGTTGCGGTGGTAGATCGACCTGTACTGGGGCCGTCCCAGCAAATTTTACGTGCTAAAAAGGCGAATGCTCCGGTGAAGAGAAAGAACCAGTGGTAGCTGGTTAATGGCACGCTACTTACATAGGGCCATGTTGTTGGATCATTGCGATCCCAAATCCACCAGCCTAGCTGCGGGCCAAGATTGTCAAAGATGAGATAGCTAAGTCCTGCAAAAAAACCAACGCTAATCGCCTCTACACCGGGTTTAAAATCGTAGCGTCGGATTGTCATGTAGCTATGGTATATAAAGGTAGGGTAAAAGAGGGCGATGTAGAGTGGTAGGCGGTTGTATAAAAACATGACGGTGAATTCGCCATGCCAAAAATTTTCTACGGTGTAGTAGGAAAGGATATCCATCACCAAGCCGTACAAAAATGCGGCAGCTAAGGTATACAGCGCGGCGGGACTGCCCGTTGAGCGACTGTGACGAATGGCGTGAACCACGGTCAAGATAAATCCAATTAGCAGTATTGCTTCAATGGCAAGAAAGCTCCAATCTTTGAGCGCCGAGGGCGCATTGATATAAATGAAGCTATTGGTCGCTAGCTCATTGCGCATTGCGTAGGAAATATGTTCGTTCATAGTGCTCTCTTATTATAGTAGTGAATCAGTATTTCAATACCGGGCCCATGGCGCGACCACCTAATGCGTCGGGTTTCCGAACAACGCCTTGGCCGCCATTGAATGTGAGTTCGTCGTAATGATGGCCCTCGCGGCGAATAGTGTCGTGGATGCGATCAAATAAATTACAGGTGAAGCCAAAGTTCACATGAAAGTATTTGTGGTGGTCGTCGTGAAAACGATTGGAACCGTGTAATGGGATGCGTGGTAGCTTGATGCCGCAGTGATCCCAATAACCTAGGATAAACGTCATTGCCACTACACTCATATACACACCGATGTGCATTGGAATAATAAATGCGGGTAATGCTATATAAGAAGCGTGTGAAATCCACTCAAGTGGGTGCATTGCGGAGATCGTCCAAAACGTGGGTGTGCTATAGCGGTGATGAACATAGTGGAAGCGCTTATAGAACCAGGGTAGGTGTCCGCCCGCATGTAAGTAATAGGCAGCGGCTTCAATAAAGAGCCAGCACAGAAACAGGCTTAGCAGCGTGTAGTCCCAGCCGTATTCGGAAAAATCGAAATAGAGTCGCGACCAGCCGTGCTCAAACACGCCCCACGCGAGGGTGGCCATAATAATAGTGGCAAGATTGTAATTAAATATGCCCAGCCACATCGCTTCACGATCTAAGCGTTTTGCCAAAAACCGCTCTGGCTGAATTTTCCAGCGCCGACTGTTGTCGCGATTGCGAACGTAGTACCACCAATGTACTAAACCTCCCAAGCCGATAAAAAGCACGTTACCGCCAACGATGCCGATAAGAATGTACTGCCAAACCGATAGGCCAAGTTGCATTGCGTGCTCCATCGGACGTGCCGATTTAGGATCTAGCTTAATTTACATGCAGGTAAGTTACAGGATTGTAAGTTAATGCAGGGTGCTGTCTTTTGCAAGTAAGTTACATTGATGTAATTTGTTAAGGTATTATGTGCTTTTTGTCTACTCAGAAAACATCATGGTGATTCAACATAAGCCAACGGGCAATAAGCCTGCTGCGCCAGTAGGGCGACCCCGTGGCAGTAATAAAGAAGACACTGTCGCGCGATTGCTTCCCGCCGCGCGGCAGCTATTTGCTGAAAAAGGCTATGCGCAAACCACCTTTAAAGATGTTGGTCGGGCTATTGGTATTAGTCATGCGGCTCTTTATAGTTATTTTCCTGCAAAACTCGATTTGTATCTGGCGACCCTCGCGGATACCCAAGCGTTATTGCTGCCGAGCTATTTGAACGCAATCGCCAGTGGCGAGACCTTGCGCGAACGTATCGTTGGCGTTTTACTTGCGTCGGCGGATGCTCATGACCGCGATAGTTCGATCACGGGCCTGCTCGCGGCTGTGCCGATTGAAATTCGCCGCCACCCGGAATTGAATGCAGCCTTAGTTGGTCAGAATAATGATGTGATGGACGCCTTGAAGAATATTTTTGCGCAAGCCAAACATTCTGGGGAGATCCAAACCGAGGCGTCGTTGGATAATCTGGTGACGGCTTTTCTTGGTGGCGGCGTCGGAGTCGCTTTATTCCAATATGGCCTGCAAAATAGTGGCTCGCTTCGCGAAGCGATGGACGTTTATGTGGCCATGATTGAAGGTCTCATATTTAGCGTGAAGTAATGCGCTTCTATTTATACGAAAAACTCCTATTTTAAGAGAGCCTTATGTCACCTAAATCGACATTGATTAACAGTGCTGGCCAAGCCACGTTTGGCTATTTTCCAAATGGCGTACGAGAAATTAATTACCGTGATTTCGATTTGCGCAGTCCTATGGATCGCAAGCTTGGCGCTTTGGCAAAACGGTTTAAATTTAATCAGTTTCAGTTTGTCGCACTGGTTAGTCCTGAGTTGATTGTTGGAGTCGCGATTGTTGATTTGAAGCTAGTCAGCAATGCCTTTGTGTATCTTTATCAGCCAGCAAGCGGGGCTTTTGAAGAATTCAGTTTTATACAGCCCTTTGGGCGAAATACGGAGATAGGCTTGCGCCCCAATGACAGCGAGGCGGTGTTCCGGCAAGGTAAAAATACCTTGTCCATCGTTGCTGATGAGCGCAGTAAACAGCGTCGAGTGAATGTTTCCTTGGCTGGCGGTGTTGAAATCGCTGCACAGATTGGTGAGTCGGATTGTACGCCGCTGGCGATGTGTTCGCGTGCGGGCTATCAAGGTTGGGTTTTTACCCAAAAGACCGCCGCGCTGCCTTGCGTGGGGTATGTTGCTTGGCAGGGCGCTCGTCGCGATTTGGCGGAAATGAATTCGCTTGCTTCAGTTGATTGGACTGCGGGTTATATGCGCGGTGAAACCTTTTGGAATTGGGCGAGCCTGTCCGCCACCTTGGCAGATGGTCGTCGATTGGGGATGAATCTCGCCGCTGGCGTAAATGAAACGGGGTTTACCGAAAATGCGCTGTGGCTGGACGGCCAATTAATTAAAGTCGATATGGTGGACTTTCAATTCTCTCGCTATGAAACGCGGAGTACTTGGCATATCCGTTCGGCAGATGGCCTTATCGATCTGCAGTTTACGCCAGCCGGGCAGCGTAAAGAAAAACAGAATGCCTTTATCATCGCGTCAAATTTCATTCAGTATTTTGGCTTGTTTCAGGGGCGAATTTGCCTGGCCAATGAAGTGATAGAGATAGCGGATATGTGGGGGTTCGCCGAGGATCACTACGCGCGCTGGTAACCCTACGTCACAAAAATTATAATTTGAGCTCTAGCGTAAGTTCATTGTTGTATCCATGACGGGGCTGATTATTCGCGGGAGTTGTTAGGTGCTGCCTTATTAGCGCTCGGTCACACTTTTAGCTATTACTCATTATAATATTTATGGTTACACTGTTATTACCCCTTATTTTCGTTATAGTCCTCTAACAATAAAATATAGTCAGTCGAATGATTTATTAAAGACTTTAACGAGAGGGTAACTTGCGCATGGGCATTAATTTAAATCGGAATCACTTAATAAGCGGGTTTATGCTCCTGTCCCTAGGGGCTTGTGGCGGCGGTAGCGGCGTTGACGTTGGCGAAGTTGTCGACAATGTGGCCAGCACGGCGGGAACAATTGAGTCATCGGTTTCTGATAACCTGAATGCTGGGCAAGCCATTGATGGTCAGTATATTGTCCTACTTAATAAGTTGGATCTTGCCGGATTAGTGTCAGCCCCGCTTGATGAGGTGATTTCAAGCCTGCTAGATAGCGTTGGCGGTAATCTACTTGGCACGTTCCAATACACTTTGCGGGGTTTCGTCGCGGAGTTGAGTCCCGAGGCTGCCGCACTCTTGGCGCAAAACCCTTTAGTTGAATTGGTTGAGCAAGACCGCACAGTTGCAATCGCCGCTACTCAAAATGGCGCGACATGGGGTCTTGATCGCGTAGATCAGCCGAGTCTGCCACTTGATGGCAGCTATCAATACAGCGGCGATGGCAGTGGCGCCCATATTTATATCGTCGACACGGGCATGCGTAAATCTCACAGCGAGTTCACCGGTCGCGTTGGTAATGGTCAGAACTTTGTGTCGAGTGGTTTCTTGTTTGGCAATACGGATCCAGCCAACACCGAAGATTGCAATGGCCACGGCAGTCACGTTGCGGGAACAACGGCCGGCACTACCTGGGGTGTAGCGAAAGGCGCGACTTTGCACCCAGTTCGGGTGCTGGATTGTAATGGCTCAGGTAGCAACTCCGGCGTCATTGCGGGTATTGACTGGGTTGCAGGCAATCATATTAAACCAGCCGTTGCCAATATGAGCTTGGGTGGTGCGAATAGTGATGCGTTGGATATTGCTGTGCGTGCAGCGATAAATGCTGGAGTGACCTTTGTGGTTGCCGCCGGTAATGACAATGTTGATGCGTGTACTGGTTCGCCGAACCGCGTTGCAGAGGCTGTCACCGTTGGCTCAACAAGCTCGAATGATGCGCGCTCGTCTTTTTCGAATAAGGGCAGCTGTGTTGATATTTTTGCACCGGGCTCTTCTATTACCTCGTCGTGGTATCAGAGTGATACTGACACAAATACCATTAGTGGTACCTCAATGGCGGCGCCCCATGTGGCCGGCGCTGCTGCGTTGTTACTCGCGCAAAATCCCTCGGCGACCCCAGCGGCCGTTTTTGCGCAATTAATTAGCGATGGCGTAAATGGGAAGTTGAGCGGCCTGGGTACCGGCTCGCCCAATCTGCTGTTGCAAGTCACAGAGGGTGGCGGCGGTACGCCGACGGATTTTCCACCTAATGCGGCCTTCACCTATAGCTGCAGTGATCTAGCCTGTAGCTTTGATGGTACTAGCTCAACAGATGATAACGGTGTTACGCAGTACCAGTGGAATTTTGGTGACGGAAGTGTCGCCACGGGTGCAAGCGCGAGCCATAGCTACGGTGCAGCGGGAAGCTATAGCGTCACGCTCACGGTAAATGACAGTGCGGCTCAGCAGAATAGTGTGAGCCAGAATGTCGTGGTCGATCTACCGGGATCTGGACCCTGTCCTGAATGCGCGCAAACCAGTGGCACCCTCGCTTCAGGAGCGCAGGCCTATACCCCAAGCAGCGGCGGTTTTAGCAGTAATGGTGGTCAGTTCCGTGGCTTCTTGCAGGGCCCTGAAGGGAGTGATTTTGACCTTTACCTAGAGAAGTTGAGTGGGTTTTTGTTCCAGAGCTGGTCGGTAGTCGCCAGTGCTGAAACAGCTAGCACCGACGAAACGGTGACTTATTCTGGTAATTCTGGTACTTATCGCTGGCGGGTAAAATCTTATAGCGGCGCTGGGGATTATATCTTGTATACCGATAACCCTTAGTCTGACAGCTAAACATTAAGATAGAGTAGTAAGAGTGGGCGCCAATATGGTGCCCATTTTTTTTGTCCATGTTTTAGCCATGTTCGGCTGATGTGTGGTGTGCACCAAGATGAGGGATATTGGGCTTGGTGGCGGTAGTCGAGGGAACTCGGGTGAAACGTGGCGGTGGTTTTAGTTTTGACACCCTAGGATGTGTTCAGATTTGGGGCGCTTTACTCTGTGTGGCAAGGGCTCGAAATACGTCGCCGACGTTTCAATTGCACATTTTGGGGCGCTGGGTTTTAGGTCGCTAAAATAGGCTAAATCGACTAAAAAGGGCATTAAATTTGCGTTAATCGCCCAAAAGCTACTTTGTTTGGCGTATTGATGACAGTGTAAACATAGGCTAGTCTAGGTCGAAACAGGTTTGTATTGGCCTAAATGTTTCTTGAATTATGCGCATTGTGGGTGCTTGTGCGCTATATAAATTATGCTGCGGTCACAATTGCGGGCTGGGCGTCTACTGTATTCAGAGTTACGGTCCTTTAAGGAAATAGAGTATGAAATTACCGCTATTACTTCTTAGCTTTGCCCTCGTGGCGTGTAGTAATGATCCGGCGCCCAGTGCTAATAGTGAGCAGGCCGCCAGCGCAGCAGTTGCGGCCTTACAAAATAGTAATTCTGCGTCAGGAAAGACCTTGTATGCCGCGTGTGCGGCTTGCCATGGCGCGAGCGGCGAAGGTAATAAAGCACTGGGTGCGCCATCGTTGACTCACCAGCAGAGTTGGTATTTGGAGCGCCAGCTACTCGGCTTCCGTGCTGGTTTACGGGGTAGCCATCCCGATGACGCATTTGGCGCGCAAATGCAGGCGATCGCGAAAACCTTGCCTGACGACGCGGCGGTCAAGTCTGTTGTCGCTTACATTGACGGATTTAAGGCGAAACCCGCGGCGGCAACGCTTGAGGGTAATGCAAAGCGCGGTGCTGACTACTACTCCAATCTATGTGGTGCTTGCCATGGCCCAGCCGCTGAAGGGAATGATAAATTACAGGCGCCAGCACTGGCCGGTATTGAAGATTGGTATTTACTGCAGCAGTTTGACCATTTTGGCAAAGGTATTCGTGGTAATAATGAAGCGGATCGCTACGGTTATCAAATGTATATGATGGGCAAAACCTTGCCAGATGCAGAAGTTGCCAAAGATGTGGTGGTATATATCCAGAGCTTGGCAGACTAAGTGGGGCGAGCGGTAATGCGCCTCATTTTGAGCATACTGATCCTGATGCCGATGCTGGCAAGCGCGGCTGGGCAGTGGAACTTAAGCGATGTTTGTCCGGCTGGGTTTCGGCCGGAACAGGGTCGCTGCTACTTGCAAAGCCTCTATGGGGATTACGCCTCACTGCAAGATTCTGGGGTGGGCGGTTTGAAAACGGGCTTGCCACCTTTGCGTGAGGGCTTTACGCCACAGCAGATTGATTTGGGTCGCTTGATGTTTTTTGACCCGCTACTTTCAGGCGATGGAACGCTCGCCTGCTCCTCTTGCCACCAGCCTAGCAAAGGCTTTGCCGATGGCCGGGGTTACAGTGTTGGCATCAATGGCCAGCTAGCGCATCGCTCGGCTCCGAGTTTATGGAATGTGGGTTTTCTGAAACGCTTGTTTTGGGATGCCCGAGCAAGCTCCCTGGAAGAACAAATGGAAGGCCCGTTGTATTCCCCGATCGAGATGGGCAATAGCCGCGAGCAATTATTAAGAAGTTTGCAGGAAAATGCCCATTACCCAAATTTGTTTAAACAGGCTTTTGGTGATCCAGACATAAGTCTTGATCGCATTTACACCGCGATTACCGCCTTTGAAGCGTCGCTGGTTTCCTTGAATAGCCGCTACGATTTGTATGCAAATGGTGTGCATGAGGTGCTTAATCAAGACGAAATTGAAGGTATGAATGTATTTCGTTCTTTTGTGGCGCGGTGTGCTGAATGCCACACGCCACCAGCATTTACCAATCAGCAAATTGCGGTAATCGGTGCGCCGGAGCCCGAGGGGCGACCCTTAGATAGCGGCGTTCAGGGCGTGAGTGGTGACGCCTCGCAGCGTGGCGGTTTTAAAGTGCCAACGCTGAGGAATATTGAATTAAGTGCGCCCTATATGCATTCCGGCCGCTTTGAAACGCTACGCGAAGCGGCTGCGTTTTATACCGGTGGGCGCGGCCATGCGGTGCCTCCCGGCGAAAAACTGAGTTTGCATTGGCATGTTTGGGAACCCAATTTAACTGATCGTGAATTAGATTTACTCGTCGCATTTATGAAAACCTTAACCGATGAAAGCTTTATGCCGGCGCTACCTAAGGCGGTGCCCTCTGGGCTAAACCCTGTTGGCGTGCCGGCATCAACTACGAACAATCCAGACTCTGGACATTGAGGAGCGTAACAATGAAAAACCCGATCCGATTGGGGCTGCTTAGCCTGTGCTTATTGATTGGCGCGCCAAGTCTGATGGCGGCAGATATTCATGTAAAAGACGGTGAGTTGATTCAGGATGCCGTAAATAAAGCGGAGCCCGGCGACGTGGTGTTGATTTATCCCGGCACCTATAAAGAAAGTGTTTATATCGATAAAGACAATATTACTTTGCGCGGTGTCGTCGAAGACGGCAAGTGGCCCGTAATGGAGGGTGAGGGCAAGCGCAACGACGCGATTCTTTACTCAGGTAATAATTTTACCGTGGAGTGGCTGACTATTACCCACTACAAGGGTAATGCGATTATGGGCCAGTCTGGTAATAATTTTACCATTCGCTATAACAGGGTAATCGATACCGGGGTGTATGGCATATTCCCTCAGTTTGGCAAAAATGGTCTGATTGAATACAACGTATTGAGCGGTATTGAAGACGCCGCGATTTATGTGGGCATGTGCGATAACGTCGATGTGCGCCACAATGAAGTCTTCGATAACGTGGCCGGTATTGAGATTGAGAATACCCGCCATGCGCTGGTTGAAAATAACTACGCCCACGATAACACTGCTGGTCTGCTGGTATTTATTACGCCAGGCCTGCCCATTAAAACGACCTACGATGTAATTTTACGCAATAACTTTGTGGTCAATAACAATACAGCTAACTTTGGTGCGCCGGGATCGATTGTCTCTAAAGTGCCGCGTGGGATTGGTATTGTGGTTATGGCCGCAGATGACGTGATTGTGGAAGGCAATATCGTGTCAGGTAACAAAACCGCTGGCATCGTGATTACCGACTTAGCCTTTATAACCGACATCTCCAGCGATCCAGAATCCGAACCAAACCCAGATCGTTTGGTATTCCTTGACAACCTAATGTTCGATAACGGTGCTGATCCTATCGCCGAAGTTAAGGCGCTGATGTTGACCCAGTTTAGCCGCAGCGGGCCAGATATTTTGGCCACGCCAGGTTCTGCGCAAGAAGCGGATAATTGCATTATTAATCGCGAGCGTTATACCAGCTTTGGTGTAAAGAAATGGTCAGAGTGTGAGCGCAAGAGCACCGCTGATGTGTTGAGTTATCTTATTCCCGGTGGCGCGCCAAATGAGCCGGTGACCGAGACCAATCGCACTAAATTACTCTATCAGGGCATTTGCGCGGGTTGCCACGCCTACAATTTACGTATGATCGGGCCGCCAACATTGACCGTTCAGGCACTGTATCGCAATGATGCCCAAGGCATTGCCGACTATATCGCTGAGCCGCATAAAGTTCGCCCCGACTACCCTGCTATGCCGTCGCAGGGCCATTTGTCTCCCGAGTTAAGAAAAGAAGTCGCAGAGTATATGTTGAAAGTTACCAAGTAATTTAAATGCGAACTTGGTTTTAAATGTTGTGGGCGCTGCGGCGCTCACCGGTATTGATAGCGAGAGAGGGCGGTTTATGACATCCACGAGTAGAAGTCGCATAGCCGGTGCAATCGGGCTTGCAGTACTGGGCGCGTCGACGGCGCATGCCGCAAAGAATCTGGCGCTAGAGGAAGTGGTGGTTACGGCCCAGAAACGCGAGCAGAGCTCGATGACGGTGCCTGTCACGGTAGATACCTTTACCAATCAAGATTTAGAAAATACCGGCGCACTGACCATGGAGGATATTCAGGCTTATATCCCTGGTCTGAAAGTGGGCGATGATGTCCGCGGTGGTGGCTCAACACAATCCTCCTTTGTTATTCGTGGTATTAAAAGTTCGAATATTAGTACCGGCGGCGATCCATCAGTGGCAACGTTTCTCGATGGCGTTTACTTGCCGCGGGCCGCGATTACGGTGCCGTTTTCAGACATGGAACGGGTCGAAGTGTTGAAGGGGCCGCAGGGCACTTTGTTTGGCCGCAATGCAGCCGCGGGGGTGGTGAACTTTATTCCCAATGCGCCTAGCCTTGAAGAGAATGAAGGGTTTGTTGCCGCTAAGTTAGGCAACTACAACTTGTTGCGAGTAGAGGGAATGAGTAACACTCCGCTCACCGACGCACTCGCCCTGCGCATGAATGTTATACATAACCAACGCGACGCCGTGCTTGATATGCTCGGCCCTGCTACGCCAGATCCCGGCGAGCAAAATAATCAGTTTGCGCGCATTGCACTGCGCTGGGAAACTACCGACCGACTTACCTTGCAAATGGCCTACGACATAGATCGTGTCGACAATGGTCCTCAGGCACGCCTTAGTATTAGTGAAGAGCACGCGAGCTACCCAGACCCTACGGACCGCAAGCTAGAGACCGATGCTATTAATGGCGGCGAAACTCGCGATATGCAGGGTATCACTGGCAAACTCTGGTACGACATTAATGACGTCGCCACCATGAGTTTAATTGCAAGTTATCGGGCATTTGAAACCTATAATTTACAAGATGAAGACGCGACATCAGACGAGTCAGTTTATGTCGATACCAATAATATCGAAGATTCCGACATCGCGTATTTTGAAGCCCAGTTTAATGTGTCGCTGGATTGGGTCGACGCGGTATTTGGCGCCAATTACAGTAAAGAAGATACCTACCAGCAAACGGCGCTGACCTTTAGCTATGGTGCGGTGGTGGAGTTGGCATCGGCAATGACCGGTGTGCCAGCTGGGGTATTGAACACTTTGGTTGGCGGCGTAATCGCAGGAAATTACGTTACTGAGACCATGACCAACGAAGGTGATTTTGAAACCTATGGGTTTTTCTCAGATCTGGATTTCACTATAAATGACTGGCTGAATGTTATTACTGGCTTGCGTTATAGCAACGACAAAAAAGCCTTTAGCTGGGAGGCGCCACTAACCGACTTCCCGTTGTCGCAAGTTCAGGGCGAGAACTTCTTTTTTAACTCAGACGGCCTTGAACAAGGCAGTGCGAGCTGGGATAAAATCACTGGCCGTATTGTCGCTAATGCGCAAGTCAGCGAAGGCGCGATGGCTTTTTTGAGCTACTCCACAGGATATAAGTCGGGTGGCTACGACTCTTTAAATACTAGCTCAAGAGAGGTGCCACTGGCACCGGAAGTGGTGAGTAATATTGAGCTGGGTCTGAAAGGGGATTTGTTAGAAGACAAAATTCGCACTCAAGTTGCCTTGTTTAAAATGGTGATCGATGACCGTCAGGAGTCGATTGAGTCAAAAGGTCCTGACGACAATGGCGCGGTGCCTACGGTAATTAGTACCGACGAAGACATTCAAGGTATTGAGCTGACGGCCGATTGGCTGGTCAACGATAATTTGCGCTTTGGCTTGATTTACACCTACCGGCAACAAGAATCCAGTCGCGCAGCGTACTACGACAAAGAGGGCAATTTTCAAGAGGCTAATCAGGTTAACCCGACTTCGCCGCAGGAATATACACTGACGATGGATTGGTCGCCTGAGTTTGATTATGGTCTGCTCCTGCTTCACCTAGATTATATTTACGAAGAGAATGTTGATAAACAAAATGAAGACCACATCGATTCATTTAACCGGGTAAATGGATATGGCGACGATACTAGTTTGCTGAATGCGCGATTAGCATGGAGCACGCCGGGTGGTCGTTATGAGTTTGCGCTGTGGGGCAAGAATTTACTCGATAACGAACGAGTCTCGCAGCCGGGTGGTTTAACGGGCGGGGAGCTCGGCACCTACCACGTGGGTATTGTCGCGCCCATGACCTACGGTGTCGATTTGAGGTTTGTATTTTAAAATTGCCGCTAGACTAGTTTAAGTGGCTTGAATTTGGGCGCTGGTTTTTTCTAACAGCGCCTGTAGTAGCTCCTTGGTGAAGGGTTTCGGCAGCCAATCATCAAAGCCGGCGTCACTGGCTTCGTTGCGAGCGTCGGTAGTGACATCTGCTGAGGCGGCAACAATCATTGGCGTAGCGTCTTGTAGGCTTGCACGAATGGCTTTTGCTGCGTTTAAACCATCCATAATTGGCATGTGAATATCCAATAGAATTAAATCGAATTCCGCTTGGCTAGCGGCATCAACAGCGAGTTGTCCGTTACCAACGATCAGCACCTTCATGTAGCCCAATTGTTTCAACATCGCATCAACCACCATTTGATTGGGGATTGAGTCTTCCGCAATTAATATTCGCAGTGATGACTCGCCGCGATCCGTTCTCGGTATGGATACCGTCGAGGCTTGTTTGTCGAGTGCTTGGAGTTTGCGCATTAGCCGGTTTGGCGTGAGTACCGCGTTGGTTTGTGGCGAGCTTAACGTTAAAATATTGCCGTCATCTTTGATTAAACTAAGACTGCTATTGCCGCCATTTACCTGCGCTGTTTGATATTGATAAGCCATGCAATGCGCAAGTGATTCACTTACGAGTTGCGCGCGGTTATCGAGATTTACGCCGCGCAAGGTGTTTTTGCTCACGGGTGAGTTAATCGTCACGGATTCGAAGGGCAGCTGACAGCTAAACGTCGAGCCCTGGCCCTCTGTGCTGGTAATATTTATTTCGCCACCCATTGCGCTGCATATCTGCTGGCAGATCGCCAAACCGAGGCCGGTACCACCGTAGTGACGGGTCGTAGAGGTGTCGGCTTGCACAAAGGCATTGAACAGGCTCGAAATGCGCTCTTCGGGTATACCGATGCCGGTATCGATGATGTTGATCTGCAAATTACCCTTGTTGCCCTCTAGCGCCTTCCAGTCCAGCGCAATCGTTATGCCGCCTTGGCTTGTAAATTTTACCGCATTGCCAAGCAGGTTGATGAGTAATTGGCGGATTCGGTGTGGGTCGCCAATGATCGCAGGGGGTACGTTGGGGCTGCAGTGCATGGTGAGTGTTAGGTTTTTTTCCTCAATTCGTGCAGCCACTATGTCGACCGCTTCTTCGCATAGTTCGCCAAGTAGGAACTCTATTTGCTCTAGTTCGATGCCATCGGCGTCGAGTTTTGATAAATCCAATACGTCGTTAACGAGGGCGAGCAAGGCCTTGCCGCCATTGCAAAGCGTGTCTAAATACGCTCGTTGCTCCGGCGTAAGCTCCGTGTCCTGCAGCACCGAGCCCATACCGAGAATGGCATTAAGTGGGGTGCGAATCTCATGGGACATATTTGCGACGAAACGTGTACGCGATTTAGATAGCTGCTCAGCATCTGCTTTTGATTTTAAAATAGCCTGTGTTTGCTGCCACCGTTCATCAACGTCGAAAAGCGCTTCGGTAAGGTGCTTGGTGTGCCCCTTGCTCGAGACCCCGTTGCTGGACAAGAGTAACTCGACCCGTCGCCAATTGTGCTGATTGTCCCGCAGCCGCAACTCTTGGCGTCTTGGTGGTAGCCCAGCGCAAATATTGTCTTTTGCTGCATTTAATAGTGGGATGTCATCGGGGTGGATAACGTTGTGTAAGAGTTGCGGCGCTTCAGGGCTGAAGTTTTGGCCTGTTAGTGTTTGCCACGCCGGATTGGCAAAATGAATCTGCAACTTTGTGTCGCAATAGAAAATGGGCTCGCTGATAGTATTTAATATATTGCGGTAGTGTTGCTCGCTGTCCCTAAGCGCCTGCTCAGCTTGCTTGCGCTCAGTAATTTCACGCTCAACCGCAATGAAGTTGATCAGTTCGCCTTGGTCATTCAGGACTGGGGAGCAATCTATGGCTAGCCAGTATGGCGTGCCATTCTTGCTAGCATTGAGTATCTCTACGCTAAAGCCCTTGCCCTGGCTCAGCCCTTCGCTCATTTGCCTGATGGTTTCTAAATCTGTTTCTGGGGACTGTAAAATTGAACCTGGTTTTTGTCCGCGGACTTCTTGGAGGCTGTAGCCAGTAATATTGCTGAAGCTTCGATTAACCCATTCGATGCGACCCATGGCGTCGGAGATGATCACCAAGTTGTCGGTGCGGCTAGCAACCAGGGCAAGTTTTCGAGCTTGCTCGCGGCTTTCTTCCAGCGCGCCCATCGCCAGGTGTAATTCAGTCACGTCGTAGAGCGAGCCATACCATGCGCGGCCACTGCGGCGGGCGCGGAGACTGAAGGTTTTATTGTCGCCATTACGGCTGTTGATGCGCAGCTCAGTAATCAGGGGTTCGTTTTCGTAGAGGTCACTGCTTAATTGGCTTAGGACGTCACTGTCGTCGATAAACTCCGCAAAGCGACGGCCGATGCATTCATCGACTGGCCAGCCAGTTTTGCGGGTCCACGCGGAATTCAGTAGGGTTAGTATTCCGCTGTCATCGCAGCGGAAAACAATTTCTTCAAGCAAATCCGTCAGGGTTTGGAATTCTTGGTGCTTAGCCGCCAACTCTTCAACCATGCGATGTTGAAGTTAAAGCTCGCGCTCTTTGTCCGTGGCGGTCATTTTAGGCCCTCAAATATTATTCATACTGTCATCAGTGTAGATGAATTTTTGACTGCCCCGTACAGGGGAAAAACGTTTTCACAGAAAAACTCCTGCTCAAATATGGTTCTGCTGGACGTGCAATCTGACAGTATGGTGACCTTAAAGCCGAGGTCGGCAGCGTGGCGCCCTGTGGAGTCTATGCATATTGACGTTACGGTTCCGGCCAAAACGATGTGATCGATGCCCTTGCTACGTAGTAATTCTTCTAAGTGGGTGTTGGAAAAGGCGTTTAAGCCGCGTTTACCCGGTACCTCGGTGATTATGTCTTCGTACTGCTTGAACTCTGGTATGGTTTCAGCCCCTGAATGGCCCGCCTTAAATGCACCTACTTCCTTGATTGTTTTAAGTATGCCAACGGGTTCTTCTAGCTCACCGTAGCTGTCGGTGAAATGGATTGGGGTTGAAACGATAAGGTCGAATAGGGGGGCAGCTTCTTCGAGTAAATTTAAGGTGTTTTTCAGTACGCCACTGACCCTTGAGGACTCTTCGATGACAGCGTGCAGAATACCGTCGTTGGCGAAGTAATCGTTTTGAAATCCGATCAGAAGTAATGCTGTGCGTGTGGGTGCTGTCATGGTCGACTCCGTAAAAGCGCGTTCAATTCTTTTGCGTGAGGTACTTTCTATTTATCTAGCTAGGAGCAACATGCATTCCAATACGGGAATATTTTCTTATCTATTTGAATAATATAACTTTTATGGGGTTTTGTGAGCGCTGTTGCCTGGAGTGGTGTTTGTTGTTTCGCAATTTGCAATTCAAATTGCTTGGCGGGATGCTATCTGGTGGCATTTTGCAAAATTGGCGGCACAAGCAGCGCGGTGGCAAGCGGTTTGCCTCGGTGTTTGTGGCTAATGAGGGGAATTTGCCGGGGCAGGGAGATGACGCCTGCAGCCGAATCCTTTATTGTACGCCCCTTTATATAGTAGAGAGCACCGAGCAATGGATACCTTCGCTGAAATACGGCCTTACCACGACGACGAAGTGGCGCCGGTATTGGCAAAGTTATTGGTCGATCCCGAAATGCTCAATATCATCGCCAGCCTGCGCTTACCGCGATTGAATCGCGCACTACCGTGGTTGGTTCGGCCGCTACTGCGCTGGTATTTAGGCCGCGAGATGAAGGGCATAAGCACTGTTGCCGACTTTCAGTGGGTCGTCAAAAGCTATATGGACGCCATGATCGAGGGGCATACCACGAGTTTTCAGGTTTCTGGCTTAGAGCAGCTCGAGTCTGATCATGCTTATTTATATATCAGTAATCACCGTGATATTGCGCTGGATCCCGCCTTTGTTAATTACGCACTCTATCATCACGAGCGTGATACCGTGCGCATCGCCATAGGTGATAATTTGCTCTCCAAGCCCTTTGCTGCTGACTTAATGCGGTTGAATAAAAGTTTTATTGTGCGTCGTTCTGCGCGCGGCCCACGGCAGATGTTGGCGGCGTTTAGGCAATTAGCGAGCTACATCCGGTTCTCTCTCTTAGAGGAGCGCAGCTCGATTTGGATAGCTCAGCGTGAGGGCCGCGCCAAGGATGGGAATGATGCCACCGAGGCGGCGGTGATTAAAATGATCGGCATGGCGCAGAATAAACCGGACGAAAGTTTTTCTGAGTACGTCAATAAACTCAATATTGTGCCGGTTTCTATTTCTTACGAATGGGATCCGCTCGATGCGGCCAAGGCGCAGGAGCTGGTGCATATTGCCCGAGACGGCGCCTATCAGAAGGCTGAACACGAAGACTTGAAGAGCATTGCCGTAGGCATTGTCGGCGACAAGGGCAATGTTCATGTCGCTTTTGGCGCGCCCATAAAAGGCGAGTTTAGCGATGCGGCGGCGGTGGCGGCGCGCTTAGACGAAATCATCATTGATCAATATCGCCTGCATCCTAGCAACGTCATTGCCTATCAGCGGCTCTATCAGGACGATAGCTGGCAGAATTTGTCGCAGGTACCGGCCGTGAACGCGGCTGATCACGCTGCCTTTGAAGCGCGCTTTAGTCAAATGCCCGCCGAGTACCGTGGTAAAGCCATGGAAATTTACGCTAACCCGGTAAGAAACCAATTGCGTAGCGTTGATCTACGGATTGTTGATGAGGCTTTATAGGTGCTCACCGATGAGCTGAAAAAGACGATTCAAGACGCGTATCGGCAATTCCTGGATGTGAAGCAACTTAAGGCTCGCTACGGTCAGCGGCTGATGATTGCGCATATCGCCCGTACTCTTGGTGGTATCAAGCGCAATCAGGAGCATCAGCGCGGTGGCGGTGATCACCTCTGTGTAGTTGAAGCGGGCACCGGTACCGGTAAAACGCTGGCATACGCGCTCGCGGCTGTGCCTATCGCCAAGGCGTGCGATAAAACGCTGGTTATTTCCACCGCGACCGTCGCCTTGCAAGAGCAGATAATTTACCGGGATTTACCCGATGTCTTAATAAATAGCGGCTTACATTTTTCGATTAGCTTGTCGAAGGGGCGTCGTCGCTATATTTGTCTGTCTAAGCTAGATCAATTGCTGTCGGGTGCCGATGCCAAAGTCTTACCGTTGTACATCGATGAGCATATGGCGGCCCCGGACGCCGAGAGCTTGTCGCTGTATACCGATTTTGCCCAGCAGATGGCTACCGGCCAATGGGCGGGTGATCGCGATGATTGGAAAACGGTTATTGCCGATGACAAGTGGGCGCGGGTCACCACCGATCACGCGCAATGCACCGGCCGACGCTGTAGCCATGTGAAGCAGTGTAGTTTCTTTAAAGCCCGCGAATCATTGACTCAGGCCGATGTCATTGTTGCTAATCACGATCTGGTGCTCGCTGACCTAGCCTTGGGTGGCGGTGCAATTTTGCCGCCGCCAGAGGAATGCATATACGTCTTTGATGAGGCGCACCATCTTCCCGATAAAGTGATTAATCACTTCAGTGCCAGCTTCCGCTTGGCGGCCACTGAACGCTGGATGGAGCAGATTGAGCGCGCGCTAAGCACCATGATTGCGCTGCCGGCAATGGACAACAGCATTCGCGGTGAACTTGAGAGCTTGTTGAGCCAGATGATTGCGGTGCGCCGTGGATTACTGCCGCTGCGACCAGTGTTAGAAGAACTGCTTGAAACAGCCCAAGAGCGCCAAGGCGTTAAAAGTCTGCGCTTTGCTGATGGCATTGTTCCAGCCGCGCTAGGTGATCACGCTAAGAGTTTGTTAGCGGGCTTTAGCGAGGTAATTAAGCAAGCGGAGACAATAGTCGATAGTTTGCAAGAGGGCATGGACAATAATGAGCTGAGCGGCAATCGTGAAGCCAATGAACAGTGGTTGGCCACGGTGTCGATGGCGCGGTTTCGAGCGGAATCGGCAGCGGCGTTGTGGCGATCCTACGCCAGCGATGCGAGCAAGGAGAAACCGCCCAATGCGCGCTGGTTGGCGTTGGTAGAGACTGGCCAGGGGCTATTTGATGTTGAACTCAATGCGAGCCCAATTTTGGCGGCCAATGCCTTGAGATCAGCCTTGTGGTCGCGTTGCTATGGTGCCGTATTGACCTCCGCAACCTTGACTGCACTGGGCAGCTTCGACCGCTTTAGTATGCGTGCAGGTTTAAATACCGACGCCAGCTTTGAAGTAGTGCCTAGCCCGTTTCGTCATGCGGAGGCTGCTGAACTCTATATCCCAGCAATGGATTGCGATGCCGGTAATGCCGAGGCGCATACTGCGGCAATCATTGAGATGCTGCCGGACTTGTTAGACGCCGATGCGGGCAGTTTGGTGTTGTTCTCTTCGCGTAAGCAGCTGCGAGCCGTGCGCGAAGGCTTGCCCAAGGCTTGGCTGGAGCGGATTCTCGCGCAGGACGATTTACCTAAACACGAGATACTGACTCGTCATCGCCAGTGCTTAGATGAGGGCAAGGGTAGCGTGATTTTTGGTTTGGCGAGTTTTGCTGAGGGCGTGGATCTACCCGGTAAGTACTGCACCCATGTGGTGATTGCAAAAATTCCTTTCGCTGTGCCGGAAGACCCGGTTGAGGAAGCCTTGGCGGAGTGGATCAGTCGCAATAAGGGCAATCCGTTTATGGATATCACTGTGCCCGATGCGGCGGTGCGTTTGATCCAGGCCAGTGGTCGTTTGCTGCGTAATGAGGCCGATACGGGCCGTATTACCATTCTTGACCGGCGCATGGTGAGTCGTCATTACGGCCGGAAGATGTTGGCGTCGATGCCGCCGTACCAGCAAATTATTGAGTAGTGGTATGAGTCATTATCATCAAGTCGCGGCGCTCTTAATTGATCTTGAGGCCGAACTTCGTCAAATAGGCTGCTGGGATGCGGTAGCGCCAGCGCCGGAGGCGCTGCGCAGTGAACAACCGTTTGCTGTGGACACGCTAAATTTTCAGCAGTGGCTGCAATTCGTGTTTATTCCAAAGATGCATTTTTTGGTGGCGCAGCAAAGTAGCTTGCCAAATGCCTGTGGCATAACGCCAATGGCAGAAACGTATTTTCACGGTCAGCAGCTTCCGGTGACGGGGGTGCTGACCGTGTTAACGCAGATAGACCAATTGCTTGCTGGTAACGATTAGCTGGTGCTTTCTTCCGCCGCCATGACCATGCGTACCAAATGAGCTAGTGAGCGTACGCCCATCTTCTCCATCACCCGCGCGCGGTGTATCTCTACGGTGCGCTGGCTAATATCAAGATCGTAGGCGATCACTTTATTGGCTTTGCCCTCGATCATCAGCTCCATAACCTGAGTCTCGCGAGGCGTTAAGTCGGCCAGTTTTGCACGAATCTTGTCTTTAGCTTCGAGGTCGGCGCGATTTTCAACGTCAGCAGTAATTGCTTGCTGAATTTTGCCTAGCAGCTCTTCCTCGCGATAGGGCTTTTGCACAAAATCTACTGCGCCGCGCTGCATAGCGTCTACCGCCATAGGTACATCGCCATGGCCGGTCACAAAAATAATAGGCAAAATCGAGTTGCGGGCATTAAGCTGACGCTGTAATTCCATGCCGTTCATACCGGGCATGCGAATATCAAGTACCATACAGCCCGCCATCTCTGGGCTGTATGCCTCAAGAAAGGCGTCGGCTCGTGAATAGCTGGCCACCTTGTGACCGACCGATTCTAGGACCATTTGTAATGAATCTCTTACCGCGTCATCATCTTCAACGAGGTATACCGTGGCTTCTACTGTCATGATTCCGTCTCTGCGGTTACCGTTTTGTCGTAAGCTTAGGCTATCATGAAATTCTAAGCTATTGCTGTGCTTAATTAATGTATTCACGTTTTAGACGAATGCTACTGGCGATAAGTGCTAAGACTGGATAAGCTTTCGCCTCAATAAATCGCAAGCCAAGCTTATATTGGCTATACAACACAAGGGTTGCGCATGCGTACTAAGCGCAGTTTAGTACAGATATATCTCTTAAGCCTAGTCGCTTTATCAGCGATTCCTTTGGCTATTCTCGGTTATATCTGGATTGCCAAGGAATACGAGCGCTACACACTGCAGAGTGAGGCGTGGCGAGACAGTTATATAGAGTCACGCCGCGAGTTATTGCGCCGTGAAGTGGACAAGGCTGTGGAGTATCTGGAATTTAAGCGCACTCAGCTTAATCGCCAGCTCTATAATGATTTGCGTCAGCAGGTCGCCGTTGGCCTCTCTTTAATTGAGTCTACGCGTAAAGAATATATTGGTGAGAGCCGTGCTGAGCAAATTGCGAGGCTGCGCGCGACCATGAACTCCTTGAGCTTTCTCGACAATAAGGGGTTTTTCTTTTTGTTTGATGGTGGCGGCAAGGCGGTACTAGCGCCAATGTACCCCCGTGGCAATCAACGTATAACCGAGCGCGAAGTATTAAAAGCATTCTCTAGTCAAATCAGCGCCTCTATAAAAGACAAAAATTACGACTTTTTGGAGTACCGCTTCACCGATACTAATCGCGCCATTGAGCGTAATTTTAGTTTTGTCTATTACTACAAGCCCCTCGATCTCTATATGGGTGCGAGCGTTTACTTGCGCGATGAAGTTAGTCGCTTGAAGCGCGAAGTAGTTGAGCGAATCGCTGCAGTGCCGATTGACCCTGACAATTCCATTATGTTTGTTGTCGACAACGACGGACGACAGTTAGTTAATGCCTACGACCCGGCGAGTGTTGGGGCGTTAATGCCGAATGTGGTGCAGAAAAGCGCCCAAGTCAGTGGCGAAGACAATAGCCTGTTTACCGAGTTGAGTTGGCTAGATAAAAGTGGCGAGAACAAACCGGTTATTTCTTATATACGGCGTTTTGATGCCTGGGGTTGGACGCTAGGCTCTGGGGTCTTCTTAGACGAATTAAACGTTAAATTGGCGCAGGAGCGGGCGGCACTGCAATTGCGTGTAAAAGAGCATGTGCGTTTTATCGTTATTATCGCTTTTGCCCTAATGGTGTTTTCAACCTTAGCTGCACGTTGGTTGGCGCGTCGCAGCGAGGCTGGGTTTATCATTTTTCAGAAATTTTTTGCCGATGCGAGTAAGCGTTCAACAGCGATCGATGTCACACGTTTACCCTTTGCTGAATTTCAAAAGTTAGCCGAAGAGGCCAACTTTATGGTGGAGAAGCGTACGCAGACTGAGCGTGCGTTAAAACTGAGCGAGCGCCGTTTTCAATTGGCACTCGATGCAGCGCAAAACCACCTTTGGGATCTCGACCTCCAGACTGGTTTAGTGACGGTTGGTGAGAGTTTTTTCCGGATGTTGGGCTATCGGGTGCCAGCGACACCCTATCCCGTCGGCGCGTTCAAAAATATCGCCAACGAAGATGATATGCAGATTATCGCCTCGGCGGTTGACAGCTGGCTGGGCTTGGCTACTGGGAATAGCGTTGAGTTTCGCGTGAAGGATCGCTTGGGTAACGATCACTGGATCTACAGTCGTGGCGATGTGGTAGAAAATGATGCCAACGACAAGCCAATTCGCGCTATGGGTATTATGACCGATGTCACTGACCGCAAGCGTATCGAGCAGGAGTTGGTAAATGCCCGTATCGCGGCGGAAGACGCGCTGCATGCTAAGAGCCAGTTTTTGTCGAGTGTCAGTCATGAGTTGCGTACACCCTTAAATGGCGTATTGGGCTATGCGCAGTTGCTGCAGCGCGATGCCGGTTTACCTAGTGGTAGTCACGAACACTTGCGGGCTATAGAAAGCTGCGGTAAACATTTGCTGACGCTAATCAATGACGTTTTGGACCTAGCTAAAATTGAAAGCGGTAATATCGATATCGTCTGCCGTGCTAATGACATGAATGAGATTGTGTCCAGCGTGAGCGATATTGTTGGTCACCGGGCTAAGTCCAAGGGTTTGGAGTTTGTCGTTGTTGTCGGCAATGACGTGCCGCGACGAGTTCAGGCCGACGAAGTGAAGCTGCGTCAGGTACTGGTTAATTTGCTAGACAATGCAGTGAAGTTTACCGCCAAAGGCAAGGTTGAATTAAAGCTCGATGTTGATGTTGAACGAGCGCAATTGATGTTCTCGGTTCGCGATAGCGGTATGGGTATCCCCGAGGAAAAGCTGCGCGATGTGTTTGAACCTTTCCGTCAAGTAAATCCTCAGGATGGAAAAGGCACTGGCTTAGGCTTGGCTATTTGCCGCCGCCTCGTTGAAGCCATGGGCGGCAGCTTAAACTTGACCAGTGAGTTCGGTAAGGGTAGCTGCTTCTATTTTGATATACCCCTCGTGGCGGTGTCAGAAGACAGTAGCGTTGACACCTACATGGAACCCACCGAGGAGCAGGCACCGGATATATTGGCAACCGTCGCCAAGAATCCAGCCATTATTGTGGCCGACGACGTCGCGGTGAATCGCCATGTTTTGCTTAGCATGTTGGAGGATGTCAGCGATGATATTCGTGAGGCTGCAAATGGCCTTGAAGTTATTGAGTTATTGCGAGAGCGCACCGCGCAGCTAGTATTGATGGATTTGCGGATGCCTGAAATGGATGGCATGGAAGCGACTCGAATTATTAAGCAAGAGCTTAATATGGCCGGCGTTGCCATTGTAATGGCCTCGGCGACGACTGATGAAGAGATGATGGCTGAGGCAATTGAAGTTGGTTGTGATGGCTTCCTGCCCAAGCCCATTGGTATAGCAGACCTTTTAAAAATCGTAGCCCAAACCTGCGGTGATCAGGCGGCGACTGTAGCGCCTGAAAAGGTGACTCAGCCAGTAGCCGCGCCGTCTTCGAATGTGGTCGCGCCTCCAGATTGCGATTTGCAGGAGTTGCTCATGGCGGTGGATTTGGGTGACGTTACTGGAACCCGCGAACTGCTGGGGCAGCTCCGCCGCAGTAAGCCGGAGTGCAGTGGCTTTGTTGCCGAAGCGGAAGAATTTTTAAATGAATTTGATTTTGATAGTCTGGCGCGTTTGCTTCGTCAAGCCTCCGGCGAGGCAAGTCTGAATGACGCGTGAGCTCGGCAGTGAACAGGTCTTATTGGTTGACGATAATCCGACTAATTTACAAGTATTATTTAAAACGCTTGAGGGTAGCGGTTATCGTTTGTTAGCAGCAAGGGACGGTGAGTCCGCGCTGTACACCGCCAAACGTGCGCATCCAGCGTTAATTTTGTTGGATGTCATGATGCCCGGCATGGACGGCTTTGAGGTTTGTGAGCGGCTTAAAGCAGACCCTGATACGGCTGATATTGCCATTATCTTTTTGTCTGCGCTTACAGACAGTCAATCCAAGGTTCACGGCTTGGCCATCGGCGGTGTGGATTACATCGCCAAGCCGTTTCAGGCTGACGAAGTACTGGCGCGGGTGCGTACCCACGTTAAAATTCAGCGATTGGAGCGTGCACTTGCCCGCCGAAATAGTGAGCTCGAAGACGAGAACCAGCGAATATTAAATGCCGTTGAAGAGGGCATATTTGGCCTCGATGTTCACGGGCGAATTAGTTCGATGAATGCGCGTGCAGCCGAACTGACAGGCTGTTCAGTGGCGGATACGGTAGGCGAAGTCTTTGCCCAATTAAATTTTTTTCCCGACGATAGTGGCCTGAATCAAGCATTGACGCTGCTGTGCGAGGCTGGTGTTAGTTTGCGTAAAGAAAGCGCTGAACTGACGTCCCGCGCCGGTGATCTTGTGCATGTTGCCTTGAGTGGTTCTCCGCGCAAAGACGGTGGCGCGGTATTGGTGTTGAGGGATATTAGCGAGTGGTTGGCCAGCCAAGCCGCTCTCGATTCGGCGCGGGGTGAACTCGATAACCAGCGCCAGCATCTCGCCCATATTGAACGTTTGAGCACGGGTGGCGAAATGGCGGCGGGTATTGCTCATGAAGTTAATCAGCCGCTGACCGCCGTCACCAACTATGCGCGTGTGGCACAGCGCCTTTTGGCTGATCTTCCTGAAGCCAAACGGGAAAAAATGGATGACGTGCTAAACAAAATTGCGATTCAAGCAGAGCGCGCCGCAGCGGTTATTCAGCGTATGCGTAGTTATGTGAAAAAACCCAGCGGTGGTCGCGAGGTATTGGTTTTAAATGATGTTTTAGCGGATGTTTTAGCGCTGGCCGAAGTTGATTCGCGCGTTAATGCTATTCCGGTTGTTTTTTGCGGCGCCGATAATTTAGCGGCAATTCATGTCGATGAAGTGCAACTGCAGCAGGTGGCCTTGAACTTGATTCGTAATGCCATAGAATCTACTGCCAATGCTGGCAGCGAGAACCCTGTGGAAGTAAGAAGCTATACCAAGGGCGCAATGGTTTGCTTTAGCGTTACTGACCGTGGCGCAGGTTTGGCGCCAGAAATTGAGGCGCAGCTGTTCAGTCCTTTTGTCAGTTCTAAGGAAGGTGGCATGGGTATTGGGTTGTCAGTTTGCCAGTCGATTATGCAAGCCCACGGCGGGGATATTTACCATGAGCACAATCCCGAGGGTGGCGCGATTTTTCATTGTGAATTTCCCGCCTATCATTAACGCTGGTGCTCGGCGAAGAGGTGGTTGATGGGTGCCTCGAGTAAAGATTTATTGCGACGGAGTGCGGAAGAACGAAGCCAGCGCCGAATTAGCATTGGCGGTGAATCCCTAAACCTGACAATTATTCGCAGTCGACGTCGTCGCCGTAAACTGACCCTTCAGCTGGATGCCGAGGGTGGGCTTATTGTGCGTGCGCCTTTTGCAGCGAGACGCCTAGAAATCGACGGTCTAATCTTTCGCAATAGCCAGTGGATTGTACAGCGCAGACAAGCATTGCTTCAGCAGCCTCGACCAGAGGCATTACGTTTTAGCCATGGCGAACATCATTTATTTTTAGGGCGCCGTTATGTGCTGTGCACTGTTAGCGGAACTGTTAGCGGTGCTAAAAAAATCCAGCTCACAGGCAGTGAATTGCAGGTACATGCCGCCTCGCCGGATCTCATTAGTCGTGCGCTGCAGCGCTGGTATAGCCAGCAAGCTCAGCAATTGTTTCAGCGGCGCCTGGCGTATTTTTCAGCACAATTGCCCTGGGTCACCGAGGTGCCGGAACTGCGCTTGCGGCGTATGCGCTCTCGCTGGGGCAGTTGCTCAAGTAGTGGGCGGGTTTGTCTTAATACACATTTGATAAAGGCCAGTGAAGGCTGTATCGATTATGTAATTGTGCACGAACTTTGTCATTTGCAAGAGTTTAACCACAGTCCGCGCTTCTACGCTTTGATGGACGCGGCTATGCCTAATTGGCGCGAATTAAAAGCAGAGTTAGAAGCCTGCGGTGCGGGGATTATTCGCGAGTAAGCGCTTCGCTAAGCATTGTATGTACGCTCGGTGTAATTCGATGTGGCAACAAAGAGAAAGAGGCTGCTGGCCACCACCACATCGACACTGTCTTGATAACCGGTTAGCGCCCAGCGTCGGGCAATTTGAATGACGGCACCCACTAAGCCCGCATAGATAATGTCTTGGTTGGGCATGTTCGCTATGTCGGCGAGTCCAAGTGAGCTGGCGAGCGAGCGGATCAATACTGCAAATTCTTCCATGGCCTCGTAGTAGAGTCGATCGACCGTGTCGCTGACGCCGAGAATTTCAAATAACAACAAACGGGCGATCGCGGGATTTTGATGCAGGGTCTCAAAAAAAGCACGTAACCCAGCATTGGCAAAGGCTTCGCTGTTGCGCTCGGCGTGAGCAAATGCTGCCAGCATGGTGGCTTTTAAATAGTCGGTTTGCGCGTGATAGATCTCAGCTAGTAACGCTTCTTTGTTAGCAAATGACTCGTAAAAGTATCGTTCGGTTAAACCTGCCTCGGCGCAAATACTGCGTACACTGCAGGCTTGATAGCCTACGTCGCCAATCACCGCAAGGCCGGCGTCAATGAGTTGTTGATAGCGTTCAGCACGGCGCTGATCGCCGCTGGCGCCGCGATAACGGCGTGGTTTTATGGGGGTGTTAGGCATATTTTGATTTTGACATGAGCTGCTGTCAGATGTAAAGTGACATGATGTCATGTCAAATTTGTCGGCGGGCTCAGTTTGCTAGTTTATTTTGCTTGTGAGTGTGCGCAGACAAACATAAGAGTGGGAAGCGCGTGGATTACGATTTTGATTATTTGGTTATAGGCTCCGGATTTGGCGGCTCTACGGCGGCGCATCGGCTGACCCAAAAAGGCTATAGCGTCGGCATTATGGAAATGGGTCGGCGCTGGAGTGCCGAGACCTATCCGCGCTCAAACTGGCATTTTCATCGTTGGTTGTGGCGACCTATGTTAGGCATGAAAGGCTTTTTTAACTTGCGCTGGTTTAAGCATGTATTGGTTTTGCATGGCAATGCAGTGGGTGGTGGGTCAATTACCTACGCTAATACCTTGCTTGTTCCCAAGCCGGAGATTTGGCAGCAGGGTAGCTGGGCAGGTTTAAAAGATTGGCAAGGTGAAATGCCTGCCCACTACGCCAGCGCGCAGAAAATGCTCGGCGTGACTGAAAATCGTATTCTTGGTCCTGCGGATCATTTATTAAAAGAGGCCGCTGAGGATTGGGGCTGTGGCGAAACCTTTTACAAAACCCAAGTAGGCGTTTTTTTTGGCGATGAGGGGGCTGTGCCGGGCAAGCCTTACCCCGATCCCTATTTTGATGGCGAAGGCCCGGAGCGCAATAGCTGCATCGCTTGTGGCGGTTGTATGGTGGGCTGTCGTTACAACGCTAAAAATAGTTTAGATAAGAACTATCTGTATTTTGCCGAAAAACAGGGCGCAAAGGTGTTTGCCGAGACCAAGGTGATTGATGTTGTTCCGCTTAACGGCAAAAGCGATGGCGAAGATGGCTATGAAATTACCACGGTGTCGAGCACTTCGCTGTTGCGGCGCAACAAACGGCGCTGGCGGGTCAGATCACTTGTCTTTGCGGCGTCATCCTTGGGTACCCAAGATTTGTTATTTAAGCTTCGTGACAAAGGCTCTCTGCCGAATATCTCAGAGCAGCTAGGGCGACGAGTTCGTACCAATGCCGAATCTTTGATTGGTGTGCGACTGCCGGGCGATCAGGACATGGACGTTGGCATCGCAATTGGCTCGGGAATTTACCTCGATGATAAAACCCATATAGAAGCGACTCGCTACCCGCGTGGCTCTGACGCGATGGGCCTGCTAGTGACCGCAATGACCCGTGGCAAGCCAAACTGGCGGCGGATTTTTGTTTGGATCTATACCATGCTGAAATTGTTGGTAAAGAGTCCGCGGCAAGCGATTACCTCGTTAATTCCTTTTGGTTTAGCGCGGCAGACGGTAATTTTTCTGTGCATGCAGACCTTAGATGGCCATATCGACATGCAATATCGCCGCGCGTGGTATTGGCCGTGGCGAAAACGCATGGTTACCGTCGGTGAGCCTATTCCAGCACATATTCCGGAAGCGAGTGAATTCGCCTTGCGCACTGCGCGCCGACTTGGCGGCATGGCAGGCAGCTTAATTACCGAGGTGCTATTTAATATCCCCGCCACCGCGCATTGCATGGGTGGCGTTGGTATGGCGAAAAACTCTGAGGAAGGCGTTATCGATATTCAGAATCGTGTATTCGGTTACCGCAATATGCTGGTGTGCGACGGTTCAATGTTGTCGTCTAATCTCGGTGTAAATCCCTCACTGACCATCACGGCTTTAACTGAGCATGCGATGAGTTTTATTCCCGTCAAAGCTCAGTCAGTGGATGTGGTCTGATTAGGTTTAAAGCGGCAGTTGCAAATTGATGCTGCCGCCCAGCTCATTGCTGCCCGCGTAGCTAAACTGTGCGTTGATATGCAGTAGCTGACCTAAGTTGTAGTGCAGTCCTAGGCCCGGAGCGTCGTCGCTATAGGGATTGTCCGACCAGCGGTAATCCAGCAGCAACGCGACGCGCTCACTGAGTGGGATGGCAGTCGCTGCCTGGTAAATTCGCTGAGAGGGAATTTCGCCAAAACCAGTTTGCGGCGTTAGGTCGGCGTCGAACCGAAAAGCGGCCCAGCTTGCGTGGTAGTCGATGCTGGCGCTAATTTGGCTGCGCTGCTGATACTCGGTGCCGATAGTGCTGTGCATCGACTGCTGGTAAATATCTTTAATTGCGAGCCCGAGTGTCCAGTTGTCCATACGGTGGCTAACACCGAGGTCAGCATTGAGCTGCAGGTTTTGATCTACATCGCGGCCGGCATCAAATAATTTTTCTTCATCGTAGTCAGAAATCGAAATACTGCGTTCAATCAGGCTAATATTTTGAAGCTTTGGGCTAATGCCAAATTGGGTGTTCTCGAGGCCGTCGATTTTAAACCGGTAGTTTAGCCCGAGGTAGTTTGACCACACCACCGAAACTTCCATTGCGGATTGCAATTCGCCAAAACTGAATAGCCCGAGTAGGGTGGCAAAACGCAGGCGATTGGCGTCGTCTTCGTCGTAATCAAAGCGCTCGCTACCCCGGAATTCCGAACCGCCAATAACATGCCATTTGGGTGAGTTGGTGTTTAACGTGAAGTGACCGCCAGCCAAGACGCTGTTGGCGTCACCACTAATGTCTTCAAGACGCCTTACTAGTTCAGCCTCATCGCCGGGGATGACCAAAACCCCTCGCGATCGACCCTGGAGCGCACGTCCTTCATCGTAGGCTTTTTTAATGCCTTGAATAAGCTCGTCGCTGTCGTCCACAAAAAAATAGCCATCTATCTGCAGCAGTGTGTCGTTGATGTCTGCTCGTAATAACAGTGCGGATGGGTTCGTATGCAAATTGGCCACTTGGTACTCGGCTGCTGCCGCAGCGCTCGAAAAAATGGTGGTCTGCAGGCACGCAGCAAGTAGGCCAAAATACAATTTTCTGCTTGGTACAGGCAAAAGTGGGACTCCATTATTATTTAAGTAGATTTGGGCTCACCTGCCCAAGGCCCCAGTGACGGCCGTCTTTACTGAGGCAGAATAGTTGAGCAAATTGGTGGGGGCAAGCGTAGGCAGCTGATTTTGCGTTATATTTGTGCAATGTTTAATATGGCTAACTTAATCTAGTAGGGGCATTTATGGGGTTTACACGCAATGCCAGCTGAGAGTGTCGGGCTGCGCCGGGACAAGACTATTTGCAGTTATCCGTGGCTAGTCAAATCCGTTCGAGCACTGAGTCACAGCTTATTGGCGTTGCGGGGCTGGCGCATGCCCGAAGAGCGTCCGGTCGCGGGTAAATATGTCCTTATTATTGCCCCGCACACCAGCAATTGGGATTTTTTTATGATGGTGGCGGTGGCCAGCGGCTTGCAGCGTCAAATTCGTTTTATGGGTAAGCATCAATTGTTTACTGGGCCGCTAGGATCTTTGTTGCGCTGGTTGGGTGGCGTGGCGGTAGATCGCAGTAGTCAGCACAATTTTGTGGCGCAACTTGCTGATTTATTTCGTGAAACAGATGGAATGGTATTAATTCTTTCGCCCGAAGGTACGCGCAGCAAGGTACCTAAATGGAAGGGCGGCTATTATCATATTGCCGCCTCGGCGGGCGTGCCTATTGTTGCCGCGGCATTGGACTACGCAACAAAGAATATTAGTTTGTCCTCCGCGTATGTTCCGAGTGGTGATTTTGTCCGTGATCAAACTAATATCCAGGATTTCTATCTGGATATCTGCGCTAAGCATCCACACTTGGATAGCAGTCATCCGAATAAAAATTAGCGCTACTACCTAATATCCGTTTCTAAGCTATTGTTTAGCTTTGGTGGTGAGGTTGCGGAGTAATTTTGTATCTAGGTGAAATCCCCGCTTACTTTGCGTCAGACTTGTTTGCTATAAAGGGCAATAAGTACTTAACTTCTCAAATAAGAAAAATGCGTCATTAAGCTTGGGCGCGCGGACTCGGTTAAATTATGGCTAGTGAGTTTTTGAATAAATTGCTGGGGCCAGAAATGCCTCCCCATGGCCATTGCTATTTGTGGAATGAAGATCTTGTTCGTCTTCATGTTATTAGTGATGTACTGATTAGCTTGTCTTATTTCACCATTCCGCTGGCCTTGGTGTATTTGGTACGTAAGCGCGATGATCTTAAATTCAATTACATCTTTGTGATGTTTGCGATTTTCATCTTCGCCTGTGGGGCAACTCACGCAGTTAATATATTCAATGTTTGGTATGGTGCCTATTGGTTGAGTGGCGGAGTGAAGTTGGTCACCGCTATTGCCTCGGTAGGCACGGCAATCGTGGTCTGGCCACTCATACCAAAGGCTTTAGCTATCCCCAGCAATAGCCAGCTAATTGCTCTAAATCAAAAGCTTCGCGACGAGGCTGATGAGAATCGGCGCCAAAAGCTGCAGGTTGAGGCTTTGACAAAAGATTTAGAAGCGTTGGTGGATCAGCGTACCCGCGAGTTAGCAGAAACCCGGGTTATGAAAACTTTACTAGAAAAAAATCACGCGTCTTTGGAACGCTCTAATGTCGCGCTTGAAGAGTATGCCAAGGTAACCGCCCACGATATTAAAGAACCCCTGCGGTCCATTTCAGTGTTTGGTCAGCTGCTAAGTGAGCGATTAGACGGAAGTCTCGACGTCGACGAGTCAAAATGGCTGCAGACGATGGTGGCATCTACCCAGCGTATGACCGAGATGATTGATGATCTGCAAGAGTATTGTGCCCCGCAATCGTTTGTCCCAACGGGGCCCATTACGATAGATGAGCAACTTGATCGCGCGATTCTTGAGCACCAGGTAGCTATTAATCAGTACGGAACCGAGCTGCGTCGCGAGCCACTCGGGCTTGTGAATATGGGCGCGGAGCCGCTGTTGAAATTATTGTCGAATCTTGTCGATAACGCGGTGAAATTTAGTCGTGACGCAACGCCGCCCGTAGTGGAAATCGGCCCCATGGATGATGCTGCTGAAGGTGAGGTCGGTTTTTATATTCGTGATAATGGTATCGGCATTGCGAGTCACTATCATCAGCGTGTATTTGGTGTATTTGGTGTGTTTGAACGCTTATACCAAGAGGGTGACTACGACGGCACCGGAATAGGCTTGGCAATTTGCCGGCGCATTTTAGATGAATGCGCCGGACGAGTTGAAATTATTAGTGAGCTGGGTAATGGCTGCGAATTCCGTGTCTATTTGCCGGCGGCATAAATGCGCTTAAGTCTTGTTGTCGGGCTTTTCTTTTTGAATTTTCGATAAAATTTGTTCACTTTCCGTGTCGTTGAGTTGCCACAAGTTCTTGGCGAGCGCGGCTCCAGTCAGGCGACTGCGATCAAGGTGACGATTAAAGCGGCGACAATGTCGGCAAATCAGTAGATGAAGACGAATATCGATGCGCCTCCAGCCATGGTGTTGAGCGTCGAGGTTGTCGCTGGCGAGATCGGTAAATTGCTTGCAGTTCAGCATTCGCCTGTCTCCTGGTAGTGATTGATGGTGGCCATTAGTCGCAATCTAGCGCGGTGTAATAGCACCCGCACATTTGCCTCACTGATGACCAGTGTGTCAGCAATGCTACTCAGTTCGTTCTGCTCTACGTCGCGCAATAAAAACACCGCTTTTTGATTTTCCGGTAGCACAGTTAAGGTATGCTCTATGCATTGACGCAATTGATCTTCCTGCAACATCAACTCTGGGGTATTGATCTCCCAGTGTGATGGCGGATTGCTCCAGTGCCCGCTCCCATTAAAATTATCGGAATCGACGCTGGGGCCAATGTCATCAATGTCGCCATAGCTGCTGTGGCGCTTTTCCCGGCGTAGCCGCGATTTTGCCTCATTGCTCACGATTTGAATCATCCACGTCGACAAGCTGCTGCGTCCTTCAAACTTAGCAATCGCTTTAAAAATCGATGCCCAGGCTTCTTGGGCGATATCTTCGGCAAACACATCGCCAGCAATCGCTCGGGCAACAATCACCAGCTTCTGGTGGTAAGTGCTAATCAGCGATTTAAAGGCGTTATTGTCACCCGCCTGTAGGCGGGCAATAAATTGAGGATCATTGATAGACTTTGGCACAGCGGATTCCAAACCCAGATTATGCCAGTAGTGTTACTGATCCCTGCCTATGCGTGCAAGTATGTCACCGATATTTTCAAGGAAACTGTCTATTTACCCATCATGGCTTGGCGATACGGGGTACAAACTTCCGGCGTATCCAGTAATCGGCACTGAAATAGCGGCCTCCCCCTAATACCATAAGAGCCAGCAGCATTAGAAAATACGTTGCCGCAAACTCAATACCATTATTGAGAATGACGATATTGCCGCTGGAAGTTAGCCAGTCATAATTACCGTGAGCTTCAAGTAGCGAGCGAGCGGCCGTAAGTTTGTCTACTGACTCGGCGACGCGAGCATTAGCAAAGGGTGCGCTGGCATCTGCTATGGCCTGCCAGCCAAATTGCCAGTGCACGCTGAGCGCGGCAACTAGCATGGTGATCGCAAGAGGGATGGCAATCCAGCGGGTCGCTAAGCCGAGCAGTAATAGACCGGCACCGAGGAGTTCGGTGGCGGTGGCTAAAAATGCAAGCACAGTGGGAAAGGGTAGGCCCAAGCCCCAATCGCTATTGCCGAACCACTCTGCGGTTGCTGCGAAGCTCGCCATTTTACTGCTGCCCGCCATCCAAAATACCGGCACCAAATAAAGCCTAAGCCCCAATGCTGGTAGGCCATCAAGATGTGACAGGCTGTTGCCGAGCTTGTTTTGGATGCGGTATAAATAACTGAAGAAATCTACCATGAATGAAACTCCGTATAAGTGGACAATGCAATGCTTGCCGTGGGATTGGCAGTGAGACGCAGAGCGCACCAACTTGTTACATACAAATTCAGGGATTTATTTTTCTGCTGGTTTTGTAACACTCGCTGACGATTCTCCTCTAATGGTGAGTGTCGTCATTGGGCGACCAATTTTAAAACTTCATTATTAAAGGTGACGACAACATGAAAAAAACTGCAATGACTGCTTTTAGTGCCGTAATGTTTGCTTCTTCAATGGCTTCAGTCGCGGTAGCTGACACCAACCCGTTCGCTGCGAAAGTGATGGACAGCGGCTATCAGTTAAGTAATTACGCCAAAGATGCCGAAGGTAAATGTGGCGAAGCAAAGTGTGGCGCGGAAAAATCTGCTAAAGAAGGCAAGTGTGGTGAAGCCAAGTGCGGCGCTGACAAGGCTGCGAAAGAAGGTAAGTGCGGCGAAGCTAAATGCGGTGCAGATAAAGCCGATAAAGCAGCTAAAGAAGGTAAGTGTGGCGAAGCTAAGTGCGGCGCTGCTAAGTAATATTCCCCTCCAAGCCCGCGCCTAGCTACTTGAATTAAGCTGGGGCGGGCTTATCACTTCTCGCTGGCCAATTGGCCGAGGCCTCTTTATAGTGTGGCAGCCGTACCGTCCGTACCGCGACGGAGTATCCATTACGCCAAATTAGCGCTTGAGAGTCCTAATTGATCACCGTTTCCGCCTCAAAAAAACAAATACTAATAGGGCTATCACTGTCCCTAGTGACCGTGTTGTTGTCCAGTACGGTGGCCGCAGTGGGCAAGCATGTATCCCTGCAGGTTCATGTCTCAAGTATTGTGATGGTGCAGTATGGTCTGAGTTTTTTGTTTGCCTTGCCGTCGATAATGCGCGCTGGTCGCGGCAGCTTGGTCACCGCTAGGCCGGGCTTGCACCTAGTGCGAGGTATTAGTGGTTGCGGGTGCTTCTATTTGTTTTATCTTGCGCTGAGTCACATCTCGTTGGTTGAGGCAACGCTCTTGCGGGCATCGGCCCCGCTAATGGTGCCGTTGGTCATTTTCGCGTGGTTTAAACAGGGCGTTGGCCGCCATGCTTGGCCGCCCTTGGTGATCGGCTTTATTGGGGTGGTTTTGGTGCTCAAGCCAGGGTTCGCCGGGTTCACTCCTTGGCATGTACTGGCCTTGTTGTCGGCGCTGGGCTTGGCGGTGTCGATGGTCAGTACCAGAGAATTAATGCAGAGCGAGCCGCAAAATCGCATTCTGTTTTACTATTTTTTAATTTCGGTCATCGTTAGCCTACCCTTTTTTCTGTTTAATTATCAGCCGATTCCACTCTCGGCGTGGCCGGGCCTAGTGTATATGGGCGTAGTTATTTATTTGGGTTTTGTACTATATACCTTAGCCTACCGCTATATATCAGCCTCGGTATCAGCGCCGATAAGTTATTTTGCGGTGGTTTTTAGCGGCTTGCTAGATTGGCTGATCTGGGATCATATACCCGATCAGCTCACATTTATTGGCATTGTCTGTGTGGTGTGCGGCGGGGTGCTGGTATTGCGTAGCCCACCTGAGTCAGAAACCCGCTCTTAGTCTTTTATTCTACGAGGGGTAGAGCGGGGCAAGTGCTTGCTTCGGCACTTCGCTCCTGGCCGCTGCTCTTTGTCGCTTTACGGCTTCAAGCAGGGCGGCGCTATCAATCACTTCCGCGTGCCCCCCAAACAGCTGCGCATCCAAGGCTTGGCAGTAGGGTTTTAATTCACTACTACGTGATCCGAGTTGACTGAGGCTCATTGTTTGTTGGTAATAGCATTGCCCCCAGTGCACGAGCGCCGCGCGTAAGCTGGGCGCGTCTGCGCCTGCCTGTACACACTTTTTAAGTTTGTTGAAGGCCACCGGCTCCTTGTCGTTCTCAATTGCGACATTATGCCCTTTTGGGTGGTTTTCTTTGCTGCTGCGCTGTTTGTGCCACGCGAGGGCAAAACCAATATTGCTAAGGCATAGCGTGGCGATAATGATCCACAGCAGAGGCGTGATTGGCGCATAGTCTCGCGTTACTGGGTTTGCGCTTTCAGCTGCGCTATTGTTCGGGTTTGTGTGGTCAATACTTCTTGTCGCAGCATCGGCACTTGAGTCGCTGGCTAGGAGGCCTGGGGCGACCATGATTCGACGCTCGGCTAGCACGGCAACTTCGGCCTTATTGGTGCTGGTATTCCACCATGGGATTCGTACTTCTGGCAGTATAATTTCACCCGCTTTGGTGGGAATAATTGCCACCGACTCGCTGCGAATGCCACTCCACTCAGATTGCTCGTCGCCTTTTTCAATCGTTGCGTGGTCTGGGTAGAGCTTGGCATTGGCAATCGTGTAGGTCGGCAGCGCGGGTAGTTGAGAACCGAGCAGTCCTTTTGCCTGAATATTGACATTGCGCGTTATTGAATCGCCAATTTGAATACGATCGGGGTCTTTGCTCCAGCTTTCGGTCAACGTAAGTGCCTTGGCCGGTAGCCATACGGCGCCTGTAAATTCTTTAGGCGGGGGCATAATGGTAAGCCGGTGTTCCTGACTGCGTTTTACCACTAGGCGTCCCGGGTCGAGCATGGACGGGCGATAGCCCTCGACGCGAGCTTGTAAGGTCAGTGCTGGGATAGTGAGCTTGCCGCTGGTTTGCGGGTAAATAGAGTAGCGGCGTTCGATGACTTGGTAATAGCGACCGTCAACCAGTGATTGATAGCGCTGCTCGCCAGTTGCCTCCACCACGGCGTTCTCGACTTCAGGTGCCTCGAGTGAGGCATCTAAAAAATTAATGGAGGTAAATATTTTGACCGTGTACTGCAGCTCCGACTGGACATAGGCTGAACGGGGCGTGACGTCGGACTCCAGGTAAACGCTGTCGCTATTGGCGCTGCGGCTCTGTTGGCTGGCCTTGGTCACGGTAATGGTCAGTGCCCGGGTTTTATATTTACCCATGGGAATGGCCGGAATCGTTAAACTGCCCTCGCGCTTAGGCGCTAGCGTATAGTCCCACTGGCGACTGCTGTTGATCTTGCCGTTGATAATATTGGTGCGACTGCTTTGCTGGCGATTGATAAGGTGAAAGTCTTCGTCCAATGCACTGATATCGGGTTCGCCAGTAAATAAAATGCTGTCGGCAACCAGCGACAATATAAAGGTCTCTTCGCTTGAAATTTGCTTGCGATCAACGCTGGCACGTACCGAGGTTTCGGCGATGGCAAAGGGCACCCAGCTGATTAGACTGAACAATAGAATGCCAAGAGTGGTGGCTTTTAATTGGCGAAAGCCAAATTTGCTTAGGTTCATATAACTGCCTGTGCGGAGCTTGGCTGAGGTAAACATGCCGGCGTTAATAGGGCGCATAGTCCTCCCTCTCAATCTGATTGCCGCGTTGCTGACGCAGCTGCTGTTGATACTGAAATTTATTGCGAAGTAAATTGCCGGGATTGTCCGGAATTTGTCGCAGCATAAGCTCTCGTGATTGATCTTCTTCGCTTAGCGGCTGCTGACTCTCGGCAAGGGCTGCCGGCGTGCTATCCGCGTCTGGCGTGCCGTTTTCTTGGTCCTTTGCGGCGGTTGCGGGATCGCGCTCTGCGGCCTGCTTGGCGTAGTCTTCGGCTAGTTCGGCAGCGCGTTGTTCTGCTTTTTGTTTTTCGTCTTGCTCAGCGGCAGACTCGGCTGGATCTTGCGGCTTACCGTCGCCCGATTCGGTCTCGTCACTTTGCTGACCTTGCTCGTCTTGACTTTGTTGCTGTTGCTGATCATTTTCGCCATCACTTTTCTGATCAGATTTTTGCTGGTCGGACTCGCTTTGTTCTGATGATTCCTGCTTTTCGCCATCTTGGCCTTTTTGATCGCTCTGGCCTTGGTCTTGATCTGATGATTGGGATTGTTGGTCTTTGTTTTGTTTTTCGCCTTCGCCGGACTGGTCCTGATTTTGCTGCTGCTCTTGCTGTTTTTTCAGGTCTTCAAGTAGTTTTTTGTTGCGCAGGGCGTCGCTCATCGTGGGGTCTTGTTTGAGCGCTTCCTCGTATGCGGCAATGGCATCATCAAGTTTGCCAGCTTTGGCGAGGGCGTTGCCTCGGTTGTAATTTGCGTCACTGCCAGGGAGTTTTGCATAGGTCTCTGCGGCAGCCGCGAAATCGCCAGCGCGATATTGTGCACTGGCTTTCCACGCGGGATTGTTAAAATGCTTGGCCGCCGTTGCTGGATCGCTGTCGAGTAGCGCTGCGCCGTGTTGATCTGGAGTTTGCCACAGAGAGTTAAACTCGATGGCGTTGGCTTGTGGGGTTTGTCCGAGCAATATTAGCGGCAGCAGTAAACTTGGCAGCCAGCTACGGCGAAATCCGAGCAAGGCAAGCGGCAGTAGTAGTATGGCCAGCCAAGCGCCGGCGTCTTTCCATTGATCAAAGTGCCGATCAGATAAAATATTGGATTCATCTTTGCTGTCGTCAGAGAGGCTGGCAACATCCGGGTTTAGCCCGCGAATATCGCTATCGTCTAAGCTTAGTTCGCGATAATCGCCGCTACCTGCGCTAGCCAGCGTTTTTAGTTCGCTGCTACTGAGCGCTGGAACAATAATATTGCCATTCCCGTCTTTGGCAAAACCGCCGTCGGGCAGTGGGATTGGCGCACCGTCCTGGGTGCCAACAGCGAGCACGGACAGGGAGTAGGGACTGTCAGTAATATAGTCTTTTAAACCCTTTAGCTGCGCCTGGTTAACGCCGTCGCTTATCAACAATATTCTGCCTTCGCCGCCGCTTTGATCCAATAGGTCCTTTGCCAAGAGTATTCCTGCTAATGGGTTGCTACCGGTTTGCGGCATCATTCCAGGGTGCAAACCTGGAATCAGGGTGAGCAAGGTATTGATGTCGTCGGTGAGGGGCGCAACGACAAAGGCGTCGGCTGCAAACACCACCAAGCCGGTTTGACCGTCTTTGCGGAGCTGCAATAAATCCCGAAGTTTAAAGCGAGCCTGCCGGATGCGCGAGGGCTGAATGTCTTGCGCCAACATCGACGGCGATAGATCCAAAACCACAACAAGGGCGTCGGTGTTTTTGTACAGTGGCGTGGGCGCTTGTTGCCACGCAGGGCCGAGCAGTGCCAGCCAAGTGAGGAGCGCAGCAAATAATAATAGGGCAGTCGAGCGAGTCGCATTGTTGGCGCTTTGACCGTCAAGCAAATAGGGTAGCAGACTTGCATCAATGTGTTTTTGCCAAGCGCCGCGCTGGCGGCTTTGGCGGGCTAGTAGTAGTGCGGCGATCACCAGTGGAATAACCGTCCACCATAGCTCCGGCCGAATCCAGTGCAGCGCTGGCAGGTTCATTGGGCACCCCCATTTTTACTGGCAAGGACTTGGTCTCGTCGCGGCAAACTGGGAAAGGTGCGGCTGAGGGCCAGTGCTAGCCAAAGTCCCGCTGCGGCGAGCAAGGGCCAGTGCAATAGTGAGCGCTCAGGTCTCAGCATCTCCTGTTCTTGCTCAACGGGTTCCAAGGCGGCGATTGCCGCGTAGGCGGCTTGTAATTCGGCGGGGTTGCGGGCGCGATAGTAGGCGCCACCGGTGTTGTCGGCAATACTTTGTAAGGTGCCTTCATCAAGATCTGCAGAGGGGTTGACGGTGCGCGCGCCAAAGCTGCTGCCAAAAACACCGGGCACGCGCATCTCGGTTGCGCCGACGCCAATGGTGTAAATTTTGATTTTTTCGGAAGCCGCTAATTTGCTGGCCTCGATTGGGTTTAATTTGCTGGCGGTGTCGGCACCGTCAGTAAGCAGTACCACCACGCGACTGTTTTCGGGCCGTTCGCGCAGCCGCTTTATGGCAAAACCAATCGCATCACCGATCGCGGTTTGTTTACCAGCAAAGCCGACTTGGGCTTCGTTCATTAAGGTGTTAACGGTGTCGAGATCGAAGGTCAGTGGCGATTGGATGTAGGCTTGGCTACCGAATAATATCAGGCCGAGTTTGTCGCCCCGGCGCTGTTCTACAAATTGATTGACCACCGCTTTTACAACGGCGAGGCGCGGCAGTGCCTCGTCTTGAATAATCATATCCTCTTGGGACATAGAGCCGGAAATATCGACGGCGAGCATTAAGTCCCGGCCATTGGTGGGCATGGCAACGGCATCGCCGATCCAAATAGGTCTGGCGCTGGCCGCGAGTAAGGTTAGCCACAGTAGACTCATTAACAGTAGATGAAATTTATTGCCGCTGATTGCCGGGGTGTTTTGTTCGCCACTTAAACTGCGCAGCTGTGCGAAAAAGGGTACCCGCAGGGCCGCGCCAACCGCATTGCTTTGCGCTTTTGACAGCCAGCGCACCAGCAGTGGTAGGGGTAGCAGCAGAAAAATAAACGGCCATTGAAACTCAAACATAATGGCTCCGGTGGCGACGAATCCAGAGCCGCGACTGTTCCAATAATTGCGCGCGATCCAGCGCAGGGCATTGGTTTTGGTATGCGGCGGCGATCAGTGCATTGAGGCTTTCGTCGCTGAAAGCAGGCTTGTCGCCGCAGCTATTAAAAAGATAGGTCTGCCATTGTTCTCCGCTGAGGCCGGCGATCGGTGCTGATTTAGTACCGCGACCTGCGCTGACAGTTTGGCAGTGGATTGCTACGCGGCGCAGTAACTGATTCAGTTGGCGGGCAAATTCGGTGTCGGCAGTTACCGTTTGAATAGTGTTGAGCTCATCCTGCGCGGAACGCCGGTAGGCAGTGCGGCGGCGGTAGCGTCGCCACTGCCAAATGCCGAGCGCGATGAGGCTAATAGTCAGTATCAGTAAAATCCACCAACCCGGCGCCCAGGGAAAGCTTGCTACCGCTGGCGGCAAATGTATATCGGCGAGCTGATCGAGGGGGTTTGCACCTGCGGGCGATTGTATTTGGTTTGGCGTATTCATAGTGGCATTGTCATTACAGGCTTCACTTGCCCATCATGCCTCGCTGTAAAAGATCGAAAAACGGCGTGGCGGTTGTCAGTGCAATGTGGTGGATGCCGGCGCGGCGAAAACTGGCCTTTAACGTCTGTTGACGGTCTTCGCTGCGTTGATGAAATTGCTGTCGAATTCCGGCATTGAGTGCCAGTTGTAAACGCTCAACGCCATTGCTCACCGGGTACATTCCGGTGTTGGGCAGGTTTTCTTCTAATGGGTCGCTAATTGCGATAGCAATGACATCGTTGTGCCTTGCAATTAAATGTAGTTGGCGTTCGGCATCGTGATCAAAACCGTTGAAGTCGCTGACAATATAAACGGTAGAACCGGGGCGGGTGATGCGCCGTAACTCTTCGAAGGCGGTGGCCAAACTTTGCGCTGGCGTGATGCTGTCGCTACTCGCAGATTTATTAGCCAGCTGTTGGTTGTAGTTGGCGGCAGTGTGAATAAAATTTAGTACCGCGCGGTGGCTGCGCCGGGGGCGAACTTCGCGATGTTGATCGTCGGTGAAGACCAGACCACCGACCCGGTCGTTATTGGCTAGGCCTGCCCATGCGAGGGTGGCGGCAATATGGCAGGCAAGTACTGACTTAAAACAATGGCGACTGCCAAAGAACATCGCGTTGCGCTGGTCGAGACAGAGTACGACCGGACGTTCTTTTTCTTCTTCAAAAATTTTGGTGTGGGCTTTTGATGTGCGCGCGGTGACGCGCCAATCAATATGGCGAATCTCATCGCCACCCTGGTATTGCCGTACATGGTGAAAGGCCAGGCCGCGACCTTTGACCGGCGAAGCGTGGCTGCCGCTCTGTTTGGCAAAGTGCCGGCGCCGAGGGGTGGCGCGCAATTGCGCACCGGCAAAACGGGTGTGGATCAGCGTTTGCTGATCCACAATGGCGCCCTGTACTGGCGCGCTAAAATTGCCCCGTGGCAGGCTGCTCATGCCACCGGCACCACCTGTAGAAGGCGGTCAATAATCTGGTCTTTGCGGATGCCATCGGCTTCGGCTTCAAAGCTGAGAATAAGGCGGTGACGCAATACATCATGGGCAACAGCTTGGACGTCATCGGGGCTGACGTAGTCGCGATCATTGAGCCACGCGTGGGCGCGAGCGCAGCGGTCAAGTGCGATGGTGGCGCGGGGGCTGGCACCCACTTCTAGCCAGTCGGCCAACTCGGCATCGAGGCGTGCAGGTTCGCGGCTGGCGATCACCAACTGCACCATATATTCCTCTACGGCTTCGGCCATGTGTAAACTGAGGATTTGCTCTCGCGCAGCAAATAAAATGTCTTGGCTTAGGGGCTCTGGGTGTTGTACTTCACCCTTGGCTTCAGCGCGCACGCTGCGCAGTATTTTCAGTTCAGCCGCGGCATCCGGGTAGGCGACGTTGACGTGCATTAGGAAACGGTCGAGCTGGGCTTCGGGCAGTGGATAAGTGCCTTCTTGCTCCAGTGGATTTTGCGTCGCCATCACTAAAAACAAGGGTGGTAAGCTCAGGGTATTACTGCCGACGCTGACTTGGCGCTCGGCCATTGCCTCAAGCAAAGCCGATTGCACTTTGGCAGGCGCGCGGTTTATTTCGTCGGCCAGCACTAAGTTGTGGAAAATGGGGCCGGGCTGAAATTCAAAGGCGCCGGTCTCTGGCCGGTAAATATCACTGCCGGTAACATCGCCAGGCAATAGATCTGGAGTGAACTGAATGCGTTGAAAGCTGGCGGCGATGCCATCGGACAAGGTTTTAATCGCCTTTGTTTTGGCCAGTCCGGGCGCACCTTCAACCAGCAAGTGGCCGTCGGCTAATAGCGCGATAAGCAGGCGGTCGACCAGACTTTGCTGGCCAATAATTTGCGAAGTCAGCCAGTCGCGTAACTGGCCAATAGCGTTTTTTTCCGTCATTGAGGGCGGTCCCTTAGCGAGCGAGTTTTGACATACCGGTATGTGACACTAGAAATGGGGATTTGATCATTAATTTCAAGGCTAAGTTGCGATTAATCTATGCCAGCCTTGCGTTTGGCAGCTTGATCCAGCGCTGAATAGGATTCCGATAAGCAGCGCCGATAGAGTTCAGGGTCCTGCAAGGTTTTGGGACTACTCAGCACTGAGAGGCTCATCACGCCGTTGTAACTCATGGCAACATGGAAGAGGCCGACATGGTCCATGATCAAGCCGAGGCCGACCATGTCCACGAGTTTGGCGTCGTTAAAATACAGCGGAATTGGTGGCCCGGGCACATTACTAACAAAAGTGCAGGCCGGCATGGCAAGCCCGCCGGGCCAATAGGCGAGGGCTGATAGTGTGCGCAGTGCCGCTGCTTCTAAGTTGCTTGGCAGGGCGCGAAAGACATTGCTCAAACTACTACGGCCGATATTGTCGCTGAGCTTTTTGGCTGAATTCGCCGCGTCGCGCACGGCGACCAAGCGTAGCAACGGGTCGTCGATGTCGGTGCGTAGATTGCCAATAAGCATACTAATTGCATTGCCGCTGCTGTCTTGGTCGGGACTGCGGACATTCACGGGAATAAGTGATGCTAATGAGTTGGCTGGCAGCTTATTGATTTGCATGAGGTAGTTGCGCAGTGCGCCGCCCACAATACTTAGAACGACATGATTTACGGTGGTGCTGGGATAGAGTCGGCGAATTGCGCGCAGCCGCGTAAAGTCGAAGCGCACCACCATTACATTGCGCTGACCATCGATGCGGGCATTAAACGGTGATTTCTGCCAGCTCACCGAAGGCCTGTTTCCAGTGGCACCGGATTTCCATTCCTGGCGTAGTTTTGGGACTAGCTCGCGCGCCTGTTTAAAAAGTTGCAGCGGTTTGCGCAAATTATTGATGTAGGCCTTGCGGGTAACTGTCCACTGCGATGGCGCGCTCTCGCCTTGCCAGTTGTCGCTCACGGGCTGGGGCTTGAAGGCGTGGGGTTGGATGCCGTGCAAAGCGGCGAGGATATCGGTGCCCGATACGCCGTCGAGCGCGGCGTGATGTACTTTCATATAAATACCGAAACTGCCTTTTGCGTAATTTGCCAGCCGGTCCATTCCGTGAATGACATGAGCTTCCCAGAGTGGGTGTTGCATGTCGATAGGTTTGGCGTGCAGTTCGGCAATAAGGGCGTGAAAGTCTAATTCTGTGGTGTTTTTGCCTAGGTCGTGGCTGTGAATATGATTGTCGAGCTGAAAGTGCTCGTCCTCAAGCCAATAGGGTTGATCGAGATTATAGGGGACGGTTAGCAGGCGGCGGCGAAAGACCGGCGACACTGATAGGCGCTGCTCGATACTATTGCGCACTTCTTGCAGCCGGAATTTTTTGTGTTTGCGAGTGTTGGGGGTGTAGATCATTAGTGCCGCGATATGCATCGGGGCGTGCTGGCGTTCGTTGTGGGCAAAGAGGGCATCGAGTCCGTTGAGCTGCTGCATCGTGTTAGTCCATTATTGTGTGGTTTAGCGCCGCCATTAAATCTGCCGAACAAGGGTATCGGTAGAAGGTTACGGGGCGATGTCCACAGCTATGCTGTCGCTGAATCGTGCTTTAGAGACAGCAAAAAGCAGGCCACGTTCACACAGATGATGCTTTAAACTTGGTGGCTAATGACCCGAATGCAGACGTCGGCGGTCAGTGCCAGTTGATCCAGTTTTGCGGCGCGCTCGCGCCCGGCTTTACTTGCGCGGTAGAGGTGGGGTGTCATTATCAGTAGCTGCTCAAATAACTCGGCGCTGAGCTCAGGGGTACTAAAACTCAGCGATGATTCGCTGCTAATGTGCCATTCGGTGTTTATTCCCGCGGCGAGGCTGGCCGGTGGCGAGCGCCTAATTTCCTCGTAGATTTGCTGGCGCAATTCAATTAAGTGCTCGGCGCCGGGGTCGACCATAACAATGTGGCCGCCGGGTTTTAGCACCCGTTGAAATTCGCTGAAGACCGGAAACCCAAAGGTACAAAGTAAAATGTCTTGGCTGTTATCGGGCAGTGGTATTTGCCGGTTGCTGGCCACGAGTCCATTGATGCCACTGTTGCGGCTGCGGGTGGCGCGGACGGCCCATTTTGAAATATCCAAGCCGGTTGCCGTGAGTGCGAGCTCAGCGTTGGTGTTGAGTAAACTGTTGCACACAGTATTGAGGTAGTAACCCTCACCGCAACCGGCATCCAAAATGGCGAGTTCATCGTGCTCGGAGGCCAGTTCGTTAACCGTGTTGGCTAGTGCACTGGCCAATGGATCGTAGGCACCGCTGTCCAAAAAATGGCGGCGGGCCGCAATCATAATTTGACTGTCGCCGGGGTCTAGCGACTTTTTGTTTTGAACAGGCAGTAAGTTAACGTAGCCCTGCTTGGCAATATCGTAGCAATGGTTTTTGCTACAGCGCCAGGTTTTGCCGTCGCGGTGCAGTGGGTATTGATCCAGCGGACAAAGTAAATGTTCTAAGGGGCGAAGCGGCATGGTTGGTCCAGTTGAGGTAAAGCGACAAAACAGGGGTGTTGATTAGTGGCGTATTATGCCACTTTGCTCGGTTGCCGAGTTGATATTTATCAATCCGCGGCGACTGCTCGGGTTTGGCACCAGGCGCGCAGCGCGTCGAGCCGTTCGCTCATTGTAACGGAGAGTGGCACGGTGGCGTCGATTTCGGCCAGTATGTGCGCGGTGCACAGATCTTCATTGCGCGCCTTGGCTGAGTAACGAGCGGCGACGATAGCCTGTTCGATTTCGGCACCGGTAAAGCCGGGGCTGGCAGCGCTGAGTTCGGCGCAGCGAAAATTTGCTAAAGGGTATGCGCGTTTCTCAAGGTGAATGGCAAAAATCTGTTGGCGAACGGCGTCGGATGGCAAATCGACAAAGAACACCTCGTCGAGCCGGCCTTTGCGAATCAGCTCCGGTGGTAGGCGTTGAATATCGTTGGCGGTGGCAACTACAAATACCGCGTGCTGGCGTTCGGCCATCCAGGTTAATAGCGTAGCCAGTATCCGTTTCGAGGTGCCGCCATCGTGATCGTCGCTACCAATGCCTTTTTCAATTTCATCTATCCATAGCACGCAGGGCGCCATGGTTTCGGCTAGCTTTAGTGCTTCGCGCACATTGCGCTCAGATTCGCCAAAAAATTTATTGTAGAGCGCGCCCATGTCCATACGCAGTAAGGGCATACCCCATAAACCTGCCACGGCTTTGGCCGCAAGACTCTTACCGCCGCCTTGTACGCCGACTAACATAATGCCTTTGGGCGAATCAGCACCGCCCTGCTGAAAGGCGAGCTCGCGTTTGCTTAGCCAATCTTTGAATTTACTCAGGCCGCCGACATTGGCAAAATTTTCGGTGTCGTATTCAAAGCTCAGCACGCCATCCATATCCAATAATTCAAACTTGGCTTTGTTGACACTGCTGAGGTCGGAGTGGGTAATTGCCCCGTCTTGAAAAATGGCGCCGCGAGCGAGCTTGCGCGCATCGTCAAGAGGCAGGCCACGTAAATTGCTGATGAGTTTATCGAGGGCATCGCGGTCGGTTTTTACTTTGCGACCGGTGCTACTGCTGAAGCTTTGGGCTTCTTTGTAAATGGCGGCGCGAAGCTTGTGATCTTCGGGCATCGATAAGTTAAAGCGGGCGCTGTGGCGCTTGAACTCGCTTGGGATACTAAAGGCGTGGCTAATGAATATCAGGCTCTGGCCACTATCTTCAGCCTGCATGGCAATTTCTTTAATCAGGCGAATATTGCGCGGTTCGTCGTTTAGATAGGGATGGAAATCGCAGAGCGCGTAGAGCCCTGCGGTGGCGCTGTTGCGAATATGTTTCAGTGCCGTTTCAGGCTCGGCGGTGAGGGGCTGATTGGCTGCTTGGCCAAAATCGGCGCGGCGTAGACCGTCGGACACCGACCACGAAAACACGGGTAAACCTTGTTGAATGCCGAGTTTGGTGAGCAGCGCCAGGGCGCGGCGCTCCTCCCAAGTTTCAATAATAATCACGGGAATTCGTGACTCGATAATCAGGCGCAGGTCGTGGCTGTCATTCATGCCTTAGTACTACTCCTATTGCTATTTTTGTACTGCGTCGGCGCTCTCTGATAGGACTTTGTTGCCGAGGGTAGCGGCCTTCAATTCATCAAATGATGCCTGTAAGCACTCAGAGTAAAATTCAGGATCCGGTAGCATTTTGCGGCAGGCGGTAAATGAAATAGAGATAGTGCCAATTTTATTGACCACCGAACTGTAAACAATATGAAACAGTCCAACATTGGGAAGTAGGGGGCCAAAGTTCATGCCGTCGACCATCTTGGCACCGCAAAAATACAGTTGCTTGCTGGGGCCCGGTACGTTGGTGACGACCGTATTAAAGATGACCGCAGCTTCGGTAAGTCCAGTGGACGATGCCGCCCGCAAAGCCAGTGACAGCACACCACCGGGGAGTACGTCGGTTACATTGACGGCGACGCGCGGACCGAGGGCCTCGGCATAGGCCTTGCTACTCATGGCCGCGTCGTGGATGGCAGTGAGCCGCGCTTTAGGTTCAGCAATATTAGAGTGCAGCGATACGGTCATAAAGCCCACCATATTGCCGCCGCCACTGCGCTCTTTATCGCTACGCACATCAATTGGGCAGCCGCTGACTAAGGTTTTGTCTGGTAGTGCTTGTTTGGCCGTGAGGTATTTGCGCAGGGCGCCAGATACAATGCAGAGCATGACGTCATTGATTGTGGCGCCGGGCACCGAATTTTTAATGGCGCGGATTTCTTCAAAGGCAAAGGGCACGGCATCGCAGACGCGATGCGGGGATATTTTCCCCTGAAACACGGTTTTTTGCTTGTCGTCTAAACTAACAAAATCTTGTTCTTTTTTGCCGCGACGAATACGTCGCCAAGCGGGAATTAAACTGCCGGCTAGATCGATAAATTGTTTTGGCTTTCTAAGGTTGTTTCCCAACGCCCTGCTCAGCATGTGCCAATTGTTGTACTGCTGCACAACACGCTGTGGCGCAGCGCCAGTCTGAACAGTGTCTGGGCTAAGGTCGTGGAGCAAGGGAATAAATTGCGCGCCGCTGGCGCCATCCATGGCGGCGTGGTGAATTTTAATCATCACCGCGAAACATTTTTTGGGCAGACCACGCACACTGTCTAAACCTTCTATGACAATCATCTCCCACAATGGCTTGCTTAAATCCATCGGGCGGGCGTGAAGTCGTGCCGCGAGAATGCAAAGCTGGCGCCAATCGCCTGGCTGGGGGAGGGCAATGTGATGGATGTGGTTTTCGACATCGAGATTTTCGACGTCTTCCCAATAGGGTTGATCAAGCCCAAGTGGAACACGACGCAGGCGGCGCTTAAATATCGGTGAGAGATGCGCGCGGCTTTCGATTAATTGCAAAATCTGTTTGAAGCGGACCAAGCCCTCGGGTGCGGTTGACTGATCGTAAATACTGAGTGCGGCGATATGCTGAGGCATACCGGTTCCTTCGGTGTGAATGAACATTGCGTCCTGACCGGAGAGCTGCTGCATATTATTCTCTTTTTGTGTTGGAGGTCGTCAGACTATAAGAGTCTTGCGGTTCAGGCAATCATTCTGCTGGTGTTTGCACCGCACTTCGCTCGCGTTGTTGCATCTGCCAGAGGTGGGCGTATTGCCCCTGCAGTGCGAGGAGCGACTCATGATTGCCTTGTTCAATAATTTGGCCTTGATCCAAGACCAAAATATGGTCGGCGTCGACGATAGTCGACAGACGGTGTGCGATAACTAGCATGGTGTGCTCGCGGGCAATATCACGGATTGCTTCTAAGATCAGTCGTTCGGAGGCGCTATCTAAGGACGACGTCGCTTCGTCAAAGATCATAATAGGCGATTTTTTTAGTAGCGCTCGGGCTATGGCTACGCGCTGCTTTTCTCCGCCAGACAGTTTTAGGCCGCGCTCGCCCACCAGGGTGTCGACGCCTTTGGGAAGGCGGGCGATAAAGTCGCTGAGGTGGGCCATACGTATCGCCTCATAAATATCATCGTCACTGGCGTCGATACGGCCATAGCGGATATTTTCGAGTATAGACATATTAAATAACACTGTGTCCTGGGGCACGATGCCGAGCGCGCCACGCAGTGAGGCTTGGCTTACGTATTTAATATCCTGGCCGTCAATGAGAATGCGACCGCTGCTGGCATCGTAAAAGCGAAACAATAATTTGAGCAAGGTGGATTTACCGGCGCCGCTGCTGCCAACAATCGCCACCTTTTGTTTGGCGGCGACGTTGAAACTGATATTTTGGAGAATTGGTCTGTCGCTGTGATACTGGAAACTAAGGTTTTCGATTTCGATACAGCCTTCGTGTAGTTGCAGGGCTGGCGCGGCGGTAAGGTCGTTGATGCTGGGACGTTGGCGGAGTAGCGCAAACATGGCTTCGATATTGGCCATTGAACCTTTCATTTCGCGGTAGACAAAACCCAAGAAATTGAGTGGCATAAAAATCTGCATCATAAATGCATTGATCAGTACAAAATCACCCAAGGTCATTTTGTCGGCGAGTACTTGGTTTGCGGCGAGGATCATGGCTGCCGTCATCGCGGTGGCAATAATTAGCGCTTGGCCACCGTTAAGTGCGAACAGGCTGAGGCGATTCTGGCGGCGAGCGATTTCCCAGCTGGCGAGTTCATCGTCGTAGCGCTGGGCTTCGTAATGCTCATTGCCGAAATATTTTACGGTCTCAAAATTGAGTAGGCTGTCGACTGCGCGACTGCTGCTGCGTGATTCTGCCTCGTTGGCGCGGCGAATATACATGGTGCGCCGCTCAGTGGCATAGATAGAAAACGCCACATAGCAAATTACCGCGATGAGTACGATAAGCGCAAACCAAATGCTATACCGCCAGCCGAGTAAGATTACCACCAGCGCGATTTCAATAAAGGTTGGCACAATATTGAAGACCATAAAGCGCAGCAGAAAATTGATGCCATTGGTGCCGCGTTCAATGTCTCTAGATAAGCCACCAGTACGACGGTTTAGGTGAAAATCTAAATCCAGCGAGTGCAAGTGTTTAAATACCGCGAGCCCAATATTGCGCATGGCGTTTTCGGTTACCCGACCAAATACCGTGTCGCGTAATTCACCAAACAAAACATTGGCAAAGCGCAGAACGCCGTAGGCTAAAAGCAGTGCTAATGGCAGTACGACGATTGCGGGCTGATCGTTGCTGTCGAGTTGATCAACAATGTTCTTCAATATAAAGGGCAAGCCGACGCTGGCGACTTTAGCGGCGATGAGGCAGAGCAGGGCAAGACCGATGCGCAGGCGAAAAGCCAATAGGTAGGGAATTAATTCCTTAAGTGTTTTCCAATTCACATCTTGATTGGTGTTAAAACTGGTGCCGTGGCGCATAGAGAGCTTCTTATATGAGGCGGGGTTGCAGCCTAGTGAATTACGTCGTCGGGAAAACGGTGGGGTTCCAGCTCAAAGCCTTCAATGCGGTTGCCGAGCGTGACGACTTGGCCTTTGTAGCGCTCATGGCCGGTGGCGGTGAATTCAAAGTTGTAGCGCCGCCATAGCTTTACTTGACCATGGCCGTTGCGCTTAAACCAAACTGCACGCAGTGCGACGTGGCCGTCCAGTAATTTTAGTTGCTGCTGGCTAAGGTGTTTGCGTGTGGCGCGCAAAGCGATTTCGCGAGTACCTTGGGCGCGCCAAAAATAGGAGAGCAACCCAATAAAAGCAAATGTCAGCGTAAGATCACCGAGATCAAACATGCTGATTTCCATTAAAAATTGCCATTAAAAAATCCACGCAATGAGCAGCCACAGCACTAAGAAAAAACCAAAGAAGCCGCTGAGCATAAACTGCAGTTCGCCCAGGAGCCCGTCGCCGGCTGCTACCGCGAAAATCACGAGGGTAACGACGGTAGTGAAAAATGCCACTACAGCGGCATCTTTTAAGCCCATTCCCGCGCTAAAGTGCTGGTCAATAAAGTTGGCGACCAGCGGCAGAAATAGCATCAGGGCAACGCCAAACAGGGCCAGTATCACCACCGATAACACGGCAATTTTGACGGCTTGGCGATCGTCGCCCGGAATTTTGTTGGTCATGCTTTGTGTCCTTAGGCTTGTGCGGCCTTGACCAACTCGCGAAATACTTCTGGTCGAGGCATGCCCGCGGCCTGAATCTCAGGGTTGTCGCCGGCGGTGAAAATAGACACTGTTCCCACTTTAAATAGGCGGTTGAAAAAGGACTGGTTGATTTTGACTGTGCGAATACCACTGACCGAAAGCTCGGTGCGCTCCTTACTTAACAGGCCTTTTTCCAATATGACTTCATTGCCGTTAATTTCGAGTTTGGTAGATTTACATTTTAAGTACCAAAACATCAGAATTAAAATGCCGATGGCGGCGGGTACCAAAATAACGGCGAGGATGAACCCGAGTGGATTGTTGCGAAACATCGCGGGGTGTTCTGCGTATTGACTAGTCACCGGTGGCTGCTCTCTTTTAATGGGAAGTGGAGTGGCTGTTGTTTGGTATTCTACACCGAATGGCCTTGGCTGCATTGGTCTTGGCCATTATTGCGCAGGGAGCATTACGCTAATGCTTGGTTTATGTTGCATCGCCGCTTGGTTTTGATTGTGGTCGCGCAGCGATAACGGCATCGCCATAGCGCTTAATGAATTCCGGCGGCATGCGACGTGGTTTGCCATTACTCATGCGAATGCACACTAGTTGCCAGTGCGCGCGCAGTAGCGTTTTGCCATCGACTTTGCGCACCAATTGGAATTCACGCTCCATGATAAGTTTGCCATCGCTGTTGGTTAGCCACGTAGCCATAACACATGCGTCGCCAATGTAGGCCGACTGAATGTAATCGTAATTGGCCCGCCGAATTACCATGGCGGCATCTAATTCTTGGTAGTGGGATAGGTCTAGCCCCAGTGCTAACGAGTGAGCCCAGCCGGATTTCTGGCACCAGTCGACATAAATAGCATTATTGACGTGACCAATTCCGTCGATATGGCTATTGTCGACGTCGAAGTCCAATGTGAATGGCAGTGGCTTCTCAAATTCAAATTTTTGTGACATAGCGGGATTCTATATGGGTAAAAGGTGTATTATCCCTCAGTTTTAATAAGGGGGCGGTTTTAGTGCCAGTGCACTAGGCTAGCTCTTAAATCGAATTGTGGCTATTTTGTGATGTGGTTCGCGCGCCGCGTAGATAATTCCTCGGTTTTCCCTTACTTAATTCCAGGCGTGCTTTTGTTTTACTACACTCAACACGCTCAGATGCCGAAATAAAAACAGATGATTCTGCTGAAGGGGCAAGGTGATTGAACGTGTTTTTAATAACTCACCATGTTACTCAAGCTAATTAATGGAGTATTTAGTATGAAAGATTTTCTCTCGGGCAAAACCCTACTTGCAATGACTTTCGGCGTTAGTTTAGCGCTCGCAGGTTGCGGCGGTAGTAGCGGTGGTGGAAGCCCTAGCCAGGGGTCGTCTGCTGATGAGCAGCCAGTGACTTCAGGTTATTCAGAGGTGGAAGGACCCTTGGATGCAGTGCAGCAACCTTTATCTGAGCAGGTAATTGCACCGCTAGCAAGTGCCGCTGCGGGTACACCTTTAGAAGGTGCAGTGAATTGTGTTGGTGGTTTTGTCGTTACTGATGTCCTCGATATTTTAGATGCGATCCTGTCTCAAGTAAGTCCAGAAAGCTTGGCTGATCCCGCCACATTCGGGCCAGCCCTGCAAGAGAGTGTGACCGAGTTGGCCACCGATTTGCCAGCGGCACTGGCATCATTAACCGGTGAAAGTTGTACTGGTGGTAGCGCTGGCGAAAGTGGCAGTAATCCTTTAGAAGGTACTCCCTTAGCGCCTTTAGGTGATGCACTTGCCCCAGTGTTTGCTGCAGCCAATGGCGGTGGTGACAGTGGTGGTGAAGCACCTAGCGCAGCAGCGTTGATGGAGCAACTAAGTGCTGCCTTTAGTGAAGGCTTGGCGGCGGTGATTGCTGCAGACCCATCAGGTGAAGCGGCAACTGCGCCAATTTTGGGTGGTTTACTTGTAACGCTTGATCAAGCTTTCATTGATCTCACTGCTACAGTTACTGCCTTAGAGTCTACCGATGCAGAGCAAGTTGGTGCTGCTGTTGCTACCACGCTTGAGAACACCTTAAACAATCTGTTGATCCAGGTTGTGCCCATCGGTTTTATTGAAGAGCAGGCGGGTCAGGGGCCAATTATCAGTAGTGAGATAGAAGCGGCCGTTGCAACCTTAACCGGTTTGCTGGGCGGTGATCTGAGCGGTTTGGCTGCGACGGATTTCGCTGCTCTGTTCGGTGACGGCGCTGGCGACCTCTTTGGACCGCTGAGCGATACACCGCTTGCCGGCATCCAAGAAGCTATCACCGGTGCTTTGGCTGGTGGCGGTGATGGTGGTCAAACTGGCGGAACAACTGGAACCCCACTTGATGCGATCTTGGATCAATTGGCGCCTATTCAAGACGCCTTGTCAGCAGGCGGTGGCGATGGCTTAACAGGAACTCCGCTCGATATTCTGCTTGGACCTATTGCGTCTGCCTTGGAAGGCGGCGGTGCTTGTCCTTTAGCTGCGACTCCACTTGATGCGGTTTGTGGATTGGTCAGCCAATTGCAGGCAGCCTTAACCTTAGACCCTAATGCCGATCCTTTGGCTTTATTGGAAGGTTTGTTGGGTGGTTTGCTTGGTGGTCTTCAGCCATAAACGTCTAAGTAGTCTGTTAGATTTCAAGCGGCCTTAGGGCCGCTTTTTAGTTTAGGGCGGCGAATAACTTTGCTGCTTCTTCAATAACAATGGCATGCCGCTCAGCCAACGCTTTTTGGTCACGGTCGTAGCCGCCGCCGATCACCGTGGCAACAGGAATACCCTGTTCTGCGCAGCGTTGTAATACGAGCCGATCTCGTTCGCGAATTCCCGCCATACTGATATTGAGCAAACCCAAAGGGTCATGCTCATAAACGTCAACTCCGGCATCGTATAAAACAATTTCCGGGCGCGATAGCTGCAGGGCTTTCGTTAAACCGCCTTCTACCGCAGCCAAATATTCCTTATCGCTACATGCGACCGCAATATTGATGTCGAGATCGCTGTGCGCTTTGCGTGCGGGGAAGTTCTTTTCACAGTGTACTGAGCAGGTGAATGCCGCCGGGTCGTTCTGTAAAATGCGCGCGGTACCATCACCTTGATGCACGTCACAGTCGAAAATAAGAATACGCTGGACTTTTTTCTGCGCCAATAGAGCGCGCGCTGTCACCGCAAGGTCATTAAAAATGCAAAACCCTGAGGCGAAATCATAGTGGGCGTGGTGCGTTCCACCCGCCAAGTGGCAGGCTATACCGTATTTTAGTGCTAGTTGGGCGGTAAGTAGCGTGCCGTTTGGCGAAATTATACTGCGCTGGAGTAAGCCTTGGCTCCAAGGTAGCCCCATGCGTCGAATCGCGCTGGAGCTAAGTTGGTTGTTGCAGAAATCATCGATATAACGAGGGCAATGGGCGAGTGCTAGAACCTCGCTGCGGACCCTGCCAGGTCGGAAAATATTGTGCTCGGCGGCAATTCCACTTTCGCGTAAGTAATTAAATAGTAATGAAAATTTCTCCATTGGGAAGCGATGGCGTGGGTCGAATTGGTAACTGTAGAGAGGATTGCTAACGAGGGGGATTTGCACGCTCAAAGCAGAATATCCTTGGCAGTTGAGTTAAAACAATTGGCCGATTATAGCGCCGGCGGTGTTCTTTAGAACGAGTTTTGTTAGTCCGCCTAATAGCTTGAATTACCACACAATTTGCATCTAATGCGAAGTAATAACATAATCCCTGCAGCTGTATTGACTTGGGCATGGTTTGTGCCCGCAAACATTATCGTTCGCCACAACGCTTTGGGATTGTTTTAGGTGCACCCAAAGCAGTGATTTTGGCATATTAAAACCACGAGAAATTGAATGCGCGAGCACTACGGAATCACCATCACAACGTATAGCGGTGCCAAACACTATACAGTAACGCAGCTTATGCGCAGATTCATGGCCGGCATCGCAATATTTTTGGCGACCTGCTTTTTTGGCGGGTTTCTGGCGATTTACTTTTTGTCTTTCCAGCTTGATAGCTTGAATAGCGAAGTTACCGAGATGCAGGCGTATCAAGCGCTTGTTAAGGAAAAAAACGAAAGTTTGCTGCGTCAGCAGGCAATTTTACAGGCGACGGTTGATGAAAAAGTCGCGGCTTTCTCTGCCATGAGTGACGAGCTTGGTACTATTGAAAGCATGATTGGCCTTAGCCCGGAGCCGGATGCAGCGCTCTATCAGCGTTTGGACACCGCCAGTCAAACGGCCGCGGAAAAGCGCTATATGTTAAGTACTATTCCCAGCGGTTATCCCCTTGCTGAAGCCTATGTCACGAGCCGCTTCGGTATGCGCAATCACCCAGTACTTGGTCGCATGGCCTTACATGGCGGTGCGGACTTGCGCGCCAGTATCGGTACGCCGGTTCATGCCACTGCAGACGGTGTGGTTGAATGGGCGGGCATGAACGATAGTGGCTTCGGCCGCATGGTTAAATTGAATCATAATTTTGGTTTTACCACGCTGTATGGTCATCTCAATAAAACTGAGGTGAGTATTGGTGATTATGTCAGGCAGGGAGAGTTATTGGGTTATAGCGGTAATACCGGGATGTCTAGCGCGCCCCACCTGCACTACGAGGTGCGGCATTTACATCGGCGATTAGCACCTGGCCCTTTTATGGAGTGGTCTTGGGAAAATTACGACGTACTATTTACTCGCGAGGGGAAAATCAAATGGGATTCACTAGCAAAAACACTAAGAAAGCAGACAATAGCGCCCGAACGACGGTGGTCGCAGCTGGCACCACCCTTAACGGCGACGTCAAGCTAAGCGATAATTTCCATTTGGATGGCGTCATGGAGGGCAAGCTTACCTCTGAGGGCGACGTGACGATTGGCAGCAGTGGGCGTTATACCGGAGATGTAAGTGCCAAGCGGGTATTGGTTAGCGGTATTCTCGACGGTAAAGTTGATGCCGATCGATTAGAAATTGTAGCCTCGGGTCAGGTAAGTGGCGAAATTAAGGTGCGGGAGCTAGTCATTGAATCTGGCGGCCAGTTTATTGGTGCCAGCCAAGTGAAAAAGCACGACACCCCGCAGTTGCGATCGGTAGATGAGTCGTCAGCCCTTACCTCAGATGCAAAGCCAAGTAACGACTGGGAAAATAAAACGGCCTAGTCGCAGTTTATCGCCAAGCGCTGCTACCCCAACGCTTGGCGATAAGCTCAAAACAGTTACGTCAAATTAGCTCTGGGAAATTTAAGGTCGTTTCTCACCGCAATTCGCCGTAAAATACCTCGCTTTTAGCGTGGAAGCGTATTTATGAATACCGAACAGGCCCTAATGCAGCGCAGTGATTCTAAATGTGAGCTGTGTTCCTCCGCAGAACACCTGGCCGTGTTCCCCGTTGCACCCTATAGCGATGATGATGCCGATCGTTGCGTAATGAGCTGCCAGGCTTGTCGCGACCAGCTAGCCGAAGGTAGTGAGCTAGATGTAAATCGTTGGCACAGTTTGAATGACAGCGTCTGGAGCCCGACGCCCGCAGTACAGGTGTTGTCATATCGTCTGTTAAAGCGTTTGAGCGACCAACCATGGGCGCAGGATTTGCTGGAGATGGTTTATCTCGACGATGAGACCAAAGAATGGGCGGTGGCGACTGAAGCTGCGCCGAGTGACGATGCGGATGAAGCCTGTTTCGATAGCAACGGGGTGAAGTTGGCGGCGGGAGATTCCGTGGTACTGATTAAAGACCTTGACGTTAAAGGCGCCAACTTTACGGCCAAACGCGGTACGCCTGTACGCAATATCTCATTAACGAACAACCCCGAACACATCGAAGGCAGGGTAAATGGAACGCGCATTGTCATTATCAGTGCCTTCGTTAAGAAAACCAATTAAGCTTTACCGGCGAGTGCAGCCCTTGTCGCCTAATTTGATGCGGGCATTTACCATGTTAGATCGGTGCTGGCTCGCAGCTTTTCTTCAATGGTCTTGACCGAGACCCCATAAAGGGCGCAATGAAAACACCCAAACGTATTCAGCCACTGATTGACGACGGCATAGTAGACGAAGTGCTGCGACCTTTAATGAGTGGCAAAGAAGCTTCTGTTTATGTCGTGCGCTGTGGCGAAGAGATTCGCTGTGCCAAAGTGTATAAAGAAGCGGCGCAACGTAGCTTTAAGCAGGCAGTGCTTTATCAAGAAGGGCGCAAAGTTCGCAATAGCCGTCGTGCTAGAGCGATGGAAAAAGGCTCTAAATTTGGCCGTAAACAGCAAGAAGACGCTTGGCATAATGCTGAAGTTGATGCGCTTTACCGCTTAGCCAAAGCTGGGGTGCGAGTGCCGCAACCCTACGGTTGTTTTGATGGCGTATTGCTGATGGAACTGGTCACTGACGAAGAGGGGGGTGTTGCCCCGCGCTTGAACGATGTGTCTATGTCGGCGGAGCAAGCGATTGAAGACCACGCAGTAGTAATGCATTACGTGAAATTGATGCTCTGTGCTGGTCTAGTTCACGGTGACTTGTCTGAGTTTAATGTACTCGTCGATGAATATGGCCCGGTGATTATTGACCTGCCTCAGGCGGTAGATGCTGCGGGGAATAATAACGCTCACAGTATGTTGGCCAGAGACGTCAATAATATGACCGAATACTACGGTCAGTATGCGCCAGAGTTGTTGCATACCCGCTATGCCGATGAGATATGGGCACTGTACGAAGAGGGCGAACTCCATGACGAGACTGAGTTGACCGGCTTGTTTGAAGATAGCGGAGAAGCTGCTGACGTTGATTCGGTATTAATGGAAATTAAAGCCGTGATGGAGGAAGAGGCTGAGCGCCGTGAACGAATCCGCGAGGCGAACGAGGAGGATTAGGCCTTGACTGCTAATTTTAGCAGTTGCGCCGTAAACCCTCGCCCCTATTAGGGCGGGGATATAAGGCGTCCAGGCGCTAGCCTGGTGGGGTTTCTTGTTGCTCGATGTACTGCCGAAGCACTTCTATAGGCGCTCCACCGGC
>NZ_BAABDM010000005.1:0-275792 GCF_039539625.1 Zhongshania borealis | reverse complement strand
TAATCTCGTCTTGTTAAATAGCTCAAAACCGCCGGGGCTTTGATGTCCGCTTAAGTTCTTGTCCTTAAGCGAGGAGGCGTATTATATAGATCTCAGCCTCGGTAGCAAGTAGTTTTTTAAACTTTCTTACCACCCCAACCGCTTAAACAAATCGCGTCCCGCACCTCGGTGAAGTCCGCCTCAGCAGTTGAGGAGGCGCATTATAGACACGCCACATTAGGAGTCAACATACTTTGCTAAATAATTGAAAATACTTAGAAAACGCTTACATTCTAAACAATCTGCCTATTTATCACTCAAGCTGCACCTTTGCCACTGGTCATTCATTAGACGAAAAGCACAAACACGCCTAACAACAAAGCTATAGCGCCCTTTCAGCAATCCGGCGTATAGATAAATACACTTGCTATAGGCATAAAAAAAGCCACCGAATTGGTGGCTTTTTCTTTTGACTAAATAAATTTAGCCAAAGGGGTGACGCAACACAATAGTCTCAACACGATCAGGGCCGGTAGATATAATATCTATTGGCACACCGACGATCTCTTCGATACGACGAATATAGGCTCGCGCCGCCTCCGGCAGCTCTTCGAGCGACTTAGCGCCGACCGTAGACTCAGGCCAACCTGCGATATCTTCGTAAATGGGCGTGATAGTGTCATAGTCTTCACAATCAAACGGTGCCGCAATCGATTCGCCCGCCGGATTTTTATAATCTACACACATACGAATGGTTTCTAGCCCATCCAGCACATCCAGTTTGGTCAAACACAGACCCGTCACACTATTAATGCGCACGGCCTGGCGCAAGGCCACACCATCAAACCAGCCACAGCGACGCGGCCGACCAGTAGTCGCACCAAACTCGTGACCCTTCTTCGCCAAATAAGCACCGGTATCGTCAAATAGCTCGGTTGGGAAAGGACCACTACCAACACGCGTGGTATACGCCTTGGTAATACCCAGAACGTAATCCAAATAAAGCGGACCAAAGCCACTCCCCGTCGCCGTACCACCAGCAGTAGTATTCGACGAGGTTACATAGGGATAGGTACCGTGATCAATATCTAACAGCGAGCCTTGCGCACCCTCAAACAATATATTGGCACCCTCTGCCCGGTACTTATGTAAAGCACTCGTTACATCAGTCACCATTGACCGCATTTCTTCGGCCATGCGCAGCGCATCATCAAGAGTCTTCTGGTAATCAACCGCCGGTACTTTGTAGTATTCCGTCAGCATAAAGTTATGATATTCCATCACTTCTTTTAGCTTCACAGCAAAGCGCTCGGCATTATATAGGTCACCAAGGCGCAGTCCGCGACGGGCAACTTTATCCTCATAGGCTGGACCAATGCCACGCCCGGTCGTGCCGATTTTCGCTTCACCACGCGCCGCCTCACGCGCCACATCAAGAGCAACATGGTAAGGCAGGATTAACGGGCAAGCGGGACTAAGGCGCAGACGCTCACGCACCGGCACACCTTTATCTTCAAGCTCAGCCATCTCTTTTAATAGAGCATCTGGCGCCAATACCACACCATTGCCAATAAGGCAGGTAACACCTTCGCGCAGGATACCTGACGGAATTAGGTGTAATACGGTCTTTTCACCACCGATAACCAAGGTATGACCAGCATTATGGCCGCCTTGAAACCGCGCGACAGCTGCCGCCTGGTCGGTAAGCAAATCGACGATTTTACCCTTGCCCTCGTCGCCCCACTGGGTGCCTAGCACCACTACATTCTTGCTCATATCCGCTTCTCTGGATAAAGGTTAGTCAACTGACCCACAATACGTCGGCCTAAACTCATAATGGTGTAAGGCACCATTGTCCATCTTGCTTCCCAACCAATCGGTCACATGTCGCATCGACATTTTGACCCGGCAGACCGCAAATCACCCGCTCACCAGCATCGCGCAACGACTGCACAAACAGCCATTGCTCTGGATCCTGATCATAGGGTGCAAACACTGCCGACGGCTCTGCAACCGGCGACAATAATTCCAACAAGGCTTTAAGGTCAACACTGAATCCCGTAGCCGGACGAGCGCGACCAAATAACACGCCGATATCGTCGTAACGACCACCCAAAGCCAATGCATGACCGTGCTCACGAACCAACGCCGAGAACACCACACCAGTGTGGTAGTGAAGCCCGCGCAATTCAGCTAAATCAAAGTAAAACTTAATATCGTCAATGCGCAGCGCCAAGGCTTGCGTCAATACTTCTAGGCTCGAGATGGCCGCAATGGCATCAGGGATATCGGCGAATAATTCACGCCCCCGCGCCAGCACATCTTCACCACCGTGCAATTCATTCAATTCTAACAATTGCTTGGCAACATTTACCGAAACAGGCAATGCCGCAACAAATAATTTCAATTCAGTTTTTGCTTTGCGCTGCAAGATATCGAAATAACTCGCCTCTTGCTCGGCACTTAAGCCCGCCGCCTTCACAACCGCACGATAGATACCAACATGACCGGTATCCAAGGTAATGCCATCTAAGCCGGCAACTCGCAGCGTTTCTAGCATTAAGCAAATGATTTCTAAATCACTTGCCGGACTATTATCACCATACAATTCTGCGCCAAGCTGAATCGGCGAACGCGAAGCCAGGGGCTGCTTTGGCTTGCTGTGTAAAACACTTCCGGCATAGCACAAGCGCACCGGGCCTTCACGGCCCAAACTATGCGCATCTATTCGAGCCGCCTGCGGTGTTATGTCTGCCCGCAAACCCATCATCCGACCCGTTAGCTGATCGGTAACCCGGAAGGTCAGCAAATCTATGTCACTACCCAAGCCCACCAACAGGGACTCAGTGTACTCCAACATAGGTGGAATAATTAATTCGTAGCCCCAGCGCTTATACAAATCCAAAAGCTGACGACGCAAAGCCTCAACCTGAGCAGCTTGCGCAGGCAAAAGTTCCTCAACACCATCTGGGAGTAACCAACGATCTACCGAAGTCATACGTGTTTTTTGCTCTCTTTCTCAGCCATCAGACGCTAGCGCAACAAGCTTAATAAAATAAGCCCCGCCACCATACTCACTAAACCGGCAATACGCACAGATCGACTGTCCATATCCGCCATCCGGTATGCTAATAAACGCCAGCGCTCAGGACTGAGGAATGGCAGCACACCTTCAATAATAAGTACCATACTGAGTGCCACTGACAGTTCCTGCCACATGCGCTTTGCCTGCTACAAACATAAAAAATCCGCGCTGCCCGTAGGGGTTTAGACCTCGGTTCAGCCCGGATGCGTGGATCATACCACACTCCCCACCTAAGCGAGGAGCGAAACAAGACCGTTTACTTGTCGCTGCCCTGCTTTAGGTAGCGGAAAAACTCGCTCTTGCTATCAACCACCAGCAAATCACCTTTATTACTAAAGGAGGACTGGTAAGCACTGAGACTGCGTAAAAAGGCATAGAACTCAGGATCACGATTATAAGCGCTTGCGTAGGTACCAGAAGCTTCGGCATCACCTTCACCGCGCAATATCTCCGAATCCCTGTAGGCATTCGCACCAATAACCGTGCGCTGGCGATCAGCGGTAGCGCGGATTTTCTCCGCCAATTCGCGACCAGTCGAGCGGTGCTCGCGGGCTTCACGCTCACGCTCAGATTTCATCCGATCAAATACCGACTGACTCACCTGCGACGGCAGGTCAATACGCTTAACGCGAACGTCGACCAACTGAATACCAAATTCAGAGGTCGTAATCTGATTGAGGTCACGCGTTAAATCCGTCATCAACAGATCTCGCTCACCTGACACCACTTCATGAAAAGTGCGCTCACCAAATTTATTCCGCAAGCCAGTATTAATGCGCTGAGCCAACAAACCTTCGGCACGACCTTCCTCACCATTGGTGGCGGTGTAATACTTCTGGGTATCGATGACTTTCCATTTAGCGTAGAAATCCACATCCAACGGCTTTTTCTCTATCGTTAAAAACCGCTGAGTTGGCGCATCCAAGGTTAGAACACGACGTTCAAATTTACGCACCATATGCACAAACGGCGTTTTAATGTGCAGACCCACACTAATATCCGGGTCAACCACTTCACCAAACTTGAGCAATACAGCACGCTCAGTTTCACGCACGATATACAGCGAATTGAGGGCCAACACGACAAACCCAAGCAGCACTACAACAATTGTAAAATTACGTCCGCCCATGTTAACGACCCTCCCTGCGCGAGCTTTGACTATCTCGGCGTAATTGCTCGATAACCTTATCTGTTAATTGGCGCATATCTGGCTCAGTACCCACGGCTTGGCGGGTCACCGCAGACTTGTCCATTAATTTATCCAGTGGCAAATACATCATATTATTGCCTCCATCAACATCGACCATCACTTTAGTCGCATCGCTGTACATAGCCTCAAGTGCATCGATGTACAAACGCTCACGAGTTACTCTAGGCGCTTTACGATATTCATCATAGAGATTCACAAAACGCTGAGCTTCACCTTGCGCCCTAGCAACAACCTGCTCTTTATAGGCTTGCGCCTCTTCAAGTTGACGTTGAGCGGCACCGCGAGCCTCAGGAATAATACCGTTAGCATAAGCTTCCGCTTCATTTTTCAAGCGCTCACGATCTTCCTTCGCGCGAGTAACATCGTCAAATGCATCCTGCACCTGAGAGGGCGCCTGCGCATCCTCAATATTAACTTTGGCAACCAAAATACCGCTTTGATAAGTATCGAGGTAACCCTGAAGCCGCTGCTGAGTATCAATAGCAATTTGCTCTCGACCCTCGGTAATGACCTGGTCCATTTTCGAGCTGCCAACCACATGGCGTAGCGAACTCTCTAATGCATGTTCCAAGCTCAATTCAGGGCTTTTCACTTTAAGCAGAAAGTCAGCAGGACTAGAAACGGTATATTGGACAGACAATGCAACATCAACGATATTCTCGTCTTCTGTCAGCATCTGCCCCCTGCTGGCTATACCGCGCACTTTAGTCACATTGATCTTATTTACTTCGTCAACCAATGGGGGATTCCAGCGCAAACCGGGCATCACTGTTTCATGGTAAACACCAAGACGCAGCACCACTGCGCGCTCTTGCTGATCAACCTGATAAAAACCAAACAAACCCCAAACGACTACAGCAAGCACGGCAACAATGCCTAATGCGCCAGCACTGAGATGAAAATCATTTCCGCTATCGCCGCCGGATTTTTTTCCGCCAAAAAGACTGTTCAAGCGCTCCTGCAACTTTTTAAGAGCCTCATCTAAATCTGGCGGTCCTTGGTTATTGCCACCCCAAGGATCATTATCTTTACCGCCACCCGGTTCATTCCAGGCCATAGCCCTCTCCTATCAATTGTCGTTATGTTTCGCTATTTTAAACGCCGCAGCCCTTTTAACTGCGGCGGAACTCCCCACGACATCACGATTCTGTCCGGCGGGCAGTCTAGCAGAATTCTTCCCGCATGCTAACCGGACGACTCGAGTCTAACGAAGCTTCTGTGATTGCTTCAGCTGCGAGTAACCGCTGCCAATCTGCCTCGGGCAACCGTATTTTTAGGCGCTGCGAACCGTCGTCGTTCAGGTCTTCGATTAACACCGCTTCCAGACTATACAAACGAGCGCGCAAACGCCCCTGCCCGGCCGTTAATGTAATACTGGTTTCGCAAATTTCATTACCGAGCAATTCGCTTAACGCCTGATAAAACAGGCCAAGCCCTTGATCATCCCTCGCCGACAGCCACACCCGCACCGGTTTACCAAGGTCATCACGCTCTATACGCGGCTCACCAGCAATCAGGTCTAATTTATTGTAAACCTCAAGAATGGGAATATCGGCGGCATTAATCTCGGTAAGGACATTCATCACCTGCTTCATATTGTCATGGCGCTCTGGGTCCGCGCAGTCAACAACATGAATCAGCAAATCAGCAATAACGGCTTCTTCTAATGTCGCCCGAAACGCTTCAACCAGCTTGTGCGGCAGATGACGAATAAAACCTACGGTATCGGCCAATATTACCGGGCCGACATCATCTACCGTAATACGGCGCACCGTTGGATCCAGGGTCGCAAACAATTGATCAGCCGCATAGACGGTAGACGTTGTCAGCACATTAAACAGCGTCGACTTACCGGCATTGGTATAACCCACTAGCGATAACGCCGGAATTTCGGCTCGCCGCCGCGCACGCCGCGCTTGCTCGCGCTGCCGCCGCACTTTTTGCAAACGCGACTGAATTGCGGTGATACGCGCCCTGAGTAAACGCCGGTCGGTCTCCAACTGACTTTCACCTGGACCACGCAAACCAATACCACCCTTTTGCCGCTCCAAATGCGTCCAACCTCGGACCAAACGCGTGGACATATGCTGAAGCTGAGCGAGCTCAACCTGCAATTTACCTTCGTGGGTATGGGCGCGCTGCGCAAAGATATCGAGAATTAAGCCAGTGCGATCGAGCACACGACACTGTAATTCGCGTTCGATATTACGCTCTTGGCTTGGTGATAAGGAATGGTTGAAGAGCACCAATTCACCTTCATTGGTGATCAGTGCTTCACGAATTTCTTCGAGCTTGCCAGTACCCACAAATAAACGGGCATCTGGACGTTTACGAGACCCGGTAATAAATGCAACTGGGTCACCACCTGCGGAGGTAACCAGCTGCACAAATTCATTAGAGTCTTCGCGCTCGTCTTCACTGTGAAAATCCAGGTGCACCAGTATTGCGCGTTCACCAGAATTAGGTCTTTCAAATAGCAAGGACGAACCTCAAATCAACAAAATCGCCGTTATTATGCGTCTTCTTGTTCTTCGTCGTCTTCTGGCGGATGCGCCATAGGCAAACGAACAACACGCGACGGAACCACGGTAGAAATGGCATGTTTATAGACCATTTGACTAACCGTATTTTTTAGCAAAACAACAAATTGGTCAAAGGACTCAATTTGGCCCTGCAACTTAATGCCATTAACCAAATAGATAGAAACCGGAATACGCTCCTTGCGAAGAATATTCAGGTAAGGGTCTTGTAAGGTATGCCCTTTTGACATGGTGTAACCTCCTATATGCCCAAATCGGGCGTTGATAAAACGTATCAATAAGCAGTAATAAGATCGCAAACCCAACAACAAGTTCGCAAACAGACTGGGTAGGCTGCAGTATACCTAAGTTATAGCAGTTCGGCAGCGCCAGAATGCTCTAACACGAAATTTAGTTGCGAATCAATGTCGCCACCGGTTTCCAGCCATTGCAATTCCGGCCAGCCACGCAACCAAGTTAATTGGCGCTTAGCCAATTGCCGGGTAGCAATCAACGCCCGCTCAAACGCCTCATCTAAGGAGTAGTCACCACGTAAATGCTCCCAAACCTGACGATAGCCCACAGCGCGAATTGCCGGCAAATTAGCATGCAAATCACCCCGCGCCATCAGACCAGCCACCTCGCCAACAAAATCTTGGGCAAACATCTGCCGCAACCGTTGCTCAATGCGCTGATGTAAAACCCCACGCTCTGGCGGTGCAATTGCAAACTGACGAACACGGTATGGCAAAACCTCTTCCACCTGCCGAGCCTGCCAGTCACTCATGGTCACACCGCTAATACGATAAACCTCTAACGCGCGCGACAAGCGTTGCGAGTGATTAGGATGAATCCGCTCAGCCGATTTTGGGTCCACTTCCGCGAGCAGTGCATGAACGGCTGGCCAACCTTCGCTTTCAGCGAGTCTATTAATTTCCGCCCTCACGCCCTGGTCTGCCTGCGGCATATCAGCCAAGCCCTCGAGCAAGGCCTTGTAATACAACATAGTCCCGCCAACCAGCAGCGGAATGCGACCCGCTGCCGCACTTTTCGCCATCGCCGCCAACGCGTCACGACGGAAGTTCGCCGCAGAATACACTTCACTGGGATCACAAATATCAATTAACTGATGAGGATAACGCGCCAAGGTCGCCGCGTCAGGTTTAGCGCTGCCAATATCCAAGCCGCGATAAACCAGTGCCGAATCAACGCTAATTAAGTCGCAGGGCAGTCGTTCACTCAACGCGAGCGCTAAATCCGTTTTGCCAGCGGCTGTCGGCCCCATTAAAAAAATAGCTATCGGTAGTGCTATTGAGCCATTCGCTGGATCAACGGCCACGAAGAAACCACTTATCCAACTCAGCCATGCCGACCTGCACCCATGTTGGCCGGCCATGATTACACTGACCACTGCGCTCAGTCGCTTCCATATCGCGCAACAGGCCATTCATCTCCGGCAAGGTCAGGCGGCGATTAGCCCGCACCGAGCCATGGCAGGCCATGGTCGATAATATTTCATTAATATGCGCCTGAATTCGGTCGGTACTGCCAAACTCCAATAGATCAGACAGCACATCTCGAACCAACTGCTCCACCGACGTATCCGCCAAGATAGCCGGCAGCTCCCGAACAATAATTGACTCGGCTGCGGCGCGCTCAATGCGCATTCCCAGTTCAGCAAAAACAGCTGCATACTGTTCAGCGCAATCCGCCTCGCGCTCACTCACCGCCAAATTCATCGGCACTAGCAAGGGCTGACTGCGAATACCTTCACCATCACGAGCGTTTTTCATTCGCTCATAGGTAATGCGTTCATGGGCGGCATGCATATCAACCAATACCAAGCCCTGCTGGCTTTCCGCCAGAATATAAACTCCTTTTAATTGAGCAAGAGCATAACCCAACGGCGGAGGCGCGCTCGCATCAACCTCAGCACCACCATTTTGATTTTCCTGTAACCGCTGATAATTTGCTTGCTGATCAGCCACCCCCGCAGTGTATTGGGGCTGATATTGACTACCATACTGCGGCTGAAACGAACTCGGGGCGGCATTAAACGAGGTCGGCGGCGCAGCAGAACCAGCCTCACCTAAGGGCATGGCCGACTGGGTTTGCGGCATTGCCATCAGCGTCTCGGCACCCTCTGCAGGAATAGCAGCTTGCTGAGGCACGGTATCCGGCCGCACATCGGCGAGCACCTTATGCAATGTACGGAAAATAAAATCGTGGACCGTACGTCCATCGCGGAAACGCACCTCATGCTTAGTCGGATGCACGTTCACATCAACAGCAGCGGGCGCCAACTCCAAATACAGTACAAAAGCGGGATGACGACCGTGAAAGAGCACATCGCGATAAGCCTGGCGTACGGCATGCACCACTAGGCGGTCACGCACATAACGCCCGTTCACATAAAAATGCTGTAAATCAGCCTGACTACGGGAAAAACTTGGCAGTGCCACCCAACCCCACAACCGCAGCCCAACGGCTTCGCGGTCGATAAATAAAGCCTGTTCCATAAAAGCGGGGCCACAAACAGCCGCCAACCGTCGCTCTTGCTCTAACTGACTATCGGCTGGCTTTAAACTGTGCACAGCCCGGCCGTTGTGGCGCAACGAAAAACCAACATCGTAGCGACTCAAAGCCTGACGCTTAACCACTTCTTCCAAATGGTTAAACTCCGTTTTTTCAGTACGTAAAAACTTACGCCGCGCGGGGGTATTAAAGAATAAATCCCGAACTTCTACCGTAGTTCCGCGAGGATGCCCTACCGGCGCCAACACGGTTTCCATATCTCGCCCTTCACTGCGCGCCGACCAACCTGAAACGCTTCCTTCTTGGGAGGTACTTAAACACAGTCGCGATACCGAGCTGATACTGGCTAGCGCTTCGCCACGAAAACCAAGACTGGCCACTGACTCCAAATCTTCCAGTACAGAGATTTTGCTGGTGGCATGGCGACTAAGTGCCAAGGGCAGATCATCCTCCGCAATACCTGCACCGTCATCACGGACCCGAATCAATTTAACGCCGCCCTCTTCAATATCTAATTCAATACGGCGGGCGCCTGCATCAAGGCTGTTTTCAAGGAGTTCTTTGACTACCGAGGCGGGACGTTCTACTACTTCCCCCGCGGCAATCTGGTTGGCCAAGCGAGGATCTAACAATCGAATTTTAGTCATTATGAAGCGGGAATCTTAATTTTTTGACCGACGCGGATACTACTCCCCGACAGTTGGTTATGGCGCTGAAGATCACTAAGGGGCACATTATAACGCTGGGCAATCCCAGATAAAGTGTCACCCCGGGCAATCGTATACTCACGAGCACTCGATGCAATACGCTGACCACCAGGAATATCGCCACGTTTAAGTGCAGCAAAGTAGGTATCCGGCGGCGGGCTTTCCCTAAAATAGCGATCAATGCCCTCAAAAATGGCCAAGGCCATACTACTCTGGTAGCTGCTACTTTTTAGTTTATTCGCTTCGCCCGGATTAGAAATAAAACCGGTTTCAACCAGAAGCGATGGGATATCCGGTGACTTCAGTACAGCAAAACCGGCTTGCTCTACACGCTTGCTATGCAAACGGGAAATTTTAGCCATTTCGCCCAAGAGCTGAGCGCCAACGCTCAAACTGGCATCAAGACTCGCCGTCATCGATAAATCGGTTAGCACCCCGGCCAAAACTTGATCTTTGTCCGACAAACTCACGCCACCCACTAAATCGGCGTCGTTCTCGCGCTGGGCCAAAATACGCGCTGAAGCGCTAGTTGCACCGCGCTTTGACAAGGCGTACACCGAGCTGCCATTAGCCTGTGGGTGCGTAAACGCATCTGCATGAATAGACACAAAGAAGTCGGCCTGCGCTTTGCGAGCAAGGTCTCGGCGCTTGGCCAAGCCCACATAATAGTCGCCGTTGCGAATCATCACTACGCGATAGCCTTTTTTGCGCTCAAAGCGCTCTTTAAGTCGCGAAGCAATCTGAAAGACCACATCTTTTTCTTTAACCCGCCCCGGCCCAATCGCGCCAGGGTCTTCACCACCGTGCCCGGCGTCTATCGCAATGACGACATCGCGCTGGGAACTGGTTTCAACACTCTTAATGACTTGAGCCTCAACGGTTTCGCCCTTATCCAAAAAGTCGACAACGAGACGATCGTGCAAATCACCACTGGCCGCCAGCAAAAAGCTACGCACCTGCACCTCGGCACTAAGATCAAACACAATTCGCAGGGCACCGCCGGGCTTATTGGCGTGACGCAGCCCCGTCACAGGACTGTTCGCAAACTGCAAATTTACAGTATCGGCAGCGAGTTTGGTGTTTTGAATATCAATCACTAGGCGATCAGGATTACTCAGGGTAATTAATTCGTGGGTAACCGGCCCACTTAAATCAAAAACTACGCGACTGTGGTCGGGCGCCCGCCAAAATCGAACGTCGCGAACTTCAGCCGCCTGCACCGCAGCGGCGAAACAAAGTAGGCAAGTCAGGACAACACTGTTAATCCGTTTCATATTTGCTCAATTGCGCCAAAATTTGCTGCCCACGCGGCGTTGCGCTGCGCGCGGCAAGAAGGCGACCGGTTCCCTGTGCTTCAATGCTAACCATTATATCGGCCAATGGCAAAACACCTACGCCGCGCTCTGGCCACTCGACCAAACAAACCGCATCATTGTCAAAATAATCACGAATACCCATATATTCCAGCTCTTCGGGGTCACCTAAGCGATACAGGTCAAAGTGATACACATTGACCCCGCCAGCCTGGTAGGGTTCAACAATGGTGTAAGTTGGGCTCTTTACAGCGCCAGCATGCCCAAATGACTGCAGTACGCCGCGACAGAAAGTGGTTTTACCAGCACCAAGATGGCCGCCAAGATATACCACTGCGCCGCCCCGCAAGGCGCTGCCCAGCAACTCGCCCGCGGCGACGGTATCGACTTCGCCATCAAGATAACGCTGCATACCCGTTTATTACACTCCGCAATTGCTCAATTACATCACTCGCTAACATACCGCGTTCGCCCGCCCGAGCGGCAATATCTGCCGCTTCTGCGTGCACACAGGCGCCCAGACACACGGCTCGCTCTGGCGACAAGCCTTGGGCCACAAATGCACCAATAACACCAGATAACACATCACCCATACCGCCGCTCGCCATACCGGGGTTACCGCCACTGCACAAATACAAACTGGAGTCTGCCGCGATGACTGTACCGCTGCCCTTTAACAGAACGCTCGCAGTAAAACGATCAGCCATCACTGTAGCGGCCGCAAAGCGATCGGCCTGCAGAGCCGCGGTGCTGCACGCCATCAATCTCGCAGCCTCACCTGGATGAGGTGTGAGTATACGTGGCCCACGATGAGAAAGCAGGAGCTGCGGTTCACTCGCAATAATATTTAAAGCATCGGCATCAAAAAGCATGGGCTTGTTGGCGGCCAATGCCGCCGCCAACATTTCTCGTCCCCAGGCTTGCTGACCTAAGCCCGGACCGATCACAACCACCGTTGCCCTAATTAAGAGAGACTGTAAATCTTGCGCCGTATTCACGCCATGCGCCATTAACTCTGGTCGCGCGGCAAGCAATGCTGCGACGTGCTCCGGCCGCGTAGCACAAGACACCAAACCCGCACCGCTGCGCGCAGCCGCACTAGCCGCCAACAGCGCCGCCCCAGCCATACCGTAATCACCTCCCACCACCAGAACATGACCCGCTACGCCCTTATGGGCATTGCGGGGTCGAGCCCCCCACGCCGCCAGCATCGCTCCGACGCTTAAATGGCCCACAGCGCCACCTAACTGCTCTTCCGCCAACTGGCCATATATAGCTCGGGGAATCGCTAAACTGGCAAAATGAAGGACTCCCACACACTCAAGGGCATCCAAAGTAAATAGGCCACGCTTTAAACCGATAAAGCTCAGCGTTTCATCCGCCTTAATCGTAATTCCCAAAATCCGGCCACTATCACTGCAAAGGCCGGAGGGTATATCAATCGCCAACACCGGTACCGCCGAGCTATTAACAGCCAGAATTGCGGCCGCATAATGCTCACGAACCTCGCCTTGTAAACCTATGCCGAGCATGGCATCAACTACAACGCTACCAGGCTCAGGCCGCTCACCTTGCCACGGCAAAATTGCCACCCCCGCGCCTCGCGCCCATTGAGCCGCGAGCGCGGCATCGCCGCTAAGCAATTCTGGCGAAGCCAGCGCCCATACTCGAACAGGGAGCCCGGCCTCTGCGGCCAAGGCCGCAACCACATAGCCATCACCGCCGTTGTTACCGCCACCGCAAAACACCTCAAGGGGCGAGTGATCTGGCCAGCGCTGCTGCACGCAGTCAAAAGCCGTCTGCCCTGCACGCCTCATCAACTCGAAACCGGCAATACCACTGGCGATAGCCAAACGGTCTAACTCCCGAACCTGCGCAGCGGTATATAAAACTTGATCTACAGCAATGGCCGTGCTTAAGGATGGTGGTGGCAGCGACATATTCTGACGTCTCGGATGTATAAATATCGTCCTATCATAACGCGCAAACCAGCACGGGCAATATTACCCGACTAGCCCGCCCGACATACTCTAGTGACCACCACCAAATCGAGACTAGAACGAGCCTGCGCCAATGCTACTCAAGGAATCACGAATTGCGAGTTCCTGCGACGCCACCTTTGTGAATAGACCACCGACAGCCTGATGCGCCACGTACTCTGCCAACTGATCCTTAGCCACATGCGGCGCAGTAGTATTGGCGTCGGCATCTGGCTGAAGAGCAGTGTTGTGCTGGGTTTTCAGCAAATCACCGTACAAACTTATAGCACCATCGGCCTGCAAGCTTTGACTTACTGCGGGCAACAGCGCCTGCTTAATTGCCGCACCGCCTTCAGCCATTAGCAACTCAGTCGCGGCGCTACGCGGAGAATGTAAAAGTCTTTGCAAGGTATCGGCATCCATATTGGCAACCATGTTTTTTAGGATTGGCCCAGCCACCGGGATCGCATTTTCCGCGGCTCGGTTCATCAAGGTCTCGAGCAATGCAGCTTGGGGGTTGTCATTAAAATCCCGCGCTACATCAATCACCAAACCCAGCGGCGGCGGCAGCAGAATACGCACCAAGGGATCATCTAAAAAGCCGCCCTTAACCGCCAACTGCCCTACCACTAGGTCAATACCTGCGATCAGCTTCTGAGCAAATTTATTAGCCAGCATTTGCTGAAATTTAGTTTGAGCAGTTAAGGACATATTATCGAACATCGACGCACAGCCAGACGTCAGGAGCATTACCAACACAAGGGCAATTACACGCAATTAGAAAATACCTGATAGTGAAGCTACTAAGGGAATGCCGAACCGGCGGCGCATTCTAGCACGAACTTCAACACCCAGAAGTAGCTATTCGACGCGCAAACACAAATAATAACAACGGCGGAAATACCGATGAACCGTGCACCTTAGACCTATAGCGTACACTATCAATGGTGACGACATACACTGCCTCAGCTAGCGTGTAAAATACCCCAAACCACAGTGCGCAAACAAACACGGGCAGTTTAATGACACCAACCTCCGCCGACCTCGGTCAACTAGCGCAACACATTAAAGACTGGGGCCTAGAATTCGGTTTTGCTCATATTGGCATTAGTCCTGCTAGTAATGCAGCACACGCCCAACGCCTGCGCGAGTGGCTCGACAAACAATACCATGGCGACATGGGTTATATGGCTGAGCGCGAAGGTCTGCGCGCTGCACCAGATGAGTTACACGCCGGCACAATACGCGTCATCAGCGCCCGCCTGGATTACCTGCCCAACGCCGAAAATATGGCAGCGGTACTCGACGATCCCAAAAAAGCCTACATCTCTCGCTATGCCCTAGGTCGCGACTACCACAAACTCATTCGTAAACGCCTTAGCCAACTCGCTGAAAAAATAAGCGGCATCGCTGGCGGCCATCACCGCGCCTTTGTCGACAGCGCGCCAGTACTGGAACGGGGTTTTGCCGAACAAGCTGGGTTAGGCTGGATTGGTAAAAACAGCATGCTAATTAATAGCAAAGCGGGGTCATGGTTTTTCTTAGGAGAAATTTACACCGATTTGCCGCTGCCAGTAGACCCACCACAAGAAACCGGTCACTGCGGCAGCTGCCGCGCCTGTCTCGACGACTGCCCTACCGGCGCAATTGTAGCGCCCTACCAAGTCGATGCCAGGCGCTGCATCTCTTACTTAACCATTGAATTAAAGACCAGTATTCCAGAGGAATTGCGGCCACTAATGGGCAACCGCGTGTTCGGCTGCGATGACTGCCAACTGGTTTGCCCATGGAATAAATTTGCGGAAACCACCAGCGAAGCCGACTTTTCACCTCGGCACCAACTCGACAATAGCGATTTAATAGAATTGTTCTTATGGGACGAACAAACGTTTTTAAAAAATACCGAAGGGTCTGCCATTCGCCGCATAGGTTACCAGCGCTGGCTACGTAACCTAGCGGTAGGATTAGGAAACGCTCCTGCTAGCAAGGCTGCAATTAACGCCCTTGAGCAGCAGAGACCAAATGCAGAGAGCATAGCGCTTGAGCACATCGATTGGGCGTTAACGCAGCTACAAAAAAAAGCAGCGCGATAATCAGCGCTGCAATTTCATCAGACCTCGGCGCTGTCTTAGCGCCTTTCGCCTCCCATCAAGCGTTCAGCAGCTAAAACGGCCGCGAGTAATTCAACATCACACTCTCGCGCCCCTCACCTTCATCGTTGTAATTCAGGTTCAAAGCCACTCGCGCCTTTTCAATACTCAGCGCAGCACCAAGACTCACATCAGCAAAACTGTCACCGTCATTTACATAACTCGGTAAACGATAGCTCGTATAACCCAAGCTGGTATTGCGAACTTCAATGGTTTCATCAGCGTTTTTTTCCTCTGATACCGCAAAGGCCTCAGCATAGACACTAAAGCTTTCACTCACCGCGACATTGGCAAGCATACCCAGACGCAATTGGGCGCTAGCCCGGCTCTGCTCACCCCACTGATAATTCGACACCTCGCCACCTGATTCGGTAAAACCATCGACCTTGCTATTTAACCAACGTGCACCAATCGCGGGTGCTAAGCTCATTGTTTGTGAAGACAGCACGTTGTACGCCAGCTGACCATCTAAATGCCAGCCGTGACCATCGGTACCGCCGCTAGCCGTTATAGTCTGACCACCAAGGCTGAACTTACGATCGACATCACTGTAGTCGACCACATTCAAGCCAACACTCGCCTCAACCAACCAACGATCCTCACGATAATTTACAAGACCACTTACACCAACGCTGGTCGCAGCAAATTCACTGCGATCGGTATTGAGCTCGTGATCAGCCATGCTTATCGCGGCGCCCAAGCTCAAACCAGGCGAGACCGAGCGACTTAAACCAAGCGTTAAATGACGAGACTCTTGATCACCGCCGCTGGGCTCATCACCGCCAGCGCCACTCGCACTAATAAACAAGCGGTCACCCTCGGCTAACCAGCGGTTTTCGCGCATGACCTGCACCAAGCTTTGCTGCTGAGTCCGAGCAATACCCAACCCTAAGCTAGGCAACTGACCAATAGCCTGAGGCGCAAGAACCACATCGATCAAATAATCACCTGTAATTTCGCCAACCCGGCCGGTGGGGTGCACCCCATCATTAAACAATAATTTATCTGGATTTGGATTGGTGCCGTCAATGCCGTATACCGGATGCTCCACACAACCGGGGTTTGCGCCGCCGGGAGCTACACCGTCGTCAAAACACATATAGCGTTGATCAAAGTTCGCTAAGGGGCCATAGGCCGCATTAGTTCCATTGGCAAAACCATAGGACTCGGCATTATTGGACACAAACGTTATTAGGCCTGCAAGATCGACCGGAATAATATTCATACCGCTTAAATTCGCAAAGGTCTGTACTGCCTGATTAAATCCAGCAGCACCGGCCGATGCGGTAGCCGCGGCGGTAGGTGAGCTTAGATTTTGCGCCTGCAAGGCCGCCGTCTTGCCCAAATCAGGTAAATTACTCAGCATAATATAGTTCGCGCCGGCGGCATTTAAGGCTCCCACCCCGCCAACCAACCTTTGGGCTGCAGCAACAATCGTTGCCTCATTCATGGCAATGCCTTGTAAAAAATCATTTCCGCCGCCGTCTATCAAAACCAGAGCTTTTGGCGAAACGGTCAAATTTGCAGTGGTAATCGTGTCGAGAATTTGCTGCGTGGTATAACCGCCAACCGCGTAGTTTGTACCGCCCGTATTCGACGGCTCAGTCGCCAAGTCTAATGCGTTTCCTAGGTATTGCGGCGCAATTTCAGCATAGTCGCCCGTTCTGTAATCCCCGTTACCATCGCCAAGGCGATTAGTGAAACGCAAGCCACCAAAAGTTCCGGAATCCAACAGGCTATCACCGAAGATAATGAGATTGTCATAGTAAGTTTGGGCTGAAACTTGGGTGCAACACAGCAGGCTTGCTGCGCACAAAGCAGTTAACTTTTTCATATAGGCTTCCCCTTATTATTATTTACAGACTAGCTGACAAATCGGTTTTTGCTAGCGCGCAGAAAAATTACTACGCCCTAAAAAAATTGATTTTGCAAACATGCCGTAAAACAATAAGGAAACCCTATGTTATCACCGCCAACAATATGGGTTTATACCTATAAAACACCCGCTTGTGGCCAGTAAATTACGAAAGGCGAATAAAGTGCTCACGGTAGTATTGAAGCTCAGCAATGGAATCACGAATATCATCTAACGCAAGATGAGTGCCGGATTTTTTAAGCCCCGTCATTAGCTCCGGGCGCCAGCGCCGCGCCAATTCTTTCACGCTACTCACGTCTAAATTGCGATAGTGGAAAAACGCTTCCAAGGCCGGCATTTCTCTGGCCATGAAGCGTCGGTCTTGGCAAATACTATTTCCACACATCGGCGAAGCGCCTTTTTCGACATGCTTGTCTAAAAAGGCGAGGGTCAAGCGTTCTGCCTCAGCAGCAGTTATACAAGTTTCTTGGACACGTTTAACGAGCCCAGATGCGCCGTGTTGCCGCGTATTCCACTCATCCATAGCCGCCAAGACTTCGTCTGGCTGGTGTATAGCCAGCATCGGCCCTTCCGCAATCACATTAAGATCACTGTCGGTCACCACAGTGGCGATTTCAATAATATGATCATTGAGAGTGTCTAAACCGGTCATTTCGAGGTCAATCCAAATGAGATTCTGTGCTTTAGCCATGCCGACGCCTTTAAAATATATAAATGAGGGAAGTGAATGCCTTGCAAACCGCGCAGTTCAGCGCTTGTAGCCAAGCAAAGCCAGAAATCATGCAGAAATACACAAGCTCTATCTCGCCGCAGTGTCGATTATATCAGCTCATGGGTTAAGATGGCGCTTCTCTCGCGAATGACGTGTCTATGACCAAACGCAAACTCAGCCGCCAGCAACGCTGGCGGATAGAAAAAGTTCAGGCCGAACGCACCGAGCGGGCCAGTAAGCGTGACAGCCGCGCCGACCAAGCACTGAATGAAGGTGAGCTCGGCCCAGAGCAAAGCGGGCTTATTGTCAGCCACTTTGGCCAGCAAGTTGAAGTGGAAGGCGATGGTGGCCAACGCCAACGCTGCCACGTACGTGCCCAAGTAGAGGGACTTGTCACCGGCGACCGCGTGACCTGGCACGAGGGCAAGCCCACCGGTGTAGTAGTTGCCTGCAATGAGCGGCGCAGTCTGCTACAGCGCCCAGACAATCACGGCAAACTCAAGCCAGTGGCTGCAAATATCGATCATATCGTGATCGTCATCGCCCCAGAACCACGCGCCCATGCCAACCTGATTGATCGGTATTTGGTCGCGGCCGAGGCCATTGGCATTCGCCCTATTTTGCTTTTGAATAAAACCGACTTGGTTAATGACGAGAACAGTGACTACCTAAACTCTATGCTCGCGCGGTACAAGGAGATTGGCTATCCCGTCACGCGCGCGTCAACCGAATCTGAGCATGGTCTCGATGAGCTAAAAAACACCCTGCGCGAGCATATAAGCGTATTCGTTGGTCAATCTGGGGTGGGTAAATCCTCGCTGGTAAATAGCCTGTTGCCCGGCACTGATACCCGTATTGGCGCGCTGTCTGAGGCTACCGCCAAAGGCCGTCACACCACAACCACGGCTAGGCTCTATCATTTCCCCGACGGCGGCAGCCTTATCGACTCCCCGGGTATAAGGGAGTTTGCCTTATGGAATATGGATCGTGAAAAAGTATTGGCTGGCTTTATTGAGTTCCGCCCCTTTCTTGGCCTATGCCGATTCCGTGACTGTAAGCACGAGCACGAACCGCGCTGCGCCCTATTGGCAGCCGAAGCGGAACATCAAATTCGCCCTGAGCGCATGAGCAGCTACCGGCAAATTATCGCCAGCCTTACCACTGACCAATAGATTAGCAATGAATAAAATGTTCTAAAAGTTGTCTCAACTTCACAAGCTCGCGTTCCACGCCAGCAGGAAAAGGCCTATTTACATCGCATCATCAAGGCCCCTGCTGATACAATCCATCAAAAATCGACGAACACGAATCCCATTATGAAAGACTGGCCATTACTTATTGAGGCGAGCCAACTCGCCGACTCACTACATGAACCCAAACTGCTGATTCTAGATACTAGCAGCGCCGACAATTACGCAAAACATCATGTGCCAGGCGCTGTTCACATCGCTCCCGCAGAGCTTCAGTGTGGCATCAAGCCCGCTGTTGGGAAGATGCCTGCGCCAGATCAACTGCAGCTGCTTTTTTCTAGGGTTGGCCTGACCGCCGACAAACACGTCATTGTTTATGACGACGAAGGTGGCGGCTGGGCTGGTCGCTTAATTTGGACTTTGGACGTTATTGGTCACCGCAACTACTCGTATTTAAACGGCGGCTTACAGGCCTGGTTGAGTGGCGGTCACCCCAGTGAAGATGTAGCAAATCTACCACCCCCAAGTGAAATCGATATTACTATCGACAGCACGCCAATTGCCGAAATAGAAGACTTTATTAATCTCTTAGGCAACAGCCAATTGGGGATTTGGGACGCCCGTTCGCCAGAGGAATACCGGGGCGAAAAAGTCCTTGCTCAGCGCGGCGGTCACATCCCCGGCGCCGTTAACCTAGATTGGCTGGAGTTGATCGACAACGGCAATGATATGCGCCTGAAAAATCTCAGTGCCCTACAGGCTCGACTCGATCACATAGGGCTCAGTGCTGACAAAACCATCATTACCCATTGCCAAACCCACCACCGCTCGGGTCTCAGTTATCTATTGATGAAAATTCTGGGCTATCCACACATCAAAGGCTATCACGGCTCCTGGGGTGAATGGGGCAACCGCGAGGACACACCTATCGAACTTGGCAGCACTCCCAGAGCCAGCGACCAACAACCGTAAATAGACTTTTAAAAGGAACACTGTGTGAACATCGCGTTTATTATTATGCAGTATCTGCTTCCGCAGCACTTACTATCTCGTCTCGTTGGCAAGTTGGCAGAGACCGAAGTACCTTGGTTAAAAGATCTGCTTATTAGCCGCTTTATAAGCCAATACCAGGTTGATATGAGCGAAGCTGCGGATCCAGATTATCGCAACTACAAAAACTTTAACGCCTTTTTTACGCGGGCATTAAAAGACAATGCTCGCCCAATTGCGCCCGGGCCTCAGGACATTGCCTGTCCAGCCGATGGTGCCATCAGCCAGCTTGGCAAAATTATTGACGGGCGGATTTTTCAAGCCAAAGGCCAAGATTACAGCCTGCTGCAATTACTCGGTGGCGATCGCGAGGCCGCGGCATTATTTGCCGGCGGCAGCTTTGCCACCGTGTACTTATCGCCCCGCGACTACCACCGCGTGCACATGCCATTAGCCGGCACACTGCAATCAATGAGCTATGTACCCGGCGCACTGTTCTCAGTGAATACCACCACGGCGGAGAATGTGCAGGGCTTATTTGCACGCAATGAGCGCGCGGTCTGTTTATTTGATACCGAAGCAGGCCCTATGGCCGTTATTTTAGTTGGCGCGCTCATTGTGGCAGGCATTGAAACCGTCTGGGACGGCCAAATTGCACCGCCACCCAGCGGTATAAAAACCACAGACTATCGCAAGGGCGCGAGAGAGATACACCTCGAAAAAGGCGCTGAAATGGGCAGATTCAAACTCGGCTCTACTGCGATAGTGTTATTTGCCAAAGATCGCGCAGAGTGGGCAGAGAAATTTGCAGCAACTACGCCAACACGCCTCGGAGAAGTACTTGGCACGCTGAGGCCTGACGCCTGACGCAATCATACCCGTTCAAGCGGAAATGCGATCACCTCGTCGATACGCGCCGCCTGACATGCAATCATTACCAATCGATCAAAGCCAATCGCCACGCCAACGCATTCCGGCAAGTGCGGCATAGCCTTTAACAGATAGCGATCAATTGGCGGTAGGCATTGCCCAGCCACCCCTCGGCGCCGATGGTCATCACTGATGCGTCGCACCAGCTCAGCGGCATCGCGCAATTCATCATAGCCATTGGCCAATTCCATTCCAGCGTAAAAGGCTTCAAAACGACGCGCTACGGGGTAGCTATCCTCATTAACGCCAACTTTCGCCAAGGCAGCTTGCGTTTCTGGAAAATCAGCCACAAAGCAAATTTTTTCCGGGTCCAACGCTGGCTCTACCACCGACGACATTAATAACTGTAACCACAGATCGCGATCATCACTGTCGAAACTGAGGTCGAGGTGTTGACGCGCACAGTCTCGCAACGCCTCAATACTCGCTGAGTGAGGGTTAAGACCGCAGTGCTTCTCAAAAACCTGCTGGTAAGTCATTACCACCGTATCGCAATAGCCGCTGGCTAATCCGATCACGGCCGCCACCTCATCGATCAAATCCGCAAGGCTCAAACCCGGACGATACCACTCCAACATAGTAAACTCGGGATTATGACGGCGACCGCGCTCACCGCGGCGAAACGCTTTACAGATTTGATAAATCGGACCACTGCCTGCCGCAAGCAAACGTTTCATCGCAAACTCAGGTGAAGTTTGCAGATACAACTGCCCCTCACCAGACGGTGATTCGGCAGCAATAGCTTCAATATTGGGGTCGGTAACCGGTGCAGAGGCCAGCAGCGGCGTGTCTACTTCTAACACATCGCGAGCCTGAAAAAACTGCCTAACTTGACTGAGGAGCTGAGCGCGACGGCCCAAGGCCGTAAAATCGGCAGTGGGCCGCCATTCACTCACTTAGCTTTTAACTCGATTCTGATATTCGCCCGTGCGGGTATCGACCTTAATCACTTCGCCTTCGCTAAGGAATAAGGGCACTTTCACCACTGCACCAGTACTGAGGTATGCCGGCTTGGTACCGCCCTGTGCAGTATCACCCTTCACGCCGGGATCAGTCTCAACGATCAACAACTCTACAAAATTCGGTGGCGTTACAGACAATGGCGCACCGTTATACAAGGTCACCGTAACCACATCTTGCTCTTTCAGCCACTGCGAGGCATCGCCTACCGCTTTCGTGTCCGCCTGAACCTGTTCAAAAGATTCTGGGTCCATAAAGTGGTAAAATTCGCCGTCGTTGTAGAGATACTCCATACTTTGGTCAATAACATCAGCGCCTTCAAGTGACTCACCTGACTTAAAGGTACGCTCCCACACCCGACCGGAGTTGAGATTGCGCAGACGCACCCGATTAAAGGCCTGACCTTTACCGGGTTTAACAAATTCATTTTCCAGAATTGAACAGGGCTCGCCATCGAGCATTACTTTTAGCCCGTTGCGAAATTCGTTAGTAGAATAATTGGCCATGGTTCTCCTCAGCGGCTATGTCGTAAACCGTAGATTAAAAAGGCAGCAATGATACCCCTAATCACAACAATTTGGCAGACTGAAAGCTGGCAACGGCAAATGCAGCAGATGATTCGCGACCCCGGGCAGCTATTTAGCCGCCTAAATTTAGACCTCTCTGCTCGCCCCGGCCTAGCTGAAGCACTAGAGCAATTTCCGCTACGCGTCACCGAAGCCTTTGTCGCTAAAATGCAGGCGGGCGACTGGAACGACCCGCTACTATTGCAAGTATTGCCGCAAGCGCAGGAAACCAATTTGCATGCTGGCTTTGTCGATGACCCATTGGCAGAGCTAGAGGCCAACCCGGTACCGGGGTTAATTCATAAATACCACGGCCGGGTATTGTTAATCACCACCTCGGCTTGCGCGATTCACTGTCGCTACTGCTTCCGACGCAACTTTCCCTACAATGAAAACAATCCCAGCCAGAAGGACTGGCAGCAAGCGCTGGATTACATCGCCGCGCACCCAGAGATTCACGAGGTAATACTAAGCGGAGGCGACCCACTTGCGGCCAGTGATGACTATTTAGACCGTTTAATAAGTCGTATCGCCGATATCCCGCACGTTGAAACACTGCGCATTCACACACGGCTACCACTCGTATTACCCGCGCGCATTACTGCAGAATTGCTGACTGTATTGAGTAAACATCGCTTAACAACAGTAATGGTCATCCACTGCAATCACCCCAATGAGCTAGATCAAGCCAGCATCGACGCGCTTAACGCCCTCAATGACGCTAAAATCCAGCTATTGAATCAAACCGTTTTACTGCGCGGCATTAATGACAACGCCGAAACCTTAATTAAGTTAAGTCATCGACTGTTTGCTAGCCGCGTTTTGCCCTATTATTTGCATTTATTAGATAAAGTTAGAGGCGCTAGTCACTTTGACGTCGCTGAAGCACAGGCCCAAACCCTTATGCGCGACGTGCTGGCGAGCTTACCTGGATATTTAGTGCCGCGTTTAGTGCGGGAAGATCCTAAAGCAAGCAGTAAACGACCACTTGCGCTATTATGAATTAACGCGTAAAAACATAGACTTAATACACAAACCTCATAAGTGTGCTTTGAGACCGCCGGAATTAACGGGACATAATGAATAGTAGATCAAAACTCACACTGGTCTTACCCAAGTTTAACCGCGACACCCATAGTCAGTTCGCGCTCAACGCGAATGCGGTCAGCACTTGGCTAAGCAGCCTACCGCTAGCCAATCTTGGAGAGTCTACCCGTCAGCTATTCCAAGCGCTGTCAGAGCTTAGCCACACCTCCTGTAAAGCCAAAGACCGCTTTGAAATTCTCGAAAAAATTCGCCCACAAGTGCATTACGTCACCAAAGGGCTGTCTCAGCACTATTTAAACAAACCCATTATTCTTCCGGAAAAATCACAAAAAATAGTGCTACTCGCTGACACCTTAAACACTCAGCTTGCCACAGCGTACTGCCAAGCATTCCAAGGTTTTGAGGCCGAAAGCCGCTTACTAAAACCCAAAGACTCGATGGCCAGCTGCCTGCATCGCGCACTAAGCGAATACAGCTGTATATTATTACGCAGCCACCAGCTCTATCGCGCGAGTCATAGCGGCTTTTGGCTAACAATGCACGCAGTATACCAATGTGCGCTCAGCCTAAAGTTGAATAAAGCAAAGGTAAGCGACAAGCTTCTTGGCGATGGCACCGTTATACAGGCCTACTTACGACCGCTAATGCTTTCCTGCAGCAGAACTCACCAACTTCCTCAGCGCCATATTGAGGAAATTTTCAATGAACTCAATTACTGGACAGCATTTATCGAGTTGCGTGCCGACCGCCTGGAAAGCTGCGTACTACTCATTAATCCACTAGAAGACGCCCACCCTGTCTACCGCGAACTGATTCAGCGCGCACCAGCACCCGGCTGGTTAGGTATCGATACTAAGGTAATTTTAAGCCCGGGCGGCGCTATGTCCGACAGCGCACCGGCAAATAAATCAAAATCCAAGAGTGCGCTCCCCAAAACAATTATTGACCACTTGTCGGTTGCGTGGAGCGCAGCGACAGCACGTGCAGCAGAGCGCGTTCCCTGTAACGACCCCGTGCTCGTCACCCTTGGTATGAACGCAACACACTACTACGTTGCCAACCAGATAGAGTTCGATAGTTTTAAAATTGACCGAGATCAAGCCGAGTCTCGCCCCGATCCGTATTTAAAAGAGCCAAAGAAGGGTAATGATGCTTGGGGAAGCGCAGGCTTAGATACCCGTGACGTTGACAGTAATGTAACAGAACATCTCGACATCGATTATGACGAAATGCCAAGTCACATTGAGAATATCAGCTATAGCCTCCCATCAAATAATCACGCAAGCCCAAAACCGGACACCGCCTACCAATATTTACGCACCCGCATTCTCGATACCAGCAGCGCGGGCTACCGGCTCGAATGGCCAGAAACGGCTCAAGTCCGTATTCGTACCGGCGAGTTAATCGGCATAAAAGTGAATGATCACGATGGCTGGCGAATTGCCGTGGTACGCTGGATGCGCAGCGACGACAACCACCAGATTGGCATCGAGACCATCGCCTCCGCAGCCACTCCGTATAGCGTTAGGCTTGTTCATTCAGGGCTACCCGTGCAAGATTTCCAGCGCGCAATGTTACTGCCTGGAGGCCAATTCGCAAGTACTCCCCTGCTGCTACTGTCTAGTGTTACTGGCTTTGCTGAAGGACAAACCGTTGAGCTACTTCGACCCGGTCATGCTATGCGGGTAAAACTCGATAAAAAAATTGACAACTCCAACGCCTATAAACTATTCACATTCCAAGATATTTCTCGAACAAGCATTAAACTGGATGTATCAGACTCCGACCAAGGGAATAAAGGAGATTTCAATCAGCTTTGGGATATTTTATAAACCCGCAGCGATTCCGGCATCACCACGTTAAAGAGTCATTATGAGTAACAACACCGCTATCAATATCTTGCTGTTCTGCCTAGCGGATAATGACGCTGAACAAATCATCGCCTGTTGTCGGCGTGCTGGCCGAGTTGCCCATACCTTAAGCATCGAAACCGGAGAAAAACTGGCAGAAGTCATCGTTGATAAAAAATGGGATGTCCTGATCTTTGATGCCGAGCGCTCACAGCTCGATGCACAGCGTTGCGGCCATTTATTGCGTAAACACAACGCGGATATTTCAGTAATTTATATGGGCGAAGGCGACCCATTAAATCCACCTGATCCCGTCGTCGTTGACATCATCAGCAAGTACGATATTCCTCAACTAGTAAGTGCCGCATTGCGAGAACAGCGCAGCCAAAACCTTCGCCGCGAATTAAAGCTGCGTGAACTCGCCCTCGAAGACGCAGAAGAACGCAATGTATTGTTGCTCGCCGAGCACCTAGATCCCCTCGCGTACATTACAGACGGCATGGTCATTTACGCCAACCAGCCCTTTTGTGAGCATATGGGGAATGAGGACTTAGAAGGCTTTCCCATCGTCGACTTGATTACCAACAAGGATCAAGCACGCTTTAAAAACGCTCTAAAAAAGCAGCAACAAAACAAGGATCAGCAGCAACTCGAAATCAGCTTCGCGCACAGCGGTGGTCACGAAGTAAAAACCATGATTACTTGCAATAGCGCCACCTATGACGGCGAAGAGTGCATACAGCTAAGCTTACAAAATAACGACAGCAATAATCAGATCAATGGTTTAGATCTGAGCACGCAAATGAGTAATAAATACCGATTCCAGGAGATCTTACAGGAATTTATCGAAAACGAGCGCAATAGCGACTCATCACTAGTACTGCTGTCCATCGACCGCTTTAGTAAACTACGCCAAAGCTCGAGCCTACTAGACGTTGAAAACGTCATCGAGGCCATCAGCAAACACGTGCGAGAAAACCTACCAGCACAATTCTACGGCCGTGTTGCCGACGATATGATCGCGGCCATATGTCATCACGTAGGTAGTGACACCGCTTTAGAAATGGGACAAGAACTTTGCAAAGCCATTGAAAATGACATTTTTGAAGTCAAAAAGAAGTCTCTGCAATGCACTGTTAGCATTGCGATTACATCGATCAACCATCTCACACCGCCGCGAGCCGGCATATTATTAGACACACTGTTCCACGGCGTCGAAAAAACGTACCTCGCCGGCGGGAACAAAGCGGAAATCTACTACCGCGAGCGCCAACAACTCAGCACTGTAGAAGCAGCAACTTCAATCGCCGATGAAGCTTTAAGTAGGGGCCGGTTAACGCTGCTATTCCAGCCGATGATCAATCTCGGCAATGCCGATGGTGACCACTACGAAGCCTCTTTGGATATTAAGGACTGGGTCGAGGGTGAGGTCACCGCAGGTGAGCTACTGCGGGTCATTGAGCAAGAACCCGAAAACAATAAACTAGATCACTGGATTATTGTTGAAGCCACCAAACAACTCGCCAAAGAGCGGCAAACCGGCCACGATCTAAAGCTGATCATCAATCTCAGCGGTAATGTGTTTCATGACCCTGAATTTTGCTCTTGGCTCAGTGTTGCGTTTAAGGCCGCTGGCTTACCGCCGTCGTCAGTGATACTGCAATTCAACGAAGAAAGTATTGCCAACGCCTTAAAACCGGCTCTGAATTTTGCTCAGCAGCTACAAAAAATGGGCTCTGCACTTAGCGTCAGAAACTTTGGTCGCGCCAAAAAGGGCAATAAATTTTTATCGCACCTTCAGCCGCACCTAGTTAAACCCGGGTTCAGAAAGACAGATACACCAAGTAATGAGCAAATCAAAGAAATTGTTGAGCAAGCCAAAGTATTAAGAAGCAGAGTACTGATCCCCAATGTCGGCAGTGCCGCGACCCTAGCCATGCTTTGGCAACTAGGGCCGGATTTTATTCAGGGCAGCTATGTTAACGACCCAATGCCGAGCATGAGCTACGAATTCGCTTCATTTAACTAGCGAGTTCGACGTGCCACGGCCCGCAGGCTGTGGCGCATCTTAATTGGTGTGGCGATCACTGATTCCAAGCAGATAAAGAATTCCATCTAACCCTAAGGTCGAGATGGATTGCTTGGCATTTTCCCGAACAATCGGTTTAGCCCGAAAGGCGATTCCCAATCCTGCAATACTCAGCATAGGCAAATCGTTCGCCCCATCGCCAACGGCAATGACCTGCTCCATATTCAAGCTTTCACGCTGCGCAATCTCGCGCAACAACTCGGCTTTGCGCTGACCATCAACCACTATACCCTCAACCTCACCGGTCACTCGCCCATCGCGAATGACCAACTCGTTAGCATGAACATAATCAATGCCAAGCTTTTGCTGCAAGTAGTGACCAAAGTAAGTAAAACCGCCGGACAGAATAGCCGTTTTGTAGCCCAGCTGTTTCAGTGTTGAGACGAGCTTCTCGGCGCCTTCGGTAATTTTCAAACTCGCCGCAATGCCCTCAAGCACTGACTCGTCCAAACCTTTTAGTAAAGCGACCCGCGCCTTAAAGCTCTCGGTGAAGTCAATTTCGCCGCGCATGGCACGCTCCGTAATTTCTGCAACCTGAACGCCAACGCCCGCGGCTTTGGCTAGCTCATCAATTACCTCGGCCTCAATTAGGGTCGAGTCCATGTCAAAAGCCACCAAGCGCCGCGTTCGACGGAACATATTATCTTCTTGATAGGCAACATCAATATCTAGCTCGCTGGCGAGATGAAGCAATTCGCGCCGGAAGTCCGAGGCATCGACTAAATCCCCGCGAACTGACAGTTCAACACAGGCTTTAGACTGCTGCGCCACGCCCTCCAAGGGCACGCGACCTGATAAGCGATCAATACGGTCAATATTAAGTTCATAGCGCGACACAATGTCTGTAACGCTGGCAATGTGTCGCCCCGTTATCTTTCGAGCCAGCAAGGTCACTATATGACGCTGCTTGCCCTGCCCTGTTACCCACTGGTTATAACTCTCGGGGCTAACAGGTAAGAAGCGCACTTGCATTTGCATTTCATGGGTGCGGAACAGAATATCTTTCAGAATACTCGCCGCCTCGGCACTGGCAGGCACCTCAACGAGTAAGCCCAAGGATAAGTTGTCGTGTATTACCGCTTGACCAATATCGAGGATATTCACCCCATGGTCAGCTAGAATACCGGTTATGCTACTGGTTACGCCCGGACGATCATCTCCGGCAATATTAATCAATATGATTTCGTTCACACCACCCCCTACGGTAATCGGCGTATTGTAGCGGTTGATCGGATTACACCCAAGTGCCGCGAGCCTTGATATACTCGCAACACAAATAAAACCTCTAATTCCGGATGGAATGATAGTAAATGCTAAAGCAGCTCCTAAAGCTCCCCTTGTCAGCCAAATGTGGATTAATTACCGCGTTAATATGTGCAATCGCTGGCTTGACCTTATTGCTGACCAGCATGACCGCCAGCAAACAGATATTACTGGAAACCACCCGAATGATCGGTCAGCAGTGGACCAATCAGCTCGCATCGCAAAGCCAGCAAGCGCTATTACGTAACGATAAAGTCAGTCTACAAGCTATTTTGCAGGACTATATCAATAGTCCGCTGATCGTCTACGGAAGCATTGCGAACGCGAGGGAAGAAGCGGTCGCGGAAGCTGGGCACTGGCGCCCTGAAAACTTAAATTACGAAGCGCAGGTCGCCGCCGACGGCCGCCTCGGCCTCGTTAAATTGTCACTTAGCCGAGAATTGATTGGCGACGAAATTCGTGACTTAGGCAAAACACTCCTGATCCTAACCGGCCTACTCGCGTGCTTTAGCTACGCGATTGTCGCCGTTCCCCTACGCCGAATAGAGGAGCTATTAGAGCTAGCCAGAGCCCGCCTAGCGCAACCGCTGCGCAATGATGAGTGCGCGTACCGCGGTACTGACAGCTTAGGTAAGCTTTTAGAAGAAATTCACAACCCGCAAATTCGGCTAAGCAAACTCGGCAAAAATCGCTTTAAAGACTACTATGTGCTGCATTGTCACTGGCAAGCCTACGACTCACTACAAGCGCAAATGGCACCCGACAGTTTCCGCGAACATATCCGCACTAGCTATGCCCGAGGTGAAGCGATTGCACGCCTCTACCACGCCGACATCGTGGTGCATCGCCACAATGCTATTAGCCTGCGTTTTTTTGAAATTGCGGACACCGATCACCCACTTTTCCGCGCATTGTGTTGCGCCGAACTCTTTCAAAAACTCGATAAAATTCTACGCAGCCGCGCTGGCATCGCGCATATTCTCGGCGAAGGCGATCACTGGGAATGTGCTGCCAAGGAATGTGCCGCTATCGATCAATTACACACGGCCACCGCGGAAGGCAGGAGCACTTGGCTAGACAAAAACAGTCGGCAACACGAGCGGATTGAGGCTTGGGGAGACTTCCGGGGCAACCAGGTCATCGGCATGAAGTCACCGTATAGTGACTTACTTGAACGCCAACAGACTCAGCTTAAAAAGCTGAGTCTAGAGTCATTCAAACAAGACAACATACGGCAACAGGAAGACCAAGCACGCAGCCCTAATTAATTAGGGCTAATGGTTTCTAGCGCATCTACTTTCTGGAAGCCTCTTGGCAATTTATGGCCCCGGCGCCCGCGTTCACCGACATAATGCTCTAGCTCGGCAAATTTGAGTGACAAATGTCGCTTACCCGAAATCACTTTAAGAATATCGCGCTCGCCAAATATCGCTATCGCAGTCACATACTCTTCTCGGCTAGCAAGTCGCGCCGACGGAATACCAATCATCTTATTACCTTTACCACGAGGCATAACCGGCAATTCTGTGGCTGGGAAAATTAACATACGGCCTTCGGTTGTTACCGCAACCACATAGCTACTTGCCATATCGGCAATAGCAATGGGCGACAACACCTTCGCAGCGGTCGGCAGTGTTAACGCCGCTTTCCCTGCCTTATTCTTGCTCTGCAACTCAGCCAGCTTCGCAATAAATCCATAGCCGGCATCTGATGCTAATAAATAATAACCTTCATCACTGCCCATCATCATGCCCGTAAAACTCACCCCAGAAGGAGGGTTAATACGGCCGGTCAATGGCTCTCCTTGACCGCGCGCCGAAGGCAAGGTGTGCGCGGCAACCGTATAGCTGCGCCCCGTGCTATCGAGAATAATTACCGGCTGATTACTTTTCCCCCGCGCCACCAAGTTATAACGGTCGCCAGATTTGTAACTCAAGGTTACCGGATCAATATCATGCCCCTTGCCCGCGCGAATCCAGCCCATCTCAGACAAAATCACCGTAACTGGTTCAGCAGCAACAAGATCCTCTTCAAGAAACGCCTTGGCCTCGCTACGCACAACAAGCGGGGAGCGCCGGTCGTCACCAAACTCTTCAGCCACTGCTAACAGTTCTTTGCGAACCAATGTTTTCATACGCCGAGTAGAGCCTAAAGTTTGCTCGAGCGAGTCACGCTCTTTCGCCAGTTCATCTTGCTCTCCGCGAATTTTCATTTCTTCGAGCTTGGCCAAATGCCGCAATTTTAATTCTAAAACAGCTTCGGCCTGGGTATCAGTTATGCCAAAGCGCGCCATCAAGACCGGCTTCGGCTGATCTTCTTCACGAATTATCGCGATCACTTCGTCAATATTAAGGAACGCGATTAATAAGGCATCAAGGATATGTAGGCGCTTAAGCACCTTATCCAAACGATACTCAAGACGGCGACGGGTAGTATTAGTGCGAATTTCTAGCCATTCGCTGAGAATCTTATCGAGGCTTTTCACTTGGGGCCGGCCATCGAGGCCAATCATATTCATATTAACCCGGTAGCTGCGTTCAAGATCAGTGGTGGCGAATAAATGATTCATCACCGCCTGCCCATCAACGCGGTTCGAACGCGGAATAATCACCAAACGCGTGGGGTTCTCGTGGTCAGACTCATCGCGCAAATCCACAACCATTGGCAATTTCTTAGCCTGCATCTGCGCTGCAATTTGCTCAAGCACTTTTGAACCAGAGGTTTGGTGGGGCAACGAGGTAATAACAATATCATCGCCCTCTTCCTGCCACAGCGCCCTCATACGCAGTGAACCACGCCCCGTTTCATAAATTTTACGCAGGTCTTCTGGCGGGGTAATGATTTCTGCATCAGTGGGGAAATCAGGGCCTTTAACGTGCTCGCACAACTCTGCCACTGAGGCATTCGGCGCATCCAGAAGATGAATACAAGCACTGACCACTTCGCGCAAATTATGGGGCGGAATATCTGTGGCCATACCTACGGCAATACCGGTAGTGCCATTCAATAGGATATTCGGCACGCGCGCCGGCATCGTGGACGGCTCATCCATGGCACCATCAAAATTAGGGACCCAATCCACAGTGCCCTGCCCCAGCTCACTTAATAGCACCTCTGCATATTTCGTCAGCTTCGACTCGGTATAACGCATTGCGGCAAAGGATTTAGGGTCATCTGGCGAACCCCAGTTCCCCTGGCCATCAATAAGCGGATAACGGTAGGAGAAGTCCTGCGACATCAACACCATCGCCTCGTATACAGCGCTATCGCCATGGGGGTGGAACTTACCTATTACGTCACCCACGGTACGCGCCGACTTCTTATATTTGGCACTGGCCTTCAGGCCTAGTTCGCTCATTGCGTACACGATCCGTCGCTGCACCGGTTTTAAACCATCCGCAATATTGGGCAGTGCGCGATCTAGGATAACGTACATGGAATAATCCAAATACGCCTTCTCGGTGTAACTCTTTAGTGGCATTTGCTCGACGCCGTCAGCGCCAATCACGATAGTTTCCGACATACGGTCTTATTTAATCCTTAAACAATAATGCTTATTTAATATCACTCATCGATACGACCAGCAATGCCGAACTAATCAACATTCCCCACCGTACGGGTAATTACGAAGGGTTTATTCCGCTCAGGCCCCTATACTTGATTAAAAGTTGATCAAAGGAGATCTGAAATGGCCGCCCCAAAAGTAGTTAGACTAGCAGAATATCGTCAGAATACGCAGCAGATGCATATTGACGACATTAGCGCCCAGGCATTTCTATTTCTTCAAGAACAGGCGCAAGAACACGACTTACCAATGCGAGCGTTGCTCAGAGAGCATTTGCTTGGCCTAGCCTGCGTCGTAAAAGCTGTTGAAGGCCTCGATGAAGCGCAAAATTGGTTAGCCATGATCAGCGATGAAATCAATCACGGTGGCTCTATCGAAATTCAGTAAACGCCTCAATGTGCGGTGGTTTTCTTTTCACCGCAACGTTCACATAGATATACCGTCACTAATTTCCCCTGCTTTACATCAAACTGCTTAGCTTTATCAACTCGCCACTTGTGATGCCCTTCACGACACAAACTGCTTACCGGCTTGCGGCCCGCTGGGCGCTTGGCAAAGGGGATAACCTCACCCATGATATTTCTCCGTTATATTCAGCCCTGCAAAGCTACCACTGGGCGAAATTCACGATTACTATACGCGCCTTGAGATTGCGGTGCGATATCCAATCGCGATAAGGAGACAAGATGAAAATTAGCAAAAATAACGTAGTGTCATTCCACTACGAACTTCGCGATAGCCAAGGCACGGTCTTAGAAGATAATTTTAACGACACACCGTCACTGTATATGCATGGCGCCGATAATATCATTAGCGGTTTAGAAACAGCCATGAACGACCACCAGATTGGCGACGAATTTGAGGTTACACTAGCCCCAGAAGATGCCTACGGTCATGTCGAACCCAATAAGCAGGAACGCATTCCGGCCAAGTACTTGAAACACGAAGGCAAAATGAAACCCGGCCAAGCGATTAGCTTCAATACCGACAAAGGCATGCGCCAAGCGACTGTAGTAAAAGTGGGTAAATTTTCCGTAGATGTTGACCTCAACCATCCACTGGCTGGGCAAACATTGAGCTTTAAAGTACTTATTAAAGACATACGCGATGCTACTGACGAAGAAATTCGCCACCGCCACGCCCATGGTGAAGGCGGACATCAGCACTAGAAAAACTTCTGCCCGGTTTAACGCTCACGAAACAGTAATACCGATAAGAAAATCTAGTCCAAAAAAAACCCCGCATTATGCGGGGTTTTTTGATTAAGCAAGAAAGTAGCGCTTATTCAGCGGCAGGCTCACCTTGCTCTTCAGTTGCCGCTTCCGCCGCAACTTCTTTAATCGACAGCTTGATGCGGCCACGGGCGTCAACGTCTAGGACTTTCACCTGTACGTCTTGGCCTTCGGTCAGGTAATCGCTGACGTTCTCGACACGCTCATCAGAAATCTGTGAGATGTGTACCAGACCGTCTTTACCCGGCAGAATCGTAACAAAGGCACCAAAATCAACGATACGCGCGACTTTACCGGTGTAAATTGCTCCGACTTCAGCTTCAGCAGTAATCGCCAGAATACGGTTAACCGCATCGTCACGTGACGCAGCATCTGAACCGTAAACACGGACAGTACCGTCATCTTCGATATCGATCTGCGCACCAGTCTCTTCGCACATACTGCGAATAGTGGCGCCGCCTTTACCGATGATGTCACGGATTTTGTCAGAATCGACTTTCATCACGTGCATGCTTGGCGCGTTGTCCGACACATCGCTGCGCGAGCTAGCCAAGATTTGATTCATTTGACCAAGAATCAACAAACGAGCCTGCTGAGCCTGCTCCAGAGCAACTTCCATGATCTTCTGGGTGATACCCTCGATCTTGATGTCCATCTGCAACGCAGTTACGCCATCGGCGGTACCAGCTACTTTAAAGTCCATATCGCCAAGGTGATCTTCATCGCCGAGGATGTCGGTAAGAACTGCGAAACGCTCGCCTTCCTTAACCAGACCCATCGCGATACCGGCAACAGGCGCTTTCAGCGGTACACCAGCATCCATCAAGGACAAGCTGCCAACACAGACTGAAGCCATGGAGCTTGAACCGTTAGATTCTGTGATTTCTGAAACAACGCGAATCGTGTACGGGAACTCTTCAACGCTAGGCAATACCGCTTCTAAGCTGCGACGCGCTAAACGGCCGTGACCGATTTCGCGACGACCTGTGCTGCCCATGCGACCGCATTCGCCTACTGAGTAGGGAGGGAAGTTATAGTGCAACAGGAAGTGATCTTTAAACTCACCTTGCAGTGCATCAACAAACTGACCGTCACGAGAGGTGCCCAGCGTTGCCACACCAATAGCCTGAGTTTCACCGCGTGTAAACAGTGCTGAACCATGGGCTTTACCCAATACGCCAACTTCAACGTTGATCGGACGTACAGTGCGACCGTCGCGGCCGTCGATACGTGGCTCGCCGTTAAGAATACGCTGACGTACAATTTGCTTTTCTAGCTTAGCAAAAACGCCCTTCACATCGTCGGCGCTGTACTGCGCATCGTCACCAGTAGCCAAGGCAGCGATAGCTTCATTGCGCAACTCGCCAACTTTGGCGTAACGCAACATTTTGTCTGTAATGCGGTAGGCATCGCCCAAACCAGCTTTAAAGCCTTCAGCAACAGCGCCCAACAAAGCGGTATTTTCCGCTGCTGGCTGCCAATCCCATGATGGTTTGCCCGCGTCTGCCGCAAGCTCTTTAATGGCTTGAATCACAACCTGCATTTCTTGGTGAGCGTATAAAACGCCACCCAACATCTGGTCTTCGGTCAGCTGCTTCGCTTCTGATTCAACCATTAACACTGCGTCTTGCGTACCAGCAACCACCATGTCGAGCATGCTGGTTTTCAGCTGTTCGAACGTAGGGTTGAGGATATATCCGTCTTCGGCTGTAAAGCCAACACGAGCCGCGCCAACTGGGCCAGCGAATGGCGCGCCAGATATAGCCAGTGCTGCGGAAGTACCGATCAGCGCAGCGATATCAGGGTCGTTTACTTTGTCTGCAGACATAACCGTACAGATGACCTGCACTTCGTTCTGGAAACCCTTAGGAAACAGTGGACGAATTGGACGGTCGATTAAACGTGAAGTCAGTGTCTCTTTTTCAGAGGGACGCGCTTCGCGTTTAAAGAAACCACCAGGAATTTTGCCCACAGCATAAGTGCGCTCTTGATAGTGCACAGACAGCGGGAAGAAGTCCTGACCTGGCTTAGCAGATTTTGCTGCTACCACAGTACACAGAACTTGAGTTTGATCGATAGTAACCAATACCGCACCGCTAGCTTGTCTCGCTATACGACCGGTTTCCAGAGTGACAGTTTGGCCGCCCCACTGGAATGTTTTAGTAACGGGATTCACGGAGTAATTCCTCCCAAAATAAGGATGATAAAAGTAATAAGGGGGCCTCTAAGGCCCCCTCACTTATTCTTCTTAGCGACGCAGACCTAAACGCTTGATCAGTTTGCTGTAACGCTCTTGGTTTTTACGCTTCAGGTAGTCCAGCAATTTACGACGCTGGTTAACCATACGGATCAAACCACGACGTGAGTGGTGATCTTTTTTGTGGCCTTCGAAGTGGCCTTGTAGCTTGTTAATGTTGACAGTCAGTAGCGCAACTTGCACTTCTGGAGAACCAGTGTCGCCTTCGGCGGTTTGGTAGTCTTTAACAACTTCAGCTTTCTCGATAGCAGATAATGCCATTTTTACATTCCTTAAGTACGAATATGCGTTTATCAATCGAGCCTGACCGCGCATATTTACAGTCAGGTTCGGAAGCCTTAAATACATTCAAGGCTTCATTTTCCTATTACGCGCCCTATTTTCGTGACGGCTACGTAAAATCAGCCGCGCATTATCCCATAGTTGAGAGCAAACGACGAGGAGTAACTCGCCCATCGTCTAAAATTTCACCAATTCCCATGAATTCGCCGCTGTCTTTACTTAATAGCACAACCAAACCTTCCGAGGGTGCACCTGATATTTGCACCGCCTGGCCTTGCCGCACGTAGTAGGCCGCTGTATCACCAAGAATAAGCGTATTCATGTGTCCCAATGCATCGGTAATTGGCAGCAATAACGCATCTAAACCTTCAAAATCACCGGCATCACGCAGTGCTTGAATCGCCTCTGTGGTCACCACTTGCTGCTCGCAAAATGGCCCGGCCTGCAAACGACGCAAGGTTGCTACATGCGCACCAACACCCAAAGCCGCACCCAAATCTTCGGCCAAAGAGCGTATATACGTGCCCTTAGTACACACCACTCGAACCACCGCCTGCGCCAAAGGCCCCGCAGTAAATGACTCTAGCTCAAATTCTCGGATTGTCACCGGCCGCGCTTCGCGTTCAACAGTGATCCCCTTACGTGCCAGCGCGTACAGGGGCTTGCCGTCACGTTTCAATGCTGAATACATCGGCGGCACCTGTAAAATATCGCCACGCAACTTATCAATCTGAACCTCGAGCTGCTCCGCCGTTATGTTTGAAGCATCCTGCTCGGCCAATATTTCACCTTCGGCATCACCGGTATCGGTTTGTTGCCCGAACACAAAGGTGCTGCGGTATTCTTTATCCGCATCGAGTAAATACTGGGAAAATTTGGTAGCCTCACCAAAGCAAACCGGCAGTACACCGGTAGCCAAGGGATCAAGAGCGCCAGTATGACCGGCTTTTGTAGCGTGGTAGATAGCGCGGGCGACAACCATCGCACCATTTGAAGAACGACCAGGGGGTTTATCCAGCACCAAAATGCCGTTAATCGGTCGCCCTTTACGAGCTTTTGCCAAAACTATTATTCCCCGTCGTCTTCCGGGTAGCGGCTACGGTCTGCTGCAACCGCATCCTGAATCAATTTACTAATGTGCTGGCCGCGATTAATACTGCTATCGTAGTAAAAGCGCAATTGCGGGGTAGTCCGCGCATTATTGATTTTAGCCACTTGGCTACGCAAAAAGCCTGCGGCCTTATTGAGCACAGCCAAAGATTCCTTGGCTTCTTCAGCAGAGTCTTTACCCATAACCGTCACGTAAATTTTGGCGTGGCTCATATCGCGACTGACTTCTGCATCAATCACGCTAACCATGCCCAGACGCGGATCCCGCAGCTCTTTCTGGATAAAACTACCCAGCTCTCGCTTTAGGAAATCCGCAATACGTGCTGTGCGACTAAATTCTTTCAATTTACCTTATACCCCAATGCGCTAGCCCTTAAAGGCTACGCGCGATTTCCTTCACTTCATAAACCTCGATCTTGTCACCGGGGCGTACGTCTTTGTAGTTCTTCACGCCGATACCACACTCAGTACCGTTTTTGACTTCGTTGGCATCGTCTTTAAAGCGGCGCAATGATTCGAGTTCACCTTCGTAAATCACCACATCTGCGCGCAGAACGCGAATTCGCTTATTGCGATAAACCGTACCCTCTACCACCATACAGCCGGCGATATCGCCAAATTTAGGTGAACGGAATACGTCGCGGACTTCAGCAATACCGACAATTTCTTCGCGCATTTCTGGGCTAAGCATACCGGTCAGGGCCGCAGTTACGTCATCAATCACATCGTAAATTACGCTGTAATAACGCAGATCGACACCTTCGTTCTCAGCCAATTTACGGGCAGTGGAATCTGCACGAACATTAAAGCCGAACATCACCGCGCCAGAAGTCAGCGCCAAGTTTACGTCTGTTTCAGTAATACCACCGACACCGGCAGAAACAATATTGACGTTAACTTCTTCGTTACCAATATCCATCAAGGACGCTTGCAGCGCTTCCAATGAACCGCGAACATCGGTTTTTAGAACGATATTCAAAATCCGGCGCTCGGCAGTTTCCATGCTTTCAAACATACGATCTAGCTTGGCCGCTTGCTGACGCTTAATACGCTGCTCTCGCTCGCGAACCTGACGGAAGTCAGCGACTTCACGGGCACGCTTATCATTTTCAACGACCACAAAGCTGTCACCCGCATCTGGGGTACCATCAAGACCGAGAATCTCAACAGGAATCGACGGACCAGCATCTTTTACTGGCTTGCCGTTTTCATCCATCATGGCGCGAACTCGACCGCTGCACTGACCAGCCAAGACAATATCGCCCTGCTTAAGCGTACCGCTCTGAATCAGCAAAGACGCAACCGCCCCACGACCTTTATCCAAACGAGATTCGATAACCAAGCCCTGCGCTGGCAGATCAGGCGCCGCCTTCAACTCCAGCAATTCGGCTTGTAGCAATATCGCATCGAGGAGTTTATCAATACCTTCACCAGAATGAGCAGACACGTACACAAACTGCGTGTCGCCGCCCCACTCTTCTGAAATAACATTGCGCTGAGAGAGCTCGTTTTTAACACGCTCTGGATCAGCACCCTCTTTATCCATCTTGTTCACTGCAACAACCAGCGGAACGCCCGCAGCTTTTGCATGGGTAATCGCTTCTTCGGTTTGCGGCATAACGCCGTCATCCGCTGCAACTACCAAGATGACAATGTCAGTACTCTTAGCACCGCGAGCACGCATTTGCGTAAATGCCGCGTGACCTGGCGTATCGAGGAAGGTAATCATGCCGTGGCCGGTTTCTACATGGTAGGCACCGATGTGCTGAGTAATACCACCTGCTTCGCCGCTGGCAACCTTGGCTTTACGGATATAATCGAGCAGCGAGGTTTTACCGTGGTCTACGTGACCCATAACGGTAACCACTGGCGCACGCGCAACCATAGTACCGGCGCCTCGAGCACCAAGTGTCTCTTCCAAGGCCTCTTCTACAGCATCCTCAGAAACCAGCTTAACGGTGTGCCCCATCTCCTCAACAACTAGCTGAGCAGTGTCCTGATCAATTGGCTGATTGATGGTAACCATCAATCCCATCTTGATCATTTCTTTAATAACTTCAGCGGCTTTTACTTTCATTTGCTGAGCAAGTTCAGCGGCAGTAGTGGTTTCGCCTACATTAACGGCATAGACGATTTTGTCGGTCGGCGCGTTAAATGCGTGACGCTGAGCGTCATCGGGGAGTTTAAGTGTCTTTTTCTTACGACGACCGCCACCAGCAAAGTTGCCGTCGAAATCGTCACGCTTATTACCACGCGCCTTGCCACCTTTGCGACGCGGACGATCATCATCTCCGGCAGCGGCGGGTGCTGCTGCAGCGCGACGGTGATGACGCGGTGCGGGTTTATCATCACCAGATTTGGTTTCGGCAGCAGCAGGTGCTGGGCCAGCTCCTTTATCAGGGCTTGGCGCTGCAGCTGCTTTTTTGCGCGCTACGCGCTCTTCTTCTTCACGTTTTTTCTCGGCAACCACAGCAGCGCGACGCTCTTTAACACGCTCTTCCTCTGCCTTGCGGCGCAATATAGCGCGCTGGCGAAGTACTTCAGGGTCGACATCTAATACGTTTTCAACCACTTCGCGATATTCGTCAGTCTTGTTCGCTGGCGCTGGTTTAGCCACCTCGGCAACCGGCTCAGCCGCCGGCTTTTCTGGTGCCGCAGGCGCTTCAACTTTAACAGGCTCGGTTTTAACAGGTTCAGCTTTCACTGGCTCGGCTTTCACCACTTCAGGCTCAGGAGTCGGCTCCGGCGCTTTTTCAGCCTCAACAGCAGCGGGTTCCGCCACTTTCTCTACTGGCACTTCTGTAACCGGAGTTTCAGCTACAACGGGCTCTACCGCGACAGTAGCCGCTTTCGGCTCTTCTGTAGACGCAGCTGAATCACCGCGCAAGAGGGCTTCTTCTGCAGCGGCTTCCGCCGCCATTTCCGCCGGATCACGCTTAACGTAAGTACGCTTTTTACGCACTTCGATATTCACTGTTTTCTTACCTGCACCCGAGCCCGTTTTCAGGGTACTCAGGGTTTTACGCTTAAGCGTAATTTGCTGCGGCGCCTCGGCTGATTCTCCGTGGCTCCGCTTCAAGAAAGTCAGCAAGGTTTGCTTGTCTTCATCGGACACAGCTTGTTGAGCAGCACTGTGTGACAGGCCCGCTTCTTTCATTTGTCGCAGCAATCGCTCGACAGGTGCGCCAACGACTTCTGCTAGCTGGCTCACGGTAACTTCAGCCATTCATCATTCTCCCAAAACGGTACGACTCGCTTATTTTGCAGTTTCGTCTTCGTCTGCAAACCACGGAGCACGAGCAGTCATAATCAACTCTCCGGCCCGTTCTTTAGTCATATCTTCAATGTCGAGAAGATCTTCAACAGCCTGTTCGGCCAGATCTTCCATCGTTACTACGCCACGGCTGGCAAGAATGAACGCTAGATGTTTTTCCATCCCGTCCATTGTCAACAAATCTTCAGCCGGCTCGGCACTTTCCAAAACTTCTTCGCTGGCAATCGCTTGCGTCAGCAGCGCATCTTTCGCTCGAGCACGCAGCTCCTGAGCCAAATCTTCGTCAAAACCATCAATCGACATCATTTCTTCTAAAGGAACATAGGCCACCTCTTCAAGCGTGGTGAAACCTTCCTCTACCAGAACTTCTGCAATGTCTTCGCCAACATCAAGGGCTTCAACAAAATAACTAATAATATGACCTGATTCTTGCTCGTGCTTGGCTGACATTTCTTCAACGCTCATCACATTGATTGTCCAACCGGTAAGCTGACCAGCGAGACGAACATTCTGCCCAGCACGACCAATCGCCTGCGCTAAATTATCGTCCGCCACACCAACATCCATGGTGTGGGTATCTTCGTCGACAACAATCGACTCAACTTCAGCAGGCGCCATTGCGTTAATGACCAACTGCGCAGGATTGTCGTCCCACAAAATAATATCAACGCGCTCATTTCCTAGCTCGCCAGAAACAGCCTGCACTCGCGAACCACGCATACCAACACAGGCACCAACAGGATCGATACGACCATCATTGGTTTTAACGGCGATTTTAGCGCGCGAACCCGGATCACGCGCCGCAGCACGAATTTCAATCACTTCTTCATTAACTTCAGGCACTTCAATTTTGAAGAGCTCAATCAACATTTCAGGGCAGGCGCGACTTAGGAATAATTGCGGCCCACGAGCTTCTGGGCGAACATCAGCCAGAATGGCGCGAACGCGATCATTGATGCGGAAAACTTCCCGCCCCACCAACTCTTCGCGTGGCAACAACGCCTCTGCATTTCCACCCAAATCAACAATAATACTGTCGCGGGTTACTTTCTTTACGGTGCCGTTAATTAACTCACCAACACGATCTTGGTATTCGTCAACAATCTGCGCACGCTCAGCCTCACGTACCTTTTGCACAATGACTTGCTTGGCAGTTTGCGCAGCAATACGTCCAAAACCAACGTTCTCTACGACTTCCTCGTAGGTGTCACCGGCCTTAAGATCAGTGCTGTATTCGTGAGCTTCTTCGATAGTCAGCTGAGTGCCTAGTAAAGCCATCTCGTCGTCTGGCATAACCAACCAGCTCCGAAAAGTTTGGTAATCACCAGTAACACGGTCAATTACCACACGGATTTCAGAGTCTTCGTCGTAGCGTTTTTTAGCCGCCGTCGCCAAGGCCTGCTCTATGGCCTCGAAAATAATGGTCTTAGACACACCCTTCTCATTAGAGACGGCCTCAACTACCAATAATATTTCTTTACTCATTATCCGCCTCTTTCCGCAGCCGGCTATTGAAATTAGCGCGCCCGATTAAAACCGGGGCACAACATTCGCTTTATCAATCTGATCGAAGGGCAGCAAATACTCATGCTCCTCCACCGTCAGTACCACATCGCCATCCTCAATGCCTGTAAGGCGACCAAGGAATTTACGACGTCCCTCAAAAGGAACTCGCAATCGCAGGTTGATATCACTACCTATGTACAGAGCATACTGCTCTAGCGTATACAAAGGCCGATCCATACCCGGCGATGAAACTTCAAGATTATATTCGCCAGCAATTGGGTCTTCGACATCCAATACGCCACTAATCTGGTGACTTACCTTGGCGCAATCATCCACACCAATGCCATTTTCGCTGTCAATGTACACGCGCAACAAAGTATGACGCCCCTGAGACTGGTGATCCAAGCCCCAAAGCTCATAACCCAGCGCTTCCACGCCAGGCCGTAACATCTCTTCTAATTTGACGGTCTTACCAGACAAGTTCACTACCCACCAATAAAAAATGGGCCCAAGGCCCACTCGAAATTCCTTAACGCATGCCCTGTGGCAATACGAAAAAGCCCCTGTGCAAGGGGCTTTTGAAAACTTCTGATCACCCCTAGGAAACCGTACATCCTAGGTCTAAAGCCCGCTCGCCACTATCGCGCTACCGACCTACTATCAGGAGGCCGCATTATAGTCGCTGCCCCGATACAGGTCAAGCAAGTAACACTGCGCACCGCAAGCGATTCGCCTCGCCCGCAACCGAATTGGCGTCGCGTAATAAATACAAACAAAAACGCGACAGACAAAAACAAAACCCGGCTCGACACCGCAATCACCCAGCAAAATCCCGGCGCTTACAATCACCAACAACAAGCCAAACACCATGGCTACAGGTACAGCACCAAGGGCCTAACATCAGCAAGCCACCCAAGGAAACACGACAACAACTGCCCTGCCGCACAAACACAAAAAAAGGGGCTATCGACTAAGCGATAACCCCTTTTTATTTGGTGCCGAAGGCGGGACTTGAACCCGCACGAGCTATGCTCACCACCCCCTCAAGATGGCGTGTCTACCAATTCCACCACTTCGGCTAAACTTTTACTTCGATCCTGCTTCCGGCATTTCTTCACTTGCCGGCATATCCATTGGCAGCTCATCAGACTGAGCAGGCATTGTTCCATCACCCACTGGCGCAACATCGCGACTTTCCTGCAGCTCAGGAATATCAATAATAATATCGTCGCCACCACCACTACGCTGCTTAGCAACATATGCCAATGACAAACTAGTTATAAAGAAAACAGTCGCCAAAATTGCAGTTGCGCGAGTCAACACATTGCCGCTGCCGCTGCTACCAAATATCGTTTGGGAGGCACCAGAACCAAACGAGGCCCCCATGTCTGCGCCCTTACCCTGCTGAACCAGAATCAACCCAATGATCGATAAGCCAGCCAACACATGTATGATTAAAATTGCTTGTTCCATTACTCCGCCGCCCGACATATTGCGGAAAATTCCTGCGCATCAAGTGATGCACCACCTACTAAACCGCCATCAATATCCGCCTGCGCGAATAATTCACCTGCATTACCAGCATTAACACTGCCGCCATACAGAATTCTCAAGCCCTTCGCCAAAGGCTCATCTTTTTTCGCAAACAAAGCACGGATAAACGCGTGCACTTCTTGAGCCTGCGACGGCGTAGCTGTCTTCCCAGTACCAATTGCCCACACAGGTTCATAAGCAACAACAATACTGTGCATGTCTTCAACGCTTAACACGGCGAACACCGACTGCAATTGCTCGGCTATAACATCCAAAGTCGCGCCACTATCACGCTGCACCTCGGTTTCGCCCACACAAACAATCGGCATCAAACCTTTTTCTAAAGCATGTCGTGCTTTCTGCGCGACACGCTCGTTACTATCTTCATACATAGCGCGGCGCTCGGAGTGACCAACAATCACATATCGACACCCAACATCTGCCAACATCGCCGCAGACACTTCGCCAGTGTAAGCACCTTCACCAGGCTGCTCACACACATTTTGCGCACCGACCGCGACTGGCGAACCAGTAAAACCGCCGATAACTTGCGCGATATACACTGAGGGTGGGAACACGGCAATATCTACACCCGGTTCTGCAGGTAGCGCAGCCGTTAAATTTGCCATCAATTTTCCGATGCTGGCACTGTCGCCATTCATCTTCCAATTACCCGCTACGAGATTACTTCGCATGCCCTTTCCCTTAGCGCAAAATGGGCGCCAATCTTACATAAACTTACAAATACATACAAGGAGGCGAACGCTTAAGATGTCAGCTTTTTCACCTTATCTGCCAGTCGCTTACAAAGTGCCGCAACTTGTTCAGCATCTTCACCTTCAACCATGACCCGCAGTAAGGGCTCAGTTCCGGACGCGCGCAATAATACCCTGCCTCGCCCCGCTAATTCCAGCTCAACCGCCTCAATCGCCGCGACTAATTCACTATTATTAAGATCAACAGGCGATTCAATGCGAACATTTTCCATTATTTGCGGAAATTTACGCACAGGCCGCTTTAATTCTGCCAAGCTCTTGCCGCTGCTGGCGATCGCACCAACGACTTTTAACGCAGCAACGATACCATCACCAGTCGTGCTAACATCGGCACAAATAATATGACCGGAATTCTCACCACCCAAATCCCAATCCAACGCGTTCATTCGCTCCTTAACATAGCGGTCGCCCACCTGAGCCCGCTCAAAGGCAATTCCTTCGGCTTTTAGCGCCAACTCAAATCCAAGGTTGGACATCAGGGTTCCTACAACGCCAGGACAAGGCTTGCCCCTGCGCAAACGTTCAGCGGCGATAATAAACAACAGCTCGTCACCATCAACTAGATCGCCATTGGCATCTACAAATAAAACGCGGTCACCATCACCATCAAACGCGATACCAAAGTCAGCCGCCTCATCAGCAACGCGCTGCTGCAACGCCACCGGGTGAGTAGACCCCACATCAGCGTTGATATTTAATCCATTCGGAGAGGCCCCCATCACGACGACCTCTGCGCCCAATTCAGTAAATACTGCCGGCGCAACGTGATAAGTTGCACCATGGGCGCAATCAAGAACAATAATCATGCCCTTTAGTGACAGCCCTGTCGCAACCGTTGATTTGCAGTATTCAATATACCGCCCTGCCGCATCCTCAATACGTCGCACTTTACCCAGATCCGCAGAATCCACAGTGGTCATTGCTAAATCAATGGCCGATTCAATGGCGAGCTCTACTTCATCGGCTAATTTACTGCCGTCGGCAGAAAAAAACTTAATACCGTTATCGTAGTAGGGGTTATGACTCGCACTAATAACGATACCGGCACGGGCCTGAAAGGTTCGCGTTAAATACGCAATTGCCGGCGTTGGCATTGGCCCCAACAATAGAACATCGACACCAGCGGCAACTAAACCCGCCTCCAGCGCCGACTCAAACATGTAGCCAGAAATACGGGTATCTTTGCCAATCAATACCTTACTGCGACCTTCACGCGCAAAAACCTGGCCTACAGCCCAGCCCAATTTGAGAACAAACTCTGGAGTGATTGCACCCTTACCAACCCGTCCACGCACACCGTCGGTGCCAAAATATTTTCTAGTCATTCGCTGTCTTCTCAAGCTTTAAGGCCTGCGCTACGCGCACCGCATCTACCGTTTCTTTTACATCGTGAGCCCGAATAATATGAGCACCACGCTCAACAGCCATAGCCGCCATAGCAACACTCCCGGCAAGACGTTCACCAACAACCCGCCCCGTTAGCGTGCCAATCATCGATTTTCGTGATACACCCACTAATACTGGGTAACCCCAAGATACTATTTCAGGCAAACGCCGAAACAGCTCCAGATTGTGAGCAAGTGTTTTTGCAAAGCCAAAACCAGGGTCGAGCACAATACGCTCTTGGCTAATACCCGCAGCCATACAATTTTCAATGCGTCGGCGCAAAAAAGCATTGACCTCTGCCGCAATATCTCTATATACCGGGTTGTCTTGCATTGAATCGGGCTCGCCTTGCATATGCATCAAACTCACCGGCAAACCACTAGCAGCCGCCACCTGCAAAGCATTGGGTCGCTGCAATGCCCGCACATCATTAATAAAGCCAGCACCCAAGCCCACGCTTTCACGCATTACGCCTGCACTACTAGTATCAACCGAGATGATTACATCAAACCGCTTTGCAATAGCCTCAATCACAGGCAGCACCCGCTGACACTCTTCCGCTTCAGTTACTGGTGCAGCGCCAGGCCGCGTAGACTCACCGCCAATATCAATAAGACCGGCACCCTCTGAACAGGCCAAATCGACTTGCGCTAAAATTTTGTCGAGCAAAACTGAGCCGGCGTGGTATTTACCGCCATCAGAAAATGAGTCAGGAGTGACATTAATGATCGCCATAACCTGCGGCTCGCGCAGGTCTAACAGGCGTTCACCGCAGCGTAGCTGCGATGAGGGTTGAAAGTTATGCATTACCGACCTAGTGATCGCTCACCGAGTCGACAAAGGGATCTTCTGGACGATTTTTCTTATCAGGTTTAGGCGCCTGATCTTCATCGACTTCGTCTTTAACAGCTCGGCCACCACGACGGTCATCATCATCACCCCAACCCGCCGGTTTGCGAGGCGTACGGCCGTTCATGATATCGTCGATTTGTTTTGCATCAATGGTTTCATAGAGCATTAAGGCATCAGCCATCACGTCTAACTTACCACGATGCTCTTCCAGAATTTTGCGCGCAGCGGCGTAGCACTCGTCAATGATGCGACGCACTTCTTCATCAATCTGCCGAGCGGTTTCACCCGAGTGACCCTTACCGGCCTGACCGGCAGAGCGACCAAGAAAAACCTCTTCTTCAGCATCGTCATACATCAATGGACCCATCTTGTCGGACAAGCCCCATTTGGTCACCATTTTACGCGCGATATCGGTGGCACGCTGAATATCGTTCGACGCGCCAGTGGTTACACCATCCGCCCCCAGAGTCATCTCTTCAGCAATTCGACCGCCAAACAACGAGCAGATTTGGCTAATGATGTGGCGGCGACTCAAGCTATAACGGTCTTCCTCGGGAAGGAACATGGTCACGCCAAGAGCGCGCCCACGAGGAATAATACTGACCTTATAAACTGGATCGTGTTCGGGCACGGTGCGGCCAACAATAGCGTGACCAGCCTCGTGATAAGCGGTATTTAGCTTTTCCTTATCTGACATCACCATAGACTTGCGCTCGGCGCCCATCATGATTTTGTCTTTTGCTAAATCAAACTGCGACATGCTAACCAAACGCAAGTTACTACGGGCGGCGAACAGCGCCGCTTCGTTAGCAAGGTTGGCCAAATCGGCACCAGAGAAACCTGGGGTACCACGCGCAATAACCGAAGCTTCAACATCATCACCCAAGGGCAATTTGCGCATATGTACTTTTAAAATTTGCTCGCGGCCACGAATATCAGGCAGACCTACCATCACTTGGCGGTCAAAACGGCCAGGACGCAATAACGCGGGATCAAGTACGTCTGGGCGGTTAGTTGCGGCAATAACGATTACGCCGTCATTGGCTTCAAAACCATCCATTTCAACCAGCAATTGGTTCAGGGTTTGCTCACGCTCGTCATGACCACCACCCATGCCAGCGCCACGATGGCGACCTACGGCATCAATCTCATCAATAAAGATAATGCACGGCGCCTGCTTCTTAGCTTGTTCGAACATATCGCGAACACGAGACGCACCGACACCAACAAACATTTCAACGAAGTCAGAACCGGAAATTGAGAAGAACGGCACCTTAGCTTCGCCTGCAATCGCCTTCGCTAGCAAGGTTTTACCGGTCCCCGGCGGGCCCACCATCAAGACACCACGCGGAATACGACCACCGAGACGCTGGAACTTACCTGGGTCACGCAGAAATTCAACCAACTCCTGTACGTCTTCTTTGGCCTCATCCACACCTGCAACATCGGCGAAAGTGGTTTTAATTTGATCTTCACTCAGCAAGCGCGCCTTGCTCTTACCAAAGGCCATCGGGCCGCCCTTGCCACCACCAGCACCACCTTGCATCTGGCGCATAAAGAACATGAAAATCGCCAAGATAATCAATATCGGGAAGCTCGCCACGAGCAGCTGAGTCCACAAACTTTGACGCTCAGGCTTTGTGCCCTCAACGACGACGTCGTGTTGCAGCAAATCGTCAATGAGTTTCGGGTCGTCAAGCAACGGCCGCACGGTTTCAAAGCGGCTCTTATCCGCCCGCTCACCGCTGATCATAAGGCCGTCAATAACCACCTTGCGCACTCGCTCATTCTGAACCTCAGAAATGAACTGGGAGTAATTAAGCTGTTCTGTTGGAGACTGAACGCTAAAATTATTAAACACCGTCAATAAAACAGCGGCGATAACTAGCCACAACAGTAAATTCTTTGCCATATCGTTCAAAAACCGATCCTCACGCTGCACTGTTTGCAGAGGCTGCAAACGGGAAAAATGCCCGGATATCTGCCCACTCTACACCATAAATCCGACACCCTCTACGCAATATTCAAGCGCGCAGACCAGTGGCCACTAAATATACTTCTCGAGATCTCGGCCGCGATGCCGCAGGTTTGCGGGTCACCACTTTGCTAAATCGCGCTCGAAGTAGACGCATATATTCATCGAAACCCTCACCCTGAAATATCTTGGTGACAAAGCTCCCACCCGGACGGAGCACTAATCCCGCCATATCCAGTGCCAGCTCGCACAAATACATAGATTGCGGCTGATCAACATCTCTCATACCACTCATATTGGGGGCCATATCTGAAATTACAAGGTCAGCCTTGGTATTCCCCATATGTGCCATCAACTCATTAAAGACAGTTTCTTCAGTAAAATCACCCTGAACAAACTCAACCCCAGCGATGGAGTCCATCTCCAATATATCCGAAGCCAATACCCGGCCGTGATGCCCCACTAGCATAGCGGCAACCTGCGACCAGCCGCCCGGCGCGCTACCCAAGTCTACAATGCACATACCCGGCTTAATCAGGCGGTCTTTTTCCTGAATTTCGAGTAATTTATAGCAGGCTCTGGAGCGGTATCCGTCACGCTGAGCCATTTTGACGTACTGATCGTCAAAATGTTCCTTCAGCCATGCACCGCTGGATCCTTTAGGTTTCGCCACACTAACTCCGTTATTAGCGAGAATTGAGATACCGACAGCGCGCGCTTTCGAGTAAAATAAGCGCCCACGCTCTTTCCCGGTTCGATATATTATGCCCAAATTCAGCGCCAGCGATAAAAAACACCTACGCAGCATCGGTCACAAACTAAGTCCCGTTGTTATGATTGCCGACAAAGGACTTAGTGAAAGCGTTGCGCTGGAGCTGGATCGAGCACTAGATGATCACGAATTGATTAAAGTTAAAGTCAATATAGCTGAGCCAACTGAGCGCCGTGCACTTATTGAGCAACTGTGTGAAGCGCACAAGGCGCTGTTGATTCAGGCTATTGGCAAGATTGCCTTGATTTATCGCCCAGCGAAAAAGCCAAACCCGAAGCTGTCCAACCTGCTTCGGGCTTAAGCAATTACTCGGCGAGGTGCTCTACCTTGTCGATCTCATATTCAATATTGCCACCTGGCGCAACAACGACCGCGACGTCTCCCGCTTCTTTACCAATTAAGGCGCGGGCAATAGGCGAAGTCACCGAAATCTTACCAATTTTTACATCGGCCTCGTCTTCACCAACAATGCGATAGGTCACTTCTTCATCAGTGTCACAGTTAATTAACGACACTGTTGTGCCGAAAATAACCTTGCCAGTATAAGGGATGGCAGTAATATCAATGACCCGCACACCACCCAGCTTACCCTCGATCTCTTGAATCCGGCCCTCACAAAAACCCTGCTGGTCGCGGGCAGCGTGATACTCAGCATTCTCTTTTAAGTCACCGTGAGCGCGCGCTTCGGCGATCGCCTGAGTAATCCGCGGGCGATCAATCGATTTTAGTTTTTTTAACTCTTCGCGCAGGGCTTTTTCCCCTGCCACAGTCATTGGCAATAAACTCATTGCATAAACCCCTTGTGAACATCCTGTAAGCGGCGCACAGTTTTCTCTTCACCAAACACCAATGCCTGACAAATTGCCTCAGCACCGGCTAAAGTCGTGGTGTAACTCACCTTATTGGCTAGAGCGCTGCGACGGATCAACGAAGAATCCGCTATTGCCTGCTTACCTTCAGTCGTATTAATTATCAGATCGACATCACCATTTTTTACCATATCCACAATATGGGGGCGACCTTCCAATACCTTGTTCACACGCTGGCATTTAAGACCCGCTGCCGTCAACACCTTGTGAGTTCCGCGGGTTGCCAACAGGCTAAAACCTAATTCGACCAACTGACTTGCAACCGCGACCGCGCCCTCTTTATCTGGGTCACGAACACTAATAAACGCCTTGCCACTGGTCGGAAAGACTTCACCTGCGCCAACAGCAGCCTTGGCAAATGCTTCAGCAAATGTCTCACCCAAGCCCATGACTTCGCCGGTCGATTTCATTTCTGGCCCAAGAATGGGATCAACGCCAGGGAATTTATTAAAGGGGAAAACCGCTTCTTTAACAGCGAAATACTTAGGAACACGCTCTTCGGTAAAATCCTGCTCGGCCAAGCTGGTACCGGCCATGCAGCGCGCCGCAACTTTCGCTAGCGAAATTCCGATGCACTTAGAAACAAAAGGCACGGTACGTGACGCACGAGGGTTCACCTCAATCACATAGATTTCGCCATCCTGCACAGCCAGCTGTACGTTCATCAAACCCACTACGCCTAACTCGAGCGCCATAGCTTTGACGATTTCGCGCATGCGATCCTGTACATCCGCATCCAAAGAATAGGGAGGCAATGAACACGCGGAATCACCAGAGTGGACACCCGCCTGCTCGATATGCTGCATAATCGCGCCAATGACGACATGCTTACCATCCGAAACAGCGTCAAGATCAACCTCAACCGCTGCATTCAAAAAGTGATCAAGCAATACCGGCGAGTCGTTAGAGACACGCACCGCTTCACGCATGTAGCGCTCAAGCTCTTCTTCTTTGTAAACAATTTCCATGGCCCGACCACCCAATACATAGGATGGACGCACAACCAAGGGGTAACCAATTTCTGCCGCGGCGCGCAGCGCTGCTTCTTCAGAACGCACGGTGGTATTAGGCGGCTGCTTAATATTCAAACGCTGCAGCATTTGCTGGAAACGCTCGCGATCTTCGGCGCGGTCAATCGCGTCAGGTGTCGTTCCAATAATCGGCACGCCAGCTGCTTCTAAATCACGCGCTAGCTTCAGCGGAGTCTGCCCGCCAAACTGCACAATGACACCCTTGGGCTTTTCTTTGGCGACGATTTCAAGCACGTCTTCCAATGTTACCGGCTCAAAATACAAGCGATCTGAAATATCGTAATCGGTCGATACTGTCTCGGGGTTACAGTTAACCATAATGGTTTCGTAACCGTCTTCGCGCATGGCCAGCGCCGCGTGAACGCAACAGTAATCAAACTCAATACCCTGACCAATACGGTTTGGCCCACCGCCAATTACTAGAATCTTCTCACGATCAGACGGATTGGATTCGCACTCTTCCTCGTAGGTCGAGTACATATAGGCAGTAGACGTGGCAAACTCTGCAGCACAGGTGTCTACGCGCTTGTACACCGGGTGAATATCAAGACTATGACGCAAGCCGCGCAGCTGCTTTTCGCTCACTGCCAGCAATACGGCCAAACGCTGATCTGAGAAGCCTTTGCGCTTCAAACGCCACATCATATCTTTGGTGATGTCGGCCAAGGCCACCGTTTTCAAAGAATTTTCAGTTTTTACAATGTCTTCAATTTGAACAAGGAACCAAGGGTCGATCCAAGAGTGTTCATAGACTTCTTCAACACTCATACCCGCGCGGAAAGCATCGGCAACAAACCAAATGCGCTCTGGACCTGGGTTCGTCAATTCAGCAATCAGAATATCGCGGGCATCGTCACGATCAGTGTCGATCTGATGTTCAAAACCAGCAGAACCGACCTCTAAACCGCGCAGTGCTTTCTGCAACGACTCCTGGAAGGTGCGGCCAATCGCCATAACCTCACCCACCGACTTCATCTGGGTGTGCAGACGCGTCTGCGCTTCACCAAATTTTTCAAAGGTGAAACGTGGAATTTTAGTGACAACATAGTCGATAGCGGGCTCGAAAGACGCTGGTGTCGCGCCACCCGTAATTTCATTTTGCAACTCGTCTAAGGTATAACCAATCGCTAATTTAGCCGCAACACGGGCAATCGGAAAGCCAGTAGCCTTAGAAGCCAATGCCGAAGAGCGACTCACACGAGGATTCATTTCAATTACGACAAGACGACCGGTATCCGGCTCCATACCAAACTGGACGTTTGATCCACCAGTTTCAACACCGATCTCGCGCAGCACTGCACAAGAGGCGTTACGCATGATTTGATATTCTTTGTCGGTCAGCGTTTGCGCTGGCGCAACAGTTATTGAGTCGCCGGTATGAACACCCATGGGATCAAAGTTTTCAATGGCGCAGATAATAATGCAATTGTCGTTCTTATCGCGAACAACTTCCATTTCAAACTCTTTCCAACCAATCAAGCTTTCATCAATCAACAGCTCATTCGTCGGCGACAGATCTAGACCACGGGTACAGATCTCAATAAATTCTTCTTTGTTATAGGCGATACCGCCACCGGAACCACCCATGGTGAAACTAGGGCGGATAATCGCAGGAAAACCGATAGAGTCCTGCACCTGAAGCGCTTCTTCCATGCTATGAGCAATCGCCGAGCGTGGTGTAGCCAGACCGATACGCTTCATCGCTTTATCGAACAATTGGCGGTCTTCCGCCATATCGATGGAATCTTTAGTGGCGCCAATCATTTCCACGCCGTATTTTTCCAGCACCCCTTCGCGATCCAGATCCAGCGCGCAGTTCAGTGCAGTTTGGCCACCCATGGTGGGCAACAGCGCATCCGGACGCTCTTTCTCAATAATTTTGGCAACAGTCTCCCACACCACTGGCTCGATATACGTGGCGTCGGCCATTGACGGGTCAGTCATGATGGTCGCGGGATTCGAGTTTACCAAAATAACCCGATAACCCTCTTCGCGAAGCGCCTTACACGCTTGCGCGCCAGAGTAATCGAACTCACAGGCCTGGCCGATAACGATCGGACCAGCACCGAGGATGAGGATGCTTTGAATATCAGTTCTTTTTGGCATAAGTTCTAATCATCTGACTCTGTGCTTCGTTACAAAAAGTCGGACGTCGGAAGCTGGACGTCAGACGCTAAAGTCGGGCGCGATAATGCAATTTCTGGCCCGACGTCAGTCTCACAACGTCGGGTCAGTAAAATAGCCTACAAAACCGCGAGGCCGGACTTTCTACTCAGCCTACTTAGAGGCTTTAATCAAATCTATAAACTGATTAAACAATGGCGCGATATCATGGGGACCTGGACTCGCTTCAGGGTGCCCCTGAAATCCGAATGCGGGGATATCAGTGCGCCGAATTCCCTGCAATGACCCATCAAACAGCGATTTGTGGGTCACTTCTAAATTCCCAGGCAAGGAATCTTCATCAACCGCAAAACCATGGTTTTGGCTGGTGATATGCACAACCTTGGTCGCCAAGTCTTGCACTGGGTGGTTAGCGCCGTGGTGGCCAAATTTCATTTTGACGGTCTTGGCACCTGAAGCTAAAGCCAGCAATTGGTGGCCAAGACAAATACCAAACACCGGCAGACCTGTTGCAAGAATTTCTTTGATCGCCGCAATGGCGTAATCACAAGGCTCTGGATCGCCTGGGCCATTGGACAGGAACACGCCGTCGGGCTTCATCGCCAATATCTCGGCGGCGGGCGTCTTCGCCGGCACAACGGTCAAGCGGCAACCCCGATCGGCCAACATGCGCAAAATATTACGCTTAACGCCGAAGTCATACGCCACAACATGGTAGGGCAATTCAGCATCAGTCATGCTGCGACTGCCTTCACCTAGCTGCCAGCTGCCTTCGCGCCACTCATAAGACTCGGCGGTTGTCACTTCTTTCGCCAAATCCATGCCTTTCAAACCGGCAAAGTCTTTCGCTAATTGCAGTGCCTTGGCCTCATCGATATCGCCAGCCATTAAGCAACCACCCTGCGCACCTTTATCCCGCAGAATACGAGTGAGGCGACGGGTATCAATATCGGCAATGCCGACAATATTGCGGGCTTTTAAATAATCAGAAAGGCTTTGTTCACTACGGAAACTGCTAGCCGTCATGGCCAGATCACGAATAACCAAGCCAGCGGACCAAATTTCGGTCGCCTCTTCGTCTTCGCTGTTCACACCGGTATTGCCGATGTGGGGATAAGTAAGGGTCACGATTTGGCGGGCGTATGAGGGATCGGTTAAGATCTCCTGATACCCTGTCATCGCGGTATTAAACACGACCTCGCCAACCGAATGCCCATCGGCACCAATAGCGATGCCCCGGAATATGCTGCCGTCTTCGAGGGCAAGTATGGCTGGAACCGTCAAGACTACCTCCTGGATCAAACTTGCGGCCGAGAGTTGCCACCGACAAACGCGCCGGAACAACAACCTAGGTACCACAGAGGAAAATACGCGTGCAAAAAAGCGAGATGAAGACCTACTTCACCTCGCTCCCTGCGGGGATACGGAGCTTATAAAGCCCGGCACCCTAATCTGATGCGCGATTTTACGCGAAACCACCCCCGCTCGTCCACCGCAATAAATACCAGCAATGGCAAACTCGACGCGTTTTTGACCCACAATTCGACGTAACGCCGAGCCCGAACGGTTTACTTTAGCCCCAATACGTCCTGCATATCGTAGCGACCAGCTGCTTGCGCACTCACCCATGCCGCTGCACGCACAGCACCGCGACCAAATGACATCCGCGAACTGGCTTTATGGGTGATTTCAACCCGCTCGCCCTCGGCAAAGAATGACACCGTATGATCACCAACCACATCGCCGCCGCGCACGGTGGCAAAGCCAATCGTCTCGCGATCACGCGCGCCAGTTTGACCCTCGCGACCATAAACTGCGACTTTTTCAAGATCTCGACCCAGAGCATCAGCAACCACATGCCCCATGCTTAGTGCAGTTCCAGACGGCGCGTCTATTTTATGACGGTGATGCGCCTCAACAATTTCAATATCGACGTCGTCACCCAAGACCCGTGCCGCCATATCCAGTAATTTAAAGCACAAATTCACGCCAGTGCTAAAATTCGACGCTTGGCATATCGCAATTGGCGCAATAGCGGCATCAAGCTCAGCTTTTTGCTCAGCATTAAAGCCGGTGGTACCAATTACCATGGACTTACCCGCAGCGCCGCACAGACGGGCATTTGCCAACGTAGCCGCGGGAACAGTGAAATCAATCAACACATCAAAATCATCCAGTACGGCATTTAGATCGCCAACAATGGTAACGCCATTGCGACCTAAACCCGCCAACTCACCGGCATCAGCACCAATCAATGAACTCTCTGGACGCTCAATTGCCGCCGCCAACACACAGCTGTCATTGAGCGCGATAGCTTCAATTAGAATTTTGCCCATTCGCCCTGCGGCACCCGTCACTGCTACCCGTACTGTCATATTTCCCACCAAACGTAACTTAATTGTTCTTGCTGATATCGGTATCGCCAGATCCCGATTCCTCGTCTTCAATAGCCATATCCCGCACACTGGTCGCAGCCAATGCGGTATTCAATGCCTCATCAATCGCTTTCGTTACAGCGGCCACACCATACACCGGCCTGCGCGGCGCACCCAAACCCAGCATCGACGCAGTACCTTCGCTACGCACCGCATCGACCACCTGCTTTAAAGTCGTTTTTTCTAGTGGCGCATTAGGCAGATAACGTGGCGGCTCCTCGCTATTTTCGGTAATTAGGCCCGCTTCTTTAAGCGCACGCAGCACCCTCGTTACACCCTGAATTTGCACGCGCAAACGCAGCACAAAATCACTGGCCGAAAACGGCTTACGGGATTTGTAGTGACGCTGCGCAATCACACCCATAATTTGCAGCGCCAAGGTCTCGCGCTGCTTAATACTTAGGTCGCCACTGCGTCGAGTTGGCGCCACATACTCTGGATGCTGAACGTAAAACGCCACACTGCTACCGACCAGCAAAATCAGCCAGCTAATATACATCCACATCATAAACAAAATGAGAATGGCAAAGCCCGAGTATATTGCATAGGTGCCGCTGCCACTGGCCGACACGACCACGCTACCAAAACCCCAACCTAAACTCTGAAATAAAACACCAGAAACTACCCCAGCAATCATTCCCGCTCGCACCGTCACCCGGGTATTGGGAATAAACATATAGAAGAAGGTGAAGGCCGCAATAATCATCAAATACGGCGCTGCTTCGGTGGCAAAAGTGATCAAATGCTGCACAAAGGGCAGCTGATGACTAATTGCCTGCACAAAACTACCGCTGAGCACGCTGGCCGACAAACCAATTGCGGAGAAAACCAGCAGCGGCCCGATCAACATCACACTGCCATAGTCGGCAAAACGGCGACCAATACTGCGATGCTGATCTAGGCGCCAAATATAATTAAAGGTCGCTTCAATTTTTTGGATCAGTGATATCGCGGTGTAAAACAGTAGCGCGACACCAAAGGTCCCAAGCACGCCGATTTTGACATTATCGATAAAGCCGATAATTTTGTTGGTGATCTCCACCCCCTGCACACCCATCGGCGCCAGAAACTGGAGCATAATTGGCTCTAACTGCTTATTGTGCATCCCAAACGCTTTAAGCACCGAAAAGCTTACCGCCAGCATTGGCACTAAAGACAGCAAGGTGGTGTACACCAAGCTCATGGCGCGCAAAGTCAGCTCACCCTTGGTCAGGTCGTCCAACACCACATACACGTAACGGAGCACGTGTATCAATTTGCGGCGCAGCGCAGAATAATCAGCAACCTTTTCAGACCACAGATAATTCGCAACATATTGATTGAGGGTCTTATCCATACTTAATTCCGCGGCGTTTAGATGCTGCCAAGAATGGAGAAAAACAGAAGGGAAGTCGAGGGCCGATTCAGTAAATCAGCCCTCTGCTAGGCTTACCGAGTTTAGATTTTCATGTCGTCAAAAAAGGTTTTTACGCCGTCAAACCAGCTTTTCGCACGGGGCGACTGCTTATCATCTCCCGCAAGACTGGCCTGCAACTCCTGTAACAGCTCCTTTTGACGTTTACTTAATGACACAGGCGTTTCAACGGTCACTTTACATATGAGATCACCAGTACTACCACCGCGAACCGGGGTAATACCCTTACCACGCAAGCGGAAAGATTTCCCAGTTTGCGTCTCTTGAGGTATCTTGAGTTTAACTCGTCCCTCTAGCGTAGGCACATCCAACTCACCGCCCAACGCCGCGTCGGCAAAGCTAATTGGCACTTCGCAATGCAGATTTTTACCGTCACGCTTGAATATAGCATGGGGCCGCACCTGCATTTGCACATACAAATCACCCGCAGGACCGCCATTCGGGCTAGCCTCACCCTCACCAGTCAAACGAATACGATCACCCGTATCAACACCTGCCGGCACTTTTACTGACAAGGTTTTGGTTTCTTCAACCCGCCCCTGACCATGACAACTATTGCACGGATCGGCAATGATGGCGCCAGAGCCGCGACAATGCGGACAGGCTTGCTGCACAGCAAAGAATCCCTGCTGCATCCGCACCTGTCCCACACCGTTACAGGTACTACAAGTCACTGGCTTACTGCCTTTTTTAGCGCCGCTGCCGTCACATGGCTTACATGCAACCAAGGTCGGAATACGAATCTTGGCAGTGGAACCGTGCACCGCTTGCTCTAGATCAATATCTAGGGTGTAACGCAAATCCGAGCCGCGCTGTGGCCCGCGCTGACGACCACCGCCGCCTCCACCACCACCAAAGATATCACCAAACACGTCGCCAAAAATATCGCTAAACCCACCAGCGCCGCCGCCTCCGCCGCCACCTGCATTCACGCCTTCATGGCCAAAACGGTCATAGGCCCCGCGCTTTTCCTCATCAGAGAGCACTTCGTAGGCCTCAGTCGCCTCTTTGAAAATATCCTCGGCCTTGGGGTCTTCGGGGTTACGATCGGGGTGGTTTTTCATGGCAATACGACGATAGGCCTTTTTAATTTCCTTGCTGTCGGTATCGCGGCTTACACCCAGAATTTCGTAATAATCTCGTTTAGACATCGTTTCGCTTCACGCTTGACGGAAAATGAGAGGCGCTTGCGCTACCTCTCAATTCCTTAAAAAATTGGACACTCATCACATGCGAAACGGGAGTGCGCAAAACGCACTGCAAAATTGCATCAGCGTTCTCCGTCTCCCGTCTGGCATGCGGCTATGTGGGGCTACTGCCCCTGTACTTACTTTTTGTCGTCGTCTTTCACTTCTTCAAATTCAGCGTCGACTACATCATCGGCACCGCCGCCAGCTTGAGCTTCTTCAGCGCCACCTTCAGCCTGCGCCTGAGCCGCTTGCTCGGCATACATTTTCTCTGCCAAGCCACCAGAAGCTTCAGTCAGCTTCTTGGTTGCCGCCTCAATTGCTTCTATATCGTCACCTTTTAGCGCCTCATCAACCTCAGTCAACGCTGCTTCGATAGCCGCTTTTTCTTCATCAGAAGCTTTATCACCGGCTTCTTCCAAAGTTTTACGCGTGGCGTTAGCCAAGCCTTCTGCAGTGTTACGAGCAACCACTAGCGCCTCGAACTTTTTGTCTGCTTCAGCATTAGTTTCAGCATCGCGAACCATTTGCTCGATCTCGTCCTCGCTCAGACCGCTTGAAGCGGTAATGCGAATAGATTGCTCTTTGCCAGTAGCCTTGTCTTTAGCAGATACATGTAAAATACCGTTCGCATCGATATCGAAAGTAACTTCGATCTGCGGCAGGCCACGTGGCGCAGGTGGAATATCTGCCAAGTCGAAACGGCCCAGAGACTTATTGGCACTGGCCTGCTTACGCTCACCCTGAACAACATGGATCGTTACTGCTTGCTGGTTGTCGTCAGCTGTTGAGAATACCTGTGATTTCTTAGTCGGAATCGTGGTGTTTTTCTCAATCAGGTGAGTCGCCACGCCGCCCATGGTTTCAATACCTAGACTCAGTGGAGTAACGTCTAACAATAGAACGTCTTTTACTTCGCCAGACAGTACCGCACCCTGCAGGGCCGCACCCATGGCAACCGCTTCATCGGGGTTCACGTCACGACGAGCTTCTTTACCAAAGAACTCTGTAACCTTGGTTTGTACCAAAGGCATACGAGTCTGACCACCAACCAAAATGATTTCGTCGATTTCAGAAGCAGACAAACCTGCATCTTTCAGGGCGACCTTCATTGGTTCAAGTGAACGAGTAACCAAATCACCAACCAGTGATTCCAATTTAGCGCGGCTCAATTTTACAACCAAGTGCTTAGGACCGGTCGCATCGGCAGTAATATAAGGCAGGTTAATTTCAGTCTGCTGGCTAGAAGACAATTCGATTTTGGCTTTCTCTGCCGCTTCTTTCAGACGCTGCACAGCCAAGGAATCGCCTTTCAGGTCAATGCTGCTTTCTTTCTTGAACTCTTCTGCCAAATAATCAATCAGGCGCATATCAAAATCTTCACCACCTAAGAAGGTGTCGCCGTTAGTCGACAACACTTCAAACTGGTGCTCGCCGTCTACTTCTGCGATTTCAATAATGGAAATATCAAAAGTACCACCACCCAAGTCGTATACCGCAATGGTGCGGTCGCCCTTAGACTTATCCATACCGTAGGCCAGTGCCGCTGCAGTAGGCTCGTTGATAATACGCTTAACTTCTAGACCGGCAATGCGACCAGCATCTTTAGTCGCCTGACGCTGAGAGTCATTAAAGTAGGCCGGTACAGTGATAACCGCTTCGGTGACTTTCTCACCTAAGTAATCTTCAGCGGTTTTCTTCATTTTCTTCAATATTTCCGCAGAAATCTGCGGTGGCGCCATTTTCTCACCCTTCACTTCTACCCAAGCGTCGCCGTTATCAGCTTTGCAAATATTGTAGGGCACCATCTTAATGTCTTTTTGAACTACATCGTCTTCAAAACGACGACCGATCAAACGCTTTACCGCATACAGGGTGTTATGCGGATTGGTAACGGCCTGACGCTTAGCGCTCTGACCAACCAGAATTTCTTTGTCGTCGGTATACGCAACAATCGATGGAGTAGTGCGCGTACCTTCTGCATTTTCGATAACCTTAACCTTGTCACCGTCCATAACAGCTACACAAGAGTTAGTGGTACCCAAATCTATACCGATTATTTTACCCATTTTAAATCTCCGATTTACCTGGTCGCCACTTTTGGCGAACGCTATGTCTTGTTGTCAGATATTGGCCCTTATCCACAATTTTCAAGGGGACATAGACCATTTTTTACACAATATTAAAATTTATTCCGGCGCTTTAGCCACCACCACCATGGCAGGGCGCAATAAACGGCCATTCAAGGTGAAGCCTTTCTGCATTACGTCCATTACCGAGTTGGGCTCGGCATCTGGATTCGGCACCATGGCCATGGCTTGATGAAATTCAGGGTTAAACGGTTCACCCAGCGGATTGATTAACTCAACATTGTGGCGAGCTAAAGCGTCGAGCATCGATTTATGCGTCAACTCCACCCCGTCGATCATCGGCTTCAGCGATTCATTGTTCCTATCGGCCGAGGCTAAAGCGCGGTCGAGGTTATCGGCCACCACTAGCATGTCGCCTGCAAATTTCTCTAAAGCAAACTTACGGGCGTTTTCAGCGTCTTTCTCTGCACGGCGACGAATATTTTGAGCATCAGCCACGGCGCGCAGCGCCTGCTCTTTAGCATCGGCAGCGGCTTGCTTAGCCTCCTCCAACTGCACCTCAAGGCTCACACCCTCGGCAGCGGCCGACTCTTGATCAGCACCATCAAGCGCATCCTGAATCTCGCCGACAATCGCCTCTACCTGCGCATCCTCATCCTGCAATGCTGATTTATCCTGATCTTCTGCCACTTAAGCTATCTCCGTCATACCCTAATTTCTTGCGGCAGCAAGGCCGCGCTGACTGGTATATGGGGCTATAGCGTTTTTTTTCAAGGCAGGGAGAAAAATTTTCAATACCTTATTTACGATCTATTGCTCTGCCACAGCACTTTACTGTATAAATATACAGACAATTTCCCACACCCACCGTGAGAGAACCTTATGCTGAGCCACTTACACATCAGCAATTACGCTATAACTGAACGCCTCGACATCGAACTGCATCCAGGTATGACAGTGCTTACCGGCGAAACTGGCGCAGGCAAGTCCATTATGCTCGACGCACTCGGCCTCGCCTTAGGCGACCGCGCCGACAACGGCATTGTTCGCCCCGGCGCAGACCGTGCCGACATACACGCGCTTTTTGACATCAGCCAAATTCCAACGGCAAGCGCTTGGCTAAAAGAACATGAGCTCGATGACGACAATGAATGCCTTCTACGCCGCACCATAAGCAGCGAGGGCCGCTCCCGCGCCTATGTCAACGGCCAGCCAGTCACTTTGCAAGACGTTCGTGAACTTGGCAACTTATTGATCGACATCCACAGCCAGCACGCCCACCAATCGCTACTGCAAAAACCCTATCAGCGCGAGTTACTCGACGCCTTTGCCGGCACCACAGCTCTTGCACTCCAGGTTGCCGAGCACTGCGCCCAATACCAGCGCAGCAGTAAAGCCATTGCCACTCTGAGCGATAACGTCGCCGAGCAAAATGCCCAAGAACAACTATTAAGCTACCAGCTAGAAGAACTTAATCGCCTAAACCTTCAAGCCAATGAACTGGAAGAGCTAGAAAAGCAACAGAAGCAATTAGCGAATGCCGAACAGATTCTTGCCGCCAACCATCACAGCCTACAGCTGTGCAGAGAAGGCGAAGTCAACGCCATGGGCATTCTGCATCAGGCCCTGTCGTCATTGAATAGCAGCCAACATCAGTGCGCCGCTCAAAGCAACGCCGCGCAGCTTATGGAAAGCGCTCGCATTCAAATTGAAGAAGCCGCGCGCGAGCTACAAAATGTTATAGACAGCATCGAACTCGACCCAGACCGTCTAATTGAAGTCGAAGCGCGACTCGACGCCATATACCAAACTGCCCGCAAACATCACTTACAAGCGAGCGAGCTTCCCGCCCTTCACACTTCACTAGCAGAGCAACTAGAAGGCCTAAACGCCAGCGACGAAAAGCTAGAGCAACTTCGCGCCGAGCAGCAACAGGCCCTGCAAGCGTATAACGACAAGGCTGCCAAACTTAGCGAAAAACGCCGCAAAGCTGCCGCCACCATGAAAAAACGCGTCGAAGAACAGCTCCGCGCCCTGAGCATGAAGCATTGCGAAGTCGATTTTGCCCTGCACGCTCTTAGCGACGAGCCCCATAGCTGCGGCCGAGAAGAAATCGAAATTCTGCTTAGCACCAACCCAGCTTCCGCCAAAGGCCCACTCAATAAAATCGCCTCAGGTGGCGAACTTTCACGAATCAGCCTTGCGATCCAAGTAGTCACAGCACAGGTCGCGGCAATACCTACCATCGTATTCGACGAAATAGACGTCGGCATTGGCGGCGCCACCGCCGAAATCGTTGGCAAACTATTAAACGAACTCGGTAAACGTAGCCAAGTACTCTGCGTCACCCACCAACCTCAGGTAGCCAGCCAAGGCGACCACCATATTCGCGTACAGAAAGTCGGTGACAAAAAACACCTGCGCACCGAGCTAGAACCATTAAAAGACGAGCAAAAAATTGACGAAATTGCTCGAATGCTGGGGGGTATCGCGATTACCGAGAATACACTGGCACATGCGCGGGAAATGCTGGGGGTAAGGCATTAAGGCGGGAGAGGCTTAACGGGCGACGGGGAACGCTAAAATCAAAACTGCGCCTCCCGCCTAGCATATAGCGTTACGCTTTTTTTGGCTTCACATACAAAACCAAGCTGTGATCAACCAGTTCGAAGCCACGCTCTTCGACTAATTGGCGTTGACGTGTTTCGATGACGTCATCGCAAAATTCAATAACCTCGCCGGTTTCCATGCACACAATATGATCGTGATGGTCGCCTTTCTCCAATTCAAAGACGGAGTGACCAGCTTCAAAATTATGGCGAACAACCAGACCTGCGGCCTCAAACTGGGTGAGCACGCGGTAAACCGTTGCCAAACCAACGTCTTCACCTGACTCCATTAGCGCCCGATAGACATCCTCGGCACTAAAATGCTGATTGTCACTCTCAGCCTGCTCTAATAACTGTAAAATCTTGACACGAGGCAAGGTAACTTTGAGCCCGGCTTTGCGGAGCTCCTTATTTTCTATAGACATGTGCCTTCGACCTTAGCGTTGCGGTGGGGATTGCGTTATTATCCCACGCCTCTGTAAGCGATTGGAACCCTTTAACATGTATAGAAGATTTGCCACAGCATGCTTGCTTTTAACCTTGGCGGCTTGCAGCTCTCTCGAATTCCCCGGCGTTTACCGTTTGCCTATCGATCAAGGCAATATCATTACTTCTGAAATGATAGATCAGCTAGAAATTGGCATGAGCCGCAGCCAAGTTGAATACATCATGGGCACACCCATGGTGCGCGACACATTCAGCCCCAACCGCTGGGACTATATATACACCCTAAACAAGCCCGGCAAACCCAAAGAGCGCCACCAATTAACGGCCTACTTTGAGGGCGACGCCTTGGTTAATTTCACCACCAACGTCAAGGCCAGCGAAGCGAAGCCAGTACCAGCCAGCACAAGCGCCGAGCCAACGGCCAGCGCTGACAAATAATCACTCTGCGGCTTTGCGGGCCTTTACTTTAGCGGCCCGCTGCTTGCGCACTTCCTTTGGGTCCGCAATCAGAGGGCGATAGATTTCTACCCTATCGCCATTTTTTAACATCTGCTCGTCCGGCTTACTAACCCCTTTGCCAAACACCCCTAAATCCACATTACGCAAATCCAACTCAACGAATTGCTTATCTAAGCCAGACTGCATCGCGGCGTCCCTAACAGAACTGCCAGCTGGCAATTCCAGCGCCACAATGCGCTGTTTATCTGGCAGCGCGTAGGCCACCTCAACATGAATAGTTTTATTATCGTCCATACTGTTCATTCGCTCGCTTCACTAAGGCATCTACCAAATTATTGGCTACCGAATTAAATAATTGCTTGGTCGCAGCGCCGACCAAACTGTTCGCCAAGGAGAAGCGCAGATGCAAACTCACCTTGCAAGCTTCATCGCCCAAGGCAAGCAGAGTCCACTCGCCAGTTAAATCATCGAAGGGGCCATCGACTAGCTTTAAGCTAACACTGCGATTGGCTTTCAGCTGATTACGGGTAACAAAGCTTAATTTTATCCCGGCTTTGGCCAAATCTAAACGCGCTTCCATCATCTCGTCGTCACGGACAAGCACTTCTGCACCAACACAGCCGTCCATATATTGAGGGTAAGCCTCAACATCGTTGATTAATTGATAAATAATGCTCGCAGAATACGGCAATAGCGCGCTGCGTCGAATCTCGGTCATTCTGTTTCTCAATAATGTTAAGCCGTCACTCGCAAATACAGCCCTACAACGAGTACAAGCAATATTGCAGGGGGCGCAATATACCGCAACAAAGCCTGCCAAAGCCAAAAAAATACCGATTCAAACCAACCATCGCGCACACCGTATACAATCTTAGGCACTCGCCACGCAGCAAATAGCACAAAACACCACGCCGATAAGGGCAACAAAATATTGGCCGACAAAATATCTACCCACTCCATTAAACTGCGCGCATGCCAACGCAATTCACTGCCTGGCGCCAGCGAGGAGATTGCCAAATCACCGCAGATCAAAATCAAACTGCCGGCAGTCAATGCCGCCATTGGCCGCCAAAAGGCCCAACGCTCCACCAAATAGGCAACCAAGGGCTCCATTAAAGCCACAATCGTCGTTAGCGACAGAATACTTAACAGCAGGAAAAAAGCCGTACCGGCAATATCGCCAAACACCAGATTACCGAAACTAAAGGGCAAGCTAATAAAAAGTAGTGCAGGCCCTCGCCCCGGAACAATATGCTGATCAAACACTAGCGCCAAAATAGCCAGCCCTGCAAGAATCAATACCCCAGTATCTATCACTACCAAAGCGAAAAGCTGGCGGGTAATGGATCGCCCAGAAGGGAAATACGCACCGTACGCCATCAGCGCACCAGTACCAATACTCAAAGTATAAAAGGCATGCTGAAGCGCAGAAAAACCGCCGCGCCAAGTCAGATCATCCATTCGCAGCGTAAACATCCACTTAACAGCCGACGAAAAATCGCCCAGCGCATAGCTGTAATAAACAATACCGAACAACACCAGCAACAAGACCGGCAACAAGACTCGCAACAATCCCGCCATGCCGCGTACCACGTTCATTGCTGACAATAAAACGACCATCGCAATAAAGACACGCTGCCAAAAGCGCATTAGATCGGGATCGGCAATTAAATTGGTAAACTCCGCCGCAACGGCATTCAAGCTGGCACCATCCATCATGCCAGTCGCCATTTTCTCAATATATGCTAGCAGCCAGGACGAAACCACCGCGCCATTTGCCGCAAGTAGCAATGCGGTAATTGTGGCGATCTGCGTCACTAGCGACCAGTGCTTGCTCGCCTTGGCATAATGCGCCAACTGGTCTACCGCATGAATGGGATTACCCCGGGCGCGCACCGCAATACGAACCTCTGCCACGGCAATTGGCAGCATAATAAAAAGCACGCACGCCAAATAAATAACTAAAAATACCCCGCCGCCGTTATGGCCCAGTTCCTGTGGTGTGCGCCAGAAATTACCTAAACTGACCACCAAACCGGTGGCTGCTGCGAGAAATGTCCAGCGGCTAGACCAGATACCTTGTATTTTTCGTTTCTTTAAGGCCATATGCCGTCAACATCATTTTTTGCAAAGCAGGAGTCTTTTTACCTGACCCCAATAGGTTTTGCCAGCAACTCCCTCTATAATCGCCACATGAGTAAAAACAAAAGTAAAACCACTAGCGGTACGATCGCCCTAAACAAAAAGTCGCGGCACGACTACACCCTCACCGACAAGTTTGAGGCGGGTTTAGTTCTGCAAGGCTGGGAAGTCAAAAGCCTGCGGCAGGGTAAAATTCAGATCGTCGACACCTACGTATTGCTACAGAATGGCGAGGCCTATCTGATTGGTGGCAACATCACGCCTCTGCCCAGCGCCTCAACGCATTTTGTAACCGATCCAATTCGCACTCGTAAGCTCTTGCTTCACCGCAAAGAACTGAGCAAACTGGAAGAAGCCGTGCAGCAAAAGGGCTACACCTGCGTGTGTACTGCACTGTACTGGAAGAAGCACATGATCAAGGCAGAGATTGCTTTGGCCAAAGGTAAGCAGGACCATGACAAACGCGAGACTGAAAAGAATCGCGATTGGGATCGCCAAAAAATGCGCATAGTGCGTCAACATAATTCCTAAGCCGAGCCAGTCAACCAACGCCAATGAAAACTCTCTATTTGCTGCGCCACGCCAAATCTGGCTGGGACGACGATCAGCTCAGTGACGCTGAACGCCCAATCACCAAGCGCGGCAAGCGCGATTGCCAATTGATCGCCAGCGAAATACAGCGCCGCGAACATCTCTTCAAATACGTTTATTGCAGTACCGCCAAACGCGCTCAGGAAACCCTCAAACGCTTTCAAAACGATGCAAGCGTCTTTGATGAGGCGGAAATTTTTCACGACGATGCACTCTACACCTTCGAAGCACCCAAATTACTCGCGTGGATCAAAGAACTACCCCAAACTCAAAACCACGCCGTTATTATTGGCCACAACCCTGCGCTAGCTGATCTTGCCAACTATTTATACGATGGCAAACTTAGTCATGTTGGCACTTGTACCTTTATGGAGCTGGAAATTAATATCGAGTACTGGGACCAACTCCGTGCCGACAGCGCCAAACTCATCGAGATTATTCGCCCGAAACAATTCCGCTAACTCAACCAACTAAACAAGGGATGCGACCCGCCGATGGCCGATGATCCGATTTTAAAAGACATCAATATTGTTAATGACGTTCTCATTCTCAAAAAAAGTCACAAACTGATCCGCCGCATGCAGCGCAATCTACCTGGCCCAGAGATACACGGTTATCAAGTCTGGGGGTCGTCATTTTTGATTATGGATTATCTGCTCGAAAATCCCCCTAAAAAACGCAGCAAAATGACAGAAATTGGCTGTGGCTGGGGAATTTTAGGTATTTCCTGCGCGCAGCACTTCAAGGCCAAAGTTACCGCCATTGACGCCGACGAGCACGTATTCCCCTATCTTGACGCCCACGCGCTACTCAATGATGTAAAAATCAAATCCCGAACAGCACGCTACGAGCACCTCAAAACAGAAGACCTAAAAGGCCACAGCCTGATGTTGGGTGGCGATATTTGCTTTTGGGACAGCCTAGTTAAACCATTATTTTCAGCCATTAGCGCGGCGCGCGAAGCCGGCGTTGGCAAAATAATCATTGCCGACCCCGGCCGGCCACCGTTTCACAAGCTCGCCAAACGTTGTCAAAAAGCCTTTGGTGCTGAACTGATTACTCGTGAAATTCGCAGCCCTAAAAAGCTGAGCGGCGAATTATTAATAATTTCCCAGTAAGCCTCATTTTTTAGACTTTTTGAGGGGCTTAACTGGCCGCGCGCGGTACTCCAATTTAGCCAAACGCGGCAGCTTCCCAGTACTCAAAAATTTGTACGTTAAACCCTGTGAGCGAATTTTACCGCCACTCTTTTTCCGAGTACGGAAGCTATTACTCTGCGATGCGTCAATAATTCGTGCTTTAACATTGTCTGCCCACTGCAAATCAATTATCGACTGCAACATCTTCTGCAAAGGCTTACTGTTAATTGGGCAGGTCACCTCAACGCGAAAATCGATGTTGCGGGTCATCAAATCGGCAGAGGATATAAAATAACGCGGCTCACCCGCATTGCGAAAAACATACACCCGCGGATGCTCTAAAAATCCATCAACAATACTAATCGCCTCAATATTCTCACTCAGGCCGACCACCCCCGGCACCAAAGAGCACATACCGCGCACTATCAAGCGCACCGGCACACCAGCCGTACTCGCCTCATAAAGAAGATCAATTAACTCGCGGTCAACGAGATTATTGCACTTAAGAGTAATGCCGCATTCTTTGCCTTTCTTGGCATTATGTATCTCGGTTCTCACCAAGCCTAATAAACGCTCACGAGTATTAAGCGGTGACACCCCAAGGTGAGTAAATTCATGGCGCTTATAATTGTAGGCAATAAAATCGAAAACCTTCGCCACCTCGTCACCAAGCGCTTGATCATACGTCAGCAAACTAAAATCGGTATACACCGTCGCTGTTTTCTCATTAAAATTACCCGTGCCCACATGTGTGTAGTAACGTTGCACGCTGCCTTCCTGACGTAAAATCGAAATTAACTTACTGTGAACTTTCAAGCCCGGCACACCCAAAATAACATTCACACCGCCGTCAGTTAAACGCTGTGATAAGGCTATATTAGCCTCTTCGTCAAACCGCGCCTGCAACTCCACCACCACCGTTACTTCTTTATGGTTGGCCACCGCATTAAGCAGCGCGTCCACCACATGTGAATTAGACGCCACCCGATACAAGCTTGCCTTAATACTCTTAACGGCGGGGTCAATCGCCGCCGTTTTCAACAAATCGGTTAAATAGTTAAAGCTGTGGAAGGGGTAGTACAGCAAAATATCCTGCTCACGCAGGCAGCTCAGAATATTGGCGGCTTGGTCAATTACCGGCACAGGAATTGTCGGCAAAGCCTTTGCGTCTAAATACGCGGGCCCCAAATTAGGAAAGCGCATAAAGTCCTTAGAGTTATGATACCGCCCACCAGGAATCATGGAATCCAACTTACCTAAGCCCATGCGTTTGACCAAATAGTCCAGCAAGTCATTCGGCATCGCCGCGTCGTAAACAAAACGCACGGGGTCACCTTTTTTACGACGCTTAAGACTCTGAGTCATTTTTTCGACAAAAGTGTGAGTCACCTCTTCGCTTAATTCTAATTCTGCATCTCTTGTCAGTTTAATAGTGTAAGCATCCGCCGACTCTAGAGGAAAAATCCCTCTAAACACCTCCGGCAAGCACACCCTAATCATATTCTCTAAGGCAATTAACACCTTGCCGCGCCTCCCCTTGCGACCAGGAATGCGAATAAAACGATCTAAACGCGAGGTGGGTATTTCAAGCAAGGCAAATCGAGTTTGTGATTCAAAGCCCAAACGAATTGCTAGATATATCGACGACTCATTCAGCTCTGGAATCGGATTGGCGTCATCGAGAATTATCGGCACCAATTCCTGCTGAATATGAGAATGGAAGTATGACCGCACATACACCGTTTGCGCCTCGTCTAATTGCTTCTCATTGACTAGGTATATTTTACGGCGACGTAATTCCTTTAAATTCTCGCGATACACCAAATCAAAGCGCTGCTGCAGTTTCAGCACTTTCTGCCGAATCTCTTCCATTAAGGATTTGTATTCTACCTGCTTAGAAGCCGCCGAAAAAACCGCCAAACGACGCACATCCGCTACCCGCACCCGGAAAAATTCATCTAGATTATTTGAAAAAATACCCAAATAGCGAATGCGCTGAATAATCGGCACCGTGGGGTCGGCGGCCTCTTGCAATACCCGCTCATTAAATGACAACCAGCTCAATTCTTTGGCAACCCACGTACTGTCCACGTCCTGCCTACCCCTCTGTTAAAACCTTAAATTAATGTAGCAAAAAAAATGCATTCTAGTGTAGCCGCCCGACGTGTCAGTTTTATGACAACACACTGGAGTCGATTTTACGCCTTTCAGCCGATACACTAAGCAGCCAACAGGGAATTAATACTACCATGGCTCAAAACAGCGACTCCTATGCAGCACTGGATCTTGGCTCCAATAGCTTTCATCTGCTCATAGCCAGCTTTAGTGACAATAAAATTCGCGTCATCGATCGCCATAAAGACATGGTTAGACTGGCTGCAGGTCTCGACGATAATGGTCGGCTCAGCGATGAAGCCCAAGATCGCGCCCTAGAAAGCCTCGCCAAAATGGCCGACCGCCTGCGCGGCGTACCTCGGCGCCAAATACGCATAGTAGGCACTAACACACTCCGCGCGGCCAGCAACGCCGTCGAGTTTATGACCAAGGCCGAGGCGGTACTCGGCCTCCCGATCAATATCATCTCCGGCACCGAAGAGGCCCGACTGGTCTATCTTGGTGTCGCCAATGATTTTGCCCCGGAACAAAAGCTGCGACTGGTCATCGACATTGGCGGCGGCTCCACCGAGCTGGTGGTAGGTAACAATACCCCACGCCAACTCGAAAGCCTTCCCATGGGCTGCGTTAGCTTCAGTATGCGCTATTTCAAAAATGGCGACATCAATGAAAAATCCTTCAAAAAAGCCGTTAACGCCGCAAGGCAAATGATCGGCCCCTATGTAGAACACTTCCGTGGACAATGGCAGGAAGCCGTTGGTTCCTCTGGCACCATTCGCAGTATTGGTAAAATTCTTGCGGAACAGCAACTTAGCGAAGCGGGATACATCTCAGCAGACGGCTTAGAGAAGCTCAAAAGCCAAGTATTAAGCGCAAACAATAGCCGAGACTTAGATATTCGCGGACTCAGCGAAGATCGCCGCGAGGTTTTTGTTGGTGGCTTCGCTGTGCTCTACGCCATATTTGAAGAATTAGGCATGCAGGGCCTGCACGTATCCAATTACGCCATACGCGAAGGCATCGTTCACGACCTCGCCGGTCGCCTGCACCACCGCGACAAACGCGACGACACCATTAAACAGCTCATCAGCCAATACAGCATTGACGAGGCCCAAGGCAATCGCATTGCCGCGCTCTGCGCTCGCTGGCTACCCGCCGTCGCCCAACACAGCACCACCCCCGACCAAGAAGCCGAACCACTGCTGCGCTGGGCCGCCCAACTCCATGAACTCGGGCTCGCCATCGCCCACGGCGGCTACCACAAACACGGCGCCTATATACTCGGCAATGCCGACATGCCCGGCTTCTCTCGGCAAGAGCAGGCCCGGCTCAGTTTTTTAGTCGCCAACCACCGCCGCAAACCCAAGCCCATTGGCAATCCAAGTTATGGTGTAACCGCTGACTGGCCATTAGTTTGCTTACTGCGCCTAGCCTGTATTTTCTATCGCCGGCGCCAAGCCAAACAACTGCCCACAAACATTACACTCACCAGCAAAGACGCCAATAAACTCTGCGTGAACATTCCCGAGGACTGGCTCCTCGCCAACCCCCTAATCGCCGCAGACTTGGAAGACGAAGCCGAGCTCCTCAACAAAAGTCTCGACATCAAACTCAGCATCCAACAAAACCAAAGTGAACAAGCGTAGCGGCGGCCGGTCCAAAAGAGTACAATCACCGATCTGGGGCCGATTTGGATTCGACGCCGGTTACAAAACTTTTGGTGCATGCCGTGATGACAGCCAATCACGTAAATCCAAAGCTGTAAACCTAATAGTTGCCAACGACGACAACTACGCTCTAGCCGCTTAAACCCCGGTTAGCGGTCGCTACCAGATGCTTGTAAATGGGACGCGACTGTCATATAGAACAAGCTAGCGAGTAAGGTATGTCTGAGACCGAGCCGCGAAACACCTTATCAGAATCGCCAATTACGTCCTGCCCGTCGGGCTGTTTGCGGCTAAATTAATTGACGGAAACCAAGCATGTGAAGAGCCATAAGCAGCGGACTGGCGGACGCGGGTTCAATTCCCGCCGGCTCCACCAAACAAGGGTCTAACTCAGACCCATCTACACCCAGTAATACCCAGCACTATCAAAGACTTACCGAGATCAGCAATGATCTCGGTTTTGTCTATGTGGGTGCTGATGGGTCCTCAAAACGACACGAATATGACACAAGGACGGCACAAGGCCCCTATACCCTTACCCGATCCGCAGTTGTCCGAATACGCCTATTACTCGATGAAATCGAATATAAAGGTGCCCTCCACCGAATAACACCAGCTTATGACACGGCCTTTATAGCCGACTTTGACCTCTCCCTTTCAAACAAAGACCTAAGGGACTTCGCGACCGAAAAAGCAACACTGGCTAGCCGCCAACTCACCTGGCACCAAGACAACGTCAACGCTATGACCCGAAATCTGGTCAAGCAAATAGCCGTATACGGCATTTCCCCTCCAGATGATAAAGACCCCTTATCCGCTGCCTTGAAAATGACTGACAAGAATTGGTGGATTGGCCGGCTAAAACAACTACAGGCCCAATACCACGACACAATATCCCGCGATATTGGCCTAGTCAGCAAGAAAGTCGATAGTTACTCAGGCCACAACACGGTGCTAATTCACCGCGCGCAACAGGAAAGGAACAAGGATTACCTGCTAAACACTGAACTCCAGAACTCGAATGGCAAGGTTATTTCCTTAGCTGAAATCGCGGAGCACAACCTGTCGAACCCTGATATACGCAATGCTGAATTTATGGTGCGTATCAAAGGCTTTGAACATGTCAGTCAGATATATGGCCACACCGCGCTATTCATTACCCTGACGACCCCTTCACGCTTCCACCGAACCCTATCAAGCGGAGCCAAAAACCCGAAATTCGACGGCAGCACCGTTGCCGATGGTCAAAAGTGGCTCAAATCACAATGGGCTTTAATTCGCGCAAAGCTGCACCGTAAAGGTATCTCCCCCTACGGCTTCCGCATTGTCGAACCCCATCACGACGGCACGCCACATTGGCACATGCTGCTATTCACTGCGCCTGAACATGTAAAACCACTAAACCGTGTAATTCGACAGTACATGCTTTCAGAACATGAGCGCGGATCAGAAAAGTATCGTGTAAAGACTGAGCTTATCGACCCAACTAAGGGGTCGGCGGTTGGCTATATAGCCAAATACGTCTCTAAAAACTTAGATGGTAAACACCTAGACACCGATCTCGACGATAAGCCGGCTATCGAATCAGCCGAACGCATCACCGCATGGGCCAGAACATGGAATATCCGTCAATTTCAGCAAATTGGAGGACCAAGCGTTACCGTCTGGCGCGAGCTACGCAAACTCAAACCGGAAGTCGAGCATGCGGATGCGCTAGCGCAAGCGCGCACCGCTGCCGACGCCGGTGATTGGGCTGCATTCGTCATCGCCATGGGTGGCATTGACCTTCCTCGAAAAGAACAATTACTGGCCCCCTACCGAGAGTACAACGAACTCGTCGATACCAATACCGGCGAAATTACTCTCGATGATCTAACCCGTCATGGAGCAAAAAAAGTGCCTCCGCTAAAGGGTTTGAGAATGGCCGATGTTGTGATCGTCACACGTACAGAGCGATGGACTCCGGTGCCCGTTGGGAGCTGCGCGCGGAATACGGTTCGGCCAGAACCGTATGAGCACGGAGCAGCAAGGTGTTGATTTTGCTTTTCCTTGGACCTGTGTAAATAACTGTACGGGACATATTTCTATATCCAAAAAACGACATTCCAAACCCAAAAGGACACGAATATGAATGCAAGCCGAGTGATAGAGACTTTCGGTAGCTGGGGAGGCTATACCCTAGAAGAAGCAGTTTCACTGATGAATTTACACGTCGTTAAAAAGGAACATTTCAAAAAGAACAAAACACCTGACATTGAAAAGCTGGGCTATATCGCCGGCGTGGTATCACTTAATGACGAGATTGAAATCATCGTTAAATTCCATGAGGAAATGCTTCAACTCACCAAAGAGGCCGTAAGCCAGCAGATCCACATCATCCCAGATGATGACGATGATGATTTCGGAATCTGAGCTTTACACGGTCTTTGACCTTTACCTACAACACGGCGGACGCTTTGGTTTTGCCGTTGTTAATGCATTGCCTCGTAGCTACGCGGTGGTGCGCGACTTCGGCCGCTTTGTCGGCCGAGGTGACGAAAAAAGGTGGCTCAGCTTCGACCCATTGCAATATACGGAATATGAAGCCCGAAGGAAGAACTTGGGATACCGGGTCGATCGTTTTGAGTTTGAAACTGATCTCCTGATTTCAAAAGACCTGTTTCTCATCGACGGGAAAGACTGGTCACTGCACCGGCCTTGATCTTTAACATATCATCTACCAAAAAGGCAGTCGGCCCTATTAACACTAGGCCTACTGTCTACACACTACTATCTACCTGCTCACACAAACCTTCAAAAAGATATCGCAGGTAAATCCTGGGCCACAATCACCTGTACTATCACATTGCGGGTTTGTATTAACTCCAATGCTTTCATACTGAGGAGGCTGGATTGTCTTCACTCCATACGAATCTACCGAAGTCATACAAGTGCCTGTTGAGTTAAAAGGGGCTTTAGCACAGGATTGACCAGAACCGCAGTCAAAATCAGACGTACAACCGAAGTCTGTATTGCTCCGCCGCTGGTAATCTGGCTTCACGGAATTGACCGACGGCGTGTAAACCGGGACAGCGGGTCTGCACCCACCAGCTGCAGCGCATCCAAGTGCGTGTCCCATATTGCCCATGCTTTGTATCATCATACCCGCAGCCATCGCCTCATACTGCGCTTGTTGGGCTTGTTGCTGGTAGTACAAGTCTGATTCCGTGACTGCTTGACCAAGGTTCGTCAATAATTGTTTGGCTTCGGGGTTGCCCCATCGCGAAGCCAAGGCAAGCCATGATTTCGCAGCATCATAATAACCCAGCCGCAGTTGCATCTTTGCCGCATGCACCATCGCAGGGACATAGCCATTTTGCGCTGATAGGACAAACCACTCCGCGGCTCGGGTATCGTTCTTCTCAAAATAATACCCGTGCTCCCAAAGCACCCCCATATTGTTTTGTGCAGTGGCATCCCCTTGTTTGGCTGCCATCCCCCAAAGATACGCTGCTTGCTCGTAGTTGCCAGCAAGGTAGTGCTTATAACCAATGTCGTTAATGGAGGCGCAGCCGAATAGGGCGAAAAAAAATGTCAGGAGTAAAAGCTTAGAGAAAAGACGATTTATTATCATTTTTACGGCGCTCCATGCCAGAACAAACACCATAATAATACACCCGTCTATCAGGCTACCTCAATATTGATAGGTAGACGGAGCCACCAAAATATCCGGGCGCCCGGTGAGCGCCTGACTATAAATCAGCATAAATCCGGCGCATCGAATCAGCCAACTGTCGAGAGATAATAGGCATTCACCCGAAGAGGTACGCCGACTTTGGTGATGTGATCAAAGGAGTAGATATGCTCAGCACGGGCACGACTGCATTCGCCAATTAAGCGGCCTTTAAATTCGCGCTTGCCGTCTTCAATAATTACTCGGCCACCACAGATCGGGCATTCGCCCTCGTACACAGCAAGCCTGATCTGGCGTATCGTCCGGCCAGCATCAGTTTCACCGATCTCGCGTAGCTCCAGCTGTGCCGATGGCACACTTAGCCCATACATCCAGTCCGGGGCTTTTAAGATCGAGCGGTCAAGAACATCGTAGATTGGCCGGATGGTATAAAAGGCAATGGCGCTTAAAGACACCGTGTACAGGTGCCATACCAAAAGCTTCTTAAGAATCAGTGCATGAATTAATGGCCCTGCCAGCCCAATCACCAGCGCAAATATTCCCGCAAGGAAGACGCCTCGTCGCCAGCCTGCCAAGGTCAACGCCATAAATGGCTTAGCCCACAGCGCCGGACGCGGTAACTGCTTAACCCGATACTGGACATAGCGTGGATCAAGGGCTGCGGCCTTCTCCGCCTTTGGCGTATCAGCCAAGGGCTCCAGCTTTAGGTAGTAATGCTTTTTGTGCCGGCCTTGGCTTTCCGTCGAGGCAATGACAATTCGCTGATGTTGGTCGTGCTGGCGCAAGTAGGCATCTAAGGACTCGCGATTCTCTGCCACTAGCTCCTGGTACTTTTTGAGGTTATCGACCACGTACTTCCGAGCAACTTCGGGGCTGTCTTCGCCCTCGCCTTTGCCTTTCACAACCGCGTTCAACTCAGCCACCGTGAACTGGGCATCGTCGACATTCACCCCCTGGGCGATGTAATCACGGGTTTTCTCATAGAGCGAGATAAAAAGATCCACTGGTCGCACCGTGGCATTGCCACTTTCGCGCAACCAGTCCTGCATCATTTGGCCTGCCTTCAGCAATTCCTCTGCGTCGACTTTTTCCACAGCCAATCTCTATCTCCTTGATTTTAAAAGACTCTCTACCCACCGACTGGGTTGCAACCGGGTTGTGTTCTGTTGGCAGCCTAGCCCATCGGCAACTATGGAGACCACTTTACACCAACGGAGACAAAGTGATGAACAAGTGGGTAACGATTAAAAAGTTTGCTGAGGCAAGCGGGTATTCCGAAGACGCTATTAGAGCAAAAACCAAAAACGGTACGTGGGCCTACCGACTGCATTTCACCAAAGGCCCAGACGGACGAATCATGATTAATGTAGAGGAGGTCAACAAATGGCTAGAAAATACCGAGGCGTAAGTGTGCGCGGCGAAGAAAGTATTCAGATCGAATTTATGTTCAAGGGCAAACGCTGTCGGGAGAGTCTTAAGATCTCCCCCACGGACGCCAACTTGCGCTATGCCAATAACCGTCGAATCGAGATTCTATCGAAAATCGAGCGGGGTAGTTTCGACTACCCTAGCGAATTCCCTGAAAGCAAAAGTGCAATGGCTAAGGCTTCAAAAAACGGATGCCACATACTGGTTAAGGACGCCATGAACGACTGGCTGGTGTCCTGCCAGAAGCGCCACGCCTATAGTACGGTACGGGACTACAACTCAGCCGTGGGCTTTCACCTTGAACCCCGATTCGGCCACTACACCTTAGACGAGCTAAACCGGCAAGAGATCGAGACGTGGATCAATGGACTCGACATCTCAGCCAAGCGTATTAATAACATCCTTATCCCACTGAGGCAGATCATGGAAAGAGCATTTCACGACGAACTGATCGACAACAATCCAATGTCACGTATCAAAAATCTCAAAGTAAAAACGCGGGAGCCACAACCCTTTACGCTGAGGGAAATTGACGCGATACTCAGCCAACTGGAAGGAAGCGCTAAGAACGCAATACAATTTGGATTTTGGACAGGACTTCGTACCTCAGAACTACTCGGACTGAGATGGGAAAATGTATCGCTTGAGGAAGGAACCGCAGTGATTAAGGAAGCCTTAGTACATGGACGAATGAAACAGCCAAAGACCAAGTCCGGAGAGCGTAAAATCACCCTCCACGCCAATGCCCTTGCAGCGGCTAAATCTCAATTTGCTATTCGCTCCGGCTCCGCCTTCGTATTTCACGACCCGAAATCAAAAGAACAGTGGGCATCTGACCAACCATTCAGAAAGCGTGTTTGGATACCCGCTTTAAAGGCTGCAAATGTGAAATACCGTGAGTGCTATCAAATGCGCCACACATTCGCATCTCAAATGCTCTCAGAGAATCGCAATCCAGTCTGGCTGGCACACCACATGGGGCATTCAGACTGGGGCATGATCCGAAATATTTACGGAAGATGGATAAATGAAAGTTGACCATAAATCACACAAATCATTGCTAATATTAATTAGCTTCTTAGCACTCTTAATTACTTTAGCTGTTATTTTTGTTTATTTTTCAATTTTTAATGATGGGCTATCAAACCACCAGGATGTGTGGGGTAGTTTCGGCGATTATATCGGAGGAACACTAAACCCCGCCTTAAGCTTTTTATCTTTGCTTGCACTCCTCTACACAATACATCTTCAAAGTAGAGAATTAAGTATGACACGTCTCGAAATGGAGCGATCGGCAGACGCGCAAGTAGATTCCAGCAAAGCACTGCAGCGTCAACTAAAAGCAATATCAATACAAAACTTCAACTCTATTTTTTATCCGATGCTAAAAATTTATGTTTCGTCCATTAAAACACTGATTTCTATTCGCCCAAACAGAACATCACCACAATACATTCTCGACGAACTACATATCAAGGCTGTAGACAGTTCGTCCGAAGAACCGAAAGTCACATCGAAAACATTACAAAATGATTCAGATTTCCACGTGTTTGCTACAATTTTCTTTCAAATATTATCGATAGCAAAAGCTAATCATACCAACCAAGAGAACAACCCATTCACCGAACAAGTCACATCATTACTTAACAAAAAACTTAGCGAACTTCTTACAATTTATTTGGCAGATGACGACATTTACGAAATATTGGACAAAAGAGCATTATTCATTGAGAACAAGTGTGATCAAAAGATTCGAGATAGCAGTGGCGTTGCAGGAGAAAAACTTAACAACCTAATTACCGAATACAAAATGTTAGATCATGTATAAAAAACTCACACACATAATAATTTAAAGTTTTCCCACATAAAAAAAAGATATATTATCTATGTTAGAAAATTTAACCAATACATTAAGGCAAGACACAAATTAGACACAAACCTATATAAGGCATTGATTTAATGATAAATAATACGGGTTCAATTCCCGCCGGCTCCACCAATTTAAAAGGGTGAACTGACCTCAGTTCACCCTTTTTTATGTCTTATACCTACGCCACAGTTCTCGCGGAGCAATAGTTAACGGAATTTCACCGTCAACTCACCTCTAAATGGCCAGATACTCTCAGTGCCTATATAAACTACACCAAGCCCAAGTTCATGAGCTGGGAATAGAGAACCGTTAAGTTTAGGCTGTGGGCGACACCGAAATATGGTCAAACAAGGCACAACATGTATAAAAAGTGTGATTTTTTATGCATTTCGCCAGAACGTGTATATTTTTAGGCATTTTTTAAACATATCAGTTTGCCATCTAGAAAATATAATACCGCTACTTCTTATTTTATTATTACCTTAAAAATATAAGTACGAGCAGCCTTAACTTACTGAAGCAACTATGGAAAGAGGCCTCACTGGGCAATACGTATCCAGCGTTGCGGGCGGCGTAAACTGCAAAGCGTTTGTCCCCGCCACCCCACCAAAACAAAAACCCCAAATACACTTTATCGTCCTCGCTCACTATCCTTTTATCAAGCTTAACTTGTTGTGAATTGCATGATGAATAAATGACAGTTTCTCCCGCACCGGCTGAGACAGCACAAAAGGATAGGCGTCGTTCATGCCCATACTTCTATTTAAGGAGTTTAGAATCACGGAGAACTCCATCCACGCATCCAGCACCGATGTGATTGATGTTTGAGAATAAAAGAAGCGTGACCCCTGTGGTAAATTCAATTCATCAGTCTCTTCAGAGTCCGCTGCGTCACCGGTAATTGAGCCGGTAATTGAGAAGTTTTTAGCCGTCTCTAAGGTATCCATAATATGCATGTAATGCGCCCAGGTTTCTGCCCAATCTTCATACGGGTGCATTGTGGCGTATTCACTTATAAATTCATCGCGCCAATTATCAGCAGCTTTCTTTTTGTAATACTTTTTCAGCGATTCTTGATAATCTAGCTCATCATCACCAAAATATTTTTTACTTAAGGCATGTTTTTTCTTCGAGCCAACGATCAGTTGATCAAAGTAGTAGTGGCCTAACTCATGACGAAAATGCCCGAGCAAAGTTCGATAATGCTCACTCATGGCATGCTTTGTTTGAGAACGAGCGACATCGTCAGCTTCCGCCAAATTAATAGTAATATGGCCGCAGTCATGACCGGTAAAAACAGATTCAGAGTCGTCTAACTTACTAACAAAGTGGTCGCTCACATCTCGATCAGTGGTAAAGTCAAAACTCAAGCCATTCTCTGGGTCCTGCCGAATATTACGCAGCGGCAGAGACAAGGCCTTTAGGGTATACAATGCCCGACGCTTAGCTGCCTCCATTTTCTGCCACAAGGGAATATGCTCAACAATAGATAAGTCGGGAACCGTTTCATTAAAACGGCAGGCAAAACACAACACTTCGTCATTGTCGGTATCAGGAACAAAATCATCTAAGTTAACCATGCCATTACAGACATTGTAGTTGGCATTATTGTCACACTTTTGGAAGCGAACAGCTGGCTTACCGGTTTTGAAATAATCGCCACTGTCCTCATCAAAGTCATATGCTTCTACTGTGTCAAAAGCATCATCAAGCCCAACAGTTCTTTGACATGAAACACAGCTACTGCTTTCAAAAAACAGTAATTGCTTATTCTCGCAGCTACATCTAAAGGTTTTCATAGGCTTTCTCAAGTTTATATCGTGTTTCAACCACAGAAGATCAACAAGGCACTTCTTTACCGTCCCAAGCAAAGATCTTACCGCTATCCTCTATATTAAGCCCTTTTATTACCGCAAGTAATTGCCTTGCAGAGTAATCCGTATTAAACAATTTATTACTGGCAACCCGTTGCTGGAAGGGCTGAGATAAATGGGTATCCACGGTGCCGGGGTGCAGGCCCACTACAATGGCTTGTTTTTTACGCCATGCGACTTCAATACTGGCGGTTTTTATTAGCATATTCAGCGCGGCTTTAGAGGCGCGATAGGCATACCACCCACCGAGGCGATTATCTCCGATGCTACCAACACGAGCCGAAAGCGCAGCAAATACCGCTCGTTGCTTGCTGTGCAGTTGGGGTAAAAAATACTTGGCAACCAATGCAGGGCCAATTGTATTGACAAAAAAACTCCGCTGAAAGTTATCCGAATTTAAATCGCGCAGTGACTTTTCTGGCATCAAGTCACTGTCGTGCAGCAGTCCGGTGGCAACAATCACACAGTCCAGCGAGCCTTCTTTGGCACTCTGCTCGGCCGCTTTTTTGATCGATTCTTCGTCGGCATAATCGAGGTGGCCGTAATACACATTGACTAACTTACTTTTTATTTCTGAACGAGAAAATGCATGAACGATATTGTCGGAATCCGCGGCAAATAATTCAACAAATGCAGAGCCTAATCCCCCTGAAGCACCAATGATGACAATATTTTGCTTTGGCATACGGATTCTCTATATGTTGTGCCTAATTTTGCATTTAACCAACGACAGTGATGCCGTCAAACAAGATCATCTAGAGCACTACAACTTTAGGCCTTTTTACTCGCAATTGCACAAAGTGATTAGACACGCTTAGCACCTTTTCTGAGACACACCGTTAATCAAAGCCCGTTCAAGTTCCAAAACACCAAGCAGCGCGTACCAATGTGGCTTCTTACGTTTTATCAGCGTGTTTTGCATTTCCAGCCATTCGACAACATCAATATAAAAATCAAGGCGCCATGCCTCCACTTGATCCGGATGAATGCCAGCAAGCGATAATTACTCTTGATCATGAATCGTTGAATATAATGAGCGTAGGAGTAGGTCAATGACTGGTCGATGAGATGTTTCCAACAGTTCATTGTAGTGTTGCCATCCCCAAAATGCTGAGGCTGATCACCCTGGGCATTAAGGTCATTACAAGTAACGTATTCGGGCATGTTCGTCCAATAGAACTCGCGGTTGGCCACTGCGGATATTACCTATTAAACTGGGTATAGACAGAGTGCTATCTTTGCGTCGCGCAAAAACTAAAGCGCAGATTATACAGCCAAGGAGATGGACCTTAATGATTTACAAAAACTTGATGCTAACCATGGGCATGAGCGCACTTACTTTGAGTAGCGTACTTGTACAAGCCGACACACCTGCGGTTTACCTTGGAGGCAACCTCGCGGCATTAAAATACACAGAGGCTGGGCTTCACGACGACGCAACGTTCAAATCAATTTTTGGCCGCATTGGCTTACAAATAACGGCTAATTTTTCTGGTGAGTTGCGCGCAGGTATGGGCCTACGCGATGAATCAGTGGCCGTGTTAGGCACAGACGTTGATTTAGAGCTGGATCATTTCTATGGCGCTTACCTTCGCGGTAGCTTTCAGGCCAGTGATGAGGTCTCCCCCTATGTCATTATTGGTTATACCAAAGGTGAATTAACGGGTTCTGCACCGGGAGCTGAAAGCGCAACTGTATCTGAGTCTGATATGTCACTTGGTTTCGGCGTTGATTTTCTGGTAGACAATTCAGTTACTGTGAATATCGAGTACATGCGCTATTTAGATAAAGACGGTTTTGATGTTAGCGGCCCCTCACTCGGGATTTCATCCAGCTTCTAATACCACAGGCCCGCAGACGCGGGCCTAGCTTGATATTCTTCCAATCTGGCCAAATTACCACTCTGCGCCCCTTTCCCACCTCGCTTCCTGCATTTGGCAATCATTGCTATATTGAAACATTCCACTCATTCCACAATTTGTAATATTTGTGCCATAGTGGTCTGCCACACTACAAACTAATTAAATTCGTTAGGCGTCGGAGAATAAGAATATGGGAAAGCGTAAATCCCGTCGTGGTCTGTCACGGCGCAGTTTTTTACGACGAATAGGACTTGGCGGCGCCGCAGTTGGCGTTGCTGCGGGCTCCACTGCCACGGTCAGTATTGCTGCGTCTAGCTCAGAGCAAAAAGCAATATCACAAGCACAGTCACCATTTCAGCACGGCGTGGCAAGCGGTGACCCGCTGCAAAACGCCCTAATTATTTGGACTCGCCTTAGTATTGAAGGCAGCTTGCCCTGCGATGTGAGCTGGGAGGTGGCCGAGTCGCCCCTGTTTAGCAGCATAGTGGCGCAGGGCGTGTTTACCACCGACAGCAGCCGCGATCATACCGTTAAAATAGACGTAACCGGCCTCTCGCCTGAAACAAGCTATTACTACCGTTTCTCGGCTTTAGATTTTGTTAGCCAGATCGGACGTGGCCGCACGCTGCCCCAAGGCACTGTAGATCATTTGCGCTTGGCGGTAGTGAGTTGCGCAAGTATTCCCCACGGCTTCTTTAACGCCTACCGTCGTGTTGCCGAGCGGCCTGACCTAGATTGTGTGATTCACCTTGGCGATTACATCTACGAATACGGCAATGACGGCTATGGCAGCGACGTTCAAGCTGGCGGCCGTATTTATGAGCCGGGCCACGAAATGGTCAGCCTGTCTGACTACCGTCGTCGCCACGCCCAATACAAGCGCGATTTAGATTTACAGCGCTGCCATCAACAGCATCCGTTTATTTGTGTATGGGATGACCACGAGTTTACCAACGATGCTTGGTTGGGTGGCGCTGAAAACCACAACGACGGTGAAGGCGATTGGGCCCAGCGCTCGTCCTTTGCACTGCAAGCATATAGCGAATGGATGCCAATTCGCTTACCGGAGCCGGGCAATAGCGCGCGCATTTACCGGCAGTTCCGCTTCGGTGATTTGCTAGACCTCATTATGCTCGACACTCGCTTTGTCGGCCGTGACCAACAACTCGCCGGTAGTATTCCGAATGAGGTACCCGGACTCGGCGGCTTTGGCTTTATCGACGCTGGCGACATAGCCAGTACAGAGCGCGGTTTGCTTGGCGAGCCTCAAAAACAATTTTTAGGCAATGCGCTTACTAGCAGCCCGACACAATGGCGCTTTCTTGGCCAGCAAGTTATGTTCGGCCAGCTAAAGCTTATTGGCGAACCTAATGCCTTGAATATTCTGAATCCAGGCGGCCAAGGCGGCATCTTTTTAAATACAGATCAATGGGACGGCTATCCCCGCGCTAGGGAAGAGATTTGGGCAATGATACGCGGCAGTAGCGGTGCACCCGTCGACAATGTCGTGGTGCTCACCGGCGATATTCACACCGCATGGAGCATGGACATTAATGAAGACCCAAATAACCCGATAGCCTACAACCCGCTTGATGGTAGCGGTTCGATGGCGGTGGAATTTGTGGCAACGTCGGTGTCATCTCCGGGGCTCGACGAAGTGCGCGAGCTTGGTGAGGAAGGGCTGAAGATTGTGAACCCCCACATGAAGTACATCAATTTACGCGAACACGGCTATTTATTATTAGACCTAACGCCTGAGCGCTGCCAGGGCGAACACTGGTTTGTCGACTCCATTGAAGGGCCATCGCGAGGCGAAAGCTTGGCTGCGGCTCATTTTACCGCCAGTGGCGAAAATCGCCTGCAAAGTGCAGCTGGGGCCAGCACGGCCAAAGCGAATCCACCCGCACCAGCACCTTACGAGGGAATTCCGCTATGAAAAGGCTATCGATAATACTTCTACCATTATTGCTGGCGGCCTGCGGCGGCAGCTCTAGCACCGGCAATACCAGCACACCACCGCCGGTAGATAAGGAACAAACCCTGCGCTTCATCGCCATTGGCGATACCGGCACCGGCAATGATGGCGACGCCACGCATCTGCAATATCAGGTTGCAGAAATGCTAAAGCAAGTGTGCGAAATACGCGGCTGTGATTTTGCGGTATTGGCCGGAGACAATATGTATGAAAGCGGCGTGGACGGCACGGATGATCCGCTGTTTGCCGATGCCTTTGAGCAACCCTACGGCGATATTGGCATTCCCTTTTATGTCGCGCTCGGTAATCACGACAACTCGGTTACTCTAATTGGCGAGGGCTCACAAAACGCCAAGGGCGATGTGCAAGTGCAATACACTGAGGTGTCACCGTCGGGCGCGTGGAAAATGCCAGAGCGCTTTTACACACAAACATTTAAAGGCAGTGTTGGCGACGATGTGTTTGCGCAATTGTTCACACTAGACTCTAGCCCGATAAGCCATTTCTTTGACGACAACAGCGCGGAATGGAGTGGCGATGCGCTCGATACATACATTCTCAGCCAAGCGAATTTTATGCAGGAGCAACTGGCGGCCAGCCAAGCCCCATGGAAAATCGCCCTAGCGCATCACCCCTACGTCTCGAATGGTCAGCATGGCAACGCAGGGCAATACGATACCGGCACCATGCCAGACCCTTGCATTGGCGCAGGTAGCGTAATGCTAAGCAACAGTTGCCGCGGCGAAGACTATAAAGCGTTTCTTGAATCGACCATTTGCGACAAAGTGGACTTATTTATTGCAGGGCACGACCATGAATTATATTGGTTTAAACCCCAAGCAGGCTGCGGTAAAACCCAACAGATCGTCTCCGGCGCAGGCGCAAAAAGCCGTGAAGTATTTGATGCCACCCGCAACGATGCCTATTTTCAGCTGGGTATGAGCTGGGGCTTCTTTTGGATTGAGCTGCGCGAAGATCGCTTGGTGGGCGCCGCCTACGCTCTCTACCCAGACGGCACACCCTACAATGCCGACGATCAAGGGCGGCCGCTGCCGGTGTTTGAGCAAATATTGATGAAACAGCCGTGAGAACAATATTACTAGCAGGCTTACTGTTGCTATTGGGGTGCACCGACAACCGTCAGCTATACCAAAATACGCCGCTCGGCTTTAGCCTGCGGCTACCAGCAAGCGTGCAGCTGCGTGAAAATTATATGGGTAGTGCGGTGGTGATTGAGCCGCGCGCAGACTCTGCGCTCGCAGGTAAGCTCAGGTATCTTAGTGTTGACGTTAACGAAGCGAAATCTGCGACCAGCAGCTTAGAAAGTTACAGCCAGTTTCGCCTAAAGGGCTTACAACATTTTGCGGTTCGCAGTGACATTACCCACCGCGAGGAAGTAAAACTGGCGGCTTACCCCGCGCAGCGTTTGCGCATGAACGTGCAATTTGGCGCCCAAGAAAGTGAACTACTACTGCACTACCTAATAGCCGGTGGCCGTGGCTACACGTTTACTGCGGCATTTCCGCCAAATGCAGACCCCAGCGCCATTAAAGTAGTTGACTCGATCATTACTAGTTTTAGCGCTCCCTTAGACTGACCAGAGGGCGTCGGCTAACCGCGAACTGCATAATAGCAAGCAACCAAGGCAATGCACGTCTAGCGGTCTAAAACCACTAGACGTGCGAGCAAGCCTTCAATATTAAGCAACAACGAGCACCTTACCGTCTCGCCCACCCTCGGCCGCCGCTGCAACCGCTTGTTTGATTTCGCTTACAGGGTACTCGGCGTGGATTTTAGTTTGCAGCTTGCCTTCAATAATATACTTGGTGATTTGACCAAACACCGCCATTTGCTTTTCTGGCGTGGCGCTGCGGAACCAGCGTGCCAACCAAAACCCCTTGAGAGTAACATCACGGAACACCAGAGACTTCGCCGACAAATGACAAGGCTCACCACTCATCAAGCCGTAGTTCACCAAGGTACCGCCCGTTGCGAGACAACCGCCAACACGATCAGTCGCCGCGCCACCAATGGCATCAATCGCGAGCTTAGGCAGATTGTCGCCGGTGATTTTAGCAACGTCTTTTGCCAGGTCCGGCCCGTCGACCAACACTACATCGCCGCCCAAGGACTTTACCCCGTCAATCGCCGATTCACGGCGCACCACATTAATGGTTTTGAGGCCCTTAATTTTTGCCAACTGAATTAAGTAGCTACCTACGCCGGAATTAGCAGCATTTTGAATTACCCAATCACCGGCCTGCAGCTCCACAAATTCTTCGAGCATCAACAAAGCCGTTGGCGGGTTGATGCTCATCATTGCCAGCTGCTTGGGATCGGCTTCATTGGGAACCGGTATCAACTGCGCGGTTTTACACACCATGTGGCTAGCCCAAGTACCAATGCCTACAGGCAACATGACCGTTTGACCAATAGCTGGGCCCTTACCGCCAAGCTTAACTATTTTCCCCACACCTTCATTGCCACCAATCGCAGGCAAGGGCGGTAAAATGCCGTATTCGCCAGTCAGGGTCAGCACGTCGGATGGATTGATCGGTGAGGCAATTAACTCTACTAGGGCTTCGTCTTCGGCCAAGGCCGGTGCGTCAAACTCTACGGCGGCGATCGACTGCTCAGGGATCGGTCCGCGCTCGCTGTACTGTGCTTTTAACATAAACTGCTCCTTTGTGATTACGCCCAGACCAACCTATAGAAAGCCTGCGCGAATAATAGGGATTAGAGTTTGAGACTCATTCTGGCGGCCGTTATTGGCCTTGATATAATTCTGCGATTTTGTTGTAGCGCTTGCGATTCAGGCCCATGTCAGAATAACCCGCTCGGCTAGACGAACGAAAATGCACTTGCCGATTTTCGGTGTCGAGCCAAAACTCCACGTCGTCGCGATAACGCATAAGCGAGGTAGTGAAGATCACGTAAAGGTAATCATCAGTCTCCGTTTCGATCTTGCCGCCGCCGTAGCTCGCCACGGCCGCCTTCAAGGCGCTCATGGTACTTGCGGGCGTATCTTTAAATGGCAACGTCGCCACCTGCTTTTCAGGGTCATCGGCCTGACTCGAAACATTATTAGGCTTGCTGCTAATCGCGGCCAATTTGCCGTTTTTCACACCAAGTTCAGGAACCTGATTACCCTGAATAATGACTCGCGCAAAAAACAACACAACAAGAACGCCAATTACCGTAAATACAATTTTCATTGCCTTATTCCTCTAGCCTGCCGCGCGCCGCCTTGCATTGAAGGGCTCGGCATTAAATACGTAAATTTACTTTGTGCGCAAAATAATGGCAGGCGATCATTGACCTGTCAATGTTTTGCGCGCAAAATATTTCCAACTTCGGAGAGCCGCTTTGACAGACATTCCAGCCCTTAAGCTAAAGAACCAAATTTGCCACTCGCTATATTCGGCCACCAACGCGCTGATTCGAGCCTATCGGCCGCTGCTAGATCAGCTCGGTCTCACCTATGCGCAATACTTAGTCATGCTGGCACTGTGGGATGAAGACAACGTTATTATTAAGAACTTAGTGCAGCGCACGCGTTTTGACGCCGGAACACTCACACCCATACTCAAGCGTTTAGAGAGCAAGCAGCTACTGACTATAGCCAAGTCCAGCAATGACTCTCGGCAAAAAGTCATTGTTTTAACGCCGCAGGGGAAAAAGCTCGCCGAATGTGCAAAGAAAACGCCGGACAATATCACCAGCCAAATCGCCATGTCGCAAGAAGACGCCAAGCAACTCAAAGCGCTTGCCGAGCAACTTTACTCGCTAATAAACACCAACTTACTCGGTGAGATTGAGCAGGGCTAAAATCAACAAGAATTGATAAATAACCGCGCATAAAAAAGGCGAGATAGATTAACTATCTCGCCTTTTTTATTTCAGCCTAGGTTAAACAACTTACGGCTGCTGCCAGGTTGGCTCCCAGGTTTTAGCAAAAGCAGGGCTCGCCCAACCAGCGGGGAAATCAGCCGGCGTCATCTGCTCACCACCCGTAATCACATCGCCTTTATCGTCTTGATAATTTAGCCACGTCACCGTGCGCTGCCACTCCAATGGACGCTTAGACCAATCACAGACGCCTGTCGCAAAGGTTTGCTCCAACTGCAACCAGTCAGCTTCCTGCCAAATGGTATTACCCAGCCCGTAATTATCTGCGCGGCTAAAGGGTTTTAACTGACACTGCACTTGATCACCGTATTTGTCAGCCCCTGCTTGTGTGCGAGGCGTGCCAAATACCGTCATCAACTCTTCTGGGCACATTTCACCGGGCACACCATTACACTGGTCTTGCACGTCGGCAGGCTTGTTCACAATAATTTTTTGGGCAAGCGGTGTATCACTGGTATCGGCCTCAATGGCGTCTAGCCAAGATGCCATGGCCACCAAGGATTGATTCATGTAGTTAAGATCACCGATCAAGACCGTAAGGCCGCCCCAGTGAACAAAATTATCGCGGTGACCAAATTCGCGCTCAAGACGCCAACGCACCCAATAGCCGTGTACGGCGTCATGCGCCGCACCGGGGTCAGGTCCAGTCATGTTAATAATGGGCACGGTATCCATATTCACAACGGTGTTCAAAATACCTGTTCGGTAGGCATTGGGCAGCGCCGGGTAATCTGCTTTCATACGGCCGGCTGTCACATTCAAGCTAGGGTCCAGACCACCGATGTTCGTGTTCAGCGCGATAAATTGTGAGGGGGTTATCGTACCCGTTTGTAGCGGAATCAATCCGTACTGCACGCCTTCGTTACCCAGCGGGAATCCGGCAAATCCATAGCCAAGATCTTTTTCGATTTGTGACCAACGGTCGCTCAACGGGTCTGCAGCAGGGAAACGCTCACGCTCGCCAACCATATTTTCCATAAAACTAATAACATCGCAGCGCACGCCGCCAGGATTGGTGTCCTGATCAAAACGCTCTTCGGCGCTCACGCCGCCACAGGCGGACGCAGGGTCCACTGCCTCGCCAAACAGCGCGGTATCGGCCACAGTGGCGTTAACAATGCCGTTCACGTGTCCGTAGATTTCGTTCTGCTGCGGTATGGCATAGAAAGTGCCATCACGCGACGTTGGCGCCACAGGATTATCCGCGGTAATTCCAAAGTACCTTAGCAACATATGGTAATCGGCAAACTGCGTTGCCGTACTCATTACATCTGGGTAAGTGCAGGTGGTTAGCAAGCCCTGATACAATCCGGGGTAGGCATTGGCGATCATATTTTGGGTGATCGCGCCACCAGAACAACCGGTGCCCACGGTGTAACGCAGCTCACCGTATTGCTCAATAAAACGCTCTTTGGCCATCATCAGCGACTCCGCCTGATAGCTCAAATTGCAGTTATGGCCCAAATTAAGCTGCGCGGTTGAAAGCACCGACCAGCCCATGCTTAAAGCGGTGATGTACGACTGCTCGGTAAGCGGAGTACCCGGTATCGTGCCCGAATAATCGTCGGTACGCGCGGAGCTCGTATCGTGGTCGCCGCGGCAATTACCACCATGGGTCACCAATAAACGGCGGTTCCACTGTGACTGAGGCTGCACTGGCGTCCAGTCGTCACCGACCTTGTGCAAAGTGAAAATAGTGTATTGATCCCGGGCCTGATAGCCAATTTCCTGCCGCACAATAAAGGGCAAGGTTTCGCCACCATCGGTTGTTGTGTCGGCAACATCTGTCGGCGGGTTCTCTAGATCATAGGGCTGCAAACCGGAAAGCAGTGGATTAGAAGATTTATACAACCACTGGTATTCCACCGGCTGATTACAGTTTTCATCCGTCGCGCCGTCTTGGCATTCCCAAGGCTGAATATGCGGCCCAGTAAACACAGGCCCGCCAGAGGGATGATTCACCACAGTAAGGCTATTACCAATATTCGCGCTAAGGGTATTTTCACCCACACTTAATCCGGTAACCACACCCAATAAGCGCAGCGGATTGTCAGACGTCGCCTGCAAGACACTGGTGACATCGACGTTATTCAGAAGCAGTTCCAGCTCATCTGCCACGTCGGCACTTGCCAAAACTACCTCAACCAACACATCGCCGGCCGACACCAAGTCAGGTCTATTCGACAAGACCCGAATAGTGGCTCGGTCATCAACTTCGCCTCCGGAATCGGGGTTAGTAACCACCCCAACCCGCGAGCTACTGCCGCCACAGGCGGCGAGCATTAAGCTAATCATGATAGTGATTATTATATTCTTCACGGGCGTTCTCCTCTGCGCACCAGCTGGCACACGTCCCAATGCAATGACATTACCTATGACACTTTATCGTATTTTTGTGTATTTTTAAATGACCACACCTAACCCAAGCATAGACCCTCAACAAAAAACGAGTGAAATTAGCCGCGATAATTCTGACTAGGGGCGGCAAAATTCACAGCATTACACCACCGCCCACGCGCTATAAACATCCAAACCCAAGCGCACCCATCGCCAAGCGAGATACCGACGCCAAACCGCAAAAACCAAGCCCGCTGATAACACTTCACTGCAAATATCGCGGCAGGCTCAGCTGCTTTCGCTGCGCAGTACAATAGCAAGCCTTACACACGGCCTAGCTTAAAACTCTGATTGAGAGAGCACCTTGACGTAAAAATCAAAGAAGTCGGTATTACAGACTGAACGACAATCACCAAAATTACCGATATTTCATATGACCAGCAGCTAACTCGTCACGTTATTCAATTACACACAACAGGGTTACCCGCACCAACTACACCGATGATTTTTATTTTGTTTATCAACCGCTTGAGCGCGCCCAAGAAAACGTCCGACACACGACCTAACGTTAACGCCAACCCTTTCATCTTTATAGCGCTTTTTAGTGACCGGCAATGTCACGAATTTGCCATATCGGTACTTTTCATTCCGGCAATTTACGGTACCCTGTGAGCACTGAGTACACCTCCTGGCACACTAAAAACAATACCAGCCAGGGTTATAGACCCATTTGCAGCCACTACTTACGGTCAATTTTATGAATTTTCGCCTACTGACTCTTATCTTCATATCCTGCACATTAATTAGCGCCTGCGGTGGCTCCAGCTCCAGCAGTAATCACAGCACACCAAGATCCGGCTCAGAAGTGCCGCAAACCCGGTTCGCCATGGCCAACGGCTGTTATGCGCTGCAGTCAGTTAAAAACGACAAATATCTAGCCGCAACTACTGAAGGTAGCTACACCAGCACCGCAAGTAGCTCAGCAATCGCCGAAGCATTTTTCTTGCAGCCGGCCACCCTCGGCAAGTACCTCCTGTACACCAAAGACAAGCTCTTACTGACCGCCGGCAGCGGTGCAGTTAGTGGCGAAGCCACAGCGGCCGACGCGGCGATTTGGACCATTACCATGAACTCAGCCAATGCCAGCTTTAGCATTGCGTCTGAAAGCACCACTCAAACTATGCAGATCAGTGACACTGGCGATTTGATCGCTGGCGCCGACAGCAACAACGCAGCCTCCCAGTTTAAATTTACCCCGGCAACGACCTGCAGCAGCTACCCAGAAATGCCGACGTCAATTAGAGGCGAAACGTATAAAGGCAACGGCGTCGACAAACCCATTATTGGTTTTGCCGACATCCACACCCACATGGGTATGTCGAATGAAATGTCATATGCGGGCGATGTCGGCCCCTCTGCTGGCGGCGTATTATACGGCGGGCCTATTCACCGTTTTGGCGTCGACCACGCACTAGAAGACTGCGAAGAGCTACACGGCCCCAACGGTATTCGCGATGGCAACAACGTTATTAGCCTAAATCCAACCGACACTCATGAAACTATCGGCTGGCCAACCTTTGTCGATTGGCCGCGCCGCGACTATTTAACCCACCAAGTGATGTACTACAAATGGGTTGAACGCGCGTATCTTTCCGGCCTGCGACTCATGGTTAACCACGGCACCAATATTGCCGGCTTATGTAATGTCGGCAAAGTACTTGCCGCCAACCCAAATGCAGACTGTAACGACATGAGTGTTGCGGTTAAGCAAATTGAATACCTTTACGACGTCCAAGATTATGTCGACGCCCAATCTGGCGGCCCCGGCAAAGGCTGGTACCGTATTGTAAGCAGCCCACAAGAAGCGCGCGAAGTTATCAACGACGGTAAAATGGCCGTGGTGCTCGGCGTTGAAGTTGCCCAAGTATTTGACTGCGGCGTAACCATATTGCTCGGCGGCATCGAGCAACGCAACTGCGACGAGGCGCAAATTGACGCTGAAATTGAACGCTTATGGGAACTTGGTGTACGCCATGTATACCCCTTCCACGACATAAACAGCTCGTTGGGCGGCGCCGGTATTTTTAATGGCGACACCATGAACCTGCTTAACTTCATGGACACCAAGTCCTTTTTCAACACAACCACCTGCCGCGCCTACCCCGATGACGAGCCTTCGGTTCGCACCCCTGGCGCAGAAATGACCACCGGGATTCCCGGTACAGGTAACGACCCAATTACGCAGGCCTTCTTCGAAATTAGCGGCGGCATAACCCCCTTCTACCCAGAAGGCCGACGCTGCAATGAACGCACCATGACCGATTTGGGCGAATACGCCCTACGCGCTCTAATGCAAAGAGGCATGGTGATCGATATCGACCACGCGGCTTATCACAGCAAAGACATAATGCTCGACCTTGCCGATGAAGTTACGCCCAAATACCCGCTAGCCTCTTCACACGACGCCCACGGTGGCCTAACGAGCGACCAGGTTGTGCGCATGCTTAAAAACGGCGGCGTCGTCTACCCCTACAAAGGCAACGGCATTAAGCACAAAGAGTTTTTAGCCAAGCTGAAATTCTGGCGCACCAAAGCAGGCATTAGCGACAGCGATCAAGTGTTAGGACTTGGCTACGGTGCCGACGCCAACGGCTTTGGCGGTCACCCAGGCCCACGTGGCGGTGACTCAGAGCCCGTTCAATACCCTTTCACACTTTTCAGTGGCGATGATTGGGGCCCACAATTTGAGGGCTTTAAGCCAGTCACCGTAAATATGCTAATGATTCCCGAGAGCGGCAAATACTGGCATATCGACGAAACCGGCATGTCGCACTACGGTCTAGTCGCTGACTTTGTCGAAGAAGTACGACTCGAGGGCGGCAAAGAGGCACTGGATGCGCTGTACAATTCAGCCGAGGGCTATGTGCAAATGTGGGAGCGCGCCTACAACCGCAATGCCAATATTAGCGCGGCCCAATAAGCCAGCGCTGCATTTGCAAGTTCATACCATTAATGCCTCGGTCTAAGCGCCTAGGCCTGCCCCTCACTGGACTATTCACCTCCAGTGTGGCGCAGGCCCACTCCTTCGGTGAACCCTACGTCCTACCCATGCCCTATTGGATGTATATCTATGGGGCGATGGCAGCGCTGATTTTATCCTTTATCGTATTGGCCTATTTCTACAATGCCGATACTGCCGAACGCCCAAGACGACAGTGGCATATTGGCCACCCTCGCCTATTAACAATAGTACAAAGCCTAAAACTTAGCCCGATACTCAAAGGACTAATGCTATTCAGTTTCGGCCTAGCCATAGCCAGTGGATTCATTGGCAACCAAGATCGCTATCGCAATTTCAACATGACCTTTTTTTGGATCAGCTTTGCGCTAGGCGCATGCTACCTAAGTGCGATCTTTGGCAACTGGTACCACTACCTCAATCCCTGGCGCCTCATCCTAGCCCCGCTAAAGCAGTTTAGCCAAGGCCGCCAAGCCTACCCCCAACAATTAGCCTATTGGCCCGCCGTGATCCTGTACATGGCATTTATCCTTCTAGAGTTATTTGGCGACACCAAGCCCTTTTCGCTGTCAGTGATACTTATCGTTTATACCCTCATAAACATTGCTGCGGTGTGGCGCTTCGGCAGCCAAAGCTGGTTCCGCTACGGCGAACTGTTTTCCGTCATGTTTCAACTAATCGCCAAAATGGCGCCCCTCCGCTACGACCCTAGCGCCCAGGGCAATGCCAAGCTAAGCCTATGCATGCCCTTCAGCGGTCTATTGCACCAGCGTTTAGAGCATCGCAGCCTACTGATATTCCTTTTATTCATGCTGTCTTCTACCGCCTACGACGGCCTACGGGAAACGACGCTGTGGTTTAATCTATTTTGGCGAGATCCTCTGCATATCATAGAACCGCTTCTAGGCAAGCACCCACTCTTTGCTTATATCACGCTACGCCCTTGGTATTTCGCTTTTGAAACCCTGTGCTTACTGCTGTCGCCGTTTATTTACCTAGCGCTGTTCCGCTTTTTTCTATGGGCGGGAAAATGCCTAACACGAAGCGAACTGAGCGTCACCGAGCTGTCTTTGCGCTTTGGTTACAGCCTCCTGCCCATCGCCTTGGTCTACCACATCACTCATTACTACACGCTGCTACTCAGCCAAGGCCTTAAAGTACGCGGCCTAATCTCCGACCCCTTCGGCTGGGGATGGGATCTATTTGGCACCGCCATAAGCGGCCGCCTACCCGTACTCCCGGACATGGGCCTGATCTGGAACAGCCAAGTGTGGCTAATCCTTATCGGCCACGTTGCCAGCGTATACCTCGCTCACGCTGAAGCCCTGCGTAGCTTTCCCACCCAGCGCCAAGCCAGCCTCAGCCAGCTGCCCATGCTTCTGCTTATGGTTATTTTCACCGGCGCGGGATTATGGATACTTGCACAACCCCTGCAAGGCTAAGCGGCAAGGTCTTGAAAACCCTATCAAATCGTATTCAGCCAATCTAATTTGCCTTAATTTAAACTTATATCCGAATAGGGCTTGCAAGATCGAATTTCCGCTCCTATAATGCGCGCCCTGTCATCGAGAAAACGACAGCAGATCAGTTGCGGGGTGGAGCAGTCTGGTAGCTCGTCGGGCTCATAACCCGAAGGTCGTAGGTTCGAATCCTGCCCCCGCTACCACATTAAAGAACGGCAAATCAGTTACTTACTGACTTGCCGTTTTTTTTCGCCTGTTGCTTTTAGACCCCCGTGACACTCCGTGACGTTTTCCGTGACACTTTTGAATTTAGACCCGCGCTGAGCAACTGCCTCTATGACCTTCGGTCACCACGCCACGATTACAGCAGTGATAAAAATAGTCCGAAGTAGTAATGCCTGAAGGACCAACAAGATCAAACTAAGGTTCGCGCAATCTCACCGCATTGGCCCGGCAATATCGATGGAGTAATACGATCCGGTGAACGCGCAGCCGCTGAGATTAACGACAAACTATTGGCATAGATGGGTAGCTGCGCACTTAAGGCTTAGCAGCCCTTTGAGCTTGCAACTGCAGCTGTTTAGGGGTGAGCCCGTTCATCTTGCGGAACGCCCGAGAAAACGCGCTGTGCTCAGAGTAGCCGAGTAGCATGGCCACCTCAGTGATCTGCAGTCGCGAATCTGCGAGATAGGATTTTGCCAGTTCATTGCGGACCAGATTAGCTTCGCTACGAAAATTTGTACCTGCATCAGTGAGTTTCCGCTGCAATGTACGCACGGTGCATTGCAGCTCACGGCTCACGTTTTTAATGTCGGGCTCACCATTACGTAGCTGGGTTGCCAATATCTCACGCAGCTTGGTAACAACGTCATTGCTACCCGGTAAACTCACCAATAGCTGCTGCACATGTGGCTCAAGCACCTGCAACAAGGCAACATCAGTCCGTTTTAGCTGCATGGCGAGTAACTCGCGGTGGACACGAATTATCGGTGCCGGACAGCCAAAGTTTACCGGGCACTTAAAAAAATCTTCGTAGGGCTTCACATCAGCTGGCGCGGGATGAGCGAAATCGATCGAATGCGGGTTCTCGTCGCCTTCCGTCACGCCGCGGCAAAACTGCACCATGGCAGCAAAACCGACTTCTCCTACCAGCGGTCCGGTGCGGAATTCGCTGATATCCCAGATCATCTCCACCATATCGGCAGCATCGTGGCGGGTCATCGGAATGGCATCAAATATCAAACGCTGATATTGCACTAGGCGATTCAGCACACCATCAAAGTTTTCGCAGGCAAGTAATAGGTGACCTACCAGCCCCAAGTGCCGGGCACTAATCAAAGAGCCCAGTTGCAGCGCCAGATATGGCTCCGAGAGCGCTCGTGCCGCATTTATAAGTTGCTTTTCCCAATCAAGCACATCGACACGATCATTGTCGTCTGCGCCAGCCTTGGGCCGTGCCGCAGCTAGCACCGCTTCGGAATCCTGCCCGCGGAACTGCAAATATTCGTGCAGCAGTAGTGTAAACGCGGCGGGTACAGCTCCTGCACGTGTCTGGCTCATAATCAACAGGTATTAGAATGGTGGCGTAAAGTGTCAAATTTTCGTGCGATTATGTCAAGCATTTAGACTAGCATTAACCGATAATTTCTGACTGTGAAGAAGCGGCTTGGTATTTAGGTTTACAACAGATGCCCGCAGCCCAAACAACATTCGGAGTACCCTCTATGAATATCCCTGCCACGCTGAAAGTTTTATTACTTTCTGTCGCCCTATCCCAACTTGCTGCTTGCGGCAGCTCCAGCTCTGGTTCATCCGCTGTGGAGGATGGCGGAACCGGCGGCGGTGACACGGGTGGCGGTGACACGGGCGGCGGGACCACGCTAGGCCGTACCTTCCTAATCGACGACAGCCCCGACGAGGAAGACAAGGCACTATCTGCCTTTTTCTTGGCCCGCGACGGCGACACCATCGAATTTGCAGAAGGCACCTTCGACATCAACACCACGCTGGTGATGTCGCATAAATCGAATATCACCATCAAAGGGCAGGGTCTTGGCAAAACCGTGCTCAACTTTGCGGGCAGCACTACACCAGAAGGCTTATCCCTGAGCCACATGGAAGGTATCTTTATCGAAGACCTTACCGTGCTCGACACCCCCGGATTCATGATTAAGGTTTCCGATTCAAATTTCGTCAACCTCACTAACGTCCGGGCGATGTGGTCTAGTGGCGACGGCGGTATGGATCCGGAAGTTCCGTCAACGCTGGACACCGAATGCGTGCATGAACTCTCAGCCATTGAAGCCTTTGGCCGGTATACCGACGCCAATGGTCTAACACGGCGCTACATAGTCGACAGCAGCAACGGCGGCTACGCGCTGTATCCAGTTCTATCTAACAACATCGTGCTGGATAATGTGATCTCGCTGGGTGCATCCGACGCTGGTATCTATGTCGGCCAGTCCAATGACATTATCGTGAAGAATAGCGAAGCGTTATTTAATGTTGCAGGCTATGAAATCGAAAACTCGGACAACGCTGACCTGTATGACAACGTAGCCCACTGCAACACCGGCGGCTTCTTGGTATTCGATCTACCTGGTATCAATCAGTACGGCGAACGCACCCGCATCTTCGATAACTACACCGGCTATAACAACCAGGAAAACTTCGCCCCGGGTGGTATTGTATCCATCGTGCCCCAGGGCGTAGGTGTTTTGCAGCTCGGTTATGACGAAGTCGAGTTCTTCAATAACATCGTGGAATTCAACCGCACAGTAGGTTACGTTACTGTCAGCCACGAGCTGGTGGAAGGTAAGGCCGAGCATCCTGATACGCGTATGGACTTGTATGCAGAAGGCATTCATATTCACAACAACACCTTCACTTCCAATGGTCTCTTACCACAACCGCCGGATGAGGAAGCGATCATATGTGCTGAAGACATTCCCGATGTCGGATCAATTGTCGGATCAATACCTTTATTAGGCGACCTGCTGCCGTCAGAAATACTCGACGCATTACCCTGTATCCCCGCAGGCATCGACGATACACATACGTCGCTGCTGCCAACGCTAATCGTCATCAAAGCATTACAGGCTTTCGACGGCTACGGCCCTACTGGCGCGCATATCGTTTGGGACGGCATGTATGACAAAGAAGCCAACGATTGCGAGCTGGCCGATGAGTTCCAGAGCAAGGTCGACCACAATGGTAAACCCGACTTCAACGGCAGCGACTTTCCTAGTTGCCTGTACAACAAATATAAATTTACCGACCCGACGGATCCCTCCACACGACGTCACCCGCTCTATTGGCATTGCTACACCGCCATGGGTGCGGCCAATGGTAATACCTTCTCGCGCGACGGCCGCCCGTTCCTGAACTTTCAGGACACTGATCCGTTCAACCCACCACTCACTGATATTAGTGCGCATGATTGCCCCACCCTGTTCGGCGAACAGTTACCAGCGCTGCCAGAGGTTGTTGTCCCCGAATTTGTACCGGGCGCAAACGGAGCGGAAACGCTGTCTGACGAAGAAGTGTTGGCGATCTGCGAAGGATTCAGCGGCAACAACATCAACCGCGCAGCATTGCAATACAACTGCCCGAAACTGTCACACTACAATCTATTCGCAGATTCCACCGACCCGCGTAGTGGTTTTAACGAAGACGGCATTTTGTATGACCTGACCACGGCGCTGTTTTCAGACTACGCCAGTAAGTACCGGGTACTGTTTTTGCCACCCGGCACGCAAATGGCTTGGAACGAAGGCAACGCAAGCATGCCGAATGCCACACTGGACTTTCCAGTCGGCACGGTAATCGCCAAAACCTTCAGCTTTAAAAACGGGGAAAACGAAAATATTGTTGAAACGCGGCTACTCATCCATCGCGATGCCGGTGACGGAGCAAGCTTGTGGGAAGGTGCCGCATGGTTGTGGCAAACCGACGACGACGGCAACCGTATTGATGCGGAGCTGGCACTATCCGGCGCTAAAGTCGCGGTTAGCTGGAATTACCAAGACCCAGATTTCGACGTTAACGCAAGCTATGTAGGTAGCACTGATAGCTATGTCGTACCGCACCCGAACCAGTGCGGCAGCTGCCATATCAATGAAGACCGCCAATCCGGTGATGCGCCAATCGGTCCAAAGGTGCGGTTACTGAACCGTCCGATGAACTACGGCACATTCGAAGCCAACCAGTTACAACACTGGGTGGATCTAGGTATTCTCAAAGGCGCACCTAGCCTAGGCGTGGATGCCCAACTGATTGCTGCCAATGCTCAGCGCTTACCCCGGTTCAACGTGCCCAACGACCGCTTTATTAATCCCGGTGTGCAGAATAACAATCCAACCAACGCCACGGCCCACAATACCGAGCAGCGGGCTCGCGCCTGGTTAGAAACGAACTGCGCGCACTGCCATAATAGTAAAGGCTTGGCCAGCAGCACTGGCGTATTCTTTGATGCCTTCCGCAAGGTCAACCTGAACTACGGTCTCTGCAAGTTCCCGAACACCGCAGGCAGTGCCTCTGGTGGTAACGATTACGACATCGTTCCCGGCAACGCCGCTGAATCGATTGTCTCGTACCGTATTCACGCTGAAGATTCAAGCATCAACATGCCGCCCGTCGCGCGTAGCGTATTCCATGCCGAGGGCGTTTCGCTGATAGACGACTGGATTACCAATGTGGTCAACGGCAGCTATGATAATGCAGGTTGTGAATAAACCACTGCCGTTATGACAACAGTGGAATGAGCTAAGCAAGCCCTGCAGCTAAAACTGCAGGGCTTGCTGTTATCAAATCACGCTATCGGCTACTTATAACATGATTTATTCACACCCATTCACGCCCTACCGGCTCGCTGTTGCCATACTGCTATTGGCAACTGCACCGGGCCTAACTGCCGATACGCTCAGCAAACAGTACGTCGGCCGTTGGCAGGTGAACCGCATCATGCAGGAACACAAACTGCCTTATTACCCGCGCGGTTGCGATGCAGCTAAAGACATCCGCGAAATCGTCGCCATAAAACCCAACACTATTGAAATTCGTGGTGCAAAGCAGCCCCGCACTTATCAGGTAGGGCAAGACAATAGTGGCTATTTTTTCGAGCACCGCGGACGCACTAAAGTACTCTGGGAAATTCCTGGTGACACCTTCCTACACGGTGCAGGTACGTATTGGAATGCCTATCGACGCTGTACTGGCGACTAAACGACCGAGAGTATCGCTGACATAAAAAACTACTAGCGACAAATTCTGGACGGGCTTCCGGCACACTTCGATCTTGAATAATTCAGCAAACGTATAGCATCAAGAGTCGCTGACCCGAATGAACCAGGAGCACTCTGCCGCATCTAAATGGCCGGCAAGTTCACACCTCTGTTTGCTCCGCTATCTCCAATGTGTCGTCGAGCTCCATACCTAAATACCGCACTGTACTATCCAGCTTAGAATGACCAAGTAATAACTGAACTGCACGAAGATTGCGTGTACGCCTAATTTAATGAGTCCCGTACGCCGTGCTATCAAGTCCGATCATCGAGCCCTAACGCCACAAGCAGCCGCGCAGCCTTGCCTTGTTATGGGTGTTTTGGCAGAATATACCAATATTTGGTAAAGGAGGCTTTCCATGGCTAGAAATACCAGCATTACGCTTGGCCCCCACTTTGATGAATTCATTGCTGCCCAGCTTGAAAATGGCCGCTATGGCTCCGCAAGCGAAGTGGTTCGAGCAGGATTGCGCTTGCTTGAAGAGACTGAGAGCAAACTTGAAAGATTGCGGCGCCTCTTGGATGAAGGCGAGCAAAGTGGGATAGCGGAGTATTCGCTTGAAAGTGTTATTACCGAACTGGATAACGAAGTTCACTAATGCTTCCATTCCTACTCACCTCCGCCGCTCGAAAAGACATAATTGATATTGGCCGCTTTACCACTGAGAAGTGGGGAAAGCGTCAGCGCGACAAATACCTCAAGCAACTTGACGATGCTTTTAGGATCCTTGCTCGACAGCCGGAGATTGGCCGCAATGCGGAAGACATAAAGCCAGGATACAAAAAGTTTAGCCAAGGCAGTCATATCATCTTTTACCGAGCCGGCACAGAATCCAAGATTGTCGTGATCCGCATTCTCCACAACAGCATGGATGTGGAACAGCACCTCTAAAACCCATAACGCCGCCAACAAGCGACCGTTTGTAGTGGAGCAAAGCGCAACGAAAAATGGGTCGCCTTGCTTGGCATTGTTAATGGTACAGACTCTTATGCCTATTCGGGGCAAGCTCAATATTAGTCACAAATATGTATCCCGCACGCCTCCCACTGCTAGCCCCTTCAGATGTTTCTTTAGCGCAGAGTTTGAGGAAAATACGTAAACGTAAAAGTAAATATAATTAAATTAGGAAGGCAATACAGACACATAGCTAGTCGCTGATGGCGCCACAGAGACTTGCATTACCTAGCAGTCGCTCCGCGCTGAATCAGGCGCGAAGCGTAGGTGCCCAGCACTACCGCGCCAAGCTGAGATTACTACGATACAACCATTCGAAGACGCCCAACCCTGCGACAAATACGGCTTCCAAGATAAGATGTGCAAGTCCAAAGATACTCGCTGTGTTCAAGTACTTAAAGACCCACAACACACATAGAATCCCCCACAATATGTTACCGATGACCAGAATACAGAAAAGCCAAAATGGTCTAATTTCTCGAATTGCCAGGGAAAATGAAAACATACCATAGGCGAAATTCATAACGCCAACAAACACGATGAACATCACAGGAAGGCCATAGAAAACCGAGAACCACGCATGGAACAGCGTAACAACAATTCCTGCAGTCATACCACCTATACAATCAATCCACAAAATCTTTGTCGCACATTTCATTTGCAAGTCGATTCCAGAAAATAGCGCTTGGATTTACAGATATAGGCTCCACTGGGGGCACACTTCATACTAAAAACCCTGAACATTCGATAAGCAGTATCTTACTTGTCTTTTTAGAGTGTCAAAAGGCGAATTGCGCTCTAAGCTATCATTTCTACAATGACCTACTGGGGGCGCCACAGACACACAACGGCAGGCTCCGGTCATGAACGCCACCTTCCGTAGAAACGCCTAACGAGCGCTAATTCTGAGTATCGACATGGCCTAAGCTTACTGTGTAATGATATTATTCGTGAACAAACTATTTAAGCCAACTAAATCCATGACGCTTTGCGCAGGGATTCAGCACTAGGACCAAGCGTGACAGAAAAGAAAGAACCGCCAGTCGTACTCGTTCGTACATGGATAAACTTACTAACTTCCAGTGAAGAAAAGGAAGTCAAAGATAGGGCGGCGGAGATGTTGCTGAACGCTTTTGGAAACATGAAAAACGCTGTAGCATTTGCAGAGAGACATCGAATCCGCTTCCCTTGATTTTAGCGGCTATGGTATGACGCACTGACTATTGTCCAGTAAGCTCAACAGTATCGTCGAAATGCCTACCTTACGCTGGGAAGCCCATAACCATATTTCAGTATTTATAAACAGCTGATTATGGGGAGGGTCGCGCTGAAATAATGCGACCTTTCCCCAGTGGACTTACACTGCCATGAGTAATGCACCTAATCCGAAAGCTAAAATACGCAGTGATTACTACTAAGCCTCAAATGCAAAACACTTAAATTTAAAATGATCTGCTTACCGACCAACCACCGAGCGAGCAATAACTTCACGCATTATTTCTGATGTTCCGGCGTAAATAGTTTGTACACGCGCATCGCGGTATAAGCGCGAAATAGGATACTCGTCGGTATAGCCGTATCCGCCGTGTAGCTGCAGGCACTCATCAATAACTTTTAAACACATTTCCGTAGACGACAGCTTTATAATCGACGCGTGCTCGGTGGTCATTTTGCCTTCTTTAAAGAGTCCAATGTACTTCTCTAATAAAGCTTTAGATAATTCTATTTCTGTTTTGCAGGACGCCAGCTTAAACCGGGTATTTTGAAATTGACTAACCGCTTGCCCAAAGGCTTTGCGTTCAGTCACATAACCGGCGGCCAGCCCTAACGCACACTCAGCCAAATAAACAGCTTGGGTGGCACAGCCCAAGCGCTCTCTTGGCAGCTCTTCCATGAGGTAGACAAAGCCTTTGCCCTCCTCGCCCAGCAATGCATTTGCGGGGATACGCATATCAGAGAAAAACAGTTCAGCGGTATCGCTGCAATGCTGCCCCATTTTTTCAATCTTTTTACCGCGAGAAAATCCAGGCAACGATGTATCGACTAGGAATAGGGAAATACCTTTTGACCCAGCACTCGGGTCAGTCTTTGCGCATACAATCACGAGGTCGGCGTGTACGCCGTTAGTGATAAACGTTTTAGAGCCGTTGAGAATATACTCATCGCCATCTTTCACTGCATTCGTGCGCATACCCGCTAAATCACTGCCTGCGCCCGGCTCAGTCATCGCAATCGCCGCAACAATTTCGCCACTGGCCATTTTGGGTAGCCACTGCTCTTTTTGCTGCTCAGTGGCAATATTATTGATATAGGGCGCTACGATATTGCTGTGGATGCCGTAACCACTGGCGAGCGACAGAAAGCCGAGTTTGGCCATTTCTTCCTGAATCATCATGCAAACGTCTACTTCTGCACCAGCAGTACCATATTGTTCCGGCATATCAACCAGCAGCAGCCCAGCGTCACCCATGGTCCGCCAAAACGCTTTTGGCATGATATGTTCGCGCTCCCAGTCATCATAGACAGGCACCACTTCCTGATTTAGGAAGCGCACCACCATGTCACGAAACATCTCAAGTTCTTCACTATTTACAGCGGCCATTATTATTTACCTCAATATTTTTCATTAAATCAACAGTACGCACCAGCAATAAACCGGCTAGCGAAACTCGGCAAGACGCGCGGCAGTATCGAGAATATCGGTGTACTCGGCTGACAACTCTTTATCCAGCGCCTCATCAATCGGGTATCCCTGCTGTGCCATTCGATACAAATCTTTCATCGCCGCGACGGCCCCGCGGGAATTTCCGGCAATTTGAGCAGCGCGAGCAGCAACTAACTCGTCCAACTCGTCAGGTCCGGCAACGGAACTGTTAGCGATACCGAGCTGCACGGCTTCGTCGCCTTTAACCACTCGCGCAGTATAGGAAAGCTCCTTAGCTTTGCGAATACCGATGGCTTGGGACAAGGTCTGAGACATACCCCAGGTCGGCCGCAGACCAAATCGAGTATGAGTGTCACCAAATCTTGTGGTGTCGGTGGTATAGATAAAATCACAGTGCAGCGCCAGCTCTAACGCACCGGTAAAGCAGGCGCCGTGAACCTTAGCAATCACCGGCACCCGGCTATTGCGAATAGCTTGATAGGCTTGCTTGGCCGGGCCGTCAAAAAGATCCCCGATGCGCCCAAACGCCGGCTCGATATCCTGCAGTACTTTGAGATCCACACCGGCAGAGAATGCGCGCCCCGCGCCCTGCAATACAATCACTGAAACTGATTCATCAGCACTGGCTTTGTCGACTAACGACGCAACACCAGCGAGCATTTCTGGGTGCAGGGCATTCATGGCTTCTGGCCGATTAAAACTGATGCTCAAAACGCCATTATTCGATTCGGTTAACAACTTCTCAGTCACTTTTTGATAATGTGTGCTCATGATATTTATTCCAATTTTATTGTTACCAATTCTGCTGGTGATTTGAAAAATTATTCAGCAAATGACTGGCAGTGGTCGATCAACGCGGAGCCATTCCACGCGTTAATTCAAAAAAATCAACAACCCCCTTGAGGATTATCCAACCTGTTTAAGCAGAGTAACCTCTGCATTTTAACTCGCCCATTTTTCAGCATGTATTTGGCCATACTAGAGATGCCGTTCAGGCGCCTGAGGCCTTACTAGGCACTAAATAACGTTAATATTCAGCTGCGGGCAACATAACACCATTGATGTCATTTTCAAGCGCCCAGCGCAAACCTGCCCTATTCCCCCATCACTCCCATATCCCCAATTGTTCCAAATCGAGAGATCTAAAATCCGGTACCCATTCGCGTAGCGCCAAGTATAAATCTTTTGCTTTATGGATAGGGATCGGCTCCATCGACATCGCTCGCTGCATAAACCACAACGGTGCCGTGTTGAAGTCGAAATCAACGAGATAGCACCCAGAGTAGTAATACCCCGAAGCCTCCCCCGGATCGAGGAGCATATACCCCGGATCGATTTCAACGAAACCACGACTCGTACCTTCCCGATAAATGTGCCAAATCAATAGCGTTACTAACATCGTCATCTCCTTTGTATCATGACGATATCAACGTAACGCTTTGAAAAACGCCGTCAAATTAGCGTGCATTCTGGCGCTGAGCCACAAATGACGGGGCCTAACTACATTCATTCAGCAGTCAAACAGGCCTCTCAGACTGGGCAACAGAACGAGAACATCTCAATAAGGATTGCTTAAAGCCGAATTGGTTAACAATTGCTTCGGCCGGATCTCGGATAGAGCGCCCAGATTAACTAAGAGTAAGACGCCTAAAATTCGAAATCCTCGGCTAAAAGTTAGATCAGTACGCTTATTTATCGATTGCAAGTATAACTATTGACCTGATCACATTCACTATGCTCATACACTGGCTATATGGTCAGCCGCGTATTGAATCACCCATCTCTTCAACTCCGGATAGTTATTTCCCTATGAGTTCCGTATTCTTCGGTGGCAAGGAAGGCGTGCGAAAACTTTGGGAGTCGCTGAGCTATTTAATTACAACCCCACATTGCGATTCTTCCTAAACAATACCATGGCCATAATAGCGGTAGCCAGGGTATGATCTCATGGCCTAAAAGATGGCGAATGAGCAACAATTCCGGCTGAGAGATTTCAACCCCAACCATCTTTCTAAATGGGGAAAAGCTTCCCCGGAGTCCGCAGGTCGTCTCAGCAATAGCGTTTGCTGTACCACTCGCGCGCATGAAGAATGGGCATCAACTGTGGTTAAATACTCAGTACACAAAATATGGAACTTCGCGACTAATACGCACTACAAACACACAAGGAAGGTGTGACTATGAAAAAGGATTTTATTCGACTTACATTTCTATTCTTACTATTTATCAGTGCAGCGAATGCACTGAACTGGAAGGACTTCATAACCGTCAACGGTAGGCCCCTTTCGCAATCAGACGAGGAGCCCGAAGTTCCCACGGTGGAAGGCGAGAAAATTAATGAGATGCCTTCGCCAGCTAGGCTAACCAAACACTATTGCTATACACTAACGTACAGTGATCGCCCCGATAGTCGCGACCCGCGCTGGTGTGAGGGAATGACGCTGGAAGGTGGGCAATGGCACGACGTACCCGATATAACGACCACGATTCCGGTCCGAGTTGATCTGTCTTACGTTCGTGCCAAGCGCTTTTTGAAGTTTGAAGACCCAGACGATCAGGCGACAAATGCGAATAGCAGATACAACAGTAACACGCACGAATGGGATGGAATCCAAGGCACGTATTACCGCGTAAAGGGCACTTACGGTGGACCTCGTACCAAAGATCCAATTCTCTGGCGTGCACCGTATGAAGTAGAGTTTGAGGCGGTTAGCGAAAAAGAAACCAAAGTGATCTTAAAATATAGAGTGTACGGCCGAGACGTCGAACCCAGCCTATTTCGCCACCAGCTAATGGATGCATTACAGTAGGCGTGAAGCGAGCATTGAAGTCGGGGCGGTGTACACTTTCATATTCAACATGATATGCCCAAGTAATTATCAACATAACCCGCCCCGCTGACGATTAAAATTGCCGACAATATATCGCGCGGAAAATTATTTCGTCGTGAAGGCCAATATTCAAACGCCCCCATTCAACCTAAGAATAATTTGGTTTCACACAACCAAACAGCTGTAGAGCCCACCATGTTTATGACTACCTAATTGAAAATCAACATGGCACTTTCAAAGATTAGCCTATTGCACAATCAGATCGCTCAAACTCTGGAATCATCCTAGCCCATAAACTACTATACTCTAGCCTTACCTGCGCGAGCAGTGAAGTGCAATATTGCGTAAACGGAAAGACTCTAATGATTTATGGATAAACAGAATACGGAGTATTTATGTACAGAAAGATGAATAACATTATGCGTGGCCTCACTTATTGTATAGTCATGACACTAACTCTCACCGCGTGTGGAGGAGGAAATAGTAATAACAATGCATCAGCCCCAGGAATAGATGAGACTGATGGATGGACCCCAGCTAGCACATTAACAGGAGTTTTTTTTGATTCGCCTGTTCAGGGGCTGACCTACGAAACGAATACGACCAACGGCATCACTAATGCCAACGGGGAGTTCACTTACCAGGCCGGTGAGTACATCAGTTTCAAACTCTATGGCAATTTGATTGGTACTGTAGCAGCGGGCGACATCATTACCCCGATGGACCTACAAAATGAAACCCACAATCAAGATTACTTCCTCAACATTACACGCTTGTTTTTGACCCTGGATACTGACGGGGATACAACAACGCTGCAACTGCCCAATGCGGAAAATTCCATCATTGATTTCGACCAAAAAACCGAAGACTTTGAAATTGATCCAGCTGTCACTAGCTTCGTGCAGGCCAATGCCAACACTTCCTTAGTAGGCGCTGCCGATGCCCGTGCGCACTTGGCGATATCGATCAGTAACAACGCCGGTGACTATGTAATCAATCTCGACGGGAAAAGCGCTGTCAGCTTATTGAGAAGTAGTAGATGCCTACACTCAGTCGGTGGCCTATCATATGAATTCAGCCCAACAACCGTCTCTGGCGAAATCGCGGACATATGGAACGAAACATGCGGATTGGAGGCCACACCAACACCATTTTCTGAAGCATACGATAATCGCGCGGATGCTTGGTATAACTGCGAGAATGCACCAATCTGCACCTATGAAGAATTAAACCGAACATACAGCGGCCTAGACGCTGATAATCGCGAAGTTGAAGTCCTAATTTCACATCGAAAGGGGTCGAATGGCATTCTCGTCGTAAAACAGTTTGTCGCTACCGGCCGTGAAAGTAGAGAGTTAATCGCATTTTCTCACGAGAGTGTTATGGATTTTAATGGCCGAACAGCACAAAGCATCATAACCTCCTCCAAATGCAACCCTGATAAAACGCAAGCTGGTTACACTTACCAAATTGAAAAAACAACCGTAGACTTCAGCGGAACCGACGGTTTTAACTCATATGGCGGCTATGACAACTGCACTCTAGCCCCAACGGAGACAGGGACTATAGATCTTACAAAAATTGGAGTTAGCCATAGCTTTCCGTTCGACTGCAACGACGACACAACCTGCACATTCACAGACCTTAATAAAGTTGTCACGGGCATAGATCCGGATGATCGACCGTTTGTTATTCGACGCCTGCACGTTACTGGCAGTATCTACATCACTCAAATAAAGGAATCGAAACGATCTGGTAGCCAGTCTTTTTCCGAAACAATCATATCTCTCCATTAACTCGGCATAACCATTTTTTAGATTGACTCTGCTCTGATTTCTCACGCGAGATCAGAGCATGAGACCTATTGCATATCACTCCATTAACCAACATCCAACTTAGGTATAGATCACGAATTAGACCGAACATGCGAGAGGCAAAAATCGTATAGGTTAATTACCCTCGATGAATACGCCGATATCGAAGCAGACCTAGAAAAACTCCAATCACGACCGCAGAACCTGCCGTAAAAACTGCTGTACCGCGCGCCCCCGATTTACGATCAACGCCAGAAAAATCAACAGGCAACCCACTAATTGTATTGCAGACATACTTTCCTTAAACCACATGGCCGCGATCAACGCTGTCCACACGGGCTCAAGCACCATAATGACCACACCATTGCTATAGGGAGAAAGACTCTGAGCATAGGTTTGTATATAAAAGCGCATCGCCGTGCCAATGGTGGCAGAAAGCATCACCCACAACCAAACCATTGGCGCTGAAACCAACGCTCCAACTTCCCACTTTTCCGTCAGCGCTGAGAATATTCCCGTAACGATACCGACAACCATCAGTACCAAGGTAGTCAGCAGGAGCACCGGTACTTGTGGCGTATTCCGTGTTAAGCCATCCCGCGCTGTTTGCGAAATTGGGTTTGCCGCGCGGGCATTGAGATTAAAATAGACCGCAAAGAGGCTTGCTGCTGACAGCAAAAGCAACTGAGCGCCCTCTAATTTCAGTTCTTGATTGAGCGACAACAGTGCAAGACCACAGCAGGCTATTGGCAACGCGAGCCAGGTGCTCTGCGGAACGGCCTCTTTAAAGACTATTCGCGCAATAACGGGCACCAGCACAACCGCCAAGCTAACTAAGAACGCGGCCTCACCCACATGGTTCGACGCCGCGAGTCCAAGGACCCATAAACTCATCGCAAAACCGAACACAACACCAACCTTGGCGCAGCGCCAAAGGATGGCAGAACTAAGCACACGTAACTGCTTTCGCGCCACCAGTGCCAACAATGCGGCGGCAATAAGAAAACGCGCCGACATAAACAACAGCGGCGGCATAATGGCCACAGCTTCCTTGGAAAAAATCCAGCTTATCGCCGCAAGCAAAGTAACCACAACGAAGAGCAGGTCTGCAGACATTGTGCCTTTAAAATCGGCGCGCATACGTTTCATAATCTACTGTTTAATCCCTGTAAAAAGGTGGGCCATTTCGCGCAATTCTGTTGACCTATAAATCGCCCATAGCGTGTCAGGCTTTTATTCCTACACAACATACTGCGCTTTGGCAAAAAGCCTGTAAATATGTCGCGATTCAGGGGCCGGATGGTGAGAAACTGGGATTTAATCAGCTTCTTTAATCAGGAACCAAATCTTGGACAACACCATTTCGGTCATTGGCATGGCGGCCGCTGCCTGCACAATCATTTCTTTCGTGCCGCAGGTCGTACATATACTAAAAAGCAAAGATACCGCCGGTATCTCAATTACCATGTACTCTATATTTACTTTCGGTGTATTACTCTGGATTATCTATGGCTTTGCTATCGGAGATATGCCGGTATTAGCAGCCAACCTAGCAACCCTAATACTAACACTTTGCGTACTGACCCTGACCCTTACCCGCCGGTTCGGCGCAGATCGCCGCCCAAAAGGCTAAAGCAGCCTAGAGGGAAGGATCTCGCCTGGGTGACCTAGCAAACGACGTATAGGTGCCCCCCAACCACCAGCAATTACCCGATTTTTCGGAACTTAGTGCAATATTTCGCGATTTTCTCGCATTTCTGTATTATTCACCAGATAGGCCAAAACACAGCATAGGCACCAATTAGCCTGCTTGCGTGTTACATTGCCTATCGGCGCTTAAAATCGCAATAAGACGAATTCAGGCCTAGTGGTATATCCGAGAAACGGCAGGGCTATGATCGAACTCGCTGGCACCGCAGTAATTGCTAGTCGCTCAGAGATCAGGCCCAGTTGATCATAATCAGAACGGGGGTTTAATAGCATGAACAGTAGTGTTGAGATATCCGAACATATTGAGCAAAAAACGATCCTGCAAACCGCATTCGATGCACAGCGAAAAGCCTATCTCGCCGCACCCGTGCCAGATTTCGCACAGCGCAAACAAGACCTGCTCGCCCTGAAGCGCATGATTAACGAAAACCGCGACGCAATAGTCGCGGCAATCTCCGAGGATTACGGCAATCGCTCGCGCCACGAAAGCTTGTTCGCCGAGATCATCACAGTCACCGACGGCATAAACGGCATCATCAAGAAAATGAAGGGTTGGATGAAGGTCCAGCGTCGCCACGTTGACATCATGATGTTCCCTGGCGCCAAAAACCGCGTTATTCCCCAGCCACTGGGCGTAACCGGCCTGATCATCCCTTGGAATTTCCCCATTAATCTAAGCATGACGCAAATTACCGCCGCCTTTGCCGCTGGTAACCGCGTTATGGTGAAGATGTCTGAAAACTCCATTGCGCTCACCCGCCTGCTCATTTCTTTGGTGCCGAATTATTTCCCGCCCGAAAAGTTAATGTTCTTTGAAGAAACCGGCCAAGTCGGCATTGAGTTTTCAACACTGCCCTTTGATTTACTTGTGTTTACTGGGTCAGGGCAAACCGGTCGTGCAGTCATGGCCGCAGCGGCCAAAAATCTTACCCCTGTGGTACTCGAGTTAGGCGGCAAAGCACCTGCGATTGTCGACCCCGATTACCCGCTAGAAAAAGCGGTTGATCGCATTTTATTTATCAAACAGTTCAACGCCGGGCAGATCTGTACCAACGTCGATTATGTGTTTGTTCACGAAAACAAAATTGAAGAATTTGTAAGCGCGGCACAAACCTGGGTGAACAAACATTGCCCAGATATAAACAGCCCTGACTACACCTCGATTATTGATAATCGCTCCTTGCAGCGTCTTGAAAGCACACTCGAAGACGCGCGCAGCAAAGGCGCGCGAGTGATCAATTTACACGGTGAGCAAACTAGCGACCCCGCAACACGCAAAATGCCGCTGCACTTGGTATTAGATACCAGCGCCGACATGAACATTCGTAGCCGCGAGACCTTTGGGCCATTACTCTTGGTCATACCTTACAAAGAACCCGCCGACGTCATTAACTATGTAAACGCCCACGATCGCCCTCTAGCGATTTATCCGTTTACCAATAAGCGGGCACTGCAGGATCTGTATATTGAGCGCATTATGTCTGGTGGCGTAACGGTGAACGACGCACTCTTCCATGTTGCCCAGCACGACATTCCGTTTGGTGGCGTTGGTCCTAGCGGCATGGGTCATTATCACGGCTACGAAGGTTTCGTAACGTTCTCTAAATTGCGTCCAATATTCTATCAAGCGTCGTTTTCGCCCATGCGCTTCTTGCGTCCGCCCTACGGAAAATTTGCCACGCAATTTTTCGACTTTATGGTGAAATTTAAAAGCTGATAGCTAAGTACTTATAATTTCCGCATACATACAGAGAATCTATTTTATTGATTACATCTTGATGTGATGGCGCCAATTAAGGCGCCATTTTTTTTGATTATTTAATTCCAATCTTGTCGCCTAAATCAACATTACACCCAGAACAAACCCTGAGTGCATTCCCAGCGATGCCGTTTCAGTACTCAAACGTTGAATTTGCGCAGTAAACTCTCTATTTTTTCGGCCTTCCAATAAAAGGCGAGTGGAATAGCCACCGTCACCATCACTAAACCGCAGGCTAAGAGTGCATTTAACATCGGCATATATCTCCTCTGTTTAGGGCTCGTGCCAAAAAATCCACAATCCAAGCTCATCATAGCGCTAAGTCCATCTACCCGAAAGAGCGACGCTCGAACGCTACTTCAACTCACTGGAGTTTTTGCCCAAAATCTGCCGCGCAATAATCAATTGCTGTATTTGCTGGGTGCCTTCGTAAATATCGATAATTTTCGAATCCCGCGCAAACTTCTCCAGCAACTCCGCTTGGCTATAGCCCAACTGCCCGCAAATCTCGACGCATTTTAAGCTTACTTCGTTGCCCATACGGCCCGCTTTCGCCTTCGACATAGAAGCGTTCATAGAGTTTGGCTGACGGTTATCGGCCATCCACGCGGCTTTCAATACCAGTAGACGGGCAGACTCCCAGTCGGCCTCTAGGCCATAGAGATCGTTTTCAATGGCAGAGAGCTGATGGTAGTTCTTGCTGTAGTCCAGTGTTAGGCCCTGTTCTTTCAGCAAGTCTAGTGTTAAATCTAAGGCCGCACGGGCCAAACCAACCGCCTGCGCGGCAACGATGGGCCGCGTGTTATCAAAGGTTTGCATTACCCCGCCAAAGGCCTTTTTGCGCGCTTCAGCGGTCTTGGCGATTTCAGGGTTGCCAAGCAAGTTAGCCTTGGGCACCCGGCAATTTTCAAACACGATCTGCGCCGTGTCGGATGCGCGAATCCCGAGCTTATGCTCTACCCGCGTTACTGTCATGCCCGGCGTCCCCTTGGGCACAAAAAAGGATTTAATGGCAGCCTTGCCCATCGTGGTATCAAGTGATGCCCACACCACAACTTGGCGGCAGCGGTAGCCATCCGTTACGAATATTTTTTCACCGTTAAGCACCCACTCCTCACCGTCTAGCGTTGCCGTAGTTTTAATATTCGCGGAATCCGAACCACAACCCGGCTCGGTGATCGCCATGGCGGCAAACAGCTCGCCCCACTCCGCTTTTTGTTCATCGCTGGCAACGGCCTCAACAGCCGCATTACCAAGACCGATGGTAGGCATGGCCAGAAACAATCCCACATCACCCCAGCACATTGCTTCGGTGGCTACCGTCATCCGCATATTATTGCCGTTGCGATTGCCCTCTGGTTTGCTGGCGCCCTCCTTCTTGCTTGACGATGATCGGCCTGCTTTTAACAGTGCACCTAGTTCCACCAATTCCTCGGGCAGTTCTTTTTGCTCCAAAGAGTCGTACTTACGGGAAATCGGCCGCAAACCGCCCTCTGAAAATTGGCGCATCAGTCCGGTTAAATCTTGTAAATCTTTAGGGAGTTCTAAATTAATCACGCGGTATTCCTTTTTATAATTAGGCAGGTCATGAACTCAATAAGTCCGACTCAAGCAACCACTAAACCAGTGAGAATGGCGAGCGCCCGTAAATTCCGGTACCACAATTCAACGGGGTGCTCTCGCGTAAAACCGTGCCCGCCCAATAACTGCACGCCATCGGTACCTATTTTCATACCCACCTTGACCGCTTGTCGGTGTGCAAGATACGCCATTCGACTGCAATCCAAGCCCTGCTCGGCTTGCGACGCCGCGCGATACACCATTAAGCGCAAACCCTCTAGCTCCGTGGCCATGTCGGCGACCATAAACGCGACTGACTGGCGATGTGAGATCGGCTCACCGAAAGCAACGCGCTCATTTACGTAGTCTTTTACGTAGTCCAATACCGACTGGCAGGTGCCCACCGCCAGCGCTGCCGTTGCGATACGGCTTAGCGACAGAAATTGCTCAAGATCAAAATCATCCCTTAACACGGCGTCGGCGGGTAGGGCGACATCGCTAAAGTTTGCGGCATACAGTGGCAACGGCCGCAGCCCCATATATTGCTCACGCGTAAAACTGCAACCCGCCAGCGACGGCGCCAATAAAAACCCGCGGGTTCCCAAAGACTCACCGGCAGTGCTCACCGCCTTAGCAAAAACCAGCAGAAGCTGGGCCTCAGGTCCAAAGGGCAGCAGACTCTTTTTACCGGACAAATGCCAAGTCCCATCAGGCTGCTGCTGCGCCGTCGCACTTAGATTTGCCGGATCACAGCTAAGGCCAGGCTCCAGTAAGGCGATCGCCGCCGGTGCAAATTGATCAAGTAATAAGGTGTCCGCCACGCGAGTTTGCTGAGCGCTAGTGCCCCATTTCATCACAGTGTTGATCACCGCGAGTGGGGCGAGAACCGCCAACGCCATCGACATATCACCCTGAGCGAGATCTTCAATCGTCAGGGTATTGGATATCGGCTGGTGGCCGGCGCCCACACCGCCAAGCGCCTCCGGCACGGGCATAAAATTTAAGCCCAGCTCTACCGTTTTTTGTAGGAAATCATCCGGCAAGCTCGCCGCCTCATCTGCCGCGCGCGCTTTGGGCGCCATTTCCTCTGCTGCGAAGCGACGCATTACTTCGCGCGTCATGAACTCTTCTTCAGTGGGCGTTAAATCAAACATCGGTGCAGATTCGCTCATTACTTAACCTCGGCGGCGCCCCTTTATACGGGGCTATTATTGTTAAAAACACTGCGCCTGCGATGGCACTAGCGCAAGTATTGGGTACTCAGCTGCTTCATGATCTGGTGAAATTCGGTCATCGTCTCACTCAAAATGGCTTGTGCGGTTTTAACACTGTCGATGCGGCCGGCCACCTGACCAGACAATGGAATTGCCGCTTCCATGTCACCACCAAAATACAATTCATTCACCCCAGCAAAATGCTCCATGGCATTAAATTTACCCAGCGGTAAAAGTTGCTCGGTACGCTGGGTTCTTAGCGCACGCAGGGCTGGACGCGATGCTTGATTAAGAAAAACCGTATCAGTTTCTTTGGCACTAACAACCGCATTTTTCCAATTGTCGTGAACCGGCGACTCAGCGCATGCCAACATCCGGGTACCCATTTGCACGCCCTCGGCGCCCATGGCAAAAGCACCGGCCATCGACGCGCCATCAGATATGCCACCAGCGGCGATTATCGGCACATCTACCCGGCTGCGTATCAGCGGCAGCAATACCATTGTTGATACCGGACTGGGATTTTTAAAACCACCACCCTCCCCGCCTTCAACTACTAGGCCATCCACCCCCGCATCGATGGCTTTAAGCGCCATATCGAGTGTTGGCACCACGTGAAAGACGGTAATACCCGCCTCTTGAAATGCCTTGGTACACACATTTGGGCTGCCCGACGACGTGGTCACAAACTTAATGCCCTGCTCGATCACAAAATCGACAATATTCGTGCCCTTCACATAAGACAAAGCGACATTCATCCCAAAGGGCTTGCTGGTGAGTTCGCGCATTTTGGCCACTTCAATTTTTATATTATCGAGTTCTCCTGACGAGGTTTCGATGATGCCCAGCCCACCCGCGTTACTCACCGCTGCAGCCAAATGTGCCCGCGCGATCCAGCCCATTGGCGCCTGAATAATCGGGTACTCGGTGCCGGTCATCTCGGTAACACGGTTTTTTATTGCCAAGTCATTCATACAAAACTCCAATGATTTTAATTCTAGACGCACTCAAGACTCAGTAAACAACGTTTCACAATCTGTGCAATTCAGTACGCAGCCAACTCGCGCAATAGTTTCACTAAAAACACGGTCACCACTGATTACAACGACTGCTTCGGGCGCGTTTACTGACCAAGCTCAGCACGAGCCTCTACCTTATTCGATTGCGCTTTTCATACCAAAAGCCAGAGCAAGCCTAGCCAATCAAAATTGTATTGTCACTACTAATGACAAATTATATTTCACGCAGAGCGAGTACACACCCCAAAGCGCTAGAACGCGACCTAGGCGAGCGCCGGAACTACCCCGGATCAATCACGCAAGGAAAGCTTTGTAAGTTTTAAATCGATATTCGCCCACAAACTAGCCAAATCGTCAGAAAAACGAAATCTCCCCTTTTTCAGTAGCCAGAGGCTCACTACCACGGATTGCGTGGCGCCAACTTATTGATTATTAATGCGGCAGGTATATGATCAATAGAAAGGGAATTCAAAATTGATAGAGGGAGCTTGCCTTGTTAACACCGCCAACTAATTCCTCGGTATCAACTAAACCCATTGAAAAATATGGCTCATTCCATTTCCGTCCAAAATTCATTTCTGTGATAGGAGGCCAAAATGATATGTGGCCTCTGTCCTCATAATAAGCTGTGATTGTCTGACAACGAGAATCTTCGAAGGTCTATATGAAGGAAAGAATTTTTAACTGCTTTCTCTACACTGACGGTGAAAGAATTAGCCAGCTCGGTGTTGCAGTGCATGAAATGGATGGCTCTGATGAAGAAAAAATGGAATTCCTTAGAAGATCCGTGTCTAGCGACTGCTTAATAGCAGATATTGCCAACGTGCAGTCATGTATGATTGGTACTTCCGATGGCATATTTAAGTACTCGTCCTACATGGCGTTGGTGAGGGCGGGGCGAAGTATGGAGGTTTTTGAGGAGTTTTTCGCTCGCCATGATGCTCCTGAAAGCCCACTTTGCTGCATTACTCCAATTGTAAATGGTGAGGCGCAGATAGATGTCGCGCACGGGTATGAGCCATTCTATGTGAGCTCATTCGAAGATCATCCCAAACTCGGCAAGGGTAAGATGGCAGATTACCTGGAGTCTTACATCACGCCAGATGGCTTTGATATGCCTCGACTGCTAAACGACGATTACTTTATAGCAATAAAGCTACTTTTTAACGCAAAGCAATATGTTTCATGTATGAAGCTTCTTGTCTCATTCATCGATACGATCGCATATCTTGAGCTTGGTGATGTTAGTGGAAATTTCGTCCAATGGCTAAAAAAGTATGCATCAGTTGAAAAACTGGGGATTACCGAGCAGCAACTGTGGGAGCTCCGGAATTCAGTTCTTCACATGTCAAATTTGGATTCCAGAAAAGTTCTTTACGGAAAAGAAAAGAGAATTAGCTTTTGTGTCGCGAGAAGTGGATACATTCCAAATCCCGACCTAGACACTCAATACTTCAATTTTAAAGATTTAATAGATGAAATAGCACAGGCATTATCTCTGTGGATTAAGACATTCCAAGAAAGTCCCAACAAGATGCTTGTCTTTATCGAGCGCTATGACCGAATAATATCTGATTCAAGAAACGCTATTACGCATGCTACATGAAAACACCCTAACAATACGTGCCAGTCGGACAGTTTGTTCCGTGGCTGTTTTGTACTGATCGCTACGCTAGCGCGAAGCACCACTCCACAAACTGCCACCGAACTCTTCGTTAAACGTTTCGAGGGAACCACAGATCAATGAGCGTAAAGATCGGAAATATCCAAAACAAGTTCATCGTACACTCCCAGAATAAGGACGCGTTTATAGAGAAAAATGACAAAACTCTCTACGAACGCATTGGGCAGAAATACGAGGGATTTCGTGGCCACGACCTAATCGCTGGCTACGAATTCACTTCAGACTGGAACACATGGGAGGTTCATCCCAAAGGGGATGAAATCGTCTTACTGCTATCTGGAAAAATCACTTTCGTGCTAAGGCTACCGGATGGAGAAGAATCAATCACACTAGACGAACCAGGCTCATATATCATTGTGCCCAAGGGCATATGGCATACAGCAAAAATCAATGTAAAAAGTAAGCTGCTGTTCATTACCCCTGGCGAAGGCACGCAAAACAAAGAAGAGCCCGAATAAAAAGAAAGTTTAACAAGGCGCAGCGCTGAGCACGCTCGCGTGCAAGACTCGCTACTGTGTGGTTCACTTGTGCGCCAAGCCTTGGATTTCGCCGCAGCTCAACACCTTGAATGGAATAATATGAATAAGACATATAGTAAAGTGGGAGCCGTATTGGTTTTGATAATGGCTCTCCTGCAGGGTTTTTATGCCATTTTTTCTTACCTAGATCCTGCGGCATTCTCCGTCGTGAGAGGCACTGAGTTATTCGCAGCGAAGGATTCAGATTGGGTACAAATATATGGTTCACGAACGTTGTTTATTACGCTAGTTCTAGGGTATTTGCTATATGCTCGAAACTATTCAGCATTAATGTGGTGCGCCTTGTTTGGTACAGTCATGCCAATTACAGATGGGTTTCTTGCTTATGAAGCACAGGCACCATTTAGCGTTGTGCTTAAACATATCGCTACAATTGTATTTCTATTAGTTACTTTCACTATTTTAAAGGTCGCTATAAGTCAAAAATATAACGAGACCAAGCACTAGGATGCTCGCGACGTTATGCATCTAGAAGAGTAATTACATGGCAATAATCGTTGCAGGAAAATTAAAGTTAAAACGTGGCACGCGGGAAGAATTTATCAAAAAGTCGCTTGAGGCTGTATCGAAAGCAAGAATGCTCGATGCATGCGAAGATTTTTCCGTTTCACCAGATCCTCTTGATGAGAACAGGGTAAATATTTTCGAGAAATGGATTGCACGCGGCCCATTGGATGAATTCAGAAATTCCGGCCCAGACAATGATTCATTTTCTCTGGTAGAAGATTTTGATGTGAAAGAATATGAGATCAACTCATAACACCTGAGCCAACTTCGCTATTTTTCCGCCGCGCTCCATACCTGATGACCACCCTCACCCCGCTGGTAGCGATCAAGCTCGTCTGGATCAAAGCCCTCATTGCCGTCGACAATCGGGTCACGCATAAAGTCTTCGTGGGGCGCACGCCGAGACACGCGGTCTACGATCAAACGGCAGAGACGATCTAATAATGATCGATTGCGCGAGGCGCGGTCTGCCAGCCAGATAAGGAGCTTAGCTGCACGCTCCCGCTTTCTCTCAGCTCTACTGAGTTTGCTCATAATGTGGCCTCTGTAGGAGCTGGGTTGGCGGCGCCCCCAGTAGGGTCTTTTACAATACGGCAGGGCACGCCTTTTAGGTGGGGTATGCCCTGCTCGCGGTCTAGATAATCTTCGTCGTCGCGACACAGTTGCGCGTCGCTGTATTGCAGCGCTCCCGATAGATGACCGGCGCCCTTCTGCATTTCTGGCTTCCACCAGCCGTGAGGTACGCGCACTAAGCCGTTGGGCATGGCTTCTTTAATGGCGACTTGCGCTGAAATTTTTCCTGTTTGGTTTTCAATAATGACCCACTCGTTTTCTTGAAGCTGATAGTCCTTTGCGGTATCTGGGCTCACAAAGATCATGGGCTCTGGAGCGCGCTGGCGCATTTCTGGCACCTGCCGTTGGGCAGTTTGAAAATAGCCGTCTTCACGTACGCCGGTAAACATTTGTAGCGGGTAATTGGGGTCGACTGGCGGATCTTCACGAAAGTAAGGCAGCGGATCAAAGCCAAGGTCTTCGAGAATAGAGGACTTTAATTCCACCTTGCCGCTCGGCGTGGCAAAGCCGGTTTTTAAGTACTTGCGAAACTCCGGCATATCGAAATAAATCTCCGTGGTTTCCGACAATTCTTTAAAGCTCATGCCAGTTGCTTTCAAACGGTCGTCATAGAAATCGGTTAGCGACGCCCACGGCACCAACTCCGGTCTACCCAAGGCATTGGCGATGCGTTTCCAGAACTCCCAGGTACTCAGCGCCTCGCCGGGGGGCTCCATCGACTGTTCTGAAGGACGGTAAGCCGACATCCAGCCAAAGGCATCGGTTAACCAAGGTCGTTCCAGCCAACTGTCGCCAGGCAATACATAATCGGCTAGCTGAGCGGTTGGGGTCATATGGTGCTCGTGGGCAACAATGAGATCCTGATTCATCATGGCTTTGATAATGAGCGGCATATTGGCGTAGCTCATTACGGTGTTATTGCCCATGGTAAAAAAGGCCTTTACTGGATAACTGCCCTCACCCGCCATGGCCCGGAAGGTGGCCGACGGATTGGCCATGTAACAGCCGGTAATTTGATTGGGGTATTCATGCCCCCACACGCGCTTAAGCGGTTCGCGCAGCGCCTCTTGCCCACGGTAGGTAAATGCGGGGTGGGTATCAGCGCCGAGCTGTTTGGCCTTTTGTGCCTCAGACAAAACTTCGTGCATTTCAATGGTCGATTCCGGTACCACGTCGGGATGAAAACCCTGCAGGGTTTCACCACCGGCAACATCAATGTAGCCGCACACGGCGCGCAAAATACCTTGCAGACGAATCGCCGAGGTACTATTGCGCTGCATGTCGGTGATTGGCGTCCAGGGAATAATCGACGGGCCGGAGTTCGCATACATGCGCGCCGCCTTAGCGATCATCTCTGGCTCACAACCCGTAAGCTTGGCGACGCGATCTAAGGGAAACTCATCTACGCGCTTACGCAATTCTTCAAAGCCCACCGTCCAGTTGGCCACAAAATCTTTGTCGTACAGACCTTCATCAAAAATGACTTTTAACCAGCCAAACATCATGGCGGCGTCGCTGCCCGCTTTTAAGGGCAACCAAATATCCGCGCGCTCTGCGCTCGAACTCTTGCGTGGATCACACACAATTAGCTTGGCGCCGCGCTGCTGTGCCGAGCGAATATAGTTATACAGCGGTGTCCAGCTGTGGCGCCGAGGATTGTGGCCCATAAGCACGATGCAATTGGTGTTATTAAAGTCCCCCATCGGGAACCAGCCATAGGTAAGCCGGTTAATGGCTGCAGTATTACCTGCACACAGGGCAACCCCACTGATCCAGTTTGGCGAGCCAACATGGTTCATGATCCGACGACCAAGACCGTGGTCTGTGGCGGTATTCCACTGACTGGTGGATACCGCCCACGCCTCGGGGCCGTGCTCATCAATCACTTTTTTCAGTCGCTGGCCAATATCGCTCATGGCCTCGTCCCAGCTAACCCGCTCCCACTTGCCAGAACCGCGTTCACCGACGCGCTTCATTGGGTGCAAAATGCGGTCTGGGTGGGCAAAAGCTTTGGGCGCAATAATGCCTTTCATGCAAATATTGTCGCGAAAGATAGGGTTATCTGAAGAGCGAACTTTAACAACGCGACCCTGCTTGCTTTCTGTTACCACGCTACAGGCGATATCGCAGGTCGCGCAGATAGTGCGCTTAACGGTGACACCGTCCTTAGCGGGACGCAGCTTATGCTTGGCATTGGCTATCGCACTTGGGTCAAAGGGGACGGGGGCAGGCATGGCACTCTCCAAAAGCAAATATTCTTGTGACTTTATTAGTTAGTCCAAAAACTGGACTTATTGATTAAAGTTAGTACAAAAAATGGACTTTGTATATACTTTGTGGCGAACTACCCAGAAATAAGCGGGATTATTAGAGGCAAATTAAATGCAATGGGAAGAGCTCGGCGCACAGCAATGTTCAGTTGCACGCAGCTCGGTCGTTCTAGGCGATCGCTGGACGCTTGTGATTCTTAGTGACTGCTTTCTGGGGGTACGGCGCTTTGAGGATCTGCAGACACGTCTACAGGTGTCACGCACAACATTGACCCAGCGCTTAAAAAAACTGGAGGCGCACAATGTATTGGAGCGCCGCGCTTACCAAAGCAATCCAGCGCGTTATGAATACCGTCTAACTGAAAAGGGTCGCGACCTGTATCCGGTAATTTCGACCCTGCTTAACTGGGGCGACAAATACTATTCCGATGCCGCTGGGCCACCGATTCTGCGCCAACATCAATCTTGTGGTCACGACATTCAGCCGATTCTTTGCTGCCCGGACTGCGGCGAGCCAATTGATCCCCGCCAAGTAAGTGCTCGCAAACGTCCAGACGCACCCGGTTTTGCCGAGGTCACCCGCGGCCCCGCCCGCTAATCTTAGCCCCACCCCCGCAGTAACGACTTAGACTATTTTACGGGGGTAGCGGCATGGCGCGGGCATCTAGCGCTATTCCCTGCGTTTACCCCCAAATCAGCTATTCTTCTTAGCAGCCACCGCGCCGAGCAAAAATTAGGCGGCGCCTTCGTGAGCCAATTCAATAGCATTTGTTATTTCTGTAACGCTAGAGTTACACTGACAGATACGATTACAAAAATCCAAATTTCGGGGAGAAACAAGGGATGAACAACGAAACACCTAGCACAGGTCTGCAATTACGATCACTGGTCACAGAAGACGGTCAGCTGAAGCTACTTCTAAAATCTGCACCTGTACCCGAGCCCGGCGAAAATGAAGTAGTCGTGCGCATTGAGGCCACGCCAATCAACCCCTCTGACCAAGCCATCTTGATTATGCCGGCAGATGTCTCTACAGGTGAAACCAGTGGCAGCGGCGCCGATACAACGTACACCGCTAAATTACGCAGCGGCATGGAAAGCCGTGTTAAACCCCGTATCGGCAAACCATTGGCGATGGGCAACGAAGGCGCAGGCACAGTCGTTAAAGCCGGCAGTAGCGCAGCGGCACAGGCACTGCTCGGTAAAACCGTTGCGGTAATGGACGGCGCGCTTTACTGCCAGTATCGCAAGGTCAATGTAATGCAGTGCATGCCACAGAACGAAGGCACCACAGCCAGAGAAGCCGCGTCGTGCTTTGTAAATCCGCTCACCGCCTTGGGCTTTGTTGAAACCATGCGCGCGGAAGGCTTTAAAGCGATTATTCATACCGCCGCCGCGTCGAACTTGGGTCAGATGCTCAACCGAATTTGCCAAAGCGATGGCATCGACTTAATCAATATTGTGCGCAAACAAGAGCAGGTCGACATTCTCAAAGCCATGGGCGCGAAATACATCTGCAATTCCAGCGATGCGAGCTTCATGGATGATCTGACCGCGGCCATTGAAGAAACCGGTGCCTACGTTGCCTTTGATGCGACTGGTGGCGGCGACCTCGGTAGCCGTATTCTCAGTTGCATGGAACGCGCCGCGCTAAAAGGCACCGAAGAACTGCCCGGCCCCTATGGCTCCACGACCTTTAAGCAGCTGTATATCTACGGCGGCCTCGATTTATCGCCAACCATTATTAATCGTAACTTTGGTTTTAGCTGGGGTATTAACGCCTGGCTCCTTACCCCCTTCACTCAGAAGGCCGGTATGGAAAAAATGATGGAGTTGCGCCAGCGCGTTGCCAATGAACTGCGCACTACTTTTGCCAGCCATTACAGCGACGAGATTTCACTGACCGAAGCCCTAGACAAAGATATTGTTGCGGCCTATAGCCAGCAGGCCACGGGCAGAAAATTCCTCATCAACCCTTCAAAGTAAAATAGACCACGGGTAAGAGACTACCCGCGCAGCCAAGATGAACACCTTGGCTGCGCGGGTCGCTAGCGTGGTTTAAATAAGCAGCTTAGCGATCGCTATCTACAGCAATAAATTCAGGAGCGTGGCGTCAATACTATTATTGCCGCCACGTCTCACCACTAAAACTAATGGCTAACACGCCAGCCAATAAGGATATTCTAGGTCAGTATAAACAGCGCTCGATTTAAGGCAGCCCCCTAGCCTTCAGCGCAATAAAACGCAGATAACAATAAATAGCGAGAACCGACTGATATGAGTGCTGAACACAACGCCAGTAACAATGCCAAGTCGCCAGAATCTACGCCGACCGGCGCCGCCTATTACGCATTAGGTGTATTGACCATTGTTTATAGTTTTAACTTTATCGACCGGCAATTACTCGCCATTTTACAAGAATCCATAAAAGCCGATTTAGGCTTAAAAGACTCTCACTTGGGATTGCTAACAGGCTTCGCCTTTGCCGCCTTTTATGTCACTGCGGGCATTCCCATTGCACGCTGGGCCGATCGCGCCAACCGCCGCAATATCGTCGCCTTGGCGGTATTCATCTGGAGCTTTATGACCAGTATCAGCGGCTTAGCCCAAAATTTTGTTCAGCTCCTGCTTGCCCGTATTGGCGTAGGCGTTGGCGAAGCCGGCGGCAGCCCCCCTTCGCACTCCATGATTTCCGATATTTTTCCGCCACAGAAACGCGCAACCGCAATGGGGCTTTACTCCTCGGGCGTGAATATCGGCATTCTCTTTGGCTTTTTACTCGGCGGCTGGCTCAACGAGTTTTTTGGCTGGCGAGTGGCGTTTGTGGTTGTGGGGATGCCCGGCATATTGCTGGCTATTGTCGTCAGGTTTACGCTATCTGAGCCAAAGCGTGGCCAGTCTGAAGCGCGGGTCGCCAGCACCACCCAACCGTCGCTTACCGAGGTGCTGTCCGTGCTCTGGACCCGGCCCTCATTTCGCTTTTTATCCATGGGCGCCGCGCTCAACGCCTTTGCAGGCTACGCAACCGCCAACTGGACCGCCTCCTTCATGATCCGCAGCCATGGCATGACCACCGGTGAACTCGGCACGTGGCTAGCCGTAATACTGGGCTTAGGCGGCGCAGTAGGGGTAATTGCTGGTGGGTACATCTCAGACAAGCTCGGCCGAAGCGATAAGCGCTGGTATATGTGGATGCCCACACTCGCGCTGATTGTAGGCCTGCCATTTACCGTAGCGGCCTTTACGGTTGATGAAAAATATACCGCCTTAATGTGTTTAATCATCCCCGGAATAGTGATGAACAGCTATCTCGGCAATGTTATCGCCATGACCCACGGCCTAGTTGGTTTGAGCATGCGCGCTACGGCTTCTGCAGTGCTTTTCTTTATCATCAATATTATTGGCTTGGGCTTGGGACCTTGGAGTGTTGGTATTCTCAGCGACGTGCTGACGCCGACCTTAGGAGCATCGGCACTCGGCATGGCGCTGTTTTATATTGTGCCGCCAATCATGGTGCTATCAGCACTGTGTTTTTACTGTGCTTCGCGCAAGCTACAGAAGGACTTATCTTTGGTACCCGATTGATTGCCGCTGCCCCACAGGCCTTGCAAGAGTGTTACAATGCGTTTGCAAGGCTAGGGTGCCGCTATGACACAAATAGCGCTTTAGCCGTGTTTTAGCATTGACAAAATCCGCCACTGTTTTCCAGCCCAAAATAGACTACAGTTGGCCTCCGGCTCCAGCAGCAAAGGAATAATTGACGATCATGGAACACAAAGACATGAACACAGTCACTGAACAAAAGCCCCTCAGCGTCTTCGAAACGTTTAAGCAGGGTATTTCTTTGTTATTTGCGCTACAAAATCAGTCTGGCCGCAAAAGACTCATGGACCTAGCCGAATCAAACCCGATGCCAATCATTTTTGCTGGCGTTTCGGCCATGGGGATCTTTTTCATGGTTTGCTTTCTGACATCGCAGCTAGCGCTCAAACTCCTAGGCTAATACTGAAAACTCTTCACCAATTGCGTAAGCCGCAACGATAAAAAGCGCCCGACCTAGCAATACTAGTGGGCGCCCCAGCGTAATAAAGTAATCAATCCCCGTAGCTATCGACAACTTCTCGCGCAACCCGCATGGCCGACAAGGCCGCTGGGTAGCCGCAGTACGCCGCCGCATGCATAATGATTTCGCGAATTTCTTCAGGACTAACGCCATTATTGAGTGCGCCCCGCACATGTCCTTTAAGCTCACCGTGGGCCTGCAAGGCAATAAGCATAGAGACGGTAACAATGCTGCGGGTTTTACGATCTAGGCCGTCCCGCGTCCACACACCGCCCCAAGCGTGTTCCATGGCAGCCTCTTGCAGCGGCATATCAAAGGCGTTGGCATTACCCAGTGAAGTATCAACATGGGCGCTACCCATGACTTCGCGGCGAATAGTCTCGCCGACTTTTTGATCATCAATACTCATAAAAGCCCACTATTAATAATTGTGTCTGTATACGAATGAACAGCCGATGGCAAAGCCATGACATTAGAGGGGAGTCTTGCTCGTTAGCAGAATCGACGGCTGGGTTTGAGCGCCTATTTTACGTCAATGCCTGCCAGTTAACTATTCCAAGAAGAAAATTGTACGCTCACGAGCCAATCGCATCTGCGCGATTAACTCGTGAAGACACCCGCGGGCTACACGCGCCGTTTTTGAAAAGCCAGCGCACCTAAAGAGGCGAAGGTTTTTAAAACAGATACCCACTCCGACAGATTCGGCTTTGGCGATTTACCTTTACCAATACGCTCAAGTTGGTGCTCATACCAGGTAATATCCAGCATGGTCATTGCGTCTAAGGCTTTGATGCCAGTGCTAAGCACCGGTAGCTGAATTGAATGTTTGTCGCTCGCGATCAGTTTATTGGCAAGGGCCGGATCTAAGGCCAGTGGCCTTGCGATACCGATCATATCTGCCGCGCCAGAAGCAATTGCGCTATTCATTGCGCTGGCGGAGCGGAAGCCGCCGGTAACAACCAGTGGCACATTCATTATTTTTTGCGCTTTCTCAGCGTAATCTAAGAAGTAGGCTTCGCGCTTAAGCGTGCTTTCACTCGCGCCACTGCCAACCATACTGGGGTTTTCGTAGTTGCCGCCAGAGATCTCGATTAAATCAATGCCCTCGTTCTGCAAGGCCTGAATAACCTCGATCGAGTCAGACTCATCAAAACCACCTTTTTGGAAATCAGCCGAGTTCAACTTTACGCCAACAGGAAAACTATCTCCTACCGCGGCGCGTATCGCGCGATAAATCTCCATTAAAAAGCGCATGCGGTTTTCAAGACTACCGCCCCACTGATCGTCGCGGCGATTATGATGCGGCGATAAAAACTGATTGACCAAGTAACCGTGCGCGCTGTGAATTTGCACGCCATTAAAGCCACATTCCTTCGCTTTGGCGCTTACCCAAGCGAAACGTTCAATGATGGCCAGAATCTCAGCCTCGGTTAAGGCCCGCGGGCATTTAAAGCCACTTTCCAGGCCATTGCCAAGTGGTACTGCCGACGGTGCGAGCGGCTCTTTACTCAAAAAACTCGGTATTTGCTTACCGGGGTGATTCAGCTGCATCCAGACTTGCGCGCCATTTTCTGTACTGGCATCAGCCCAGGCCTTAAATTTAGCGATATCTGATTTTTCGTCCAGCACCACATTACGCGGCTCACCCAGGGCATTGCGGTCTACCATTACATTGCCGGTAACCAGCAAGCCCGTGCCGCCTTTTGCCCACGCCCGATAAAGATGTATTAACTCATTAGTGGGCGCGTTATCGCGATCTGCTAACTGCTCGCTCATTGCAGATTTAAAAAGACGATTTTTTATATTCGCTTTGTTATTTACATCGAGTTGACTGGCTATCGTTGTTATTGAAGTCAAAATGAATTCCCTTGTATTTAGATCCAAAAATACTGATGTGTAATCAATGAGGGTATTGACTCAAAATACAAGCCAGCCCCTCAAAAAAATAGCGCCACTCACACCTTCACCGGCGCCCTACTCCAAATACCAAGAATAGGCGTCCCGTGCGCGCGCAGTATTGGCTCAATTTGCCGATGCAGCGCGTGGTAGCGATAAAACGGTACGCGAGGAAAGAGGTGATGAATAGAGTGCAAATTCTGCCCTAGCCAAAACCACTCCAGGGGCCGCATCCAGATCGGCATAATAAGACTGCTGGTGTTTTGGTAACGCTGGGTATTGTCGTAGGGAAAGTGGGGGCGATAGGCAAACCAATACGCAGTAAAGAAACCACCAAAGAAATAGCCCACTAACACCACGGTCGCAATGCCTGGCTGGTCTATTAGCGCAATGGTTAACACCCGCCAGCCCAGCGACACACAAAGTTCAGCACAGTAAATAATGCGTTCTTTGAGCTGCGCTGAGTGCCAGTTATTTTTCGCGAAGAAGCCGTTTTGAGTGTAGAAGAATCTCAGCGTTGTTAGGAATACGCTGGGCAGCCCATGGCGCATACCACTAATGAGAAAGTCAGGGTCCTTACCTTCGATATTTGTAAAGCGATGGTGCGTAAAGTGCTCATGCTTATGCGATGCAAACGGCACCCCTATAATCGGCGCGACAAGGTAGCCGCACCAATCATTTACCCAGCGCAAATTTGCTTTATTACCGTGGATATTGCCATGTACTGCCTCATGCAGCGGCGTATACGACATATAGGTCAATACACTCACCAGTGGTGTGGCCAGCCATACCGAAATCAAGCCATTGGCAAAGGCCGCTATGCACAACACAAAAAGGCTGCAGACTAGCAGCGTTAGTATAATGGTAGGCCATGCGACCTTGCCCATATGGTTTATTGCAGCACCTAGCGCCTGCTTGTTTAAATCTTTTAGTTCTTCCTGCATAGTCGTTACCGTGCCACAATTGACATATTGAATTATTTAACCGTACATTACTTTAGCGCTGACGCGCTGCAAATAACACGACACTTATGTCCTTTCGTGCCGCACTTATGGCCATATCCGCAAACAATCAAATCAGGCTCTAGAAATGGGGGAAATTAGTAATACACTTCGACCCGTCGCCATTAGTAAAGTCATGATAAATTTTGCGGCCAATCACGGTGTAGACCTAGAAACCTGTTTATTTGGTACTGATATCTCTGAGCACAGTCTGAATGACGGTGGCGCGCTCATTGAACGCGAACAAGAAATGCAGCTCATTGAAAACCTAATGCTCGCGCTGCCCAATATCCCCGCGCTCGGTTTTAAAATCGGTCTCTGCTACAACATAGCAACCTTTGGTATTTGGGGTTTTTCACTACGAACTTGCCGAACCCTGCGCGAGGCGCTGAACACCGCCTTGCGCTTTTTGCCGCTGAGTACTGCGTATTGCGAGATTAACTCCTTTGAGCAGGACGGCTATTTTGGTTTACGCATGAATCCGCAATTTATTCCCGCCCACCTGCGCCAATTTTTATTAGAGCGGGATATGGCAGCGAGCATTGCCCTAGCCAAAGAATTGAGCCTAAACGAAATCCAGACGGTGGAAACAGAATTCACCGGCCCCGCATTAGAGGATGCGAGCTATATCGAATCAGTGTGCGGTACCCCGCCACGCTACCACAGCACCTACAATGCCATTCGCATCCCCCTAAAATTCGTCGACAAGCCTCAGCCAACCTACGACGCCAATCTCGCCCGTCTTTTAACCGACCAATGTGCACGACAGCTACGCCAGCGCCAATCTGGCGGGATAACGGATCGTGTTAGGCAGCAAATTCTGGGGGACCTCGGGCTAATGGCATCCTTAGACGATGTCGCCGCCGCAATGGCCATTTCTAGCCGTACGCTGCGCCGCAAACTCGATACTGAAAACACCAGCTTTCGCGCGGTGGTTGAGGAAGAACGAAAGCAAATGGCGTTTCAGCTACTCACTGACAGCGATATGAAAATTGACGAACTGGCGGCGCATTTAGGCTATACCGATACCAGCAGCTTTACCCGCGCGTTTAGACGCTGGAGCGACTGCTCGCCTAGAGACTACCGCCAATCTGCAAATTCAAGCTAAACGCCAAACTGAGAAACCTTAGCGCTAAAACGGCAAAACTGCACCCAAGCCCAAGAAGTTCAACGTTGGGCCACCATTTAATAGCATGTCTACAACGCCTAGATCGCCACTACCAATCAACGGCAAACCACCGTGAAGATTATTATTCGCGACGACCACCGTCAGCACACCAGAAGCCAACATAAGGGCACCGTCAATATCACGTATTACAGGAATACCGCGGCCATCAATAAGGGGCAAGCCACCAATTATTGGCAGATCACTTAGGATCGGCACACCGGAGTTAACCAATAGGCCATCGCCCAAGCCACTGCCCAGCAACGGCAAATCATTCAGCGCACCTAGGCCCCCAGCACTACCAATAAGCGGCAGTTCCAATGCCTGTGCAGTGCCAGCAAATCCCAATACAACACCGGCTACGAGTGAGCTTATTTTAAATTTACTTTTCATATTATTCTCCGCGCTATGGTTTATTAACATTATTTTAAAGCTGTAAATTTAGACTCAGCTGCATCAGCGGCTAAGTCTAAATTAAGAGTAAAAAAGTCGGAATGGGTATGCATACCCATCCCGACAAGCGATGCCCTGGGCTGTGGGCAGATGCACATTAATCGCAAAAATCAGAAACGATAGGTCACTTCGATACCATAGGTTCTTGGCGAGCCCTGCTGGAAGTAATCAAAGCCAAAGCCTGCCTGCAGATTAATCGCATAGCCGTCATATTTAGTTTCGGTTAGATTCTTACCCCAGATGGCCACACTGTAGTTCTCGTCACTGCCAAACCAAGTGAATCGGGCGTTATACAATCCATAAGCATCTTGGCGTATATGGTCATAGCCGATCTTATCGTTATAGGCGCTATACCACTGATCGTCTTGATAGTTGCCATTCAGATTCATACTCAGATTTCCGTAGTTGTTGGCAAGAATTTCGTAATCTATTGAGATATTCGCGCTAATCTTAGGCGCAGAAATTAACTCGTTACCCGCGAGATCAACAACGTCGTCGTCGTTATTTACCGTCTGCACATTAGAAAGCTCAAGTTCTGTGTATTCGCTTTTCAAAATACCGAGGCCAAGCTGCACGGTCAGTTTTTCGGTAAGTGCAAAATACATTTCAGATTCAAACCCGAATATTTTTGAGCCACCGGCATTCTCTAAAAAGTTAGAAACACCAACAACATTAATAAACTGCTGATTGGTATAGTCGTAATAGAAAAACGCACTGTTTATACGAGCGCGGCGATCCCATAGGTCTGCCTTAAAGCCAAGCTCATAGGCATCAAGAAACTCTGGCGCAGCATAAGCATCTTCAAACTCGCGCTCTTCGTAATAGACACCCGCATTAAAGTTACCCGCTCTAAAGCCGCGGCTATAGCTGGTATACACCATCAGCTCGTCATTGAAGCGATAGTCGAGGCCAATTTTCCCAGTCCATTCCTGCTCGTGAGCACTTAGCGGCGTGGCGGAATCAGTGGTATAGGGGCCGTGGGTATAGCCGGTCTGCGCGGTTAGCAGCAGCTCATCGAGACCAATATTACCACTGAGTAATTCAGCCAATAGCAGGCCCGGCTCAATTGGGCTTTGACCGCCAACATTGGCAGGGATAAAGATATTATCGACGCCGGTGGTATTGCCCGGCACATAGGTACCGCGCGGCGTGCCGTCGTAACCTAATCTCGAAATATTTAAATAACTAAGATCGATTTGGTCATCGGTGTAGCGAATACCAAAGTCCATACCGAGGTTCGCGGTAATATTCCAGCGCAGCTGAGAATAGAGTGCGTAGCTGGTTTTTTCGGTATCCATTTTTTGGTCGAGCACACCAAAATCGAGCAAGTATGGGTAATATCCGGTTACGCCCGGAAACGTAGCGGCTGCTCGGGTGTCTGGTGGCGTCTCATAGAGCCGATACATATTGTGCAACTGCATATCTTCGGTGGCGTAATAGGCGCCGGCGATCAAATCAAAATCGTCCTTGAAGGTCGTTGAAAACCGTAAGTCCTGGCTAAATGCCTGGGTTTCCACTGCCCAATTGATTTCGAGTAGCTCGTCGGGGCTACCGTCAACATTCTGGGCTTGTTCGTAATCTGACTGTGCAAGTGAGGTTATGGCAGTCAGCGTATAACTGTCGCCAATGTATTCAATCTTATTCACCAGTAGGTCAGAATTAACGACAAGTGCACCGGTAAAGTTATCTTCAACCTCGTAGTAATCTAGGTTTTTTGCCGGACGGGAATACCCCGTGTTGTCGATATAGCCGTTATTTGGCTTGTCGTTATAGGTTCCCACACCGGAGGTTTCTAAGGCGGTCACCAGTTCAGGATTTTTGGAGAGGTCGCCGCGTGGTTCATTGCGGCTCGGGCTACCTAAAGCGTCATTTCGCGCCTTAGAGTACTTTAATACCATACTGGTCGAATCGGACAACGCCCAGTTCACAACCAGTCGCGCGGCCTGAAAGTCTTGCTGGGATAAATCGGGCCCGCCCAAGGCATTTTCAAAATAGCCATCGCGCCGCAAATAGGAATAGGCCAAGCGCGCCGCTAAGGTATCTTCCAGTAACGTGCCTTCAACCCCATAGTCACCAGAGTGGCCGCCGTAATTACGTATACCCTGTTTGGCGTTATAGGCGGTGGTTTCACCAATTTGCGGGGTCTTGGTAACAATATTGATGGCGCCACCCGTGGTGTTCTTACCGTATAAAGTGCCCTGCGGGCCACGCAAAACTTCAAGACGCTCTACGTCAAAAAAGCTCATGCCGTGGGTGTATACCGCGCCTAGATAGGCTTCATCGTTATACACCCCAATCGGGCTCGCCTGGTTAGAACTGTAGTCAGACATGCTAACGCCACGAATAGAGAATATGGGCTGCACATCGCCGTAGGGGCCACTGACCTGCATATTGGGTACTTGTGCTGAAATATCATTGGCACTGGAGAAACCAAATTTTTCCAGCTGGTTTTCCGACATACCGGTGATTGCAATTGGGGTATCTTGGGTGCTCGCCGATACTTTCTGGGCGGTAACCATTACTTCTTCTAATTGAGGAGCCGCGACCGCAGCACTAGAGACAACAAAAAGACCTGCATAAATCGCCGAACCGGCCTTACTCCGTTTCATTAACATTATTAATTGTCCTCGCTAAAGCATATTGGAATTGTTATATGCGTGCAGCGTAGCCGAATGTTCTTATTATTTGCGGTCAGAAACATTCAAAAAAGGACAGCGATGCGCTTCTTAGCGGCGTTATGTGACCGAGTTCCGCTGTCACCTCAAAATCGGGGACCTCGCGCAGACTAGGTTTCCGATCTCAGCCGAACGTGCTTCTCGGATATTTGCTGACGCAGCATATTTTGAAGCGAAGATCACCCAGCACCCCATGTTAGTGAACACTTGCACTCACACAAACCACCTAGTTACCCTCCACTAGCACCATATCAGCTGCTAATCACGATGATTTCGGGAAGCCTGTAGACTGAATTCAGTACCCACGGTATATTCACCAGGGCGGCGTAGGCTTATATGAGAGAGAATAATAAGCGCCAGCGCGACCCAGCTCATTCATTTCATATAGATAGACAGCGATGACAAGTGAATCGGAAGCGACACCGTCCTTTCAAACACCGATTTTTCCGATTGCCTTACTGGATTTGGCAGAGAACTTTTACACCTGCCGAAAGCTAAACAAATCGGCCTTGTATCAACGCTGCAAGATATCACCCGAGCAGGTTTCCCGCAGCGAACTTCATATTAGTGGATGGCAGTTACGCGAAACGCTGCGCTGCTGTAAAGATATTGCCCGCCCCGGTTCACCGCTGTCAGTTCAGCTCGCCGACTATATACCGATCACCGTGCCAGGAGGAATGTTTGGGCTGGCGTCGTTTACAGCAAAAGATATTCATCAAGCATTGGAAGTGATGATCGAGTTTGCTCACACCGTGATGCCAGCTTATCGTTTCGAGCGCCTAGATGTAGGTGGACGATGCCATATCATTATAAAACCGGCTATGGACTTTGGGGATGTTCAGTTTTTATTGGATGAGGCGGTTTGCGGCTATTTTTTGAATCTACGGCACTTCGCGCAATTCAGTGATCCACCAATTCAAGTGCATCACAGCCATGAACCGCTGGGCGAAATAGCCGATTATGAGAGCTACTTTAAAGCGAAGTTTCTGTTCTCCAAAAAAACAATGGAAGTTATTTTCGAAAAACACCATCTTGGCCAACCACTTTACACCCACAATCTGTCGACCTTTAACGAGGTGTACTGCAATTTAAAAAGCACCTCACACTCTGTGTCCAACGTATCGACAAGCAGCAAAGTAAAGAAATACCTTCAGCTGCGTTTGGCAAATAGCCAATCGACCAGCATTTGCCAAATCGCCGAGCAAATGAACATCTCTGAGCGCACACTGGCTCGGCGCCTACACAATGAAGAAAGTTCGTTTGCGGAAATAAAACAGCAGGTGTCGGTAGATTACGCCAAGCTCCTACTGGAAAGCACCGAATACCCTATATGCAAGATTGCCCATATTTGCGGCTACAATAGCGACTCTAATTTTTCCCGCGCCTTCAAAGGCTCGACTGGGCAAACGCCAAAGCAATTCCGCAGCGCGCAGTAGCGCTATACACCTCGCTGCCGCCAATCACTATCGTTATCGACACGCGTTTTGCCCACAAAAAAGCCCACCAAAATCACCGTGCGTTTCTTCCAAATGAAGATATGCGCACAATGAATCAGCAGGCCTATTCAGCGAAGCAATGTTGAGTAAAGCTTATTTCGCCTTAGGAGTAAGTTTCACCTGCATTGAGCTATAACCAAACACAAAGTTTGAGTGCACCCGCTCTGGCTCCTCCATTACTTTAATATCATCGAAGCGCTTAAGAATTTCTTCCCAAGTGATTCGCAACTGCATCTCACCCAGGCGATTGCCCATGCAACGATGAATACCAAAACCAAAGGACAAGTGGTGCCGTGCTTTTGCGCGATCAATAATGACCTGATCTGGATTTTCAATCACGCGTTCATCGCGATTGCCTGAGATATACCACATCACGACTTTGTCGCCTTTCTTAATCAGCTTGCCACCCAACTCGGTATCGCACGTAGCGACCCGACGCATATGCGCCAAAGGGGTTTGCCAACGGATAATTTCCGACACCATGTTGGGGATAAGTTTTGGATTGGCGCGCAACTTATCAAATTCTTTGGGAAACTGATTCATAGCAAGCACACTGCCGCTAATCGAGTTTCGCGTAGTGTCATTACCGCCCACAATAAGCAAAGCCAAATTACCCATGAATTCAGCCGGACGCGTCATCATGTCACGGGTGTCTTCATTGGATTCCATTAAGCTGATCAAATCGAAACCAATCGGATTACCTGCCAAGCGCGACGCGGATTTTTGCTCCCACAGCGCCCCAAATGAGTTAACCATGTCATGTAAGGCGGCGAAACGTTCTTCCTGCGAGGCATTACCACCAGACAGCTCCGGCGCCCCGGTAGCCATATCTGACCAATACACCAGTTTATGGCGTTCCTCATAGGGAAAGTCGAAAATGGTCGCCAGCATTTGTGAGGTCAGCTCCATAGACACACTGGAAACCCAGTCAAAACTTCTGTCTACGGGCAGATTATCGAGAATTGCGCCAATGCGTTCGCGGATTAAGTCTTCCATCGCCGCTAAATTTCGCGGCGCCACCACCGACTGAACCGCTGCGCGCTGTTCATCGTGCTTAGGCGGGTCCATGGAAATGAAATTAGAGACCGGAATGCTATCATCTGGGTCGCCGATCATAATGAAGGGCTCAGACGAGAACACTTCATGATTGGTATCAACTGCGACAATATCTTCAAACCGGGTTATTGACCAAAAAGGACCGAACGGGCTTTCTTTCTGATAGTGGACCGGATCTTCATCACGGACTCGGCGAAAATAATCGCCCCAACGGTTCTGAGAATACAAATAGGGGTCGCTAAGATTGATGCTCTCTAGCGGCAAACTATAGGGATCGGGTAGTGGCGCATTTTCCTGCAAGGCTGCATTTGTCATAGCAATTACTCCAATTTTTATTTGGTCTTACATTTGGAATTCGGGGATTTCCACAATCATGCCGCTCATTTCCGGCTCAATTGTAATTTGGCAGGCCAGCCGCGAACTCTCGTCGTTTTCAGGCGTCATTTCCAACATAAGGGCTTCGCTCTCACCGGGGCTACCCACTTTGCTCAACCACTCTTGAGCAACGCGCACGTGACAGGTGCCACAAGCACAAGAACCACCACAGTCGGCATCGATGCCCGGTATAGCGTTGTCGATAGCCACCTGCATAAGATTGGTGCCCTGCTGAGCACTAACAGAATGGCGTTCACCGTTATGCTCAACAAACGTTAGATCAATCACAGCGTTACTCCTTATTGTATTTTCTTGTCGCGGTTTGCATTTTTATTAGATTAGCGGTGATGGGCCTATCATTTATGGACGAATGCTATTCATTACAAGACAAGTTCCTCCCCGTTTTGAGCCCCAGGCACCGCTACAAAGTCATTCAACAACAGCAGATGTAGTTATAGCCCAGAATGGCACCTAGCGCGCTTATACGTGCCAACACGGAGAAAACAACAGAGACAAGGTGCAACAGAAATACCGAACAACCTAGACATACCGCGGTATTGCACTGTAATCAAATCGGTAGGAATCAGGCTAAATAAGATTATTATTCCGCGCATAAGCAACCGCGGCAGTTCTATTTTTAACACCCAATTTGTCAAAGATATTGTGCACATGCCATTTAGCGGTCGACAGGCTGATATGTAATTCTTCTGCGAGTGCCTTATTACCTAGCCCGGTTCCAATCAGACGCAGAATTTCTAGCTGACGATCAGTTAACGGCTCAACAAGCTCCGGCGACGGCGACGAATCGACGCCACACTGAGCAGTGCCACCGAGCATGCTCGTTAATTGCGAAACAAACTGAGCTTTAGTATTCAGCTCACCATCGCGGGTACTGCCAAGTCGCCCGAGAATGGGCAAAAGCCTAGCGCCAACTCGATACAATGGGTATATATGCATTTCAGCCATGGCAGCACTGACCGCGTGATCAAGCTCACGGATGGCCTCTGCCTCTTTCGCCAATTGCCAGAGCGCCAGTGATTTCATTGCGCGCAACTGCTGCGCTAACGTTAAGCGCCCCTCACGCTGCGCCCTGCGCAAAAGGACATTGATTAGTTTAAGCGCCTCCTCGCTACGCTGCTCAGCGAGACTAAGACGCACTGCCGTCAAATCTATGCATTCCACAATGGCGGACTCATGCCGACGATCAATGAGTGCATTATCACGGTTTAATATATCGGTCCGTCGCGCAGTATCTCGCGCTGCGGAAACATCGCCGCAATGTAGCTGCAGCTCAATCTCCTCGGCGATAAAGGCAAAATACAATCGGGGTATATCGAGGGTTAGCGCAAGATCCTGCCCCTGCTGCAAGACATGCCACGCCGCGGCGTACTCGCCAATCCACAGCCGGTAGCGCGCTTCGCTACGCCGCGCGATGAGCAGGGGTTCTGGCGAATTCGAAATAGTCGTAATAACACGACTATCAATCAGCTCCCGCTCTAAGTGATCAAAATCACAGCGCTGGCAGTCAACTTCAGCCCGGGCAAGCGCGGCTAGCGCGGCTACCTGACCGCCGCCCAGCACCTCGCCCACGGTCTGCTCGGCGCGGTGTGCACTCGCTTGCGCCAACTGAATCCGGCCAAGCTCAATATTGCTCATGCACGCCACAAAATCACCCCAAACAGCGGCATAAGCGCTCTCACCTTTACGGCCATACACATAAGCATCGCCAGCTGCACTTAGCGCAAGACTTAAGTTCTGCTGTAGGTAATGGCAAAACGCAGTCGCCACTGACGCCGAGGCCACTAACATATGCTCATCGCGAGGAAGTGCTTTTAGCAAAGCTATAGACGCCGCATTACAAGCCTCAAAATCTTCTAAACATGCCAAGCTTATGCAGCGGATAACATTAGAAAGATGTACAAGAGACAGCACCTCCTCAGCGCTTAACGCCCATGAGCTTGCGGCAGAATCTGCCAATAGCGCTTCAAATTCCGCGCATATCGCCACCGCAATACCAACACCGTCACGGGTAAAGGCCCGGGACCAAGCGTGATGCAATAATATTTCCGGGCGACGATATTGATATTCCTTTGGCAGTTTCTGCATCCATTCAAAAATAATTGAATGGTTACCCTCACCAATAGCAATACGCTTGGCATGTTCGGCAATCAAGTCGGTCGCTTTTTCAAAATACGCCGCATCCAAACAATACTGTATGGCCTCAAGCACCAAGCCTTCGCTAATACACCAGTCTGCCGCGTACTCGCAGATTTCTTGCTTTTGCGCGGGATCTATTTTTATTAATTGGCTAAGCAAATATTCAGAAAAAAGGTGGTGATAACGATACCAACGGCCCTCGCGGTCCAGCGGAATAATAAACAAATTGTCGGCTTCTAATTGTGCCAAGCGGCCGTGGCCGTCATGCCCGCCGGTGACCACATTGCACAATTCTGCAGAAAAACGGTTAAGTGGCGCAGTGCGCAATAAAAAATGCTGCGTCGCCGCGTCTTGTAAACCGTATACCGCCTCGAACAAATATTCTTGTAAGTTTCGGTCCCGCGCAGAGAAGCCGCGAATAATCTCCTCCTTGTTACGGTCAGACCGACTAATCGTCATTCCTGCTAACTGCAGGCCCACCATCCAACCTTCAGTTCGTTCGTGCAGGAGTTGCACCGCATGCATAGAGAGCTCAACGTTATGCTGCTCCTTCATGAATTGCATGGTTTCTTGTACGCTGAGATTAAGATCACTCTGCGCGACTTCGAAAATACCGCCGGCAATTCTGAGGCGACTTAAATCTAACGGTAACTTAGCCCGCGAGGCGATAACCGTGCGCAAACTCGCCGGTGCATAGGCGATAAATTGCGCCCAGAAATGCAATATATCGGGGTGTTTCAACACGTGAAAGTCGTCAACAAACAAGGCGAAACGCAGTTCAGTGGCGGCGATATACTGAATAATAGAATCGAAAAAAGGCTTTAAATCTGCCGAGGCATTTGACTTCACGAACGCCAGACTTCGCTCAGCAAAGGGCTTGTCTATCGTGCGCAGTACCGAGGCGATATACAGGGCAAAGCGCGCGGGATCATCATCACTGCTTTCAAGATTCAACCAACTGCAGGCGAAGCCCTCCAAACGGTAGCGCTCATGAAGCTCCACCAGCAATGTCGATTTACCGGAACCCGCTGGCGCCACCACACTCACAATGTGCATGGAGTCAGCCTCGTGGGCCACCCGCTTAGTAATCCCCCCTCTATTCATCCGTTTTTGACGAATATACGGCGGATTTAGTTTTGTCTCGATAATATCCGTCAATTCAATCCCAGCTTGCTATATTTTTTTAGGGCCTATTTCACGGCAATCCAAGCCTGCTTATTCTCCTCGCCAGCCCAATACGTCAAACCGTACTAAAGATTGGTTCGCATGCACCAGCACTCTACTACGCTTATGCTCTAACTGATCATATTCGGCGAATACACCGTACCGCCTATATTTAGGCTACGTTTAGCTAACGCCAGTAATAATAACAGAGGAAAACATAATGCGAGCTTTCTACTCCAATCGATTAATCAAACACGGCCTCACAGCAATGCTGGTCGGACTTTTAGGCGGCTTTTTACTGGCCTTCTCCATGGTCGGCGGCGCGTCCATAAGCCCCATTCCGGTGTTCTTTCAATTCGAACTGCCAGGGCCTAGCTCGGGCTGGCGAATACTCCACGTTGGCACCCTAATGAATGGGATTATGGCACTGGCCATTGGCCTTGTTATGCGCACTGTCTACATATCCGACGTTCGTGCGCGCCGTATATTCCTCAGCTTCGCCATCGCCATTTGGGGTAATTTCAGCTTTTACTTATTTGGCATGTTCGCGCCGAATCACGGTTTAAGCATCGAAGCAAACCGCCTCGGCGAGGCAAGTCTCGCTGGCGCCATGGCGTATATTCCAGCCATTCTTGCTGCCGTCACCTCGATCTGGGCAACTGCGGTTTTACTGCTATCTGAGCCAGAGTATGAGTCATCTGGTAAATAGCGGGAAAAGCTAAATTACGCCGATCTGAGCGAGGATATTATGAGCAACACCATAGAAGATACAGATAAGACCGTGACCACCAGTGACTTCGAGGCCATCTTCCAGTCGCAAAAAACTGCCTATGCAAATAGCCGCTACCCTGAATATCAGGATCGGCAGTACAAATTGAAGACCCTTGAAGATCTGCTATTAAGTCACCGCGATGCAATTATCGCGGCCTTAAACGCCGATTTTGGGCATCGCAGCCCGGACGAAACACGCCTGGCCGAAATCAGCGGCAGTGTCATCCATATTCGCTATGCCCGTAAACACCTAGCCAAATGGATGCTCCCCCAGCGCCGCGGCACATCGATTTGGTTTTTACCGGGCAGTAATCGAATTCAAGCCCAACCTGTTGGTGTGGTGGGCATTATGGCGCCCTGGAACTACCCAATTAATCTTGCCGTTGCGCCACTTGCATCTGCGCTAGCCGCGGGCAACCGCGTGATGATCAAGATGTCGGAATACACTCCCGAATCCACCAAGCTTCTCAAGACCATTCTTGCCAAGGCATTTGACGAGTCCGAAGTTGCCGTCGTCGGCGGCGCTGCCGAAGCGGCTTCGCAATTTGCTGAGTTGCCCTTTGACCACCTGCTGTTCACCGGTTCAAGCAACGTTGGACGTAAGGTCATGGCCGCCGCAGCGCCGAACCTAACCCCCTTAACCCTAGAATTAGGTGGCAAAAGCCCGGTAATTATCGCCAAAGACTACCCAATGGAGGTCGCCGCCAGCCGGATCAGCTTCGGTAAATTATTTAATGCCGGCCAAACCTGCGTGGCGCCCGATTACATATTACTGCCCAGAGGCAAGATCGACGACTTCGTCACCTGGATGGGCCGAAAATACGTAGACCTGCTGCCGACGGGGGCCAGCTCAGAAGATTACACCGCGATCATTGACCAGCGTAATGCCAATCGCCTGACCGCCATACTCGACGACGCTGCCGCCAAAGGCGCAACCATCATTCCGCTAGAGCAAGCCAGCGATACCAATAAGGCACGGCGTAAATTTCCGCTAACACTGGTACTCAATCCTCCCAGCGACAGCCGAATTATGCAGGAAGAAATTTTCGGCCCCTTGCTACCGGTTATTGAAACCGACGGGCTCGACGACTGCATCAGCCGTATCAATGCGGGCGACCGACCACTGGCGCTTTACTACTTTAGCAACTCACAATCAGAGCAAGACCGCCTATTGCGGCAAACCCACTCTGGCGGCGTTACGGTGAACGATGTATTGCTGCAATACCTGCAGGTCGCGCAACCCTTCGGTGGCACTGGCAATAGTGGCTTTGGAAGCTATCATGGTTGGGAGGGCTTCCGCACGTTCTCCCACATGAAACCCGTATTTACACAGCGAGGATTTGGCGATTTTACCGGCCTGAAATTACTCAACCCACCGTATGGGCCGATTGCTCGCCGGTTAATTACAATGATGGGGGGCTAAGCACCGCAAAAACGACCTACAGTAAAAAATGCGCTAATCGTAATAATTAAAATAACATTCTAATTAGGGTGAAAATAAAAATTATGACTGTATCTCAACGTCCCAAACTATCCTTATCCGTATTGGCCATCGCCGTATTGGCGGCGGCTAATGCGGCGCAATCCAAACAGCTAGAAGAAGTCATTGTGACGGCCCAGAAAACCTCGGCGAGTACCCAAGATACGCCAATCGCGATAACCGGTATGACCGCCGATTCTCTGGAAAAATTTGGTTTCCAAAATGCCAATGACATCTCGGCGCAAGTGCCTAATATGCAAGTAAGCGGTCCCTACGGAGATGTTCAGCCGATTTTCTCTATACGCGGTGTAAGCATGTCGGACTACAGTTCAAACCAAGCCAGCCCTATTGGCGTATACACCGACGAAATGTATATGGGCGCAACTTACACCCATGGCATGAACTTCTTTGATGTCGAGCGACTGGAAGTGCTGCGTGGACCGCAGGGCACCCTCTACGGCAAAAATACCACCGGCGGTGCGGTCAACATCATTACCAATACGGCCAATGTCGGCGATGACTTTGGCTTTAATATGAAAGCGGGGCTCGGCAATTATGGCGCGACGACGGGCGAATTCGGTGTTGAAGACACGCTTATCGACGATGTCTTAGCGGTTCGCCTCGGCTACTCCTCGTCGCGCAATGACGGCTACGTTAAAAACGCCCTTGGTGGCCCCAATCTATCTCAGCTGGATTTTCAGGGTGCCCGCCTCTCTCTTGAGTGGGTTCCTGCGGCATCCACTATCGTCACATTTAAATACACCAACAGCGGCAACGACTCCCGTGCGAATGCCTCACGCAATGAACCACGCGGGAACCTCGAAAATGACCCGGTCGCGGTCACCGCGCTTGAAACCGGCGGCGTGGGCGTGTCTAGCCACCCTGATAATGGCTATATCGATAACACCGGCTATTCACGGCCTGCACAGAACCTAGACCGGCACGAGGTACAAGACGACTATACCGGCGCGCTTATTGTTGACAATGAGCAGGGAATTTTGCGCGTTGACCATGTCACCGACAACTACACATTCACCAGCACCACCAGTTATAGCGAAGCTGATTACAGTCAAAAGCAAAATACAGACGGTGGCCCCGACGGCTTGCTACATATTCGCTGGGCTGTAGAAACCGACGCATTCAGTCAAGACCTCCGAGTGGCCGGTGACTTCGGCGGCCCCGTTAGTTTTATTACCGGTCTCTATTTCGCCACTGAATTTCAGGACATGCACAATATTTATGAAATTTACGAAACGCCACCGGACCTTCGCGTTGCGGTAACCTTCCCTGGCGCCGCTGCGTTCTACCCATTCTTGCTTGATTTTGGTGGCGTCGACCAAAAAATGATTACCGACAAAACCAGCTATGCGGCGTACACGCAGTTTCGCTTCGATGCCAGCGATAAACTGGGCTTCGACGTCGGCCTGCGTTATACCGTTGACGAAGTCGATCTTGAATACCTAAACGTGTCGCGCTTCAACTATGACGGCGAACCGATCGGCACATGGGTGCCCGGCAATACCACCGGTGCCGACGAACCCTTTATCGCACCGAGCGTTGGCGGCCGCGGCCCACTGGAAGTTGTGCAACTCATCGGCGATATATTAAATGGCAGTGTCGACGCCAATGACCTTGCTCCCTCAGGGCAGCCCGCCGGTTATACCCACGGCCCCTATACCACTGACTCAGCGCCACAACAGTCCGCTAAAGAGCAAGAGGTCACCGGCAAGCTTGGCGTCGACTACACCGTCAATGACGACCTCATGCTCTATGCGAGCTATAGCAAAGGCTATCGCGCCGGCAACTTCAATGGCGGCGTGTATTATGAAGTCCGGGATTTCGAAAACTCCTATGCCGAACCGGAGTTTATCGACTCCTATGAATTGGGGTTTAAATCTGACTTGCTCGATGGCTCCGCGCGCCTCAATGCCGCCTTATTTTTCTACGATTACAGCAACCAGCAATTTATCAATGTGGTTGGCGTGTCCAACTTTCTTGAAAATGCCGGTGGCTCCACAATATTAGGCGCCGAGGCGGAATTCACCATGGCACTCTCTGAGCGACTTATGGTGAATATTGGCTTAGGTCTATTAAAAACCGAATACACAGAACTCGAACTCTCGGATACGCGCACGCTGAACAATCCAGACGACACGGTTGACTTGTCCGGCAACGAGCTAATTTCAGCGCCGCAAGTTAGCGGTAATATCTCAGTAGACTACGCTGTTTTACGACTTAATAGTGGCGACCTCTCGTTAAACATCAACGCCAACTATCAGAGCCGACAGTGGTACAGCGCCTACAACGACGACGCGAGCTACGAGCATATCAAGCAAGACGCCTACGCACTGGTCAACACGCGACTTAGCTGGCGCTCTGCCGACGACACCTACTCAATATCGCTTTGGGCCAAAAACCTAGCTGACCAAGAATACGACGGCTACGCCATCAATTTACAAGCAGGCTTTGGCTTCGACTATTTTCAACAGGGGCCGCCAAGAAGTTACGGCCTAGAACTTACTTATCGCTATAACTAAGCGGCAAAATAGTGGCGAGCCTTCCAGCTCGCCATTTATAGGCACTCGCAGCAGGGAGATGTTATGAACTACACCAGCGCAACAGAAACAGACACACACCCCATGGACAATTTCCCAGTACGACGACTGGCGTTCAATTTCGACAATATTCAACTAAAAGACCCCTTATGGAGTCGATCGAGTCGCCAGTTTTCAATGTTCATAAACGCACTTGGCGTGCATGTGCCACACTTTGAGCGTTATCTGGTAAAAACCATGCTGGAAGCGAAAGATAAAATAAGCGATGAAAAATTAAAGCATGATATGGCGGCCATCACCGGCCAAGAAGCTCAACACGCTAAGAACTTTCTGCACTGCAACAAGTGGCTGGCAAAGCGATACCCCAAAATTGCCAAACTAGACGACGGCGCTCGCAAGTTTTTTGATTCGCACATCAAGTCCGACTCACTCAAACGTAAAGTAGGGTATACCGCTGGCTACGAAACATTCACCTTTTTGGCCGGCCTCATTGTGCTAGAAAATTACGATCACTGGATGAAAGACAGCGATCCCGTCATGAAAGCACTATGGGTATGGCATCAAGTTGAAGAGGTCGAACACGGCGCCGTGGCCTTTGAAGTATACAAAGACCTTTACGGTGACGACGAGTGGTACCGCAAGTGGATGGTACTCGCAGCACTTGTCCACATCGCCAGTGAAACGATTAAGTGTTACACCACAATGACGGTAGTAGAAGGCTACTGGCGTAATCCCTTACGCGGCATAAAAGAAATGGGATTTTGCGGCTATTTGCTAGTTCGCTTTCTAATAAGTGCACTGCCGGTGTTTAAACGAAATTACCACCCTCGCAGTCACAAGCTGGTTACCGGCAAAAAAACCTCGATCCAAATCGCCTGGCGCCGCTACGAGAAAGCCGGTGGCGATGTACTATCTATCAACCATGACAAAATGGCTGAAATACTCGGCGTGGCCAAGCCGACATCATAGACTTATGAGCACATCTAATACATAAGTAAAAGCAGCCAGACAGTGAGTCATGGCTGCTCGATTTTCAATAATGATCTCGATCGCATCATCTGATTCGCCGCTGGATATTTCATCCTGCCGATTCATCCAAAAACGGTTCACGCTACATCGAATAAGAGGCCGCCGCTTTTAAAACAAGAAAATGAGCTTTCATTCTGGTAACAAACAGGCCATAACAAATGCTGACTCAGATGAAACTCAGTAGATTTATCCACCACCTTAACGATCAAACTAAAGGGCCGACTTAACCGGCCCTAGCAAGGAAAACGATTGGCTTCAGTGATTAGATTCACTACCGCGCATGAACACCTAGGAGTAGTTTTTTCGGATCGCCTCCAGCCTTGTATGTTGCAAATAGGATATACGGGAAACTGAACATTCCGCCCATAACAATACTGAGAAACCCAAATACATACGCTTTAGTGCCAGCCGCTTCGCGCCAAACAACCCATGTAGCAAGTAAGAACAAGTGGATCAAAAAATCTATATCAAACTGACTCCGCCACCCAAGCGCGAGTACGTCTTCTATAGCGACCGCCGGCCAGTTCAGTCCTTGGCCTAATGAAGCTATAACCGTAATTACGTATATCGCTACAGTCGAGACGAGCAAAAATGTTCTTAGAATTTTCATTATATCTACCCCTTGAATAACAGCGTATTTTTAGAGGAAATTATAACTTTTAACGACCTTAATAACACACGATTTGTGCCGCTGATTATTATCAGATCAAGGGGAAACATAAACCGTAAACATTACTTCCTCGGCTATTTGTCCTGAGAGAAGAATAAAGCGAATTCCGCTCCGACAACACATAAAAACAAGCTACCGGCAGCCATGAACTGACCACCAGTAAAGAGGCCAGGTCCAGATCGCTTGGCCCAGCAAAGCCGATTAAGTCAGGCTTGAAATCGCAAAAAGCCTATTTGCAGTCAAATTCTTGCGCTCTGACCAAATTTTTTATCAGCAAACTAAATAGGACTTACCGTCAATAAATCAACCGGAGATCCTACTCCGGAATGATATTGCTCTGCATCCAAGCCTGAAACGCTGCCAACAAAATCAATCAAAATATAAATTCGGCTAGACAGTAATTCAGACACGACTTCCCCTGAAGACCCAAAAGCCGACAATGACCCAGGATCGATGGGTAGCATTTCAATGCTGGGCGAGCCGTTACTTAAAGCCGAAAGACTACCCCAAACCGCCAAGGAATCCACAGGCAGCGTATCTAAGCCAAAACTAGGTATATTACCAGCGGCCATACTAGTCAACAGACCACCGGCTTGATTTATCACCCCCATTACGGGAACCCCCACCCCCGCCGAAGACTCAGCAAAACCAAAAGACGGCAACACCATTATTCCAGCTAAAACCATTTTCTTAATATTATTCATAACAGTTAAACCCTCATATTAATTTTTAGAATATATTTTTATCAACATCACTTTAGAATTGATAATTGTAGACATCGCATTATTACTAAAACTAACCCCCTAACTGCGTACATTAAAACTCGTATTTTAGCTTCAGACCGTAGGTTTTAGGATCACCAAAATTACCGTGCACACCGTAGTCATTTTCAGTTAACTGAGCATAATACTGCTCATCTTTGATGTTGTTTATGTAAGCACTCAGTGTTAATCCCTGAGGCTCATAAATCCAACTAATTCGAGCATCAAAGAGCTCATACTGGGGCTGTCTCGCGCGAGGATTATTCGACGCTGTAAAGAAGTAGCTATCTTTAAACGCGTAGCCTACGCCAATTTCCAGATCACCAAATTCACCCATGCCAATAAACTGATTGATCGACACGTTAGAACTGAATTTTGGTGAGCGTGGCACTTCGTTGCCAGAAAAGTCCCGCGCGGCAAAACCGAGTCGAGACGATGGGCCGTAGTAAAGTCCGGTTTCTTCGTCATAACCACGCCCTTCAAGAAATTCGGCGTATTCCGACTCGATATAGCTCGCGCCACCAGAGATCGCTAGACCCGGATTAAGGTTCGGAAGTGGCTGATAAAGCAAATCTAGCTCAACGCCTTCGGTAACTGTTTCACCGGCGTTATAGAAGGTAACAATGGCACCCGAAGTTAAGCCTGCAATAGCGGTAATATCGTCGTCGGTAACCGTCTTAAAAATAGCAGCATTGAGACGAAGCGTGCCATCCAAAAGCTCTGACTTCACCCCTAACTCCACCGCAGTTGTCGCTGACTTATCAACAGCATCCGGCTCAGAGAAGAAATTCAATATATTATAGGTTTGGCTCTTGTATCCGCGAGACCAAGACGTATAAATCTGAATATCGTCATTTACGTAATATTGAAGCGCAAAGCGTGGGGCTATTGACTGATCTTCTAACTCAGGCACATCAAACACCGCAATATTAATATTCCTACTTTTATCATCGCCGGCAAAATACGATTTTGGCGGCGTACCAAATGCGGGGTTAATCGCGTCGAAGTAGTTACCGACTAAGCCTCGTGTCTCTTCCTGATAGCGCACACCAAACGTTGCGTTAAGCCGATCAGTAAACGCAAAGTTTGTCTCGGCAAATACAGAATCAGATTCAATGGTGATTTTTCCACCCGTTTCTAGATAAACCGGCTGAGATACCAAATTAGTGAGTAAGTTACCTAATAACGCAGGAACCCCTACCGCGTCGGTAACCAAGCTGGTTGCCAAAGCCGGCGATAGCTCATAGAAAAACCGATCAAAGCCGCCGCCACCTTCCAAGTGATAGTAGCCAGCAAGCCACGACAAGCGATCGGACATCCAACTTTCTGAGTTCGAACTAAATTGCAGTTCATAGGTTTCTTGATCTATGGGTTCGTCGTAGGTAAAAAAGCTCGTCCGCTGCTCATCGCTGCCATCGTAATCAGTCACTGCTTCAGACGTATGCAAATGCTGATCAGAGTAAATAAACTTCATGTCGACAGGCCCAGCGGTGCCCTTAACGATAAGCCCCAGCAGTTCTGATTCTGACCTTACCAGCCCGTATTTGTCGTTCTCAGCAATACGGTCAGGCGTTGAGGCCTCGCCCGTCGTCAGACCTGTAGCGACTATGTTCTCATTGCGAATTGCATCAACAATTTGCGAGTCGGACTTTTGGGCAATACCGGTTATGCTGAAATTTTCACCAATGTACTGAGTCAGCTTGAGACGATAGCTTTCGGTGAAGTCTTCACGCGTGTCTGAATGGCTCACACCCTGCACTTCTGTACCGCCAGTGGGTTCGCGCTGATTTGCATAATAGGCAAAGCTCACCCCAAGACTGTCTGTGAGGGCTGCGGCGACATAGGCCTGCGCATAACGGTCGTCGTAGTTACCGACGCCATATGTCAAAGCGCCTTCGTAGCCTTCTGCAGGAACGGCCTTAGAAACAATACTGATAGCGCCGCCCGTTGCACTGCGACCATACAAGGTGCCCTGAGGCCCTTTCAACACTTCGATACGCTCTATAGGACCAATCGAATCCTGCGAGCCGTGGCCAGATGCCAGGTTAATATCATCAACGTAGGTCGCAATACTGGGCTCGGAATTAGGTAGGAAGGACTCACTACCAATACCACGCAAGTAGATAACGGTATAGCCGTACATCTTAGTAAACGTCAGTCCAGGAGTGATTTTTTGCAAATCCGCCGTCGTCTCAACACCGAGCGCCTCCAGTTTCTCACCACTCATTGCTAGCATCGTGATGGGGACATCTTGTGAGTTTTCTTCTCTTTTCTGGGCGGTCACCACCACTTCTTCGAGTAGTCTGCTGTTGGCCTGCGCGAAATTGGGCACGGCCAGAATACTGAGAACTACGCCTAAGGACTGCGCCGCTGCATACGGCTTTAACACTCGCGCTTGCGAACCATTATTTTTTGTAGTCATTAATTTCATTGGGGGTCAATTTCCGTGTTTCGACGCATTATTTCGGATCAAACCGATGCATAAGTGAAAACAATCAATTCACGATACAGACTAGGGCCTACACGGGTGATACAACCCCTCGCTTTTAGTGGTAGTAACTTCCACCATAATCGGTAGTCAATCCAGTGGTGTGAAACAACCGAATCTTATTCGACACAGAATTCACCATAGAAATATCGCCATAAGGCCCGGCGACGGCGAAGTCCGACGGAAATTAACTAAGGACTTAATGAAATCGTTATTTTGAGTGAATATTGATGGCGGAGATGCCGATACTAAGTACTAGCTACCTCAAATCCTTACGTGGGGAGCGGCAATACCACTGCAGTATTGCCGCATTTTATCTATAGACTGCTCTACTATGAGACTAAATGATTTCGCGAACGCCGTCGTCGGCAATGCCGAACAGATTCCGATCATCTGCCATTGGCGCGTGAGTCGGCGTGGCTTTCTTTGCCTTGGCCGCAAAGCATTCGTTAATATCGTCGCCGGGGAAAGCGCCAGATTGCCACGCGGCGGTATAACGCAAGCTCGCCTCAACGCCATGCTTTTGAGTGAATTTAATCAATTCCTTTGCGCCGCGAACCGCTACCGGCGAACGCTTAGCAATACGCTCAGCCAAGCCGATCGCCATCTCACTAAGCTCCTCAGCATTCTCGGCAACACGGGATACAAAGCCAATATCTTTGGCCTCATCGCCACTCAATGACCGGCAATCCATCAGCCAATCGGCAACCACCCCGTAAGGCAACATCACCGCCAAACGCTGCACAGTGCCAAGATCTGGAACAAAACCCAGGTCCATTTCAAGTGGCGTTAAGCTCGCATTTTTTTCTGCCAGGCGAATATCCGCAGCGCAGACCAAATCCAAAGCGCCACCGATACAAGCACCTTGTATTGCTGCTACCACAGGCAATGGGCTGTTCTCGATACATGAAATAGAATCTTGAATCGATAATACGGTACGCCGCATATAATCGGCCTTACGTGACACATCTAGATCTTGCGCTACTGATTTAAACGCGGTTAAAACTGACAGATCGATACCGGCGCTAAACATGCTTCCTTCAGAGCGAATCAAGATACAGCGCACGTCGTTTCGTGACTCAGCGTATCTCACCGCCAATGGAAGCTCTCGCCAGAACTCCCGAGTTAGGCAATTTCGTTTTTCTGGCCGATCAAGAACGATATGGCCGACCAGTGATTCGACCTCAAATCTAAAATTAAAAAACTCGGGAATCATCTCTACCTCTCATTAGTAACGATACACATCAATTTATCTAGGGGAGTATTAAATCTAATCCGACGAAATCTAAGCTAGGTCCGCCATTTAAGAGCATATCAACAACCGGAAGAAGCAAGTCCGCATCGAGTGGCCGCGCGCCCGTTAAGTTAGGATTCGATAAAACAACTGGAATTAATCCATTTACAATAAGTAGTCCACCGTCAAGATCACCGACCACCGGCAGACCGCGACCGTCAATCACTGGCAAACTACCGAGTATCGATAAGTCACCAAGAAGCGGCAGGCCGTCCAACGGTGCGCTCGGCATACCAAGTGAGCCACCGCCCAAATCTAGACTTCCAATGATCGGCAGATCGATAGCAAGCGATACATTCGCTACGCAAGTCGCACAAGCAATCACTGCAAATTTCTTAATTTCTCTAAAATTCATCATTCTCTCCTAATCTTATTATCTAAATAGAATCACGCTTAAAAAATAGCAATACCACGCAGTGGTAAAAAGGCCGGGAACCCCAACTGCTTAGAGCTCCCGGCAAAAGCAAACTACTCAAGAGACGCTTTCTAAAACACTGCACTTATCGCCCAGTATTTTTAGTACCGATACGTTACCTCTAAGCCATATGTGCGTGGTGAACCCTGCTGGTAGTAGTCAAAACCAAATGCCGCTTGCAGGTTGATGGCGTAACCATCGTATTCGGTTTCCGTTAGGTTTTTACCCCACAAGGCGACAGTCAAACTGCCGTCATCGCTGTACCAAGATAGACGGCCATTAATAAGGGCGTAGGCATCTTGGCGAATATGCTCGTAACCATTCTTGTCGTTATAAGCGCTATACCACTGTTCGTCTTGGTAATTGCCGTTTAAGTTCATACTCAAGTAACCATTGTCAGTTTCGAGAATGGTGTAATCTATTGACACGTTCGCGCTGATCTTTGGGGCGGAGATCAGTTCGTTACCTGCTAAATCAACAACATCGTCATCGTTATTGATTGTTTCAACGTTAGCCAAAACAAGCTCGGTATACTCAGACGTTAGAAGACCGAGACCAACTTGCACCGTAAGGTCCTTAGTCACCGCAAAGGCCATTTCCGATTCAACACCATAGATCTTCGATCCACCGGCGTTCTCGAGGAAGTTAGACACACCAACAACATTAATAAACTGCTGGTTGGTGTAATCGTAATAGAACGCGGCAGCGTTAATTCGCACACGCTGATCGAAGAGATCAGACTTCATGCCGATCTCATAGGCATCAAGAAATTCCGGTGCGGCGTAGGCATCATCAAATTCTCGCTCTTCATAATACACACCAGCATTAAAGCTACCGGCCCTGAAACCGCGACTGTAAGCACCGTACACCATCAGATCATCACTAAAGCGATAGTCTAAACCGATCTTGCCCGTCCACTCGCGCTCGTTCGCTTCCAGCGGCGTAACAGAATCTTGAGTATATGGCCCATGGGTGTATCCCGTTTGTGTCGTCAACAACACGTCTTCTAAACCAAGACGCCCACTCAACAAACCTGAGACTAACTCGCCAATCTCTAACGGGCTTTGTCCTGCAACGTTTACGGGAACGAAGATATTATCAACACCGGTTGTATTACCCGGCGTATATGTTCCTCTTGGGCTGCCGTCATAACCAACTCGCGAAACATTCAAGTAAGTAAGGTCAACACGGTCATGGGTGTAGCGAATACCGATATCCATGCCTAAGCGGGCAGATATATTCCAGCGCATTTGCGAGTACAGGGCGTAACTGGTTTTCTCAGTGTCCATCTTCTGATCGATAGCGCCGTAATCAAGTAAGTATGGGTAGTAACCTGTCACACCTGGGAAAGTCGCTGCCGCACGAATATCGGGCGGGGTCTCGTAGATGCTATACACATTATTTAGCTGCATATCTTCGGTCGCATAATAGGCACCGGCGATAAGATCAAAATCTTCAGCAAAGGTCGTGGCGAAGCGCAAATCTTGGCTAAAGGCTTGAGTATCCACCGACCAATTAATATGCAACAAACTGTCTGGGCCGCCATCAACATCTTGGAGCTGCCGATAAGACGAATCCGCAAAGGAAGTGATCGCCGTCAGGGTAAACGCATCATCAACATATTCAATTTTGTTGACCAGCATATCGGATTCTACAATTAGCTCACCCGTGCCGTTATCTTGTACTTCAAAGCGATCCAAGTTTTGTGCCGGGCGAGAATAGCCGGTGTTATCGATATAGCCATTATTGGGGTGACTACTCACCCCCACCCCACTAGTACCAATCACCGTCGCCAACTCAGGATTTTTAGACAGATCACCGCGCGGTTCATTGCGCGCAGGGCTGGCAAGCGCGTCGTTGCGCGCTGAGGTGTATTTAAAGACCATATTCGTTTGGTCAGTTAAATTAAAATTTAAGACCAAACGCGCCGCCTGAAAATCCTGCTGGGACAAATCCGCGCCACCCAGCTGATTCTCATAGAAACCATCGCGCCGAGAGTAGGAATAAAATAGGCGGGCCGCCATAACGTCTTCGATTACTGTGCCTTCCACCCCATAGTCGCCGGTATGGCCGTTGTAATTCCTAAGCCCCTGCTTGGCAGTAAAACCAAAATCATCACCTATCTGCGGTGTTTTGGTGACAATATTGATTGCGCCACCCGTGGTGTTTTTGCCGTAAAGAGTTCCCTGCGGTCCGCGCAAAACCTCGAGCCGCTCAACGTCGAAAAAACTCATGCCATGGGTGTATACCGCGCCCATATAGGCCTCGTCGGCATAGACACCAATGGGGCTTGCCTGATTCGAGCTGTAGTCAGACATACTGACGCCGCGAATAGAAAAAATAGGCTGTACTTCACCGTAGGGACCACTGACCTGCATATTAGGCACTTGGGCGACAATGTCGTTGGCGTTGGAGAAACCGAACTTTTCCAATGCCCCTGACGACATACCGGTGATAGCGATCGGTGTATCCTGTGTACTAGCGGATACCTTTTGCGCCGTAACAATGACCTCTTCAAGCTGCTGAGCAACACTTAGTGACGACATCATTAGCAGCGATACTGCAGGTACCGCTTTAAAAACCTTATATCTACTTATAGTCATTATTAAAATATCCCAATTTTTATGTTATTTTGAATAAACAATAAATTTACACAGAATACTAAGCGTCCCTACACACCTCCTTTCGGCTGCATAAGATTATTTGTATCTAAATAAACAAAATCACCTTTACTTTCTTCATACTCTTTAATCCACTCATCGCTCCACTCGGGGTCTTTAATGTCGAGTGGGTGGTGCCATGGAATAAAACTGTGTATCAATTCTTTTGCAACCCCAAACAAAAACCCACCGCTATACCTCATAAGATTAACGCGGCTTTTAAAGCTAGCCCAATGACCATCTTTTTTCATCATGGCGATATATGCTTTTCGGCTGTATTTCATGACATGTAAAGCCGCAAAAATAGTGCCGTATATGCGATAGAAATAGCCACCGTACAGATCTTCATACGCATCAAAAGCCGCGCACTTATGTTCTATCTCTTCCACAAAATGCCATAGCACAAGTGACGCAACGCGGGTATCTGAGCCTGCGAACAAATATTCGCGATTGTTAATCAACCAATGTCCAAGTGCTAGCGCCATAGACTCAAAGCCCGCGGCGTAGGCCAAGTTAAACTTGGGGCTTCGCTGTCGATCAAACAATTCAAAATCCCTTGCCATCTCTTCTTCAATCACTGCGAGTTCTTCGTAGCCACTTGCCTTTAGCACATCGTTAAATTTTTTGTGCTGCTGATAATGCTGCGCCTCTTGGCCAATATACTTCTTAACTTCTTCAATCAAACGCTCGTTTGTAAAATTTGGCAGTGCCTTGCGCATGGTGCGAATTAAATAAGGCTCGAGGTAGGGCATTGCCAACGACGCGCCATTCACCATATAACTCCATTCCGGCCGCAATGGGTTCCATTTAACATTGATGTCATCATCAAAACTAAAGGGCATACGCCGAACAATAAGCTCAGGTCGTATAGAATTATCTGCTGCCATCGGAAATCCCTATTCAAATATTACGATGCAGCAACTGTATCTCCGCCAGCGGTATTAGTTACCACCAAAACCCGCCATCACGGCCGCCATTGATTCTGGTAGTAAAACAAAACCGGCCAATTCATACCCGCATTAAACTCTCCTAAGTAAGCGCGATGCATTCAAATCAATCTTAGTTGCCGTGCAATATTTACCGCCGACGTTCGATTGCTTGCATGCAATTTTCCGTAGAGATTTTTTAAATGCCAAGCAATGGTGTTTTCGCTAAGTGACATTGCCTGCGCTATTTCGCGATTTTTCAAACCTTCACCAAGATAGCGCAGCAATGCCGTGTCTTTCGCGCTGAGCTGCTCAACGGCATCCATGTCACCGGCTTGCACTAATGCCCCGACCTCTGGCACCGCAAAGCGATTTTTCAAACGCGATATATAAGCCGCGTCTCCAGACCAAGTCACACTTTCCTGCATTGAATCCCATGCTTTAAGCGCTTTGCACAGCATTGCGATCAGTTCATCACCGAGTCCGCAGAAACTGCGTAATAACATACCCTCGGACGCGAGGCCGATGGCCTGAGCCGCTTTCCGCAATGCTGTTTTATGCTTGCCGCTCTGCTCGTAGCTTACGGCCTCCAACATGGTTATTTTTACTAGCTCAAGTACTCGGCTCGCCCGCTGCGCCTTTTCAGCCAGCTCGGCGAGTACGGTCAAGGCTTGCTTGTTAACGCCCTGACGCTGCTCTAGCAACACCACACTAATACCTCGGTGATACTCGATATCTGACCAAACCAGCGCAATGCTTCCGCGCTGGGAGCGGATCTCAGCCAACTTATCAAGCTCTGCAACTATTGCAGTAACCGCACCGATATTATTTTGCCTAAGCAGTAAGATCACCCGCTCGCCCAGCATACTGGCAATCACCCGGTCATAACCTTCCCGACAACCGTAAGACTCGCCCTGCGCCAGAATATCTAATGCAACTTCCAGCGCGCCTTCATCCGCAGCAATCCGCGCCGACGTGAGGTAAGCCGCAATTATCGGTTCTACCGTTACGGATTCTTTTTCCAACACAGCATGCAGCGGCAAGTAACGTTTTGCCTCGTCGAGCTCACCCCATTCATAGTGAATCTCTGACAGCAGTGCATCGGCAACTGAAAACCGCATCAGAGGATCATCGACCATCGTCGCGGCAATACGCATGGAATGCTCATACTCTGCCCTCGCTTGCCGCAGACGGCCATCGAGACGATAAGCCATACCGCGAAATATTCGTCGATACGCCAAGGCCAGCAAGTTCATTTGATCGCCGCCCGACTCTACTTTCACTGCAAGTCGATGGGCCTCGTCGTGATGGCCACTGCTAAACAGTGCATACACCAAACACGCGGTCTGAACATTTCTAAAAATATTTGATGCGTCAATATCTTGAGGACTGTAGCGCTCACAAAGCTCAACCAGCTCATCGTAACGTCCACGACACACTTTAATTACGCAGTTCAGCGCATCCAACTCGAGCTCAATATCATGTTCTTCGGATTCCCGAAGGGAGGCGGCGCCAGCAGAATCGATTTCACTGAGGTAATGGGCCGCAGCCTCACGCGCGCCCTGAAGGGCATAGCTCCAGCTCAATGTCAGCAGTAACTTAGGGCGTGTTTTTACAATGTCTACCGGAAGCTGTGCAATCCAACCAGCTGCCGGAAGCAGCTGATTGTGGGTCATTATTTCCAGACGGAAAAACTCAATTGCGCGAACAACCTTCTGCCAACTCTGCGACTCAAGCGCGTGGAAAATTGCCTCTTGGTAGTTCCCTTCTTCGTAGCTGCAATCGAATGCTAGCGCGTGTATTTCTGTAATTCGCTGAGGCGCGATCTCTGCAGAATGGGCCCTGAGAAAGCGCAAGAACAACTGGTGAAAACGGTGCGCTTTGTCTGTATCCAACGGAAATAGAAATTGGTTATAGCCGAGCGACTCCGCCACAACGCTGCGACAGTCGATGTGCAAGTAGTCGCACAACGCTTCCGTGATGACATTGAGCTGAGCCAGCTCCAGCAAGCACATCCAGCGCTGCGGACTGCAATCAGCGTGCACCTCAGTCTCAAAATAGGCCCGGCAAGCATCAACAAAACGCTTATGCTCAAGCACTTCAGGCTTAAAGAGGCTATCGAGTTCAACGCTCTCGCAGTATAGATTGAGCGCGAGCGGCCAGGCGTCGATCTGCGAGAGTAATAAGTTAACTTGATCCCCCGGCAGCTCAATACCATAACGCCGTTTCATCAGGCTTGAGGCCTCAAGTAAACTCAAACGAAACGCTTCCTGCGGAATATGGCAAAGCTGGCCGTAGGGTCGGAGGCGCTCGAAACAAGGCGGCAAAATAGCGCGACTGGCAAACACAAACTTTATCTGTTGATGGGTATTTTCAACAATATCGGCCAACATCGCCAGCGCGTCGGCGTCCATTGCATGCTCAAGATTATCAAGAAACAAAACGGCATCTTGCTTAGCGGTGTGCAGCTCATTAATCAGTATTGATACAACAACACTAAGCTCAACACTATCACTGGCCGACATCAAGGCTTCAGCGGCTCGCCCCGCACCCGGTATGGCATGCTGCGTGGCCTGCGCAATCGCTTTTAATAACATGCGCGGCTCACTATGCTCAGCCGAAAGTGCAAACCACGCAACGCTCTGCTGCTCAGCGACCAGTTCATAGAGTTGGGTCATGACACAGGATTTGCCGTAGCCCGGCGCAGCCTCAAGATAAACCAACTTTTTAGGCGACTTAAACAAGGCGTTTAAGGCATCTTGGCCGCACTCGCGGCTTACAAGTTGCGCGGTGTCCAGCAAGGGCCGAAAATGTGAAAGCGTCGCCACTGAGCTCTGCATCGTGTTGTTCCACTGTAATTATTATTGCCGCTAAGGCTTGAACGGTCGATATCTGCCATCAGCAAGCCGTCGAATCAGTAGCGGAAAGAATCCAACTTCAACGCACCAGCGCAATACCGGCACCCATTGGGTCTTTTGGTGGAAATTAACCTGTTTACCACACATCAAGTACCACCATTTATGGTGGTTTATGCTACCACCATTATCGGTGGCCAGTAAGCTCAGGCATCCAAGCACCCTTCACCTCTAGTTTTCACATCGCTACCAATTGCTATCCCTTACGCAAAACACGTGGTAGCAGGCAACTACCATTGCGACCACAAGCCATTATTTCTAGTGGTCACCACCTGCATCTGTTCTGGTGGTGCCTAACAAGCGGCACTCTCTTACTGTGGTCTCAGAATTTTAAAAATAGCGAGATAAGCATGTCTGAGTCATTTACCGCGACGGCCGCTGTAGCACATTCGGGTGTCGAGCAATTTACATTACAAGCCATTGAATTTGCGCCACTGCAAGGCGACGAAGTTATCGTCGAGATCCACGGCGTGGGCATTTGCCACACCGATGTTGTGGTGAAAGCTGAAGTGACAGAGTTCCCTTTCCCGGCGATACTTGGCCACGAAGGCGCGGGCATTGTTACCCGAGTCGGCAGCGGTGTTAACCGGGTAAAAGCCGGCGATCACGTTATTGTCTCATTCGGCTCATGCGGCGACTGCGCCAGTTGTTCGGCCGATCAGCCCTCTTATTGCCACCACATGCCAGAGCTTAATTACTTTGGTCTACGCGCTGACGGCAGCCCTGCCATTACCAGCGAAGGCAAGGTCATTCACTCCCATTTTTTTGGCCAATCATCCTTTGCTAGCCACGCACTCAGCAATGAACGCAATCTGATCGTTATCGACAAAGACTTACCCTTAGAGCTGATGGGCCCAATAGGTTGCGGCATTCAAACTGGCGCGGGGGCGGTGATGCGCTCACTAAACGCCCAAGCGGATCAATCTATTTTGATCGCCGGTGGCGGCGCGGTCGGCTTGAGCGCGGTCATGGCCGCAGCCATTCGCAACTGCAAACAAATTATAGTTATGGAACCCAACGCCGCGCGCCGCAAACTGGCGCTGGAACTTGGCGCGACCCATGTAATTGATCCCACTGAATCGCCAGACCTCGCTGAGTTTATTCAGCAGCTTAGCCCAGCCGGCGTCGATCTTTGTGTTGATACCACCGGTATTCCCCCGGTTATTAGCGCTTTACTCGCTGCATTAGCGCCCCGCGGCACACTGGGCATTGTCGGCATTACCCCGCCGGATACGCCACCGCCCGGCGATCTAACAATGATCATGCAGCGCGGCCTAACCATAAAAGGCATCATGATTGGCGACACCGACTTGGCGGAATTTATCGGCGAACTGTTGCAATACTATCGAGCGGGCAGCTTCCCCATCGACAAATTAGTAACACGCTACCCTCTCAGCGCGATCAATGAAGCGATGAAAGATCATATGGCCGGCGACTGTATAAAAGCGGTACTGCTACCTCGCACTTAGGCATCGCGCGCAATGGCTTTTGCAATTAAATATTTATCTTTATTCACTATACGTATTCACAAGGAGACACCATGCAAGGGTTAATGATGGACGCACCTCTGCTGACCTCGACGATTCTTGATCATGCCGAGCGCTGGCATGGCGAACAAAAAATCGTATCCCGCCTACACGACGGCAGCATTCATTCCTATACGTATAGCGATGCGCATACCCGCACAAAGAAAATGGCTGCTGCACTCACCGCCCTCGGCGTTGAGCAAGGCGACCGGGTAGGCACCCTAGCGTGGAATAATTTCCGCCATTTTGAACTGTATTTTGCGATCTCCGGCATGGGTGCGGTAACTCACACCATTAACCCGCGCCTATTTGAGGAGCAAGTTACCTATATCATCAATCACGCCAGCAACAAGGTGTTATTTGTTGACCTAAGTTTTGTCGGCCTCGTTGAAAAAGTCATTGGCAACTGCCCCAAGGTAGAAAAAATCATCGTTCTGTGCGAGCAAAACGAAATGCCAACAGACAGCCCAATAGCGGATCTAATTTGTTATGAAGCACTCATCGCGGCGCAAACCGGCGACTACGTCTGGCCAGAGTTTGAGGAGCGAACCGCCGCGGCACTGTGTTACACCTCCGGCACAACCGGCAACCCCAAGGGCGTTTTATATTCTCACCGCTCCACGGTATTGCAAACCATGGCCACCGTCGCGCCCGACGTGCTTAATATCTCGGCCTGCGACAGCCTGCTGCCGATTGTGCCCATGTACCACGTAAACGCCTGGTGCCAGCCATTTGCCGCCGCCTTAGTCGGTGCAAAATTGGTCCTTCCCGGTGGCGGTATGGACGCCGCGAGTATTTATGAGCTCATGGAAACCGAAGGCGTTACCCTCTCTGCTGGCGTACCCACCATCTGGTTAATGCTGCTGCGCTACCTTGCTGAGAACAACAGCAAACTCACTACTGTCAGCCGCGTTTCCGTCGGCGGCTCCGCCTGCCCACTCAGTATTATCCGCGACTTCGATACCAAGTACGGCGTTAATGTAATTCAAGCCTGGGGCATGACCGAAACCAGCCCCCTCGGCACCGTTGTTGCGCCGAAACCCGAGCACGCCAAACTCGACGCCGAGACTCGCTACCAAGTTCAATCGACCCAAGGCCGCCCAGTATTCGGGGTGGATATTCGCATTGTTGATGACAACGGTACTGAGCTCGCCAGAGACGGTGTGATGTCTGGGCACCTGCAAGTGCGCGGCTATTGGGTATGCAGTGAATATTTCAATGTGGACATGGACAGCCCGCTGGAAAATGGCTGGTTCCCTACCGGCGACATCGCCAGCATCTCCACTAGCGGATTTTTACGTATCACAGACCGCGCAAAAGACTTGATTAAATCAGGCGGCGAATGGATTAGCTCCATTGAATTGGAAAATGCGGCGACATCCTTAGCTGGCGTCACCGAAGCCGCCGTGATCGGCGTCAGTCACCCGCGCTGGGATGAGCGCCCCTTAATGCTCATCATCGCCAACGACAGCACACTAAGCAAACACGATATTCTTGCGCACCTTCAGGACAAGTTCGCCAAATGGTGGCTGCCAGAGGATGTACTGTTTGTTGACGACATTCCCCACACCGCAACGGGAAAAATTTCCAAACTTAATTTGCGTCAACAGTATCAAGATCACTTTATGCAAAATAACAACGAGGAATCCACATGCGCGTAATCGACAAGTTTTTTATCAATGGCGAATGGGCGACGCCGAATGGCACAAACACCATTGATGTCATTAACCCAGCCAACGCCAGCGTCTACGGCCGCATACCTCAAGGTACCGCAGCAGATGTAAACAGTGCAGTCGCTGCAGCAAAAGCCGCTTTTCCTTCTTGGTCTAAAACACCAACCGCCGAGCGCTCCGCACTGATTCGTGCCATTGCCCTAAAAATGCAGGAGCGAATCCCCGAAATCGCAGAAACCATCGTGGCCGAACAAGGCTCGCCGATTGGTTTTGCTAGCCAAGTACAAGCAGGTCTGCCCTCATTGGTAATGGAGTCCTTCGCGGATTACACCTTTGAAATGGATCACGTAGAGCAAGTTGATCACTCTATGGTAGTTCGCGAAGCCATCGGCGTGTGCGGACTCATCGTACCGTGGAATTACCCACTGCAACTGCTGGTAACCAAAGTTGCGCCCGCACTTGCCGCAGGCTGCACCATTGTTATTAAGCCCTCGGAAGTTACGCCGTTTAATGCCTTTATGCTGGCAGAAATAGTCCACGCGGCGGGATTACCGCCCGGCGTACTGAACCTCGTTACGGGTTACGGCGCCGACGTTGGCGAAGCACTCTGCCGACACCCAGACGTCGACATGATTTCCTTCACAGGTTCTACTGCTATAGGCAAACGAATCTTAGCCATGGGCGCTGATGACGTTAAACGCGTCTGTGTTGAGCTCGGCGGAAAATCTGCAACCGTTGTCTTAGAAGACGCCGACATCACCGCCGCCATGACCGGCAATGTCGTTCAGGTGATGTCCAATAGCGGACAAACCTGTTTCGCCCTCAGCCGCGTATTTGTCCCGGCAAGTCGCTACGACGACGCGGTAGCCGCCGCAAAAGCCGTTGCAGAATCTTTAGTGGTCGGCGACCCATCAAATGAAGCTACTCAAATTGGACCGCTGGTATCACTGGCCCAACGCGAACGCGTACTTGGCTACATAGCAAAAGGCATTCAGGAAGGCGCGCGCATGGTAACCGGGGGCGGTGACATGCCAGAGGAACTCCGCCAAGGCTTTTATGTAAAACCCACCGTGTTTGCCGATGTACGCAACGACATGGTTATTGCGCGGGAAGAAATCTTTGGGCCTGTCATCTGCTTAATACCCTACAACACCGTAGATGAAGCGGTAGCCATGGCCAATGACAGCCCCTATGGTCTGGCTGCCTCGGTATGGTCAGCTGACACAGACAAAGCCGTCGCTGTTTCACGACGCTTAATCGCCGGCCAAGTGTTTATAAACGACGCCGAATTTAATATGCGCGCGCCCTTTGGCGGTTTCAAACAATCGGGCAATGGTCGCGAGCTCGGTTCAGAAGGGCTACGTGAATACTTTGAACTCAAAGCCATACACATGCCGACAGCAAGCGCATAATTTTTCCGCCTAGGGTCTTGCCTATGCACCTTCCCTGCCAGCGCCCACTATCGGCGCTGGCAGGTTTTTTCAACACGCACAACAAAGTTCAGAGCATGAGCTAAAATGTTCAACAGGACGCTAAAACCTCATTCCACCGAATATGGTAGTTAGACAAATACGGCAATTCTGGTGGTACTAAGCCAGCACAGTATTTTTATAGTAAAGGCTCAAGAGTCTTTACTGCGCGGAGAGCGCCATGACCACATATAAAAATGAAAAAAGTACATTAGTCGTTAGGCGCATGCCATTTAGTTTTGACAATAACATCAATGTTCACTGGAACGCTGCCCGCCCCGAGTGGAGCTATATGGTTAACGGTGCCTCTTTGGTAATGCCCTATCTTGAGCCCTACTTAATTCGCACGATGAAGCAGGTACTGCCAAAGCTCACAGACCCGGCGCTCATCCAAGAAGTAAAAGACTATATTGGCCAAGAAGCACAGCACTACCAACAGCACAGAAAATTTAACGATATCATCAAGTCGAAGGGTTACGATGAAATCAGTGTGCTAGAACAGCAAATGCTCGACGAGTACACCCACTTTGAGAAAACCAAAAGCTTAAAATTTAATCTTGCCTATGCTGCCGGCTTTGAGTCTATGGCCTTAACCGTTGGCCACTGGTTGATCAAAAATCGTGACTACCTCTTTGGCGGGTCCGACTCACGGGTTGCGTCCTTGATACTTTGGCATTTTGTGGAAGAACTCGAACACAAGTGCGCCGCTTACGACGCCTACCAAGCGGCCTACGGCAACTATTGGAGCCGCCTATACGGAACATTGTTCGCCGCATTACATGTTATGAAGTTTAGTCGCCGCGGCTATATTTTCATGATGAAAAAAGACGGTGCCTGGCGCAACACCCGCAATCGCCTCAATATTATCAAATACAACCTACGGTTTATCACCGGCGTATTACCAAAACTCATCCACTCCCTACTTCCGAGCCATCACCCAACAGATATCGACGACCCGCAGTGGAGTAAAGATTGGGTTGCAGTCCACGAAAAAAATAACGCAGAGCTAGCTCACTTAGACACAAATAACTTGTTGACACCTATGGGTGCGGGATTTAAAAAATGAATGAAGAAATGCTAAAACACCAACGCTTTTTGGTTATCAACGGCACAATGATTTTACTTGCGGCATTTATCCTCGGCTTTGGATTTTTGTTCTTTATTACCGGCGAAATAAGCCTTTGGCCCATTCCAGGTAAAATTGAGTACCAAATGCCAGGCACCTACGATGCATGGCGTATGGCGCACATGGAAGGCATCGTTAACGGACTCATGCTCTGGCTGATTGCGGCGCTGCTACCGGTATTCTCAAGCTTTGTAAAAAATATAAAATGGCTTGTCATCATACCGCCTATCATCTCTTGGTCGATTGTCATCGCCTCAAGCTTTGACCCGCTATTTCCTGAGGCGCGCGGACTATTATTTGATGCCAGTACAAATCTAATGAATGACATCGCCTTCCTTATTTTCTACCCCGGCGTTCTGCTTAGCTTTGTCTTTGTAATCGGGATTCTTGTTGCCGCACGGCGGCACGCGAAGAAGGCGTCATAGCTCGCAGCACGATTACCAAGCCTCACTGACCTTTAAATAACAACTTATTCCCCGCGCCTAGGCACCATAACTAATTTAACAATAACTAGGCGCGCGGCCACCTAAATTGTCACCCCTCCTGCTGTATCTCGGTAAAAACCAAGATAGCGAAAATACCCTTCAGTGATACCGAAACCTTGTCCCGCCACAACTTCCTGAGTACTATCCTTAGCTCTCAGGGACTTTTATCATTTATGGCCACATCGTGTATTCATTGTGCAATTAATTGAATTAGAACAGCTCGGCGGCCGCCTAATAAAGATGCTCAGGCACTTGCTGCAGGAGCGCTACCCAGAGGTCGACTGCGCAGAGCTGGGCCGGCGCTGTAATCTTAGCGAGGAGTGGTGGCTCGCCCAGGGCCACAATAAACTGGTAAGCGCCTTGATGCTGCTAACCTCGGCTCGCGACTTTGGTGCGCCAGCGATTGCGCTGGAACTAGGCGATTTAGCTGAACTCAGTGATTTGGGCCTGCTCGGCTACGCCATGCTCACCGCTGCCAATTGCGAGCAAGCCACCAACATCAGCTGCCACGCCTTTAGTGATGCCAGTTTTTTAGTGCGGGCCCGTCTTGAGCGCGCAGAGCAAAACGGCCTTATTTGCTTTCAACTTACCGAGAATGCGCTACCTATCGAGCAACCCATTATGGAGTTGTGCAGTGTCGCGGCATGGCGTTATGTGCAAGGCATATTACCCGAGGGCCGCACGGCGGTGCCTGATTACGTGACGCTCAGTTGCAGTGCGCCAGATCACGCCGCTCGATATAGCGAGTTACTGGGCTGCCCGGTGCATTTTAATTCGACGCGCAATACCATTGCCCTCCCACTGCACTGGCTAGAGCGCCCTATCCCCAGCGGTAATGAGCAACAACTCATTGCCTGTTCGCACCACGTTCAGCAAATACTCGGCGAGAGTTACCGTAGTACCGGCATCGTGCCCCAGGTAAAACGTCTGCTCATGGCTCGCCCGCAAGACTGCGGTTTTAAATTAGAAAACACCGCCAAGTTACTGCGCTTAAGCCCCCGCAGCCTGCGCCGCTATTTAGAACAAGCGGGCAGTAGTTTTCGGCAGATCTGTCTTGATGTACGCATGGAGCTGGCTCGCGAGTATCTTTACAACACGCGCATGAGCCTAAAGGAAATCGCGTATCAACTGGGGTACAAGCACCCTAGCAATTTCAACCGCGCGTTTACTGATTACTACAAGAGCTCACCACTGGCCATGCGCCGCGCTCACTACGCGTCATTTCAGCAAGTTTAAGCGGCCTTGGCATAGCGCGACATATTTGGCGCCAAGCGCCCTACTGTTCTCCCGCACAAGCGCCCAAAATATCTGCTTTAGCCGTTTTGTGGCCACGGCTATGTGCTAGGCATTTTGGAAAGAGTTTACGTATAAACACAGCTGACAACACACCTATCCTCGTCGGCGTAAGCCAACGCACCTATCGCGATACCGGTAACGTAGAACGCACGCCCACCGACGCCCTGCACGATGTGTTAGAGCTGGCGCTGCAAAACAGCGGCCGTGGCGAGGCGCTGCGCGGCGTCATCGACGCCTTATGCACCGAACCCAGCTTGCTAGAAGTGTCAGCCGAGCTCGGCGCCTTAATCAGCCGCTTTCCCGGACCGGAGCTTGCCAAGCGCCTCGGACTTAAATCCGCCGATTGTTTAAAAGCCCCAGACGGTGGCAACGGTCCGCAGATGCTAATAAACCATTTCGCCAAAGAGCTACACAGCGGCCAGCGCCGCGCAGTGGCCATTTATGGCGGCGAACTCACCGCCAGCTTTAAAAATTTGCTTGGCGGCGGGGGCGACATCAGCCATTGGCGGCGAGGCGCCGAGGGCGGAACCTTACAGCCTTGGCCCGACCGCGCGGGCACGCACGCCGAAGAACTTCGCCACAATTTGTGGCTGCCGACGAATATGTACGCGCTGTTTGAAAACGCCCTGCGTCACCGCTATGGCCACAGCTTGAGCGAACACCAAGCCCATATGGGTAAAATCATGCAGGGCCTTAGCGATACCGCTGCCGCAAATCCAGATGCTTGGTCTTACCAACGACCGCGCAGTGCAGAGCAATTGGTAAGCTTTGCCGAGCGCAGCCCCTGCCTCGTCCTGCCGTATAACAAATACCTCTGCGCCCAAATGAATATAGACATGGCCGCCGCCGTCATTATGACCACGGTGGGTACCGCGCGGGACCTTGGCATCAACGAAGATCAATGGATTTATCTCAACGGCTGCGCCGATGTAAACGAAGTCTGGTACGTGGCCGAACGCAGTGACATATCGCGCTCCCGCGCCCTCGCTCTTGGCGGAGAAACTGCACTGGCGCGCGCGGGCTGCAGCATGGATGATATTGCCCTCATGGATATCTACAGCTGCTTCCCCTGTGCAGTGGAAATGGCCTGTGAATCACTCGGTGTAGACCCTTTCGGTCATCGTCCCCTCAGCCTCACCGGCGGACTGCCCTACTTTGGTGGTCCCGGTCACGGCTATAGCTTACATGCGGTAGCGACATTAGTTGAGCAACTGCGGGAGCGCCCAAACGACAAGGGCCTTATTACTGCCAACGGCTGGTATATGACCAAAGAATCGATTGGCGTTTACAGCGCAACACCAAGCCACACCCAGTGGGAACGCGGCGACGATGCGCCACTGCAAGCGCAAATAGATGGCCAAACCCACCCGAGCATTGACGACAAACCCAGTGGCAACGGTCGTGTCGATAGCTTCACCGTGGTTTGCGACAGCAACGGTCCCCAGCAGGGCATTATTATCGGTAGCCTAGACAACGGCGCCCGCTTCCTTGCTCACACCGAACGAGACGACGCCCTGTTTACGCATCTAATGAGCGAAGACATTATTGGTCAACGCGGTGTGGTAAGCAGCAGCGAAGAGCACAATTTATTCCGATTCAATTAATGCATAGAAAACAAATAAGGGCCGGATTTGAGTGAAATGCGGGCGCTAGAAAATTCTGATTAATCTTGAATTCGCTAGCTTCTTCTCACACTCAATAAGCAACAGAAAACCACGGCTTATGCTACTCAACTAGGAAGTAACGCGGGGCAATGAGCTTGTTATACATAACCCGCTGCGTCGACTAACGGTAACTTACCTCTTACAAATATTCCGTTGCCGCGGCCAATCTCTCTATCTTTAGCATCATAAACTACAGCCTCTGCAATAAATTGAGAGTTATTCTTGTTTACCACCTTTCCAATCGCTTTCATTTTTCCGGAAGCTACTGGTCTCGTGATATACGTAGTAAAAGATGTCGTTAATACAAAGAATTCTTCTTCCAATGAATTCGCCGCAAAGAAAGCCGCGTCATCTAGCATTTTAAAATAGACAGAACCATGCACACCGCCAGCAGAGTGATGGTATTTCTCTGACAACTCAATCTCAATGACTGCCTCGCCCTCGGAAACCTCCATGACTGGCTCATAGATTTTATTAACTGGCGCCGCGGCATACATGCTTTCAAGGCGACTAAAATGTGTCGGTTTTGTCATTCAGACGATTCCTTATTTGTTAAATTCACAACAGATTTATTTAGGAGACTAGCGCTTCCTAGCACCTTGGCCGCCCTATCAACGTACGGATTTCGACATCAGCTAAAAGTCAAAGAAATTCAATTTTAATCAAACGTCTTCTAATGGATAAGGCGATCGAATCTGCACTTCAGCTGTAGCGGGCCTAGTTGCTTTATACGCCTGCAAGGCGAGTAAGCAACGTTATAGCGGAATATAATCGGTGGGGTTGGGGCTAGGCTGATGCCGTTTAGGCAGTCGAAAAATTTCCTTTCCAACTGCCTACGCCCCGACAAACGCTATGCAAGCGCTGCTGCACTTTCGCTGCTGCTTAACAAGGTTCGCAAGATTGTTTGGCATTCATTACGGCTCATCAAGATAGCAACGGGATAGCCAGCGCCTTCCTTAACTGCTGCAGCTGCTATGGCAGGAATATCTTCTTCGCGCAAGGTATCCAACTGCTCAGGAATGCCTAGGCGTCGATTTAAGTCGGCAACGGCCTCAATGAATTTATCAGCGGCTTGTTGATCGCTGTCGCTGCTACCGGCAACCTCAATCAGGCGCCCGAGTTTAGCCAATGGCGCCTGCGCAGCCTTCGCCATAAAGCGCAGCACTTCTGGCATAACAAGCGCATTCGCCAAGCCGTGTGGCGTGCTGTAATAACGACCTAATTGATGCGCGATAGCATGTACATTGCCCACCCCCGCGTCATTGATCGCCATTCCTGAGTAGTAAGCGGCAATCGCCATTTGCTCTCTGGCGACTGCGTCGCTACCGTCGCGATAGGCGCGGGGCAGGTGTTCAAAAATCATTTTTACTGACGCGTAACCATAGCCGTCACTGGTGTCGGTACCCCAAAGACTGATGTAGGTTTCAATGGCATGGGTGAGCGCATCCATTCCGGTTGCGGCCGTTATGGCGGCGGGCATACCAAGGAGTAGATCGGCATCCAGCGCAACCGCTTTTGGCAGCATTTTGGGGTCGGCAATAAAGCATTTTTCGTGGGTCTTTTCCTCAGAAATAACCGCTGCAATCGTTGCCTCTGAACCAGTGCCTGATGTTGTTGGCAATACGAACAGCGGCAGTGGCGCCTGCTTAACTTTAAAATAGCCAACTAATTTCTTTGCGTCGCGGCCGTTAGTAGCGGCAGATGCGATAGTTTTAGCGCAGTCTATTGATGAACCGCCACCAATCGCCAATACCGCATCGCAGTCGTACTGGGCCTGCAGAGCCAAGCCAGCGTCGACCATACCAAAAGTCGGGTCAGGCAGAATGCCGTCATAAATAGTGCAGCTGACACCTTCCTCGGTGAGTACGTCTACCGCGCGAGCAACGATACCCAAACTAACCAGAGGCTTGTCGCTCACCACCAGTACTTTGCGAATGCCCTGGCGCGCCATATGACGACAAAGCTGTGCAGTGCTGCCTTGGCCAGTAAATGCCATATAAGCCAACGACGGCATCAATTTAAAAGGAATAGCGATCAACGCCAAATAGCTGCGCTGTAAGAGGGTTCTAAAAAACTTACTCATTGTAAACTCCATTTGGTCAACGACCGAAAATCACGTCAAGTGTTGCGATAACACGCGCTGCGCGCGTGCCTAAGGCTACGCTGTCTCGCCTTGGTATTTGGGTACGATGCTTGCCCGCAGTTCTTTCTTCAAAATTTTACCGCTGGGGTTTCTCGGCAGTGCTGTCACGTATTCCAAGAGCTTGGGCGTTTTAAAACCAGCCAGCGTCTCGCGGCAGTGACTAATCAATTCGTCAACGGTGATCTCGCCTTGGTCGCCCGCCACCAATACCGCTAAAGGCACCTCGCCCCATTTCGCATCAGGAACACCAATCACCGCAACATCAGCGATTTTAGGGTGGCTCATGAGTACGTTCTCGATTTCTGCTGGGTAGATGTTTTCACCACCGGAAATAATCAAATCCTTTACGCGATCTTTTATAAACAGATAACCGTCGTCATCGAGATAGCCCGCATCGCCGGTGTGCAACCAACCGTCGACTAAGGTCTTAGCGGTGGCTTCTTCGCACTTCCAATAGCCTTTCATAACCTGGGGGCCACGACCCAAAATTTCGCCTACTTCGCCGGTAGCTAGGGTATTGCCCTTGTCGTCGACTATACGCAGTTCAGTGCCAAACACCGCACGACCACAGGAGCGCAGCAATTCTGGCTTACCTTGCAGGGCGCGCATATGGTCTTCATTAGTGAGAAAGGTCAACGCCGTAGTGGATTCAGTTTGGCCGTAACCCTGATAGAACTCGCAGTCGAACACGTCTAAGCAGCGCTTAAGCAAGTCCACCGAGATCGGTGACGCGCCGTAGTTTATCCACCGCAGATTACTAAAGTCGTATTTCTCAATATCGGGCACACAGGCCAAAGAGAATTGCAGCATAACGGGAACGACCGAGACATAGGTAATATTGTCGTTAGCCATGGTATCGATCATGCCCACCGGATCGTAATCGCGATGTAAAACCAGATCGCAGCCGTAGTAAATTGCCATTAAGGCGCCGACTAAACCAAGCGCGTGAAACGTTGGCGCAATGATTAACGCGCGGTCGCCAGCGCGGGGCGCGCGGCCCGTAGTAATTGGTGCCTGGATACTATTGCAGATCAAATTGCGGTGCGTGAGCAAAGTTCCTTTGGGCAAGCCCGTGGTGCCGCTGGTGTACATTTGGAACAATACATCGTCACCCTGAATATGCACCGGCGCCGGTTCTGCCGTTTCGACTAGCCAGTCATTTAAACTCGGCGCGCCATCGACATCACCAACAATGGCGATCTGTTCAATACCGGCCAGATAACTGCCTATTAGCGGGCTAAATTCCGCGTCAACAAACAGCAAGCGTGCGTCGGCATTTTCGGCGATAAAACCAACCTCATCGGCAGTTAATCGATAGTTTATGCCTACAGGCACCACCCCCGCCCGGGCGCAACCCAAGAAGATCAGCAGGTTATCCAAGGAGTTTTTTGCCAAAATGGCTACTCGATCATCCTTGTTAATACCGCGCGCCTGCAAACTGGCGGCGACCCGGCCCAATTTGTGCCAAGCCTGCGCATACGTCAGTTTCTGGTCTGCATCGCTGCCAAAAGACGCCTCAGGCCGCATTTTTACTTGAAAGGCGAGGTAATCAACAAAACTGTCAAACATTTACTTATTCCTCTTTTTATCGTCGGGCGGGTCGCGGTAGGGCCAAGTTGCAGGAAAACTGCGCTGGCAATGAATACACAACAAACCATTTACGAGCATAGACTATCAGTGTCACCTAAAAGGACTTAGTCCTGAGGCGCCGCTTGTTGGCAGCGCCCGACCCCACCCGCAAAGCGATCACCTCTTTTTATCGTGAAAACCACCCCTTAGAACGCCACTGGCACCCACCGACCACCACCGTCGCCTGCCGACTAGACCACGCGGGGCCTGCTGCCATAGTGTGCTCACTAGAATTCGCCGCCCAGCTTTGGCCACGACCAGCAACGAGGAAAACCATGAGCAGTCCGAGCACTGATTACGAAGACTATCCCCGCCGCGCGACCCGTAAGATTAAACATATTCCCGGCAGCAGCGGCCTGCCCTTGTTTGGCCAGACGTTTAGCTTTTTACGCAACTACAAGGCCCTGACCGCCGAGCGCTATAAAAAACACGGCCAAATCTCGCGCGGCAATACTTTGTTCCAACACAGCCTCACCCTGCTCGGGCCAGAGGCCAATGAAATTGTACTTAAGAACAGCGAAGGCCAATTTTCTAGCCGACTAGCATGGAACCCTTTGCTCGACCGCCTGTTCCCCAACGGTTTAATGCTTAAGGATGCCGATGCCCACCGCTATGATCGTAAGATCCTGCAGGGGGCATTTAAGAAAAGCGCCATTGAAGGTTATTTAGACACCATGAACCCCCACCTTGAAAGCGGGCTAAAAGCCTGGCCCCAAGGCAAGGAGTTTCATTTCCAGCACGCGGTTAAGCAATTACTGCTAGAAGTCGCCGCTGAAGTTTTTCTTGGTGTCGAAATGGGCGATGAAGCCGCCGAGGTGAATCAGGCCTTTGTCGATGCCATGCAAGCATCAATGGCGGTGGTCAAGCTCGACATACCCGGCACACTTTGGCACCGAGGCTTACGCGGCCGCCAAAAACTCGAAGACTTTGTAATGGCGCATATCGACGCCAAGCGCAGCGGCCAAGGCCGCGATATTTTCTCGCAGATATGCCACGCCACTGACGAAGATGGCAATCAATTTTCTGATGAAGCCGTTCGCGACCACATTATCTTTTTACTTTTTGCCGCCCACGACACCACCACCAGCACGCTGTGCTCAATCGTTTACGCCTTAGCCAAAAACCCCGAATGGCAGCAGCGCCTGCGCGAGGAATTTAAGGCCGTTGGCAAAGCTCAATTAGAATACGACGACCTTGGTCAATTAGACGACACCAAGCTGGTATTTAAAGAAGCACTGCGCATGTACCCGCCTGTGCCGGGTATTCCCCGACGCACCGTAAAAGACATGGAGCTGTTTGGCTACCAGATCCCCAAAAACACCGCCGTCGCAATCTCGCCGTTATTTACCCACTATATGGAAGAGTACTGGACCGAACCCAACCGCTTTGACCCTGAGCGCTTTTCCAAAGCCCGCGCCGAAGACAAGAAGCACTTTTTCCAGTGGGTGCCTTTTGGTGGTGGCGCGCACAAATGCTTAGGGCTTAATTTTGCTGAAGTGCAAACCAAGCTATTCCTATTTCACCTTTTGACGCGCTATCAAATAAAGGTGAAGGATGGCTATGAAATGCCGCGCACGTGGGTGCCGCTGATTTTTCCTGCGGACGGTTTGCCAGTGAGTTTCGACGCTCTCTAGTACATATTGCTCTTTAAACGAAGCGCGGCGCTCGGCAACGGGTGCCGCTTTTTATTGCCACACTATATTGCGAGTAAAACACCATGACTAAGGACTTTTTCCCGGAGTGCAGTGAATCCGACTGGCAGATTATGCCGATGGTCGCCGGCCGCTCTTTTGATGCCAAAATGGGACCGTTTGAATTTCGTAAAACGGCCGAGGGCAAAGCACAAGCCCGATTCAAGACCGATGACGACTGCCGAAATATTCAGTACGGCTTACACGGCGGCTATCTCGCCGCCTGTGCCGAACAAGCATTTTACTTACCCCTCTACACCGACCGCTGCGTTGCACTGGGCCGGGTAGTAACCATCGATTTTAATATGCAATTTCTGCAAGGCGGCGACATTGGCAAAGACCTTATTGCCGACATAGAACTGATGAAAGAAACCGGCCGCATGGGCTTTACCCGAGGCACGCTAAGCCAAGGCGGCCAAGCATTGTGCAGCTTTAGCGCAACATTGCGCAAGCTCCCTCCCCAGGCATAAAAAAGCCCAGCACGAAGGCTGGGCAAAAAAACAAACAAGCGCTTTACTTAAAAACGTAACAAACCTTCAACAGCAACACTGCGCGGTGCATCGGTAGCCGCGAAGTGCGCGCCTACAAATAATGGCACGTCGTTACCACTTGAGCGGGTTATTTCATTGGTCAGGTTCTTACCAATCAACGCCACTTCCCAACCCTGACCAAAGTGCAGCAGTGACAGGCGGCCATTGATTTTGTAATAAGCCTCCTGCAAATCTGACTCATCACGGTCTTGGGTGTAAAAGTACTCGTCGCTGAAATTCAAATCCAGCTGCAAACGCAATTCCATCGCATCGCCCACCGGCTGAACATACTGGCTGGTTAAGCTCGCTGACACTTCGGGAGCGTAGTCTGTGCCTTCGCCAGACAGGTCCTGACGGCAGTCAGGGTTGCCCGCACGGTAGGCCGCGTCAGTTTGTTCCGCATTACACGGACCGTTGGTGAACGAGGTAAAGTAAGAATCTAGCCATGCCATTGAGGCACCAAGGGTTAAGCGCTCGTTCAATGCCCAACGCAAATCTGCCTCTACACCCTGCGTGATCGATTCCGCCGCATTACCCGCTACATAGCCTGTTAAGGTGAAGTTACTGACCTGACGATCCATGAACTCCGTGTAAAACAAGGCGGCATTAAAGGTTGCTGCGCCATCGAGCAAGGTGGTTTTTACACCAAGCTCAAAGGTATCGGCCTCTTCATCTTCATAGGTAAAGGCGTCTTGGCTTGCGGTTGTGTCACTGGCGTTAAAACCACCGTCCTTAAAGCCTTTAGCGTAACGGAAATAACTCATCACATCTTCGGCTGCATACCATTGCAGGTTGAAGGCCGGCGACACATTGGCGACTTTGCGCGAATTGTTAATATTGTGGTTTTCAGAGTTATTCAAGGCACCAGCAATAATCGCATATAGCGGATTAACGGTGCGCTCTCTAGAACGAAATTCAGCCACATCTAAATATTTGGTGGCAACTTTTTCATCCTGCCCCCAACGAAGACCAAACGTCGCGCTGAGCGTCTCGGTGATATTCCATGTTGCCTGACCAAACACGGCAACGCTGTCAGTGGTCTGATCAAACTCAGTATACGTGGCCAGCTGTGTTGGCAGTGATATGGTTAAACCGGGAATCGGCAATGTGCTTGGTATGCCCAGTGCGGCAAAGTCCAAGTTAAGCCACAGCGTACTGTTCAGCTCTTGGGTGTGCGCGTACACACCAGCGATAAAGTCCACGCGCTCACCAGCGCTACCCGCAATGCGGAATTCCTGGCTGAACTGGGTAAAGTCCTCGGTATTCTCGGTGCCGATAAACTCAAGGTCAGTAAAATCCGCGTCGAGGTTAAAGGTGAAATCAAAATGCGAGTAACCCGTGATACTTGTCAGCGTCATGGTATCCGACACTTCATAATCTAGCGTGAATACTGCTGCATCACTGTTGTTCTGGGTAAATGCCGGCTGCCACGCAAACTGTCTATCAGACTTGCGGCCGTCAAGCTTACCGTCTTCGCGAGGATCGATTTCATCTTCTAAGTTAAACGACAACAGCGGTAGCGGCAGCGAAATAGGCAGATCAATTGGCAGCGCGATATTAGACTGGTACAGGTTAAATGTACCGGTATTATCGGTGAGCTGGAAGGTTGTGCCTTTTAAGCCAAAATCAGACTGTTCGAGCTTTAGATTCACATCCAGTTTATCGCTCGCGTCCCAACGCAGTGCCAAGCGCAGCGATTCATCAGCGCGCTGGGCCTCGTCGCGGTCGAGAATAAAGTTCTCAACGTAGCCGTCTTCCACTAAGCGCTTATAGGCAGCGCGCACAGCAAAGCTATCACCCAATGGCACATTCAGTACGCCGGTGAACTCTTTACCACCAACCTCAGGGTTGTACTGGTAGCTCACCTCACCACCAAGCTCTTGGTTCGGGCGGCTCGTACTAATATTTACCGCACCTGCGATGGTGTTCTTACCAAAAAGTGTGCCCTGCGGCCCCTTCAGGACCTCAACCAAAGCAATATCAAGAAAAGGAGCCTGAAATTGCTGGCCGCGACCGGCGTAGATGCCATCAATAAACATACCGACCGATTGCTCAAAACCGCGGTTATCGCCCGAGCCAACCCCGCGAATATAGACCGCGTTACCCTGACCAGTAACCGCCATTTTAAAATTAGGAACATACGCGGTAAGTTCTTCAATACGCTGTAAACCGGCATCACGTATTTTGGCGCCGTCGACGGCCGCCACGGCGATGGGTACATCCTGCAAGCTTTGCTGCTGTTTCTGCGCCGTAACAATTACTTCTTCTAATTGCGCGCGGGGTGCATTATCTGCGGCAAGTGCGGCGGAAGGCAAAATCGCTAACGTTAGCGCACGGCCCCATAGTCTACGGTTAATCATGGTCGATCCTTCTTGGTATTATTCAACAGCATAGTGACGCAAAGTCACATCGGGGGATTGTTTGGAGATGCCAGCTGTGTCGCCGCACGACATAAGTGCAGGCAATCTACGCCAAGGAGTGTGGGCAGACGCACGAGAAAATACAAATAAGCTTATATGACAGCACGCTAATACACAGCGCTGCTAAATTGTTACAAAAAGTAGGGGTGACTGCGGGCTGCGTATTCCACGCCAGTTTTCTTATTGGCGCTCAAGCGGCCCGAGCATTCGGGACCGCCGCTACGAAAGAATCGAATGAAAGGACGCTCTTCAGCTCTGCCGCAAACGTGCCAGCAGTGCATTCGTTGACGGGTCGTGTTCGGCGGCACGGGCGTTCGGGTCAAGCATTTCGCTCAAGATTTGCGAGGCCAGCTGCTTACCTAATTCCACGCCCCACTGGTCAAAAGAATTAAGCCCCCAGATTACGCCCTGACAAAACACCTTGTGCTCGTACAGTGCCACGATACTGCCAAGCACCTTCGGGCTTAGCTCCGGCATGAGCAAGAAATTGCTCGGGCGATTTCCCAGCATGGTTTTATGCGCGACCAGTAAGTCGAGCTCTTCTGCTGGCAGGGAGGATTTCGCCAATTCGACGCGAAGCTGCTGCGCCGATTTACCGCACATCAAGGCCTCGGCTTGCGCCACGGCATTGGCCATGAGTATTTGGTGCTGCTCAGCATGCGCTGGCGCCTCGTGCGCAGTGGGAACCAAGAAATCACAGGGAATAAGATCTTGGCCCTGATGAATTAACTGGTAAAAAGCGTGCTGGCCATTGGTACCCGGCTCACCCCAGATGACAGGTCCAGTTGCCCAGCCGGATGCCGTACCGTCTTTTTTAATAGACTTGCCATTGCTCTCCATATCCAATTGCTGCAGATACGCGGGCAAACGCGCCAACCGCTGGCTATAGGGCAATACCGCGTGGCTTTGCGCATTGAAAAATTGTCGATACCAAATACCGAGTACCGCCATAATCACCGGCATATTCTCCCGCAATGGCGCGGAGCGGAAGTGATCGTCCATTTCCTCGGCGCCGGCCAGCAGCTCATCAAAGCCTTCTGGCCCGATCGCCATCGCAATTGGCAGCCCGACCGCAGACCACAGCGAGTAACGGCCGCCCACCCAATCCCAGAAACAAAAAATCTGATCCTCGGGGTAGCCTAGCGCCTTGGCCGCATCGGGCCGGGCAGTAACCGCCAGCATATGCTGGCGCCAGGCCGTATCGTCTGCCGCCAAACCCAATCCAGAAATTAACCACTGCCTCGCTAACGACGCATTCGCCAAGGTCTCTTGGGTGGTAAAGGTTTTAGAGGCAACAATAATCAACGTCGTCGCCGGGTTTAAGTCAGTCAGAATGTCGCTGATCAGCACTGGGTCGACATTGGACACAAAGTGCAACGTTGGTCCGGTACGGGCATAGGGCGCCAGTGCCTGACTCAGCATTGCGGGCCCCAGGTCTGAGCCGCCAATACCAATATTAATAACATCGCTAATCGCTTTGCCGCTAGCGCCACGCAATTTACCGCTGCGCACTGCGTGCGCACAATCAGCAACGCGCCGGCGCTGCTCACGGATACCGGGCATAACATCAGCGCCTTCGGCCATAACGGCATCTGAGCCGTTGTAGCGCAGCGCGGTATGCAACACGGCGCGCCCTTCGGTATTATTAATGGCCTCGCCGGTAAACATCGCATCCCGCGCGGCACCCAGCCCGGAAGCCTCCGCAAGACCAAAAAGATTCTCCAGCGCGCCATCATCTATACGGTTTTTGGAATAATCGAGAAGCAAATTCGCTGCAGACAGCGAATAACGCGCGACTCGCTGCGCGTCGGCGGCAAATAAATCGCGCATATGCACGGGCTGCAAGCGCGTGTAATCTTGCTGAAGCAGCGGTAAAAAAGACATATTTGATAACGAAACTGACATAACGTAATTTCCTATAGCGTTAAACTTAGCCGCAGCCTCTTATAATTAAAAATACTCGCAGGCCTGGCTACTACGCAGGATTCATAAACTGCTGAACATCTTCGATTGAAAATTGCGGCGTTGCACCGTGACTCTGTGCAACCATCGCGCCAACAGCACAGGCAAAATCAATAGCGTACTGCGCGTCTTCGGTACTGCATAGCTGATAAATCAACGACCCTAAAAAAGAATCACCGGCACCAACGGTATCAACAACATCGATTACATAACCTGAATTATAGTAATTTTTATCGCCCACTTTCAGCTGCGCGCCGTGTGGCCCTTTGGTGACGCATATATAGGTGGTATTCGTTTTATCGGCTATAAACTCAATATACTCATCTAAGGAGTCAAACTCGACCCCCAGCGCCCCGGCAATTTCATACAGTTCATCATCATTGAGTTTTATGCAGTCAGCGACGTTCATAAGCTCAAGCAAGGTATCGAGGTGATAATGCGGTTTACGCAAGTTCACGTCAAAAACATTGAACTTAGCGACCTCAATGAGCTTGCGCAGGGTTTGCAATGATACGTGGCTGCGTCCAACCAAGCTACCAAATACAAAGATATCACACGATGAAACGCGCTCAATAAGCGCCGGTGTTAGCGCAATATTATCCCAGGCGGTATCGGCAACAATCTCGTACGACGCCGAACCGCTCGCGTCCAAGCTCACCTCAACAACGCTGGTTTTCTTGCTTGGGCTTACTGCAACAAAGTCACGCGCCAAGCCGCGCGCGGTCATATCATTGAGTAATTCTTCGCCTAAGGCATCGGCACCTACGGCGCTTAGCATCTCCGCGTCTACGCCCAAGCCCTTTAAGCGCAGGCATACATTAAGCGGCGCGCCACCTAGGCGCTTACCGCTCGCAAAATAATCCCACAGCACTTCGCCAAAACAACTGACGGAAATTTTCTCAGCCGGTTTATTGATTGAAAACACACCTGACATCAGATCACACCCCGGCTACGAGCTTACGCTTAGAAGCAAGCACACTATTCATAACGTTCTTAATATCGCTAGGCGAGGAATACAACGCATCAATTGAGGTGGTATAGGCCTCGGTAAACTCAGTGCACTCAATCAAATTAGCAAACAAACTCCGAATCTTCAAAAACGACAGCTTATCCACGGCGGTTTTACGCGCGTAGGCCGCTAATTCCGTTTCCATTGCGTCTTGAATCTCTATTGCCATTTGCGCTTGGTTTACCCCTTTATCACTGTAATAACACCATGCAGCAACGACCAAAATGGCTAACGATGTGTCGCGCCCGGCCTCAATATTCTCAAAAATGGATGACAGTAAAAATTTCGGTAACTTGGCGGAGCTCTCTGAACAAATACGAACAAGACTGTCTTTAATATTCGGATTCGCAAACCGCTCAATTAACGTGTCTTTATAGTCTTCCAAATCAATACCGCTGAGCTCATCCAGCAAAGGCGTGACTTCTAAATCCATAAATGCGCGCAAATACTGTGCAAAACACGCATCAGACACGGTTTCGTCAATCGTTTCATAGCCATAAATAGAACCAAGCAAACCCAATACCGAATGCCCAGCGTTCAATAGCCTAATCTTCATTTTTTCAAAAGGCGTAACATCGCTGACAAACTGAGCCCCAACTCGATCCCAATTCGGTCGGCCGCTGCAAAAATCATCCTCAATAACCCATTGCGTAAAGGACTCACAGGTAATCGGCCACAGATCGATTGCCTGAAAGGTGTTTTCTACATAATCAATGTCTGTCTTGCTTGTTACTGGCGTAATACGATCCACCATGGCATTCGGAAAAGACACATTGTCTTCTATCCATTGACTTAAGACAGGGTCTTGCCGCTTAGCCAATATCGTAATTATCTTCCGGGTAATCGCGCCATTGTGTTGAATATTGTCGCAAGATTGCACTGTAAAGGCGGCCATACCGCTGGTCATACGCTTTTTCAGCGCCGCAATAATATAGGCGAATGCGGTTATCGGATCATCGGGGTGCTGAATATCGTGACGAACATCCTCATTATCAAAATCGAAATCGCCTGTCTCGGAATCGAGATGATAACCGCCCTCGGTAATGGTAAGAGAGACAATTTTGGTATCACTATGCGCCAATTTATCGATTACTTTCTGCTTATCCTCCGGCGCGAAAATAAAATCGATCATTGAACCGATAATTTTATTGTCGATCTTGCCGTTTGGATGACGCACCACCAAGGAATAGAGGTAGTCTTGTTTTACGAGGATGTCTCGTAAGTCACGATTACACTCCAACAAGCCAACGCCACAGATACCCCAATGCTCAGAACCCGGCGACTTCAATAACTCATTAAGATACGCGGCCTGATGCGAGCGATGAAAGCCACCAACACCAATATGAACGATACCCGCCTTAAGCAAGCTACGGTCATACGCGGGAACATCAATATGACTAGGCAAACTTGCCAAAATTGACGAGTTCAAAAAGCCCTTATTCACTTGTCCGTGCGGTGCAGTATTCATATTCTACGCTCTACAAATTGGTTGATAACTAACAATAATATTGTGCACTAATGCGGCGTAATAGCGCCGCACGCGTTAACTATTTAGCTTTTTCTGACGACGCAATGAAGTATATGCACTACCAAAATAGGCAATGGTGAAAATAAAGCAATAAGTCTCAAACTGAGATTTGTTGACGCTGTATATCTCCATATTAGAACTGAAGAACATGACCTGGCAGGCGAATCCAGCAATAATCAGCAGCGACACTACGGATATCGCGTTTAACACCTTACTAACTGTGCTGGTATCAACCACAAAGTCTTGGTCGTGAACAGCCTGGGCATCCTGAAATGCAACTATCTGTTTTTGTTCAAGCTCTTCCGCCGCGATCTCTACACTGTAGTTTTTGTCCGCGCCATATTTTTTAGCCAACAAGGTATACGTAACAATGGTAAACATCCATGTAGGGATAAATAGATAGTAGAACGACATTACATCGAGCGCGTTCAATCCAAAACCAAAAATAAGCGCCAATGCCCAAGAGCCAATCGCCGGTACACTGCGGGAAATGTTCTGATACTTCGCCCAATAGCGAGTTAAGCCAATTTTAGGGAACAAAACATGCTCAGCAAACACAATCCCGCCGACAGGAACCACCAACAGACCGGCATACGTCAACAGCGGCAACATCTGTGAGAATACAAAGGGGAAACAGGCGATAATAACCGTAACAACCCCCACAACCGCGGTGGTTTTTTCTCGCGAATGATTAGTAAAAATAGACTGCGCAGCCAAGCCAGCGCGATACAGGTTTGCGTTAGCAGTAGTCCAGCCCGCAATAATAATAATGACAAAACCCGTTAAGCCCAGTGCGTGATAGGCAACATCGCCGGGATCTAAAGTCGTAATCGTCGTTTTTAGAAGAACTGCCGCGCCAGCGCCCATAATACCAGCGGAAATCCACGCAATATAATGTCCGAAAAACATGCCTACGCCCGACAACAAACCGTAGCGCTTGCGCTTGGCAAAGCGAAATATCGCCATATCAATCAAGCCAAAATGCGTAATTGAGTTCGCCGCCCAGGCAAAGCCAATCACTTCTAACAGCCCTATACCCTTCTCGCCACTGCCAGTAACGCCGGTCCATATAGAGCTATCGCCTATCGCAATAAAATCGGACCAATTAGTCACAGCAGTATCGCCTAACACATGGAAGGACAACCCGGGGAACAAGTTGAATGAGCCCGCGATAAAAATAACAAACAGCCAGGGCGCGCAGATCTTAGAAAAGTCGGCCACGGTCGAGAAGCCGTACATCGCAACGAGTACAACAATAGAGCCCATAGCAATAACAATAAGGACAAACCAAAAGCTGCTAGGATACCAATTGAGCTGTGCGGGTATATTAAACAGAAATCGAACAGCAGTAGACGACACCGTGATCATTGCCGCCGATATCACCGAGAAAATAGCGACGTTAGCCCAGTTATAAAGCTTGGTCATCGAGTTGCCGGCGATTTTGTTCAAGTAGTTGTACAAACTCAGTCGCGTTTCTACCGCAATTGGAGCCGTTAACAACCACCACGAACACATGGCAAGTAAGTTACCAATTAACAAACCGAGCAAAATATCTTTTGTCGCAGCACCTAAAGCAACAAAGGTCGCACCAATAACAAACTCGGTCGCAGCAACATGCTCACCAGCATATAGCCCAGCGAAATGCTTCCAACCATGCAACTTATTGTTTGCTACGGGTAATTGTTCTTCATTCACGCCACTAAATTTTTTATTAATTAGATTGCCGGCCATTTTATGCCTTCCTATTCACCAGATATCATTATCGCAACGCGGATACATGACATTATTTTTAAGATAAAAATCGACAGTGCTGAAACGGCAACCACTTCGCCAATAAAGCTTAGCCAAGTCGTAACAAACATAGCACATCGATCTCCCGATACGACTACTTCTAAGCTAAATTGAGTAACACTTTTGCCGTGTATTCATTCGTAATAAGGGAATTAATCAGCCTCCCTTTCAGGGCGGCATGAATAGCTACAGCTTTATTTTCTCCGGCAGCAATTCCATACACCGGCTTTGCAGAATTTACCGTTAACGGCGCACTAACCACTCTTTTATTAGTTTCGTTCTTAAGCAGTTTGCCGTTGCCGTCATACAGCCAACTGATGATTTCACCTTTCGCACCGTCATTCACAACGACATCTAACTCATCGCCGCTTATGAAGCCATCTAAAAGCAACGGTGAATTTTCGCTTATCTGACCTACGCCCACAAAGGTCACGTCCGCTTGTTCGATTAAACTAAGAATACTCTTTACTGGTTGTAGACTATGGAGCATCTTCTTTTCTTGCACAGATGATGCGATAACAGGGAGGGGCATGGGGTAATGCTTGGCATTAACGCGATTAGCCATGGAGACAACAATATCAAATGCCGATGCAGCGCCATCTGACATCATATTACCCAGCATGGAAACTAACTTATGGTGTTGGCATTGCATCGCTGGCAACTCATCGATACAGGCTTTTAAGGCCCGGCCGGTACCAAATGCCAGTATTTGTGGTTTCTCAGATTTGAGGTAGCGTTCTAGTATTGCGGCGCCACACTGGGCAAGTCCATGACTCCCATTGGGTGAAGCAGGGTCACTGGGAACGACTTCACAATCAAGCATAGAGAACTTTTCTTTAAGCTCTTGAGCTAATTCCATGCATTGAGAAACAGGATGTTCTAGCCGCACTTTCACCAAGCCTTCGCTAACGGCCAGTGCGACTAAGCGTTGCGCCGACTGTCGAGACACTTCAAGTTTTTGCGCAATTTCGTCTTGAGTATTCTTGGCTACGTAATAGAGCCAGGCTGCGCGAGCCGCATCGTCCAGACGTTTTAATTCAGAGTTCGACTTATTATCCATTGTGATACCCTAACCATTATTTTTGTACTTGCACTTATCTTATGCAGTGTCGATTAATCAGCGGTTGATTACTGGCAGCAGATCCGCGAAATTTTTCCAGTGTTGTAACACCGGCACATCCGGAAACGCCTCTAATACCGTTGATGAAGAACCGGAAAGATGACGACCGCCGGTATAATGAATTACCTGCATACCCGCTGACGAGGCTGCAGTAACGCCGGCAAGACTGTCCTCAATAACTAAACACTCGTTCGGCAAAACGCCCATTTCTCTTGCAGCATGCAGGAACAAATCTGGCGCAGGCTTACCTAACTTTACCTCCTCAGCGGTAAATACCTTGGCAGCAAAAAATTGCGCCAAACCACTAACACGAAGTGCTTCGCTGGTACGTTCGGGGCTACTGCTTGTCGCCACACAAAATTCCAACTTAAGTCCGGCCAGCAATGCTTCAATGCCCTCAGTCGGCTGCAGTTCGCGTCTAAATTGCTCAAGCAGAACTGCGCGATATTCAGACTCAAAGGCGGTCGGTAAACTGACATCGAAATTATCTAATATCTTTTCTCGGACCGACTTGAAGCTACAACCAAGGAAGTGACGTTGAACATACTGAATATCTATATCGACACTCAGCTCGCGCAATGTTTCAATTAGTACCGTGGCGCTAATAATTTCGCTATCAATCAATACGCCATCGCAATCGAAAATAATCAGCTTTGTATTTTTATTCATTGCCATACCTATAACTTCTCGCGTCGACAGCAACACAAACAAGGTGTTGCTACGATCAATAAAGCTCGCCAAGCGAAAGTCATCTGATACCGCCGTAACTTCACACCATTCTCAGCTCGATACACGCTGAGCATTAGCTCATTTAATGAGCACATTCCCACAGCCAAGCCATAATGTCAATCTCTTCGCCACCGCAAAACATCGATCTTTGGCTCACCGAAGGCCCCTGGCTGTATTGCCCTCCACCTAGGCAAGGACACAAGCAAGCCAACACAAATAACTTAAACTATTGATATATATAATTTTATCTATCCCCCTCGAAATAAGCAGAAGATTGCACTCAGCACAAAACTTGACGATCAACGCCCGTATTGAGAATATGCCCAACAAGTGAGCGAACGCCCATATCGGTTAACTCAACCAGAATGCCACGAGTTTTCGCTCACTACATCTGCACCAAGTAACAATAATCAGACCTGCAAAGCCAGGCAAAACAGCAAGGTAATTACCATGAAAAACAGAAGCATAAACCCACTAATCAACAGCTTTTTCACCCTAGGAATTTCCTGTATAACACTGGTTAATCAGGCAAATTCCGCAGAATTCTTTGATGACAAAGTCCACGCAAAATTAATGTTCATGCAGGGTTTTCAAGCAATAGAGGCAAATTCAGGTGCCTTTGCAATAAGCAATACCGATATGGCACCGGGCTTTCAGCGGCTACGCTTTAACATTGAGTTAGCGGTTAAAATTCACGACTACGTTACTGCCTACGCTGACCTCGGCGAGGAACCAAACGATTTTGGTACTGACGACCAATTTGAAATTTCACAAGATCTAGGATACATCGATCTCGACATTTTTGGTCTAGCGGGACGCGCGCAACAAGATCAAAGCTGGCTTTTTAGAGCAGGAAATATCGTATCCACGGTATTTGATTACCGTGGATACTCCGACGGCGCCGCCGTACAAAGCAACCCTCTCATTGGCAACTCCCCTATCGATTTTGTAACGGCAGAATCTGGCATTCAAAGTTTGTGGTCACATAAGGTGTCCGGTTCGGGCATCACGCAAGTGAACGCCGACATTGGCTTTACAGTACCAACGTTCTTTGAAGACTACAGTGGTGACCGGGGTTTCAACACCTTTGGTCGTCTTTCGCTTAACACCGATTTCGGCTTAGATTTAGGCCTAGGCTGGTTTATCAGCAGCCTAGGTGATCAAGTCGCCAATCGCGCCTTTACTGACGTACAGACCGCCGGTCTAATTCAAGGTGATGGCGACAACTATAATTTTGCGGCGTCGGGCGCAAGCTCCCGCGACACCCACGCCGGTTTGCTGCCAGGCTTAGACGCGAGCATTTTGCAAATCAACGCCCACTACCAAGCCAGCCCAAATACCGCGTTTAGAGCGTGGGCCGGTATTGCGAAAGATGACTTTAGTTTCGTCGACGGCAATGGAGAGCAAACCGTCGCTAGCCAAGCAGTTGCCTACCAAGAGCTCGAGAGCGAGATTAACTACTATGTCATAGAGGCAACGCAATACATCAAGCCCAATCACCTGTACATCGCATCACGCTATAGCTCCGTTACTAACAAGAGTAGCGCTATTTCTGGCAACAAAGACCTTAGCCGTATTCAACTCGGCCTAGGTTGGTGGCTAACGCAAAACACCTTGTTTAAAACAGAATACGTTAAACAAGCCGAAGGAAATGCCTCTGCCGGGCAAATCGGCGCTGACTGGGATGGGCTAACGGCAGAGCTATCAGTGATTTTCGACTAAGCGCCCTTTGCGTCTGCCTTAACCAGATCGTTAACGCGATACCGTAACCCCACCATACTGTGCGGCGCGCTGAGCCGAGTTAAGGCGCCGCACAGTGCCTGCTGTGCTATTCAATCAAAAGAATATAGTTCCCACCTCCTCCTGTATCACTAATCCGTCTAAACATCCGCCTGTAAGCATAGGCATTTAGCTGTTGTTGCAGTAGAATTGATCAGATAGCTTTTACGTAACAGATGGCTTTGTTCGGCCTACCAACATTTACAGGATATACCGATGAGTGCGCGACGCCTTTATCTAAACGTAGTCGATGAAGTGAACACCTTAATCAGCTCCGGCGACTACCCGCCTGGCAGCCGCTTACCCCCCGAGCGCGACTTAGCCGAGCGCTTCGGTGTCAGCCGCTTGACGATTCGCGAAGCCATAATCGCACTGGAAGTGCTGGGTAAAGTGAAGGTAAAAACAGGGTCCGGCGTTTACGTTAAAGAACCCACGCAGAATGCAGCGTCGCACTTAGCATCAATTGGCCCATTTGAATTGACCCAGGCTCGCGCGGTTATTGAGGGCGAAGCCGCTGCAATCGCGGCCAGCATGATTACCCCAGCGCAGCTTGAAGAACTTAAGCAGTCTCTTGATCTCATGGCACAAGAGAACGCGGCCGGCGACTTGGCTGCAAAAGAAGCCGACCGGCGCTTCCACCTGATTATCTCGCAGGCAACCAATAACGACGCCTTGCTCATGACAATTAAGCACCTCTGGGAAATACGAGAAACCTCGGCTCGCGTAAAGAATGCCTACGAAGGTGTTTGTAATCTCGATGGTAAAGACCGCCTGCAAGAGCACAAAGCCATTTACGATGCGCTCAAAGCTCACGACGCCGCGGCTGCCCGCAAAGCGATGCACAAACATTTTGCGCGCTTGATTGACGCCTTACTACACGTCAGCGAAGCCCAAGCGATAGAGGAAGCACGTAAAGAAGCACTAAAAAGTCGTCAGCAATTCTCGCTCAATCACCTTGTCGGCAGCTAGCGGCAAGCAATAACAGGATAAACGGTACGCAATAAAAAAGGCCGCAAGCGGCCCAAACCTAGGGGGGATAAATCTTCCAATTCGGATCTAAATTAGATCCAGATACTCGTAAACAAACTTCTTACATCGCGCCGCCAAGCTCGGCGGTTACGCTGCGCGGCACTATCGCGCCAGGGTACTGAATGACCAATGCAGCAAGACTGTGCGCAAACTTCGCCGCAGCATTGACATCACATCCAGCAATCCTTTTTGCCAAATAACCGGCATTGAATGAATCGCCAGCAGAGGTTGTGTCTACCGGCTGCACACGGATTGCAGGCACCGTTAAGCTCCCTTCATCTGTAACAATCGCGCAACCTTCAGCGCCAAGCTTTAAAACCAATTCGCCTATGCCTGCGCCACGCAAGCGGCTGACATGGCTATCTAAACTATCTTCACCAAACAATGCGGTCTCGTCATCCAAGGTCAGCAAGGCCAAATCACAGCGCCGATAAACCTGTGTAAAAAGCGATTTAGCTTGATCAGCATCGCCCCAAAGTCGCGGCCGATAATTACTGTCAAACGCAACCTTACCGCCCGCTGCGCGGTAGCTATCCAGAAAAGCAAGTAAACTAGCCCGAGCTAGCGGAGGCAGAATAGCTAGCGATATGCCAGTAAAATAAAGCCAAGGGTATTCACCTAAGGCGGTAAAAAGGCTGCTGGCTTGCTGCTCATCATCGAGTATTTTGCGCGCGGGCGAGCTTTCTCGCCAATAGCTAAAACTACGCTCACCCACACTGTCTGTCGAGATCATGTACAAGCCAGGAGAGCTGTTTGGCGCTCGCGCGACGCGCTCACAACCAACACCTTCCAGCACCCACTGCTTCACTAGCCAGTCGCTCAAAGTATCGTCACCGACGGCACTAACAAAATCGACACCGACGTTTAGGCGAGCTAAATACACTGCGGTATTTAGCACATCACCGCCAAACGACAAATTCGCAGGCAAGCTGGATTTACCCAATTCGCAGCCGCCAGATGCCAACGACACTTCCAGCATGCACTCGCCGATGACGGCTACCGAAGCCTTATTCATAATAGCAGCGCCCTACGAGAAGTACGTGCCGCCATTGACGTCAACATTGGCGCCAGTGACATAAGAGGCGTCATCCGATGCCAAGTAAACCGCTAGCTTACCAACCTCTGCTGACAGACCTTCACGTTTTAGCGCAGCGCCGCCCGCTACTTTCTCGCGAACTTCTGGCTTTGTGAACGTGTCGTGGAAACCGGTATCGATCATTCCGGGGCAAATAGCGTTAACGCGTATACGCGGGCCCAGCTCTTTTGCCAGCGCACGAGTGAAGGTCATTACAGCACCTTTAGACGCGGCATATGCCGCAGCGCCAGGGCCACCACCGTCGCGACCAGCTTGTGACGCAAACGTTACAATCGCACCGCCATCACGCATAAGTGGCAGTGCAGCTTTAGTGACCATAAACAGTGACGTTACATTCAGATCCATCACCGACTGCCAAAACTCGACATCCATCTCTGCCATATTTTTGCGTGCAACCAAACCACCAGAAACATGCATAACAATATCCAGCGCGCCAAACCGCTCGGTTACCGCCGCCATCACAATATCCACATCAGCCGCTTTAGTCAGATCGGCTTTCACTGCCAGGGCTTCACCACCTGCGGCTTCAATTTCAGCGCATGCAGCTTCTGCACCTGCCGCGCTGGCCATATAGGTTAAAACGACTTTTGCGCCAGCTGCTGCACTTTCGACTGCGCATGCACGTCCGATGTCACGGCCGCCACCTGTTACTAACACTACCTTTCCATTCAATTTATCTGACATATCCTTAACCTCTTACGTCTGTTCAAATACCCCAGTCATCGGCACAGGGCTGCGATGACGACCCATAACTCAATATACTTTCATCTGACCACATGGTCAACCAATAGATCTGACCATACTGCAGAAATTTACTTCTTCGGCTGAACTGGACCAATTTTCCGCGCCAAGAACATCACCGGAATAATTGCCAGCGGCACCAATGCTGCCCCCATAACAAAGAAGGGCACATAAGATTCCTTCGTCATTACCGGCACCAACCAAATAGTTATCAACACACCAACAACGGCTGCGGTTCCGCCTAGCCCTGCGAGTGAGCCAACAGACTTCCCAGAATAAAAATCACTTGGCAATGTTTGAATATTGCCGATCGCAACCTGAAAACCGAACAAGATCACCGCTATTAGAAGCACTGCAATTAGCGGAGTACTTGCTACGGCGGTAAACAACAAGGCCGGCAACATCACAAACGCACCTAGCAATATCGCCGTTTTGCGGGCTGCGTTAATACTCCAGCCTTGGCGAATTAAGCGCCCAGATAGCCAGCCGCCGAAAATACTGCCAATCGCAGCGCCAACGTAGGGCACCCACGCAAACATGCCGATTTGCTTTACGTCGAAGCCAAATTGGTCAGCGAGATAGAGTGGCAACCAGGAAACAAATAACCACCAAACGGGATCTAGGAAGAACCGAGATAAAATCACCGCCCAAGTTTCACGGTAACGCAACATTTCCAACCAACCCGGCGCAAAATCATTGTCGACGCTAACTTCATCATCAACTTTGTCTTTCCGCTGGCCAGACAGAATAAACTCACGCTCCTCGTCGGTAATCCAGGGGTGCGCGTCTGGGCCGGCTTTATAAATAATGTACCAAGGCACCATCCAAATCACACCGAGCACACCAATCATGATGAAGGTTGCCTTCCAACCGATCCAAACATAGAACAGTGCGACCAAGGGCGCAGAAACGACCGCACCAATAGAGGCGCCAGAGTTGAAGATACCTTGCGCCAATGCGCGCTCACGCACTGGGAACCACTCGGCATTTGCCTTGGTTGCCCCCGGCCAGTTACCTGCTTCGCCAAGACCAAGAAAGAATCGCACCGCAGCCAAAGACGTCGCCGTGCTCGCCAAGGAGTGCAACGCTATTGAAATCGACCAAATGCCAATCGACAGCAAGAAGCCGAAGCGCGTACCAAGCACATCGAATATCTTTCCAAATAGAGATTGGCCTATCGCGTAAGACACCATAAAGAAGCTAAGCACCAGCGCGTAGTCTTCTTTACCTAAGCCCATTTCTTCTGACATTCCCGGCCACATGACCGCGAGGGCATTTCTATCGATATAGTTAATGACCGTTGCCAGCGCAACCATACTGACAATAGTCCAACGTAATCCCTTCACTGCTTTCATATAACCGCCCTCAGTTTTCGTCAGATAGAAAGTCTTCACGCACAGGGCTGAAGCTGTCTATCACTTCGCCGGCACTCAAACATTCCATGCCGTGCATTACACCTGGAACAGCATAATAGCTATCACCAGCGCCTAATATTCTTTCATCACCATCTACCGTTACCGCAAAACTACCGCTCAATACATGTGTTATTTGCGCATGCGGATGACTATGTAACGCACCTTTGCTACCGCTCTCAAACGCGATCCTCGCCATTAACAAACTAGGCTCATACGCTAGTATCTGACGACTAATACCGCCGCCTAAATCTTCCGTGACAATGTCACAGCGGTGACTGAATTTCTTACTTGCCGTCATTACTGCTTTCCTCAAATATGGCCAAATGCCCGCGCCATTGATAACGCTTACCGTTAAATGCGAGCGTGTGTTGCTGATCTGGGTCTACACTATCTGCCTTAGCGACGACGATGCGAGCGCCACCATCGAGTTCAACCAGCACTAACGATAAGTCTTTGTCGACATGATGTTCTAGGCCGCGCACCTGACTAGTAGGCTGTTTGGTGTACTCGCGCACGCCGTTGTACTCACCATGACTCTCTAACACAGAAACAAAGTGGGTATCTTTACGCCCCGTCTGACGAAGCACCAAGGCATTTTCGCGGCGTAAGTTAAATTCAGGATCATTCGCCCCCAGCTCCGCAAACAGGATCTGACTGTCTTTCGGAAGTAGGGTATTCAGACTATAAAATCTATTGCCTTTCAACCAAGTGACTTGCGCTGCGCTGCCATTCACGGGCAGCCAGCCCTTCTTCCACAGGTGCTGATAACCGTGCTTCTTTCCCAGCGTTTCCATTGTGTTTAATGCGACTTTAGGCTGCTCAGATATATACGTGAGCTGTCCGGCGTAATGTAAAGGAAGGTCATATTGGTGCTTAGTGCTTGAGCGAATTGTCATCAAGTCCAATACTAAAGGGCTATCCAATAGCGCGGTCTGAATCAGCCCCATGGTCCGTTCAAAGCTAACGCCGGGATAAGCATTGGCTTCTACAACGGAAACAGCATTAAGTTTATCCGAGAAAACGCTAACCTTGGCACTGCTCTCTGATGCCTTCCCGAGTTTGCCGTTAAAGTGACTACGCTCATCGACAACCAAGGTATTGTGGGCGATCGACTGCTTAGCCCAGGTATTATTTTCAGGAAGATAAACACCGCCACGTTTGGTAACCACATTTAGATACCGCGCTGCGCCGTAATCCGAAACTATCTCGTTACCGTGATCGTAATACAGCCAACCAAGTCGATCGAAGTGTCCGTGACCCATGCCCTGACCTGCCGCTTTTACGACTAGCGCCGATTTAGCATCATCACTGCGCAAAACAGCCACACCACCCTCGTCACCGTTTGCGCCGTCACGAAACAGCATGCTTGAGTAATCAAACGGCTGCTGCTGTTGTGCCGCAATCGCTTGCGCAACAAGTAAACCATCTCCGCTAACAATCACTTGCTGCTGATTAGCCGCAACGCTCAACAAGCCCTTGTCTTTTGTTAAGGCGTAAGCGATATCAACACCATAAACAAGTTCAATGGTATCGAGGCCTTTATCTTTGATTGCATCGTTTAGCGGGAAAAACAAATTGTTATAACTAAGATTAATACAGGCATAAATCGCTTTGAGCAGCACACCATCGCGGTACTTAAAAATATCCCATTGCGGCTGAACTCGATCCAATGCGCGGGCAAACACCACAAAAGGCATTAGGGCATAACGTTGATAGTAGGGACCTTCGGTATAATAACCATCCGGCGAGAACAGCGCCTCGATCTGCTTCAAAAATCCACTGTGACCGTCTTTAGCACTGCCTTTCAACGCTATATCAACGTACTCCTGATTGCCCAACACCAAGCCAGTCATACCTACCGCCGCGGCGGCCCAGGTCCCATGATTATGCACCTTATTAAAGGTCTCACTCGAGTCGACTGATAAATACTTTACATAGGGGTTCAGCAAATTCCTTGCGATAAGTTCTTTCTGCTCCGGGGTCAGCACATCCTGCAATTGGTCATAGCCCTGAATGACATAGACCAACCAAACCGCATCGTTGAGTATCTGCCAAAATAATTTTCCAGGCGCCTGGTGCTTATGCTCGGGATGGGGGCCTATCTTGGGATATAGATCCGCATAACGCAGTAGCAGTGCTACCGCAAAATCGGCATACCGCTGCTCGCCGGTCACCTGATAAAGCGTTGCCGCCTCGTAAATCGCCTGCCCATTCTTTTTGTGGCGTTCATGGGTGTAACCGCCGCCAGCATCCCGAGGCACAGGCACGTCCATATCGATAGACATAAAGGCATTCAGCCCCTCCGCCATCGCTTCAACGCTCTTGGCCAACAACGGCAGTTCAGCGACTTGTTGCGATATACCCTTAGCCTCGACTGAATTAAGCAGTAAGCCAGATGTCGGTGCTGTCGCCCACAATTGTGCAGATGACAACACGAGCGCGCCCAGTAGAATTGACCTTAAAATATTACTCACCAACTAAATACTCCTTCGCATCTACCGGTTCGCCCTTATAGCTCACCACCGGCACAATTTTCCCAAACTTGTTATTGTATAAGCGATATACCGGCTCACCGACACTCGCACTTATTGCAATACCGCCAGTCTCTACAAATTTATTATTTTCCAAGGAAAGCAGCTGCACACCATGGAGAGTCAATGCCGCGCGCGCCTCATTACGCTTACTGAGACCAACCCCTTCAAATTGGCTAGCTGATATCGATACATGGGGGCCAAAGGTACTTTCGTCAGTGCCACCGCGATAGACCGCGGCTATTCGGCCACCAATTGAACGCATAGAGGTATTCTCTATCGTCAAATAATCAGCATTAAAGATCCCCAGGTCATCCTGCTCGCTATCTAAGCGCAGAACGTCGCCACTAACATTACTGAACTCACTATTGCGAATGCGTATCTCATCCGCCATGGTCGATTTGGCCGCCCGGAGAAAGCTATAGGAATGATTGACGTCTAAATTTTTAACATTTACACCATCAAGTAGCAGGCGGTAGTTATTCAACATGCCGAAACGCGAGGTGCGAACAACAGTATTACCGGCAGAATCGTCACTGGCCGAACCGTCAATGGTCAGGGCGGCCAAACGTAAACTGCCGCCGTCCTGAATTTCAAATAGGGCGTTGCGGGTAAACCTTATAACGGTTTCGCCTTTTCCGGCACCAACGATGGCAAGGGGCGATGCCAGCTCGAGCACTCGATTCACAGTGTACTCGCCCGGCAACAGCGTCAAAATATCGCCTGGCGCAGCTCCTGCGACTGCATGTTCAAGAGACTGATAACCTAAAGATACGCTTTGCTCTCGGCCCTGATCCAATCTGGCCCGCAAATCACCCTTAGGGTACCAATCAACACCGACCTCAGCGGGATCCAAAATCCGAGTAATACTACTGCCGACCTCACCCCCTTTATCTGCTATCAGATCGCCTCGGCGAATCGTTTCGGCAGGTTCAGTACCCAAATCAATCGCCAAGGCCTTACCACTTAATCCATTACCACTAAATTCAATACCACTAATATCATCGAATGCGGTCACCCCTAGGGTATCTCCACGCGTCGCGACAAAAAGGTTACTACGAAACAAGGTACTTTCCGGCGCCTGACTGCGCTCAGAATCAGCACCCGCGGCCAATAAGATATTATCGACATTAACAAGAGTATTATTTTCGACAATGACATTTTTAACCGGATGATAACGATTGATTGGCGAGTTCGGTACGCCATTCATCACCACAAATCCACCACCAAACCGTGTTCCGGTAAGGTTTTCCAAGTAATTATTACGAATTTGATGGTCGGCATTTATTACCCGAATACCACCGGTATGATCCTTGCCGTTACCGATAAACGCATTGCCCTCAACAATATTGCCATTGCCATGTCGCAGCGTAAGTGTGCCAGCAGACTCCAAGAACAAGTTATTGCGGATGATGTTACTACCGGATTTTATCGATACAATTTCAACTTCACCGTTGCATCGGTCAAAAATATTATTCTCTACGATCGTATTTGAATCAGACAGAGAATAATGGCTCGTACCAATACGCAAGGTCTCGCCGCCATTGGACCCGAGAACGGGTCGCGGACCGAAGTAATTGTGATCGATGCGATGGAAATTCTGCTGACTTTTTTCATCGTTCAAGCGAACAGCGAAGGTTACGCCTTTGTTCATTTTTCCAACAAGATGATTATGATCAAATCTATTATGTTGGCCAAATAGCATAACCCAGCTATCAGACTCAAAGCGGTCTGGCTTATTAAAACTATCAATTACCACTCCTGTAACACGGGAATGGTAAGCGAGATTTTTTGAATCTTTCTGAAAGCTGATAACACTCCCGGTTGGTGAATAGCCATCTTTGAAGACTAAACCTTGCACCTGCAAGTACTCGCCAGTGAGCACAAGATTAGAACGACCACTAATAATCACTTTTCCGGGAGTTTCAGCCTTTAGGGTTATAACGCCATCTTCACTACCCCGTGCTTGAAAGACAATTTCAATGTCGCGCCATACACCATTACGCATTGAAATAGTTTGCCCAGCTTCGGCGGTAGATATAGCACTCTGCAATTGATCCTTGTTAGACACAAGAATTTCAACATTATTTCCCGAACATCCTGCACACAGGAAATAGAATGCAAATACAAAAAAGAGTTTAAATTTGCTCATGAACCGCGCTCTCAGAAAGCGAACAATTTTCTTATGTGTCGAAGAATAAAATATGGCGGACACAGTGGCCCGCCATATCACTGCCTAATTAAAATTTAAGCGTTACACCCGCAAACATACGAGGACCGTAATCATTAACTTCACCTAAATTATCTTCAGTAAAGTAATACTGTTTCTTAGGCTCACTAAACAAATTTATTGCCTCAAACTTAACAGTGACGTTATCAGACACCTTATACGAGGCCCGCGCTTCCCAAACACCAGCCTCGTCTACATAGCGAAGGCGAGTGCCATTGCTTGTATAGGGCTGAAAATACATGCTGCGGTACTTATAGATCGCCGCCACATCAAAGCCGCCAATCTGGTAATAAACCTGACCAGAGAACACATGCTTAGAGAATCCGGGGATGCTCGCTGGAGCGACAATGCCAATAGTTTCCTGGGTACGAACACCATTTACGTCGGTGGTGTAGGTGTCACCGTAAAGACTGTCTTCAAACTCAAAATCCGTATCTGAGTAGTTGTAGCCACTTTTAACACCGATGCCGTTGTCCCAGCGATAGGATCCCGTAAACTCAATACCGTATAAGTTACTGGTGTCGTCAGTAGTAACCGAATTGGTGATTGGCAATGCGATATTTTCACCATTCACCACAAAATTTTCGATTACTGTTTGCTGCTCAAATCCACCAATAAATTTCTTGTAGTACAAACCAGCAGACAAGATAGTATCCTCATTTGGGTACCACTCTAACGACAGATCAACGTTCCAAGAAGTCAATGGTTCGCTATCTGGATTACCTGACCCGTTAACCCCAGTAACCAAATCAGCGACTGACGTTGGTGTACCTGTATCATCTGTGTCGAAGGTTCTGCTGTAGCCCATGTCACTTGGATTGGCGCGCGACATACCACGGAAGATACCGCCGCGAATAATAACGTCATCATCATAATCCCAGACAAAGTTCACACTCGGTAAAAATTTGGTATAGCTCGCGCCACTACTAATACGCTCCACCTCGCCATTAACCGGCTCAAGACGCAAACCCTCTCCGTCGTCTGGATCAGTAATTACCTCATATGCCTCACGATAGCCTACCGAAGTCACCTCAGTTCTCACCACTCGCAAGCCAAAATTCCCGTGCAATCCGCGGCCCAGAAAATTGGTTTCGTAGTCAGCCATAACGTATGCCGCAAAGGTATCTTCAGTCACATCAATGGTGCCAGCGCTTTGCTCAGTTACGCTCGGATACGCAAGAGATTCACCGTCAATTTCAGCCAAGGCATTAGCAATACATTTGTTATCAAACGCGGCGTAGCTGCTGCCCGTGCCCTGCGCAATTGCGTCACCATTGGCATCAACATTGGTAATTAGGTTTCCGCCGTTCATCGACTCGAGAAAATCGGACTCTGGGAAAGAAATGGCGCAGCTATCAATAATCGATAAACCGTTACTAAGAACCGTATCGCCACTGACACTGCCGCCGTACTCTGTACGGGAACCGTTACCCTGATTGCCGCCTAAACGCAGATACGTCAGGGAGGACGACCTAACACCGCCTTTTACAGCGGGAAAGAAATCGTTATCTAATGCGTAATCGAAATCTAAACGCAATGCCTTCGCCACATTCTCGACGACATTTTCGCGATCGACTCGAGCGCGAAAATTTCCATCAAAATTATCATGATCCGTAACATCATAATCCTGGACAGTGAAGGTAGGAATATTAGAGCCCATAGTCCACGTAACGGGCACACGATCACCCTGACTACGAATACTCATTTGCAATTCTTCGCGGGTTGTCTTGGAATACGAAGCATCAAACTCGACGCGCAGACGATCGGTCACCGTGTGCGCAATATTAATCCCACCACCCTTATAATCTTCTTCACGCGAATAGCTTTCACCCTGCGAATCAACTCGTGAGTTACCCTCCCAGTGCTGAATGGCACCGGTATCGCTAGTCACCAAACTCGGGCCGGTAACACCGGGCGTCGCACGCTTCTGCTCGAATATAAGGTCATGACGCTCCTCAGCCTGAAGGCGCTCAGAAACCTCGACATCTAAATTAATATCCCAAGCGTCATTAGGCTGAAACTGCAATGCTAGGAAATAGGCGTCGCGCTCTTCAGAAGTCTCGTTCTGACGAAAACTGCGACTACTGCCAGTCCACGCGTAGGGCGTTCCATCGCTATATGCTTTGCCTGTGTTTGGGTCTATTTCCGTGTTATAACCTTGGTTACTCGAGCCACTTACTTGGTCTTCACAATCACCCTCAGAGCTACGGTAAAATCCCTCATTGGTATTGCTTGGATCATTAAGACAGGCAAATAGTGAGCTCCCGGTAGGGCTAGAGCTGCGATATTCCGCCTCTGACTGAGTCATCGAGCTCTGCTGCACGCCAATAGACCAACCCAGTGCAGCGCCATTTTCAAACTCAAACTGATCCAGGTAGCTTGCCGTACCGCGAAAGCCCAACTCATTTTGTAGGGAGTTATCGACATTCGCCTCGTCAGGATTGTAATTAAACTTGGTATCGATCTGAAAACGGCGCTTGTCGTAACTCAGCGGCTTCAAGGTTTCCAGGGCAATGACACCGGCAACGCCACCCTCGACAATACTCGCGTCCTGAGTTTTGTGAATCGCAATTTTGCTCATTAATTCGGAGGGAAACTGGGAGAAGTTAACCGAGCGGTCGCCACTACCATTGGTCGCTTCACGACCATTAAACGTTGTGGCACTAAGATAGGGGCCTAAGCCACGAATAGATATTTCAGTCGCACCGCCATTTTCCCGGTGAGATGCTGCACCGGTAATTGACTCAAGTGCCTCACCAATAGATAGCGCCGGAAGCTGACCAATTTCTGAAGCAGACAAACCTTCAACGATAGATGTTGCGTCACGCTTTATTCCGATCTGGTCTTGAATAACTTTACGCGTACCAACTACAACAACCTCCTCTACAACTTTTGCCGAAGCGCCCTGCGCATTCGCTATTCCAGATGCAAAAGGATTCGCCACACTCGCAAAGAGAATCGCTTTAATACAAACAGCTAACGGCCGCAGCTTAAATACAGCAGCCCCACGAGCCTCCGACTTTAAAAACTGATTACTTGACGGTGTAGTCATTATGAAATCTCCACTCTTATGATTATCTTCATCGCGAAAGACTATACTTAAGTCAGATATTTAGGTCAACCAATCAATCTGACATTAACCCGGACACTACGCTACAAATCTTACAAACCTCCACAACAAAACAAATAATCGTTATTAAACAATAAGATAAATAAAAATTACGCGTTCGAAATCAGCAGTAGGCGACAAAAATCGAACCAGAACACCCATCTCGGCATACTAAATTGATCAACGGCAACATTAAATAACAGCCCCGAAACGGTGCAATAACCCAGAAATTGATCTGACCAATTTCTGGGTTGGAGCGAAAATAAACATAGCAGATCGCGCTTATATCTTTCTGATATTAAAAGGGAAAACTGCCTTAAACCTGCCGCTTGCCTCGCCTTAAAAAAGGGTAGTTGAAGATTTCTAACATTACCCATAAAAACAAGTGAAATTTATTTCTTAGATTTTTTTACTTCATAGCCACGCTTTTTTATGTAATCTAATATCAAGAAACGGACAATACTGAGCAATAAATGCCAGCCTAGTAATTAAGCTCCGCCACAAACCTGAGCACCAAAATTTCAGATAATTTAGATCAACCGCTACCTAGCCGTGCTAATAATTCCTATATACGTAGTTATTTCATGGCAGACGAATCTGAAATTTTGACAAGTCAATTTGTAACAATAGTTCATCGCTCAACCGTCATTAGGCATACCATGAAAAAGAAGTATTTCGAAAAAGGCTTCACAACGACATTCTTACTCTTTGTAAGTACAGCTTGCATGCAAGCCCAACAACAGAGCCTTCCCACTACGCCAGATAGGAACGATACATTTGCAAGCTATCCTGCATCTAGTGTAACTAAGGACGATGATCGCACCGGGGGCAGCCCAACAGTCCCGCCCTCAGGGAACTTTGATCTCAGCCAATGGAAGCTAACGCTACCCGTAAGCAAGACTAGCTACTTTGGTAGCGGCGGGTCTTCCACCGCAGAGATTCTCCCAGGTGAAAATTGCAATGTTTCAGGCTTCACTGGCGACCCATTAGATGATGGCTACGAAGACAGTAATTATTTTTATACTAGCTCCGATGGCACAATGGTTTTCGAAACACCACTTAGCGGTGGCGCGTCTACAATTTCATCAAGTTATGTGCGCAGTGAGTTACGTGAATTGTACGACTGGAGCCCCTGCGAAGGTGATGGCGCGGCGAATTGGTCACCGAGCGGTACTCATGTTCTTTCCGGCACTCTAAAAGTCGTCGATTACTACGCGGCAGATCCGCAAACGGTTGTCGGACAAATACACGCTAAAAATTCTGACAAGGCGCTTCTCAAACTGCAATGGGACGGCCCCACCAAGGACATTCGCGCCATTGTTAATGCGAACCCCACTAGCGGCAATCCCTTTAGCATTGATTTCGGCCTAATCCCGGGAACCGATGAGTGGAGTTATGTCATTACGCTCGACGACGGCACCATGACGATAGCAGTCACCTACAATGGTACGACGGTAACCGAATCTGTTACCTTCGGTTCCGGTAGCATGAGCTCAGACTGGAACAATCATGCCTACTATTTTAAGGCGGGTAATTACGCCCAGGCCGACAAAAACAGCGGTGGCAACTTTGAAGTGCGCTTCTCTGCCCTGAACACCAGCCACAGCAACTGATAACCCAAAATTATTATCAAAGATTAAACCGCGAATTAGGTTCGCGGTTTTTTTATATCAGTACTTCAAAAAAAATGATTTTTATTCCCACTATTATTGTTAATTTCAACCCTCAAGCTAAAGGTGCATGATAATATTAACTAGCTATTTACCACACTGAAGAATTTAAAACCAATAACATAACTGAGGCCAAGCATGACAAAAACTCTTGCACTAGTTGCCCATGATCACAAAAAATCTGAGCTAATTCGCTGGGCTATCGAACACAAAGCCGAACTCCAAAAACACCGACTCGTCGCCACTGGAACAACGGGTGGCCTGCTTCAAAAAGCATTAACCCTTGAGGTAAAACGGTTCCAAAGTGGACCGCTTGGTGGCGACCAACAGATCGGCGCCTTAATCGCGGAGGGAGAGCTAGATTGTTTGATCTTTTTTTGGGACCCACTTAATCCCGCACCCCACGACCCTGACGTTAAGGCATTACTACGACTGTGCTCAGTATGGAATTTACCCGTAGCCTGCAATACGGCAACGGCCGACATGCTGATAACATCACCTTTATTTTTCGAAGGAAACTACCAGCGTAAAATGCCTGAGTTTTAAATTTTTGCGGGCAGTCACGTCGATTTCCACAATAAATTCATGCAAAAAAAATCGCGCTATAAGCGCGATTTAAAGCCTGGGAAGGTACTACTAACAGAACAAAATTTACTACCCTAAACGGCCACCAACAGTCACTATTTTAAGCGTATTAGTACCGCCATGAACGTTGTTGTAATCTCCTTTTGAAAGAATCACCCAATCGCCTTCGGCAACAAATTCCCGTCGTTGCAATTCAGCAACCACGCTCTCGTTCATTTTCTCCGCTGGCACATCAGCAATCTGGTAGCTTATCGGCATCACATTACGATACAAGGCGACGCGGCTTTCCGTTTTTGCATTCGGCGTAAAAGCAAACACCGGCGTATCGGAACAAATCCGGCTCATTAGCAATGGCGTATTACCGGTTTCCGTCAAGCTGATAATCGCAGCCACCCCCTGCATGTGGTTGGCAACATACATCGCTGCCATCGCAACCGATTCATCTGCGGCTACAAAATTCTCATTAAGACGGTGAGACGACATGCGGGCATCAGGGTGTTTTTCTGCGCCGCGAATAACACGATCCATCGCGGCAACCGCCTCAACAGGAAAACGCCCGGCGGCAGTCTCACCAGAAAGCATAACGGCATCCGTGCCATCGAGAACGGCGTTGGCAACATCGAACACTTCAGCACGGGTTGGCAGTGGACTGTCTACCATGCTTTCCATCATCTGCGTCGCGGTGATCACCACTTTTTGTAGCGCGCGACTACGGCTAATTAAATGCTTTTGCACGCCAATCAATGCCGCATCACCAATCTCAACACCGAGATCACCACGGGCAACCATCACTACATCCGAGGCGCGAATGATGTCGTCCAATAAGTCGTGATCCTGAACGGCCTCGGCGCGCTCAATTTTACTAACAATACCGGCATTACCACCGGCCTCAACAAGTGCTTTGCGCGCGCGATGCAAGTCGTCAGGGCTACGTACAAACGATACCGCAAGATAATCCACGTCTATTTCAGCGGCAAGAAGTATGTCGGCAAAATCTTTTTCAGTAAGTGCGCTTGCTGCTAGACCACCACCCTCAAGATTAATCCCTTTGTTGTTCGACAAGGTGCCACCGACAACGACCCGAGTAACAATTTTAGAAGCAATTTTATCTTCAACTTCTAAAACTAAGCGGCCATCATCCAACAGTAAACGATCACCGATCGAAACCTCATCAGGGAGACTGGTATAGTCCAGGCCAACGGCTTCGACGCTGCCTCCATCACTTGGCAGACTCGCATCCAGGCAAAAGATATGTCCGTTTTCGAGCTCAACTGGGCCATCGGCAAAACGCGCGATGCGCACTTTTGGCCCCTGTAAATCGCCGAGAACAGCAACACTGCGCCGGTGCTTTTTAGCAAGTGCGCGCACTTCTTCGGCGCGACGGCGATGGTCGTCGGCGCAGCCGTGGGAGAAATTAAGGCGAACGACATTAGCGCCAGCGAGCACCAATTTTTCGAGTACACCCTCGCCGTCAGTGGCGGGCCCTAAGGTGGCAACAATCTTTGTACGACGAATCATGCGGCGTGACTTCCTGCGCCATTTGCGGCGGGTTTTGCGGCAGCCATAAGCGCCAAGCAATTATCGAGCATTCTGTTAGAGAAGCCCCACTCATTGTCGTACCATGCCATGACCTTCACCATGCGACCATTTACTTTAGTTTGCGCAGCGTCGAATATTGACGATGCTGGCTGGTGATTAAAGTCGATCGACACCAATGGCTCTTCGTTGTAAACCAAGATACCGCTCATCGGGCCGTCTGCCGCCGCTTTGATAAGACTATTTATTTCTGCCACCGACGTGTCGCGGCTTGCCAAAAAGTTAAAATCAACTAATGACACATTAATGGTGGGCACCCGTACCGCCATACCATCTAATTTACCTGCTAACTCAGGTAGCACCAGACCGACCGCTTGCGCTGCACCGGTCTTTGACGGAATCATCGACTGACCCGCTGCGCGAGCCCGATAGACATCACTGTGATAAACGTCATGTAGATTTTGATCATTTGTAAAGGCATGAATAGTCGTCATTGATCCCTGCTCAATGCCAAGACCATCGTTTAGCACTTTGGCAACTGGAGCGAGACAATTTGTTGTACAGGATGCGTTGGAAATGACTTGGCTGTGCTCATTCAGCACTTGTTGATTCACACCAAATACCACCGTTGCATCGACACCACTACCCGGCGCAGAGACAATCACTTTGCTCGCACCAGCCGTTAAATGCGCCGAGGCTTTATCGCGAGAGGTGAATAAACCGGTGCATTCAAACACCACGTCGATCCCCAATTCTGCCCAGGGTAAATCCGCAGGATTCCGTTCTGCGAAGGTGCGAATCCGATCACCATTCACTATCAAGGCATTATCTTCAGTTTCGACAGTGCCCGAGAAACGACCATGCACTGAGTCGTATCGCGTTAGGTGGGCATTCATGGCGTTATCAGCCAAGTCATTAATTGCTATTAGCTCTATAGAGTCACTGTAACCCGACTCATATAGCGCTCTGAGAATATTGCGACCTATGCGGCCATATCCGTTGATTGCAGCGCGAATCTTCATAGCCATTACCCTTGCTTACTATGGTTGTGTTATTTAATTACAAGATAGCACTTTATAAAGATACTTAAAACAGTATTATGTAATAAAATTACAAGACATACTCCGCGTGCCCCTGGAAATTTGGCGTGAATATCACCAGCTTGTTGAAAGTATGGGAGTTTCGGGTAATGCTGCGCTGCTTGGCCCCAAAATATCGTCGCGGCGAATGACCGCCATAGAACGGAATACAGATAATGAACATCCTGCACCTAATCAAAGTTCAGCGCGATCAGCTCAGCAAGGCTGAGGCCAAGCTTGCAGATGAGATTTTGGCCGCGCCAGATGAAGCGGTTAACATGCCAACCGCTGAACTTGCCCGGCGTGCTGGCGTCAGCGACCCCATGGTGTCGCGCTTTTGCCGCAGCTTAGGGTGCAACAGTTTCCCAGAATTCAAGGTCCAACTTGCGACCGCTCTAGCACACCGAGCGAGCTTTATAAGTGAATCGGTATCCAAAGGAGACTCAGCGCATACGGTTATTGAAAAGCGAATCAATGCTAACCAAGCGGCATTAGAGTATTTACGCAGCCATCTCGACGTGCACACGGTAGATGCGGCAGTGAAGGCCATGAGCCAGGCGAGGCAGATCATTATTGCGGGCATGGGTGGCGCTGCAGCCATCGCCCAAGACGCACAACACAAATTGTTTCGCCTAGGCATTCCAACGGTTGCCTACGACGATCACTTAATGATGCGCATGGCTGCCGCAGGCGCCAACCCGAAAGACTGCTTTTTAGTATTTTCCGTCACCGGCCGGACCTCGGCGATGATCGAAATCGCGGAACTGGTAAAGCAAAGTCAGGCCACACTAATCGTGATTACCAACCCAGAATCGCCCTTAGCTGAATTGGCCGATATCACTATTACGTCGGGTGATGAACTTGAGGACACTACGATTTACGTACCGATGACCACCAGAATTATGATCCTGACCATCATCGATATCATTGCCACCGCGCTGGCGCTGGCGCAAGGGCCAACGATTGAAGCTCAACTTAAGAAAGTTAAACACAGCCTCGATGGCACCAAACTCGAGCTCCCGCCAGAAGGCAAGAACTCGAAAACGACCAAAAACTAACTTAGCTTACCGCCAAGTCCGCCGCCAAACGCGATAAACGCTCAATTTCTTGCCAGTCGCCGGCGGCAATAGCGGCCTTATCCAACATCCACGTTCCGCCCACACACGCAACGCTCGGCAGACTTAAATAGTCCATCGCATTGCCAGGATTTACGCCGCCTGTTGGACAAAACAGCAACTGCGGTAAGGGCCCGAGTATTGACTTTAACATTGGCACACCGCCAGCCGCTTCGGCGGGGAAAAACTTAAGGTGACGCTGGCCGCGCTCAAGCAGCAACATCGCCTCGCTTGGGCTATTTACACCCGGCAACAAGGGAATTTGTTCAGCCTGTGCTGCGTCGAGCAACGATGGCGTGCAACCAGGGCTTACCAAAAATTCTGCACCGGCTGCCTTTGCGTTGCGCACATCTTCGGCGGTAATGACCGTCCCAGCACCCACTACCGCACCCGGCAATGCCTTGCTTATCGCGCTAATAGCACCCAGACCAAATTCAGTTCTCAGAGTTACCTCAAGCACTTTAAGGCCACCGTTATAAAGCGCTGTCGCCAAGGGTACCGCGTCTTCCGCTCGGTCAATGACAATGACAGGAATCACCGGGCACATGGTCATTATTTCATCTAAATTTCGCATTATTGTTTCCCTATATATTGTTTTGAAAATAAAGCGTTATTCCTAAATACGCTTAAAGCTAAAGTACCGCAGGTAAGGATTGCGACTACTTCAAGGAGCCCAGTAGACGTCCAGCTCTGCCTGCAACATTGCGCTTACTGGTGTAGCACCAAAGTCTTGACTCGTTTTTGCTGCACTGTAAACGTCGCGCTTGTCAGCGCCGGTAATAAGTAAAATGCGTTTCCGTGCCTGAGTTAGGTAATACTGCGTTAAGGTCATGCGCTCAGTATGCGACCCCGTCACCTCGCTTGGGTGCGCTTGAATCGCCGCGCAACGTGCCGCTGTCGCAAGCGACATCGCCACATCTAAACCCACAGCGTTGGGGAACAAAGACGCGGTATGGCCGTCACTCCCCATCCCTAACAAGCACACATCAGCATGACCCGGCAGATCCGCATAGCGCGCTTCACAATTGGCGAGCCCCAACGCGGCCGAGGGCTCATCGGTTTTCATCGCGATAAATTTGGCGGCCGCTGCACGAGCGCGCAAAAGATGCCGACGAATAAAAGCCTCGTTGCTTGCTGCGTGATCGAGCGAGACCCATCGCTCGTCAACAAGGGCGACAACAACCTTAGACCAATCGAGCTCGCGCTCAGCAAGCGCCTCATATACCGCGAGCGGACTGCTTCCGCCGGAAACCAAAAAACTCGCCTGCCCACGCTCAGCAATGGCATCGCTTAACAGCTTGCTAATTTGATCAACCAGCGCCGCCACCAAATCGACTCGATTCTCAAAAAAGATTTCTGTCGGTGACATTAGCGCTGCTCCCCAGCGTTAAACCATTTAAAACCGTCCTCGGCCAATAACTCATCAGATTCCTCAGGCCCCCAGGTTCCCGCGCGGTATAAATGCGGCTCCTGCCCACCGGTTTGCCACGCATCAATAATGGGATCGATCCACGCCCACGCATGTGCCACCTCATCACGATGAATAAACAGGCTGGAGTTGGCAGATACGGCGTCGAGAATTAAACGCTTATAGGCATCGCTTTTAAATTGCTTATACGTGTCTGAAAAATTCAAATTTAAGTTTGCCGGCTGCAGACGCATATCCAAAGTATCGAGATCTTTGGCCATCATCGTTAACTGAATACTTTCTTCAGGCTGCAAACGAATTACTAAGCGGTTTGGAGCCAAGTTCCCAGCGTCACGATCGTAGACTCGGTGGGACACTTCTTTATATTGAATAACGATTTCCGCGCAACGCTGTTTCATGCGCTTGCCGGTCCGTAAATAAAACGGCACTCGCGCCCAGCGCCAGTTATCAATGTAAGCACGCAGGGCTACAAAGGTTTCAGTATTGCTTTGCGCTTCATCCAACTCTTCAAGGTAACCGGGAACCAAGCTTCCTTTGTGATTGCCGGCGACATACTGACCTCTCACGGTATGACGCTTTACTTCGTCGCCACTCATCGGCCGCAATGATTCCAGCACTTTCACCTTCTCAGCGCGAATGCTGTTGGCATTCATCTTGTGCGGTGACTCCATCGCCACCAAGCACAACAGCTGCAAAAGATGATTCTGCACCATATCGCGCAGCGCACCAGCTTCGTTATAAAAGCCTGCACGGCCTTCTAAACCAACAGTTTCAGAAATACTAATTTGCACATGATCAATGGATTTCGCATCCCACAACTGCTCAAAGATGACGTTGGTAAAACGCAGCGCCATTAGATTCTGAACGGTTTCTTTGCCTAGGTAATGATCAATCCGATAAATCGCCGATTCATCAAAATAACGGGCAATTTCCTCATTTATCGCATTGGCGCTTGCAGCGTTATAGCCCAAGGGTTTTTCAACCACCACTCGGCTGTTTTCGTTGACCAAATTGTATTTGGATAAATGCTGGCAACAAACGCCGAATATCGCTGGCGGGATCGCAAGGTAATAAACTCGCACACGCTGACTGTATTCGTTGAGTAAATCAGCGATTGCCTGCCAACGCTCGCCCGACTCGGCAATATCAAGGTCAACTGGGTATACGTGTTCGGCGAAAGCTGTCGCAGCTTCTGCCTTGTATTCACCCTCCGCCAAATGTTCTTGCAAGGCTTTGTCGACATTTGGAAGATATGCAGACTTCTCCTGCTCATTTCGACAACAGGCTATTACTCTCGAGCTTGCCGGTAATTTTTCCTCGCAATAACTGCGATAGAGTGCGGGAATGATCTTGCGAAACGCAAGGTCGCCAGCACCGCCAAAAATGACAATATCAAAGGGCTCAGTCATACCGCTTCCTAATATAGCTAAGGCCATTCCCCAACGCGCAAGAAACAGCCAATAATTGAATTTTTATTTCCCCCACTAAATCGGGGCCATTACTTTAATTAGATTACCGAGGCACCACTTTCCGCATCGCTAACGGATCGTCTAAAGCAAGCAAACATCTCACGGCCCATACCCTGCTCATGGCCGCCAGTGTACTGCGCTGGATCGCGCGCGAGCGCGGCTGAATCCAGCACCCGCAACACACTCCGTTCGGCGTCAAACTCAATCATGTCGCCATCTTGCAAACGTGCAATTGGCCCACCATCAAGGGCTTCTGGGATTAAGTGAATTGCCGCAGGCACCTTCCCTGACGCGCCGGACATCCGACCGTCCGTAACAAGGGCAACTTTAAAGCCGCGGTCTTGCAGCACACCAAGCAATGGCGTCAGCTTGTGCAGCTCAGGCATACCGTTAGCTTTAGGTCCTTGAAAGCGCACAACAGCAATAAAGTCGCGATTAAGCTCACCAGAATCGAAACGCGCTTTAATCTCATCCTGATCGTTAAAAATAATCGCCGGTGCCTGTATCACGCGATACTCGGGCTTTACCGCTGAAATTTTTATAACGGAGCGACCGAGATTCCCCTGCAGTAGCCGCAACCCACCTTCTTTGCTAAAGGGCTGCTCGCAGTTAGCAATAACGTCCGAGTCGAGACTGGTCGTTGGACCTTGCTGCCATACTAATTCGCCACTTTCACTTAGGAAGGGTTCATCACAATAGCGGCGCAGGCCGCCCTTGCCAGCAACCGTATTCACGTCGTTGTGCAGCAAGCCATTATCCAAAAGTTCTTTTATTAATAGCGGCATACCGCCCGCGGCTTGGAAGTGATTTACATCCGCCAAACCATTCGGGTAAATCCGGCACAACAGTGGCACAACCTCGGAGAGCTCAGCCATATCTTGCCAATTAATAATCACACCAGCAGCGCGTGCGATAGCGACCAAATGAATAGTGTGATTGGTTGAACCACCTGTCGCTAACAAGCCAATAATGCCGTTAACAATACTTTTTTCATCTATCATTTCGCCAAGGGGCATATAATCGGCCGACAGCGGCGACAATTGATTTAGGGTCGCAACAGACTTGCGCGTCATCGCCTCGCGCATAGCCGTACCTGGATTAATGAAAGAGCTGCCCGGTAACTGCATACCCATTATTTCCATCAACATTTGATTACTATTGGCAGTACCATAAAAGGTGCAGGTGCCAGCACTGTGGTAAGACTCGCTTTCGGCCTTCAGCAATTCTTTGCGGCCAACTTTACCTTCAGCGTAAAGCTGACGAATACGGGCTTTCTCAGCGTTTGGCAGGCCTGACTCCATCGGGCCGGCGGGTACAAATATGCAGGGCAAGTGTCCGAAGGCCAGTGCGCCTATCGCCAAACCTGGAACTATTTTGTCGCAAACACCCAGGCATAAAACGCCGTCAAACATATCGTGGGAAAGCGCAACACCCGTTGCCATGGCAATGTTATCGCGGCTAAATAGCGATAACTCCATGCCCTCGCGGCCCTGTGTGACACCGTCGCACATTGCGGGTACGCCGCCAGCAAACTGCGCCACAGCGCCAATCGCCCGAGCGGCTTCTTTAATCTGCGCAGGATAATCTTGAAAGGGCTGATGAGCCGACAGCATGTCGTTATAAGAAGACACAATAGCGAAGTTTGCCGCGCGATCAACGGCTAGGGCAGACTTATCATGAGCATCGGATGCCGCGAAACCATGCGCCAAATTACCGCAAGACAAGCGGGCGCGCGACACACCAGGACGATGGGCATGACGAATTTTTTCTAAGTATGCCCGACGGCTATCGACACTACGATCGACCACTCTTTGTGTAACTTTGCTTATGACTTCATGAACCACGTTATTATTCCTCGCTGAATAGGCATTAACGAGCAGGCAATCTAGCTTTACCGACAGTTAATTAGCTTAGTTAAATATTATGCACAAATAAGCAGGCAAAACATAGAGTTTCTGTAATTAAATTACAAAGAATCTATGTTAGCCGTTACCATTGCAATCATGCCCCCTCCCCCTAGACGGATCAACAAGCGTATTTCCCGAACAACAAAACACCCCACACACCCTCAAAAGTAACATCATTCGTAGCGCTTTTACGCCAAGCGACCAGCTCGCCACAATGCATTGCTATTTAAACTATCGACAAGGCATTCTCAGGCGAACACCTGACGCGGTATTTCCAGCGAACAAAATTATAAACTCGAATAAGCCTAGCGTAAGATTCGCGTTACTACCGGCTATATCGCCGAAAAATCCGTATAATTAGCCCGTATATTCCAACTGCCAACAGGAAGCCCTGATGACTGACGCGCAATCAATTCAATACCAATTACAGAGCAATGGCGTTGCCACCATCACACTGGACCGACCCGACATTCATAATGCCTTCGACGACACAATTATTGCAGCATTAACCAGCGCTTTTAGGCAGGCCGGCGAGGACCCTGCAGTACGTATCCTCGTCTTGGCCGCAAACGGTAAGAGCTTTTGCGCCGGTGGTGACCTGAACTGGATGCGCAGAATGGCTGGATACAATTACGAGGAAAACCTTCGCGACGCGAATACGCTGGCAGAGATGCTGCGCACTCTTAACTATTTACCCAAACCCACTATCGCGCGCGTCCAAGGCCCAGCCTACGGCGGCGGTGTTGGTTTGGTTGCCTGCTGTGATATGGCGGTCGCAACGCCGGAATCCGTATTTTGCCTCAGCGAGGTAAAAGTCGGTTTAATGCCAGCGACAATCGGTCCCTACGTGGTCCGCGCAATTGGTCAGCGGGCAGCACGCCGCTACTTCACCACCGCCGAGGTAATCAGTGCGGATACCGCATTTAAGTTGGGATTGGTTTCGGAGTTAGTTGAAAGTGATGAGCTCGATGCTAGCGTAGAAAAACTGATCAAGGGCTTACTTCGCAATGGCCCCCAAGCTGTCGCCGAAGCCAAACGCCTTGTGTTAGATGTCGCCGATGGCGAAATTAATGCTGAGATGATTGCCGATACCAGCCAACGCATTGCCCACACCCGCGGCTCCGCTGAAGGCAAGGAAGGGCTTACTGCATTTTTAGAAAAGCGTAAACCCGGTTGGATTCAATAGATAGCGATCCAGCCACTAATCCTAGTACCGTCTGCAGCGTCACTACCCGAAGGTAGCGACGCGTCCTACTTAACGTAGCAACAATAACGGCTGCTGTGTTTTCTGTAGCATTTTCGCAGTAAAACTACCCAGCAACATGCCTCGCAAGGGATGGTGGCTGTAGGCGCCCATCACCGTTAAATCAATACCTTGTTCAGCTTGGTATTGGCATAACTGTTCGTCACTGCGGCCTTTAGGCAAGTGTACAAGCTGATGCGCAACCGCGCCGCGCTCCAAACTCGTCGACGCTTCAGCCAGTATGGCTTCTGCGCCCTGATCGTCACCCACATACACTAAATGGCAAGGGATATCGCGCAGTGCCGGGCTCGACACCACCATTTCCAAGGCCTTGCGTGAAGCCTCTTGCCCATCGTAAGCAAGCATGATTTTTTGCGGCGTTGAAAAAGCCTTGTTTACGACTAACACCGGCTTGTGCAGCGAGCGGATTACTGTTTCAAGATGGGCACCAAGCTGACCGTCTCGATGCTCTTCACCACGCACTCCCATAACAAGAACACGAATATCTTGCTCCTGCTCGATTAGCGTTTCCTGCAGACTGCCATTACGCTGCCAAACCTCAATGTCGGCCACGCCTCCAGCTTCTACTCGCTGCCGTGCGGCATCGAGCATCAACTTGCCCTTTTCCAGCAATAGGCGGCTACGATGCTGTTCAACTTTAATAAGCTCCTCAAGCAATTCTTCTTGGCTGCCAAGACCAAGACTACCGCTGAGATCCGAGAGCGGGGCTTGCGGGCGATGCTCAATATTGTGCAAAAGCTTTACCGGCGCGCCGGTTTTTCCTGCTAGCCAAGCCGCGTAATCGCACACGGCGGTTGTCAGGCTTGCGCCGTCAATGCACCCCAAAATGTAATTATTATTCATTAGTGCCCTCCAAGAACTTTTTCAATTTCTTCCGGCTTATCATGGACCCCAAAACGGTCGACGATGGTCTCGGTAGCGTCATTCAAACCAATTAGCTGAACATCTGCACCTTCACGACGAAACTTCAGCACGACTTTATCCAGTGCTGCAACGGCAGACACATCCCAAAAATGGGCGCGACTGAGATCAATAATCACCTTCTCATTGGCTTCTTTAAAATCGAAAAACGCGACGAACTTATCCGCTGAGTTAAAGAACACCTGACCAATCACTCGATAGTAGCGCGCGCCGGTGTCTTCATCTAACTGGCTGTCGACATACATAAAATGACTAACTTTGTTGGCGAAGAACAATGCCGCCAACAAGACCCCAACAAAGACACCAAACGCGAGGTTATGCGTCCATACCACTACGGCTACGGTCGCAATCATCACGACATTGCTCGACAGCGGATTCGATTTAATATTGCGCACCGAACCCCAATTAAAAGTGCCGATGGAAACCATAATCATCACTGCAACCAAGGCCGCCATTGGGATAATAGACACTAGGTCACTCAAGAACACCACCATGGTCAACAGCATCACGCCGGCTACCATCGTAGATAAACGCCCACGACCGCCCGACTTAACATTAATCACCGACTGGCCGATCATTGCACAACCCGCCATACCGCCTAATAAGCCTGAGAAGATATTGGCAATGCCCTGGCCCTTACATTCGCGATTTTTGTCGCTGCCGGTATCCGTTAGGTCGTCAACAATCGTCGCCGTCATCAGCGATTCCAACAAACCCACGATCGCCATCGCAGCCGAATAAGGGAAGATGATTGCCAGTGTTTCCATATTCAAGGGCACTTCTGGCCATAGGAACAATGGCAAGGTATCGGGAAGCTCACCCATGTCACCAACGGTACGAATATCCAAGCCCACCAACATGCTGAACGCAGTCAAACTCAAGATACACACCAATGGCGAAGGGATTACCTTACCCACCACCGGCAACAGAGGGAACAAATAGATAACGCCAAGACCTGCCGCCGTCATTGCATAAACATGCCAAGTAACATTAGTAAGCTCTGGCAGCTGGGCCATAAAAATCAATATCGCCAAGGCATTAACAAACCCCGTCACCACTGAGCGCGAAACAAAACTCATTAATTGGCCGAGTTTGAAATAGCCCGCGACAATTTGCAGACCGCCAGTAAGGAGGGTCGCCGCCAACAAATACTGTAAACCGTGGTCTTTTACCAAGGTTACCATCAGCAGCGCCATAGCGCCGGTTGCCGCCGAAATCATTCCTGGTCGCCCACCCACTAAGGAGGTGACCACGGCGATACAGAAAGACGCGTACAGGCCGACCTTTGGGTCGACCCCAGCAATAATAGAAAAGGCGATCGCCTCAGGGATCAGCGCAAGCGCCACCACCAAACCGGCCAAAACGTCGCCACGGACGTTACCCAGCCAGTCTTCTCTTTTCGAAACTAATAACATATGAAACTCAAATAGATAGGGATAAATGCAGAATGACCGTAATAACAGCCATCGTCTAAGCACATTTATCAGGAAGAAATTAGGCGTGCAATTATACAGATTGCTAGTGATTTCTGTAGGTATTGGGCGGAAAATGCCGCATTACTTACGAAATGATACGGAATGAATATTAATCCACGAAATGAAATTGCCTTTACAATCTGAGCAAATTTCCCCGAAATTTTCCAACCCAGCGCACCCGATCTATCGATGAGTCTTAATTTAACCGCCAATGAAGGACATGACTTTGCATCGATGTTACAGCTGGACGAAAAACCACATTAACCAATCGCGCAGCCATTTCAATAAGACGCTTATATTATTATCCGACTGGCAGCCTCTAGAGAGGTGCTTATGTAGAGCTTTACAATTAGTCCTTTGCTCGGCCTACAGTATGAGGCGGTTCACTTAAAAACGGAGCAAAAGACGACATGCTGACGACCATAATTAATGAAACCTGATACGTTCAAACCCTACACGCCTGAAATTCAACACAACGTAACCAAGTTACTTATCCTTTGACAGTTGCCAGCCTGCTACCCGCCACCTCACCCGCAGCGCCACGAAATAACTGAGGCGCTACATTAAAATTTTTCTTAAAATAAATATCTAACTACTTTTTTCGCAACGAATCTGGAAAACTCGCAATCAACCCATCTTGAAGAGAACGTAGACGCTCTAATCCGACATAAGATTTTTCTAGCTGATCTTCAATATTTTCTTTACTTACCATCCCTTCCAACAAGTCATCCTTTGTTATTTTCTGCAAAGGAATATCTAATACAGAATAATAATCTTCAAACTTATAATTTCCACCCAATATAACAACACTTCCCACATCCACCCAAACAACAGGGGTTCGGTAGCTGTGCGCCACAATAAGTGGATGCATAGCACTGGTAATCACCCCTTTAGCATTTGCTATTTTTTCTAATATGTAATCAACGTCCTGCGACAAATTACAAACCTCGACCTCCTCCCCTAACAACTTTTCAATCCTATCTATCCAAGCTTCGCACTCTTTATCATGCAAGTGAGGTGTCACTAAAAACTTCCCTGCTTTCTTATCTTTTTTGTAGGGGAATAACTTGCTACATAACAACGCAGGGTCACCTAACGCAACATCGGAATTCAGGTCAAAGCGCCCAAACGACAGTCTACCTCTCAAAGCACAGATCACAAGATTATTTTTGGAAACGCTTCCCCCATCAGAAATAATTCCTGTCCCCCACACATAAGTCGGCTTTAACATTCTAAAAAAAGCTCGCCTTAACTTAGTATTCTGAACTTTACCGAGAAGGCTTCCCGTCGAAATAATATCCGCCCTGTAAGCTTTCGCATGCACTACGTCCTGCCCAGACACTTTGGCGACAATATCTTTAGAAAGGATATCCCCAAAATTATTACCGCCCTTCATGTAATATAATTTAATCACAAAAACCTCTTAACCCTTCCGTAGCGCCGTAAATACAACAACTAAAAATGACTTTCCACTAATTCAAACTCATTATAAATACATAACGAAAGCCAACCTTGGCACCCACCATCCCTCAGATTACAAGACCTACATTACGCAACAGTCCACATAGAGCTAGTAATCAGCAATACTCACATACAAAATTGAAGAAAGCGAACCCCAGCAACAGAGAAAAATCAAGCCACTCGCATTCGTTATAAAACCGACCGAAAACGCCTAATCAGGAGCAGTTCACAGACAACTGACTAGGATACAAAGTAGTGCAACCCGCCATTTGCTTGCACCCAAACCATAATCTTCCGTAATTTTAGCTGTACTCAACACGGAAACCCCCGGTCGCTTAGCCGGGGCGGGATAAGCCTCAGTAGTGATCGCATTGACTATCGGCACTTTTGCTAGCACCCCCATACGATTGGCTTCTGCAAATATCGCCACCGCAAAGCCATGCCAGCTTACCGCTTCGTCACCTACATAGTGATATACACCGTACTTTGCATTATCCTCGCCGTCACCGTCATGCAACTGTCGCGCGATCGTAATCAAGGCCTTGGCAATATCACCCGCGTAGGTCGGGCAGCCGATTTGGTCGGCAACGACACCTAATGTGTCGCGCTCTTTTCCTAAACGCAGCATCGTCTTAAGAAAGTTATTACCGTATTCGCCAAATACCCAAGCGGTGCGCAGAATAATGTACTTAGTTGCATGACGCTGAATCGCCAATTCACCGTCGAGTTTAGTTTGGCCATATACGCCCACTGGCACCGCTGCATCGGTCTCAACATACGGTCTTTGTTGATTGCCGTCGAACACATAATCCGTCGAGACATGCAGTAACGGAATATCAAAACGGGCGCTGAGCTTAGCCAATGCAGCCGGCCCATCGACATTTACCCGCTGCGCCAATTCAGGCTCAGACTCCGCCTTATCCACTGCCGTATAGGCGGCCGCGTTGATAATCGCGGTAACAGCCTTGTCGGCAATGATCCTTTCTAGCACGACGGTATCGTTGATATCGGCGTCTTGACGGCTCAACAAGGTGTGAGGAATTACCTGAGCCACAAGTTGATCTGCCAAGCATTGCCCCAACTGGCCATTTGCGCCCGTGACCAGCAGGTGCATCTCTTCTCGTATGATTGGCTGCCCGCTCATTTCTCAAACAACTCGGCAAAGGTCGGCGCCTTACTATCTTTGTCCGACAAGGTAGGATTGTCATGTGGCCAGCTAATCGCCACGACCGGATCATTCCAAATCAAACAGCCCTCATCGCTTGGATCATAGTAGTCTGTGCATTTGTATTCAAAATCTGCAATGTCACTAAGCACTAAAAAGCCGTGAGCAAAACCCGGCGGCAACCAAAGCTGGCGCTTGTTTTCTTCTGAGAGAATAACACCTTCCCACAAACCAAAACTCGGCGAGCCTGGCCGGATATCCACGGCAACATCATATACTTCACCACTGACCACCCGTACCAATTTGCCCTGGGGCTTGGTTTTTTGGAAGTGCAAGCCACGCAGCACGCCTTTGGCTGAGCGGGAATGATTGTCCTGCACAAAGGGCAAATCAATACCCGCCAAGGCACGGTAACGATCAGCCTGAAAGGTTTCTAAAAAGAAGCCCCGCTGATCAACAAAGACTTTTGGTTCAATGATAAAACAGTCTTGAAGCTTGGATTGAATAATATTCATAGCTCTCTCAATATCACCTAGCTATCCCCGCTCACTATGAATATAGCTTTGCATCTCTTAAGCGAAATTAAACTGAATTTTCCTTTAAGCCAAAACGCTTGAGCCTATAATCACCTGACAATACACGCTGCCACCATAGCGGGTTATCTAAATACCACTGCACGGTTTTGCGGATACCCGTTTCAAACGTCTCTTGTGGCACCCAAGCTAATTCGCGCCGAATTTTACTGGCGTCAATCGCGTAGCGCACATCATGACCAGGGCGGTCTTTTACAAAGGTAATGAGGTCTTTAAAGCCTTTGCCATTCGCGCGTGAGTTGGCGTTTTCCGGGGCCAGCTCTTCCAACAATTCGCAGATGGTTTCCACCACCTCAATATTGCGCTTTTCATTATAGCCACCGATATTATAGGTCTCACCGAGCCTCCCCTCACTCACCACTTTGAATAGAGCGCGAGTGTGATCCTCCACATAAAGCCAGTCACGAATCTGCTTACCATCGCCGTAAACTGGCAACGGCTTGCCATGCAAGGCGCTGAGAATGCAATGAGGGATGAGTTTTTCAGGGAAATGGTAAGGACCATAATTATTGGCGCAGTTAGTCACAATTATCGGCAGACCAAAAGTGCGCCCCCAAGCCCTAACTAAGTGGTCGGAACTGGCTTTACTGGCCGAATAAGGCGAACTTGGCTCATAAGACGTGGTTTCCGTAAACAGATCCGCGGTGCCATGCAGGTCGCCATAGACTTCGTCAGTAGAGATGTGGTGAAAACGAAAACCCGCTTTTTTGTCGCCACTCAAGTCCTGCCAATATGCCCGCGCGGCTTCCAACATGGTATAGGTGCCAACCACATTCGTTTGAATAAAGACCCCAGGGGCATCAATAGAGCGGTCGACATGACTCTCGGCGGCCAGATGCATTACTACATCAGGTTGATGCTCGGCAAAGACCTTATTCAAGGCTGCCAAATCGCAAATATTAATTTGGGCAAACGCATAGCGCTCGCCTTGAAGCTCTACAGGGATAGACTCTAAATTACCGGCATAGGTGAGTATATCGACATTGACCACGGCAGCATCGGTGTCTGCCAAAATATGCCTAACCACCGCACTGCCAATAAATCCGGCGCCGCCGGTGATTAAATACTTCATTTTAATACCGCAAAAAGATCATAATCATGGCAGCGATTTAAGCTAGGTTCCAAGCAAAGTGGTTGAACTAATGTACCCGCTCTGTTCTGCCGACTTTTTTGCTTGGAAGCGTCGCACCGCTAAAATCACCACGGTGACAAAAACGGTAAAAGTGTCGCCTTAAACTAAACCACAGTTTCACCGGATGAAATGCCAAACGGTGCCATAAGCGTGGCGTCTCGTCATTGGTATCTGCTGCCTTTTGCACGCTGGTCTCATGTACCAATTCATGCGCAACATGCGGCTCAACCGCAAATACCTGCAAATCAAACAGGAAAAAGTGATCCATCACTTTATCTATCGGCTCATATATTTTTTGGCCGTATGTAAATAACTTTTTCATACCAGCACGGTTGAGCACATAAGCCTGAGCGCCAAGGCCGCCACGCACGGGACGCACCAAGCGATGTTCGCCGACAAGCTTATCTAAGACTACCCGCTTACGAATTCGGAGCGACATCATGCGAACCATATCAAGCTCTTTATCCAGAACCGAGCGATAGACATCGCCAAATAATGGCTCAATGACAACATCCTCTTCCATCAAGCAAATATGCTGATAGCCCTCATCATAAGCCTGCTTAGCCGCACGCAAATGGGACAAATAACATCCTAACTCACTTGCCGTTAAATGCTTGCCATGCCGCACCATTGCCAGATCATCCAGAAACCGCTCATCCCCCTCTAGCGAGGGCATACCCGCACGGCCATCTACGGCAGGAAATATCTCAGCATTTAGCCCTTGCGCCGCCAAATCGGCAATCAATTTCTGTGTATTCTCTGATGCTGGGTTTAGACTAATTACCCAACATGTACAATTTTTTGACATGGAACCCTCTATCATTCGCGCCTCTGAACCACCAACATTAAAACATGCCCTAACAGTCCACTTACCCCAATATCGAATAATCTTACCCTGAACACTGAATAATGAGGAATCGGCACAGCTTGTATGAACGCATGCTGCCGTTTATATTCACATGCGTTGGCCGAACCATTGCCCTGCCCGTAATGTGGCGATTATTGTAACATTTAAACAAGATTAGAACGCAGCAAGCCCACCAAGCGAATGCCATTGCTTGACCACCCACACCAGCCCCTGATTTGGACCGCTATCCAATGCCAAGCCACAACATCATTATCAGCACACAAAACTACCCTCCCGCCGCCGGTGGCATCCAAAATTACATGCACGAGCTTGCGAGTGCCTTACACCAGCTCGGCCATACTGTGCGCGTTATCTGTGACGCACCGTCGGCAGATGGCCAAACCGAATTTGATAAGAACCTAGCATTTCCTGTAGAACGGCTCGGCGGCCCAAAAGTCCTGCGGCGGTATCGCAAAGCGCGATTACTCCAATCTCAACTTGCAGAAGTAGAGCACGGTATCTTAATATGCGACAGCTGGAAAAGTCTTGAGCTGGTGAACACTGACAAACTGCCACACATTTGCTGTATCTGCATCGCACATGGCATGGAGTTTCCCGCCCAGCTCCAACCCAAAAAACAACAGCGAATCACTAAAACCCTATCCCGCGCCGAGCTACTTTTAGCCAATTCGGAATTCACTGCCCAAAGAGCCACACCCTATGCACCTGATTTATCCCGCGTACATGTACTTCACCCCGGCGTAACTCAGCCAATAAAGCCCTCAGCTAATGATTTGGCGGCAGCTAAAGACTGGTGCGGTCAAAACACCCCGACATTAATCACAGTGGGGCGACTAGAGGCGCGCAAGGGTCAGGACAAAATCATCGCGGCCTTACCAAAGTTACTCGAGGAGCACCCTAAGCTTAGCTACCTCATCGTAGGCAGCGGCCCCATTCAAGACGAGTTAACCGCCAGCGCCATGGCGCTCGGTGTAAGAGACAATGTTAAATTCTGCGGGCGGGTAAGTGACGGTGAGCGCTCAGCGCTACTGCAGACGGCAGACTTATTCGTTATGCCCTGCCGCGCTGTTGGCGACTCTGTTGAGGGCTTTGGCATTGTCTATATCGAAGCTGCTATGCTCGGCTTGCCAAGCTTGGCCGGCCATGCTGGCGGCGCCGGCGATGCCGTCATCGACGGCCATACAGGAACACTCTGTGATGGCGAGAGCGACAAAGAGATTTACCTAAGCATCAAAAAAATGCTCAGCAACAGTGAAGAACTAAAAGCAATGGGCCGGCGCGCTCAACACCGAGCCGAAACCGAACTGCAATGGCAGCAAGTCGCTACAAAGCTTTTAAATTACGCAACCAAAAAACCGCTAGGTGTGTAGAGTAAATTTCAGCAAGACTCGGCGTGAACACACCGCACTATTCTTGACCGCTATGAAATAAAAAGCCGTGCATACCCGGCCCCTTGCCCTGCGCCTTGTCATTTAGTAGATCAGCAATACGAAAATGTAGATTATCGACCTTGCGCTGCGCTTTTTTAAACTGCATAAAACCCGGCATAACATGGCCAGGGAATAAACCGGCGTTACCAACGCCATCAATCACCACCAAACGCTTTATTTTCACACTGCCGTCTGCGCTTAGTTCGCGCTGCACCACAACATTGTGCAAAATCAAATCACGCGACGGTACGCGAAACTTAAGCCAGTGCTCGCAGAGTTCGTCAACGGCGCTACGACAGTCTTCGTCATAGTCACCCTCCCACAGGTATTGCTTCAATGATACCGACACCTCACCGCCGCTATCGCGAATTAGCTCTGAGCTCAAACCCTTGCCCATATCGGTATCAACAAAACCGTAGCAGCGACTAATATGCGCAAAAATATTGTCGTCATAATGTCGCTGTAAATTCGTCATCACATTAAATTCGTCGAGATTATCATCAAAGCTCGACAGCGGTTTTAGATTCTTGGGAAAGCCCTTTCGGCGCCGTCGATCCTCAATACTAAAATCTGGACGGCGTACTTTGATACAGCGCATTGCATCTGCAGGGTCAACATAACACCACCTATTTCCCCCCGCCGCAAACGGCTTACTCGCTGAAAGTACAATCATGATTTATCACTGCCATCCGGGTTTATATTGCGCGCCCAAACATAGTCATGACTAAAGGGCTGAACCATTGTCGCTTCAATAATGTAACGAGAATACAGGGTCGAATTTAATTCTTCTTGGAAAAATTTGCGCGCCCGCGCAGCCCAATCCTGACGCTTAACATCGTCGTTATGGAACTCACGAATCTTGGCGATCAAATCTTGCTGATCATCAAAATACACCAAGGTTTCTGGTGGTACATATTCATCAAAGCCGCCACTGCTGTGCGCGAATTGCAGGACCCCGTTACCGCCGAGCTGCGACATGCGATCAGACGTATACCAATGATCACCCTCTTGCCGATTCAAATTGAGCGCCATTTTGGTTTTCGCTAATGCATTATCGTAATCACGCCCCCACACTGGAGCCTCGCCAAAACTACCGTAGGTTTTAAAATTCATTTCATCGTCGACAGCATCTTTAATGGCTTTCACCATTTCTAAGCGCTTGGTGAATTTAGTCGCATTACTACAAAACAATAGGTCAATTGGCAAATCGGTTTTTAACGAGTTATCTAACACTTCAACCGTCGGCTCAACCGGGTTCGGAATATAATAAAGGCGGGCCCCTAAACCAGCATAGCGCCGCAAATCTCGCAAACCCGTAGTGACAAATACCGCATCGACCACCCCCGCGAACGCGGCAATTCTCTTGCTATTATTTGGCACAAACAAGGGATCGCAATTACAGTGAATTAATACGCATTCTGGACGACGCTGGCGAACCAGCTTCAAGCTTTCGACGGTAATAATATCGCTATGACCGATAATAATCAGATCAGGGTCATTGTGTTCAACAACCTCAAGAAAACGCCTATTTGCCGCTTTTTTGCCTAGATCGCGAATCCCCAATGGCGCCTCAAAAGCAGCCACATCACGATCAGAAAAACTGCGCACATAATGATTATTGCGAATTAATCCGTATTTCATTTTTTCCGCCCAGCTAATCCGGTTGGCACCGTAACTGCGCAGACGATCGTAATCCACGTGTAGCACTTTCATTATTTAACCTCGTCTTGACGCTGGTCTATTAAACGCCGATACACACCAAGGGTACTGGCCAACTGACTGCTCAGATAATAACTCTCTGGAAGCTTTATTTCGGCGTCGGCGTCAATTAAATCATCAACCCTAACCGCAAAAGCCACCACATCATCTGCGGGCACTAATCCCTGTGGAAAACCCGCATTAAGTGACTCACTTGCACCGCCGCGATCAAAGGCAACGACTGGCGTGCCTGTAGCCAAAGATTCTGGCACTGTACGGCCAAAAGGCTCTTCCTTATTGGACATATGACACGTCACTGAAGCGAACGCATAAAATGCCGAAATATCACTGCGGTGACCAACAAAGGTCACTTTGTCAGCCAAACCTAAGGCGTCGCGCTGGGCTATTAACTCTTCAAAATAGTGCTGTTTTCCCGGTTCAGCATCACCGACAACAACACCGTGACAATCCTTTCGCAAACTGACTAAGCGAACCATCATTTGCAGAAAAGCTTCTTGCCCTTTCCATCGACTTAAGCGACCCGGCATCAAAATTACATGTTTATCTCGTAGCTCGGGATAAGCAGTCAGTAATTCCTTTCGCCACTCCGGCGTACAGGCATCCACATTAAATGCCGCTGGATCTAGGCCCCGCGGAATCAAGGTGATTTTTTGTTCCGGCACGCGGTAATTGCTGAGGATATATTTCTTAACACAATCAGAAATAGCGATCACATGTTCGGCACGCGCCATCACCGCACTGTAAAAATTAATCGAATACATACCGTGAAAAGTACTAACCAGCCGAGGGCGAGTCTTTGGGTTCATTCCTCGCCACGCCAACCACACAATCCAAGCAGGCGCGCGCGACCGAACGTGGACAATATCGGCTTGCAACTCGACCAACAGTCGGCGCATTGGCCTCACCTGCAATAGCGACATGAGCGATTTGCGGTGTACAGGCATCTCAATATGCTCGCTACCCTCAGCAACAAGTCCCTCGACCATTCGCCCGCCGGCAGAAATAACAACCGACTGGTGACCACCGCGCACCAACTCCCTGGCCAGCTCAACGGTGCCGCGCTCAACTCCGCCGGAGTTCAATGCGGGCAAAACCTGCACAATTTTTAAGGGCGGACGATTATCAGCCATACTTTCACTCTTCCCAAAATGCTTGGTTTTGACCAAAACTTAAACTTTACGCTGCGCGTTGCTGGCAAGTTGTAATAGCCAATCCGCCGCGCGATCTGCCTCCCACAGCGGGTAGGCTGCTGGCGGGAGCATATTATGTAAATCAGCTGTTGCAACATCTGAGGCCAACCCCGTGGCCAAGACCTGCGCCATACTCTTGGTAACCCGCGACTTTCGTAGTGGCGGCAAAGCCAATAGACCGGTATTGGCTCCGGAACTGATGCTCTCGTAAACCATCGACACGCTATCGCAAGTCACCCACGCTTGACCAACCTTCGTTAAATTCGCTTGCAACCAGCCAGGGCCGGTCTGCTGATACGCGATAGTTTCGATATTCGCCGCACCAAGCCCCTCGACCTGCGCCAACAATCCAGCAGGAGTGCGCGGCGAGTCGGACACCAGCCACACCACCCCCGGCGCAGCGGCCGATATTCTCTCAAGCTGCGCCAGAATCGCCTCATTATCCCAGGCGAAGTGCTTATTAATTCCACCAAGTAAAATTAAGCCCCGCGCAGAGTCGCGGCCACTTGTCACCGGCACAATATGATTAATCACACCCTGGGTTGCCAGCACATTTTTACGAGCAGGCGGCGAATCGTGAAGCGGCATGCAAATCGCATCGAATAACAACAGCGGCCAACTCGGACGCATTAATACCAGCGCACGACCACCGGTTAACCACTTTAACCACAGCATTGGCAGATGCGTGCGACTGCCAGCACCAACGATCCAATCTGGCAGCTGCTCAGCCGAAAACTGCTTTTTCAATTCATGGCGCCCAGTATAGGCAAAGCCCTGTTCTGCAATATTGAGCCATGACACCGTGACCTCGGCCTTGCTTTGCAAGCGCGCAATCAGACCTTTGAGCTGATTTAGATGCCCAAGTCGTCCGTCAGTAATCACCCACACGCGCAATGCTGCCATCAGTAAACCCGCGCCTCTCCGTCTGGGCGTGTTTTAAAACGACGGTGCACCCACATATACTGGTCTGGCACGAGGCGAATATTGTCCTCAAGCAGAGCATTGATCGCTCTTGCATCAGCCGCCGGGTCCCCACTTGGGAAATTGTCCAGCGGAATAATTTCAACCCGATAACGGCGGCCGCCGTCTAACCGCTGCTGCTGCGCAAACACCACGCGCGCACGACCACTTCGCGCCAATGTGCTGGCGCCAATGGTGGTGGCAGCCATTACCCCAAAAAACGGCACAAACTCAGCTGACTTGCGACCATAATCTTGGTCTGGCAAGTAATACAGGCGCCGCCCTTCGCGCAGGCGGCGCAGCGCGCGCTTTATATCGCGGCGATGAATAGGCTCACCATAGCGCCCCCGCGAGCGACTTAGGATATATTCGAACACTGGATTCTTGTGCTTGCGATAAAAGGAATCAGTGGGGTATTTATAGCCTATCAAGGTGCCAGACACATCGAGGGACGTGAAGTGCGTACCCAGCACGATGACGCCAGCGCCGTCCTCGCCGATTTCAAGATGCTCTCCACCCACTAATTCGAACTCTACGCCCAATTTGTCTGGCGCCAGAAACCAAACTCGCAGCGTTTCCATTAGACCTATGCCTTGATTGCGCATAGTTTTACGAATTAAAACCTCGCGGTCGGCGTCGCTCAACTCAGGAAAACACAGACGAAGATTCACTTCACAAATATGGCGACGGTCTTTGGCAAAGCGATAAAACACATTACCAACCCCCGCACCCAGCGCGTAGCTTATGGGTCTTGGCAAATGCGCCAACAGCCAAAGTAGGCCAATCACTAGCCACGCAGGCCAATGCCGCGGGTAAATTAATTGTCTCTCAATTGTCATAGTTTGAAATTACACTATTGTTACAGTAGGTCTTACAACAACACGCCTATTAGGCTAAGACGGCTATTTCGCTACAGGGCCCAGCAGTTAAATTTAACGTGGTGCATTGTACACTGATTAGCTGCGTCAATCGCCAGAGAGCCACGACAGAGAATTACACAGCCCATGATGAACAAACCGAGCCGCACCGGGGTGACCCATGTTTTAGACGCCTACAGCTACTCATTGAAGGGGCTTCGTGCGGCGTGGCGGCACGAGGTAGCGTTTCGTCAGGAAACGGCCCTCGCTGCGGTCCTGATACCCTTAGCACTGTGGCTCGGTACAAGCGCCAGCGAAAGGGCAATACTCATTGCCAGCGTAGTTATGGTGATCGTAGTTGAATTACTCAACTCCGCTATTGAAGCCATCGTTGACCGAATCAGCACTGAGCTACACCCACTCTCCGGCCAAGCTAAAGACCTTGGCTCCGCCGCCGTTATGCTGAGCATGCTCCTATGTCTAGGCTGCTGGGCCATAATCGCTGCACAGCGGTTTTTATAAGCAAGCCCATCGCAACGCCAAATCCGAGGAATTATTCGCTGATTAGGCATAGACGCTATTGACAATGCAGGGGCAAACGTGAATAATTCCCGGCCTAAATTTTCAGTACTAGGTTTCAAGGAGTTATAAGGGTGGCGAATTCTCCACAAGCTAAAAAACGCGCACGTCAGGCGGAAAAAAGTCGTACGCATAACGCCAGCCTGCGCTCAATGGTACGCACATACCTAAAGAAAGTGTTGGCCGCAATCGCTTCTGGCGATCAAGAAGCCGCCAAGGCTGCTTACGTATCTGCAGCGTCAACAATTGACCGCATGGCAGACAAAGGCATTCTGCACAAAAACAAAGCAGCTCGTCATAAGAGCCGCTTGAACAGCAAAATCAAAGCAATGAGCGCAGCCGCTTAATTCGCTTTTGGTTTAGCCAATAAAAAACCCGCCTAGTGCGGGTTTTTTATTGGCTGCAATATCAACGCAAGCATAGCGCCAACACGCTATGTTATTAGCAAGTTGTCACGATGTATCAACTCTGACTCAGCAATATAACCCAAGACCTCAGCGATACGCGCACTGGGCAAGCCCAATACTTTCCGCGCATCTTCGATACTGTAATTCACCAGACCTCGCGCCACCTCATTCCCATCAGCATCAACACACATAACAAGGTCACCACGATCGAAGCGACCACTAACCGCCACCACCCCTACAGGTAGCAAGCTACGCCCCTGCTGACGCAAGACACGCACCGCGCCATCATCAAGCTGAAGCTTGCCACGCAATTGCAACTGACCAGCCAACCACTTCTTTCGCGCAGCAATTGGCCGCTGGCCAGACAGAAGCAAAGTACCCAAATCTTCACCAGCAAACACACGATCCAGCACCCGCGCCTCGCGCCCACCCACTATCACGGTATTTGCCCCAGAGCGCGACGCCAAGCGCGCCGCGCGCAGCTTAGTTAACATGCCACCGCGCCCCAGCGCTCCAGCACTACCACCGACCATCACATCAAGCTTACGATCGGCCGCCTCCGCCACAGAAATCAACTCCGCCCCAGGATTGCTGCGAGGATCTTCGGCAAACAATCCACGCTGATCAGTCAAAATCACCAAGGTGTCAGCATCAATTAAATTCGCTACCAGCGCCGCAAGGGTATCGTTATCACCAAAGCGAATTTCGTCGGTGACCACCGTGTCGTTTTCATTGACCACCGGTACTACACCCAACTCAAGCAAGGTCAACAAAGTGCCACGGGCATTGAGATAGCGGTCACGAGCGGAGATATCGTCGTGCCCAAGGAGAATCTGTGCGGTTTGCAGATTATGAGTGCGAAATCGCTGCTCGTAGGCCTGAACCAAGCCCATTTGCCCTACCGCAGCCGCGGCCTGCAATTTATGAAGATCATCGGGCCGCTCTTTCCACCCCAACCGCGTCATACCTTCCGCTACCGCGCCAGACGACACCAAGACGACTTCGCGCCCATCTGCGCGCAAAGCAGCGATTTGCGCCACCCAGGCATCCAAACCCTCAACACAAAGGCCACGACCGTCATTGGTGAGCAAGGCCGAGCCGATCTTGACCACGACGCGCTTACAGGCGCGCAAACTTTGCCGCTTATCAGACAAGCTTCTTCACCTCAGGGCCGGTAAACCACTTCAACATCATGGTCGTCATCTTCATCGTCGTCAAAATCATCAACATCACCCGCAGCGCGGCGCTCAGAGCGGCGCTTATCCGCCAATGCCTGAATACGCTCCCTGGCCTCAGACTGCATGGCATCTTGAATATCGCGCTCACGATCAGCCGCCTCAGTATCGGTGGCCAGCAGCTCTGCCTGCGCCTCAACAAACTGCAAAATATCCTGACAAAGCGCTTTAGTATTCGCGCCAGTTATCGCCGATACTTTATACACCGGACCAGTCCAGCCCAGCGCATCGACCACCTCCTGACAGCGCGCCTCGCGCTCTTCTTCGGGAATCAAGTCCAATTTATTTAAGACCAGCCACCGCTCACGATCCGCCAAAGTCGGGCTAAAACGATGCAATTCTTTAGCTATAATCGCCACAGCCTCCTGGGGTAGCGTCTCGTCATAAGGCGCCATATCCACCAAATGCAATAACAAGCGAGTACGCGTTAAATGCTTGAGAAAGCGAATACCTAAACCCGCACCCTCGGCCGCACCCTCAACCAAACCGGGAATATCAGCGATAACAAAACTCTGATGCTGCTGCACCCGCACCACACCCAAATTCGGCACCAAGGTGGTAAACGGATAATCCGCTACCTTCGGTTTAGCCGAAGACACCGCGCGAATAAAGGTCGACTTCCCGGCATTAGGCATACCCAGCAAGCCGACATCGGCAAGCACCTTCAACTCCAAACGCAGCGAGCGAATTTCACCATCACTGCCGCGAGTGAATTGGCGCGGCGCACGGTTAGTACTCGACTTAAAGCGCGTATTACCCAAACCATGGAAACCGCCTTGCGCCACTTTTATCGTGTCGCCCGCAGCAACCAGGTCACCCAAGACCTCAAGCGTATCTTCATCAATGATGGTCGTTCCCACAGGAACATCCAACACCAAATCATCAGCACTGCGACCACGGCAATTGGCGCCGCGACCACCCTCGCCAGGACGCGCGCTATAGGATTTAACGAAACGAAAATCAACCAGGGTGTTCATTGACGCATCAGCACGCAGTATCACACTACCGCCATCACCGCCGTCGCCGCCATCAGGACCACCCCAAGGAATATACTTCTCCCGCCGAAAACTGAGACAGCCGTTGCCACCGCGGCCTGCTTCAACTCGAATTACCGCCTCATCTACAAATTTCATTACCGCGCCAACCAAATAAAATGAATATACCGAAAAACCTGTCTACAGAAACAAAAAAGCCCCGTCAATAGACGAGGCCTTCAAGATCACCGAGAGGTTTATGCTGCAACTATACTAATATACTTGCGGCTCTTGGGACCTTTAACCTCAAACTTCACTACACCGTCTGCCTTAGCAAACAAGGTATGATCAGTACCACAACCAACATTTTCACCAGCATGAAAACGAGTTCCGCGCTGACGAACAATAATGCTACCTGCACTAACTACCTGACCACCAAAACGTTTAACGCCCAGACGCTTACTCTGTGAGTCGCGTCCGTTACGAGTACTACCACCAGCTTTCTTGTGAGCCATGAGTCTCTCCTAAATTCCTTAAGCACTGATACCAGTGATTTTCACTTCGGTGAACCACTGACGGTGACCAGCTTGCTTCATGCTGTGCTTCCGACGGCGAAACTTAACAATTTTCACCTTGGCGTGACGACCTTGCGCGATTACTTCCGCAGTCACTTTACCGCCTTCAACATAAGGCGCGCCAATCTTTAGATCGTCACCGGTTTTAACCATCAACACTTTGTCGAAGGTCAGACTTTCACCAGTGGCAACTTCAATTTTTTCTAACTTAAGGGTTTCACCCTCAATTACACGGTGCTGCTTACCACCGCTTTCAATCACTGCGTACATGTTTATATCTCCAAGAGCCTGCTTGCAATAGTTTGTTTCGGCCGAGCGCCAACACCAAGAAATAACTTTAGGCATCTGCGCCGGGACAAGTCCAGGCACCGTCACCACCACTTAACCATTAAGGGGCCGCACGGTTTTGCTTCAGGGGCGCGAATTGTACGCAGTTTTCAGAAAATAAACAACACCCAGAATTGCAAGTACCCCTCAGACCTTGACAGCTCGCGGCTACGCTCATACGATGCCAGCCGACTCCGCCAGACTACTCTTCGCCACCATGCAACAGATTAGACAGGTCGTGGACAGCGAATTTACCGCTGTTAACGATTTCATCATTGAACAACTGCATTCTAATGTGCCCCTCGTGGAAAATATCGGCCACTATATTGTCGATGCCGGCGGGAAACGACTGCGCCCATTACTCAGCTTACTTTGTGCTGGCGCGATCGGAAGAATCGACGAGAAACACTTGCACCTAGCGGCCGTCATCGAGTTTATTCACACAGCAACCTTGCTCCACGATGACGTAGTCGACATTTCCGCGCTACGTCGCGGCCGCCCCACTGCGAATGCCAATTGGGGCAATGCCCCCAGCGTATTGGTCGGCGATTTCCTGTATTCCCGCGCTTTTCAGATTCTGGTCAAAATCGGCAGTTTCCCGCTCATGGGCCTGCTGTCGGACACCACCAACACCGTGGCCGAGGGCGAAGTACTGCAGCTGACCCGAGCTGGCAACCCCGACACCAGCGAAGCAACCTACTTTGAAGTGATTCGCAGCAAGACCGCAGTATTATTTGGCGCCGCCTGCAGTGGCGCGGCCATTCTCAGCGACAGCGCCGAACACCAATCCGCACTACACCAGTACGGCGTCAATTTAGGGATCGCCTTTCAGCTGATCGACGATATCCTTGACTACGAAGGCGACCCAGCAGAAACCGGCAAAAATGTTGGTGATGATCTCGCCGAGGGCAAACCCACCCTACCCCTGATTTACTTACTAGAGCACGGCAGCGAAGCGCACAAGGAATTAGTACGCGACGCCATCAGCAATAAATCTGCCGAGCAACTAGACGCCATCGTCGGCGCCGTAAAGCAGTGTGGCGCCCTAGATTATTGCCATGCGGCAGCCAAACGCTACACCGACGCAGCAATAGCAGCTTTAAACGGCCTCACACCAAGCCCCTATCGCAGCGCACTCGAAGGGCTGACCGAAATCGCGCTGTCACGCCGAAGCTGATTCGCCGCCGCAACACCAAAAGCCCCGGCACAATATAGCGCTCGCCACGAAGCCAAACGCACATAGAATTTCAAAGCTGTACCACAAACAAGAAAGGCGCCTCTCGGCGCCTTTCTTGTTTGCTTCTTAGCAACAATTTTTACAGCATCGCTAACAACTCAGCGGTTTTTGCTTCCATCAATGCGATATTGCCATCGCTCTCAACATTGAGTCGCACCACTGGCTCTGTATTGGACATCCGCACATTAAAGCGCCAGCCATCAAAGCTCATACTGAGGCCGTCGGTAAAGTCTACCGCCGCAGCCAAGGGCGTGTAATGAGCCTCAATCGCCGCAATGACGGTTTTAGCATCTGCTACTTCACGGTTTATTTCGCCGCTACAGGGGAATAGTGCGACGCGCTGCTCTACCAGCGACGACAAACTCGCCGATTTCACCGACATTAGCTGTGTCACCAGCAACCAAGGAATCATGCCACTGTCACAAAAGGCAAAGTCTCGGAAATAATGATGAGCGCTCATCTCGCCGCCATACACCGCATTTTCAATGCGCATGCGCTCCTTAATAAACGCATGGCCTGTTTTACACTGCACAGCCGTGCCGCCAGCTTCTTCAACAATGGCAATGGTATTCCAGGTTAAACGCGGGTCGTGCACCACTTTTTCACCGGGATTTTTCAGCAAGAACGCCTCGGCCAGCAAACCTACAACGTAGTAACCTTCAATAAAATCGCCGGTCTCGTCGAAGAAGAAACAGCGATCGAAATCACCATCCCAAGCAATACCCAAATCAGCACCATGGGCTTTAATAGCATCAATACTGGGCTGACGATTCTCAACCAGCAAAGGGTTAGGTACACCATTAGGGAAATGGCCGTCGGGCTCGTGATGCACCCGAATAAATTCAAAGGGCAAATAGGGCTCAAGTAAGTCCACCACCCGACCAGCGCCGCCATTACCCGCGTTCACTACGATTTTTAGCGGTTTTAAAGACTCAACATCAATATAACCAAGCAAATGCTCGACATAGGCCGCTGCAGTATCCAGCGCCTGCAAGCTGCCGCGCGCTGCCACTGGCGCAAAGTCATTTTGTTCAGCGAGCGCCTTAATATCAAACAAACCGGTGTCACCACTGATTGGCTTAGATCCCTCGCGAACAAACTTCATGCCGTTATAGTCTTTAGGGTTATGACTCGCCGTAACGGCTATACCGCCATCCATACCTGCATGTGATGTAGCAAAGTAAATCTCTTCAGTGCCGCACAGACCAATATCGTAAACATCGACACCCTCGTCGCGCAAACCTTCGGTTAAAGCACCTTTGATAGACTCGCTGCTTAAGCGGATATCATGACCGACCACAACTTTTTGCGGCTTGATTACCTGAGCAAATGCACGACCAATTCGGTAGGCAATGTCTTCATTTAATTGATCGGGAATACGTCCACGAACATCGTAGGCTTTAAAACATGTTATTTCACTGCTACTCACGCGGATGCCTCATCATAAATATTTTCGTAAACGTAGTTTGTCGCCTCAATAAAGCCTGGCACGCTACCGCAATCAAAACGTTTACCGCGGAATTTATAGGCTAGCACGCAACCATTTTGCGCCTGCGTCATCAGTGCATCCGTTAACTGCACTTCGCCATTCTTACCAGGCGGGGTCTCGCGCAAAATATCAAAAATATCTGGCGTAAGAATATATCGACCGATGACCGCCATATTTGTTGGCGCATCTTCTGGCTTAGGCTTTTCGACCATGGTGCTAACACGGTACAAACCGTCACCCATTAACTCGCCCGCAATAACACCGTATTTTTCAATTTCTTCCATAGGCACTTCTTGAATCGCAACAATACTGCAACGGAACTGCTTATAGAGCGCAACCATTTGCGCCATTACACCGTCATCGTCCTGATTCAGACACAAATCATCCGACAAAATAACACCAAAGGCTTCATCACCAATCAAGCATTCACCCGTTAGGATTGCATGACCCAAGCCTTTCATTTCACGCTGACGAGTCATCATGAAGGTGCCTTCAGTTAACACATTGCGAATACAATCGAGGTAGCGCTCTTTACTTGTTCCGGCAATTTGGTTCTCTAACTCGTAGCTAATATCAAAATGATCCGCGATGGCGCGCTTGCCCCGCCCAGTCACCAACGCTATTTCTTTCAGACCCGCCTGAATAGCCTCCTCTACACCATACTGCACGAGCGGCTTATTAACGATTGGCAGCATCTCTTTGGGCATAGACTTGGTTGCAGGAAGAAAGCGCGTGCCGTAACCGGCCACGGGAAACAAACATTTTCTAATCATAATATCGAGTTCCTTTCGGGATATGGCCCGAATCCTTTTAAAAATTTAATGTTAACGCTGATGGCATTCTCCCAACAGCTGCGGCACTTGGCAAGTACCGGTATTTACACCTTGAATATGACAGTTTAAAGGCAGCAAGCATCGCGCCAATGTTGACATTTTAATGCGCCGCCGAAAATCTTCGTGCTAAGATAAGCCCAACATTTTCCAACTGAAACTATGGCCTCATGTCTTTAATCCATCAAAACAGTTTTACCAAGCAAGAACTCATCGACTGCGGACACGGCAAGCTATTTGGTCCCGGCAATCCCAAACTTCCAGTAGACAATATGCTGATGGTAGACCGGATTACCCACATTAGCACTGAAGGCGGCACTTTCGACAAAGGTGTTTTAGTGGCCGAACTGGATATCAACCCAGACCTCTGGTTCTTTGACTGCCATTTCAAAGGCGACCCAGTTATGCCCGGCTGCCTAGGTCTCGATGCCATGTGGCAGCTAGTCGGTTTCTACCTCGGCTGGCGCGGCAATAGCGGCAAAGGTCGCGCGCTGGGTGCTGGCGAAGTGAAGTTTACCGGGCAAATCCTCCCTGACTCCAAACTTGTCACCTATACACTGAACTACAAGCGCCTTATCGAGCGGAAATTAATTCTAGGCATCGCCGACGGCGAAGTCGCTGTCGATGGCAAGGTCATCTACACCGCAAAAGATCTTCGTGTTGGCCTGTTCAAAGACGACGCCAGTTTTTAATACTTAATACACAATTTTTATTTAACCTACAGATTAGGTAACGAGGGATCCGATGAAACGTGTTGTCGTAACCGGTATGGGAATAGTATCCAGTATTGGCAATGACATGTCAGAAGTTTTGACGTCACTGCAAGAGGGTAAGTCAGGCATCGCATTTAATGAGAAATACAAGGAAATGGGATTTCGCAGCCAGATTTCAGGCTCGATCAAAAACCTTGACCTCAAAGAACACATTGACCGCAAACAACTTCGATTCATGGGCGATGCGGCAGCGTATGCCTACATTGCAATGCAAGAAGCCGTCAGCGACTCAGGTCTAGCTGACGACCAAGTCAGCAATGTCCGTACCGGCATTATCGCGGGTTCCGGCGGTGCGTCTTCAGCAAATCTCATTGAATCTGCTGACACACTTCGCGAGCGCGGCGTTAAACGTATTGGGCCCTATCGTGTTACTCAAACCATGGGCAGCACAGTCTCAGCGTGCCTGGCCACCCCGTTCAAAATTAAGGGGGTTAACTATTCAATTTCCTCTGCATGCGCCACCAGCGCCCACTGCATTGGCAATGCCATGGAGCTTATTCAGCTCGGCAAACAAGACGTAGTTTTTGCTGGCGGCGGCGAAGAGGAACACTGGTCATTAAGCTGTTTGTTTGACGCCATGGGCGCCTTATCGACCAAGTACAACGATACGCCGGAGCAGGCGTCGCGACCCTACGATGCCAACCGAGATGGCTTTGTTATCGCTGGCGGCGCAGGCATGGTGGTGCTAGAAGAGCTCGAACACGCCAAAGCGCGCGGCGCCAAAATTTACGGTGAATTAGTTGGCTATGGCGCAACCTCTGACGGCTACGACATGGTTGCACCAAGCGGTGAAGGCGCTGCACGCTGTATGGCTCAGGCGCTACAAGGTGTGAAAGGCGACGTTGATTACATCAACTCCCACGGCACCTCGACCCCAGCCGGCGACATGCAAGAATTGAAAGCCGTTAAGCAAGCCTACGAAGGTAAAACTATTCCGGCTATCGGCTCAACCAAATCCCTTGCTGGCCACTCACTCGGCGCAACCGGTGTGCAGGAAGCCATATTCTCATTACTGATGATGAAGCATAATTTTATTGCTGCCTCTGCCAATATTGAGACCGTGGACGATGAAGCTGCCGGTGTACCGATTGTTCTAAAGCGCCAAGACAACGTCACGCTAAACACGGTGATGTCGAACAGTTTTGGCTTCGGCGGCACCAACGCTAGCCTCGTATTTCAGCGCTATCAGGCGTAACACTGCCTGAGACACTTGCAGCGCAATGCGCTGCAAGTGTCTCTCCCCGACAATTTCCAATATTATTTTCTTAGCAAAGATCCCGCAAAAATATCACGTCTACGCTATCGCCACGGCTCAAGGTTTTGCCAATGGGGATAATCGCCAATGCATTACACCAAGACACCGAAGACAATGCGCCCGAGCTTTGCTGCGGATGAATTTCAACGCCCATGCCGATCTCGCTTGACGTCACTCTTGCGCGCAAATACTCTTGCCGAGTGCCCGCTCGCGGCCAGTCAAATGATGCCAGCGCTTTCCATACCGGAGGCCGAGGATCCACTACACCCAGCATTTTTAGTATATAAGGCCGCACCAACAGACAAAAGGTAACAAAGCCCGACACCGGATTTCCTGGCAAACCAAAAAATGGTACATCCGCCACCCGCCCATAAGCCAGCGGCTTGCCCGGTTTAATTGCTAACTTCCACAAGTCTAATGAACCCAAGGCTTCAACTTGCGCTTTGACATGATCTTCCTCACCAACGGACACACCGCCACTGCTAATCACCATATCCGCACTTGCCGCGGCTTTTTGCAATGCATCCTTAGTCGCCAAGGGTGTGTCAGCAACAATACCAAGATCAACCACATCGGCGCCAAGCGCCTGAAGCAACGCGGCTAACATAGGTCGATTAGAATTATATATTTGACCAGCCGCCAATATTTCGCCGGGCTCACGCAGCTCATCCCCGGTCGACATCAAGGCGACCCTGAGCCGCCGCGCAACCACAACAGAAGCAACTCCCAGCGACGCCAACAACCCAAGATCAGCGGGTTGCAACCGGCAGCCCTTGGCAAGAATGAGCTGCCCCCTAGCGATGTCCTGCCCCCGCGGACGGATATGCTGAGCTAAACGTGGCGCTGCCTTTACCAAAAGCATGTCGCCATCAAGCTCGCAGTCCTCCTGAGCCACGACCGTATCGGCACCAGCAGGAATTGATGCGCCGGTAAATATCCTTGCCGCCGTGCCCGCTTGAAGTGCAGCGCCAGTCGCTCCCGCCGGAATACGCTGGCTAACCGGCAACGCGTTTCCCGTGGCAAGATCCGCTAAACACAGCGCATAGCCATCCATCGCACTGTTATCTGATGGTGGCACGTCCATTTCCGCGTATACATCAGCAGCTAAAATCGCGCCCTGTGCATGTGCCAAGTCTCTCGACTCGACGCCCCACAACGGAACGTCTGCCAACAATTGGTGCAAAGCGTCATCCACTGTGCGTAGTGCCACCTTTATAGACCTCCGCCATTGCGGGCCTTTAGAACACCGACAAAATTGCAAGGTCGATGCCGGCTATCCAGCTGCTCCTGAATAACGGACTGCCAGGCTGTTTTACAGGCGCCGGTAGAACCCGGCATACAAAATAGAACTGTATTGTTCGCCAACCCAGCAATAGCCCGCGACTGGATAGTCGAGGACCCTATTTCCTGCAAAGACACCGCCCGAAAGACCTCGCCAAATCCCTCAATGACTTTATCAAAGAGCACCGATACCGCTTCAGGTGTTGAGTCCCGCCCAGAAAAACCCGTTCCACCAGTAATCAATACCGCCTCGATACTCGGGTCGGCAATCCACGCCGACACAGAGGCGCGAATCTGGTAAATATCGTCTTTAACAATTTGCTTATCAATTAATTGATGTCCAGCCTCGGTGAGGGCGCTCACCAAATATTGACCAGAACTATCTGAACTCTCGTTTCGCGTATCCGACACCGTCAACACCGCCATTCCCAGCGCGTGAAAATCTGTACTGCTGCTCATTTAGAAGCCTCTTCACATACCGTTTTTATCATCCGCGGCAAATATGCCCGCCAGGGCAAACGTTTAATACCAAAATCCTGCAGGATTCGCTCACAACTTATCACTGGCGCATCAGGACACCACCCCGGACTGTCATCATCCACCGCCAAGTCCGCCATCGGCGCAACAAATTGCGACGCGAAGGCGCAAGCAACCTCGGCAAACTCATAGGCGCTGGCGGCCCCACTACTACAATAATGATAAACACCACGACAGGATGCACCGCAACTAATTTGATCCACCAACCCTGAAATAACCCTAGCCAAATCAGACACCGGAGTGGGGTAGGAAATACGCGTATCATTAAGGCGCAAGACCTCTCCGCCACGCATGGTGGCAAGACAGTCTCCCAAAAAACTGCCGGCTTGCACCGAGACCAATGGCCCAGTGCGCAAGACCATCACTTGTTCACTTTGTGCGAGTATCGATTGCTCTAACGCTGCAAGTTGCCGACCCGCGATACACGACGGCGCCAGCGCATCGAGCTCAAGACTTTCCGCATCGCCGCTGTCACCGGCACCAAAAACTCGGCCGTCGCTCAATAAGATTATTGGAACATCGAACCGCCGACAACGAGCCCAAAAAGCCTGCCTTAGCGCTAGCAGCCGCTGATATTCTTTATCACTGTAAGCGGTATTGCGTTGCAGAAAACACAATGCATCAGCATCGACAATCATAGCGCCGCGCAATAGCTCATCACCAAGCCCAGCCAGCTCATCGATGACCATACTGATACTCGCGCGGCCGCGAGAAGAAAACTGACTTTGCAAAGCGGCACTTAAACCACCAGGCGGGGAAATTACAATAACATTCACAGAATAATCACAGCATGTAGCGGTAAAGCAAGTTATTGAAACCTGCGGAAATTGTGTAGATCGCGCAGCAAAAAATGCGGCGAAAGTGCATCAACATTACTCAATGCCGAAAGGATGCGCAAGAACATCTCTGCATCGCGGTACGTGCACACGAAGATACAGAGACATTAAAAAACCCCAACTGGTGGGGTTTTCAGGACAATATTTTACATTATGATCTATGGTGTTTTTTAAAATGGAATATCATCATCAAAATCATCAAAACCTGCCGGCGGGTTTTGTGCTGGTGCTGGTGCGCGATTCTGTGGTGGAGGCGGCGCTCGGCGAGGCGCTGGCGCGGCAGCCTGTGCTTGCGGCGCCGACTGCTGACCATATGCATCGTCACCATAACTATTGTCGCCGCCTCCAGCACCACCACCGGAACCACCACGACCATCCAGCATCTGCATCTCTGCAGCGACGATTTCAGTGGTGTATTTGTCTTGTCCGCTCTGGTCCTGCCACTTGCGCGTGCGCAGGGAACCCTCAACATACACCTTAGAACCTTTCTTTAGATACTCGCCAGCAATTTCCGCTAAACGATTAAAGAATACCACTCGGTGCCACTCAGTACGCTCTTGAGGCTGACCGCTTTGTTTGTCCTTCCACGTTTCACTTGTCGCGATGGTGACATTAGTCACGGCACCGCCGGAAGGCATGTAACGGGTCTCGGGATCTTGGCCCAAATTACCGACCAAAATAACTTTATTTATACCACGCGCCATGCGTTCTCTCCTGTTTTTCTATGGATGCAGACCAACGCCCGCAACAGATACTGCACTATACCGGATTCCGCTAGGAGCGGCTATTAGCTGCCCAGCCGCAGGCCTTCGGGCAAATTTTCGGGGTCAAAATCGCTACCAACCCGCAAATAGGCAATACGCTCACTTTCGAGCACCGTAATATCCAGCGCACCGGGCATGGCCAAAAATTCACGACGAATGCCAGCGGCATCCCAAGTACCGAATTGCCAATTTACAATGAGGCTTTCAGACTTAGGCGGCACGATCATACCCCAGGCAACGACCAACCAAGCACCGGCCAGTACTGCCGCACCAGCAAACACGGCGCCGCTGCCCCAGCGGCCGAGCAATCCACCGCCAATAGCGCCGCCGCAAAATGCGCCAAAAAACTGAAACGTAGAATAAACGCCCATCGCAGTACCTTTGCCACCCGGATATACCGTCTTACTTACCAGCGAAGGGAGGGACGCTTCCATCAAATTAAAGGCCACGAAAAATAAGGTGACAATAATAATTAATGGTATAAACAACTGCCCAAGGTAAACAGCAACCGCTAGGACCAGCATCATGCTAGCTATACCAAACAAAAACACTTCACGCATTTTATTACGTGTTTCGGCCACTATAATAAGCGGGACCATTGCGATAAAGGCGACGACCATCACTGGCAAATACACCTGCCAATGATCATCCCGAGGCAAACCTTGCTCTTCGAACATCCCCGGCACTGCAACGAATATCGCCATCAATATAGCGTGCAAACTGAAAATCCCGATGTTCAGTCGCATTAGATTGCTATCTCTAAGGCATCGTCCCAACAAACCGCCCAAGGATTGATTATTCGCATCGACACCTTGCACATCGGGTGTCGGCACCAAAAACAAAGTAATCAATATTCCCAAGCCAGCAAGGATCGACGTGGAAAAAAACAAACCTGACACACCGAACCACGAGGCGATTAACGGGCCAAGCACCATCGCCACCCCAAATGACACACCAATACTCATACCGATGGCCGCCATCGCCTTGGTGCGATGTTGCTCCCGAGTGAGATCGGCAAGAAGAGCCGTCAAGGTACTCGCAATTGCACCGGTACCCTGAAGCAACCTACCAACTATGACGCCAAAGATCGTGTCGGCTCCGGCAGCGATGAGGCCACCGGCAATAAACAACAGTAAACCACTAATAATAACTGGCTTGCGACCAATGCGATCTGACAACATTCCCAATGGAACTTGCAAGGCCGCTTGCCCCAAGCCATAAACACCGAGCGCCAGACCAACTAACACCGGCGTGCTGAACTCATACTCCGCCGCGTACAAACTTAATACGGGCAGCAGCATAAATAAGCCAAGCATTCTGAAGGTATATAAGCTAGCTAGCGATACAACAGCTCGTCGCTCGGTTGCACTCATCGACTGATGATTCAAGGGCGGGGAAATCCTACAAAATTTATGGGCTTAAACCGTCATTCTAGCAGCTATACCCTCACCAAAAAACCTTACATATTGGTGACGAGCTTATTTTGCGCGACCATGCGTCGGCGTCGTATAATGTCCGGTTTATCAGGCCGGGAAAATATATGGATCGGATTATCGTTCGCGGTGCCCGCACCCACAATCTAAAGAATATCGATCTTGATATACCCCGCGACAAATTAGTCGTTATTACTGGGCTGTCTGGTTCTGGCAAGTCGTCACTCGCTTTCGACACGCTCTACGCCGAAGGTCAACGCCGTTATGTAGAATCCTTGTCGACATACGCGCGCCAATTTTTATCGATGATGGAAAAGCCCGACGTTGATCACATCGAAGGCTTGTCACCGGCTATTTCTATCGAGCAAAAATCCACATCACACAATCCGCGCTCGACCGTGGGCACCATCACCGAGATATACGATTACCTGCGCCTATTGTTCGCCCGCGCGGGTGAGCCACGCTGCCCGGACCATAACGCGGCGCTTTCAGCACAAACTGTAAGTCAAATGGTCGACACCGTACTGGCCCTACCCGAAGGCAGCAAACTGATGATGCTTGCGCCTATCGTCCAAAATCGCAAAGGCGAACATATCCATACCTTTGAAAAACTACGCAGCCAAGGTTTTGTTCGCGCCAGAATCAATGGCCTCGTTACCGATCTAGATGATCTGCCCACGCTCGATAAAAACAAAAAGCACACTATAGAAGTGGTGGTAGATCGCTTCAAAGTGCGTGACGATCTTACCCAGCGCCTTGCCGAATCATTTGAGACCGCACTAGAACTCACGGACGGCATCGCCAGCATTGCCGATATGGATGACGACAAAGCACCGGAGCTCACCTTCTCTTCAAAATTTGCCTGCCCGCACTGCGGCTACAGCCTATCTGAACTCGAACCACGACTATTCTCGTTTAATAGCCCGCTGGGGGCCTGCAGCAGTTGCGATGGTTTAGGCGTAAAACAATTTTTTGATTCTTCACGCATCGTCCAGCATCCAGACGTAAGCTTATCGACCGGCGCGATCCGTGGCTGGGACCGCCGCAGCGTTTACTATTTTCATATGCTCACCTCACTTGCCGAACACTACGGGTTTGATATCGACGCGCCCTTCGAGGAATTAAGCGAGGAGCACCGCCACAAAATTTTATTTGGCAGCGGGAAAGAGGAAATCAGTTTCACCTATATCAATGATCGCGGCGACAACTTCCAGCGTAAACACCCCTTCGAAGGCGTTATTCCCAACATGGATCGCCGATACAAGGAAACCGAATCGCAAACGGTTCGCGAAGAACTGAGCAAATTTCTGAATTCACAATCCTGCCCCGACTGCGCAGGCACTCGCTTACGCAAAGAGGCACGCAACGTATTTATTCTCGACAATACCTTGCCGGAAATCACCGCAATGCCGGTAGGCGCAGCGCGCGAGTATTTCACCAAACTGGAACTAACTGGCCGCCGCGCACAAATTGCTGAAAAAATATTAAAGGAGATTAATGACCGCCTGCGTTTTCTTGTCGACGTTGGCCTTAACTATTTAACCCTAGATCGCAGTGCAGATACCTTGTCCGGCGGCGAGGCCCAGCGTATACGCTTAGCCAGTCAGATCGGTGCAGGCCTAGTTGGCGTGATGTACATCCTCGATGAACCATCGATCGGACTTCATCAAAGAGACAACGAACGCCTGCTAAAAACCCTGCGCCACCTTAGAGATATTGGCAACACAGTTATTGTCGTTGAACACGACGAAGACGCAATCCGCACTGCCGATCACATTATTGATATTGGTCCCGGCGCGGGCGTGCACGGCGGCCGTGTTATTGCCGAAGGCCAACTCGAAGATATTTTAAACAGCCCTGAATCACTGACCGGCCAATATTTGTCTGGCAAACGCGCCATTGCAATTCCAGCGATACGCCACCAAGCAAAGCCAGACCAATGCCTGCGCATAGAAGGCGCAACCGGCAATAATCTGCGCGATGTAGATCTAACAATACCCTTGGGTTTAATGACCTGTGTGACCGGGGTTTCTGGCTCAGGGAAATCTACGCTTATCAACCACACACTCTACCCTGTCGCAGCAACAGTTCTTAACGGGGCAACGACGCTTACCCCTGCGGCCCACCGCAGCGTTTCTGGCTTAGATCAAGTTGATAAATGCATCGATATAGACCAGAGCCCAATAGGACGTACACCACGCTCAAACCCGGCAACCTACACCGGCATATTCACGCCGATTCGCGAACTCTTTGCCGGCACCCAGGAAGCACGATCACGTGGCTACAAGGTCGGTCGCTTTAGCTTTAACGTAAAAGGTGGTCGCTGTGAGGCCTGCCAGGGTGACGGCGTCACCAAAGTAGAGATGCACTTTCTTCCTGATATTTACGTCGCCTGTGAAGTATGCCGCAGCCAGCGCTACAACCGCGAAACACTGGAAATTCTATACAAGGGCAAGAATATCCACGAAGTCTTGGACATGACCGTTGAGGACGCAAATGCATTTTTCGAAAATGTCCCGTCGATAAGTAAAAAACTGCAAACACTTATGGACGTGGGCCTAAGCTATATACGCCTGGGACAGGCCGCAACGACGTTGTCCGGTGGCGAAGCCCAACGAGTGAAATTAGCTAAGGAGCTGTCTAAGCGCGATACCGGAAAGACACTCTACATTCTAGATGAACCAACCACTGGCTTACACTTTGAAGACATTCAATTATTACTTACGGTACTGCATCGCCTCCGGGATCATGGCAACACCGTCGTCGTAATCGAACATAATCTCGATGTAATTAAAACTGCCGACTGGATCGTTGACCTTGGACCCGAAGGTGGGAGCGGAGGCGGTATGATTATCGCTGAAGGCACACCAGAAGAAATTGCCACCATGCCGCAATCGCATACCGGCCATTTTTTAAACGATGTCCTAAAACTCGCAAAGCAGCGCAGCGCTAGCTAGTCGCCCAATAGGGCAGCCCGGCGGGCTGCCCTAGCTATATCCCAATAAATTCCAGACAAAAAAAAGCCGACCATCAGGTCGGCTTTTTTACAGAACGTGAGATTTACTCGTCGTCAGCTTCTTCTGCAACTGGACGATCAACTAACTCAACGTAAGCCATTGGCGCTTTATCACCAGTACGAAGACCGCACTTCATGATACGGATATAACCGCCAGGACGACCCTCGTAACGAGGACCTAAATCAGTAAACAATTTACCTACAGCAGCATTACAACGCAATCTGGCGAAAGCCAAACGACGATTAGCAACACTATCAACCTTAGAAAGGGTAATCAAAGGCTCTGCATAACCGCGCAGTTCCTTTGCCTTTGGCAAGGTAGTTTTAATCATTTCGTGCTCTACCAACGACGCCGTCATATTGCGGAACATCGCTTTACGATGTGAGCTATTACGGTTTAATTGACGGCCACTATGACGATGACGCATGGCTTTTTCCTTTAATAAACGTTGCTATCTCAGCAAAAAATATTCGAGAGTGGCTTACTTAAAATTAAGCAAGCACTCGGTCGTCGTTTCTAAGACTTGCTGGCGGCCAGTTGTCTAGGCGCAAACCTAAAGACAAACCACGCGACGCCAATACGTCTTTAATTTCAGTCAGTGACTTCTTGCCAAGGTTAGGTGTCTTGAGCAATTCAACTTCGGTACGCTGTACCAAGTCACCGATATAGTAGATGTTTTCAGCTTTCAGGCAGTTGGCAGAGCGTACAGTCAGCTCTAGATCATCTACCGGACGCAAGAGAATCGGATCAACTTCATTCTCTTCACGTGATGGCTCGTTCTCGCCCTCGCTCTCGAGGTCGACAAACACCGCCAGCTGTTGCTGCAGTATCGTTGCCGCGCGACGAATCGCTTCTTCAGGGTCAATCGTACCGTTGGTCTCCAAATCGAGAACCAATTTATCTAAGTCAGTACGCTGCTCTACACGAGCGCTTTCAACTACGTAACTTACGCGGCTGATCGGGCTGTAGCTAGCATCAAGCTGAAGACGACCGATAGAACGAGTTTCTTCTTCGCCATTATCACGCGCATCCGCTGGAACATAACCGCGACCACGAGCGATAGTAAGGCGCATATTAATCTCGCCATCATCATTCAGGTTAGCGATTACATGCTCAGTATTAACAATCTCGATCTCGTGATCAGTCTGGATATCACCTGCAGTAACAATACCCGGGCCTTTTTTGTTCAAGCTCAAAATCGCTTGATCTTTGCCGTGCATAATTACTGCAACTTCTTTCAGGTTAAGCAGGATTTCGATTACATCTTCCTGCACACCTTCCATTGCGCTGTACTCGTGCAACACACCGTCGATCTCGACTTCGGTGATTGCACAGCCCGGCATAGAAGACAGCAAAATACGGCGCAAGGCATTACCCAAGGTATGACCGAATCCTCGCTCTAGCGGCTCGAGGGTCACTTTCGCGCGGGTCTGACCAAATTCTTCAACTTGGATGACTCGCGGGGTTAAAAATTCATTGACTGCACTTTGCATAGGTCACCTGTAGTGATTTGTCCGGAGGTTAACTTACTTCGAGTAAAGCTCAACGATCAATTGTTCGTTGATCTCTGAAGACAAGTCGCTACGATCTGGCACGCTCTTAAAAACGCCTTCCATCTTAGTGGCGTTAATGTCGATCCATGCGCAATCACCGCGCTGTGCGGCCAGAGTAATTGCAGATTGAATCCGCAATTGAGTCTTAGCTTTCTCACGAACACTTACTACGTCACCAGCTTGAACTTGGTATGAAGGAACGTTTACCGTCTTACCATTTACAAGTACAGACTTGTGAGATACCAACTGACGAGATTCGGCGCGAGTAGAGCCGAAACCAATGCGGTATACCACGTTATCTAAGCGGCTTTCTAAAAGTTGCAGCAGGTTCTCACCCGTTGCGCCCTTACGACGTGCGGCCTTTGTATAATAAGCGCGGAATTGCTTTTCAAGAACACCGTACATACGACGTACTTTCTGCTTTTCACGCAACTGAACACCATAGTCTGATAGACGACCACGACGAGCACCGTGCATACCTGGTGCAGTTTCAGCTTTACATTTTGAATCCAGCGGACGAACACCACTCTTCAGGAACAGGTCGGTACCTTCCCGTCTGGATAATTTACAGCTCGGGCCTAAATATCTAGCCATTTTCTGTATTCCTCAACTGTTAATTAAACGCGACGTTTCTTGGGAGGACGGCAACCATTGTGCGGAATAGGCGTCACGTCGGTGATGTTTGTAATCTTGTAGCCACAATTATTCAGGGCACGGACCGCAGATTCACGACCTGGGCCAGGTCCTTTAACTTGTACATCAAGATTTTTTAAACCGTAATCTTTCGCAGCATTGCCGGCGCGCTCTGCAGCAACCTGAGCAGCGAAAGGCGTACTCTTACGTGAACCACGGAAACCACTTCCGCCGGCCGTAGCCCAGCTCAGTGCGTTACCCTGACGATCAGTAATCGTTACGATAGTGTTGTTAAATGACGCATGTATATGTGCGACACCGTCCACGACGGTCTTTTTGACCTTTTTCCGTGGAGCTTGTTGCTTGCCTGGTTTGGCCATGTTCTATTTCCATCTCTAATATCAACACTACACAAGTGGTGTAGCTACACTAAAGGAATCGCTGCCTTTAAATTACTTACGAATCGGCTTACGTGGACCTTTACGCGTACGCGCATTAGTCTTAGTACGCTGACCGCGAAGCGGCAGGCCTTTACGATGACGAAGACCGCGGTAGCAGCCCAAGTCCAGCAGACGCTTAATGCTCATAGAAACAGCACGACGTAAGTCGCCTTCTACAGACATTTTGGCGATCTCGCCGCGAAGCGCATCTAGTTGCTCTTCAGATAAATCACCGATCTTTGCATCTTCGGCGATAGTGGTTTTGGCACACAGTGCTTTTGCAGTTGTGCGGCCAATGCCAAATATATAGGTCAACGAAATAACAGCATGCTTGTTATCTGGTATGTTGACACCTGCTATACGAGCCATTCAGGTTACTCCAATTAAGCCTAATTCTTCCAACGCCTAGCAATGACCGGTAAACGGGAAACCACCGCACGAAAGGCGCAGCAGTCTATCCGCATTGGGATTGAAAATCAACCCCAACCGCATTACTTAGCCCTGCCGCTGCTTGTGACGAGGTTCTACGCTACAAATAACGCGAACAACACCCTTGCGGCGAACAATTTTACAGTTTCGACAGATCGTCTTTACTGATGCGCGTACTTTCATTGTGACACTCCAAACAAGCAATCAGGTTGGTGCGCCTTAGCGCACTCCACCGCCGTAATTTTTAAGATTAGCCTTTTTCAAGACCGAGTCGTATTGCTGAGACATCAAGTGCGATTGAACCTGCGCCATGAAATCCATCACTACAACCACTACAATCAGCAATGATGTACCACCGAGATAAAACGGTACGTTCCACATCACTACCAAGAACTGCGGTAACAAACACACGCCGGCAATATACATAGAGCCAAACATGGTCAATCGGGTTAATACACCATCGATGTAATTAGCCGTTTGCTTACCAGGACGAATCCCGGGTAAAAATGCGCCTGAGCGTTTCAAATTATCGGCAACTTCATCAGGGTTAAACATCAACGCTGTGTAGAAGAAGCAGAAAAACACGATCAAAGCTGTAAACATAATAATGTTCAACGGCTGTCCGGGCCCAATTGCTAGAGCAAGCTCTTGCAACCATTCCATGCCTTCACCGCTCTGGCCGACCCACTGCGCAATCGACGCGGGGAACAACAATATTGAGCTAGCGAAAATAGCCGGAATAACACCCGCCATATTCACTTTCATCGGCAAATGGCTAGACTGTGCCTGATACATCTTATTGCCGCGCTGCTGTTTTGCGTAGTTAACCGTAATGCGGCGTTGACCGCGCTCGATAAAGACCACCAAATACACCACTGCAACCGCCAGCACTAACACCGCTAGCAATACTAAAACGTTAAGCTCACCCTGGCGCGCTTGCTCCAGAGACTGCCCTACCGCCGAAGGCAAGCCCGCAACGATACCCGCGAAAATCAACATGGAGATGCCGTTACCAACACCACGCTCGGTAAGCTGCTCACCAAGCCACATCATGAAAATCGCACCTGTTACCAATGAAACTACGGCAACAAAGTAAAAACTAAAATCTGCACTGTAAGCCAAACCCTGATTCGCCAGACCTACAGTCATACCAACTGCCTGCAACAGCGCAAGTAGCACCGCCAAATAGCGGGTGTACTGACTGATTTGCCGACGCCCGGCCTCACCTTCTTTCTTAAGCGCTTCTAACTGAGGACTAACCGCAGACATAAGCTGCATAATAATCGATGCAGATATATACGGCATAATGCCCAGCGCTAAGATACTCATACGCTCAAGGGCACCGCCCGAGAACATATTAAACAAGCCAAGTACCGTTCCCTGATTCTGATTAAACAGCGCGGCGAGCTGATCCGGGTTTATGCCCGGTACCGGAATGTGGGTACCGATGCGATAAACAATTATCGCTAGCAGTAGAAAACGAAGGCGAGCCATCAGCTCGCCTACTCCGGATTGACTTCCAGTAGATAATGGACTGGATTTCGCCATGGGGATCTCGCCTTATTCCTCGACTTTGCCGCCCGCTTTTTCAATAGCTTCGCGCGCGCCTTTTGTTACTGCCAAACCTTTCACAGTAACTGCCTTGTTCAGATCTCCAGATAGGAAGATCTTTGCACGCTCAATGTTACGGCCAACGAGATCGGCACGCTTCAGAGCATCCAGGTCAATCACGCCATCACCAGCTGCTGCTAATTCAGCAGTGCGGATTTGTGCAGTCACACGAGACAGCCGCGAAGTAAAACCATACTTCGGAAGACGCTTTTGCAAAGGCATCTGACCGCCTTCGAAGCCAGGACGTACACTACCGCCTGAACGCGACTTTAGACCTTTGTGACCACGACCTGCGGTTTTACCCAAGCCACTACCGATACCACGACCTACCCGCTTACTATCTTTAACTCGACCGGGTGCCGGGCTCAGCGTGTTTAAACGCATATCGCTCATCACTTATCCCTCAACACGTACTAAATAGTTGACCTTATTGATCATACCGCGAACTGATGGAGTGTCTTCCACTTCAACAGTGTGGCGAATACGACGCAAGCCAAGACCGGCAACGCAGGCCTTGTGCGACTTTAGCCGTCCTGTAACGGAACGAACTAGTGTGACTTTAATCTTGCTCATTGCAAATCCTGCCTATTTCTTAGCCCAAGATCTCTTCAACAGTTTTGCCGCGCTTAGTTGCGACCTCTTCTGGAGAAGAAACGCTTACCAGTGCTTTAATAGTTGCACGAACCACGTTTACCGGGTTAGTAGAACCATAGCACTTGGCCAGTACGTTATGAATGCCAGCAATTTCAAGTACAGAGCGCATTGCACCACCGGCAATAACACCAGTACCTTCTGATGCAGGCTGCATGTAAACCTTGGAGGCGCCGTGACGGCCTTTAACCGCGTATTGGATGGTGTCACCCTTTACGTCGATTTGAACCATATTACGGCGCGCGGCTTCCATCGCCTTTTGGATAGCAACCGGCACTTCACGCGCCTTGCCGCGGCCAAAACCGACTTTACCATTGCCATCACCAACTACAGTCAGGGCAGTGAAGCTGAAAATACGGCCACCCTTGACCACCTTGGCAACACGGTTTACCTGCACTAATTTTTCTTGCAAGCCTTCAGTGTTTGCTTTGTCTTTCTGATCGTTATACGCCATCGCCTAAAACCTTAGAATTCCAAACCACCTTCACGGGCAGCATCTGCCAGCGCCTTGACACGGCCGTGGAATTTAAATCCACTGCGGTCAAAAGCGACCTTTGTCACGCCTGCGGCTTTCGCGCGGTCGGCGATCAACTTGCCCACACTTGCGGCTGCGGCGACATTACCGGTCGCTCCAGCACGCAATTCTTTATCTAGTGTAGAGGCACTCGCCAACACGATATCACCTGTAGCAGCTATAAGCTGAGCATACATATGACGCGGCGTGCGGTGAATGCTAAGACGTACGGCGCGGAGCTCACGCATTTTAAAGCGAGCACGGCGGGCACGACGTAATCTTGAAACTTTCTTATCGCTCATAACCTAGCCTTTACTTTTTCTTCGCTTCTTTACGACGGACGTTTTCGTCTGCGTAGCGAACACCCTTACCTTTGTACGGCTCTGGTGGACGGAACGCGCGGATCTCGGCCGCTACCTTACCCAGTACTTGCTTGTCGGTACCACTCAAGACGATTTCTGTCTGAGTAGGAGTATCGACAGATACGCCTTCTGGCAGTGCGTAATCAATTGGGTGGGAAAAACCCAGGACCAAATTAATACTATTGCCAGTGGCCTTAGCACGGTAACCAACACCGTTAAGGATCAACTTGCGCTGAAAGCCTTCGCTAACACCAACACACATATTGTTAGCCAACGACCGCGTGGTGCCCGCCATTGCCCAACCATTTTTCGCGCCTTCACGCGCTGAGAATACTAAACGCCCGTCTTCTTGCTTAACTTCGACAGACTGGTGCAAAGGCAGTACTAAACTACCTTTTTTACCTTTGACTGCGATGCTGCTGGCGTCGAGTTTGACTTCAACCCCTGAGGGGATGGTCACTGGACTTTTCGCTACTCTTGACATGTTAAGAACTCTTTAAACTGTCGCGTTAGAAAACAGTGCAAAGCACTTCGCCGCCCACACCGGCCGCTCGCGCTGCACGATCGGTCATTACACCATTACTGGTAGACACAATCGCGATACCCAAACCTGCACGCACTGATGGCAATTCGTCTTTACCGGCGTAAGAGCGCAGACCTGGACGGCTTACCCGATGAATCTCAGCGATTACCGGCTTACCCTGATAGTATTTCAACTCAACCGTTAGCTGCGCTTTGCCATCATTGGCATCGACGCGTGAACTAGCGATATAACCTTCGTCTTCAAGTACCTTAGCAACAGATACCTTAAGGTTAGAAGAAGGCATCTGAACAGCAGTTTTACCTGCCATCTGAGCGTTGCGGATGCGTGTAAGCATATCCGCTAAAGGATCTTGCATGCTCATGTTTTGCTCCCATTAAACGCCGCGGCCATGGCCAGCGACAGCAAAATTCTATTACCAGCTAGCCTTAACTAAGCCGGGGACATCGCCGCGCATTGCGGCTTGACGAAGCTGGTTACGGCAAAGACCGAACTTACGGTAAACACCGTGAGGACGACCCGTAATCTGGCAACGACGACGCTGACGCGAAGGGCTTGCGTCACGCGGAAGCTTTTGCAGCTTAACCTGAGCATCCCACTTTTCTTCATCGCTAGAGCTTGCACTGGCGAAAATCGCTTTAAGCTCAGCACGCTTTGCAGCGAATTTTTCGACAGTTTGGGCACGTTTCAATTCGCGCGCTTTCATTGACTGCTTTGCCATGTCCCCTGAACCCCTTAACCTTTAAACGGAAAGTTAAACGCCTTTAACAGCGCGCGACCTTCATCGTCATTACGTGCAGTAGTCGTGATGGTAATATCCATACCGCGTAGTGTATCAATTTTATCGTAATCAATTTCCGGAAATATAATCTGTTCCGTTACGCCCATCGCAAAGTTGCCGCGACCGTCGAATGATTTCGGGCTGATACCGCGGAAATCACGTACGCGAGGAATAGCGATACTGACTAAGCGATCCAGAAATTCATACATGTTTTCGCCGCGCAAAGTGACTTTACAGCCAATCGGCCAGCCATCACGGATTTTAAAACCTGCGATAGATTTGCGCGCCTTGGTCACCACTGGCTTTTGACCTGCGATTTTCGTCAGATCGGACAGTGCTGCCTCAAGAACCTTTTTGTCTCCAGCTGCTTCACCTACACCCATATTAAGAGTGATCTTAGTGATGCGCGGAACTTCCATAGGGTTAGCCAAAGCCAGCTCTTCAATCAGCTTTGCTTTTAACTCGGTTTGGTAAAGTTCGCCTAATCGTGCCATTTCTCAATAACCCCTACGCGTTGATCGCTTCGCCGCTTGATTTAAAAATACGGGTCTTGCTGCCGTCTTCGGCCACCTTGAAGCCCACGCGATCCGCCTGCTTGGTAGACGGGTTATAAATTGCAACATTAGAAACCTGGATTGCCGCTTCTTTCTCGACAATACCACCGGCCACACCCAGTTGCGGGTTCGGACGCTGGTGCTTCTTAATCATATTGATGCCGGAGACCAGCAGCTTGTTGTTGTCCAATACTTTCTGAACAACACCGCGCTTACCTTTGTCTTTCCCGGTTAAGACGATAACTTCGTCTTCACGCTTAATCTTACGCATAACCCTGACCTCAGCCTTCTCTCTACACCTGGAACTACAGTACTTCCGGTGCCAGAGAGATTATCTTCATGAACTTCTCGCCACGCAATTCACGCGTTACTGGCCCAAAAATACGGGTGCCAATAGGAGCGTTATTATTGTTTAGCAACACTGCAGCGTTATCGTCAAACTTGATCAGTGAACCGTCTGGACGGCGTACACCTTTCTTAGTACGAACTACAACAGCTGTCATTACCTGACCTTTTTTCACTTTGCCACGAGGGATAGCCTCTTTGACTGTGACTTTGATCAGATCACCGACTCGTGCATAGCGACGATGAGAGCCGCCAAGCACCTTGATGCACATAACGCGACGTGCGCCACTATTATCTGCAACTTCCAAATAGCTTTCTGTTTGAATCATTTCTTACTCCAAACCAGTCAACAGTGCATCAAGCGATTGCACACAGGCCGCCGGCGAAATTAAACCTGGGTAGCCGTTACATCAACGCTCAACAAAGCCCAAGTTTTTAACTTGGACACTGGACGCGTTTCGCAAACTGTCACTACATCACCAATTTTGCACTCATTATTTTCATCATGAGCGTGAACTTTAGATGAGCGCGTTATGTACTTACCGTACATCGGGTGCTTAACCCGACGCTCAATCAGTACCGTAATGGTTTTATCCATTTTGTCACTGACCACTTTACCGGTGGCTGTACGAGCACTTTTTGCTACTTCTGACATTTTTAGTTACCTGCCTTTTCCTGGAGCACAGTTTTAACGCGTGCGATTTCCTGACGAGTTTTCTTCAGCAAATGCGTTTGCGCTAACTGGCCGGTACTCTTTTGCATGCGAAGCTTGAACTGATCTTCAAGCAGCTGCAACAGTTGGGCATTAAGATCTTCAACTGATTTATCGCGTAACTCTAAAGCATTCATCACATCACCACCCGTCTAACAAAAGCGGTCGGCACAGGAATCTTTGCTGACGCCAAGGCGAATGCTTCACGCGCTAATTCTTCAGACACGCCTTCTACTTCGTATAAAACCTTGCCTGGCTGAATCTGTGCGACCCAGTATTCAACATTACCTTTACCCTTACCCTGACGAACTTCGAGAGGCTTCTGGGTAATTGGCTTATCTGGAAAAACACGAATCCAGATTTTACCACCACGTTTGATGTGACGCGTCATTGCTCGACGTGCCGCTTCAATCTGGCGTGCTGTAATACGACCGCGACCGACTGCTTTAAGGCCAAATTCGCCAAAGCTTACCCGGCTACCGCGTTCTGCCAGACCACGGTTGCGTCCTTTGTGTTGCTTGCGAAACTTTGTGCGCTTCGGCTGTAACATTTGCGTAACCCTTACTCTGAACCTTTCTTAGCCTTAGCTTCGACCGCTTCTTTTCTGGCTCCCAGGATTTCTCCCTTAAAGATCCAGACTTTGACACCAATGATGCCGTAGGTCGTAGCTGCTTCGTGTGTCGCGTAGTCAATATCAGCGCGCAGTGTGTGCAATGGCACACGTCCTTCGCGATACCACTCGGTACGAGCAATTTCTGCACCACCGACACGCCCACTAACCTGTACCTTAATGCCTTCTGCACCCTGGCGCATTGCGTTCTGTACCACACGCTTCATAGCGCGACGGAACATAACACGGCGTTCAAGTTGCTGAGCAACATTCATGGCTACCAACTTCGCTTCCATATCCGGCTTGCGGATCTCTTCGATGTTGATATGAACTGGCACACCCATTTTCACTGACAACTCTTTACGGAGCTTGTCGACATCCTCACCCTTTTTACCGATAACGATACCGGGGCGCGCTGTGTGAATCGTGATGCGTGCAGTTTGTGCCGGACGCTCAATAACAATACGACTTACTGAAGCGTGAGAGAGCTTTTTCTCAAGCAACTCACGTACTTCCAAATCCATTACTAGGTGCGCGGCGTAGTTTTTGCCACTCGCGTACCAAACGGAATTATGTTCTTTTACGATTCCCAGCCGGATGCCGGTCGGGTGTACTTTCTGACCCATGTGGTCTCTCCTACCTAGCCTTCGCCGTCTGCAACTTTAATCGTGATATGACAAGATCTTTTCAGAATACGATCCGCACGACCCTTTGCACGAGGACGAAGACGTTTCATCGTCGTACCTTCATCAACAAAGATTGTCGATACTTTCAATTCGTCAACATCTGCGCCTTCATTATGTTCAGCATTGGCGATAGCGGAGTTAAGCACTTTCTTAATAATGCTCGCCGCTTTCTTAGAGCTGAACGTCAGCAGATCAAGCGACTCTTCTACACCCTTGCCGCGAATTTGGTCAGCAACCAAACGCGCCTTTTGGGCAGAGATTCGTGCGCCTTTTAAACGTGCTGCTACTTCCATCTTAAAAGCCTCTCTCGGCCCAAGCTTAACGCTTGGCCTTTTTATCGGCCACGTGACCCTTATAGGTCCTAGTCGCGGCAAATTCACCCAATTTGTGACCAACCATATCCTCGGAAATAATAACCGGGACATGCTGACGACCGTTGTGAACAGCGATTGTCAGAGCCACCATTTCAGGCAGAATCATTGAGCGACGCGACCACGTTTTAATGGGGCGACGATCGTTTTTTTCTACCGCTACTTCAACCTTCTTCAACAAATGAAGATCGACAAACGGACCTTTCTTTAATGAACGTGGCACAAGCTAATCCTCTTTACTCTAATTGACGTCTTTTCGATTACTTATCGCGACGACGTACAATTAGTTTGTCTGTACGCTTATTTTTACGGGTCTTATACCCTTTAGTCGGCATACCCCAAGGAGATACAGGGTGACGACCACCAGAAGTACGACCTTCACCACCACCATGTGGGTGATCTACCGGGTTCATCGCCACACCGCGAACGGTAGGACGAACACCACGCCAACGCGAGGCACCGGCTTTACCCAACTTCCGCAAGCTGTGCTCGCTGTTGGATACTTCACCCAATGTTGCTTTGCACTCTGATAATATCTTGCGTGTCTCACCGCTACGCAGACGAATCGTCGCGTATTGGCCTTCGCGAGCAACCAACTGAGCCGAAGTACCAGCACTGCGCGCAATTTGCGCACCTTTACCAGGCTTCATTTCCACACAGTGAACCGTGCTTCCCAGAGGGATGTTACGAATCGGCAGGGCATTACCAGCCTTTATTGGCGACGCTTCACCAGAGATAATTTGATCCCCAGCAGAAACACCTTTTGGCGCAATAATGTAACGACGCTCACCGTCTGCATACATTACAAGAGCAATGAATGCGGTGCGGTTAGGATCATACTCTAAACGCTCGACGCGTGCAGGAATACCGTCCTTATTACGCTTAAAATCTACCAAGCGGTAATGTTGCTTGTGACCACCACCAACGTGACGTGTGGTGATACGACCGTTATTGTTACGGCCGCCATTGCGCGACTGACTCTCAAGCAGTGGCTTGTGCGGTGCACCTTTGTGTAGATCCGGGTTTACAACCCGAACAACAAAGCGACGGCCGGGAGAAGTCGGTTTACTTTTTACAATTGCCATTTGACTAAACTCCAGACTTATTCAGCGACCGCAAAGTCAATGTCTTGACCCTGCGCAAGGCTCACATACGCTTTCTTCCAGTTTGACTTCTTACTCAAACCAAAACGATTGCGCTTAACCTTACCTTTTACGTTCACTGTACGAACTTCCAACACACTGACTTTAAAAAGCGATTCAACCGCTTTCTTAATTTCCAGCTTGTTAGCGTTCGGCAGCACCCGAAAAACTACCTGATTACTAAGCTCTGTGCTCGCTGCACTTTTTTCAGAAACGTGCGGGCCGAGCAGTACCTTATAGATGCGCTCTTTATTCATCCCAACAGCTCCTCAAACTTTTTCAATGCAGCAACAGTGATAACCACTTTGTCGTAACCAATCAGGCTTACCGGGTCAACACCACTAACATCGCGAACATCAACATTGTGCAGATTACGAGCAGCAAGATACAAATTGCCATTCACTTCTTCTGTCACAACCAAGGCACCTTCAAGACCGTACTCACCAAGCGACTTAACCAGCAACTTAGTTTTTGGTGACTCAAGTGCAAATTCTTCAACCACAACCAAGCGCTCCTGACGAGCCAACTCAGACAAGATCGTGCAAAGCGCAGCACGATACATTTTGCGGTTTACCTTTTGAGCATGATCCTGTGGACGCGCAGCAAATGTTACACCGCCCCCACGCCAAATTGGCGAACGGATCGTACCAGCACGTGCACGGCCAGTACCTTTCTGACGCCAAGGCTTCTTACCACCACCACGGACATCAGAACGTGTCTTTTGAGCACGAGTACCCTGACGCGCACCAGCCATATAGGCCACTACTACTTGATGCACCAGATCTTCGTTAAACTCGCGTGCAAACGTGACGTCAGATACCTGAACCGTCCCGGCTGCCCCGTTACCGGGTTTCGCAATACTTAATTCCATTGCATCGCCCCCTAGGATTTTTTAGCTTTTACAGCAGGACGTACGAATACATCACCACCTGGAGCACCTGGAACCGCACCCTTGATCAAAATCAAGTTGCGCTCAGCGTCCACACGAACAACCTCAAGAGTCTGAACCGTTACGCGCTCAGCACCCATATGACCAGACATCTTCTTGCCCTTAAATACTCGACCAGGCGTTTGGCACTGACCGATTGAGCCGTTAGAACGATGCGACAAAGAGTTACCATGAGTTGCGTCTTGCATGGAAAAGTTCCAGCGCTTAATACCGCCCTGAAAACCCTTACCTTTAGACTGACCAGTGACATCAACCTTTTGGCCCGCTTCGAATGCAGCAACAGTTAGCTCAGCACCAACTTCTGGTGCATCTTCGCCCTGCTCCAAACGAAACTCCCACAAACCACGCCCAGCCTCAACACCGGCTTTTGCAAAGTGACCTGCTTCTGCTTTAGGGATACGCGACGCTTTGCGAGCACCAGTAGTAATCTGGATCGCCCGATAGCCATCGACATCATCTGCCTTGACACGAGTAACACGATTGGGATCAACCTCAATCACCGTTACCGGGATAGAAATACCGTCTTCTGTAAAAACGCGCGTCATGCCGCTTTTACGACCGACCAAACCTATAGTCATTGCTCCAACCTCTCAGTGTACGGGGCTAACACCCTCTATGGCCGCGCTCTAACACGCGTTACACAACCCAGGGCCAGCCCCCGAGCGGGTCTGAAAAAAATATTCAGTGTTTACTTGTTTTTAGCCGAGGCTAATTTGAACTTCTACACCAGCCGCCAAATCTAACTTCATCAGCGCGTCTACAGTTTTTTCTGTAGGCTCTACGATGTCCAACATGCGCTTATGGGTGCGGATCTCATACTGATCACGCGCATCCTTGTTTACATGTGGAGAGACCAGGATTGTAAAACGCTCTTTGCGCGTAGGCAGAGGAATTGGACCTCTAACCTGAGCACCAGTACGTTTTGCAGTGTCCACAATCTCTTGCGTAGACGCGTCAATGAGGCGGTGATCAAAAGCTTTTAAACGAATTCTTATCCGTTGGTTCTGCACCTGATCAAACTCCCATCCCGAATAAATCCGGACCCTCGCCATTTGTCGCCGAGGTAACCCGAAAAAAGGAAGCGGAATGTTAAAGATATACCCAGACATTGTCAACACAATATCCAATGATTTCTCTACGCAAACCACAACTAATTAAAACACTGGCAAAATGCCGGACAAACAATTAAGAAAGGGAGGCCAAACCCCCCTTTCCAAAACAAATACCGCCTAGGCGGCAATGCTTATTCTACGATTTTAGCAACAACGCCGGCGCCAACAGTACGGCCACCTTCACGAATTGCAAAACGCAGACCTTCTTCCATCGCGATTGGCGCAATCAAAGTTACGTCCATTTTCACGTTGTCGCCAGGCATAACCATTTCAGTACCTTCCGGCAGCTCACAAGCACCAGTCACATCCGTGGTACGGAAGTAGAACTGAGGACGGTAGCCTTTAAAGAACGGCGTGTGACGGCCACCCTCTTCTTTGGACAGTACGTATACTTCACCTTCGAAACGAGTGTGAGGCGTGATTGAACCGGGCTTAGCCAGTACTTGTCCACGCTCCACATCGTCACGCTTAGTACCACGCAGCAATACACCAACGTTCTCACCAGCGCGACCTTCGTCAAGCAGCTTGCGGAACATTTCAACACCAGTACATACGGTCTTGGTGGTGTCGTGAATACCAATGATTGCAATCTCATCACCGGTGCGCAAAATACCACGCTCAACACGGCCTGTCACAACAGTACCGCGACCAGAGATAGAGAACACATCTTCAATAGGCATCAGGAACGGCAGGTCAATTGCGCGCTCAGGCTGTGGAATATAAGTATCCAGAGCTTCGATCAATTTCTTAACAGCGGTGGTGCCCAATTCGTTGTCGTCTTGGCCATTCAGCGCCATCAGTGCAGAACCCGCAATGATAGGGGTATCGTCACCAGGGAATTCGTACAAATCAAGCAGCTCGCGCAGCTCCATTTCAACCAATTCAAGCATTTCATTGTATTCTTCGCTGCCTACGCCACCGCAATCTTCAGCCAGCAGGTCAGCCTTATTCAGGAATACCACGATGTACGGTACACCAACCTGACGTGAAAGCAGGATGTGCTCACGAGTCTGAGGCATTGGGCCGTCTGTAGCGCCACATACCAGAATCGCGCCATCCATCTGCGCAGCACCAGTGATCATGTTTTTGACATAATCGGCGTGACCTGGGCAGTCAACGTGCGCGTAGTGACGAACTGACGAATCATATTCGACGTGAGAGGTCGCAATGGTGATACCACGTGCACGCTCTTCAGGTGCATTATCGATACCATCAAACGCCACTGCCTTACCGCCATACACTTCCGCACATACACGGGTAAGTGCTGCAGTCAGCGTGGTTTTACCATGGTCAACGTGACCGATGGTGCCCACGTTCAAGTGGGGCTTATTACGTTCAAACTTTTCCTTAGCCACAATATAATCCTCGCATAAAGGTGTTAAAAATTAAGCTCTATTTTTAGCCATGATTTCTTCGGTAACATTACGAGGCGCCTCGAAATACTTTTCGAACTCCATCGTAAATGTCGCCCGCCCCTGGGTAGCACTGCGCAAATCGGTTGCATAACCGAACATCTCTGCCAGCGGTACCTCGGCGTTGATGACCTTGCCAGACATGCATTCATCCATGCCCAAGATTATGCCGCGGCGACGATTAAGATCGCCAACGACGTCACCCATATTTGCCTCAGGGGTAACAATCTCTACTTTCATAATGGGTTCAAGCAATACCGCCCCGCCCTCTTGAGCGAGCCGCTTCGTTGCCATTGAGGCAGCAACTTTAAACGCCATTTCATTAGAGTCTACGTCATGGTATGAGCCATCAAATGCGGTCGCCTTAAGGCCCAGCAGCGGGTAACCCGCTAGCACACCATTTTGCATTTGCTCAGCAATACCTTTTTCGATCGCCGGAATATATTCTTTAGGAACTACACCACCGACAATTTCACTGACAAATTCTAAGCCTTCGGCCCCAGAGTCCTCACCGGGTTCAAAACGAATCCAGACATGGCCAAACTGACCGCGACCACCAGACTGCCGAACGAACTTACCCTCAATCTCACAGGTATTGCGAATTGCCTCGCGGTAGGCAACTTGCGGCTTGCCGATATTCGCCTCGACGCCAAATTCACGACGCATACGATCAACAAGTATGTCGAGGTGCAATTCGCCCATGCCCGAGATAATACACTGACCAGTCTCCTCGTCAGTTTTCACCCGGAAAGATGGATCTTCTTGGGCCAATTTACCTAAAGCAATACCCATTTTCTCTTGATCAGCCTGAGATCTAGGCTCCACTGCAACCGATATAACTGGCTCAGGGAACTCCATACGCTCAAGCACGATGACATTATTGGGATCACACAAGGTGTCGCCTGTCGTTACGTCCTTTAAGCCGATGGCAGCGGCGATATCACCCGCCCAGACTTCTTTGATTTCCTGACGATCATTAGCGTGCATTTGCACCATACGACCAACACGCTCCTTCTTACCCTTTACAGAATTAATAATTGCCGTACCACTTTCTAACTTACCGGAATAAACCCGAAAGAAAGTCAATGTACCAACGAAGGGGTCGGTGGCAATTTTAAACGCAAGCGCAGAAAAGGGCGCATTATCGTCTGCTTCACGCGTAGCAAGCGTTTCATTCTTATCGTCGAGCGTACCCTCAATGGCCTTAACTTCGGTTGGCGACGGCATGTATTCAATAACGGCATCAAGCATTGCCTGAACACCTTTATTTTTAAATGCCGAACCACCAAACACCGGAATGATTTCATTGGCTAGCGTACGCTTACGAATACCAGCCTTAATCTCTTCCTCGGTTAGCGCCTCACCTTCAAGGTACTTCTCCATCATCTCGTCAGTCGCCTCTGCGGCAGCCTCGACCATGTACTCGCGCATTTTCTCACACGCGGCCAGCATCTCAGCAGGTATCTCTTCGTACTCGAAGGTCATACCCTGATCGACTTCATTCCAGACAACAGCTTTCATCTTTATCAGATCGACAACACCGCGAAACTCTTCTTCGCTACCAATTGTCATCTGCATTGGCACAGCTACCGCACCCAGACGGGTACGCAACTGCTCAACAACTCGCTCGAAATTCGCCCCCATCCGGTCCATTTTATTTACAAAGACCAAACGGGGAACTTCGTATTTATTGGCTTGACGCCACACCGTTTCAGTCTGGGGTTGCACGCCAGACGACCCGCACAAAACCACAACAGCACCATCGAGCACCCGCAAAGACCGCTCAACCTCAATAGTGAAGTCAACGTGCCCCGGGGTATCAATGATGTTGATACGATGCTGTTCAAATTGCTGCTGCATACCGGACCAAAAACAGGTGGTCGCAGCGGAGGTAATAGTAATACCACGCTCCTGCTCCTGAGCCATCCAATCCATGGTCGCAGCACCATCATGAACTTCGCCGATCTTGTGCGACAAACCGGTATAGAACAGCACCCGCTCTGTCGTCGTCGTCTTGCCCGCGTCTACGTGGGCACAGATACCAATATTGCGATATCTTGAGATAGGCGTTTTACGTGCCACTATGCTTCCCCAATTAAACTCTGGTGTAATTTCTTAGAAGCGGTAATGGGAGAACGCTTTGTTAGCTTCAGCCATGCGATGCACATCTTCACGCTTCTTAACTGCAGAACCCTTGCCCTGCGACGCATCGATGATTTCACCAGCCAAACGCTGACGCATGGATTTTTCACCACGGCCACGAGAGTAATCAACCAACCAACGCATTGCCAAAGCAGTACGACGGCTTGGACGCACTTCTACAGGAACCTGATACGTTGCACCACCAACACGGCGAGACTTAACCTCGACCATAGGCGCAATGTTTTCTAGGGCAGTATCGAAAGCCTCTAGGGGATCAGTGTTCAGGCGCTCTTTAACCAAGTCCAGAGCTCCATATACGATGCGCTCTGCAACTGATTTTTTACCACTAACCATTACGTGGTTCATGAATTTAGCTAGGGTCAGGTTTCCAAACTTTGGATCTGGCAGTATTTCCCGCTTTGCGGCGACGCGTCTTCTTGGCATATCTCTATCTTCCTTTGTCTTCAGGTAAATCCAAACACCGGGTCGCCTTACAGCGATGAGACGATGGTTTGGCCTTACTTAAGGTCTGTTTTAAGTAGCGTTAAATCGAATTACGACTTAGGACGCTTAGTACCGTATTTAGAACGAGCTTGTTTACGGTTGTTAACACCGGATGTATCCAGACTGCCGCGAACTGTGTGATAACGCACACCTGGCAAATCCTTTACACGACCGCCGCGAATTAGCACAACACTGTGTTCTTGCAGGTTGTGGCCTTCACCGCCGATGTAAGATGAAACCTCAAAGCCGTTAGTCAAACGTACACGACATACTTTACGCAGTGCCGAGTTAGGCTTTTTCGGGGTAGTGGTGTAAACACGAGTACATACGCCGCGACGCTGTGGACATGCCTGCAATGCAGGAACGTCACTTTTAGCCGCTTTACGCTTTCTCGGCTGACGAACCAACTGGTTGATCGTTGCCATTAATTAACTCCAAAAAACTAAAGACCAGGGCACCAATGCACTGGCCGACCAACTGCCGAAACCACCGACAGCTTATAAAAAAAGTGGAGCGCGAATTCTAAAGACGCACTCCACTCCCGTCAAGTAATCAAATTTACTCAGCCGTTGTCGCTGAGCGCCTCTGACAATGCCGCTTCAACATCTTGTGCTGATACGGTTTTACTCAGTTCGTCTTTCTTGATCTTGCGATCACGATGGTATGCCAAGCCTGTTCCCGCTGGGATCAAGCGGCCTACAACCACGTTTTCTTTCAAACCGCGCAGATGATCGCGCTTGCCGGTAACCGCCGCCTCGGTTAGAACCCGGGTAGTTTCCTGGAAGGAAGCCGCCGAAATAAAAGATTCTGTTGCTAGCGAGGCCTTGGTGATACCCAACAATTCACGTTCATAACTTGCACAAATCTTATCGGTGTTGTGAAGAATCTCGTTCTCCTCAACCACTCGCACGTACTCAGCCTGCTCACCTTTAATAAAGGATGAGTCGCCAGAAGTCAGGATATTGACCTTGCGGAGCATTTGACGAACGATAACTTCGATGTGCTTATCGTTAATCTTAACGCCCTGCAGGCGGTAAACGTCCTGAATTTCATTGACGATATACTTGGCCAACTCTTCAACGCCTTTCAGGCGCAGAATATCATGTGGGCTCAAAGGACCTTCCGACACGATTTCGCCCTTTTCTACCTGTTCGCCTTCGAACACGGTAAGCGTACGCCACTTCGGAATAAGTACTTCGTAGTAATCAGAGCCATCAGCCAGCGGCTTGCCGTCTGCTGGAGTGATAATCAAACGACGCTTGCCCTTTGTTTCTTTACCGAAGCTCACGGTACCGGAAATTTCCGCCAAAATGGCCGGCTCTTTCGGCTTACGCGCTTCAAATAAGTCAGCAACCCGTGGCAGACCACCGGTGATATCACGTGTCTTTGAGCTTTCCTGCGGAATACGAGCAACAACGTCACCAACTTTCACGGTAGCGCCATTTTCTAGCGATACAATCGCGTTTTCAGTCAGGAAGTAGTGAGCCGGCACGTTAGTACCTGCCAGACATAGCTCGTCACCATTAGGGTCGACCAAGGTCACTGCGGGGCGCATATCTTTACCCGCTGCTGGACGCTCGCCCTGATCCATAACCGAAATACTGGTCAAACCGGTTAATTCATCAGTTTGACGCTTAACGGTAATCCCCTCTTCCATACCGGACATCTTAACGATACCCGCTACTTCAGTGATGATGGGGTGAGTGTGCGGATCCCAAGTTGCAACAATATCGCCCGCCGCCACTTCGGCGCGGTCGGCAACCTTAATCAAGGCACCGTAAGGAAGCTTATACCGCTCGCGCTCACGACCGCTCTTGTCGGTAATAGCCAGCTCACCAGAGCGGCTTACCGCAACAAGGAAGCCATCTTCTCGCTCAACGTATTTCAGATTGTGCAAACGGGCTTTACCGTCTTGCTTAACCTGAATATTGTCGACCGCCGTTGCCCGCGATGCCGCACCACCAATGTGGAAGGTACGCATGGTTAACTGGGTACCCGGCTCACCAATAGACTGAGCGGCGATTACACCGACTGCCTCACCACGGTTAACTAGGTGCCCGCGCGCTAGATCGCGACCGTAACAGGCAGAACATACGCCGTGACGGGTTTCGCAAGTGATTGGCGAACGCACATCGATCTCATCAATGCCCATCTCTTCCAGCGCGATTACAGCCTTCTCGTCGAGCATGACACCCGCTTCGACGGCAATTTCTTCGGTGCCAGGAATGAATACATCGCGCACAACCAGACGACCCAATACGCGGTCACCCAAAGTCTCAATGATGTCGCCACCTTCGATAACCGGAGTCATGGTCAGACCCTCAGTTGCACCACAATCGTCTTCGGTAATAACCAAATCCTGAGCAACATCAACCAAGCGACGAGTCAGATAACCGGAGTTAGCCGTTTTCAATGCCGTATCAGCCAAACCTTTACGCGCACCGTGAGTCGAGATGAAGTACTGAAGTACGCTCAAACCTTCACGGAAGTTCGCGGTAATCGGCGTTTCGATGATTGAGCCATCTGGCTTGGCCATCAAACCACGCATACCGGCCAACTGACGAATCTGGGCTGGCGAACCACGAGCACCGGAGTCAGCATAGATGTAAACCGAGTTGAAAGAGTCTTGCATCTCTTCCTCACCCTTGCGGTTTATCACTGGCTCTTTAGACAAACCTTCCATCATCGCCTTGGAAACCATGTCATTTGCACGGGACCAAATATCGATAACTTTGTTGTATTTCTCACCCTGGGTTACCAGACCAGAAGCATACTGCTTCTCGATCTCAACCACTTCCGCGTCGGCAGCAGCAACAATGCGCGCCTTGGCTTCAGGAATTTCAAAATCGTTTACGCCGATTGATGAACCCGAGCGAGTCGAGTACTCAAAACCGGTGTACATCAGCTGATCACCAAGGATTACGGTAGCCTTTAGGCCAACGCGACGGTAGCACTCGTTAAGAATACGAGAGATCGCCTTCTTGGTCATGGCGTGGTTAACCATGTCGAAGGGCAGACCTTCGGGCACAATCCGCCACAATAATACGCGGCCGATAGTGGTGTCTACGATAGAACGGGTTTCGGTACGCTCGCCGTTTTCACCAAAGCTGACTTCAGTCAAACGACACTTAATGCGCGCCTGCAAATGTGCCAAGCCCGTAACATACGCGCGATGCACTTCTTCTGGGTTGGCAAATACAGTGCCCTCACCAGCGCCGTTTACACGGTCACGCGTCATCCAGTACAGGCCCAACACCACATCCTGCGAAGGAACGATGATTGGCTCACCGTTAGCAGGCGAAAGGATGTTGTTGGTAGACATCATCAGCGCGCGCGATTCTAGCTGCGCTTCGATTGTCAGCGGTACGTGTACCGCCATTTGGTCACCATCAAAGTCAGCGTTGTAGGCTGCACACACCAATGGGTGCAACTGAATTGCCTTACCTTCGATCAATACTGGCTCAAACGCCTGAATACCCAAACGGTGAAGTGTTGGTGCACGGTTCAACAGTACCGGATGCTCACGAATAACGTCAGCAAGGATATCCCATACTTCTGGCGGCTCGCGCTCGACCATTTTCTTGGCCGCTTTAATCGTCGTTGCTAAACCACGCGCCTCAAGCTTACCAAAGATGAATGGCTTGAACAGTTCAAGAGCCATTTTCTTAGGCAGACCACACTGATGCAAACGCAGAGTAGGACCAACCACGATAACCGAACGACCAGAGTAGTCGACTCGCTTACCCAATAGATTTTGACGGAAACGACCTTGCTTACCCTTGATCATGTCGGCCAAAGATTTCAGTGGGCGCTTGTTGGAACCAGTGATTGCTCGGCCACGACGACCGTTATCCAACAGCGCATCTACCGATTCCTGAAGCATACGCTTTTCGTTACGCACGATGATGTCAGGCGCGTTTAGATCAAGCAGACGCTTTAAACGGTTGTTACGGTTAATAACACGGCGGTATAAATCGTTCAAATCAGAGGTCGCAAAACGACCACCATCCAGCGGCACTAATGGGCGCAAATCAGGCGGCAATACAGGCAACACCTTCATGACCATCCACTCAGGCTTATTACCTGAATCAGCCAAGGCTTCGATCAGTTTTAAACGTTTAGACAACTTCTTGATCTTGGTTTCTGAGTTAGTCGCCGGGATTTCTTCACGCAGACGCTCAATTTCAACCGGGAGATCAAGCTCCATCAATAGGTGCATGATGGCTTCGGCACCCATTTTGGCCACGAAGTCATCACCAAACTCCTCCATTGCCTCAAAGAATTGCTCGTCGCTTAGCAACTGGCCTTTCTCTAAGGTAGTCATACCTGGATCGGTAACCACGTAGGATTCGAAGTACAAAATACGCTCGATATCACGCAGGGTCATATCCAGCAACAAACCGATCCGGCTTGGCAGTGACTTCAAAAACCAAATGTGAGCAACTGGGCTAGCCAGTTCAATGTGACCCATGCGCTCGCGACGCACCTTAGCCAGTGCGACTTCAACGCCACACTTCTCACAGATTACGCCCCGATGCTTCAGGCGCTTATATTTACCGCACAGACATTCATAGTCTTTGACGGGTCCAAAAATTTTGGCACAGAACAAGCCATCGCGCTCAGGCTTGAAAGTACGGTAGTTAATGGTTTCTGGCTTTTTTACTTCGCCAAAAGACCACGAACGAATTAGCTCCGGTGACGCCAAACCGATACGAATAGAGTCAAACTCATCGTTCGGTTGTCCCTGTTTTAATAGACTTAATAAATCTTTCAAGGCCGTTCCTCCGCAAGGGTATTCAACAGGTGCCCGCTACAAAGCTGCAGCGGCACCCCTTGCCATCTCGTTGTTGATACTTATTCCGTGTCCAGCTCGATATTAATACCGAGTGAGCGGATCTCTTTGACCAATACATTGAAAGACTCGGGCATACCCGGCTCCATGCTCTGATCACCATCAACAATATTTTTGTACATCTTGGTACGACCGTTCACGTCGTCCGACTTCACCGTCAGCATTTCCTGCAGGGTGTAAGCCGCGCCGTATGCTTCCAGCGCCCACACTTCCATTTCCCCGAAGCGTTGACCACCGAACTGGGCTTTACCACCCAGAGGCTGCTGGGTAACCAAGCTGTAAGAACCAGTAGAACGTGCATGCATCTTGTCATCAACCAAGTGGTTCAACTTGAGCATGTACATATAGCCAACAGTGACTGGACGATCAAATTCCAGACCAGTACGCCCATCGCACAACTTCAACTGACCGCTGTCTGGCAGATCAGCTAAGCGTAGCAGACTTTTGATTTCTGCTTCGTTAGCGCCGTCAAACACCTGGGTTGCCATTGGCACACCACCACGCAGGTTCTTCGCAAGATCCATAATCGCTTCATCGCTAAAGCTATCGAGATCTTCGTGACGACCTGCGCCATCGTTGTAGATCTCGCCCAAGAACTTGCGAACATCGGCAATTTGACGCTGCTCACGGATCATTGCATCGATCTTGCTACCTAAACCTTTCGCCGCGAGGCCAAGGTGGGTTTCAAGCACCTGACCAACGTTCATCCGCGACGGTACGCCCAGCGGGTTCAAGACGATATCAACTGGCTCGCCAGTTTCGTCAAAAGGCATGTCTTCGACAGGCATAATGACCGAGATAACACCCTTGTTACCGTGACGACCAGCCATTTTGTCACCAGGCTGAATGCGACGTTTGATGGCTAAGTAGACCTTAACAATCTTCAGCACACCCGGCGCCAGATCGTCGCCAGTAGTCAGTTTGCGACGCTTGTTTTCAAAACGCTCTTCCAACGTTTTGCGATGGGCAACCAACTGCTTGTCGGCATCTTCCAGTGCCGCGTTCAAAGCTTCATCTGAAAGACGTAGCTTGAACCAATCGTCAGTCTTAACCTCTGCCAAACCCGCTGCAGTAAGGACATCGCCTTTCTTCATACCTGGACCGCTAAGAATCGCCTGACCATCTAAAGCCGACGACAGACGTGCAAACGTCGCCTCTTCGACAATGCGGTACTCTTCGTTCAGGTCCTTGCGGAACTGGTCGAGCTGCATTTTTTCAATTTCGAGCGCGCGCTTGTCTTTCTCAAGACCGTCACGGGTGAAAACCTGAACATCGATAACCGTACCCTTGGTGCTAGTAGGCACGCGCAGGGAGGTGTCTTTTACGTCAGAGGCTTTCTCACCAAAGATAGCTCGTAGCAGCTTTTCTTCTGGGGTTAATTGGGTTTCGCCTTTAGGCGTCACCTTGCCGACCAGAATGTCGCCAGGGCCAACTTCAGCACCGATATACACGATACCGGACTCATCGAGGCTCGCCAGTGCGCCTTCGCCAACATTGGGAATATCAGCAGAGATTTCCTCTGAACCCAATTTCGTGTCACGGGCAATACAGGTCAATTCTTGAATATGAATAGTAGTAAAGCGATCTTCTTTCACTACTCGCTCAGAAACAAGGATCGAATCCTCGAAGTTGTAACCATTCCAAGGCATGAAGGCAATACGCATGTTCTGGCCAAGTGCCAGCTCACCCATATCAACAGACGGGCCATCAGCCAAAATATCGCCGCGAACGACGTCGTGACCTTCGCTCACTATGGGGCGCTGATTAATACAGGTGTTCTGGTTCGAACGGGTGTATTTAGTCAGGTTATAAATGTCTACCGGTGGCTGACCAGGCTGAACTTCTTCATTATTTACACGAACAACAATACGCGAAGAGTCAACACTGTCGATCACACCGCCACGACGCGCAACAACACACACGCCTGAGTCAGAAGCAACATAGCGCTCAAAACCAGTACCGACCAAAGGCTTATCGGCCTTCAATGTTGGCACCGCCTGGCGCTGCATGTTCGAACCCATCAAGGCGCGGTTTGCATCATCGTGCTCTAAGAATGGAATCAATGACGCTGCTACCGAAACAACCTGCTTGGGCGAAACGTCCATGTAGGTTACTTTTTCTGGCGGCATTACCGTAAATTCGTTCATGTGACGAACGGCAACCATTTCGTCGGTCAACTCGCCCTTGTCGTTCATGACCGCAGAGGCCTGAGCGATTACTTCTTCAGCTTCGTTGATTGCCGACAAATACTCGATATCGTCGCTTACCTTGCCGTCTTTAACTTTGCGGTAAGGACTCTCAAGGAAACCGTACTCATTGGTGCGCGCATACGTCGCCAAAGAGTTAATCAGACCAATGTTTGGTCCTTCCGGCGTTTCAATAGGACATACCCGACCATAGTGTGTCGGATGAACGTCACGAACCTCGAAGCCAGCGCGCTCGCGCGTCAGACCACCAGGCCCAAGCGCAGAAACACGACGTTTGTGCGTGATTTCTGACAGCGGGTTGTTTTGGTCCATAAACTGCGACAACTGTGAAGAGCCAAAAAACTCTTTTACAGCGGCAGCAACAGGTTTGGCATTGATCAAGTCCTGAGGCATCAGGCCTTCACTTTCGGCCATAGACAAACGCTCTTTAACAGCGCGCTCTACCCGAACCAAACCAACGCGGAATTGGTTTTCAGCCATTTCACCAACAGAGCGAATACGACGGTTACCAAGGTGATCGATATCGTCGACAATACCCTTACCGTTACGAATGCCAACCAGCATTTTCATAACCGCGACGATATCACTTTGATCAAGTGTACCGGAGCCCAAAATTTCTTCTCGGCCAACACGGCGGTTGAACTTCATACGACCAACAGTAGACAGGTCATAACGTTCTGGAGAGAAGAATAGATTCTGGAACAAATTCTCAGCCGATTCTTTAGTTGGCGGCTCGCCGGGGCGCATCATGCGGTAAATTTCTACCAATGCTTCCAACTGAGTATTGGTTGGATCCGCGCGCAAGGTATCACTTACGTATGGACCACAATCCAGCTCATTGGTGTAAAGCGTGTCAATTTCCTTAACACCAGCTTCTTCAAGCTCGGTCAGCATCTCTGCAGTAATCAGAGAATTACAAGGGAAAAGAACTTCGCCAGTCTTTTTATCGACGATGTCTTTAGCCAGCGCACGGCCGACCAAGTATTCAACCGGCACTTCGAGTTCGGTCAATCCAGATTTTTCAATCTGACGGATGTGGCGGGCGGTGATACGACGGCCAGTTTCAACGATGACTTCACCGTTCTTAGCGGCGATATCAAAAGTCGCAACTTCACCACGCAGACGCTCTGCGATTAACTCAATGGTAAAGCCGCCCTTTTTAGCAACTTTAAACGTATTTACGTCGTAGAAGAGCTCTAAAATCTCTTCTGCTGTCATACCCAGCGAGCGAAGTAGAATCGTAGCCGGCAATTTACGACGGCGATCGATACGCACAAACACCATGTCTTTAGGATCGAATTCAAAATCCAACCAAGAACCACGGTAAGGAATAATCCGCGCAGAATACAGCAGTTTGCCCGATGAATGGGTTTTACCACGGTCGTGATCGAAGAATACACCGGGTGAACGATGTAACTGAGAAACGATAACCCGCTCAGTACCATTGATAACGAAGGTACCGTTTTCCGTCATCAGCGGGATTTCGCCCATATAGACTTCTTGTTCTTTAATATCTTTGATGCTTTTGTTGGCAGATTCGCGATCATAAATAATCAAGCGGACCTTCACCCGCAACGGCACGGAATAAGTTACACCGCGTAGCTGACATTCATTCACATCAAAAGCCGGCAAGCCAAGCACGTAATCAACGTACTCTAAAGCCGCATTGCCGGAGTAGCTCACTATCGGGAATATTGATTTAAATGCGGCGTGCAGACCATACTCGCCGCGCTCACCCGCAGGAATACCCTGCTGAGTGAACTTCTTGTAAGAATCCAGCTGAATCGCAAGGAGATAGGGCACGTCCATGACGTGCGGCATCTTGCCAAAATCCTTACGGATACGTTTTTTCTCAGTGTACGAGTAAGCCATCAGTACTCCCCAGCATCATTTCTTGACCCCGTCGCGACCGGCGACGGCATCGTTAGTACGGTAGTTTTTCATCTACCGCTGGTCAGCTCCCAAAAGAAACCGACTGTAATATCTCAAATAACAGCAAAAGGCCGGCGGGATTAACCCACCAGCCTCGCTTGAGATTGACCTGCGAGCAGGCCAACAAGCAACTTACTTAAGCTCGACGCTAGCGCCAGCTTCTTCAAGCTCTTTCTTCGCAGTTTCTGCATCTGCTTTAGAAGCAGCTTCTTTAATAGTAGAAGGCGCGCCATCTACCATTTCTTTAGCTTCTTTCAGACCCAGACCGGTGATAGTGCGGACAGCTTTGATAACGTTAACTTTCTTCTCGCCAACAGCGGTCAGAACTACGTCAAATTCAGTCTGCTCTTCAGCGGCAGCGCCACCTTCAGCAGCGGCAGCTGGTGCAGCAGCAACAGCCGCGGCAGCAGTAACGCCAAACTTCTCTTCCATCGCTTCGATCAGACCAACTACGTCCATTACGCTCATTTCAGCGATTGCATTCAAAATATCGTCTTGTGACAGAGCCATTGTAAACTCCCTACTGTGTCAATTACTTAAAGAAAAACCATTAAAACGCTGCGCTTACGCAGCTTCTTTCTGCTCGCGAACTGCAGCTAGAGTACGAACCAATTTTCCTGGGACTTCGTTCAGTGTACGTACCAGTTTCGTTGCCGGTGCTTGCATAACGCTCATCAACATAGAAAGCGCTTGGTCGCGGGTCGGCAATTTCGCCAGTACATCTAACTGATCGGCGCCCATCAATTGGCCACTGACTGCCAGTGCTTTTACTTCAAATTTTGCATGTTCTTTCGCAAAATCCTTGAAGATACGCGCTGCCGCACCAGGATCTTCCATCGAGAAAGCTAACAGAGATGGGCCTTTAAAGGCCGTCTCTGCGCACTCGAAATCAGTTCCCTTCAACGCACGAATCGCAAGGGTGTTACGCACTACACGCACACTTACATTTGATTCACGCGCCAATTTGCGGAGCTCAGTCATTTGTCCTACTGAACACCCACGGGCGTCAGCAACAACTAATGACAATGCACTCGCAGCAGTCTCGTTAACATCAGCTACTATCGCTTTCTTGTCGTCGAGTCTTAATGCCACTTGGATAACTCCTGGATTTGTCAGTTATTTACCGTAGACTCAAAACACAAGGTTTCGAGTCGTTTGCTGGAGAACAAATCCACTCCACCATCTGCGTAGGCCAATGCCGGTAAACGTTGACGAATCAACACATCGATTAAGGGGTAAGTCTAAATAACCCAAACCCCGCCTACGGTCTTTGATGGTCTCTGTCTTTTGACACAGTAGGTCAGCTGTCAAAGACCACAAAGCCTAAAAAACGGTCTCCGAAAAGACCGCTTCATTCAAAGCGACTAGCGCCTTAAAATTATTTTGCCGACAAGCTCGCCATATCGATTGCGATACCGGGGCCCATCGTTGAAGAAAGAGTAACTTTCTTCATATAAACGCCTTTTGCTGAAGATGGCTTACCCTTACGCAAGTCACCCAGCAATGCTTCAAGATTATCCTTGAGGACATTGGCATCAAAACTGATACTACCGATTGCGCCGTGGATAATGCCGTTTTTATCTGTACGGTAGCGAACCTGACCCGCTTTGGCATTTTTAACTGCAGTTTCAACATCAGCAGTTACAGTGCCAGTTTTAGGGTTAGGCATAAGGCCGCGTGGACCAAGAACCTGACCCAGCTGACCAACAACGCGCATTGCATCTGGAGACGCAACTACAACGTCAAAATCCATCATGCCGCCTTTAACTTCAGCAGCCAGATCATCCATACCAACAAAATCTGCGCCCGCCGCTTTTGCTTTTTCTGCATTTTCACCTTGGGTGAAAACAGCTACGCGAACGGTTTTACCGGTGCCGTGAGGCAGGGTAGTAGCACCGCGAACGGCCTGGTCAGATTTACGCGCATCAACACCGAGGTTGATCGCAACATCAATCGCTTCAGGGAATTTGATTACAGATACTTCTTTGAGCAGCGCTACTGCATCTTCAAAGCTGTACTGTTTACCAGCAACCACTTTTTCACGGATTGCTTTTTGACGCTTAGTGAGCTTAGCCATGATTACACACCCTCAACTTCAATACCGGCGGCACGGGCACTGCCCGCAATAGTGCGCACTGCTGCATCCATATCAGAAGCAGTCAAATCAGCCATTTTAATAGTGGCGATTTCTTCAAGCTGAGCGCGAGTCACTTTACCGACTTTTTTGGAGTTAGGCGTACCAGAACCACTAGCAACACCCGCAGCCTTCTTCAACAAGTAAGAAGCCGGCGGCGTTTTAGTAACAAAGGTAAAGCTGCGATCCGAATAAACAGTGATCACAACAGGAATCGGCATGCCAGCTTCAAGGCTTTGCGTTTGAGCGTTAAAGGCTTTACAAAATTCCATAATATTTACACCGTGCTGACCCAATGCAGGACCAACTGGTGGACTTGGGTTGGCCTTACCGGCGGCAACCTGAAGCTTAATATAAGCTTGTACTTTCTTAGCCATAACTTCCTCCTAGTGGGTACAAACGCCTCACGATTATGCAATCGCCGATTGGCTCCCCGGTTTTAACTGCCAGCTTGCGGGGGCGAGCCCCACAAACAAGCAACAATATTTCCACTAAACAGACACACTTAGTAGAATTAAGCTTTCTCGACCTGCACAAAATCCAGTTCAACAGGCGTTGACCGCCCAAAGATAAGCACCGCAACGTGCAGACGGTTTTTCTCGTAATTCACTTCTTCAACAACGCCGTTAAAATCGTTAAACGGCCCATCGATAACCCGCACCATTTCACCCGGTTCAAACAAGGTTTTTGGCTTGGGTTTATCACCACTCTCGACGCGCTGCAAAATCGCCTGCGCCTCTTTCTCGGTAATCGGTGCTGGCTTATCTGCCTTGCCACCGATAAACCCCATAACGCGTGGCGTTTCTTTCACTAAATGCCAAGTATCGTCGCCGAGTTCCATCTGAATCAGCACGTAACCTGGAAAAAATTTGCGCTCGCTCTTACGCTTCTGACCACCGCGCATTTCGATTACTTCTTCAGTTGGTACCAACACTTCACCGAAACGATCAGCAAAACCTGACAGCTCGATACGCTCTTTAAGTGCTAGCGCAACTTTCTTTTCATACCCAGAATAGGCGTGTACAACATACCAGCGCTTTGTCATGCCCTACCTCTAGCCGATAACCATGGATGCCAACCAACCCAACAGAGTGTCTAAGCCCCACAGAATCAATGCCGCAACTACAACAAACGCCACAACAATCAGCGTGGTTTGGGTGCTTTCCTGACGCGACGGCCAGACAACTTTGCGAATTTCGGTGCGCGCCCCTTTGAGCAACTCAAAAAAAGCCTCGCCTTTAACTGTACCGTAAGCGATGTACCCTGCCACAAGTGCCAACACTAACAGTGCGATGACACGATAAAGCAAAGACTCGCTAGAGAAATATATATTGCCACCAACTCCGCCGGCCACTAACAGAGTTACTAGACTCCATTTTAGACCGTCGAGGCGACCAGCATCTTCCGCCTTAGCACTCATTGTTAAAACATTTCCCTTTTTCGCTAAGCGCAAAACACCACTACGCATACGCGAAGCGGTGTCAACGTAAATGGCAGGCCAGGAGGGACTCGAACCCCCAACAGCCGGTTTTGGAGACCGGTGCTCTACCAATTGAACTACTGGCCTACAAGTGCCGGACGTATACGCCCGGGCTTTTACCCAATATAGCCGGGCTTATTCTACGATTTTAGCAACAACGCCGGCGCCAACAGTACGACCACCTTCACGAATTGCAAAACGCAGACCTTCTTCCATCGCGATTGGCGCAATCAAAGTTACGTCCATTTTCACGTTGTCGCCAGGCATAACCATTTCAGTACCTTCCGGCAGCTCACAAGCACCAGTCACATCCGTGGTACGGAAGTAGAACTGAGGACGGTAGCCTTTAAAGAACGGCGTGTGACGGCCACCCTCTTCTTTGGACAGTACGTATACTTCACCTTCGAAACGAGTGTGAGGCGTGATTGAACCGGGCTTAGCCAGTACTTGTCCACGCTCCACATCGTCACGCTTAGTACCACGCAGCAATACACCAACGTTCTCACCAGCGCGACCTTCGTCAAGCAGCTTGCGGAACATTTCAACACCAGTACATACGGTCTTGGTGGTGTCGTGAATACCAATGATTGCAATCTCATCACCGGTGCGCAAAATACCACGCTCAACACGGCCTGTCACAACAGTACCGCGACCAGAGATAGAGAACACATCTTCAATAGGCATCAGGAACGGCAGGTCAATTGCGCGCTCAGGCTGTGGAATATAAGTATCCAGAGCTTCGATCAATTTCTTAACAGCGGTGGTGCCCAATTCGTTGTCGTCTTGGCCATTCAGCGCCATCAGTGCAGAACCCGCAATGATAGGGGTATCGTCACCAGGGAATTCGTACAAATCAAGCAGCTCGCGCAGCTCCATTTCAACCAATTCAAGCATTTCATTGTATTCTTCGCTGCCTACGCCACCGCAATCTTCAGCCAGCAGGTCAGCCTTATTCAGGAATACCACGATGTACGGTACACCAACCTGACGTGAAAGCAGGATGTGCTCACGAGTTTGAGGCATTGGGCCGTCTGTAGCGCCACATACCAGAATCGCGCCATCCATCTGCGCAGCACCAGTGATCATGTTTTTGACATAATCGGCGTGACCTGGGCAGTCAACGTGCGCGTAGTGACGAACTGACGAATCATATTCGACGTGAGAGGTCGCAATGGTGATACCACGTGCACGCTCTTCAGGTGCATTATCGATACCATCAAACGCCACTGCCTTACCGCCATACACTTCCGCACATACACGGGTAAGTGCTGCAGTCAGCGTGGTTTTACCATGGTCAACGTGACCGATGGTGCCCACGTTCAAGTGGGGCTTATTACGTTCAAACTTTTCCTTAGCCATTGCGACAGTCTCCTAGCGGACCTTTCGTCTAGTCACTACAAAAAGACAAAAGCCGACCAATCAGCTTTTGCCGCCAAATTAATGGAGCTCATAAGCGGATTCGAACCGCTGACCTCTTCCTTACCAAGGAAGTGCTCTACCGACTGAGCTATATGAGCACCGCAATTCACACCTTAAACCTGCCCATACTGGAGCGGGTAGCGGGAATCGAACCCGCACCATCAGCTTGGAAGGCTGAGGTTCTACCATTGAACCATACCCGCTGAAATCTTTGTTTTCTGGCAAGTCTAGCAATTAATGGTGGAGGGGGGTGGATTCGAACCACCGAAGCTCGCGCGTCAGATTTACAGTCTGATCCCTTTAGCCACTCGGGAACCCCTCCCCAAGAAATGGAATATTTTGTTTTAGCTAAAATACCTATCAACCAATGCCTTGGCCGAATAAGCGATACCTTACCCGCAACAAAAAATATGTGGAGCTGGCGAGAGGAGTCGAACCCCCGACCGGCTGATTACAAGTCAGCTGCTCTACCAACTGAGCTACGCCAGCAAGCTACCACGTCGCTTCCAAACGAGGGCCGCATTCTAGTCTAACCGTTTATAAGACGCAATCAGATTACAGCTTTTTTTCGCTAGCTTTTTATTATCATCAGCGATGACCGCCATTTCAGCCTCCACCTGACCGTAATCAACCGAGGCGTCGCCGCCATTGAAAACCAGCCAATACCGCGTCGCAAGCTTACTTATACGTCTAATTTCAGCCGTATAGCGTTTCTTTGCCAGCCCCTTAGCGTGGGTAGCCGCACGCTCAGCGTCTGTAAATACACCCAGCGAAACCGCATTCTTTAACTCCCCTTTCCGAATCACGAAATTATCAATTCGCTTCGACCGGAGCTCAGCGCTGACCTTGCTCGCTGCAGCAAAAGAATTATAAGGGCCAAGGTGAACCCAATAATCAGCGCCACGCTCGTACTCGTCGCTGTAAATACGCAGATCAGAATTTTTTGCCTGCAACTCACTCACGAGGGGCAACTGAATAATTGGCCCCAAAACCAAGCACTCCCCCTCCGCCAGCACCGGCCTATCTCTATGCACCTCAGAATCAATATCAGAATCAATATCAGACAAAGGCTCTGAAGCCACTAGATCGCGCTCGGAAAGCAGTACTATATTGCCCTCGCGACCCATTGACACCACACGATCAGCAATCAATTCGAAACCGTTCTCCGATTGAACCGCGAGATACACAACGCCATTTGCTAGCAGCAGTAATAAAAAGAACCAGCGCACCAAACTCTCCCTAAATTAGGATGCCGCCATGACAGCCGCAAGCCCGTCCAGCACCAATTCGTCACGATATCGCCATTGCTCAGCTCGCGCCCCCGCTAAGGTAAGCAGAGCCGGGGCGTCTCCCCCAGTGATATAGACGTTAAGCTTACCTCCGACGGCCAATTCGGCCTGTTCAAGCGCCGCATTCACGGCCCCAAGTTGCGCCAACCATTTACCATGATGGACACAGCTCTCGGTATCGATACCGGGCGCAAGACTGACTTTCTCGTCACCTGCAAATCGCACCCGACCAGTATGATCCGCGAGCGCCTTGGCAGATAACCCCACTCCCGCAATAATATACCCACCCAAATGAACGCCGCCGTTGCCTACTATATCAACAGTTAACGCTGTCCCCGCATCTATTACCGCGCATGACGCGGAGCATTCTGCATACGCCGCAATCATCACCAACCAGCGATCTACGCCCATTTTACCAACATCAGCATAACTATTAGTCACACCGGCACATTGCCGTTGGCTGCGCGCGAATGTAAACGGCACGCCAGACCGACTTAACACATCAACCAGATCCCGCTCCCGCGCAGCAGAACCGACGGAAGCGATATAAACCATGGCAGGCCCAGACTTAAGTAAAGCTAGAACTTCGTCTGACGAGCCATTAATACGCCCACCATCAATACGCTGCCCACCTCGCATATAGCGCCATTTAAGCGAGGAATTACCGACATCCAACTCCAATCGCAATACGCTCACGAACCAGCCCCTCTCAGACTGACTTCACCACCGCGGAATATCTTTTCGCCCTCATCAGTCTCGAGCACCAAGCCGCCACCAGCATCCACACCCTGAGCTCGGCCCTCAATATACCGCTCACCTAACTGGACGCGTACCTGCTTACCGGCGAATACGTCATAGCGACACCACTCTTGCCGCAGATACTCAAACCCATCACGAGTAAATTCTGCCTGCACAGCATAAAGCTCAGCAATCAGCGCAGCAGCGAGGACGTTGCGATCCATTCGCCCCGCAATCGTTCGCAGATCAGTCCAGGGCTGAGTAATCGCGCTTGTATCACAGGACGCCAAATCGACATTCAAACCTACACCAACAATTACCTGGCACAAGCCTGCTGGATCCCCCTGCATCTCGAGTAAAATACCCGCGAGCTTCTTGCCCTCATGCAAAACATCGTTAGGCCATTTCAAACCAACACTGGTAACACCCAATTTCGCTAGCGCCCTGACCACAGCCAAGCCCACGGACAGACTCAAGCCTTCCAATGCCGCAGCACCCGACTGAAACTCCCATACCATCGACAAATAGATATTTCGGCCAAAAGGACTCCGCCAATCACGACCGCGCCTACCGCGACCAGCAGATTGCTGCTCGGCCATACAGCAATAATTACCGCCACGACCCTTTCGGATAGCCTCGGCTGCCGCATCATTCGTTGAGTCTACCAACGAAAAGACATCAAACTCACCCATGCTCGACAGGGCAGAACTCGGCAGCAAAGCTCTAATACTTTCGGCAGACAACAAATCCAAACCACCGGCAATACGGTAACCGCGCCCCTTAACCGACTCTATCGCCAGCTCAAGCGCCTCTAGTTTATGCGATTGCTTCCAAACAGCTGCACGACTAATGCCGAGACGCGCCCCCACTTCCTCGCCCGAATGAAACTCACCGTCAGCAAGAATCATTAATAAAGCTGAATTATCCACACCTAAAGCCCGTTTCCGAATCGTTTCGGATCATAGCAGACTAATCGGAACGACCCCAAGAGCGCCGAGCAAAAGCCCTCCGTGAGAAAGGAATTGAGAGACGCTTGACGGGAGACGGTGAACGCTAAAACGAAAAAGCCCCAGCAGGAGGATCTGCTGGGGCTTTTTTGTGGATATTGCGTGAGGCTGAGATCCAGAGTTTTGGTTTTGACTTTATCTTTTGCGTTCACCGTCTCCCATCTGGCGTAGCGCTGCTGAGGGTTATAAAAAGACTTACAGCAACCCGCGGTTCTTAATAGGTGTAGCGCGTAGATGACCTACTTTGTGTTGGAAGCAGTGCTTCCAATCGCTGCGCGACGCCTATCGGCGCACCAAGCTCGCACCGATGGTGCAGAGCTTGTCGCATGGGCCCGGTATTTAGTGAGAGACGCTAACCGCGTTCTAAATAAAAAACCCCGCACAGCGAAGCTGAGCGGGGTGTTTTATTTAGAAGCCTGGCGATGACCTACTCTCGCATGGGGAAACCCCAAACTACCATCGGCGATGACACGTTTCACTTCTGAGTTCGGGATGGGATCAGGTGGTACCATGTCTCTATGGTCGCCAGGCAAACTGGC
>NZ_BAABDM010000004.1:0-346770 GCF_039539625.1 Zhongshania borealis | reverse complement strand
GGCTATTGCATCAAAGTCCTTAAGCCAGCTGTATTTTCGGCTTCGCTTTGCAATAGCCAATAGTGGCTTAATGTCCTTTGATGCGCGTAAAGAATCACCGTGAACTTTGTATCGGTGGCTGATTATGACGAGCGCCTTGTTATAAACAAAACGCACAGCGCCAAACTGCCGATCCAATTCGGCTTTTGCCTGATCATTCGAATACAGCCTGACTTTCATTGCGCGTAACATGAAGATAAATATACTGTATATATACCCAGCTATCAAGGATTTCGTATGTATGAAGATGCGATCCTATTTTGCCTGCTCTGCCGGTGTACCGGCTATAGACATTCGGCAGTACATCGAGCAACAAGAAACCCCACCAGGCTAGCGCCTGGACGCCTTATATCCCCGCCCTAATAGGGCAAGGCATTAAACAAAAGTGGGGATTTATCCGCTAGGTCACATTAGTGTACAGCTTGCGGTTACATATTGTGACTTAAAAATGCCAAATTAGCAGACATTTTTTGATGGGTGTATTCTTAAGCAATGAACAAAAAATCAGACCTAAAAGAAGCAAAAAGCGTCGGATGGATCGGCAGGCTATCGAATCCACCGATTTACCAGATGATATTCGGTCTGCAATCGAGCCCGTGGGACCCTCTAATAGCGAGGAGGCCGGGTGGACTGACTTCTTTGAATCTGGTCCTCTTGCCACAGATGACTTTGAGCGACCAGAACAAGGTCAGCAGGCCACCAGAGAAGGGTTTGACGACAATCCATTTTCCCAGTCAGAGGAAGATCGAGCGTGGCTGAATGATAAGCCAGTCGGGCGCGAAGAAATCTGAATTATGGTCGCTTTAGGGTAACGGTAGTCGTTGATTGTGGCTTGATGACTGTCCGCTAATTACCAGAAAGCGACGACCAGCGCTGCTTACAGTGATCTCTCCAGATTTTTGAGGAGCCATTAAATACCACTGCAATGCTTTAATCCTCTCGTTGCAGTGAGATTTCCAGAGTTTACAATCAGCTTCCCCACTTTTGTTTAATGCCTTGCTAATAGGGGCGAGGGTTTACGGCGCAACTGCTAAATACGCCAAGACAGTACATTTGAGAATCTAAGGAGGGCTTTGCCCTCCTTTTTTATCCCTACTGTTTTACTGCGTGCGACGGAGATTTTCAGCCGCCCAATAAACCCGCAGGAAAATAATCAACAAAACGCATTGCCCCGTACACTGAAAAAAGCGCAATCAGCCATATAATCGGCACTTTTCGACTACGTAGTAGCAACAATCCACCCGCAGCCAGCGATAGCGACATCAGATCCTGGGGCGCATTAATCAATACCGGGTTCACCCACGCCGCCGCCAACATCCCCACCGCGACCGCGTTAACCCCCGCGATAGCAGCCACAATTCGTCCATGCAGAGCAATCTGGCGCCACACCCCACTTACTGCCGTCAACAGTAAAAATCCAGGTAGAAATACCGCAAACGTCGCAAGAACGGCGCCCCCTGCCGCTATATCGGGACGCAGTACGGCACCTAAATACGATGCAAAAGAAAACATTGGGCCAGGCACTGCTTGCGCCGCCGCGTAGCCTAACAAAAACCGATCGTTGCTCAAGCCCTCGCCAATAAAGGATTCCAACAGTGGCAACACCACATGCCCCCCACCAAACACAAAACTACCCGCCTGATAAAAAATCCCGAACAGGCTAATTGGTGCAACGAAGCTGAGCGCCAATAGGCCGAAAAAGCTGATAACGCAAATCCACGCTAATCGGTTTAGCTTGACCCTCTCCAGTCTGGTGGGGGTTGCTCGCCAAGCCATCCACAACGCAGCTCCCAGCAACAAGGCGAACTGGTGTAGCGGGCTCATGGCCAGCGCTAACGTTAGTGCGCTACCAAGGCTAATAAATATTGTTGTCGGCTGCAGGCAAAATTGTTTGGCCATACTCCAAATAGCATCCGCAACGACCACCACAGCCAAGAGCTTCAAGCCCGTGATAATACCGTAGGCCCAACTGTCGTGATCAAGCTCACGTTGCCAAACCGCAAGGCCGAGCATCAGCATAAAAGATGGCAAGGTAAAGCCGAGAAACGCCGCAATACCGCCAGGAATACCACCGCGCTGGCTGCCAATGGCAAAACCAAGCTGGCTAGACGCTGGACCGGGAAGAAACTGACTTAAGGCAAGATGAGCGGCAAAGTCCTGCTCGCTGAGCCACGCTTTTTGCTCAACAAACACGCGCCGAAAATAGCCAATGTGCGCCGCGGGGCCGCCAAAGCTAATACAACCAAGGTAGAGAAAATTGAGGAAAATCTGAAAAGTCACGCTTAGACTCTCTGGCAGTGCTCTGAGATAGAGTAGCCAAAGAGTCTAAGGTATTACGCGTAAAGCTTAAACCTTGCCGCGCTTTTCTCTGGTGCCCGTAAGCGTTGGTTTAGCGCCAGCAGGTTTGGCCGCAGCATTTGAAACTCTCGGCTTGGCCTTAACTGGTTTGCGACCGGCTTTATCACCGCTAGGCTTAGCACGCGGTTTGCGCGGGCGCTCGCGATCATCAATGGGCATATCTCCACCTTCGTGCACGGAGATATTCAAGGCCTGCCCCGCCACGCGAGTAGTGCGCAAGCACTGAACCACATCCTCTGGCATTTCTTTAGGCAGGTCTACCGTGGTGAATTCTGGGTAGATTGAAATACGCCCAATGTTCGCGCTGTCGATATTCGCTTCATTGGCAATAGCACCAACAATATTACCCGCACTAACACCATGCTGACGACCAACTTCAATACGGTAACGCTGCATGCCAGTATCAGCCCCACGTGAAATACCACCTGGCTTATCACGATTTTTAGGACGTTCCGTCATCATCTTCGGCGCGTCTTTCACCAGCAATGGCTTATCACCTTGTAACTGGCTAGCGAGTGCTGCGGCAACATCAATTTCAGAAACGTCGTGCTTAGTCACGTATTCCTGCAACATTTTCCGGAAAAAGCTCAAATCGGTACCCGCTAAGGTATCGGTGATTTTTTGCATGAAGCGATCTACGCGCAGGGCATTGATATTCTCGGCGCTGGGCAAGCCCATCTCTTCAATAGACTGGCGGGTCGCACGCTCAATTGCTTGCAACATACGTTTTTCACGCGGTGCAACAAACAAGATTGCGTCGCCGCTACGACCGGCACGACCAGTACGACCAATGCGGTGAACATAGGCTTCGGTGTCGTGAGGAATATCGTAGTTAATAACGTGACTGATACGCTCAACATCAAGACCACGCGCCGCTACGTCGGTAGCGATAACGATATCTAAACGTCCATTTTTAAGCTGTTCTACGGTGCGTTCACGCTGGGCCTGAGCTATATCACCGTTCAGGGCCGCCGCTGCATAGCCACGTGCTTGAAGCTTTTCTGCCAGTTCGGTGGTAACCAATTTGGTCCGCACAAAAATAATCATGCCATCAAACGGTTCAGCTTCCAGAATACGCGTCAATGCATCCAGTTTATTCAGACCACGCGCCATCCAGTAGCGCTGGCGAATGGTTATCGCCGTTGAGGTTTTAGTCTGAATCGTAACCTGTTCAGGATTAGTCAAATAGGTCGTTGCAATGCGGCGTATCGCCGAGGGCATGGTCGCTGAAAACAAAGCGATCTGACGCTTGGCGGGCATTTGTGACATAACCCACTCAACATCGTCGATAAAGCCCATACGCAGCATTTCGTCAGCTTCGTCGAGAATCAAATGAGTCAAATCATCCAATTTCAATGTGCCGCGTCGCATATGGTCCATCACCCGACCGGGAGTACCTACGACCACTTGAACGCCACGCTTTAGCGCCGCCAATTGACCGCGATAATCCTGACCGCCGTATATGGGCAGTACATTGAAGCCCGGTAAATGTGAGGCGTAGCTTTGCAGGGCTTCAGCCACCTGAATGGCTAGCTCGCGCGTTGGCGCCAAAATCAAAGCTTGGGTGCGACGACTGTTAACGTCCAGACGCGAAAGCAAAGGCAGCGCAAAGGCTGCAGTTTTACCGGTACCGGTCTGCGCCTGACCGACAACGTCTCTGCCGGCAAGAATAAGAGGGATGGTCGCCGCCTGAATTGGCGAGGGTATTTCATAACCAACTGCTTTAACAGCAGCCAGTATAAGAGGCGCAAGGCCTAAATCATCAAAAGTAAGAGTATCCGCTGCCGCGGGTGTATCTGAGGGCATAATCGCTACCGTAGGAATCAAGAGTCGCCGCAACATTTGACCCCACTCGGCCGAACGCAGCCAATGGCGTTGAGGCGGCATTATACCGGCATGAGACGACAATTACCGCGAAACCTTTGGCCTTTTTTGGCATTAGGCGGCGTAATCCGCCGCACTAAAGCGCAAAATTTAGCTTAGTTTTAGTAATTCAGCGCGTATATCAGCCGGAATTTCTAATTTCTGCTGAGCATTATAATCAAAAAATATCATCACTGCCGAGCCCGTAGCGGTCTTTTCATCACGCTGCCAAAGCTCGTGCTCAACCACAAAGGAAGATTGGCCAATACGGCCTACGCGGGTACGCACCTGGGCAGGGTATTCATAATAGGTCTGCGCAAGAAAATCGACATCGATTTTACGTAGGATTAAATTCCATTTAGCGAGGTCTTGGCCGGGGTTAAAAATCTCAAAAATCCCGCTCCGCGCAGACTCAAACCACATGGGCAACACTGTATTATTAATATGCCCCATAGCATCGGTTTCACAAAAACGCGGACTGACTTCATACAACAACATGTAAAACACTCATTTTTAAGTTATGGATCTACCGATTTCTAAGCTACTGCCCCAACCACCGCCACACCATGCACAGCCAAAGTACATAAGCCACAACCACTGCAGGATACGCCTTGTCGGCAATATCCGCCTTAGCGAATTTTTGCCTTGCTGCATACAGCATCGCCGAAGCAATTAAGCCCTGAATCATTAACAATACTGAGGCCTGGTGCCAACCGTAGGATTGCGCAGCAATGCTAATTGGCCGCAGCAATGCTGTAAAAATAAACAGGAAATTTAAGAGGCCAAAAAGCGCCAACACCTTAAATCGCAACATTAACGCCTCGAAAAACAAGAAAATTACGCGACATAATAATAAATGCTACAAAAATGACAAACACTGCCAGCCAAGACAAACAGGTGCCAAATTCCGTGAAAATGCGCTACTTTTTTATCTAAAATGTAGAAAACAATACCCCCGGTATATGCAAGCCCACCAGCAAGTAACAAATTAAAACCCGCTGGCGCTAGCACCGCCCCAAGGGGTTTTATCAAAAACATGGCTAACCAGCCCATAAGCAGGTAGACCGCAATTGACCAAAACCGTCGACTCTCTTTTGGCACACTCTCTAAAATCATACCCAGCGCGGCCAATGACCAAATGAGCGCAAACATCCACCAGCCACCACTCTCGCGCAGACTAACCAATAAAAACGGGGTGTAAGTCCCAGCAATTAGCAGATATATGGCCAAATGATCGAGCTGGCGAAACAGGGCTTTTCGCGGGCCGCGGCAACTATGGTAAAGGCTTGAAAAGCTGTAGAGCGCAAGCAAGGACACGCTGTATATAACAAATGCCAGCACCTTCCAGCCCGCCCCAGCGGCTATTGCTGGCCACACCAGTAGAACACTCCCCACTAGCGCAGCCGCTACCCCAGCCAGATGCGTATAGCTATTAAAACGCTCACCTTGATACACGATGAAAACACCATCCAAACTGCCTAAAAGAGGCGCACTATCGCCTAATTTCAGCAAAATCGCGAGTATTTATCACAAACACGAGTTGAAAATTTGGCACTGAAACGAGGGGTTTAGCGAACGTTGTAGGGTGATGCTGGCAAATTCGTCATCGCGCTTACGGGCCTAAAATTAATGACCCACAGATATAATAAAGGCTAAGCACGCTGCTCGTCTTGCGACCTAGGCGCGAGTTCCCCCAAACCGTCAAACAGAATCTCTACGTGAAGCGCGCCGTTGGTACTTACGACCTTACGAATCCGGATATCGCCAAGCCGACCGTCGCGAAGACGAATACTGTAGTCACTACCACTGAGCAACTCACTGATTTCTTTGTTTAGGTGCAGGCACCCACCCCAGCGCACTAAGTTGCCGCCAGCGTTAATATACATAGGGACATCCGCCAATAGCTCCCTATCACCCAACAACACACTGCCATGAGTCAAATCCATTGACTACCTCCACGCTCGCCGTAATGTTTATATATGCGTATATTCCCGAATAGCAAAAAAGCCGCTAAACAAGTTTGTTATAACATAAAAACGACTGAGCGCCTTCAAAAACCCTAGATTAAACAGGGTTATTCAAGATCGCTGTCATAACTAAATCATCTTAGCGCTGGCTCTAGCCGCGTAAACCTAGCATAGCCGCGGCATTCCCACGCATCATTTGCCGTATTTCAGCATCGCCGAAGTCGCCCATTTCGGCGACCATCTCGACCGGCCATTTTAGGCCCTCAGGGTGCGGATAGTCTGAGCCATTTACAATGGTATCGACCCCCGCAGCCTCCGCAATACGCGAGAAATCATCTTCATGAAAAGGCACAATCTTGAAATGTCGCTTAAAGACTTCACTCGGCAGCTCAGGCTTTCCATAGGCAAAGCGGGTCTTGTGATCGCCTAAGCGGTAGACTTTATCGAGGGTTGTGAACTACCCGCCAATGAATTAGCGGGCTTCCAAAATCAAGCAGCTCTGATAGAGCCTACGTGATCTTTTCTTTTTTGACGCTTCGTAACCACCGGCAAAACCCCTTGAGGTTTTGACTTACTATTGGCTCCACGTCCTTTGCCTTGATCACGTGCATAAAGCACATCTCGATCAGACAACTCCGTTCCAGAGTAGGTTATTAACTTTATCACCCGTTTAGCTATCACCAGCGCCGCATTTCTGTCGGCATTATCAGAGTGGCCGCAACTCACGCACACAAACCTTGCTTGGCTCTGGCGATTGCCGGGGTGAATGTGCTCGCATTCGGCACATTCCTGACTGGTGTAGCAATTGATTACCCAAAACTGTATGTATAAACAGTACTGTAGCACGATTATAAACTCGATCAAACTGATCATTGCGGTGGCAAATACACGGCCATCGCTGCCCCACCCCCAATCAGCCTCAACCCAGCGATTAAACGCCCGAATACTCGGGTAAGCCACCGCGCGGTGTTCTGGTTTACGCAGTTGGTATTCCACCCCACAGCCGAGAGTTGGGATCATGACACAGGCTTCGACATCCTGTTCGTCCATTCGCGCTAAGCGCGCTGACTTATCAATAAACTCTGGGCAATCGACAGCCCGAATAGCATTCGCGTTGACCGCACCACCGGTGTCCACATCGCCTTTAAAGAATGCCTTCATCGCCCCCTCTATAAAACGACTAAAACAGTCATCGGGTTCGTAATAGTGGTTATCGCAATCGATTAAAGCATAGGGAAGTTTTTCATGGCTTGCTCCGGCGCTCGCTTTTAATCACGCCACTTTAAGGCGCGCGGCCGCAGAACTCATTAGCTGAAGCCATCAACTAGCACTGACATAATTGATCACCATCACGATATATCTGTGCCCTCACAACAACATTTTCATGCGGGGAAATAGCGGCTAATGGTATCGACAACACAGCCTGGACGATCACTCCCCTCAATTTCAACAGTAACCCGCACCACCGACTGTACACCGCCCTTTACCTCTTCAACCGACACCAGCTCGCCGCGACCGCGGACTTTCGACCCCACGGGCACTGGCGCCGGGAAACGAATGCGCTCACAACCCACATTCACGCCCATCGAGATACCCTGTACATCTATAATTTGCGGCAGGAACAAATTCACCAATGACAGTGTTAGGTAGCCGTGTGCAATGCACTTGCCAAACGGCCCATCTTTTGCCAATTCAGGATCAACATGTATCCATTGATGATCGCCGGTTGCATCGGCAAACAAATTAATCCGCGCTTGATCAATTTCAAGCCACTCACTGCATCCCAAGGTTTGACCAACACAGGCTTGAAGGTCTTGCGGTTGCTTAAATACCGTTGTCATTGCCACTCCATCACAGCCTATCGGCATATACGTCGCACAGAAAAGAAAGGGCGTACTTTAGCATTGCCGAGCCGAACTCCTGCATCGTCTATCGAGACGACATCCTGCACATTTCTTAGCACTTTTTTGCCTCGTTTTGGTCTATCTATGCCAGTTGCCACTACGAACAGCCGTAAACAACTACACTAAGCGGGTAAACGGCACTAAGCCGCCGCAAATTCTGGGATCGTGATGTTTAATTTGGGGAGACAAGACTAAGGTGATGCCCGCCGATATCCTCACCAGCACCTGGCACTGGTTAAGCATGAATAGCGCAGGCATCGCCGCACTATTTGCAGCTAGCTTTATGGTGTTAGGGGTACTATCAGCGCTGGAGGCCATCCTAAAATCCCGGACCGCTCAGGGGGCCGTAGCATGGGCGATTGTACTGATAGGTTTACCCTGGGTGTTCGTGCCTTTGTATTGGATATTTGGCCGCCGTAAGTTTCGCGGCTATGCGCTTGCCAAACACAGCGATCATAGTGAGATTGACCGGATTGCCGCCAAATTAGCGAGTCAATTCTCGAATTTCCGCGCCACCAGCAGCGACGACCCACGCTTTATCGCTTTAGAACAGCTCGCCACCCTACCCTTTAGCTCCGCCAACGACGCCCATTTATTAATTAATGGTGAGCACGCCTTTGCCGAAATGTTGAGCCGCATTGCTGCCGCGAAACACTACGTACTCCTCGAGTTCTATATAATTCGAGATGATGGCATTGGCGGTAAATTAGCTGATTTATTGCTCGCCAAGGTTCGTGACGGCGTCGCGGTTTACTTTATCTACGACGAAATCGGCAGCCTGCAATTACCCGGAAGCTATTTGCGTCGACTCCGTAACGGTGGCGTCGATGTCCGTCCATTTAACAGCACAAAGGGACTCGGCAACCGCCTCCAGCTCAACTTCCGCAATCACCGCAAAATAGTGGTTTGCGACGGCGACTACAGCTTAATTGGCGGCATGAACATTGGCGACGAATACCGCGATATGCACCCCGTTCTCAAGCCGTGGCGTGATACCGGCCTCGCCCTCACTGGCCCCGCGGTGCACGCAGTGCAATTAGCCTTCGCTGAAGATTGGCTATGGGCCACCGGATCGCTGCCCGAACTAAATTGGCACGTCTGCTCGGCTGACGCCGACAAAGCTCTAAGCAAGACCTTGGTGCTCGCCACCGGCCCAGCAGACAACACAGAGAGTTGCGCACTCTACTTTTTGAATATGATCAATCACGCCACCGCCAGATTGTGGATTGTGAGCCCCTATTTTGTTCCCGATGCGCCGGTCATTCATGCCTTACAGCTAGCGGCCATGCGCGGCGTGGATGTCCGCATTATGTTGCCAGCTAAACCCGACAAAATAATGATCCAACTGTCATCCTATACTGCAATTAAAGAAACCTTGGCCAGAGGCGTGCAGTTTTATTACTACCAAGACGGCTTCTTGCATGAGAAAGTGATGTTGGTAGATGATGACATCAGTGTGGTGGGCACCGCTAATCTCGACAATCGGTCGTTCCGCCTTAATTTTGAAATAGGCGTTATCAGCCACGACCGACACTTAGCCCAAAAAATGGAAGTTATGCTCAATACTGACTTACAACACTGCGTGCAATTATTGCCCAGGGAAGTCGCAAAATGGTCGTTACGACGTCGGCTACTGAGCCGCTGCGCCTATCTTTTTGCGCCCCTGCAATAGGCTAAGAATGACCATTGCCAGCCAAATTCCGGTGAAACTCACCGCCTGCCCTGACTGCGATCTACTATTGCAAACCCGAGACAGCGATCACCGCCAGCAAGGCCACTGCCCCCGCTGTTCAGCAACCCTTTGGCACGCAGCAAGCCCTAACAAAGATATAGATTTGGCGGCAGCGATTAGCGGACTACTGTTGTTTATTCCAGCGATGAGCTTACCTATTTTAAAGCTCGACATGGTTGGCCAGCTAGGCAGTAATTCACTACTCGGCGGCGTCAAGCGGCTTTGGCTAGAAAGCGAGCACATGTTGGCCGTCTTGATTTTGCTATGTTCCCTGCTCGCACCGCTAATGCATTTGTTATTAACGGCCATGATCGGCATTTCAATGCGACTCCAATACCACCCGCGCCATTTTCCAGCTTGGCTAAAAGCGAAAGTCTGGATGCAGAGCTGGAGTATGCTCGAGGTCTACGCCATGGGGATTATTGTCGCTTACGTCAAAATGATGGACCCCGGCGAAGTCAGCGTGGCAAGCGGTACATACAGCCTTGGAGGCTTATTATTGTGCGTTATTTTATGCAGCCAATATTTTCACGAAGAGCAAGCTTGGCAATATTGGGAGCAGCGCAGTTAAATGACGATCACCGCTCAGCAACGTGGCATTGCTCGCTGTACTGAGTGCGGCAAACTTAGCCGCCTTAGCACCGCCAGCAACGATCAATCCCAACACTGCACCCGCTGCTCAGCGCCGATTAGCTTTCGTCGCCCTCACAGTTTGCAGCGCAGCTGGGCTTATACCTTAGCAGCAACGTTTTTAATGATTCCGGCCAATATTTTGCCAATACTCACGGTGATCAGTTTTGGCAAAGGCGAGCCAGACACCATTATGTCTGGCGTTGTAAAATTGTGGGTAGCGGATTTACAGGCGATTGCCGCCATCGTATTTATCGCCAGTATTGTTGTACCCGTTATTAAACTAATGATTATTATTATTTTGATTTTGGTGGTACAGCTTCGCCTGCCGCTGAGTAAGCAGCAATGCACGGTGTTATACCGATTTATACACTTTATCGGCCGCTGGTCGATGTTGGATTTATTTATGATTTCGATATTGGTGACCCTCGTTCACCTGGGCAATATCGCCACAGTGGCCAGCGGACCTGCCGCTACCGCATTTGCAGCCGTCGTGGTGTTCACACTGCTCGCCGCCAATAGCTTTGACCCGCGTTTGCTATGGGATTTGGACCATGATTGAAGACAATATTAGATCCGCACACACTGCCCCTAAGCGCGGCCTCTCCGCTATATGGTTGCTGCCCTTAATTGCGCTGGCCGTTGCCGGCGGGCTGCTATATCAAAATATCAATAAAACCGGGCTTAGCATTACGGTGGCCTTCGACAACGGCAGCGGTATTAGCGTGGGTAAAACCCCGATCATGTATCAGGGCATTAATGTTGGCCACGTAAAAAGTTTGCAACTCGACGATGACCTCGAAGGGGTTAACGCCACGATTGAGTTAAGCGAGCAAATCGCACCGCTTATTCGAGAAAACACGGTATTTTGGCTCGTAAAGCCGCAAATTTCGCTTTCAGGCGTATCAGGTCTAGACACGCTAGTCGCCGGAAATTACATCAGTTTCAAACCCGGTGACGGCGAGCCCGCCGAGCGTTTTACCGCACTGATGGAGCCACCGCCAATGGCCAGCAACCTCCCCGGCCTACGCTTGATATTAGAAGCCGATAGCCTAGGTTCACTTTCCGTCGGCGCCCCTATTTTGTATCAACAAATAGATATTGGCGACATCGAAAGCTACCAACTCAGCAAAACCGGAATTGAGGTCAATGTACGCATCGACCCCCAATACCAGCATTTGGTGAATAGCAGCTCTCGCTTCTGGCAGCAAAGTGGCCTCAAGGTTAACGCCGGACTAGGGGGAATCGATATAGACGCTGGCTCAATTGCCAGTATTTTGGCCGGAGGCATTGCCTTTGAAACACCAAAGGCAAACGCCGATGCTGTCGACATGAACAGCCGCTTCCGGCTATTTACAACCAAAGACCGCGCCAAGGGCAGCAAGATAGTCGAGGTATTCATTCGTAATCCAGACGGCCTCACCGTTGGCAGCAATGTCCGGCTTTTAGGCATGGATATCGGCAAACTCGAGTCGCTCAGTTTTGTCGACAATAACCCAAATCTCGGCGCCAATCTTCGCTTAGCCATAAGTGCACCGCATCACCAATACTTAAATTCCGACACCCAGTTTTGGCTGGTGAAACCGGAAGTCTCCACCAGCGGCGTCAGCGGCCTAGACGCCTTAATTGGCGGCCCTTATATTGCTATGCAAGTCAGCGGCAAAGGCGGAACGATCGCCGAACGCTACACAGCGTTAACCAAAGCACCTGAGAGCCGAATTCAACAACCCGGCTTGCGTTTAAGCTTGCGCAGCAACGAGCTGAGTTCGGTCGGCATTGGCACTAAAATATATTATCGAAAAATTGCTGTTGGTCAGGTTGAATCTGTCGAACTCGACGCCGATGGGGTGAATATTGGCGCGTTTATTCACCAGCGCTACGCCAATTTAGTACATCGCAGCTCACAATTTTGGAACGCCAGCGGCATTAGCATTAGTGGCGGCCTCAGCGGCTTAGATATTCAGGCCGACTCACTGGCCACCATCGTTGCGGGCGGTATTGCCTTTCATACACCAGAAGTTAAAAAACCGCAGCTTGCTTGGGAGGGCCTAGCGTATACCCTGCATCCTGACTACCAAAGTACCTTCGCAGATAAAGGCCGCGACATCTTTTTATACTTTGATAGCGGCAACAATATTAACAAAGGTACCGAAATAAAATACCAAGGCATTAAAGTTGGCGAAGTCATCGCCGTTGAGCTCGACACTAATATGGAAGGCGTCAAGGTCAGTGCCCGGCTTACCCCATCAGCCAAAGCGCTGGCCCGAAGTGGCACTCAATTTTGGGTCGTAAAGCCACAGCTCGGTCTCATTGGCACACGCAATTTAGAAACATTAGTGACCGGCAGCTATATCAGTGTTCGCCCAGGCTACGGTTCGCCACAATCCAGTTTCGCCGCACTGGATAAACCACCACCGCTAAGCAAACCCAGTGTCGGCTTGAATTTAATTGTTGCGGCCCCGCAGCGTGGCTCCATAAAAGAAGGCGTGAAGGTTTTTTATCGCGACATTCCCGTTGGCGAAGTGTTTGGTTACGAATTAGCCGACGACGCCCGCCAGACACTTATGCATATAAATATTGAATCTCGCTACGCAAGTCTGGTTAGAGAAAATAGTATTTTTTGGAACTCCAGCGGCATAGCGGTGAAATTCGGCTTATTCAGTGGCGCAACCATCCGAAGTAAGTCCATAGAATCGCTACTTGAAGGTGGTATTGCCTTTGCAACACCCGATTCAAGCCCACTGGCCCCTGCCGTTGCCTCTGGAAAGGTGTTTCCGCTGCGCCAAAATGCGGAACAAAGCTGGCTAGATTGGACGCCAAGCATCCCATTACCAAGGGAGGCGGACACCGGAGAAAACTGGATACGCACGGATTAACAAGTTGTCACACCTTTAAGGCCGCGATAACGCTACAATGCCCGAGCGTTTTTACGCGACGGCCAAGCGCACGATCGCTAGCGGCCGCGCGATGATGATATTGCCGCAGTCAAAGTGACTAATACCTTTTAGCCCCGCAGAGACCATTAAGTGTGTTGAAACAGTCAAATCAAGCCGTCATCGTGGTGATCATACTCACAATCGCCACCGTTATTGCTGGCGTATTTTACGCGTTAAAGCCACCCGCCGAGACAATTACCACCGTCCCGCCGGAATTAATCGTTGATGTTGCCGTGGCCGAAAAACAAACGCTGGCCATTGCCGTAAATTCCCAGGGCAATGTCCAGCCCCGAACGCAAACAGCCTTAGTATCCGAAGTCGCCGGCAAAGTGGTTAGCGTTGCACCGCAGTTTGAAAGTGGCGGATTAGTGAAAAAAGATGCACTGCTGCTCGCGATTGATGACCGCAATTATCAAGTTGACCTAAAACGCGCAGAAGCCAACCTTGCCGCGGCGGAGAGCAATCTCATTCATGAAAAAGGCCTCGCGGCGGTTGCCAAAGCAGACCTTAAAAAATACCCACGTAAACACGCCAGCAAAGATGCTTTGCGCCTCGCACTGCGCTACCCCCAATTAAAAGAGGCACAAGCGCGCCTAGAGGCCGCCATTGCAGACCGCAGCTTCGCCCGGAACAACTTAAGCCGTACCAAAATTAGAGCACCGTACCGCGGCATTATCAAAAATCGCAGTGTTGATCTCGGCCAGTTTGTTGCCACCGGCAGCCAGCTCGGCCAAATCTTTGCTATTGACCGCGCCGAGATTCGTTTACCGATCCCCGCCGACCGCCTTCGCTACCTAGACTTACCCAACGGCAGCGCGCCAAATATAGCGCCCAGCGTCGACATTGAAAATGAATTAGGCCTACACTGGCAGGGCAGCATTGTCCGTACCGAAGGCGTGCTCGACGAACGCAGTCGCGTATTATTTGTTGTTGCAGAAATCGACGATCCCTACCGCCTTGACAGCGAGGGCGAAACCTTAATGATGGGCAGTTTCGTAAAAGCAGAGATCGCCGGTAAGCAAATAGAAGACCTCATTGCCATTCCCCGTTATATCTTGCGCACCGGAAACAAAGTATGGGTGCTCGACGAAGAGCAAAAATTAGCTAATCGCGACGTTAAAATTCTGCACTCAGAAGGCAAGCTGGTCTACGTCTACGAAGGCCTAAACGACGGCGACTTAATCTGTTTATCAACAATCCCCAACGCGATCGCCGGCACCAAAGTAAAAATTAACCACCAAAGTAAAACCAGTACACTCGTTCCCGCGCCCGCGCTGAAAAATACAATAGCGACACACAGCAGCGGACCTGCTCCGCTATGAGCTTAGAGCCAGAATACAATACCTATAAGGGCACAATCCCGTGGTTTGCGCGCAACTCTGTAGCAGCCAATTTAATGATGATAATTATCATCGGCATCGGTCTTGGCTCAGCCATGAACATTCAACGTACTGTTCAGCCTGAATTTGAGGTTAATTTGGTTCGGATCACCGTACCCTATCCAGGCGCCACGCCCGACGAGGTAGAAAAAGGCGTAGTTCTCAAAATAGAAGAAGTCTTAAAAGATATTGAGTCTATCGAAAGCATCGAGTCTACCGCAGACGAATCAGTCGCCAATCTCTCGATCGAAATATTCGAGGGCTACGATACCCTCGCCGTCATGGATGAAATAAAAAGTGCCGTCGATGGCATTGTCAGTTTCCCGGAGCAAGCTGAGCGCCCCATCATTAATCGCGTCGATTTTAATAATCACGCAGTCAACATCCAGCTTTACGGGAATATGGACGAGCGCGGCTTAAAAAGCTTAGCGGAGCAAGTAAAGCAAGAATTAATGCTCGACGACAATATCGCCTACGTGCAAATTAACGGCGCACGTGATTTTGAAATCAGCATAGAAATCCCCGAACATACCTTGCTGCAATACGGACTGAGTCTTAGCGAAGTCGCCGACGCCATCCGGCGCGCCTCGCTCGATTCCCCGGGCGGAGCGATAAAGACCAGTAATGGCGATATTATGCTGAGGACCCGCGGCCAAGCGCGACATCAGCACGAATTTGAACGCCTCGTTTTAATTACCAACCCTGATGGTACCCGGCTTACTCTTGGCGATATCGCCACCATCCGCGACGGCTTTGTGGAGCAAGACGGTTTCTCGTTCTTTGACAGTGAAGCCAGTATTGGCCTGCAAGTATTTGCCGTCGGTGATCAGGATATTATTACAGTTGCAAATGCAGCCAAAGATTACGTAAGCAGAAAGCGCGCTGCGCTACCGGAAGGTATCAGTATCGATAGCTGGGCAGACATCACCTTCTATCTGCAAGGCCGGATGGACATGATGCTGAAGAACCTCGGCATGGGCGCCTTGCTGGTATTTATTGTGCTCGGCTTATTTCTCAATGTGAAACTGGCATTCTGGGTTATGGTTGGCCTGCCCATTTGTTTTTTGGGCACCTTCGCCATTATGCCAATGATTGGCATCAGCCTGAACATGCTCAGCTTATTTGGCTTTATTCTGGTACTGGGTATCGTGGTCGACGATGCCATCATTATCGGCGAAAGCGCCTATGCCGAAGCTGAGAAAAAAGGCCACTCAATCGAAACGGTTATTACCGGTGCCCTACGTGTTGCAACCCCTGCCACCTTCGGGGTACTCACCACCATCATGGCATTTTCCCCCACTTTATTCACCGAAGGTGCATTTTCGCCATTCCCTGAAGCGGTGGGCTGGGTCGTTATTCTGTGCCTGTGTTTTTCCCTCGTTGAGTCTAAGTGGATACTGCCCGCGCACCTTGCCCACAGCAAACCCGGCACCAGCGGAATCTGGTTAAAACTCGATCGCATACCGCGCTATTCAAACAAAGTGTTAAACAATTTTGTCGACACGTATTACCGGCCCTTTATCCACCTCGCCATTGCCAAACGCTATGTCACCGGTGCAACGTTTCTCGCACTCCTCATTGTCACCACTGGGCTGATTATGGGCGGCATAGTTCGCTTTGTGATGATCCCTGAAGTACCCAGCGACTTTATCAGAGCCAGTGTCGAAATGACTGAGGGCACGCCCGAAACTCAGACACGACTCGCCTACGAGCAAATGGACAAAGCCCTGCGCGAAGTCGACAGCGAATACCAAAGTCAGCATCCTGCCAGTGCAAATAAACGCCTAATCAGTCACGTTATGGCCTTCGGCTCCTCTGGTCGTATGGTGACGTTTATGGTGGAGCTAACCAAAAATGAACAACGTGACATTGATGGCAGCGAAGTCGCTCGTCGCTGGCGCAAGCAAATTGGTGAAATTCCCGGCGCCAAGGTGATGTCGGTTAGCAGTGCTGATCAAAGCTCTGGCCCAGCCATTTCCTTTAAGCTGAGCAGTAACTCCGACAGTCAGCTAGAAGCCGCCGCCAAAGATTTAGAAGCCACACTCAGTCACTACAAAGGCGTGTTTGATATCCGCAACGGTGCCAGCGCCATTCAAGATGAAATCGTTTTAGAGATCAAACCCAGTGCCGAAATATTGGGGATAAGCTCCGCGTCCTTAGGGCGTCAGCTACGCGACACTTTTTACGGCGCAGAAGCTCAGCGAATACAGCGCGGCAACGACGAAGTGAAGGTCATGGTGCGCTACCCTCGCGCTGAGCGCGAAGCAGTTTCTGATCTACAAAATATGTATATCCGCTCAGGCGATCTGGCCAATGTCCCACTCAGTAGCGTTGCCGACATTAAGATTGAGCCGGGCTATAGCCAGCGTAAACGTATTGACGGCGAGCGATCAATCAACGTCAGTGCACAGGTCGACAAAGAGTTTACCAGCCCCAGCACAGTGACTTCCGACATAATGAAAAATGTGGTTAAAGCCCATTTTGCTAGCAGCTACCCCGCGGTTAAAGTGCAGTTCAGTGGTGAAAGCGAGGAAATGGGAACACTCATGACCAGCCTTACCATTGGCTTTGTGGTTGCGCTCTTTGGTATTTACGCCTTACTGGCTGTGCCACTGCGCTCCTACTTACAGCCGTTTATTATTATGGGTGTTATACCGTTTGGCATCATCGGCGCGGTTGTTGGCCATATCGTGCTCGACTTGTCGTTTAGCATGATGTCCTTTTTTGGCGTAATAGCCCTGTCTGGCGTCGTTGTTAATGACAGCTTGATTATGGTTGATTTTATAAACTCGGCGCTGGCCCGTGGCGAGCGCCTGCTCGACGCCGTAGTGGATTCTGGGTGCATACGTTTCCGCGCCATTTTACTGACATCGCTAACCACCTTCTTTGGCTTGCTACCGATGTTGATGGAAGACAGTGTTCAAGCGCAGTTTGTTATTCCAATGGCGGTCTCACTGGGCTTTGGTATTATTTTCGCTACGGTGATCACCCTAATACTCATTCCCTGCCTGTACATGGTCTTAGAAGATATACACCAGCTGGCAGGATCAAAATCTCGCCGCGAACTCGCTGAAGAGCTTTAATAATTGCGTTTATTCCTGAACGATTAACCAGGAATAAACGCCCAGAGCCCGACCATAACGGCAAAACTGGCACTAATCAGCACGCCCGCCGCCGCAACATCTTTAGCCTTGCCAATTAATGGGTGCGTATCTGGCACAGCGGCGTCGGCCAAATACTCCAAAGCACTATTAAACGCCTCGGCCATCCACACCAAGGCAATCGCGGCAAATACCAGTATCCACTCCAGGCCACTCAAACCGGTTAACAAGCCCAGCGCCAGAACACACGTCGCTACCACCAGGTGAATACGCGCATTGTGCTGCTCTACCACTAAAATACCCAAGCCATTCAAAGCGTCGCGCAAGCTAGAAAAACGATCTAATAGTTTAAATTGACCGTTGCGCCGACGACGTTCAGTTTTTGCTCTCATCGCGGTACTATGACTCCCTCATAAATTCACAGATATTCTATATGCCAACATTCAAACATATCTCACCACAAGACGCCCAAGCAATGATCGCAGCGGGAAATTGTCAGCTTGCCGATATTCGCGACGAGCAATCATTCGCCAGCGCCCATATCCCGGCGGCCACCCATTTAGACAATCAAAGCCTGCAGCAATTTGTCGAAGCCGCTGATCCAGATCAAGCGCTCATCATCTACTGCTACCACGGCAATAGCAGCCAGAGTGCCGCTCAGTATTTTGTCGAGAAGGATTTTACCGAGGTCTACAGCATGGATGGTGGCTTTGAGATGTGGCGCCAACTTTACCCAGCAATCACAGTTACAAGCTGAGTTGCAGCGGCATATTCGCCGCTGCCTTGCTGGGCAAGTCTTAGGGGGCCACGCAGAACACACAGAAGGCGTATACGCCGCGGCTATCGTTTAGCTGCAGCATCGACGACCACGCGGGCAGCGCACTATTCAGCGTGCTCACCAGCGGAGACGAGGTTTGCAATAGCTGTTTCACCAGCCCCGAACCCAATAGTAACTGCATCAGCTCTTCTTCTGGACTAAGCGGCAAGCGCAGCACTCGGCTACTGTCGTCAGGTAAACCCGCTAAAGCCGCCGCCGATGCCACAGCCTGCTTCAATCCGCCCAATTGATCGACTAAACCCAGCTGCTGTGCGTCTATACCACTCCACACTCGCCCTTCCGCTATCGGTTCAACCTGTTCGATTAATTTATTTCGCCCGTCCGCCACAATACCAATGAATCGGCGATAACCGTGCTCAATACCCGATTGAATAGCTCGCTCTAAAATAGGGTCTAAGGGAATATCGGGACGCAATTTTCCGGCTACCGCGCTAGTTCCAATACCGTCGGTACTGATACCCAATCCCTGCAATAATTCATCTACCGTAGGAAAGGCGCCGAAGATACCAATAGAACCCGTTAAGGTCGCGGGCGTAGCCCATATCTCGTCTGCACCGGCCGCAATCCAGTAGCCGCCTGATGCGGCCATGCTACCCATTGACACTACCAGTGGCTTACCCGCCTCTTGTAACTGAGTCAGCTCTGCGCGAATCACCTCAGAGGCGAAAGCCGAACCACCACCACTATCAATGCGCAATACCACCGCTTTGACATCCTCGTCACGCCGCGCCTTGCGAATCAAATTCGCCAGACTATCGCCGCCAATAGTACCCGCGGGCTGTATGCCGTCAACGATATTGCCACTGGCAACGATAATACCAACCCCAGCGGGCTTACTCGGCCCAATGCTTTGGCTTAAGGCGAGATAATCGCGATAATATATATGTTTGTAGCTACCATCTTTATCTTCGCCAACCCGCTCAACCAGCATCGCCCGCAGCGATGGCCGACTGACAATGCCGTCCACCAAGCCGAAATCCAGTGCCGCTTGCGCTGCATCACCGTCAACTTTGGCCATTACCTCATCGATATGATTAACATAGTACTCAAACTTTTCGGCGGTCAGCCCGCGTCGGCTAGTCACTGTGTCGGCATATACCGTCCATAGCTGGTCTAGCCACGCCTTGTTAGACTCTTTTGCCGCATCAGACATATTATTGCGGAGCAAAGGCTCCACCGCTGATTTAAAGCTACCTACTTTAAAAACATGGAAGCGAATTTTCAGCTTATTGATCGCGTCTAAAAAATAGTTGCGGATCACGGCAAAGCCTTCAATACCGACCCCACCCATATTATGGACAAATATCTGGTCGGCAAAACTAGCGAGCAAATATTGATCTTGGTCATAATGACTGGCGGTCGCCACGACGGTTTTACCACTGTCGCGAAAACGATCAATGGATTCCGACAACTCCATGGCCTTGCTTAAACCGATATGACTAAGCTCGTCGAGCTGCAATAACATAACTTCAATGCGCGGATCTTCAGTCGCCAACTCGACGGTTTCAATCAAATCACTGAGCAAGGTTTCCGAAGGTAAGCCGCTGGCGCTGAGCTGCGTAAAGGCATCTACAGCCGTAATTTGATCGACCACCACCCCTTGTGGAGCAACAATTAAAACCGCGCCATCAGGCACGCTAACATGCTCAGAGCTAAGCAAAGCGGTGAGTACTAGCGCGACAAAAACCACAAATAGGGTATTGATAAACCAACGCCGGGTGCCATCAATAAAGGCACCAATGCGTGAGAAAAAGCCTCGTTTTTTTACCTTAGTCATTCGCCTGACGCTCCTTCCGGCTGTTTCGCTTTCAGCATTTGCGCCTGCCAGCGAATAAATATCGTCGCGCTACAAAACAAGATCACCACAACCGCTAGTTCAATATAATTAAACCAAATCACATACGGCGACATCGCCTCGGTTACCGCCATGGCAAAATACATTAATATTGCAAAGCACAGCCACGCAATACTGCGAAGCTGATGTTTAAATACGCCATAGGCAAACAGTAATATTGGTACGGTGCGAATCAACCAAATACTAATACTTGGCTGCCGCCCTTCCTGCACCCACACCCATGTTCCGAGGGTTAAGCTCAGTAAAAAAGCGATATAGCTCATTTTCATTGCCAGCGCCGCAAATCGCGCACGCTTTTCAATAGCGGTCATGTGTACCTCAAGATTGCAGTTTTTTACTTAATTCCGCCACACGTCGGCCCAGTGCCGCAGCTAATTCAAGTTCAGTGGGATCTACGTCGCGCCCGGTTTGGCCCGCTACGTGTGAGGCGCCATAAGGCGTTCCACCACTTTGCGTTGTGGTTAAAGCGGCCTCGCTGTAGGGTAAACCGGCGATCAGCATACCGTGATGCAATAAGGGCATCATCATGGTTAGCAATGTGCTCTCCTGCCCACCATGCATACTTGCACTCGAGGTGAATACCGCCGCAGGCTTACCAATCAGCGCACCGCTCATCCACAGGCTAGACGTACCGTCGAGAAAATACTTTAAGGCCGCGGCCATATTGCCAAAGCGCGTCGGACTCCCCATAAGCAGCCCGGCACAATCGCGCAGATCATCTTCACTCGCGTACAAATGACCGCTATCGGGAATATCTTCTGCGGTGGCCTCGCACACGGTAGAAACTGCGGGCACGGTGCGAATTCTCGCCTCAACACCCGCTTGCTCTACCCCTCTCGCAATCTGCTGGGCCAAGCGTTCAGTGGCGCCGTGGCGACTGTAATACAATACCAACACATAGGAATCACTACTCAACAAATACGTCCTCTCAAAGCTTGGTGGTGACAGCGTTAATCAAGCAAGGCCAGCACATTTTCTGGGGGGCGGCCGAGAACAGCGTGGTCACCCTTGACCACGATAGGTCGTTCGATCAACTTAGGTTCGGCAACCATTGCGGCAATTAATTCAAGATCGGTTTTAGCGGTATCGGCCAATCCGAGGGATTTATAGGCATCTTCGCCTTTACGCAGCAATTGCCGTGGACTAATGCCGAGTTTGGCAATCAACTGTTTTAGCACTGTCGCTGTCGGAGGAGTTTCCAAATATGCGACAATTTGGGGTTCAATTCCACGATCCGTGAGTAGCTGCAAGGTTTGTCTAGATTTCGAACAACGTGGATTGTGGTAAATGGTATAATCGGACATGCGCACTCCAGCGTAATAACTCATCTCTTTTATAACGCGGCAGTATACACCGCCTAGCCCTAGGCAGGACCAGCATTGAGTATTTACATGAACACAAGCCCAATTAGATCACTTTTTTTTCTGATTTTATTAAACCTAAGTGCCTGTGAGAAACCCGATTTTGTCACGGCTGACGGAACTCAAGGTCGCTTCGATCAAGGTAAATGGGTGCTAATCAACTATTGGGCTACCTGGTGCGGCCCCTGCCGCGAAGAAATTCCCGACCTCAATGAATTTGCCAAAGACAATGCCGATATACAGATTTACGGTGTTAACTATGACGGACTCGAGGGTGAGGCGCTTAGCGCCGCAATTGCAGAAATGGGCATTCATTTTGCGTCATTGCGCAGCGACCCTGCACCGCAACTGGGTGTACCGCGGCCCAGAGTACTTCCCACCACCTTATTGCTTAACCCCAAAGGCGAACTCGTCGCAACGCTCACCGGCCCGCAAACCATTGCTAGCCTGCAGGCCACAATAAAAAAGGCGGCAAGCACTAACTAGCCCGCGTCACGACGTACAAAGGGCAATGTCTGTTCAGCATTGCCGGGGTTTAAAGAAGAAAAGATTTTAGTGCCCGATAAACTGCAGGGTGATTGAGCAAATCCATATGGTTTATGCCCTGCCCAAGCCATTGGCGCTCGAGCGCAAAACCAAGGTCTAAGCTGGGTTTTTTGTGGCGTCCAAAAGCACTGCTCACCGCAACCAAGCCATCACCCACTACATTATTGACAATGGGGTTCGACTCAATCGACGTTGTGGCGGCAATCGCATAGCAAGCCACTCCCTGCGGCAGCCTTGTCGGCACGCGGGTGTCACCGAGCCGATCAAAGCGATCACCAGCACTCCAATCGTCATCGACAACATTGCCGTAACGCAAATCGGTAATGCCGCTGCTGCGAATTCTCGCCAAGCGCGAAAATGGCGAGCTGTACGGCGTGCTGTCTAACAACACATCAATCCAATTTCCGCCGCGTTCCAACGCTGCGCCATGATGCGGCGTACCAAGAAACACTATCTTTTGTAATTGGCTGGGCCAGCGCTGGGCTTGGGCGCTAGCGTAATGGCAGGCACTGCGCGACACCAAACCACCCATGCTGTGCGCAACAATATAAAATTCGGTATCGGGCTGACCGTATTCGCTAAGCAAGGCCATCAGCTCAGCTAATGCGCGGCCATTTTCAGAGGTATGCAAACCGGTGTTGTAGCGCAGATACAACGGCGTAAAACCCAGCTCGTGAGCCAAAGCCTTACCGTGATTGTGGCCACGTCGGGTCCACTGCTGATCATTCATACACAGACCGTGAATAAATATAGCTATGCGTTTTCGGTTCTTCAGGAGGGCTTTTAACTCGGCATGATCAAGAGCCACGCCGTCTCGGCAAAAAGCCATCGTAATCGCTAAGGGGTTACTGTTACGGTGAAGGTGATCTCCGAGTACCCCATTCAAAGCAGAAACCGCGGCAGCGCGGCCAGGCGCCCGGCGCTTACCGGTATCGGTATGTGTTAAATGCGGAATCAAGGCATCCAAGCCATTGCCAATCGCGCCGTTTACCTGACGAATACTGCGATACACAAAGCCGCTAATACCGCGAGTACGCTTACTCTGCTGAGCATCACTGCCCTCACCAGCCACGTCCTCATCACTCAAAATACCGCCCAAGGTGACAATCGCGTGATGCAGCCCCTCGGCGATGTCACTTACCCCGGCGACGGCATCAACGGCGAGACGTCCTGCGCCTAACAATTCACTTGGTAGTTTATGGTCTTCATTCAACATAACGGTTCTCCATCCCGAAACCCAATAACGGGAAGCTTAGCGCATGACACTACACCGGCCAGCGGCCCTAAAACATTGGCCAAAAAACATATTTGTTTGGCGTTTCAGCCTGCGTGCTTAGATTGGATTTTTACTGAGGAGGAAGAACTCGATATCAGGCGAACCAGTAGCCGACAATAGCGGTGAACAACATCGCAAGTGCACCCCAAAAAAAGACCCGTATCGCAGCGGTCAAGATCGGCGCACCACCCGCACGAGCTGCTAAAGCGCCAAGCAAAGCAAGGGATAGCAGCGCGCTAGCAGGAACCGCCCAGATGACCTTACTCAACGGCACCAAAAACACAACTAACATTGGAAGCAAGGCGCCCACAACGAAACTTGCCGCCGAGGTAACCGCCGCCTGAAAAGGCTTGGCAGTGTACTCCTCTATAATACCCAGCTCGTCCCGCGCATGGGCGCCAAGGGCATCGTGATCCATTAATTGCGTGGCCACTTCCGCGGCAAGATTTTCATCCAAGCCCCGCTCAACATATATCGCCGCCATCTCCGCATGCTCATGCTCAGGCTCTTCTGCAAGCTCTCGGCGCTCCTTCTCCAGATCTGCCCGCTCAGCATCTGACTGTGAGCTAACCGACACATACTCGCCAGCGGCCATCGACATTGCACCGGCCACAAGACCAGCCATGCCCACTAAAATAATATTGCTCTGACTGCTGTTTGCCGCAGCCACACCAACAATCAAGCTGGCGGTAGACACAATGCCGTCATTGGCACCAAGTACCGCGGCGCGCAACCAATTAACTCGATGTACTCGGTGTCGCTCAATGTGCCTCATCGCTCACCATCGTATTAGTCCACCTAGACACTGCAGTTAAATTGTGATTTCGGTTTAAATACCTACCAATCAGGTGGAAAACTCGCTTACTGCTAAACGCCAATACTTGCCAGTTTCACCATAATATCTTTTAGTATTCCGGCAACAGTTGGATGATCCACTTCAAAATTAGAGACCAAATCCTCTAATCTGTCCTGAATGCTTGAGTCTTCCAATACGAACTGTGGACCGACTCCTAATTCGCGATCAATATCGTCGACTAAGGCATGCAGTTTTGCGCGATTATCTTGATCAACAGCAAGCCCATCTATCTCGGTCTGAAGGCGCAATAACTGTTCATGTAATTGTTTCGGATCCATACATCTCTCCCAATAAACTCCGCCAGCATAACAAATACATTGAAGCTTCACATGCTGCAATAAGGAATGACCGCTAAGTGACTACTTACGACCAAGCCGCTCAGTTAATATTCGCGAAAACTAGTTACGCATTACCCGAAAATTCCTATAAGAATAGCCCAAGTGAGCAATACAACAAACCTAGAGAATATATGGGGATACCAGAGAAACTAGTGCACACTTCGTCGCAATAGGCGCCGCGTTTCCTGCTCACACGTTAGCAGTAAATCCGCTTCTCCGGCGGCGTCATAATGGCGAGTCAGCATTTGCAGCGAGATCTCGATATTGCGCTGCAATGGTAATTCCGCGCCCTGAGGACTTCGTAGAATTGCCATCAAGCGATGGTGAACCTCTAATAAGCAATGCCGCTGCAATTGGGCTTCGCCGCAATGACGTAAGCACTCCGCTAAAAAGTGGCCCGACAGCATAAAACGATCCAAACTAGGTAACAACGGCACCGCATTGCGCTTGAGCAGTAAATCACTCAATTCGTAGCTAGAACCTAAATACTTCAATGCGACCAACCACTCTTTATTACTAAAGGCCTCGCGGCCCGCTTCCATCCATTCATCCCAGCGAATTTCAGCCACTGCCTGACTGCGCTGCAGCTGTTGTCGGTGAGGTTCACACAAAAATCGCATTGCCATAATCGCCATCCTTAAATATTGATACCGAATTCATACTAAATGATAATCATTATCATTTAAAGAGGAAAGAGGCCTCCCGTCAAAAAGGTCAGCGTGCTGAGCGGATTTATCATTGACCCACAAGCCCGGAATCGCGACGCTAACTGCCATTAAATAGGTATGGTTCAACATTCGCGCACGCAGAAAAAGGATAACGAGATGGCTATACAAGATTTGTTTTCACTTCAGGGCGACGTCGCCATTATTACGGGTGCCGGCCGCGGCATTGGAAGAGCGATTGCAATTGCCTTTGCGCAGGCTGGCGCATCAGTAGTCTGCGCTGCCCGCACACAAGCCGATATTGATGACACGGCAAGGCAATGTCGGCAAAGCGGTGGAAGCGCTTTAGCCGTCGCCTGTGATGTCAGTAACGAAGAGGATCTCGCCAAGCTGGTGAAAGCCTGTGTCGATGAGTATGGAAAAATCAGTATTCTTGTCAATAACGCGGGTGGCGCGTATCCAAATGACCCGCTAAAAACTGACGCAAAAACGTTTAATCGAGATTTTAATTTCAATGTTACCTGCGCGCTCAGCCTCACCCAGCTGTGTCAGCCGCAGTTATTGGCCAACAAGGGCAATGTAATTAACATTACCTCGGCGGTAGCACGTTACGCGCAAGCCGGATTTAGTAGTTACGGCACCGCAAAGGCGGCGCTCACACAGCTCACAAAATTACTGGCCGCCGACTTCGCCCCAAACATTCGCGTAAACGGCGTGGCCCCCGGCACCATCCTAACTGAAGCTTTGGGCCAATTTCTAAACGAAGAGATACAGGAAAAAATGACGGCGCTCACGCCGTTAAAAAGTTTGGGCCACCCCGATGACATTGCTGCTGCCGCGCTGTATTTAGCGTCACCCGCCGCCCGCTGGGTTAGCGGTAAAATCATTGAAGTAGATGGCGGCGCAGAATCTACCACCTGGCCCTTTTAGCGCGCTGCTAAACGCAAATACTGCGCGCGGCCTTGCTGCAATTCGCGGCACGGCCATTGTGGTAGTGTTCCAGTCCGTGTTTATAATTGTCTCTAAATTGTTTAGTGATCAACTGGAGATGTATGGACTCTAAAGAAATTCAGCTACTTATTGCCGAGTATGCCCCAGACGCCGCCGCGATTGGACTTCGCGCTGCCGGTGCACTGGCCATGATACTTATCGGCTATTGGGTAGCCAAGTTTGTATCTGGCATTATTAAAACCGCCATGACCAAGCGCGGTATTGACGCAACGCTAACCAGTTTCATCGGCAAACTGGTGTTTTTCATCTTGTTTGCACTCGGCGCAATTCCCGCTCTCGCCCATGCGGGCATTCAAACAGCCTCAGTAATCGCCGCACTTGGTGCTGCAGGTCTTGCTGTTGGTTTAGCGCTGCAAGGCTCACTCGCAAACTTTGCCGCAGGCGTGCTGCTGATTGCCTTCCGTCCCTGCAAGGTCGGTGATTGGGTCGATGCCGGCGGTTGCTCAGGTACCGTTGAAAGCATTAGCCTATTCTCCACCATTTTGCTCACGGGCGACTACAAACGCATTGTGATTCCCAATTCAAAAGTTATGTCGGATGCGATCACCAATTACAGTGCCATGCCCCGCCGTCGCATTGATTTAATTGTGGGAATTTCTTACGATGCCGATATGCGCCTGGCCAAGGAAATTTTGCAAAATCTGGTTGAGGCTGAGCCCCGTATACTCAAAGACCCTGCACCAACAATCGCGGTAGCAGAGTTGGGCGATTCGTCGGTGAACTTAGTATGCCGTCCGTGGGTAGCGACTGGCGACTACTGGCCGACCCGCTGGAAATTAGTAGAAGACCTAAAAAATGCCTTTGATACCGCCGGTATTGGTATTCCCTATCCGCAAATGGATGTTCACTTCCACAAAGAATCTTAATTCCATTCACCGTCTAAGGACCACAATGATTAATTTAACCACGAACAAGGTGGCCGTCATGGCTGCCTTGTTAGGAACAAGCACAGCTTTTGCACAAACAGACCCAGCAAGCAACCCAAAACTGTGGAAGGGCGACGTCGAATTCGGCTATTTCCAACTGGAAGGAAATAGTGAGGAATCGAACGTCGCTGCGAAAGCAAACGGCAAGCGCGTTAATGGTCAATGGACCTACGACATTGCTGCCGAGGCACAAAATAGCGAAGCCGCCGGTATACGCTCGGCTGAAAAGTACGCCATCAACAACCGGCTTGCTTACGACTTTAGTGAGTTTAACTACAGCTTTGGCTATGCCTCAGCCAACAAAGACCGCTTTAGTGGCTATGTGTACCAAGCCACCATCGCCGGTGGTTACGGTAGACGGTTATTAAAAACCCCAAAAATGACTTGGGACGCTGAAATCGGTCCTGGTTTTAGAATCAGTGAATTTGAAACGGGCAGCACAGCCGGTGACGGCCAGGTCTCAGAAGCGATTCTGCGATTGTCTACCGACTTTGCAGCAGCGGTATCTGAGACCGCCACCTTTGAGCAGAAACTCACAATGGAATCTGGCGATGAAAATACCGTTAGCAAGTCTATTACGTCATTGAAAACCAAAATTGTTGGCGGTCTGGGCCTAAAGCTCAGTTACACCATGACCTACAACGAAACCGTGCCAACAGGCACGGTGCATATGGATCGCGAAACGGCTGTTACCTTGGTCTACAGTTTTTAACGGATGGATCTCGGTAAAACCATCAGGCGCCCTTATGGCGCCTACGCAGCTTGCTATTAAGCAAGCTGGCGCTCTAAACCCAGCTTATCAAGCACACGTAATTTACCGTAGGCCAGCTCGATAATACCCTCTGTTTCCAGCCGCTTTAATTCCCGACTTATCGCCTGCCGCGATACCCCCAACATTTTCGCGAGATCCTCCTGCGGCAAATGCACATCAATCAAGCGGCCGTTACCACCGTCGTCAATACCGTAAAATTTTAACAACTCTAAAATCCGCTGCGCCAAACGCTCCGCCAACGAGAACAGCGCCGCACCTTCAACGTAACTCAAGGCCAAGCGCAATTTTCGGCACAACATAGGAATAAAGTATTGGTACAGTTCAGGGCGCGCTTTGAGCAGGGTATTGAATTTTTCGCGAGGTAAGTACAGTACCGCACAATTCCCCACCGCGAAGGCATCATGACTGCGCGGCAAGCCGTCAAAGAGCGAGATCTCGCCAATCCAGTCGCCGGTTTGAACCAGCATTACCAATAACTCCTTGCCGTCCTTACTGGTGTTACTAAGGCGAATTCGGCCTTTAATAACACCAAACAGACCATCGCCCTCGTCACCTTGGCTATAAAGCCGTTCACCATCAGCAAGCTCGCGCACGGTACTCACTAACATCAATTGCTCAACCACATCACTGGGGAGGCCTGACAAAAGTGGATTTGTACTGAGTATTTGATGCTTATCTATCACCACGATCTTCCTTCACAAGCTACACTCTTTTTGTCCATTATCGTCGACACTGTCATCTGCTTGACAGATTTTAGTGCTCAACTCGACGCAAAATGGACTATAGCTTAACAAGCCATTGAATAACCCTAATAACGCGATGAGGCACAGCAAAATGACAGCATCTCTAAAAAACCAAGTTCCCGATGCCGAGTGGCAATTGCGAGTCGACCTCGCCGCTGCTTATCGTCTAATGGCTATGTTTGGCTGGGACGACTTGGTGTTCACCCATATCACCGCGCGCATACCTGGCCCAGAGCATCATTTCTTGATTAATCCCTACGGCATGATGTTTGAAGAAATAACCGCCTCGTCACTGGTTAAAATCGATCTTCAGGGCAATAAAGTGGCGGACTCGCCCTACCCGGTGAATCCCGCCGGGTTTACCATTCACAGCGCCATTCATCAGGCCCGTGAAGACGCTCAATGCGTGATGCACACCCACTCGTTAAACGGCGTCGCCGTATCGGCCCAACGCGAAGGCGTGCTGCCACTGTCGCAACAAGCCACGTTGGTATTGGCCAGCCTTGGCTATCACGATTACGAAGGTATTGCGCTGAACGAGGAAGAGAAGCCAAGATTGGTCGCCGATCTTGCCGACAACACCTTTTTAATGTTGCGTAATCACGGTTTACTAACCGTGGGCGCCACCCCCGCCGACGCATTTTTATCCATGTATATTTTCGAAGCGAGCTGTATGATCCAAGTAAAAGCACTCGCGGGCAACCGCGAACTCATCCCCATAGACCCAGCCATTGTCGACGGGGTAAAGGAAGCGGCCAAAATCGTTACCGGTGGTTTGTTTGGCGGCCTAGCCTGGCCTGGCTTGTTGCGGAAACTCGACCGCCAAAACCCAGGCTACGCCGACTAATCTGCACGTAAAAAGGAGGATAATATGTCTACTAGCACAAATGAACTAAAGACCTTTACCAGCTTCGCCGAATTTTATCCCTACTATCTCAGCGAGCACAGTAATAAGACCTGCCGCCGGCTGCATTTGGTGGGCAGCATTATTGTTCTTTCAGTCCTGTTCACTGCTGTAATCAATCAGCAATGGGCACTACTCTGGTTACTCCCGATTATCGGTTACGGCTTCGCATGGGTAGGTCATTTTTTCTTTGAGAAAAACAAACCGGCAACCTTCAAGAACCCGCTATACAGCTTTATTGGCGACTGGGTGATGGCAAAAGACCTACTAATCGGGCGCATACCACTTTAATTGCAGAGCCAGAACTTCGATATTGCCAGCAATATCCATTATGATGTGACATTACTACGGAATAATCACCCCAAGATCTCGTAAACAGGGGAATAATAATGATCCGAGCAAATGTCATACGACATCTTTTATGGAGCTTGATCTGCTGGGCCTCAATGAGCCCGCTAAGTAGTTTTGCCAGTATTGATGGCTTTCAAGAGCGATATTTTGCCGAAGTCGACGGCAGTACGTGGACCCTACAACTCACCTCAAGCCAAACATTTCAACGCCGAGTGACCGCCAAACTGCAAATGGGCAATGCCAGAGCGCGCTATTTATTAATAGGCAATGTCGACGGCAAGCATATTAAAGGCAGTTGCCAGACTCCCATAGGAAGCAGCCAAGCGGCCGAAGATCTGCTTTTTGACATACAGCGTATCGATGAAAGTCACATTGAGCTCAGTTTAACCAACGCCTCTGGCAAAAGACTCAGCAAAACCATTCTCAGCACTGACATCCAACAAAACCCTATTGATACCGCGATTCTAGGCACGTGGTACTCGGTTGCCGAACCCGGTGCTAGCAGCAACAATCCCTATCTTGGCGAAGAGTGGGCAATTCATTTTAGCGAAAACGGCAAACTCTGCGAATCAATATACTTGGTCGACACTCGCACACGCAAAAACCATCGCGATCCATGCACCACTCCTTCCTCGCAACGTTGGAAAGCCGTTGACGGAAAGATTTACACCGCCGCTGATGAAGATTGGCAATTGGAATTTAACTATCGATTAATGGGTGGCCGCCTCGTCGTCAGCTATCCAGGCGGAAAGCGACGGGTAGCCAATTTTGCCGAATAATTTTTACGGCGCGCTAATAAGTGCCAACAATTCTGCGCCACTGTAATCACGGCGCCCGCCTTGTTCAGCTTCATGGACCAAGGCTTTTAAACGCGAGTTTGCGGGTGCAGTAAGGCCCTGCGCCATTGCTAAGCTAATGACTTCGCCATTAAGCCATTCCACTTCTGTCTTACGACCCCGCTCCAAGTCTTCCCACATCGAGGAACGTGCCATTGGGTCAATGGCTAGCATGGGTTGCGCAAGCCGTGTAAATACAAAATCCGGCAAGGCGAGAACATAGGGTAAATACGATGTTGGCACCGCTGTTAATCGTTGCAAGGGAATTTCCGCCGCGGCTATTGCCGCCAAGGCCTCGCGCTGCAATAAACCCAAACAACGGCGATAGGCGCGATGCGACAGCTCCGCTTTTAACGGCAAACCAGACAATGCATTAATTGGGTTGTTCAGATTCAATAATAATTTGGACCAGAGCACTGAACGCATATCCATCTGCGTTTCAAAAGGCGTACCACTAATCTTTAAAGCTTCGCCAAGCGCGCTCATCGCCGCGGCAGCTTGAACAATAACAGCACCGTCTGTGCCAGCATGAAAACAGCCATTGCCCATGTGTAGGACGTTAAAGGCAATCATACCGGCCAACACCGTCGTATCAGGCATTGCTTGGTGGAGTATCGTCGCGTTTGCAACCCCATTTTGTAGACTAATGACCGTCGTCCCAGCTTGAATAACCGGCGCCAGCTGTTCAGCAATGGCCGCTGTATCACCAGACTTAACCGTGACGATGACAATGTCTTGTTTTGGAAGGTCAGTAAGTTCAGTGTAGAACTTCACTTGTTGAGCGGGTATGTCATGTTTTAAACCACGGTAGTCGCTAATCCGCAGGCCATGTTCAGCCAGCTCCGCCGCCATGCGCTGCCGACCTAAAAAACACACGTCGACGCCACCCATTTGCAGAGCCCCGCCAATATAACAACCAATACTGCCCGCCCCCACAATACCCACACGCAATGCCATGTCTGCCTCTTTCTTAATTTATTATTCTAAAATTGTGTGCGGTCAACGATATTGAACGCCTTAATAATGATAGCTCAATTCCATACCAATGCTTCGGGGCTCGCCCCACACCACGGCCCGATCAGCGTGTGGTAGATTATCAATCGCGTATATCTCGTATTCTTTGTCGAGTATGTTTTTACCCCACAATGCGACGCTCACTTCGCCACTAGCAAATTCTAATTCGGTAAGACTCAAGCGCGCATTCCACAGTTGGTATGAACGCATGATGGTTAAGGCATTTTGCACATCGCCGCCGCCCAAACGCGTGTCCATAAAATTGGTATTCACATTTAAATGCAAATTGGCTTTTGCGCCCTGCCAAACATGCCAATCAAGACTCGCGGTATAACTATTCTCTGGCGCTGCAGAAAACGCATAGCGATAACTTACGTCGTTGCCCTGGCTGTCACGAACCTCGGTTATTTCTGCATCAAGATACGCGTATTCCATGCTAGCCGCGATCTTGTCGCCCAGTAATACACTTAGGTCAAATTCAAAACCCTGCATGCTTGCGGTTCCAGCATTTAGCACCTTGGTGTCTGCAACCGTTCCGTTGAGCAAGAAATTCATTTGCATATTGTCGAAATCGGTCTGAAACACATTGGCATTTAAGCGCAAACGACGGTCAAGCCACTCACTTTTCATACCCAATTCCGTCGTAAAGGCCTTCTCTTCACCAAAGCCATCTGCAAACCCAACACCGTAATCGATACCATCGGACGCTGCGCCTTCATCGCCATCCATCTGTGGATCACGGGTATTAAATCCGCCACTTTTATAGGCCTCTACAGCCTTGGCATAAAGATTTACGGTCTCGCTTAATTCATATTCCACAATGGCACTAAAGGAATCATCCTTAAATCGACGTCGCCCAGACACATTGTTAAAGCGCCGATCACCCGGCAAACCACCTTCATTTAAGAGAGGGATGATCAATGGGCCTAGCAGCGCATTCTCCGCGAGGGCGGTTAAGGAAAAGACCTGTGGATTACCGATATCGGGAGAGTATTCAAAATAGACCTCGTCACGCTGGTTTTTGAGCGCGTAGCGATGGTCCCTAGAATGCCGCGCACCGAGAGTAAAATGCAGGGCATTATTGAGAATTGACGGCGTCCAACGCAATTGACCAAATAGCGCTGTCGCTTGATTCTCAACATCGTATTTTTGGCTAACGAAATTTGCGATGTAAACGTCTTCCGAGCCATCTACCAGAGAATAGAGCTGCAAATGCATAGGGCTATTATCTTCTACCGCCTTTTCTTCAAAATAATAGCCACCCACTACATACTCTAAACCCGCACCTTTCAGCTCGCCGCTAAACTGCAGTTCATGGGACTGCTGGTGCTGAGAAATGGTTGGTTTAACCAATGGCGTTGGGCCACCTGCTGCAGAATCAGCTGCGCTTCCATCGAAATAATTTGTATCTAGGCGGTAGTCAGCCGACCCTAAGCCGCCACCCAAATCAGTGTATGCTGAATCGAATAACTCCCGGTAGGCGCCAATATATTTAAACTCACCGACCGCAGTCGTAGCGTGGAAAACTAGGGAATGGCCTTCAATTTCGCTACTCGACGCTTCTAGTGGCGCCGTTGTGGCCATTGAACTAAAACGATGCTGACCAAATTTACTGCGCGCTTGCGCACTGCGCTTAATGGCCTCGGCCTGCCCCTTATTTCCGTCTTCTGAAGGAGGGTTTATTGCCTGAAACATATAGTTATACGACTCCATGTCAGAGCGATCATAACTGTAGTCCAGGCGCAGCTCATCGCTGATATGCCAAGCCAGATCAAAACGGGCGCCTTGCACTTCACTGTCGCCAAAATCGCCACCTGGCCCAGTATTTTCTATAAAGCCGTCACGGAGCTCAGCAAAATAGGCAAATTTAATAGCGAAGGAATCACTTAGTGGAATATTGATACTGGATTTACTGCGAAACAAATTGCGATTCCCCAGCCCTAATGTTTGCTTAAACTCCAAATTTTCAGTGTGCGGCCGTCGCGTCAGTAAATTAATTGCGCCGCCGGTGGTATTGCGACCGTACAAGGTACCTTGCGGACCCCGCAAAATTTCCATCCGAGCCAACTCAGCCACGTCCATAGCTGCGCCGCTGGAGCGCGCAATGTAAACACCATCTAGGTATAAAGCCACCGGTGAGTCTTGGGTAACTTGTACATCACCCAAACCAATACCTCGGATATAAACGCGCGGCGTGCCGCCATTGATAGGGAAAGGCTCAATAGTAAGACCAGGTACTTTGCTGGCGATATCCGCCAACCCGCTGATACCTTCTACTTCTAGGCGATCTTCACTAAATACCGTCAATGAAATAGGGGTATCTTGCAGAGACTCAATTTTCTTACCTGCGCTGACTAAGACCTCCTCAAGGCGGGCCTTATCCGCCGCGTAACTGGTGGTGCTTATAAACATCGTTACCAAACCTATGCCCAGCAAGGGCAAGCGGCGGCCATAGGGTTGGTAGCAAACATCCTGTTTACCAAGGCCGCAGCCTAGGTGCTTAATCGCTGTTAACATACTCTGCGCTCTACTCCCTGAATAAGTCTTTTATTGCGCCACTCTTTATCTGCCCACCAACAATACCATAGGCCTTGTAAGGAGCGGCGCATTTACCCGCCACGTCGGCATATTAGGGGAAATCCCAATGGCACTATGCCCGTCGCCAGACTATTATTTTACTTGCATGACCGCACAGTTTACGTCACAAAAACACATTGTCATCAAGTCGTAACTGTCAAAGGCGGAGTGCTTTCTATAAAATGCCGCAATATACACACTTAATAAGCGACGAGGCCACCCCCGCAATGTCTGAAGCGCATCAAACCGCACAGTCCAAATCCGAGCAAAAGCCGCCACTGCTGTGGATGCAGAGCATTTTATTTTCTAGCACCCTACTTATCGCCTTGATCGGCGTGCCTTGGTACGGATTTACCCAGGGCTTTAGCTGGAGCGGCTGGCTCGCCTTTGTTGTGATACTCGGCGCCAATGGCATGTCGATTACGGCCGGATACCACCGTTTATGGGCGCACAACAGCTATAAAGCTCATCCCCTGCTAAAAATTATGTTTGCCTTATTTGGCGCAGCGGCTACCCAGAACAGCATTTTAATCTGGGCTTCTGGCCACCGCCGTCATCATCGCCACGTCGATGACATTGACAACGACCCTTATTCAGCCAAAAAAGGCCTTTGGTATTCCCACATCGGCTGGATGCTAAGAGATTACCAAGCAAGCAGCGAGGACTTCAGCAACGCCCGTGATCTGCAACGCGACAAAATAGTAATGTGGCAGCACAATAATTACCTCGCCTTAGTGCTCATCATGAATATTGCGCCAGCGGTGATTCTCGGTTTTATCACCGGCAATATGTTGGAAAACATCCTGCTTGCCGGTGTGCTCCGCTTAGTGGTTAGCCATCACACGACCTTTTTTATTAATTCTCTGGCCCATTACTGGGGTCGTCGCCCCTACACCGATGAAAACACAGCCCGCGACAACGATTTTCTGGCGCTGCTCACCTATGGTGAGGGCTACCATAACTATCACCATATTTTTCAAAATGACTATCGCAACGGCATTCGCTGGTGGCATTACGACCCAACGAAATGGCTCATTAAGACCGCCTCGTGGGTCGGCCTAACCTGGGATTTGCGTAAAGTACCGGATTTTAAAATTCAGCGCGCGGTCCTCACCATGCAGTTCAAAAAAGCTGAACAGGCTTTGCGCAGAAGCAACGGCGCTGATGCCAAGCAGTTCGGCGCATTTCTTGAGCAGGAATACCTGCAGTTCTGTGAGCACTTGAACGATTGGAACGCTGTTAGCCAACGCTGGGTAGAAACCAAGCGCCACGCCATTAGCGCTCAGAAGGAAGCTCTGCAAGAAAACTTTGCTGACAGAAAAGAACAATTGCAGCTCAATTTACACAATGCCTGGGAGCACGCCACACTGCGAACCCGACTTAAGGAGCTGGAATACGCGCTAAAAATGCAGCGCAAACGCCTGCAAATGCTTAGTGTGCAAATGGCATAAGACAACAAGACATAAAAAAAGACGCTATATGCGTCTTTTTTTATGTCAAATGCACCTTCGCTAATCTAGCCTACCGTTCACACTAAATGCTGGCGATACGATACTCCCGCGCCAGAGCAGGTCGGCATCCATACCAGACAATAAACTTGCCGTTTGATAGACCAAGTTAAAACGCTCATTGGCCGCACTCACTACCATCGCTGACGACGCACCACCACTGCGTTCCAATACATACCAGCGCGGCAAGCCCATATTAAACTCGACCCGATAAACCTCCCCTGGCGCCAAGTAAATAATATCGGATTCGCGCGTGACATAAGATGCGCAACTCTTATCGGCTTGGCTAAAGCTTCGCCCGGTGTCACCGAGCGACTGCAAGCTGAAGCCACAGTGCTTTTCATTGTCCGCAATGGCTAATGCGGCGTCTGATACATTTTGGAGACTAAGCACAATTACCGGACTACGCTGGGCAATGCTCGCACTATCCCAGCTCAGTGACGTACTTTGTGCCGTACTAGTAGGGTTTATTTGCTCTAAGGCAATCCCCAAACGTCCCCAACGATAGCCACTGAGTACGCTCACGCCATTGCTACCAACCGCGACCGCCATTTCCAAGGGTATTTGCATACCATCACGACCGCCGCGCCGCTTTTCGATGACTAGACCACTACCCTGCTCTACAAAGTATTGTTCAATACCATAAGCCACTGCAATTTGTCCGGCGAGCACGTCTCGAGTCACTCGGCCACGCAAGTACAAGCCAGACAAGGGCGCCTGATCACTCAGATAATCCAGCTCATAGACATCTTCCGGCCCCGCTTTGAGTGCCGCAAAAACGGCTGCGCCGCGCCGTAAAGTCGAGGCAGCAGCTCTGCCCCGATAACGACTGACATCCACGGTATTAAAACTGTAGCTCAGACGAACATAATCTCCGCGCATGGGATCGCGCGGATCAACCGGTGCTGTGCGTAAGTAAATTTGTTCTCCGCGCTGGCGGACCCATTCCCGCTGTCCCGCTAAGTAGCCAAGCAAGCCAAGCTGACTCAACACTAGCGCCACAATTATTCCTTTACGCACGGGGCTTCTCCAGCTTACGACGAGTATTTTGCTTGGCGTAGCGCTGGCCAATCAAAAACAGCAGCAAACCCAGCACCAAAAATACGCTTGAGCGCGCGAGTAAGCTGTAGAACAAATCAGTAAATCGAGCAAAGGCAAGTACACTGAGCATAAAGCAGCCCAGGCCTAATATTTTACCGCGACCTTGTTCTGTACCTCGATACACGTACAACAAGCTATAAGCGAGAAATACCACGTTAAATACCACGCGGCCAAATCCCGTCATATCTGCCCCGAACATTGCAGGAACAACTGCGAGCAGCAGCACCCCGAGCACCAAGCCACTGTCTAACCAAGATTGCTTGTCCGCCGGGCGACTACCGCTTTTAGCCAGTGCCCACAACCACGCAGCCGACGCCAATACCAACGGCGCAAGCAAATGCAATAATCCGAAACCAGCCACCGCCGATATACCTTGCTGCGGCGGAACGCCAATAAAGCTGCCAATAAATACTAGCGGCAGCCAGAGCGCGCGCCCCACACTCTCGAATACATTCTTAGCCTCGGGATTAGCAAGCCCGACTGCGAGCCGCGCAAAAGCAAAATAACTCGCTACCAGCAGCAACAACACCGGCATCACAAACTGCTCACCAAAACCCCAAATACCAAAGACATAAGACAGCGGTAAGCTCAGCAAGACAATCGTCAAAAGACTATTAGCGCGCAGCCACCACGCTAAGGGCAATAGACAGAACATCAAGATCCAACTGGTTTGCGGCAACTGACGCTGAAACTCAAATGTTTCAAGTCCACTCCACATCACAAGTAGAACCGCCGCTAAAATGCCGTGAACTGCCGACGGCAGGGCCCAAGCAAAACTTAAGGCGGCGACAAACCACAGCAGAAAGCCGTCAGGGTAATGAGCATCAAAATGATATATTTGCGCAACAAGCCAAATACCAGCACCAAATAAGACGGTCCCGAGTAAATGTAAGCTCTCCCCTAGCTTGCGCTGTCGGTCGGCGCCATAAAGCGCCATACCCGCGCCGTGGGCCAATAATATAGAAACACCAATTACTGCTAGCTTGAGGTAGCGATGCATATCTGCCCAGTTATAGGCAAACAGTAGAATAACGCCCATGCCAAAAATACTAACGCCCAGAGCCGCAAATATAAGCTTGCCCCAGCGCCCGTCGCCCCCGCGACTTGTCCTAACACCACCGCGCCCATAGATCATGACGGGGTAGCGAGCGTAGAGTATCTTCGCTTGCTCGTCGCTGATAACACCTTCCCTTAGCCACTGATCGATTTCAGCGCGTAACCAAGGATTGTTATTGTCCATAATACTCCTGCAATCGGCTAAAACGCCGGACGGATAGATCCGTCTATCTGCCAAATGGTTCCCTATCAATAATACGCGCATTTAACGCGCAAGCCTAAAAGAGTAATTATCGGTACGGGCTCACCGCGATCTGTAGCATCACGCCAACTCTTCTAGTACCCGTTCAGCAAAACCGTGACCAGCTTCAGCATATAGGTTGAAGGTAACACACCCCATGCGAAGCAATTCATCGTGCTGATCAGGGAATCGCGATACCACGGCAACCTTGCCCTGGTAGTTTAGTTGATTGAGTAATTTTACAACCTCAATATTCTCTTCGTGGTTGCTGAGGCTCACCAAGATCATACGCCGCCGCTGTAAATCAGCCCGTTCGAGGAAATCACGGTCGCTGGCGTCGCCAGAAACACAGTTGATACCGGCAAGTTTGAGGGATACCGCCTTATCTGCGCTCTCTTCCACCCCAACAATTTTTTCTGGGTAGTGTTGGCTCAGGTAGTTGTAGGCACCACCGCCAATTCGCCCCATACCAAAAATAATTATTTCGGCTTCACCCATGTTCACCGCTCGCTCCTGAACCAGCAGTTGCTTGCGCTCCAATTTTTGCAATCTATCCGCTATCCGCGCATACAAACTATGTACATGGGTATTAAACGGCACCGCAATAAACAACGACAAAGCCATCGCTACCGCAAGCGTGGTCAACCACTCGGCGGGCAAGCTACCAGACTTGACCGCCATAGCGGCGACAATTAAGCCAAACTCACTGTAATTAAATAGGGACAAACCAACGAGCAAGGAAGTCCGCGCCCGCAAGCGAAACATCAGTAATAGTGCAAAATAAATTATTGGTCTCACTAATATTAGGCCAGCCAACACCAAGGCGACGGTCAACATCGCGCCACTGGGCATGCCCGCATAACCGATACTCAAGAAAAAAGCAGTGAGAAAAATATCTTTGAAATTGATAAGGCTTTTATACAGTTCCACACTCTTGCTTGATTTCGACAGCAAGACCCCAAATAGCAAAGCGCCTAGGCCACCCTCTAAATGCACCAATTCAAATAAGGCAGCAGCGCCCAATGCCGTACCTATACCAAACAAGACTAGAAGTTCACCGTGACCGGCCTGTTTGAGCAGTACAACAAGGAGCGGGCGCGCAAGTGGCAGCGCCAGCAGGGCAAAGGCCCATTGCGACGGCGGCTGTTCGGCGGAAAAGACCAGAAAGCTGACTGCAAAAATATCTTGCACAATCAAGATACCGATCGCGATTTTTGCGTGAAGCGCCGCGCCCTCACCGCGCTCATCAAAAATTTTGACCGCAAATACCGTACTCGAAAACGACAGCGCGAACGCCAGCATCCACGCAACCGAGGTTTCAACAAGCTGCAGCTCTGGGATAAGCCAGTGTAAACTTAACAAAACCGCTGCGGTCAGCGGCACTACAACTACCGTGTGCAAACTTGCTGTGGCCCAGATTTGCGGCGCTAACAGCTCTCGCAAATTCAATTTAAGGCCAATAGTAAAGAGCAGTAGAATAATACCGAGTTCAGACAACGCATGAATAAGCTTCGGGTCACCGAGATGAAAACCACCTGCAACAAAACCCGCCAGCAAATACCCAAGCAAAGGAGGCATTCCGAGCCGCTTAAATAACAAACCGGCAATAAATGCTAGCCCGACCAACATGGGTTCAATCATTACAACTCACTCATCACGTTCAATAAATTCACCTTCAAGATCGAGGTCTTCGCGGCACCAGCACCGGCGTGTTGGCTTTATAGTGTTCATATACAGGATCGCCACCCCATCGTCGATGTGCGCTGGCCTCAAGTAAAGGAATACCGCTCACTTTGGTCAATACCAAAATAACGAATAGCGGGGACAGCAAACCTAAATATAACCAAGTGCTTAGAACTGGCAAAGCAACAATACTCACGCCAAGCCACACTAAGATTTCACCAAAATAGTTTGGATGCCGAGACCAGGCCCACAAGCCAGTGTGAATATATTGTCCAACATTCACTTGCTCCGCACGAAACTGCCGTTTTTACACATCAGCGATTGTTTCCAATAGCATTCCTAGCAACCAACACATTACACCCAAGCCCGCGACCCAGCCTAAAGGCCGATCTTCGACTGAAGCAATCGCCAAAATTGCACATAGGGTAATAATAAAAACTCCCAGTCCCTGCAAAGTCCACGTTATCAAAAATCGAAAAAATTCACTTTAATGGGCGCAAAACGCGAATCGCCGTTATCGACACTAACTCGCCAGTAAATAGTTTCGTGCTGTTTCAGTAGAGAGACTCAAGCTCAATACCACAACGGCAATATTGCTGACAGCGCCAGTTAAATCATAAAAGCGCTCGGCCTGACATAAATAAGCATGCACAAACATCAGCCATTGCAAGCCAAAGGCAATCACGAGTGACCATAGCGCTAGGTTCAAACCGCCATAGGTCGGCAAACCCTGCCCGGCGAGCCCAGAGATCAAGAATGCAATCATCGCCATTAGCAATATCGCGAGTCCGGCCTTTAACGCGGACTTTCTCATCGACGCCCTACCTCTGATTTAATGTCCCGTATACAACAAGCCCTAGTGATCAATGGCCGCGGCGTTAGTAGTCAGTTGTTTTTCCTAAACTCTTATTCAAGATGATATAGCCCACCAGCCCAGACAATAATGAACCGATAATAATCCCCAATCGCTCATCAAATAGCCTGTTCACCCCAGACTCCTCGAAGGCAAGGGAGCCAACAAACAGGCTCATGGTAAAGCCAATACCGCAAAGTGCGGCGGTGCCATAAAGCGACAGCCAAGATATTTCCGATGGCAAACTAGTCAGTTTTAATTTAACCCCCAACCAACAAAAGCCGAACACACCAATTTGCTTACCTACAAACAGCCCCATGGCGATACCCATTGGCACGCCGTGCAACACTTGTTCAAGGCCAACACCACTAAAGCTTATGCCCGAATTACAAAACGCAAATACCGGCAAAATCACAAAGGCCACGGCCGTGTGTAAATCATGTTCTAAGGATTTTGCTGGTGAGTGTTTACTGGCGTCTCGCGGCTGCATTGGAATAAACATCGCCAACACTACCCCAGCTAAGGTTGCGTGCACCCCCGACTTTACGAGGGCAACCCACATCACCAGACCAACTAATAAATAGGGACTTTTTTCATCTACCCCCCGCCGGTTCATAATCGCGAGAACCGACACACAAGCGGCAGCCACCACCAAGGCCAACAGGGAGATTTTGCTGGTATAAAAAAAGGCGATGATGAGAATCGCGCCAATATCATCAAAAATAGCCAGCGATGTTAAAAACACCTTTAGCGCTATAGGTACACGCGGCCCGAGCAAACTAAGCACACCCAGCGCAAAAGCAATATCGGTGGCCGTTGGAATCGCCCAGCCCTGCAGAGCAACCGCATCATCAGCGTTCAAGGCCAAATAGATTAACGCCGGCACGAGCATCCCGCCAATTGCGCCCAAGCCAGGTAGAATAATTTTGTTTAGTTCAGCAAGTTCACCTTCAAGAAATTCACGCTTCAATTCTAAGCCGACTAACAGAAAAAACACCGCCATCAAGCCGTCGTTGACCCACATCAGCAATGGCTTAGCGAGCTTAAGCGCACCAACCTGCACTACCACAGGGGTGTCTATCAGCAGATTATAAAGACTGAACAAGGGGCTGTTGGCCATCACCATGGCTAGAATACTGGCCATCACCAATAGAATCCCGCCTGCGGATTCCTGTTTTAAGAAGTTATTTATGAATGACGAATCTGTTTGAGACATACATACCTAGAATAGTTTAAATGGAAAGCACGGCAATTGCGTATACGCACTGCATCTAACTCAAGATCATACCGACTGGCGCCGACAACACAATGTTTTCTCACGAGTTTCGCTGCTATGCATTTGTAGCACTTCGCAGCTATGCTAAAGCTCAATGAACACTTTACCTCCACCGTTTAGGAAACAATAGATGACCGATAAGTCCAAATTACGCGGCGCCAACTTCCCCTCGGCCAGGGACGAACTACCAAGCAACCAACAAAATCAACCGCCAGCCTACCGTCTCGCGTATTCCGATCAAGATTTTTTACTGCGTGAGGAACTGCGCGGGCTGCGCTTTCACTTGGAATTACAAAAACCGGAAATGACTTTAAAGGAACACGGGGTCGAATCCACTATTGTTATTTTCGGTAGCGCCCGCTTTCCGTCACCAGAGGATGCAGACGCCGCGCTGATCACCGCCCAAGCGAGCGGAGACCCCGCCAAAATTCGCGCCGCCAAGCGCGACCAACGCAATAGCCATCACTACGAGCAAGCTCGTCGCCTAGCAGAACTCATTACTACTCACTCAACCAACTGCGACCCCACCGAACAACTTTACGTGGTCACTGGCGGCGGCCCCGGCATAATGGAAGCCGCTAACCGCGGCGCGAGCGAAGCTGGCGGTAAATCTATCGGGCTCAATATCGTACTCCCTCACGAACAGGAGCCGAACCGTTATATCAGCCCAGAATTTTGTTTCCGCTTTCACTATTTTGGCATACGCAAAATGCACTTTATGCTACGAGCCAAAGCGGTGGTGGTCTGCCCCGGAGGGTTTGGCACCTTTGATGAATTGTTTGAGGCCCTCACCTTGATTCAAACGGGTAAGTCTAAGCGGGTTCCGGTCATTCTCATCGGTCACGAATTCTGGCGACAGGCTATAAATTTAGAGTTTCTCCGAGACGAAGGTGTTATCAGCCCCGACGATGTCAATATGATCAATATCGTCGACACAGCTGAGCAAGCTTGGCAGCACATCGTCGATTTTTATCAGCTCAGTCCTGGCGAGTGTATACGTTGTTAAGATCCGCGTTGGCAGGGGCTTAAACAAAGGCCAAGTGATTACCGCAGTCACTTGGCCAAGCGCGTGACGAATTGCGGCATGCCAATTATGGTATAGTGGCTGATTATTTTCACGCTACCACGGTTACCCATGTCCGCGCCTATTATTGCCTTTGACGCCATACGTTTCGCCTATCAGCTCGACCCGATTCTCGACAATTTTAGCTGGCAGTGGCCTGCTGCCCAACACATTGCCATTCTCGGTGGTAACGGCGCAGGCAAGACCACCCTCGCCAAATTAATTACTGACAAACTGCGAGCCAATCAGGGACGTATCACCTACGCGGCAGAACTCGGCCCCGATGATATTGCGCATATTTCCTTTGATTTACACCGCGAATTAATGGAACACGACCGTCGCTTTGACGACAGCGAGACACGCGACGACGCCTTTGATGTGGGCACACCCGTCCGCAATATTATTTTGCAGGGGCAAACCGCGAATGATGAATTTGAAATCCTTTGCCAACGCCTAGGAATCAGTCACATTCTCGACCAAGGGATTCGCTTTATTTCAACCGGCGAAAGTCGTAAAACCCTACTCGCCCGTGCGCTACTCGCCAAACCCGCCGCCTTAATTCTCGACAATCCATTTGAAGGCTTAGACATAAAAGCCCAAGCGGAGATGCGGGCCATGCTTGACGAGCTGCTTCTCTCACCCACACCACTGATTCTGTTAACGAAAGACGCATCAGACATTCCCGATGCCATCGACGCTGTGTACACCATGGCTCAGGGCAAAATCCTAGGCCAATGCAGCGCCGCCGAAGCGAAGCAAGCCAGTGCAGCGCTCCATCATTACGCCAAACCACTACCTATTGTCGACGCGCCTGCGCACCCCAACGACACCGCACTCTTGGAACTCCGCAACATCAATGTCAATTTTCGAGGGAAGCAAGTTCTCAGCGATATCAACTGGCGTTTAATGCCCAACCAACATTGCTGTATCAGCGGCCCAAACGGCGCAGGTAAATCGACATTGCTCGGCCTGTTGTGTGGTGAAAACGACAAGGCCTACGGCCAAGAGGTATATTTATTTGGCAAGCGCCGAGGCAGTGGCGAAAGTATCTGGGAGGTCAAAGCCCTGTTCGGCCTGCTCAATACCAGCATGCAAATGAGCAATTTAAAACGCACTAAGGTGATCGATGTGGTTGCTTCAGGCTTGTTTGACTCGGTGGGCTTGTACACTGACTACAGCGAGTCGCAACGCCAGACCTTAGTAGCATGGCTAAACGCACTTGAACTGCTGCCGCTTAAAGAACAGCGTTTTGACCGTCTGTCTTTTGGTGAACAGCGCATGGTACTTTTAGCGCGGGCGATGGTGAAGTCGCCCCGAATTCTCATTTTAGATGAACCCTGCATTGGTTTGGACAATGAACAAAAGTCCCGACTGCTTGGCGCGGTAGACCAAATCGCCGCCCACGGCCAAACTCGGATGTTGTTTGTGAGCCACCGCAGTGAAGAAGTACCCGAGTGCATCAATCAATTTATGGATTTAGTTCCCGCTAGTCAGGGCGGTTATACCGCCCAAATTCGCGAATTCTAACCCCTACAAATCACCTAATCGAACACGCTGCGAAACCATCCCCAGACCTTTTCAGGCTCCGGGGCGCAGCCGCCGCGTTCACGAGGCGCACTTCCGCTCATAAAGGGCATATACCGCGCATTTTCACACCAAGACTGACTGAGCTTACCGCTGAGCCCATCTACCCATTCATATTCCACACCATCCACCGGTGAAAAGGGCATTTGCTCGGTGCTGGCCTCGGCCATAAATTGCCGCCACACGGTTAATGCGCCGCTGGCACCAGTCAACCCTGTTGAGGTGTTTTTATCAGTACCCATCCACACCACAGCCATATAGTCGCCAGCAAACCCAGCAAACCAAGAATCACGAGTATTGTTACTCGTGCCAGTTTTACCCGCAACGCGATAGTCCTTCGGCAACACCTGGTATACCCCTTTACCAGTACCCTCCCGCACTGTTTCTAACATCGCGTATTGCAGTAAATGCACCGCCGCAGGATTAACCACTTGCCGAGGCTTTTGTGGATAGCGTGCTAATAATTCGCCTTTATTGTCAGTAATCGCATAAATCGTACGCAGGGGCGTATAACGGCCGTCGGCGGCTAAGGTCTGGTACATTGCTGCAACTTCGATAGGCGCCAATTCAGCAGAGCCCAATAGCATTGACGGCACCTCCAGCAGCGGACGCTGTATACCAAGACGTTGGAACATCGCCATCACCTTATCAAGCCCAACTTGCATACCCAATCTCGCGGTCGCGATATTGTAGGAATGCGCCAATGCGGTGTGCAGCGGCACTTCGCCATGGGATTTACGGTCGTAGTTAGCGGGCTTCCATTGACTGCCATTTGCATTGGTAATCGAGACCGGTTCATCCGACACTTTCGTCAATAAATTATATTGCGTGGGCTGATTGAGCGCGGCTAAAAAGACAGCGGGTTTTGCCAGCGAACCTATCGGCCGCAAGGCGTCCAAGGCCCGGTTGAATCCCGCGTACTTTGGCCGTTTTCCACCAATAACCGCAACCACATCACCGCTATTTACCTTGGTGACCACCATTGCCACCTCTAAATCTTTTTCCCGCGACTCCAAGCGCTGCAAAGACTTAACCGTGGCTTTTTCAGCCCGGCGCTGCAGCACCGGATCAAATGGTGTGAATATCCTTAACCCACTACTTTGCAGCTCCTTACTCTGGTAATCCCTACTTAGTTGCCGACGCACTAGATCGACATAAGCCGGATACACGCCAGCGAGTGCCGAGGTTTTTGCTAATTCCAAGGGCTCATTTTGCCATGCAGTTAATTGCTCTTTGGTCAGCCAGCCTTCTTCCGCCAGCTCATTAAGAACGATATTACGACGGGTTTTCGCACGCTCAGGGTGCCGCCATGGATCGTAATAAGAAGGCCCTTTTACAAGGCCGACTAACATCGCGGTTTGCGCCAGATTTAATTCATTCAAGGGGCGGTTATAGTAATGCCGCGCAGCCAAGCCAAACCCGTGAATTGCACGATTGCCCTCTTGGCCCAGATACACTTCGTTAATATAGGCTTCAAGAATGCGATCTTTGCTGTAATGCATCTCGGTCAAAATCGACATAACCGCTTCTTTGGCCTTTCGCCACAAGCTGCGCTCGTTACTAAGAATCGTATTTTTAACCAACTGCTGGGTTAAGGTACTGCCGCCCTGCACGGTGCGACCGGCCTTAATATTGGCGAGCATGGCACGCACAATACTGCGCGGCGAAATACCAAAGTGACGATAGAAGTGCTGGTCTTCGACTTGAACCAAGGTCTCAATCAACATTTGCGGTGATTCGGCAAGACTGAGCATCAAGCGGTCTTCATGGCGGCCGGGGTAAACGCCACCAATAACCATGGGGTCCAACTGCTCTTCGGCAATACGATCGCCCAATTTATTGCGGACAACCCCCACCGTTGTGCCATTCATATCAACTTCAATTTTGCGCGCCGGCTGGGGGCCATCAGCAAAATCAAAGGGTCGCAAGTAAATGCTGAAGTGATCGCCTTGGCGGTAATAGCTGCCCGGCTGATCCACCAGGCGGCGACTGCTGTAGCCAATTTCGGCCAACTCAGATTCGAGCTCATAGGCAGTGAGAATTGCACCTGTTGCCAATACCAGCGGCCGAGCGTAAACCTTAGCCGGCTGCTCGTAGCGCTGCCGATCGAATGCACCACGCACCTTGGCGTCGCAGTAGGCGAAAAACACGACCATGAGCACTAGGAACACAATGCTCAGTTTCGCGAACAGCCCCCACCATGAAAAACCTGTTGCCGACGTAGCACTTCCCTTTGACGCTTTCTTAACCATTCAATACGACCAGATACATTGCAAATCAAAATTCAAACCGGATAATAGCGGCACTTTACCTCAAGTAACTGGCAAATCAGATGAAAAAATACCACCTCTATGGAATTGGCGCAGCGCTGGTCGATACCGAAATTGAAATCAACGACGCTGAACTCAATGCCCTTGGCGTGGAAAAAGGTCTGATGACGCTTGTCGATGCCAGTCGCCAACAAGAGTTATTGGACCAACTCCGCGGCCATATGGTTCACGCCAATTTAGCCAGCGGCGGCTCCGCATGTAACTCAATTGTCGCCGCAGCCTATTTTGGCGCAAACAATTACTACTCATGCAAAGTCGCGGACGATGAACACGGCCACTTCTTTATGAACGACATCAAAGCTGCCGGTGTCGATGCCGATTTTAACGGCACGAAAGCCAGTGGCATTACCGGCAAATGCCTCGTATTAATTAGCCCCGACGCCGAACGCAGCATGAACACCAATCTTGGTATCAGTGAAACACTTGGTATCAGTGAACTCAATGAAGCCGCCCTCGCCGCCTCCGAGTATTTTTACATGGAAGGCTATGTGGTGACGTCCGACAGTGGTCGAGCCGCCGCGATTGCTGGCCGAGAAATTGCGGAGCGAAGCGGTGTAAAAACCGCCCTGAGCTTTTCCGACCCCGGCATGGTGAGCTTTTTCCGGGATGGCCTGCAAGATATGCTGGGCAACGGCGTCGACCTGATATTTTGCAATGAAGCGGAAGCCTTGGGCTGGGCAAATAGCGAATCTTTAGACGAAGCCGTTGCCGCGCTAAAGAACGTCGCCAAAACCTTCGCGATTACGCTTGGCGCCAAAGGCGCCTTAGTGTTCGACGGCGAACACCTGCATAGTATTGCTGGTCACGCTATAAAAGCCGTCGATACCAACGGCGCAGGCGATATGTTTGCCGGCGCTTTCCTCTACGGCATAACCCACGGTTATAGCTATGCGCAAGCTGGCGCACTCGCTAGCCGCGCCGCCGCCGAGGTGGTCTCCCAGTACGGACCTCGTCTTCCGGGGCCACGCCACCAAGAGTTACTTAACGAACTAAAGGGCTAGACTGCCCTTTCAGCTATCCCTAGACACGGCTAGGGATAGCTATATCACTGTCTAAGCTTGAAATACCGCCATTTGAACCTCATATCATTGCTATCGCCGCCTATCGCTAGGACACGCAATGACAAACCCAACGCTACAACTTATTTGCCCAAGCTGCTCAGTCATTAATCGGATACCGGATAGCAGACTCCACGATGCGCCAGTATGCGGAAAATGCAAGCACCGCCTACTCGACGGCAAGGTCCGTAACGCCACCGACACTCATTTTAATCGCTATATCCAGCAAAGCAGCCTGCCAGTGCTAGTTGATTTTTGGGCGAGCTGGTGCGGCCCCTGCAAATCCTTTGCGCCGGTATATAGCGAACTTGCCGCAGAGATGCCAGACCGTGCCTGCTTTCTTAAACTCGATACAGAGGCAAATCAGAAAACAGCCGCGCAGTTCCAAATCCGCTCAATTCCCACCCTAATATTGTTCCACCAAGGTCGAGAAATTACGCGGCTTTCTGGCGCCCTACCTAAGGCGCAATTCAAGCAATGGCTAGAGCAACAATTAGCAGGGCTACGCCATTAAATTAGCAAGTCACAGCAAATAAAAAAAGAACGGGAATAGTCCCTATGCGGATTTGATGTGGGTAGCCCTACGGGACACTTATGTATTTATACGTACATAAATGCCATCATTTCACCGATATAATCGACATGTTATGAGAAAATTCGACGCCTAGAATTGGCGCAATAAATCAGCTCTATCCCCCAGAATCAGTATTTATTCCTATTGAACACCAATTTACGATTCACCGCTTACAGTACACCCCATTCAGCCACCCGTTCAAATACTCACATAATTGGAATACACCGATGAAAACAGTAATTTTTGCAATGGTAGTAACGATCGCTTTCAGCACGATGGGATGTGCGACAAGCCCCCCTACATTTGGCGACCGAATAAAGGCGGACGGCGAGTCAACCGTCGCCATTGCAAAACAATGGGAAGAAGGCCAAAGCTTAGTAAAAAAAGGTGAAAAACAAGTCAAAGAAGGCCATAAAACCGTCGAAAATGGCCGTTTAGATCTACGTAATGGCGAACAGCTTATCATCACTGGGAATATCGCTGTTGAAACCAGCCGCCAATCCTTTCAGGCACTTGCAAAAATCACACAGGACACAGCTGATGTTGATACCGCCGTTGAACGCGCTCACAAACTCAAAAAATATGCAGCTGCGTGGGAAGAGGGCAAAGATAATACCGAAAAAGGAAGGGAGCTAATTAAGCGCGGAAATAATCGAGTTTCCGAGGGCGAGTCTAACATTACAAAAGGCCACAAATTGATCGAGGTTGGTCGCGTAACAATGCAGGGCGCAGAATCTAGTTATCGACCATAGTCCAAGTATTATCAAACTCGCGAACAGTTTTGTCTAAACTAAAAAGGCGGTGCAATTAAAGCATCCGCCTTTTCCGTCTAAACAATTTCCACTATTTATTCCGTAAGAAGCCCACTAATTTTGGATCCTCGAACATACTGTTAAGCACTTCTACCACCAGACCATTCACCTGCTCAATATTGTCTGGGTTACTGGGCGCTTTAAAAAACTTCTGTTTACGCTTAACTCGGTAGCGACCTTCATAGTGCTCATTGCCCCGGCTGGCAACCACATTCACCGCGGCGAGCATATCCATATCATAGCCAACCCCCTCTTCTTTGCGGTGGTCATACACGAGTGAATCAAATATCACGTGCAGATCAACCGTGTCAGCACTGAGGCTGTCGGTAGCATAACCCATTGCCGCCATGTGTGCGGCTAGGGATTTTTCCACCGCCAATGACAGATCATTGCCAATCGTTACAACGGAGGTTTCTGGGTATGCGCCACCGCGACTGCCCAACACCTTGTTTTGACGCTGATCGCTAACCCTAACGTGCACGGGACTGCCGTTAACAACACGGGCGCTCGGCGCGGAGAATTTTGGCGCCAATTGAATCGCTTGCGGGCTAGAAGCGCAGGCGGTGAGCAGCACGCTGGCTGCAATCACGCAGGATTTTATCAAAGTAGAGTATGCCATTATTTATCCTTGAGATAATAAATCACGTAAATCTGCAATAGCTGCATTCGCGCGGCTGATATACGACGCCATCACCAATGAGTGATTAGCCAAAAAGCCAAAACCACTGCCATTTAAGACCATTGGGCTAAACATTGCCTGCTGGGTTCCCTCTAACTCGCGAATTATTTGCCGCAGGCTCACCGCGGCATTTTTATTCGCCAAGACGTCGGCAAAATCAACTTCAATGGCTTTAAGAAAACAAACCAAGGCCCATGCCGTGCCCCGCGATTCGTAAAATACATTGTCGATTTCTAACCATGGCGTCTTTACTTGAACCTCTGAGGAGGCGGCGGTTGACTGCCGAGCATTAGCGTCATTGGCAAGATCGGTATTTAAACGGGGCCGACCAACACTGGCGCTTAAGCGCTGCGACAAACTGCCCAACCGCGACTCCACACCCGCTAACCAGTAGCGCAGATTGTCTGCGCGGGCGTAAAACTGCGCTTGTGGCTGATCCACATCAGCAAGACGCCGACGGTAGATTTTCAGAAATTTAAGGCCCTGGCGATACTCCGACTCCGAGGCCGGTACCGCCCAGCTGTTATTTGAAAAATTAAAGCGCGGCTCCGCCTTAGCGAGATCGCCGTCTTCTTGCGACTGCGATTGCGAGCGACTGAAATTCTCGCGCATAGCACGGCTCAAATCCCGAAGCTGAATCAATACACCGTATTCCCACGCCGGCATATCGTCCATAAATATACCCGGCGGGCTAATGTCATTACTGATAAAGCCGCCGGGTTTATCGAGCAGCACTTCGCCAACATCAATTAATGCCGACACTGTGGCCGTGCCCACTACCGACGCTTTCGCGTCTTTTTGTAAGTACTGCGTACTTGGCATCTCGGGCGTAAAACTCCAATACACGCCAAAGATCATCACCGCTAGCAAGTACAGCGGCACCACTACCCCGGCAATTTTCAAAATTAGGCCATCGCCGAGCCAGTCTTGGCCCGCTTCTTTTATTCTTGCAAAGAAGTCCTTTATAGCGTCAATCATTAATGCATTCCTGTGTGTTCGGTGTGAGTCGCGGTCGATGTCGACGAAGTAGCGCCAAGCGGTGCGGGTTTTAGCACACTGATAACTGGCGCCGCCACCTCAATCGTTTCACCACTGAGGGTTTTGAGCTCAAAATTAAGCTGATCGCCGTCGTTCAGCGGTTTTGTCAAATTAATCAACATTAAATGGTAGCCGCCAGGGGCAAAGCGAAACTCTCCACCGGCAGGAACCGTAATCGTATCCTCACGCTGCATCGACATCATACCATCGCGATGTTGGTGACCATGTATTTCCAGCCGCTCGGCGGCATCACTGCGCCCCGCCATAATTTGTACAGGCACATCATGAGGGTTATGCACGGTAAAAAACGCAGCCGTATTGGGCTGACTTGGCGGCAAGCCCCGAACATAGGCATTTTCAATTGAAACGCGGGCCACCTGCGCTTGCAGCCCGCCACTCAACAAGACCAGCGTTACCGCTGCGGCCCACCATTTTCTAAAAACCACAAATCCTCCAAGGCATTATTTTATGCGATTTAACGACACATTATGCTGAACTAATCCCCCTTTGTAGGGCACCGAAGTTATACTTGCGCATCGAATTAAAAATCTAACCTATCATAACGCCACCGCAGCAGTGATTGTATTTATGAAACCGCTTTTATTATCGCTAATTTTATTGATCTTCGGCACAAGTGCACAAGCCGTGGACTTTTTAAACACCCCGCCGCAAACCTTTGGTGACAGCCCCCCCAGCTTCCTACCCGTTGAACAAGCCTATCAATCGGAGTTGATCTGGAATAATAACGAACTACTCATTGGCTGGAAAATCGCCGAGGGCTATTACTTATACCGTGAACGGTTTCAGCTCAGTGCCATGGCCGGCACGAAATCACTGCCCCTAACCAGTCGTTTGGAAGCTGGCAAGCTCAAACAAGACCCCTATTTTGGTGAAACCGAGGTGTATTATCACAATACGTCGATCACCGTTAGCGGTCTTCCCCAAGACCAAGTATCAACCCTCAGCATAACATCCCAAGGCTGCGCCGACGCGGGTCTGTGCTACCCACCACAGACCCAACACTATCGCGTAAATCCCAGCGATCAGACTTTTCAGCAAATCGACCAACGGCCGATAACACCCAGCGCAAATCCGATTGCCACCACGTTCAGCGCCGGTGCCGACGAGAATCAATCGCTGTGGGTCATATTGATCTTTGCTGCGCTAGGCGGCGCCATCCTCAATTTAATGCCCTGCGTTTTCCCGGTGCTCGGCCTCAAGGTATTGAGCTTTGCTAATGCTCGCAGCGGCAGCCCGGCCAATCATGGCTTGGTTTACAGCGCCGGTGTTGTTCTTAGTTTTATTGTCGTTGCGGCGGTGTTAATTACCTTACAGCAAGCGGGTCAGGCCATTGGCTGGGGCTTTCAACTGCAAACCCCTTGGTTTGTCGCGCTACTCGCCAGCCTGTTTTTTGTGTTGTCATTGAATTTACTCGGCCTATTCGAAATTGGCGGCAGCTGGATGAATATCGGCGGCGATCTCAGTCGCCAGTCCGGTTATAGCGGCAGCTTCTTCACCGGCGTACTGGCCACGGTCGTTGCCAGCCCTTGCACCGCCCCCTTTATGGGAACTGCAGTGGGCTTTGCCGCGAGTCAGACACCGGCAATTTCGCTATTGGTTTTTGCTGCAATTGGCGTTGGCATGGCCCTGCCAGTATTGCTGCTCACACTCTACCCCGCCGCTCTTCGCCGCTTACCCAAACCGGGTGAGTGGATGGTAACGCTTCGGCAATTACTCGCCTTCCCCTTATTGGCAACCGCCATTTGGCTTAGCTGGGTAGTCGGCCGCCAAACCGGCGCCAATGGCATGGCCGCCATTTTATTGGCCTGGCTTCTTATTGGTTTTGCTTTGTGGCTCTACGAACACGGTCGATTGGCAAAAATAATTGCCGTCACCATCGCGATTGGCGCCCTCGCCACAATGGTCACCAACCTCAACAAACCTGTCGAGCGCCCAGAAGCCTTGACGGGCTTCGATCGCAGCATCATTCATGAGCTACGCGCAGGCGGTCAAAACGTTTTCTTAGATGTCACCGCCGACTGGTGTATCACCTGCGCTGCCAATGAAGCCTTGGTCTTGCACACGGATACTGTTCGCGCCGCCTTCATACTGCACAATGTTCACTATGTCACAGCCGACTGGACACGCTACGATCCGGCAATAACTCAGCTACTGGCCGACTACCAGCGCAACGGTATCCCCCTGTATGTATATTACCCAGCAGACCTCTCTGCCGCGCCAATCATACTTCCGCAAGTCTTAACGAAGTCCATTGTGTTAGAACTCCTCAACAAGCCCCTTTAAGGGGCAATTTTGGCGTTCTAAGTGTTTGCACCGAAAACACTGAGCGACCGAAAATTCCGGTCATCTCCTGCAAACTTGCGGCTAACTACACGCTATCTTAAAAAATTCATGAGATGCGTTGGACTCATAAAAACAAATAAGGCACAATCGCTATACATGTTGAATAATGCGAAGTAGTAGCACCCTATGGCATCAATACTCGTGCTTCACGGCCCCAACCTCAATTTGCTCGGCAGCCGGGAGCCGGAGGTTTACGGCAGCCTAACTCTCGCCGACATCGACACTACGTTACAGTCGACCGCCAAGGCTGCGGGACATCATTTGCAATCCATGCAAAGCAATGCCGAATACGAGTTAATTGAGCGCATTCACCTCGCGCGACCTGAAGGTATTAACTTCATTATTTTCAATCCCGCAGCGTTCACCCACACGAGTATTGCCCTGCGCGACGCACTCTTGGCAGTCGACATTCCCTTTATAGAAGTACATTTATCCAATGTGCACGCCAGAGACAGCTTCCGCCACCACTCGTATTTTTCTGACATTGCCAGCGGCGTAATCTGCGGACTTGGCGCGGCGGGCTACGAATTTGCACTCCAGGCAGCAATGAATAAATTACCCAAATAACCCAAACCTTCATCTATTCACTCATTTATAAAGAGAATTACTATGGATATCAGAAAAGTAAAAAAATTGATTGAGTTACTCGAAGAATCCAATATCGACGAACTCGAGATCAAAGAAGGCGAAGAATCCGTGCGCATTAGCCGGAACAGCGCCGCGAAAGGCATGATGGTTCCACAATACATGCAACAGCCTATGCAAATGGCGCCACAAACGGCCGCTCCCGCTGTTGCTCCGGTAGCCGAGGCCGCTCCCGCCGCTGCACAAGGCCCAAGTGGCCACTTAATCAAATCGCCAATGGTCGGCACGTTCTACCGCTCACCATCGCCATCATCACCGGCCTTTGTTGAAGTAGGTCAACACGTGAAAGCCGGCGATGTTATTTGTATTGTCGAAGCCATGAAAATGATGAACCAAATTGAAGCCGACAAATCCGGCGTGATTGAAGCTATTTTGGTTGACGATGCCGAACCCGTTGAATTCGATCAACCCTTGATCACCATTGTGTAAACCTGGCAAAACCACGATCAAAGCACCTACAGAGGGATTGTTTTCAAATGCTTAAAAAAGTCGTCATTGCCAACCGTGGTGAAATTGCCCTACGGATTTTGCGCGCCTGCAAAGAATTGGGTATAAAAACGGTAGCAGTACACTCCGCCGCTGATCGCGACCTAATGCATGTTCGCCTCGCTGACGAGTCGGTATGTATAGGACCCGCGCCATCGCCCGCAAGCTACCTTAATATTCCTGCCATTATCAGTGCCGCCGAAGTCACCGACGCGGTGGCCATCCACCCCGGCTACGGATTTCTTGCCGAGAATGCAGACTTCGCCGAACAAGTCGAAAAAAGCGGTTTTATCTTTATCGGCCCCACCCCCGACCTTATACGCATGATGGGCGACAAGGTCTCCGCGATTAAGGCCATGAAAAAGGCTGGCGTTCCCACCGTGCCGGGTTCCGATGGTCCGATCACCGATGACAACGAACACACCTTGACTGTCGCCAAACGCATTGGCTACCCGGTCATAATTAAAGCCGCTGCCGGCGGCGGCGGTCGCGGTATGCGGGTAGTGCATAGCGAAGCCGCGCTGCTCAATGCCGTCTATGTCACCCAGTCTGAAGCCGCCGCTGCCTTTGGCGACGGCACCGTGTATATCGAGAAATTCCTCGAGAATCCGCGCCACGTCGAAATACAAGTGCTGGCCGACGGCCAGGGCAGCGCCATTCACTTGGGTGATCGCGACTGCTCCCTACAGCGCCGCCACCAAAAAGTACTGGAAGAAGCACCAGCGCCCGGCATTCCCGACGAAATTCGTGCCCAAGTCGCCAAGTCCTGTGTGGATGCCTGTATCGCCATTAATTACCGGGGTGCTGGCACCTTTGAGTTTCTCTATGAAAACGGCCAGTTCTTCTTTATTGAGATGAACACCCGTATTCAGGTAGAGCACCCCGTCAGCGAAATGGTGACCGGTGTAGACCTCATTCGACAGCAGCTTTTAATTGCTGGCGGAGAGAAATTGTCGATCACCCAAGACGACATCAAGATCAAAGGCCACGCCTTTGAGTGTCGGATCAACGCTGAAGACCCCAAAACCTTTATGCCATGCCCAGGTTTGATAAAGCACTATCATGCACCGGGCGGCTTAGGCGTGCGGGTTGATTCGCACTTGTACAGCGGCTATACCGTACCGCCGCATTACGACTCGATGATTGCCAAAATCATCACTTGGGGCGACAACCGCGAAATCGCGCTCAGCAGAATGCGCAATGCATTAGACGAGCTCGTAGTCGACGGCATTCGCACCAATGCCGACCTGCATCGCGACCTCGTTCGGGATGCAGCCTTCCGCGAAGGTGGCGTGAGTATTCACTACTTGGAAAAGAAACTTAAGCTGTAAAATAGTTTAAACTTCACTTCCAAAAGGGGCTTCGGCCCCTTTTTACATTATTGCTCAATACCTGTTTATTACCGAAAAGAGTTAGCACTATGACTTGGCTACAACTGCGCTTGGATACCAACCCCGCATCAGCTCCAAAATTAGAAGATGCACTATTGGAAATCGGCGCTGCCGCAGTCACTATGGAAGACAATGCTGACCAACCCGTCTACGAGCCCGGCGTAGGTGAAACCCCAATGTGGCAGCAAACCCGCGTTACCGGCCTATTCACCGCCGACACGAATATGGACGCCACCCTTATTGCCCTAGAGTCGCTGTTCGGCGAAGCCCTCCCCCCCAACCGCAGCGAAATACTGGAAGATCGCGACTGGATTCGCGAATGGATGGACAGCTACCATCCCATTCAATGTGGCGAACGCCTGTGGATTTGCCCTAGCTGGCGTGAGCCAGTTGATCCCTCAGCAGTCAACCTCCTGCTCGACCCTGGCCTCGCCTTTGGCACCGGCACCCACCCCACTACATGGCTTTGCATGCAGTGGCTAGACCAGCAAAACCTAGACGGCTTAACTGTCATCGACTACGGTTGCGGCTCTGGTATTTTGGGAATTGCAGCGCTATTACTGGGCGCCAAAAAAGTTATTGCCATCGACAACGACCCTCAAGCATTAACCGCCACCCGCGACAACGCCCAGCGCAACAATATCGACGACAGCCGTATCGACTGCCTACTGCCCGAACAGATACCGGCAAATTTACATGGCCATGTAATGGTCGCCAATATCCTCGCTGGGCCACTCATTTCACTCGCCCCAAACTTAGCGGCCTGCCTAGATGCCGATGCGCCAATTTGCCTATCCGGCATACTCAATACCCAAGCCGAAGAATTGCTGAATTGCTATCGACAGTGGTTTAATACCCTAGAACTAACAGCCAAAGACGAATGGGTTCGCATTAATGGTGTGAAAAACCCACTCAATCCAAACCAATAAAGTAAGCCGAGCGAATGCCTAGCCACCACCCGCACAAAGACTCTGAGCTTGGCGCCGACTCAGCCGCCAGCGTTGCTTGCCCGCAGTGCATGACGCGGTTTCGGCTAACACCCCAGCAGCTCAGCGCAGCTGGCGGCCTGGTGCGCTGCAGCGTGTGCATGAGCATTTTCAATGCTGCCCCAGCAAATAGCCCAGCCGAAGCAGAGGACATTCCAACACTCAGCGCCAATGCTGAAAACTCCGACGAATTGCCAGTGGACCCAGTCGAATCCACCGAGCAAACCTCGGCGGGCGAAGCGGATTCCCCCCTAGACCTGTTAGCTGGCTTAAGCACGGTTAACCATGACTTTGAACACCATCGTCCCAGCCAAGCACCGCGCCGCTGGCCGTGGCTGATTCTGAACCTCACAGCCATTTTGGTGTTAGCAGGACAAATTGCGCTTTGGCAAAAATCCGCTTTATTTTCCAGCCCAGCTGGCGATTACCTGCGTCAATTATGCCCACTACTGCCAACCCTATGTGAAGACAAGCCACCAGCAGCCAAGCAACTAGGCGATGTTGTCAGCACGCACTTATTAGTCCGCAAACACCCCAGCGCTGCCAAGGCCCTTTTTGTTGATGCCATCCTCCTAAATCGCGACCCAAGCCCTAGTCCTTTCCCTGCTTTACAATTACGTTTCAGCGACATTAATGGCCATGACCTTGCCAGCCGTGTATTCCAACCCAATGAATACCTTGCCGGCGAACTGAACGCACTATCTACGCTGGCCAGCCAGCAACCAGTCCACATTGCCCTAGAGATCGTCGACCCCGGTTCAGCGGCGGTGAACTATCAGTTACAGCTGCTGCCGTAAAGCCTCTTTTTGGCACTTCTTTCACACTTTGAGCTGGTTGTTTTTTGAGCGCAAGTCTTCCTGTAAAGTCCTCAAACGAGTATCATAGCTGCCCTGTTTTCCCACTGTTAAAAACCCGATTCAGGGCATGGCGATGATCCAAATTGGCTCTCACAAGCTTGCTGCTCGTGCCGTATTGGCGCCAATGGCAGGCATCACCGATCTGCCATTTCGCAGATTGTGTCGGGAATTTGGCGCCGGTTTAACTGTGTCAGAAATGGTGATAAGCGACACGCAGCTTTGGCAAAGCCGCAAAAGTCATTTGCGTTTGGCCCACGACAACAACACACCCCGCGCGGTGCAAATTGCCGGCGCTGAACCCGCGATGATGGCAGAGGCAGCACGAAGCTGCATGGAAATGGGCGCTGACATTGTTGATATCAACATGGGCTGCCCTGCAAAGAAGGTTTGTAAACGTGCAGCCGGCTCCGCCTTACTAAAGGAACCTGAGCTCGTTGAACAAATCCTCAAGGCGGTAGTTGCAGCAGTCGACATCCCGGTAACCTTGAAAATTCGTACCGGCTGGTCTCCAGACCAGCGCAACGGCGTCGATATTGCGAAGCTAGCCCAAGATTGCGGCATCAGTTCACTGGCCGTGCATGGCCGAACAAGGGAATGTCGCTATATGGGTATGGCCGAGTACGACACCATTGCCGCTATTAAGCAGAGCCTTGCGATACCGGTCTTTGCCAACGGAGACATCACCACCGCCGAACAAGCCAAGTACGTGTTGGACTATACCGGCGCTGATGGCGTAATGGTCGGGCGCGGCGCTCAGGGCAAGCCCTGGATATTCAGGGAAATCGCCACATACCTTAACACTGGGGTACTGGCACCGGCAGCAAGCATCGCCGAGATACAAGCAGTAATGCTGAGTCACATCAGCGCTTTGCACCAGTTTTACGGGGAACAGAACGGCCTGCGTATCGCGCGCAAACATTGCGCATGGTACTTGCAGGGGCATGACGCCAACACTGGCTTTCGCGGAGAATTCAACCGCCTTGAATCAGCCAGTGCACAACTAGATGCTGTACATCGCTACTTTGAACAGCACGGCCAATACCTACAGGATGCAGCCGCATGAATTTAACAAGCACAGACGCCGCAGTGATTGACGAGGTCAGCTCGAACCAAGCACCGTCCGCCGAAGATATGAGCAAGGCCAAAACCCTACGCGACAGCGTGGCGATTGCCCTCAACAACTACCTAACCACCCTCGACGGCCAAGACGTATGTGACGTCTACAACATGGTTTTGTCCGAGGTAGAAGCACCGCTGCTCGAAGAAGTAATGCGCTATACCCGCAATAACCAAACCCGCGCTTCGCAGTTGCTTGGTTTGAATCGCGGCACCTTGCGCAAAAAGCTCAAACAATACGATCTACTGTAAAAGCTAAACATACAGTCGATATACCGCCCATTTTTAAACCCTAAGGTAACTCTCCCTGCATGACTACTGACAATCAGGCCCGTCCCGTAAAGCGCGCACTCATCAGCGTTTCTGACAAATCTGGCATTGTTGATTTCGCCCGCGAACTCAGCAAGCTCGGTGTTGAACTACTCTCTACCGGTGGCACCTTTGCCCTGCTAAAGCAGAATGACATCGCGGTGACAGAAGTATCTGATTACACCGGTTTCCCAGAAATGATGGATGGCCGAGTCAAGACCCTGCACCCCAAGGTTCACGGCGGTATTCTTGGTCGTCGCGGTATCGACGACGGCATTATGGCCGAACACGGCATTGACGCCATCGACATGGTTATCGTTAACCTATACCCCTTTGAAGCGACCGTAGCCAAGCCCGGATGCACACTGGAAGACGCGGTAGAAAACATCGATATTGGCGGCCCAACCATGGTTCGCGCAGCAGCAAAAAATCACCGCGATGTCGCGATTGTCGTTAATGCCACTGATTACCAAGTTATTCTGGATGAGTTGAACGCCAACGACGGCTGCACCACTATTGCTACCCGCTTTGATCTCGCTATTAAAGCCTACGAGCACACCGCTGCCTACGACGGCATGATCGCCAATTACTTTGGTCGCCTGGTCCCCGGCGGCACCGAGAAATTTCCGCGCACCTTTAACAGCCAATTTATTAAAGCCCAAGACATGCGCTACGGCGAAAACCCTCATCAGGATTCAGCCTTCTACGTAGAGCGTCACCCAAGCGAAGCGTCTGTTGCCACCGCAACACAGCTGCAGGGCAAAGCGCTGTCCTACAACAATATTGCCGACACTGACGCAGCACTCGAGTGCGTTAAGTCCTTTGTGAAACCAGCTTGCGTAATTGTTAAGCACGCCAACCCATGCGGTGTTGCCGTCTCCCTAAACGGTATTGGCGAAGCCTATGACTTGGCATTTGCCACCGACCCAGAGTCAGCGTTTGGCGGTATTATCGCCTTCAACCGCGAACTCGATGCCGCGACAGCCAAGGCCATCTGCGACCGCCAGTTTGTGGAAGTTATTATTGCCCCTACGGTGAGTGAAGAAGCAGCAGCCATCGTCGCGGAAAAGAAAAACCTGCGCCTACTCAGCTGCGGTCAGTGGGATCAAAACAGCCCCGCCTTTGACTACAAACGTGTGAACGGTGGCCTGCTGGTGCAAGACCGCGATCTCGGCATGATTACCGCCGCCGACCTCAAAATCGTCACCAAGCGTCAGCCTGAGCCCAGCGAAATCGACGATATGATCTTCGCTTGGAAGGTTGCTAAATTCGTTAAATCCAATGCGATTGTCTACGCCAAGAACCGTCAGACTATCGGCGTTGGCGCTGGCCAGATGAGCCGAATCAACTCTGCTCGCATCGCAGCAATCAAAGCCGAGCACGCAGGCCTGAAAGTAGCCGGCGCGGTCATGGCGTCAGATGCCTTTTTCCCCTTCCGCGATGGCTTAGACAATGCCGGCGCTGCCGGAATTAAATGCGTAATTCAGCCCGGCGGCTCGATCCGCGATGAAGAAGTGATCGCCGCAGCGGACGAATACGGTATTGCGATGGCGTTTACCGGTATGCGCCACTTCCGACACTAAGCACTAGACGCTCTAACGGAAGATACTCGACGGGAGACAAGAGACGCATAAAGCGCCTCTGCTCCCCATACAATTTTGCAGTCAATAATAGAAATTAAGGAGTATGAACGCAGATAGCAGAAGAGAGATCGTTCCTTGTCTCCCGCCTCCCGTCTAGCGCTCACCCAACGATATGAATGTACTCATCATTGGCAATGGCGGCCGCGAACATGCACTCGCTTGGAAGGTTGCCCAATCAGCTCAAGTCGAAACTGTTTTTGTAGCGCCCGGCAATGCCGGCACGGCTTTAGATAACAATATCGAAAACGTGGCAATTGCGATTAACGACTTTGCCGCACTTGCAGATTTTGCCGAAAGCAATCAGGTCGGTTTAACTATTGTTGGCCCCGAAGCTCCACTGGTAGAAGGCGTTGTCGATTTTTTCCAAGCCCGCAATTTACCCTGCTTCGGCCCTACTAAAGGTGCAGCGCAGCTTGAAGGCTCCAAGGCCTTCACAAAGGATTTCCTCGCTCGCCATAAAATACCCACGGGCAGCTACCAGAACTTCACTGAATTAGAGCCCGCACTGGCCTATTTACGTGAACAAGGTGCGCCAATTGTTGTGAAGGCCGACGGTCTCGCCGCAGGCAAAGGCGTTATCGTTGCCGAAACGCTAGCGCAGGCAGAAGACGCAGTGCGCGACATGCTGTCGGGCAACGCCTTTGGTGACGCCGGTTGCCGCGTTGTCATCGAAGAGTTTTTAGACGGTGAAGAAGCAAGCTTTATTGTCATGGTCGACGGTGAAAACATTCTGGCCATGGCCACCAGCCAAGATCACAAACGCGTTGGCGATGGTGACACAGGCCCGAATACCGGCGGCATGGGCGCTTACTCCCCGGCGCCCGTAGTCACCCCTGAAATTCACGCGCGCGTAATGAATGAAGTCATTATTCCCACCGTGCAGGGAATGGCCAGCGAAGGCAATCGTTACACCGGATTTTTATATGCCGGCTTAATGATTAATACCCAAGGCGAACCCAAGGTCATTGAATACAATTGCCGCTTTGGTGACCCAGAAACCCAGCCAATAATGCTGCGTTTAAAATCAGACTTAGCCGAGCTTTGCCTGGCCGCTATCGCTGGCAAACTCGACACCGTCAGCGCTGACTGGGATCCGCGGCCAGCCGTTGGCGTGGTATTAGCTGCTGGCGGTTACCCCGGCGACTACGCCAAGGGCGACGCTATCACCGGCATTCCGGCCGAAACAGCGAGTGGCAAAGTTTTCCATGCAGGTACTCGCTTGGCCGATGGCGCTTTAGTCACAAATGGTGGCCGCGTACTTTGTGCTACCGCAATGGGGAGCACCGTTGCCGAAGCCCAGCAGCTTGCCTACACTATCGCGAAGCAGATAAAGTGGCAGGATGCTTTCTATCGTACCGACATTGCCTACCGCGCTATCGACCGCAAGTAATTTTCGGTTGCTCCGCCCATTGCGCCACTTACTGGGGCTGCTATTGCTGTGCTTTAGCGTCACCAGTCAAGGGGCGGCGGTGCTCGTACTCGATGCCGAGCAAAACAATATAGACCTCGCCAAATACAGCGATATTCTGCTAGACCCCGACAATAATTACCGCATAGAAAATATAATCCAGCCTCCGCTTAGCACCCAGTTCCGACCGACTGAAGCTAGCGATCTCAAAGTGTCACCAACTACCGGTCGCCTTTGGCTTCGATTTACGCTCCGCAATAACAGCGACAAAACCCAACAACAACTACTTCAAATCAATCCTAGCAACGCCAATTACATTACGCTATACACCCCAAATTCGGTCGTTGCGCCCTTCCCAACCAAGCAGCTAATTCGAAGTGAGATTCTATTTGCACTACCCGTCGCCGCGCACAGTGACAGCAGCTATTACCTGCGTATTGCATCGCCAATTGGCCGCCGCGTATCACTCGAACTGCACAGCTACGCGAGTTTTCTCGCGGAGATCAGCAAACGCGAGTTTATAAACGCCGGTTTTTACGGCACCTTGATTTTGCTCCTATTATTTAATCTTGTTAGCGCCCTTGTGCATAAAGAACCACTGTTCGTATATCAGGGCCTCAATTGCGGCGTCATTGTTATTTGCCAACTCCTCGCATGGGGTTATATCGGTGAAGCACAAGGGCTGATGCCGCCGTGGCAAAATTCCAGTTTAGTAACCGCATTACTGCTGTTTTGTATTTTAGACTTGCTCTACGCACGGGGATTCCCGGTATACCTAAGTAGCCAACCCAGTCGCTGGCCACTGCTTATTCGTTTCGCATTAATTGTCGACATTATTGCTATAGCGATTGGCATCATTAGCAACGGCAGCAGCGCTGAAGTGCTTATTCACGCATTGCTACCGGCCAATGTCTTACTGTTATTCGTCATGGCATTCCACTGTTATGCAGTAAGCTATAGCCGCTTGGTTTTTTACTACCTCATTACTCGCACGGCGATGATTTTGCTGTATTTCGCCACAATATTGAGCTTCTTCCTCAATATTGTTCCCACGCCATTTATCAATACGGTCCTGATAGCACTGGCCACGGGCGCCGCTATCAGCCAAACAGCCTTACTCTTTGCCAGACATCATTTCCGGCGGCAAAAACAAGCTCAAGACGATCAGCGCATTACCATACTTGGCGAAGTCAATCGCGCAAAAACCGATATATTAGCGCGGATCACCCATGACATTCGCACCCCACTAAGCGCCATGATCGGGGTCACTGAACTACTCCACGACACCCGCTTAACTGCAAGCCAAGAGGACTACATTAGTACTCTGCAGCGCTCCAGCCACGAGTTACTGCAATTACTTGACGAGGCTAGCCAGGCTGTACGCTTTAGCGAAAGCGATGTTGAACTCAGCAACCAACTCATCAATTTGCCAGAGATTATCGATGAATCTCTGGCAGGGTTCCGCAATATTGCCGCGGAGCAAGCCATCGAGCTTATCTGTGACATCGACAGCAACGTCAACGAACAATTAATTGGCGATCCCTCCAGAATACGCCAACTGCTATCGCATGTTATGAACAGCGCGTTTGAGCATTACGAGTCTGGCTATATTTTATTAAAGGTCTACCCCTCAGAAACCAAAGCCGGACTTACGTTCTTTGATCTCAGCCATCACGGCAAGGCCTTCAGCGCCCAAGAGAAGCAAGCCCTTAGCCGCTACATTGGCCATGACAACAGCATCATCAATGCGCGATTCGCGATTGCCGCCCAATTAATCGGCCTAATGCGTGGCCAAGTGAATGTACGCACTTCGCCAAATGGTTCTCATATACTAAGCTTCTCGCTACTACTAGGTGTTCCTAAAACCCGCGAGCGCGACAGCAACAACGGCACCAAACTTCTCCAAGGTAAACGCTTGCTAGTCGTCGACAGCAATCAAACTTTTTGCAAAGTACTCAGCAAACAATGTAGCAACTGGGGAATGCAGGTTCTGACTGCAAATAGCGACAATGCTGCCGTCGCAATAGTACGCAATCAAATACTGCTTAATTCCCCAATCGAAATTCTATTGGTTGACCAAGCCCTCCCCGGCGGTGGTTTAAAATTAGCGCAACGTATCCGCGATGACAGTCAATCGGAAAATAAACAACCAATCAGCCTCATGCTGGCCCACGCCAACATTAGTTTTGAGCGCAGCGAACTGCAAAGCGCCGGTGTTCGTCGCGTCCTTAGCAAGCCATTAAGCAGTGTAGCCCTGCGCAGCGCGCTGTTAACCGAGTGCCATTTTGACGCCAGCATTAACAATCGATCACCCGACCAGTACAGCACTGAGGCACTCAATCTGTCGTCACTGCAATGCCTTATCGCCGAAGACAATCCTACTAATGCGCAAGTGCTAACTCGAATGCTAAGCAGTTTAGGCATAGAGGTAAATCACGTCGAGAATGGCCAGCAAGCACTCAACACCTTTATACGCAGCCGCTTTGATTTTGTCATTATGGATATAGAAATGCCCATAATGGACGGCGCCGAAGCCACCCGGCAAATTCGCCAATTTGAAGAAGAGGAAGGCCGCGAACGTACGCCCATTTTTGGGCTAACCGCCAACACCCTCGACGAACAGCGCGACAGCTACTTGCAGGCCGGAATGGACTTACACCTCGTCAAACCGATTCGCCTCTGGGAGCTAGCAGAGGCCATTAAACAGTGGACAGGTTATCAGCACCAAAAACCGCCCTCAGAGAATCAGGCGAGCACACCCCCAGAATAGCCAAGGTGGCGTATAATGCCCCCGGAGGATCTACTATGACCCGCGAATATTCCCTGCTCGACCGCGCTGTTATGAGCGCTGATCGCAGCTTAAAAACATTGCTTAAGGGCAGCGCCACCGCCAAGCGCAGCAACCCAAGCAACAAATTTAATGACAGGCACGATGCCGATCAGCAACGCCGTCATACCGCCGGTCTAATGCGGATTAATCATACCGGTGAAGTCTGTGCGCAAGCGCTTTACCAAGGGCAGGCGCTCACCGCCAAAAACCTCGAGGTTAAAGCGGCAATGGAATTGGCTGCAAATGAAGAAGTCGACCATCTCGCCTGGTGCGAACAACGCCTAGATGAACTCGGCAGCCATACCAGCCGGCTCAATCCGCTGTTTTATGCCGCCTCATTTGCCATTGGCGCGACAGCTGGCGCAATCAGCGACCGCATTAGTCTCGGTTTCGTCGCCGCAACAGAAGACCAAGTATGTGAACATCTGCGCGAGCATCTTGAAACACTGCCCCGTGACGATGCCAAATCGCGCGCGATCATAAGCCAAATGCTAGAAGATGAAGCCGCCCACGCCACCATGGCAATTGCCGCCGGCGGCCAGGTATTTCCGCAGCCGGTCAAAAAAGCGATGAGCCTAATGGCAAAGGTAATGACGGGCAGCACTTACTACGTGTGAAAGCGTTTTTCACCCTACCCCTCTCCAGTGAAGCTGCGCCTCATTTTGCTATACTCCGACCCTCTAGCCCAACACAGAATTAAACCACAATGAAAACCTACCTCGTCGGCGGCGCCGTGCGCGACAAGTTACTCAACTACCCCTACCACGAGCGGGACTGGGTGGTGGTCGGCGCACGTCCTCAGGACTTGCTCGATTTAGGTTATCAACAAGTGGGTAAAGACTTCCCTGTATTTCTACACCCCAAAACCAAAGAGGAATATGCCCTCGCCCGCACCGAGCGCAAAAGTGGCTCCGGCTATCATGGCTTTGTGTGCGACTTTAGCCCGGACATTACGCTTGAAGAGGATCTTAGCCGCCGCGATCTGACCATTAATGCCATTGCGCAGGATGAAGATAAAACAATTATCGACCCCTACCACGGCCGCAACGACCTCAATGCCAAAGTTCTACGCCATGTTTCACCGGCGTTTATTGAGGACCCACTGCGCATTCTACGGGTTGCACGATTTGCCGCCCGCTACGCGCACCTCGGCTTTACCGTAGCCGCGGAGACCATGGAATTAATGAGTAAAATGAGTCGCAATGGCGAACTGGAAACCATCGCACATGAACGAATATGGATAGAACTAAGCAAGGCCCTCGGCGAGCGTAATCCAGGCAGTTTTTTTAAAGTCTTGATAGACTGCGACGCCCTCGTCGCACTTTTCCCAGACTGGCTGCCAGCGCTGCCTCCCGAGATATTGAGCGCCATCGACGATGCCGCAGCTCAGGCGCTTTCATTAGATCAACGGTTTGCCATCTGCTGTAGTAATTTGTCTTCAGAAGGCAGCAAGCGACTATGCCAAAGCCTGCGCGCCAGCAATAGCGCGAGCTGGCTGGCGGAGCGCTGCGCAGCGAACACCCCACTCCCCGCATTACAAAAAGCGGAGGAGTGGTTAACACTGCTAGAGCAATTTGACTACGCGCGCAGACCAGAACAGTTAAACAATTTCATTGAAATAGCCAAGCTACTCAACCCGAGCGAGACAAGACTCATACTACTCGCAGACGCTGCAGAGAAATTAAGAGGGATTACTGCGGCAGCGTTAATGAGCCAAGGCTATAAAGGCGCCGAATTAGGCAAGGCTTTGCGCGCTAAACGCTTACAAAAAATAGCCACATTAATCGCTGCAAGCTAGAAAGCACTACAAAGGCCAGCGAAACGTCACCGGCCACAACTTTTGCTCACTAGCGTAGTTAGACCATAATTCGCGGTAACTTTTGCCGCTTAATGGGTGACAGTGATCTGGGGCTAGCTCACTCAACGGCCGCAACACAAAGGCGTTATAACTCACTTCATCTCGGGGCAAATCGATGCCATCGAAATTACCACAGAGATTATCGTAACTAAGAATATCGATATCCAAGGATCGGGGGCTGAACTTTGGCGCGCCCACTATTCGCCCAAGACGAATTTCAATATCACGCAGCAATTCCGCTAAGGGCGCGAGCGCCATATCGGTATCAAAACTCACTACCATATTTAAAAATAGACTGCCGCGGAAACCGACCGACTCACTTTCGTAAACCGGCGACAAACGCAGTGGCGAAAAGTGTTCTGCCAGCGCGTCTAGGCCCTTAACCATGTGTTGGTAGCGCTGAACATTACTACCCAAACCCAGAAATACCTCAGCCATCGGCAAGGTCAGCCGAGCTTGCCGATGGCGTACCACGCTCAATGATCACACCCACATCCTTAGCTTGGCGCATTGCACCGGGCTTGGTAATACTCAAGCGCAACCACGGTACATCGAATTCCGTCATGATCATTGCCGCGCAGCGCTCCGCGAGGGTTTCAATCAACAGCAATTCACTTGCGCTGACAAAGGCGTATAGCGCCTCAGTGACCGCCTTGTAATTCAAGGTTTTACTAATATCGTCATGTTCAGCCGCCGCGCGAATATCGGTACCCAACTCTACATTCAAAATCACCGTTTGCCGATGCGCGCGCTCCCAGTCGAAAATACCGATCACAGTATCGACCTTTAACTCACTTATAAAAACAATATCCATACTCATTCTCGCTAGATCTGGGCGCTATTGCGAATCAAAAATCAAACTGCATCTAATTCGGTCATTGGCCAACGGGGGCGAATAGTCACGCCGAGGTCTTCATTCTGGCCCGCGGCTAAACGGCAATGACCTGCATAAGCGATCATTGCGCCATTATCGGTACAGAACTCCGGACGGGGGTAATATACCCGACCGTTGGTTTTAGCCAATTTTGCCGCCAACCGCGACCGCAGTTCCGTATTGGCGCTAACGCCACCAGCAATGACCAAGGTATTGAGATTTTCTTGAACCAGCGCGCGATGACACTTTATTACCAAGGTATCAACAACCGCCTCTTGAAAGGCCGCAGCAATGTCGGCCTGATCCTGAGCATTGTAAGTGCCTGCCTCGCGGCTGGCCGTCACCGTATTCAAGGTAAAGGTTTTTAAACCGCTAAAGCTAAAATCCAAGCCGGGACGGTTAACCATCGGCCGCGGAAATTTGTAATGGCCAATGCGTCCACGCTCGGCCGCTTTGGCGACCTGCGGACCACCGGGATAGCCAAGCTCCAACATTTTGGCTGCCTTATCGAACGCTTCGCCAGCGGCATCATCCAAGGACTCCCCCAATAAGGTGTAGCAGCCAATACCATCGACTCTCACCAGCTGGGTATGACCACCTGACACTAATAACGCAATAAAAGGAAACGTCGGCGCGTCTACTTCCAACATCGGCGCAAGGAGATGACCTTCCATATGATGCACACCAATAGCCGGCACACCCCAGCCGTAGGCCATAGCGCGGCCAGCGCAGGCGCCAACCATTAGCGCACCTGCTAGCCCCGGCCCTTTAGTAAAAGCCACGCCATCAAGCTCTGAGCCGCGCATATCGGCTTTTGCAAGCACTTCGCTTACCAGCGGCAATAATTTACGCACGTGATCTCGCGAAGCCAACTCTGGCACCACACCGCCGTATTCCGCGTGCAAGGCGATTTGACTATATAGCGCTTCCGCCAGCAAACCCCGCTCGGTGTCATATATCGCCACCCCTGTTTCATCACAGGAGGTCTCTAGCCCCAAAACCCGCACAATAGCCGCTTCCCACGTTAAATAAGCGCGCATGATACTGACTTCATCTTATTCGCACCAGTTATCCGCGCAATGGCTTTGCATTTTGCAGCAACTGAGTATAGAATTCAGCGCCCTTGGAGTGCCGCTTTTAATTAATGCGGTATAGACAGCAAATTCTTGCACAAAAAAATCAGGACAGGTTTAACGGATGCCTTCAGTCAAACTCAAAGAAAACGAACCATTTGATATCGCCCTGCGCCGTTTCAAGCGCTCTTGCGAAAAAGCCGGCGTTTTAGCCGAGGTTCGCCGTCGCGAATTCTATGAAAAGCCCACCTCTGTGCGCAAGCGTCAAGCTGCTGCTGCAGTAAAGCGCCACGCGAAAAAAGTGTCTCGCGACACTAAAAAGCAGCAACGCCTCTACTAAGACAACGTCTAGTAGGGCTTTGCCCGCTAAGATCCAATCCTCTTAACAGGGAGTCTCTGCGCTTTATGGCAGATCAAACGCTGAAGCAAACGCTTAGTGACGCGATGAAAACCGCGATGCGAGCAAAAGATAAAGCGCGACTCTCTGCCGTGCGGCTCATTCTTGCCGACATTAAGCGCATTGAAGTTGACGAACGCATTGACGTTGATGATGCACGGGTTCTTGCCGTGCTAGACAAAATGCTTAAGCAACGCCGCGACTCGATCAGCCAGTACGACAGTGCTGGTCGTGTCGATCTCGCCGATCAAGAACGCTTTGAAATGGACGTTATTCAGTCTTTTCTGCCAACGCCACTGAGCGAAGCCGAATTAGATGCCCTGATTAGCGCCGCCATTAGCAGCACAGGCGCCGACTCCATTAAAAATATGGGACAGGTAGTCGCCATTCTCAAACCGCAGGTTCAAGGCCGCGCAGATATGGGTATGGTCAGCCAAAAGATCAAATCTCAGCTCCAGTAGCACTGGCAATTTGACACACTCTAGTCAATTATAGTCTGGCGTAGCCATAGCCGCTTACGCACTTCTACCTTCGCTTTTGGATACACTGACGTGGCTGCAAAAGGACGCATTCCGCAATCTTTCATCGACGAGCTACTGTCTCGGGTCGATATTGTTGACGTTATCAATCGCCGCGTCGCCCTCAAAAAAACTGGCAAAAACTATAGCGCCCGCTGCCCATTTCACGACGAGAAAACCCCATCGTTTAGCGTCAATCCAGACAAGCAGTTCTACTACTGCTTTGGCTGCGGCGCGGGCGGCAATGCCATCGGCTTTATTATGGATTATGACCGCCAGGACTTCCCCGGCGCAGTCGACAATCTATCAACCCTCGCAGGCCTCGAAGTACCCCGCGAAGAAATCAGCCCCCAACAACAAATAAAGCAAGAACGCCGCAAAACCATTTACGACCTAATGGAGAAAGTGGCCAGCTACTACCAAAAGCAACTCCGAGATCACCCGCAAGCCCAGCGCGCCGTCGACTATTTAAAGCAACGAGGCCTAAGTGGACGTATCGCGCGGGACTTCGACGTTGGCTTTGCGCCACCAGGCTGGGATAACCTGCTAAAAACCCTCGGCGACAGCGAGGAACACCGGCAGCAGCTTATTGACGGCGGCATGCTCATAGAAAAAGAAGACGGCAAACTCTACGACCGTTTTCGCGATCGCATCATGTTCCCTATTCGCGACAATCGCGGACGGGTTATTGCCTTTGGCGGCAGGGTGCTGGGCGACGACAAACCCAAATACCTCAACTCCCCAGAAACCGATATTTTTCACAAGGGCAAGGAGCTCTACGGCCTATATCAAGCTCGCCAAAACAACCGACACCTAGAGCAACTACTGATCGTCGAAGGTTATATGGATGTCGTGGCGCTGGCCCAGCATGGCATTATGACCGGCATCGCCACCCTGGGCACCGCTAGCAATACTGAACATCTACGCACCGCCTTCCGCTATGCCAGCGAACTCATCTTCTGTTTTGACGGCGACGCTGCCGGACGTAAAGCCGCCGAGCGAGCCCTGGAAAATGCCCTGCCGACAATGGAAGACGGTCGCCGTATTCGCTTCCTATTTCTGCCCGAAGGTGATGATCCAGACAGCGTCGTAAACCGTGATGGCGCCGCCGGCTTTCAAAAATTACTCGCCCAAGCGCAACCGCTGGAACGCTATTTTTTCGAGTCGCTACACAGCCAAACCGATCCCAGCACCCTGGAAGGCAAAGCCCGCCTGAGTAAACTGGCATTGCCGATGCTGCAATTATTGCCGTCCGGGGTTTTTCGCCAATTAATGCTCGACTCCTTGGCCGAGCGCACTGGCCTCAGTCGTCACGCCCTAGATCAGCTGCTGGACGAAACCCCAGCGGCACCGCAACCCGACGGCAGCCACGTCAGTACGCCACCACCCCAAGCGAATCCGCGCAGTAGCACCAAGAAACTCGTTGCCAATCTACCCAGCTCAAGCCGCGACCCCTTGCTGTTCGCGCTGGCAATGGTGCTTTTTAACCCGCGCGGCGCAGCCACGCATAATTTGGTGCTCGACGCCGGCGACACCTCTGCGGCCGGCGCATTGCTCTGCGCCATCTTGGAACTCATTAACAAACGCCCCAGCTCAAGCACCGCCATGCTACTGGGCCACTGGTACGGCCAAGCCGAGTACGACATTTTGATCGAGGCGCTTAAGACCATTGCCCTACTGGGCTCAGAGCTCGACGACGAAAAAGCCCAGCTCGCCTTTATGGACACCCTCAGCCATCTCGATACCCGTAAATCGCAGCTGCATCTGCGCAAGCAAATTGAACAATTGCGCGAGTCGGGTCACCTCGACAAAGCCGTCAGCGACAACTACGCTGAACTCAGTGACGAGCTCAAACAACAACTCTTGGCCATTCAGCAGCTGCTCAATCAGAAACATCAGCGTTAATACTTGGCCATTCCCTGAACATAGCCGGATTTTACTGGTCGTATAGGGTCTAAATAGAGTATAATTTGCGGCTAATTTTTCACCTGCACCTAGCGAGTAATTTGAAAGAATGAGTGACTCTAAGCATCAATCGCGACTCAAACAACTCATTGCCAAAGGCAAGGAGCAGGGTTATCTAACGTACTCTGAAGTCAACGACCACCTCCCAGAAGATATTTCTGATCCGGATCAGGTCGAAGAAATCATTCAGATGATCAATGACATGGGTATTCAGGTGTTTGAACACGCACCTGACGAAGATACCCTGATCATGGCGGGCAGCGATTCGCCGGATGATATCGCAGCAGCTGAAGCCGCTGCCGCCTTGGCCGCCGTAGAAACTGAAACGGGCCGCACCACTGACCCCGTTCGTATGTATATGCGTGAAATGGGTACAGTTGAACTGCTGACCCGCGAAGGCGAAATTGTTATCGCCAAGCGTATCGAGGAAGGCATTCGGGAAGTCATGGCAGCGCTAGCCTACTACCCCGGCGTCGTCACCGGTATTTTGGCTCAGTACGACAAAGTAGCCACTGAAGAACGCCGCCTTGGCGACATTATGAGCGGTTACTTGAATCCCGCTGAAAATGTGCAATCGCCTCAGCAGCAGGCTGCAGCCGCCGCGGAAGCCGCGGAAGCAAACAATACAACCGCCGACACCGAAGACGAAGACGAAGCTGTTTCTGGCCCCGATCCAGAAGAAGCGCGCATCCGTTTTTCTGCCCTGCAAGAGCAGTCAGACAAAGTAGAAGCGTCAATTGCTGAACATGGCCGCTACAGCAAGCAAACCGCAAAAGAATTGAATGAGCTTGGTGAGATTTTCAAATACTTTAAACTCACCCCTGCAATGTTCGATCCACTCATTGAAGAAGTTCGCACCACTCTGAGCTCAATACGCTCTATGGAACGCGAAATCATGAGTATTTGTGTCAAGAGTGTTGGCATAGATCGCAAAGAATTTATTCGCAGCTTTCAGGGCAATGAGGCCAATCTTAAGTGGGCCGACGAGCTACTTAAGAAACACCCCAAGCTAGCCGATTACAACGACGTTATTCGCCGTATCCAAAACAAGATTGCCTATATTGAAGAGCGTCAAGACCTGACTATTTCCGATATAAAAGAAATTAACCGCCGGGTATCCATCGGTGAGGCTCGCGCCCGCCGCGCCAAGAAAGAAATGGTAGAGGCCAACCTGCGCTTGGTTATTTCGATTGCCAAAAAATACACCAACCGTGGCTTGCAGTTCCTCGACTTAATTCAGGAAGGCAACATCGGCTTGATGAAGGCGGTAGATAAGTTTGAATACCGTCGTGGTTATAAATTCTCGACCTATGCCACCTGGTGGATTCGTCAGGCAATTACCCGCTCAATTGCCGACCAAGCGCGGACTATTCGTATTCCTGTGCACATGATCGAAACTATCAACAAGCTCAACCGTATTTCCCGGCAGATGCTTCAGGAGATGGGTCGCGAGCCAACGCCAGAAGAACTTGGCGAGCGCATGGAAATGCCAGAAGACAAGGTTCGCAAGGTACTGAAAATTGCCAAAGAACCCATTTCAATGGAAACCCCAATCGGCGATGACGAAGATTCGCACCTAGGTGACTTCATTGAAGACGGCACAATTTCCTCGCCGATAGAATCGGCAACAGGCGAAGGCCTGCGTGAAGCCACCAAAGACGTATTAGCGGGCCTGACCGCTCGTGAAGCAAAAGTGCTTAGAATGCGCTTTGGTATCGACATGAATACCGACCACACCTTGGAAGAAGTCGGCAAACAGTTTGACGTTACCCGCGAGCGAATTCGTCAAATTGAAGCCAAGGCCCTACGTAAACTGCGTCATCCGACTCGCTCGGACCACTTGCGCAGTTTCCTTGACGAGTAAGATCTGTTGTGGCCGACGCGATATTCGCGTCGGCCACAAACTCAATACCGAGTGATTTAAGTACCTCACACGGAAAACAGATTAATGTCAGCACGCCTCCCCTGCCTTACCCTACTTAGCGCCCTTTTCATTAGTGGCTGCCAGACGCCTACCGAGTACCAAAAACCAGACAGCGACACGCTATCTGCGGCCCTGCAGCAGATTGAAAATCAACAGTATCAATCGGCAAAAAAAACTTTTGAAGCTGCGCTGAACAGCGACAGCGAACTTGCCAGCCAACAAGCGTTAGCAGGCCTATGCTTACTGCATTTACAGAATCAGAACATCGAGTTGGCAACCAAGGCCCTGGATGCATTTTACCAGCGCGCCCTACGCAAACCACAAGGTAATACCAGTTTAAAACTACTCAGCCTCAGTTTAAAACTGAATCTAGAAAATAGCCTGCACCTCACCCTTGAGCGCGAAGCTAGAGTAGCTGCCGAAACAAAGCAGCAATCCTTATACAATGAAACCCAAGCACTGCAGCGCGCACTTCAAAAACTACGGCAGCTTAGCCTACAGTAAGCCCGCCGACGCTAAAATAACCGCGCTAACTCCGATTCAAATACGCCCCCAATTGAGCGCACAAGCTCTGAATATCGGACTCCGTCTGCGCCACCATGATCGGCACTTTGCGACCATAATCCTTGCGCAAGTAGGACAACAAATCCGCCACCGCCTCGGTGTCAGAATGCGGTCCAACCACAATCAATTGCCACGGCAAATCCTTCAATAAAGCCTTGGCATTAGCCACGTCTACACAGTGGTAAATCTTCCAATATTCCGCACCGGGAAGGCGTGAAATTGGTTTGGCCAGAGTGTCACCCTGCTCCAGTAGCAATAAATTTCCCACCGCGGTTGCCGGTAGCAGCTCATGTACCGCCGCCGTTAGCGTCGCACTATCAACCGGTTTTACTAAATATTCATTCGCGCCGAGCAGCAAACTGAGATCGCGCTCATTTAGCATCGACAGCATCAGCACAGGCACATCTGACAATGCCGGATCACTGCGTAAATTATGTAGGACTTGCCAGCCATCCATTCCGGGCATCATCACATCGAGCAATATCACATCTGGGCGTTGGCTTTGCGCCATACGCATCCCCTCTAAACCGGAATTAGCCAAATGCACCCGATACCCAGCCTTTATCAAGGTTCTGGCGCTCAACTCCAATGCCGCAGGATCATCGTCTATAACCAGGACGTCACCCATCGTCGCGCCGTCGAATTCGGTGGTTAAACCCAGTTCCTGCGCACCTAAAGGCAGTTTCAGCTCAAACACTGACCCCTTACCCGGCTCACTTTTAGCGGTAATTGCCCCGCCTAACAGCTCGGCAAATTTTCGCGATATTGTCAGCCCCAATCCAGAGCCACCATATTGTTTGGTTGTCGATAAATCGGCCTGAACAAAAGCGTCAAACACGCGTTCAAGTTGCTCTGCGCTCATACCAATACCATTGTCACGCACTTCAACCATAAGGTAAGAGCGACCATTAACAAGCTGCTCAGACACATCGAGATGAACCTCACCCTGACGGGTAAATTTGGCGGCGTTACTCAACAGATTTAAAATAATTTGGCGCAGGCGAGTCACATCTGTGCGAATCAGTTCACTTTGCAGCTCAAAATGACAATGCAGCGTGTTGCCATTCTTTGCCATTAGCGGCGCCATTGTCACCTCAACATCACGCAGAATGTCCTCCAGCGCGACATCTTCCCAATACACCGCCATTCGCCCAGATTCGATTTTGGAAATATCGAGAACATCATTTATCAAGGTCAGCAAATGCTTACCCGCGAGCTGAATTTTTGCCAAATCGGGACGAAGCTGCTCGACAGGCATTTCCGGCTCGTCCTCTATATCCTCAAGCAGCATTTCTGAATAACCAATAATTGCGTTCATTGGCGTACGCAATTCATGGCTCATATTCGCCATAAAACCGCTTTTCGCCTGATTCGCAGCGTCGGCGCGACGGCTCGCCTCCCTAACGCTCGCCATGGCTTCTCTCAGGTTTGCCGCCATATCATCAAATGACTTTGCCAGCTGACCAAATTCATCGTGCCCCATATCACCAATACTGTAATCGAGATTACCGCTGCCCCACTCCGACGTGCCCTTTTGCAGCTGCCGAATCGAGCGACGGGTGTAGCGAGTCATGTAATAGCCAAGAATAAACGTGGTGACCAAGGCCAGTAAAAACACCCCTAAGGCGACCTTGTTGGTCATACTGACCACATTGCGCAGGCCAACGTTAATCTCGTCTGAGCGGGTCAGCAAATACCATTCATTCGCACTTATTCTCCCGCTCAACGCCTCATATTCGCGTTGAGCCATGGCAGTATCCAGCTCATGACCAAGTTCAAGGAACTGCCGCCAGCGGCGCAAGAGTAGCTGCGCATCTAAATACTGATAACGCCCATCTTCCAAATACTCCTGCAAATCGCCGTTTAGCTCGATTTCTAACGCTAATAACGCATCAATGGTGCTAAGCAACTCCTCCTGCTCCGACTCAGTAATCCGGTTTTGCACACCCGAGTCCGACAAGGCATCAACCACCAAAATTTTGCGATGGGTACCGTACATACGTTGACTAAAATCATTGAGCTCAGACTGGGTCCGAATCACATGCTGCAATAGCCATACATTGCGCCGACGAGTGTCATTACCCCATACCTGAATAAGCACACTACTCAAAGACAACACTAAAATAGCGACAAAGGAAAAAGTCAGCCGACGCGTAAAACTCATTCCACCTGCCCTAATAAGCGCTGAATTTTGGTCAAAAGGCGCGGCAGATCAACTGGCTTAGTATCATAATCATCACAACCCGCTTGCAGCGCGCGCTGACGATCATCAGCCATGGCGTGGGCGGTCAGGGCAATAATCGGAATATCACGCAAGGCGCTATCTGCTTTCATTTCACTGGCGACTTGCCAGCCATCTTTTACCGGCAAGCTCATATCCAATAAAAGAATGTCCGGTGGATCAGCCCGACAAAGATCAATGCCCTGTTGGCCGTCAACGGCCAACACAACCTCATAACCCTTGCGCTGTAATCGTCGACTTAACATGTCGCGATTCATTTCATTGTCTTCAACCAGCAATACTTTTGGCATCTATCTCTCGCTTAAGCGCTATGTTTTGGTAATTTGCGAAACTCGTCTCGTAACGCTGCGGTAGCCGAGGTCACCGTTAAGATGTAGTCGTCGTCCTGCTTATCAGTGATTTTCGCGTAACAGCTCTCAACTAAGCCCTCAACGCGCACGTCTGCCAAAAGCGGCAACGGCTGTGTACTTTGCAAACGCAACTGCTCACCTGCCACTGCCACCAGCAAGCCCGCCAATTGAGTACTAGCGACTTGCTTATCGCTCATCAGGCTTAATCGTAATTCGACTGGCGGGGCAACGTTCTGCCACTGGGTTTGTACAGAATCCAGCAAGAGGTCATAGGGCAAACCGACACCAAGTATCTCAGCTAGCGCTAACGGCTCCGCCATACCTTTCAGATCAACAGCAACGCGCTTGCCCGTTAACACTTCCAGCGACGCCGCTGCCACGGTGGCGGGCGACGCCAATATCTGCCCACCAACAGTACAGGACTCAATACGGCCAGTAAGGTTCACATTATGACCAACCACACCGTATTTAGAGCGCAGTTCTGAGCCAATATTACCGGCCACCACGTCACCCGTATTCAAACCAATGCCAATCGCAATCTCAGGCAAGTTGTCGCGACGATTGCGGCTATTAACCTCTTTTATCGCCAACTGCATCGACAGTGCACAGGCCAGAGCGCGATCACAATCATCTTGATCTTTAACCGGCGCGCCAAAAATAGCCAAAATGCCATCACCAACAAATTCGTCGACCGTACCACGATAGCGCTGAATAATTTCCGTCATCACCCCTAGGTAATTGTTGAGTAATTGCACACACTGCTCAGGTGCCAGCTGCTCGCTAATCGCGGAGAAACCACGAATATCCGCCATTAGAATCGTTACGGTACGGCGCTCACCGCCCATGCTTAAGCCGTTATTGTCATCTAGCAGCCGCTGCACAATTTCATCCGACAAGTAGCGACCAAACACCTTACGAATGAAGCGCTGGCTCTTTTCTAGCTCAGCCAAATACTCGCGCTCTCGATCTTGCCAGCGTTTCGTTTCTAATAGCGCGCCGATTCGCGCCCGCAGCAAAGTGGCATTCACCGGTTTAAGTAAGTAGTCACTCGCGCCAGCGTCTATACAGCGCACTGCGCCCTCTTCATCTTGCATACCGCTAACAACGATCACCGGAATTCTGCGCAGCGCTTCATCACTACGAATCACCTGTAATACTTCATAGCCATTCATATCGGGCATCACCAGATCGAGTAAAACCAAATCTGGGCTGGCGCTGCGCATCACCTCTAAACAACGCGCGCCGCTGGCGGCTTCTATCACCATATGATCCTGTCGCTGCAGCTGATGGGCCAATAAATCGCGACTACTGTCGTTGTCATCCACAACCAAAATACTGCCCGTAAGATGGTCTCGATCATCGCGAATAATGCCCCGTTTAAAACTCTGGAACATCGCAGTGATCGGATCTGTTTTCGCGGACTCTGTTGGTTGCAGTGAAAAGCCGTCCAAACGCTCTTGAAAAAGCCGCGATTGGTGCCGAATTTGGCTCAAAAAAGCCTGGGCATCCGCTACCTCACAATCTTCGACTAGCATCTCGCTATAGCCATCGACCAAACCAATGGCATTGCGTAAATCATGGCGCAAGCGTGCTATTTCAGTTTGCGAGGTCACTGTCAGCGTTGACACAACCTGTAACACATCCAGCATTTCGGCCGCTGCTCGGGCAATGCGCTGGGCATCCGCAAACATCGCACCATCACCCGTAATTGCCGGCAATTCCAGCAAAGACTCGGTATACGCCGCTACCGACGCCAATGGCGCCTGCAAAGACTGACGCTTATCATCCAGATAAGCCTTAAAAATGCGCTCTTTATCGTCCAAAGTCATTTCCTTCAACGAGTCAGTGTCTGTGCAATTATTGCACTTATATCTTACTTAAGCACAAAAATAGCATGGCATCTCAAAGACTTCCGTCACACAAGTGCGAAAGGAAGCACTGGCCAACCGTGCTTCCGAGCATTATAATGCGCGCTGTTTTTCCGGTGGGCACGTCACGGCGTGATATCAGACCACCGTCGCTTAACTGCATGCATCGCCTGAATCTATGATTTAGCCTTGGTCATCAGTAACAAGCACAAGAAAAATGGGCCTTTAGCTCAGTTGGTTAGAGCATCCGACTCATAATCGGCAGGTCCCCAGTTCAAGTCTGGGAAGGCCCACCATTTTTCTTGCAATCGTCCGGCACATGTTCCTGAAAGCATAGATTGGCCGGAATGGCCAAACTATGGTTACTATAGAAGCATAGTTTGACCGCTATATGCGGAAACCGATGGCTCGACTCTACGGCTCCACCCCATTAAAGGGGATGGCACTCATCAAACCCCATTTATAATCCCGTCCCACCCGCGGTGGACCAGCACTCGTAATCGATAATTTTCAAAGCTCCTAAAACCATACGCCCACCATGAGATCATTTGATTCTCAAGCAGTGCAACTCTACGACGCATATTAAACCGTAAGTAAACCGAGTGGTGTTTAACGTTAATCGGCCCACGGTAAGCTTCTGAAATCAAAATCGGTATCCAAGCCCACTTTTATTACTTGGAAATAGGGAGAGATGTCGAAATCACGGGGTGCGAACAAGCTATGATGCCGAATATGCATCACTTCCTTTACACAGCCAGGACACAGCGGGGAATCAACCGATCGGCTCTCCATAATAGGCAAAACGGGATAGCGTATAAATTGAAATGCTTGGGCAATCAGTGTCGAACAAATAGCCCGAGAAGGATCACCAGAGCCTAGCGCAATCATTTGTCGCCGGTAGGCCTGAGGAACGGGCGGAGTGCTAATCAAGTAGCGCGCCAGATCCCACACATTACGCAGGTCGTATTGATGGCCTAGTTGTGCCATGGCATGGTCGATAACGCGATGGCAATCTAGCGAGGAAAGGCCAAGCGGACGACAGATACGCGTATTCATTCCCCCAAATTCCTCGATTCCAATCGTACGTACGCCAGCGAGAGTATCGGCTTCAATAAAATAGTGGTCAGTCGGCACAGCGTAACCGTGATCTGAGCCAATAAACAAAGCGGCGTGTGACCATGTCGATTGCGTAAGGTATTTAATTGCAGTACTGACCCGCCGATTACCCTCTACCAACAGGACATCACCTGGCTGCAATGTGGCAAGTAGTTGATCGGAGGACTGCGGGGGTATGATGCCGTGTTGGTGCACGCTATGGTTCAAGTAGCGAGCGAGTAGTTTCCCGAGTATCGACAAAAAATTATTCATGAAACTACCCCTTGGCTCCCGAAATATAGGCGGCCGTCAATGCGTGTATCGGCGTCTCGAACAAATTTCGGCATTGCCCAAATTCAACCAGCTTTCCAACCCGCTCAGTCATCCAGAAAAACCCAGCGTAATTTGCTAGGCGGCGAGCTTGCGCCAGATTGTGAGTGACTATCACCACGGTATAACGTCCTCTCAGACGTAAAATAAGCTCCTCTACTACACCGGACGCAATAGGGTCGAGAGCACTACAGGGCTCATCCATTAATAGAATTTCGGGTTCTAATACCAGAGCGCGGGCAATGCAGAGGCGTTGTTGTTGGCCGCCGGACAAGGCTAACGCTGGGGACGCCAATCTATCGTGAACTTCATCCCAAAGCCCCACGTCTTTCAGTGCCTGCTCGATCTTCACTTGGCGAGTCTTACGGTCTCGCACACCGTGCTCTTTCAGTGGTAACTCCAAGTTACGCCAAATGGATAAGGGAAAGGGATTAGGGTTCTGAAAAACCATACCAATACGGCGACGAAGTTTGAGTTTGTCAACTGGGTCACGTAACAAGTCTTGGTCATCGAACAGCAGCTGCCCGGTGACATGTGCATTCTCAGAGTGATCGGTAAGTAGGTTTAAGGTAGAGAGAAAGCTAGTTTTTCCGCAGCCGGACGGACCTATCAATGCGGTAATACAGCCTTTGTAAATATCGAGGGAGACATTAGATAGTACCTTTTTTCCGCCGTAGCTCACGGAAACATCTTTGACCTGTAGGTGAGCTTCGGGCACGCAGCAGGGCACCCCAAGCGCGACATCCCCCAGTGTATAAGGGCTTGGAATTTGTCGATTCATTAGCTAAGCAACCTCCGTTTGAACCAGCTGTCTACAAGACTTTGCGCCCAAGTATTGAGGGTAATAATAAGAACAACCAACACCAAAGCCGAGGCGTATGCCGCGCCATCACCGCCAGTGACATTCATAGATAAATCGTAGATATGCACAGCCAGCGCGCGGCCAGAATCTAAGAGTGAGCCAGGCATGCGATCAACGTAACCGCTGGTAAATAACAGTGCAGCAGTTTCTGCGGTAGCACGGCCAATACCGAGAATAAGGCCGGCCACTATCGCAGGGCGAGCTACCGGTAACAGAATGTGCGCGATAGCTGCACTTCGGCTCATTCCCAGCGCCAAAGCACCGCGCCGCCAATCATCATTGACAGCACGCAAACCGGACTCGCAGGTACGCACAAACACCGGCAGAATCATACAGGCTAAGGTTAGCCCACCTGCCAACAGCGAAAATCCTAGGCCGAGATAGATGCTGAAAAAAGCGTTACCAAATAAACCAAACACAATGGAGGGAACACCGGCGAGAATGTCCAGTGAAATGCCGATACCGTTAGCAAAATGACTATTTTGGTGGGCAAATTCCGACAGCCAAATAGCCACCCCTAGCCCCAAAGGTAGCGCTAGGCCTAAGGCAATTAGCAAGATCCACAAGGTGGATACGAGGATTGGACCAATGCCACCGCTACGCCCTGCATCTGCAGGCGCAGAGTACAAAAATTGCCATGAGAAATGTCTGCTACCTTCTATTACGACATCACCCAACACCCAAAATAATAGTGCCACCACCAATAACGCGCAGCCAAAAACAAGGTAAGAAAATAGACGATCAGCCATTGAGATTCGCCCCCTTGCTGGAGTTACTCATCCGGTGGGCCGTCCACGATAACAGCCAAACCAGTAACGTTAGCAGCAAGCCCGACGCGAACAAGCTAGCGCGGTGGTCTCCCATGGCATAGGCCATTTCCAATGCAATATTTGCGGTGAGAACACGTACCGGCTCAAACAGCCCTATTGGATTTTGTACCACGTTGCCGGCGACCATCATTACTGCCATGGTTTCGCCCAGTGCGCGCGCTGTGGCCAAGAGTACACCGCGGCTTATTCCGACTTTCGCCGCTGGAATTAGAACATTAATAATCCACGTCTTACGTCTAAGCCCCAATGCCATACTGCCAGTCACTAAGTCTTTGGAGACACTCGCCAATGCCGATGCGCTGGTAAGCGCAATCGTTGGTAGAATCATCAAGGACAGCACCAATATTGCAGCCAGAAGCGAAGCCCCCGGTGGTTGCCAACTTGTGATAAGTGGCACCAGCCGCGTTAAACCCCATAAGCCAAAAACCACCGAAGGGATTCCCGCTAGCAAATTGAGTAACAGGCGGAAACTCTGTGCAAACGGCGAGATCGCGTAAAACTGTAAGAAAATAGCACTCCCTAAACCGAGTGGTAGCGCTAGAGTGATGGCACCAACGGTCACCGCCAATGACGACAAAATCATCGGCGACATTCCAAAACGTCCTTCCAGCGGATACCAACCCTGAGGTTGGTAGAAATCATGCCATCCACCGTTACGCCACCAACTGATAAGAAACGGCCAGGATTCGTTCAGCAAAAATAGCATGATAAGCGCCAACAGCAAGGCAGTACCGCTAGTTAACAAAAGCAGCAGTGCATTAAGCCGCCGGTCGGCCCGACTGCTACTGGCCTTGAACATCATCGCTATCGATACCTCTCGACGTTATCATTCACGGTGCCACAAAAAATTGTGATTCGACCAAATCTTTGACGTGAGCTGATTGTGCATAGGCAATAAAATTCTTAGCCAACCCCGACGGCTCAGTTTTCAGCACCAGATTAAGTTGCCGCGACAATGGGTAATGCCCCTTCGCTACCGCCTCGACAGTGGCGGGATTACCTGCCATAGGGAGTAATTTTATCGCGGTGCCGCGGGCTACTTCATACTCGGCGGAACCGATTGATACATAGCCAATAGCGCCGGGGTTGCCCACGATCGTTTTGATACCCTGCTGATTGTCACCAATTATCACATGCGCTTTAATCTCACTATTTTTCAGAGAAAAGTGCTGAAGAAATAGCTCTAGGGTCGAGCGCCCCTCGGCTTTATTGATCACTGTGATTGGCTTATCCGGCCCGCCGAGCTGCTCCCAATTGCGAATATTACCAGTGTAAATCGCGATGATTTGCTGATCACTTAAGGCGGTAATAGTATTGCTTTTGTGGAGCACAACACCAATACCATCCATGGCGATCAGGAATGATTTTAGATCTTGTTCAGATTCCTTCAACGCACGCGATACCATACCAATATCAGCTAATCCCCCGCGAACATCATTGATACCGCGCGCCGATCCGCCCATTTGGACATCAATCCTTACCCGAGGATGTTGTGATTCATAACGCTTGGCAATTTCCGCTGCGAGCGGAGCAACCGTGCTTGACCCCGTTAATATCAATCGCTTATTTTCGGCGTGAGCGGCGGGCGTACTTACGACAGCACTTAATACAAAAATAAGACTTATAAGGGATTTAAGCATAACAATGTCCTGACGATTTTTTCGGCCCATTTATAGTAGTAACCGGCCTAAAACACTGGCAAAAAGTGACGGGAAATCGCATTTACATTACGCTCCAGTTAAGCGATGCAAGCTTGCCGTTAGCAACATGGGCTAGCCTCTGATGGCGATTTTGCTGAGTCAAATGGTATTGCCAAACCGCAGCCCTCAAATATACCGAAATGCCGCGTGAAGTCGCCGATAAAGGTGAAGTGTTCGGCAAACCGCGTGTGCTTAAGCATACGCCAAGTATTACCACATACTGGGAACACACGACCCAGCTCAAAAACATGATGTTTATCCAGAACAAAACGGTGAGGGCTGTTTGAAATACTGCCCTTGTAAATAACCGCTTGCCCGTAATCCTCACAGGCGCTCTCCAGTTCATTAAGTTTGAATAAACGGTATGTCGCTGAAAAAAACTGTAGATTGCCCGTTTTTCGAGCGAGCCCGGCGTCGGTAATATCGAGTGGGCGATCCTCCACTAGGCGGGGGTCAGCAAAACCGGCGAGAGTAGCAATACTTAGAAAATCATTCCAATATAGTGCGCCACCTAGGCACTCGCCGTACAACACCGAATCCTCTCGTATCGCAGCGGGAACCCGTCGATCAGCATAAACATCTGAGAAAAAGAACTCACCACCCGGCTTAAGTAGTCGGTGAATCCCTTCCAATACTGCGGACTTATCAGGCGATAAATTCACAACACAATTTGATACGATAATATCAAAGGATCCGGGCTCGAGATTTAATTCATCAAGCTTTTCAATATAGCCTTTAATAAAGCGAACATTATCAAAACCAAGGGTATCTGCATGCCAGTTTTGATGCGTTTTAGCTACCTCTAGTTGCTCGTCAGTCATGTCTACGCCGATCACTTCACCATCGGCGCCAACCAACTGAGCGAGAGCATAGACGTCGCGCCCAGAACCGCAACCTAGGTCTAGCACCCGAGCCCCCGATAGCAATGGCGGGCAAACCAGCCCACAGCCGTAATATCGAGACAGTACCTCAGGATGTATGCGCGACAGTAAGGGCTTAAGCCATTCGGGCATGCTGCTGACATCGCAACACGCCGTGGTTTTTAGGTCGGCCGAACTTTGTAATTGCTTACCGTAATATTCTTGAACAACGTCGTGCATAGCGATTATTCTCCAACTGAAAATTTCTAATAGGCATTCGCATGATTAGATGCGTGTTAGATATTAGTCGTTGGGCAAGCGCACTTTATTACACATTGAATAAGCAGATAGATTAGAGGGTGTATATCCTTAGCTACGATCGATATTAATGTTTAATATCTGGCCTCCAGCCCATGCCGGACTCTTCCATTAGTCGCTCGTATACGCCCTCAATGTTGAGCGGTAGCCATTCCTCGAATTGTTTGAAGTCGCTGTACTCACTTAACTTTATATTTTTCTGTAGCTCTTTTAGGCTGTTGCCCGCGTGAATGCCGTTAATAACAGCGCTATAGAGCGATTCAAGGTAGCGTAGGTATCGCTGAACATCAGCTTTATTACCAATGTCTGCATGTCCGCCGACGAAGACATCAAAGTCAAGTTCAAGAACTTCCGCAGTTGAGTTGATCATACCCTGTATGTCATAACTCCAAAGTTTCTGCCAAGGCATTCTCCCAACTACAATCCAATCCACAACAAAGACCAGCTTCTCCTGCTGAAACAACATGCTAATAGAGCCCCGTCCGTCATTGGGCCCGTGATACCTAAGTTCAACGGAGTGGCCATCCAATGAAATAACCATGCCGTCCTTAAACGTTACTGTTGGCTGAACCGTGTCGGCTTTAGTCCTCCTAATATCTTGCGCCGCTAACTCATGTGCAACAAATATGGTTCCTGGATCATTAAAAACATTTGCCCCGTAAATATGGTCACTGTGATTGTGACTATAAATTACATACTTCACTGGCAGATTAAAACGCTTTTTCAATTCTATCTTCAACCAATGCGCTGCAGGGGAATTAAGCGGATCTGTAAGTATTATCCCTTCACGAGTGACCAAAAAAACCGAGCGATGTCGATCGTCAACAAACCGATAAACATCACCTTTTATCTTCTCAATTTTATAATCATTATCTGCTTCTACTAAGCTTCCTAAAGCAAATTCGGCCATGAACAGTAGCAGACCTATTATTGCAATTTTACTTTTCATCACAATCCTATTAATAGTAAGTTTGATTGTAAAATTGGTACAGCAGGCTGAAATAATTTCCCGCTGTGCATCAGTCTTATCGCAACACATTAGCGATTTTCAATTTTATGGCGTGGCGTATTAATCTTTATGCTTTAAAGGAAGCGTGAACAATGTATCCCAATCTCTCAACCAATACAGGGCAAGGCATGCAGCAAGCATAGGCCATGCGGCGAAGAACAGCAGATTGTTAAAAGGAGGCAAGTACATCTTGTAAGATGAGAAAGTTGAAATGGCGTGAATCAACAACACCGCACCATATGTCCAGCGCCGCCAAAGCCCCGCCACAAATGCGAGCACCAGCAAAAGTTCGACAGCGCCAATCACGTACGAGATATTATGACTCAACCAATCAATGCCGTAGAAGCCGGAAAATACCTTACTGGTATGAGCTGGATTAAAAAATTTGTCGAGTGTCCACATCAGCATCACCACGAAGACGCCAAGCCTTAACATGAGCAATGAACGAGACAATGGCTTTTGCAAAGTATCTGTAATCGAAGCGCTGGAATTCATCGGTGTTACTCCTATGATTAATAATTATCGGCACTAACATATGCCAATCAATCTGTAGCTAGACAATAATTTAATTCTGATTACTACATTCTCTTTTAAGAAAGTCGCGAATTTCATGCCTCAACTTGTATTTGCTGCCAAGAAAATTCTTGGATTCGCTCTAAACTCAGATGATCGCCCTCATCACTTCCGTAAAAGTGCATCAAAATTAGCTACCCTCAAATTTAGAAAATTAATAATAATTACGTCACCCAAGAAATTAAATATTTAGCAATTCTAGTTAACATCTGAATTTATCTGGCAAATATTGTAAATCCCCTGGTTCATCAATGTCATGAAGTTTAGGAAGCATCATCATAGTATGCCCGCTATCAAGAATTTCCTTCTGGGTAAGATTAGCAACTCTCGCTGTACTCCATGGGATACCAGTGAATATGTTGGGTAGAAAATGGTTGAGGCCCAATAAGGCATAACCACCATCTACTACGGGTACTAAACACGTATCATTCTCCCGGAGAGCTAACGCTGCATCCCGAATGCGTTCCGCGCTTAGATCAGGACAGTCTGTGCCTATCAATAATATGGCTTCATGATTAGCTGTTACTCTGCGGGCGGCTCGCATAAGGCGATCGCCCAAGTCGCCATCCTCTTGATTCGACCACTGGATATTGCCGGGGAGCCCCATTGATTTCCATATAGCGCAGTCGTACGAGGGAGTCACGCAAAGCTCCACGGTGCCTACATTGGATCCAAGTGCCTGATCGACGGTATGTTTCAGTAAAGTCTTCGCGAGATTAGCGGCTCCATCGCTACCTAAGGAGGGGATTAGTCGGGTTTTTGCAAATCCAGGTAATGGCGCTTTTGCAAAAATGACAATTCGTATCGATGTATCTAATAACGCGGTGTATTTGGGGGCGGCTATAAGACTATTCATTGGTATTCCTTAGCCAATTGGTCAGCAGAAGTCCCTCGCCAATATGCCCAACGAATTCGCCACATCAAACAAATGGTGGGCCAAACGCCAAAGGCTATCCAGCGACGTCCGGAGGAGGTCACCCGTGACTGAAGGCACTGTGGCCGGCCGCGTCGCTTGAGCCGTTTGGAGATCTCGATGTCTTCCAACAAGGGCTGTTCCGGAAATCCACCAGTAGCAAAAAATGTGGTTCGGTCTATAAAGATGGCTTGATCACCTGTCGCGATTCCGCTGATCCTTGAACGAAGGTTCATAAGGAATGCGATGACACGAAGCATCCATCTATCGCCAGACAATTGAATGTCGAAGCGACCCCAGGAGCGTTTTTTCAAGGCTTCAATAATCTGTAAATCAGCATCCAGAGGCATCCGCGTATCGGCATGTAGAAAAACAAGGGCCGAGCCCTTCGCTCTAGCCGCACCGGCATTCATTTGTATTGCGCGACCACAATGTGAATGAAAAACTTTGAACCCTAGGGCTTTGGCTACACTTGCAGAATTGTCACTGCTTCCGCCATCGATGAGCAATACCTCATGGCCGCGTCGCTGCCATTGGAGTAAATGGGCCATTAATTCAGGTAATTGCTCGATTTCATTGAGCATCGGAACGATGATGGAGAGCACTGGGGGTAGCGGATAAATTTGAGGCTCATCACTTTTCATTGAGGCGCCAGTTGTAATCCATAAACTCGATTTTGGCCTTACCTAGTTTCAGCTTTTGCGCGATGGGTGCTGTAATCGCCATTTCGTCAGCGTGAGCCAGTAAGAACTCCTCTAACCGGTCGAACCCCTTCCAGCCCCGCTCAAAATCTTCGCGATACCATTTAAATATCGATGAAAGTTGTATTGTAGAGCTTTCCACACGATTACGTCTTTGATCACTTAGAAACAGATTGGTTTGCTCGCGTAGCTGTTCGTCGAGTTTACTGCCAATATAGGCCTCGGCGCGCAGGGCAGGACACCCGATACTCGCACAGTTGACTGCAAAGTGAATGCGAGGGTCGTTATAACGTCCAGACCCTCGAATCAAGTTATGTTCTATATCGTCAAGTGAACGAGTTTTACCCAGCAAAGATACAAATTCAACTTCCCAAGGGGAGCTAAACCAACCACCCAACTCCTTGATCGATTTCAGATTCGGCCACCCAGTCAGAACTAACTCTACAGTCGATGCATTGTACGCATTAATCAAAAATGCCAATTGATCTTGTTTTGACCACTTATAAAATTCGTTTTCAGAAACGGTAGAAAGCGTATCTAGATAATCCTTTATAATTTTACGATCATTCATCATTGCGTCGTAGTCAACTTGTGTTGATCGTCCGCCATTATCGGAAATTATGTTTTTGTTAAGCAACTTGCCCCACAACTCATGGTCGATATTTTGGCCGAATGCCGCTTGGTTTACTGAAAGAATTGCAATAAAAATAAACCAGCGTATTTTCAACATTCTCATCTGTATCTCCAATAATTTTCTCGGTACTTAGAATTTATAGCTAGTTACTAACTCACCATAGGTAAAATCACGGTCTGCTAGCCCGGTTTTCAATTCACTCGATTGATGGCGAACGAGATAATTCAATCTTATTCCAGAACTAAATTCACACCCCAATCCTACCCAACCTTCGTAAACAAGATTCTCTATTTCTCTGGATGAATATGACACCTTGCTGTCGCGAAACTGGCCTTGGATAAATGCGTTGTAAGCTCTTAACTTTATATTTGCACCTGCTACAAAATAGACTTCATTCAAAGACCGGCTGGTAGGAAGCGTAATATTCGATTTCTCGCCATAATTACTGTTCGGGACATTGAAGCTCCAGCGCGGGGTATTTATTATGCCTGTGCGTAAGCTAATGCCCACGGTGCCCTCTGTTATGTAGCCTAGGCTCAAGCCGGTCGAGGTGGTGATTTGAATATTCTCATTGGAGGTGTCTAGATACTGTTGAAATGCCATTGAATATTTAATGGTTGGTTCACCACCATCCGATATCTGATTATCCCAACCTTCCGCACGGTCAGAGCCGATGACGCTATGAATGCCATTTTGAATGTCACCGGCTATCGGGAGCCCCATTATTCCGATAGATAGACTAGTAATTACGGCGTTTTTTAAATCAGCACTAATGCTTTGCTGAGTGTTAGCGAGGTAAATCAGGCTGGAATAAGGCCGGTCGTCGGCGATAGGGTTTCTATCGGTTTTTTCTGTTGGGGTGAAGGCGGCGACACCGATTTCACAGCTGTGTAAGGTTTGACTAACACCTGCATCATTTAGACCCAATAAATCATGAACCCGAGCGACATTATTAATCCATGCCAGAGGTATATCTATAGAAAAAGGATGCCTTGAGGCGTCCTCACCTGAAAAGGTCACGGCGAAACCACCTGTATAATCCTCATCCTTATTGTTTCCCGTGAATAAATCATTGTCGACATAGAGCGACATGGTTACTGGCTCTTTCTCCCGATACTCGTCGGCCTGGCCAATTACCGAATTAACCAAGGGAAATACCACAAAAATGAGTGCCTTACTGATAGTTATATTTCTCATATCTGTATCCTTAGCTTGAGAGCCAACTCAAATCGGTGATGTATATCAAGTATTCGCAGCTAGTTTTTTGATACCTTCGCAGTCTTACTTGGGCTACCTCGACGCCACGTATGGTACCTACCAAGCCATAACAACACTTTCTGTGGCGCGTGTGCTCGCTTCCACTCGCCGGCGGCATACTTATTCGCTTCCGCCCACGTCGGGTAAGCATGGATCGTCCCCAGAATTTTGTTGAGGCCGAGACCGTGCTTCATTGCTAGCACGAATTCAGCCATCAAATCACCGGCATATTCACCCACAATCGTTACACCAAGAATCCGATCCTTGCCGGGCACCGTTAGTACCTTCACAAACCCGTAGGCAGCGCCATCGGCAATTGCGCGATCTAAGTCATCCAAACCATAGCGAGTCACTTCGACAGCTATGCCTTTTTCTTTTGCCTCTTGTTCGTTGAGCCCAACCCTCGCCACTTCAGGATCAAGAAAAGTCGTCCATGGAATGACCCTATAGTCGACCTTGAATTTCTTTAGATGACCGAATAAGGCATTCACCGCGGCATACCACGCCTGATGGGCAGCGGTATGTGTAAATTGATACGGACCAGCGACATCACCAGCGGCAAATATATTTGGATACCCCGTCTCTAGGTATTCATTAGTCACAATGGTGCGGTTCGTTTCGATCCCTAGCTCTTCGAGACCGAAGCCGCTCAGCCTTGCTACACGACCAACAGCGCAAAGGAGAGCATCGAATTCAATGATTTTTTCTACACCATCGTGCTCTACAATAAGGTGCTTACTTTCGCCGTTCTTTTCACAGCGTAACGCTTTATGCAGAGTGAGAACGGTGACACCATCTCGTTCGAGTGAAGCTTTGGCTAGCTCCGAAACTTCTTCGTCTTCACGCATCATGATTCGAGGAGCCATCTCGACCTGAATGACTTCAGAGCCCAAGCGCGCAAAACTTTGCGCAAGTTCGCAGCCTATGGGCCCTCCTCCCAAGACTACCAATCGCTTTGGCGCCTCATCGAGTTTGGCAAATTCATCCCACATAGTGTCGCTGGTGACATAGCCCACATCGTCAAGTCCTGGAAGAGGCGGTACAAATGGACTTGCTCCGGTCGCTAACACGATCGCGCGGCTAGTTAGATGCTGCACGCGGCCATCGCTATGTTTGATTTCTACTGTCCATGGGTCTACTAGCTTGGCATATGCTTGGATCACTTCAACACCCAGTTCCTCATAACGCTCAACGCTGTCGTGTGGCTCAACCTTGGCGACCACCTCGTGTACGCGCTGCATCACTTTGCGAAATGAAAATTTAGGAATGGCATCATCGAGACCGTAGTGCCCAGCATTCCGCATTTGGTTCGCTAGTTTTGCGCTTTTAATTAACGCCTTACTTGGCACGCAACCGTAATTAAGGCAATCACCGCCCATTTTATGGGCTTCTATTAGCGTAACCTTTGCTTTGACAGCAGCGGCGATGTACGCCGACACAAGGCCGCCCGCACCGGCACCAATAACAATCAGATTCCGGTCAAAGGTTTTAGGTTTTTGATAACCATCGTAAACACGTCTTGCTCGCATAACGCCCAAGCCCTTCTTCGCAATGAGAGGAAAAATTCCTATTAATGCAAAAGACAACAGCAATGAAGGAGATAAGATTCCTGACAAACTATTGAGCTGAGCAAGCTGCGTACCTGCATTAACAAAAACCAATGTGCCTGCTAACATTCCTAACTGACTAACCCAATAAAATGTAGCCGCTCTAATAGCTGTTAATCCCATTAATAGATTGATTAGGAAGAAAGGAAACACGGGTACTAGGCGCAAAGTGAATAAATAGAATGCACCATCCCTTTGAATGCCCTCATTAATAGATTTGAGCCGATCACCGAACTTATTTTGAACGGTGTCTATTAACAAATATCGAGAAACAAGAAATGCCAACGTAGCGCCGATAGAGCTGGCAAAGGAAACAATAATGGTACCCCACATCAATCCAAACAATGCGCCAGCTGCTAGGGTCATAATGACCGCACCAGGAAGCGATAGCGCGGCAACCAGAACGTAAAACAGTAAGAATGCCCCCCCGACTAGCGCTGGGCGCGCTGAGCGCCAAGACTCAAATTGTGATAGCCCGTTTTTCAATCCCTCCAATGTGAGTAATCGATCGGCGTCGAAATAGAAAAACACTATGACTAGTGCGGCTATTACAGCGAGTAATACTAATTTCTTCATTATATTTTCTCGTAGTGGTAACTTGCTTTAGCGAACCGCTTTACAATTCGCCAGCTATTGAATTTGCTATAGTGCGCCGCCGCAACTGCTCCCCTGCCCAGCAGTGCAGCCGAAGCAATGATCTGCTACACCAATCGCTATTCCCTCGAGATTATTGTCCAACAAATCACTCAAATGCTGGCGCTTACCTCCAGCCAAAGGCAGCGCTAACTGTTGATTGAAATCGCAGTCGTACAAATAACCTTGCCAATCAACACTCAGTAGGGAGCGGCACATGACTTGATCAAGGTTTTCTTGTTTAAAATTGTCTTTTAATAATTTCAAATAGCTATGAAATTGGCCTTTGGAGATTAGTGTTGAACCAAAGCGCTTGATAGGCATATTTGCTAATGCGTACAAATGGTCGAATGTAATGCCAAAGTGCGCAAGGAGCTCTCGTTTGAAGTCATTTTCTAGGCCCTGCTCGTCAGGTGGCAGCGAGGGGCCCTGAGGGTTGAAAACCAGGTTTAGACGTAAATCACTATCTGCCCTGCTGTAACCCAGCGAGTTGAGTCTTTTAAGGCCAGCAATACTTTTGTCGAAGACGCCGTCGCCACGCTGCTTGTCTACGTTCTCTAATGAATAGCAAGGCAGAGACGCGACTACCTCCACTTGATTCTCTGCCAAGAATTCAGCAAGGTCTTCATGGCCGGGTTCAAACAAAATGGTAAGATTACAGCGGTCAATCACGTGTACGCCTGCCGCTCGTGCCTCGGCCACCAGATAACGAAAATCTTCGTGAATCTCAGGTGCACCTCCGGTTAAATCCAATGTTTTTATACCATGAGACTTTAGGGTAGGTACGATTAGCTCTATAGTTGCTCTGTCCATCATTTCCTTGCGATGAGGGCCTGCATTAACATGGCAATGCAGGCAGCGTTGATTACATTTGTAGCCTAGATTGACTTGTAAGGTTTCTATTTTTTTGCGATAAATGGCCGGAAAGTCAGTAAGCTCCAAAAGGGGTAGGACATCACGCATCAGACTCTCCAACAATTAAAATTAACAATATAGTGTATTAAGGTAGTCGTGATGAGACGGCGATTTCTTACGCCAAACTGATAATTTATTATTATGATGGACAAGGATTGACCCGCAACTGAGAAATTATTCCTCTGCAAGCCTCAGCGAGGCTACTTAAAGCTAGTTTATGAAATATCTGGACGGGAAGAACTTTGTAGAGCTTGGCGTTATATTTATAACGGCGGATGATGGCCACTTGCGCTAAAAAGTTAGAATGATGGTCGAATTACTACAACTCACTCATCAGTGTGGCCTTCTATTTTTCTAGATCACTATCGCTACTAGCTGGGCTTTCAGAACTAAGCCCCCCTTTTGCGAACTCATGAGTCAGTCCTCGCAGCGTTCCCATTTGCTTGCCAAAATTTCGACAGCCAGAACACATCATAGTGTGAACTTTTAGTGAAGTACGTTCCTTTATAGACAACTCTCGCTCAAGCGCATCAGAAAGCAGGCGTGTGGTTTGCTGGCAGTTCATCATATTCATTCTCCTGTAACAAACCAGTGATTTTCCAAGCATTCACGTAATCCCAAGCGTGCCCGGTACAGCATGACATGGAGATTACTAGTGCTAACATCCAATGAATCGCAAATCTCTTTACTATCGAGTTCAAGAAACTCCCGCATCATGAAAATACGAGCCTGCCTTTCCGGTAGATCACTCAAACAGACTTCAAATACTCGCCAAAAGTGGTCGTTCTTAACGGATTCCATTGGCTGAGACCAGGACGCAGGCCGTTCATCATCATGCCAAAAGCCCTTGGCATCGAATAGTTGATCAAGATTCCCCTCCTGATCGGGAAGTTTTCGGCTTGCCTCGACGGTTCGCATTCTCTTTCGAAGTACATCGGTAATTTTATTCTTGAGAATTGCGAAAACCCAGGTTTTTAAAGCGGCGCGCCGATTAAACGATCGTGCATTTTTCAGAGCACCAATGAGTGCTTCCTGCACTGCATCTTCTGCTAAAGCATTGTCTCCTAGCTGCAAGTTGGCAAATTTTATCATTTGAGTACGTAAGTCTTGAAGGAAAATAGGGTCTGTTAAGCTTGAGATACCCGAGACGTCCTCCCTAGCTGCCAACTTTGTCTCATCCATCATTATTTCTACTCTCAATATCATTCATCGCTGCACTATACGATGCTACACAATATGGAACGACAAAATTTAGAACCACTTGTCCCCAGATGATATCTAGGCCGTTAATGAACTGCGTACCCTGATTGATTGCATTCAACAGAATACCAACCACTAGTGAGACGCGAAATGCATTGATCATAATGCGACGCTTTACTAATATTTTCGCGAAACTTCTCATCTTTGAGTGCCACCCACTAAGTGTCGACTGTTTTGCACTAGCAAAATTAATGTAAAGAAGACCATAGCAAAAACTGATATTTTGACTTTTGCTACGTCGTTACTAGCAACTCAACTTAATCTAGCCGACTTGGTTTCGGCAGCCCCCGTGTAATTTCTTTGCTTGTATAAGACTTCATTTGAGCTGACTGAGAAATATAATCGTTCGAACATTCCCTTATTGGCCCGGACCTTAGAGAGCCATTCTGCTGATTAGTCGTTGTGACTATTATGATTATTACAGCATACAGAACAAATAATTCTCTTATCAATAAGTTCGTTAGCTGTCTTAATAGCGCGCCTTGCGTCTTCACCAGTGATAATTTCAATTTCCATTAGTTACTCTTCAGCCACAGCAATGACTTACGTAGATAACACCGTGTAAACCCCATGTACGCTTTTCAGTATAGGGAGAGCCTAGTCCATATCACCTATTCAATCGTAAAGTTCTGGCTGGGCGAAATACCTACGCACATGCGCGACGATGGTATTTAGGATGTAAGCTACAGGCAAAAAAAAGCCCCCAAAAAGGAGGTCTTATCGATATGCTATCTGATCACTCAATCGAGTTCATCGTGATCATTGGCAGCTTGAGCCATTAACTGCTCCCACCGCCGCTTATCATCCGACTTATGATAGAAGAACAGAATGGTCATTGATAACGCTAGAATCGCAGCTGTAATTACTATTTCGACGGGCATAATTTCAGCTACCATTTTTCGGCTCTTAGTTCTATGAATACGCCGATCAGAGTAGTTTGTCAACATCAGCGGTGCCAGCGTAGCGCTGTGGGTGCGCAGATCTTATAGAGTTAATGAAAACAGCTAATTTGCTTTTAGACAAAGTGACGAAGCCTAGCACTCAACGCCGCAGGATTATCTGCCACACAAAACGACAAAAGGTGAATGCAAAACATCCACCTTTTGTCGTTACGCAGATCTATTTTAAAACGTGAGCGAACGACTCAATCCGCAGCTTCCATGTGCTTACTAATACGCAACGCCAACAATGTACACAGTGCGCCAGAGATCAAGTACAAGCTAACCGCCATCAAGCCGAAATGTACCGACAAACCTAAGGCAATTAAGGGCGCAAAGGCGGCGCCAAATAACCAGGCAAAATCGGAGGTTAATGCGGCACCAGCGTAGCGGAATCGACGTTCAAAGTTGGCCGTTAAGGTACCGGATGCTTGGCCGTAGGAAACACCAAGTAACGCAAAACCCACTAAAATAAAGGTGTCTTGCATTGCCGGAGAGCCGCTCATCAGCATTGGTGTAAACAATGCAAAGATACCAATAAGCACAGCCATTAACGATACCGTGGTGCGCTTACCAATGCGGTCAGCAATGATGCCGGAAGCGACGGTAGCAATAATACCGATACAAGCGCCGAACACCTGAACAATCAGAACATTACCAATTAATTGAGACTCACTCAACGAGATCCACGACAGCGGAAAGATAGTCACAATATGGAATAAGGCATAACTTGCCAGCGCGGCAAAGGCACCCAAGAAAATATTTGGCCCCTGCTTTTCTAGCATTTCGCTAGTACTAATAGGCTCCAGTTCGCTCTCTTCCAATGCAGCCGTATACTCTTCGGTAAGCACCAAACGCAGGCGCGCAAACAGTGCCACTACGTTGATGGCGAAGGCCACAAAGAAGGGATAACGCCATGCCCAGGCTTGAAAGTCTTCTGCACTAACACTACGAATCAGGTAGAAAAATAATAAATTCGCAATAAGGAAACCAATTGGGGCGCCGAGCTGACCAATCATTGCATACCAGCTGCGTTTAGCACGCGGCGCATTAAGCACCAGCAAAGACGGTAGGCCATCCCAAGAACCGCCCAAGGCAAAACCCTGCAAAATCCGGAATATGGCAAGAAAGAAAATTGAAGTTCCACCCAGAGAGTCGTATCCCGGCAAAAACGCGATTCCGGCGGTAGCCGTGCCCAGCAGGAATAATGAGGTACTGAGTTTTACGCTGCGACCCCAGCGGCGCTGTATATTCATAAACAGCGCGGTACCGAAGGGTCTCGCAACAAATGCCATAGAAAAAATAGCAAAACCGTAAAGCATGCCTTCTAAGGTACTGGCAAAGGGGAAAAATACGCTCGGAAACACCAATACGCAGGCCATGCCAAACACGAAAAAGTCAAAATGTTCGGAGGCGCGACCTATAACCACACCAATGGCGATTTCGCCGGGGGCGACTGGCGAGTGACCCGCTGGGGTCTGCATATCAGCTGCGAGAGAAGAGTTTGTTGTACTGGCCATGGTGCGGCGCTCATCCGTAGGTTTTATGAATTATTGAAAGACTACTCCGTTTCCCCCACGCCAGCCATAGGACAAATTGTCCAATTCTTTCCCAAGCCCAATTCGCTTAAAGTCTGCGTCTTCTTATTAACATCTGGACTTGCGAGTGGCGATGTCGATTTCTAAAACTTTGCGCACTATATTCGTTTCCGCTATCGGAATGGCCCTGCTGTCTGGCTGTGACACCGTGGTTATGTCGCCGTCGGGCGATATTGCGGCGCAACAGGCCAAGCTAATTGTATGGGCGACGATACTCATGTTGATCGTCGTGGTTCCGGTCATTGTGCTGACCCTGCTGTTTGCCTGGCGCTATCGGGCATCCAACAAAGAGGCCACCTACACGCCAGACTGGGACCACTCCACTAACTTGGAGCTGGTAATCTGGGCTGCACCGCTGGCCATTATTATCGCCTTGGGCGCACTAACCTGGGTGAGCACCCACCAGCTCGACCCCTACCGCCCCCTTGATCGCATTGACGAAGGTCGCCCCGTTCCAGAGGGTGTTGAGCCGCTTATTGTTGAAGTGGTCGCCATGGACTGGAAATGGCTGTTCTTTTACCCCGAGTACGGGATTGCCGCGGTGAACCAATTGGCTGCTCCCGTGGACCGGCCAATAAAGTTCAAAATTACTGCTACCACCATGATGAACTCCTTTTATATTCCGGCCCTGGCGGGACAAATCTACGCCATGGGCGGCATGGAAACCCAGCTACACGCGGTCATCAATGAAGCCGGTAGCTACGACGGTTTCTCTGCTAATTACTCTGGTGCGGGCTTTAATGGCATGCGTTTTAAATTCTTAGGCATGCCAGAGATCGAGTTTGACGAGTGGGTGAGCAAGGTCAAAACTGATGGCGACGTCCTCAGCCGTAGCGTATACACCGAACTCGCTGAGCCTAGCGAGTACAACCCCGTTCAATACTATCGCGAAGTGGCGCCCGAACTGTACGACGCTATTCTCAACCGCTGCGTTGAGCCTGGCACCCTGTGTATGAAGGATATGATGAAGCACCACGGCAACCACAAAAGTGACGCCGCCGCGCCAAGTTCAGCAAAATCAACAGCTAAAACACATGACGAGGGTCACCATGCCCACTAGCTTTTTTTGTGCAATTACCGTGGTCGCAATGCGTCCGTCCCATTCACTTTTAGCGCGTCAGGGCGCCGGTAACTCTCATGTCTGATCTCAGTACCCTTATATTCGGGCGCCTAAGCCTTGACTCCATCCCCTTCCACGATCCGATTTTGATCGCGACCTTTGTCGTGGCCGCAATTGGCGGAATAGCACTGCTCGCCACACTGACTTATTACAAAGTGTGGGGCTATCTGTGGAGTGAATGGTTCACCAGCATCGATCACAAGCGGATCGGTGTGATGTATATGATTCTGGGCTTAGTCATGCTGCTCCGCGGCTTTGCCGACGCCATCATGATGCGGATTCACCAAGCCATGGCCTTTGGTGAAGCTACCGGCTACCTGCCGCCAGATCACTACGACCAAATATTTACCGCCCACGGCGTGATCATGATTTTCTTTGTGGCCATGCCCTTTGTGGTTGGCTTAATGAATTACATTGTGCCCCTGCAGATCGGCGCGCGTGACGTAGCCTTCCCATTCTTAAACAACCTCAGCTTCTGGATGACCAGTGCCGGTGCGGCGCTCATCATGATCTCACTGTTTATCGGTGAATTCGCCAAATCCGGCTGGCTGGCCTACCCGCCATTAACCGGAATACTGCAAAGTCCCGGGGTCGGGGTGGATTACTATATTTGGTCCCTACAGATTGCCGGGGTCGGCACCTTGCTGTCCGGCATCAACTTTGTAGTTACGATTGTCAAAATGCGCGCGCCCGGCATGAACATGATGAAAATGCCGATTTTCACCTGGACCGCGCTGTGTACTAACATCCTGATTGTGGCGGCTTTCCCCGTTTTAACAGCGGTAATGACCTTGCTGTCCTTAGACCGCTATTTGGACATGAACTTCTTCACCAACGACCTTGGCGGCAACGCCATGATGTACGTAAACCTGATTTGGATCTGGGGTCACCCAGAGGTTTATATACTGATTCTACCGATCTTTGGTGTGTTCTCAGAGATCGTCTCTACCTACAGTGGTAAGCGCCTATTCGGTTACTCGTCCATGGTCTACGCGACCTTGGTCATCACGATTCTGTCTTACCTCGTGTGGCTGCACCATTTCTTTACCATGGGATCTGGCGCAACGGTGAATAGCTTCTTTGGTATCACCACCATGATTATTTCTATTCCCACTGGCGCGAAAATCTTCAACTGGTTGTTCACCATGTATCGTGGTCGCATTCAGTTTGAAGTCCCGATGCTATGGACCATCGGCTTTATGATCACCTTCGTGATTGGCGGCATGACCGGCGTGTTACTGGCTGTGCCACCTGCTGACTTTGTGCTGCACAACAGCCTGTTTTTGATTGCTCACTTCCACAACGTCATTATCGGTGGCGTGGTGTTCGGCACCTTCGCGGCGATTACCTTCTGGTATCCCAAAGTTACCGGGTACAAGCTGGAACCGTTCTGGGGCAAGGTCTCGTTCTGGTGCTGGTTTATCGGTTTCTACCTCGCCTTTATGCCGCTGTATATGTTGGGCTTTATGGGCGTCACCCGCCGCATGAGCCACTTCGACGATCCATCGCTGCAGATTTGGTTCCAGGTTGCCCTAGGTGGCGCGGTATTAATCGGCGCCGGTATCATCGCCTTCTTGGTTCAGCTCTATGTGAGCTACAAGCGCCGCGACTCGCTGCGCGACGAAACTGGCGATCCGTGGGGTGGCCGCACCCTAGAGTGGTCGACCTCGTCGCCACCACCCAAATACAACTTCGCCTTTACCCCACGGGTATACGATCTTGACGCCTGGTGGCATATGAAGAGCAATGGTTTTAAGCGCGCAACTGATGGCTTTATGCCCATCCATATGCCCAGAAATACCGCTGCTGGCATGGTTATTTCTGGCCTCAGCGCAGCATTCGGTTTCGCCATGGTTTGGCATATGTGGTTAATCGGTGGTCTGACGTTTGCGGCGCTAATGATCGCCATTATTGCGCACACTTTTAACTACAAGCGCGACTACTACATACCGGCTGAAGAGGTCGCGTTAGTCGAAGCCCAACGTTCCGAGGTAGCTGCCTAAGATGTCTCACTCTACTGCTATGCCGGCCGCAGAGCCGGGCCAATTCGACTTCCTCGTTAAGGGAGAGCATCACGTCGCTAACGGCACGCTGCTGGGCTTCTGGTTGTATTTGATGAGCGACTGCCTCATCTTTGCCGCGCTGTTTGCCACCTATGGCGTATTGAGCCAAAACTATGCGGGTGGGCCATCGGGCGCAGATTTATTTGATCTGCCGCTAGTCGCCTTAAACACCAGTTTTCTGCTGTTTTCGTCGATCACCTACGGCTTTGCCATGCTGCAGATGCAGCAGCGCAAGCTCAAAGGCACCATAATTTGGCTGGCCATTACCGGCGTATTCGGCGCAGGCTTTCTCGGCTTAGAACTCTATGAGTTCTACCACCTTTTACACCAAGGTGCTGGTCCCCAACGCAGTGCGTTCTTGTCGGCCTTTTTCACCCTTGTCGGCACCCACGGTTTGCACGTGTGCATTGGCATAATTTGGTTAGTTACCTTACTTTTCCAACTCCGCAAGCACGGCTTAACCACCGCAAACCGCCGCCGGTTATTCTGCCTGTCTATGTTCTGGCACTTTCTTGATGTTGTCTGGATCGGCGTATTCACTATTGTTTATTTGATGGGGTCACTGTCATGAGCGAGCTTTCACACAACCACGATGAGCATCACGACCATCACGAAGAAGAAGGCCCGCACAGCAGCTTCAGCGGTTATATGCTGGGTTTTATGGCCTCGGTGTTTCTTACCGCCATCCCCTTTTGGCTAGTAATGGGTGATGTATTCAGCTCACGCAACACCACCGTGCTGATCATTCTCGCCTTTGCCCTAGTGCAAATTCTAGTGCACATGGTTTATTTTCTGCACATGAATTTTCAGTCTGAAGGTGGCTGGACCATGCTATCGCTCATTTTCACTGTAGTACTCTTGTTCATTACCTTAGCCGGGTCGCTGTGGGTGATGTACCACATGAACGTGAATATGATGCCCTCAATGATGTCTGGCGGCAGCTAAACCGTGTCACTTCGCCGCATAGTTAGCTTATCGCTAATCAGCCTATGCGGCCTGCTCCTCTTTGCGGGCTTTATTGCCCTCGGCAATTGGCAGTTAGAACGCCGATTATGGAAGTTAGACTTAATTGAAAAAGTCGAAACCCGCGTTCACGCGCCCGCTGAAGCAGCGCCAGGTATTCGCGACTGGCCGTCAGTTAACAAAGCTGACGACGAATACCGCCACGTTGTTTTAAAAGGCCAATTCCTAACAGGCAAAGACACCCTAGTGGTTGCCGCCACCGAGCTGGGCAGCGGCTACTGGGTGCTCACCCCATTTCAGCGCGACGATGGCGGTATTGTTCTGGTCAATCGCGGTTATATCGACCAAGGCGTCACACCGTTAGCACCTGCCTCTCGTAACATCGCGGTGAGCGGCTTACTCCGCCTAAACGAGCCAAAAGGCAGTGTGCTGCGCGAAAACAGCCCAAGTACCGGGCGCTGGTACTCCCGCGATGTACAGGCAATAGCTGCCAGCCTCGGCCTCACAGCGGCACCCTATTTTGTCGATGCTGAAGCAATACCGACTCAAGCGAACAACAACACACCGAGTAGCCAACCCGTCGCAGGTCTTACTGTTATCGCATTCAATAATAGCCATCTGGTGTACGCAATCACCTGGTATGGCCTTGCGCTCTGCGTCGTACTTGCCGGGCTTATCGTAGTGAGAGAAGGCCGTCGCCGCAACGAAGGCTGAGCTAAACGATAAGCTCACACTTCGCTCGTCAGTGATCACGGCTGCGCCGCTATTAACTCATAGGTATACTGACCCAAGCCAACAGAGCCCCTGTCGCAAAGCAGGTCTGGGAGAAACAGTCGTATGACAAACACCAAAGCACTGGCCGCCGTAAACCAGCTGCTTAGACAAACAGAATCCAGTGACACCGACACCCTCGGCAAGCATATGCGCCAACTAGTGCAGCTGCGCTGGATGGCAGTGCTCGGTCAATTGCTCACCATTTTGGTCACCCATTACGGCTTTGGCGTTGAACTGCCAATGCAGACCATGTTCAGTATTTTGGCCGGGCTCATCGCCTTTAACGCCTTTAATGAATTGAGTCTGCGCCTAAATCGTCGGGTGCGCACAGCCGAATTATTTATGGGCCTACTGGTCGACATGGGTGCACTTACCGCGCAGCTTTTTCTCAGCGGCGGCGCCACCAACCCCTTTGTTTTTCTGTATTTACTGCAGGTTGGCCTAGCGGCTGTATTGTTAGCCCAAACCTACGCATGGGTACTGCTTGGTGTGGCGACCATGTGCTTTCTTTGGCTGGCCGAAGCAGGTCGCCCTATCGACCTCCCGCAAGATTACCACCTAGGTATCCGCAGCTATTACCTTGAAGGCATGCTGATATGCCTAGTCCTCAACGCCGCGCTGCTTGTAGTCTTTATCAACCGAATTAACCGCACTCACCGCGAGCACGACGCCCGCCTCGCGGAATTGCGCCAGCGCGCAGCCGAAGAAGAACATATTTTGCGCATGGGCCTACTCGCCTCCGGCGCCGCCCACGAACTCGGCACCCCACTGGCAACCATTGCCGTCATTCTTGGCGATTGGCGGCGTATGCCGGCACTTAGCGCCGACCCGGACCTGGCCGAAGAAATCACTGAAATGCAGACCCAAGTGAAGCGCTGCAAGACAATCGTTAGCGGTATTCTCATGTCCGCTGGTGAAACCCGCGGCGAATCCTCCGGCGAGACCAGTGTATGCGAATTTTTTGACGAGCTTATCGCCGAATGGAAAAACACCCGCAAGGTTCAAGAGTTCAATTTTGACAATCAGTTTGGCGAAGACATCGATATCGCCTCCGACACCGTATTAAAACAGACCATCTGCAATTTACTCGACAACGCGCTGGAGGCCTCGCCGGAGTGGATCGCGCTCTACGTATCGCGCCAAGAAGACACCTTAGTGATCCGGGTAATTGATCGCGGCCCCGGCTTTGCCAAAGGAGTGTTTGACCGATTAGGCCAACCCTACCAATCAACCAAGGGGCGCCCCGGCAGCGGCCTCGGTTTATTTTTGGTCTTCAATGTCGCACGTATTTTAGGCGGCCAAGTTCGCGCCCGTAATCGCCGTGGTGGCGGCGCGGAAATTAGTTTGCGCCTGCCGCTCGATGCAATCCAGCTCAAGGAAACTTAAGCAATGGTAGATGACGTTAACAAGACAGACCTAAACACAGAAAACACCGCCCCTACTCTGCTACTCATCGAAGACGATGCCGCCTTTGCACGCACCCTCGGGCGCTCATTTGAGCGACGCGGCTACGCCGTAATCACCGCCAGTAGTTTAGAGGGTGCACTCGCATTACTAGACGACCACGCACCAGGCTACGCCGTCGTTGACCTAAAGTTAGACGGCGAAGCATCTGGTTTAGCCTGCGTACAGGCCTTACACAAACACGACCCAGATATGCTGATTGTGGTGCTCACCGGCTACGCCAGCATCGCCACCGCAGTCGAAGCTGTCAAACTTGGGGCCTGCCACTACCTAGCCAAGCCATCAAACACCGACGATATCGAAGCCGCATTCAACAGCGCCCAAGGCAATGTAGAAGTCGAGATTCGCGGTCGCGCGACTTCCATAAAAACCCTCGAGTGGGAGCGTATTCACGAAACACTCGCAGAAACCGGTTTTAATATTTCCGAGACAGCAAGACGGCTCGGCATGCACCGACGAACCCTAGCCCGCAAACTCGCCAAACAACAGGTGAAATAAGGGGCAGAAACTTGACACTGCCCCTTAGCTCGGCCAACACTTCAAAAAAATTATTAGTGGAAGCCGCTCTGTGTCGCACACACCTTACTTTAGCCCAAGCCTATATTTATCCGCGCCATGGCAATATGTAGTGGCGAGCCTTTGCATACTTATTTCGGTAATCGCTGCCGTGATTTTAGTAAAACGGCGCAACGCGAGCAGCAACTACCGCGCAGATCTCGCCTGGCTACGCGCGCTGATCTATTTCTGTGCAACCTCGCTTATCGCGCTATTCTGTGGTGTCGCCGACGCGGTCCTGCAATACCCACTGGCCACACCTGCACAAATATCTGATCCACGCTGGCTCGTCGGCGTTGCGGTTTGCAGCCTACTAATCGTCATTGCCTACGGTTTTATTTGGGCCAAAGGCACATATACCGACGGTCGCCTATGGCACCCCGTTAGCACTACCGTATTTGGCGTCATGTGGGGCCTAAGCCAAGCCCAATTGTTTTTAAGTTTCTGGGCGCTTAGCGAGTTAGCGCAGCTATCACTTGCTTGGACAACGCTAATTAGTATTAGCTTAATTTCAATCTACAACGGCAACTGGCAGCAATTTTATTGGGATATTAAGGTCTCGCCACCGCATAATTATCCGGAGTGGAATCTACGCAAAGTCTTACTCTGCCACGTACCTAATTTGCTGCTAACACTACCCTTCTTCGCCATTTACGGAAATGTTCTGCTGTATATGATTTTTCAAACGGGGGCATTGCTGCTGTCGTCGCATCGAATGCACTTCCCGCACTGGGCAGATAAATACCCGGCGTAGGCAAATTTAACGCAAATTAATTTAAAGAAGGTTTAAGCATGCACGGCGTTTTTCTCGACCTAGATAGCCTCGCGCCAGCCGACGTAAACTGGCACAAGCTTCGCGACGCAGTCGACAGTGCCGATGTTTACCCGCAAACCAACGCAGCCGACATAGACGTACGCATCGCCTCTGCTGATGTGGTATTCAGCAATAAGGTAGCCCTCGGCCGTGCCAATTTCGCCGCGGCTAAAAATTTAAAATTCGTTGTTGTACTGGCAACCGGAACCAATAATATCGACCTTGCCGCCGCCACTGAATTTGGCGTAACCGTATGCAATAACGTCGCCTACGCCAACGCTACCCTAGTCGAACACAGCGCAATGCTAATCCTCGCGTTAATGCGCCAGCTGCCCAGCTACCACGCGGCAGTGCAACAAGGACAATGGCAAAACCACGATCAGTTTTGCCTGTTAGAACCGCCGATCCGCCAATTGCGCGGAAAAACCCTGGGTATTATCGGCTACGGTGCGTCCGGGCAAGGCGTCGCCGACTTTGGCCGCGCCATGGGAATGAATATTCTCGCATGGCAATCGCGGGGCGCAGCTAGGGCCGAGCAAACACCACCGCGACTGCCATTGAGTGAACTGCTGCCGCAATGCGATGTACTGAGTATTCATTGCCCACTCACCGAACAAACTCGCGATCTAATCAACTATGCCGCGCTACAAACAATGAAACCGGAAGCCATTCTTATCAACACCGCGCGTGGCGGCATCGTGAACGAGGGCGATCTAGCACGCGCGTTAGACGACAGTCTGATTAGTGGTGCAGGGGTAGACGTTCTCACCGAAGAACCGCCAAGAAAGAGTAATCCACTGCTCAGTTGCAAGCACCCCAACCTAATCGTAACACCCCACAATGCCTGGGGAAGTCGCGAAGCGCGACAGGCACTAATCGATCAATCGGTAGAAATAGTCGCGGCTTTCCGGCGGGGTGAAGCCATTAATATCGTTAATGGATGCTGAGCACGAATCTTAATAACACCGGCTCAGCAGCCGTTTTTTATAGACCTTCGCTCAGCGCCTTCACCTGGTCCATGATAATTTGCTGTAATTCACCAGCGCACACATAAATCTCAATGCGGCTAATCAACTTATTCTCAATAGTGAATCGCGTGGCTATTTTCAGCGGCTCGGGCAAACCACTTATTCTTAAATCATAAAAACAATCGACCTCATCGCCCTCTACCAGCCAGCGTCTATTCTCAATCGCCTCATTGCCCTCATACGCGGGATCTTTTAACAACTCGCGCAATTGGGCCGCTCCGCTGCCGGTGGCATAGCCCATCTCCCAGCGGGTACAGTTCTCAGCGAACAATACATTCTCTGGCTTATGCTGCAATAAACCCGCATCTAAATACGTTTCGACAATAGCAATTTGTTGGGCACGAAAATCACTCATTCTTTATCCTTATAATTATTTTAATCTGTCAATCGGGTTCCCGAACCGCTTCAGGTACTGCGATTACGCGCAATAGCACCCGCAATTAAACACTCCACAAATATGACAGTTCGCTCAACAATTACGTCACTACTTTCCTTCTGCTCCAAATAATCGAGCGCCGCAAAAAGCGTGTGCTGCGCAATCAAACGCGTCAAGGTTAAGAGCATTTCATAGTCAGGCAACAATTTATCTAAGCCAAGCAAGCACAAATCCTCTGCACTATCGGCGGCAAATTCATCTAACATTTTCTGCAATGCCTCACGAAGGCAAGGTAGACCGCCATGAATCTCCCTAGCGCAAAAAATTACACCAAGTGGATGTTCTCGAACATAGTCAAAATAGCGTAGTGTAGACGCCCTAATCATATCTTTGGCATCTCTATTCGCACTTCGTCGGGCAAAGCGAAGATCAACTCGCAATTGCGCAGACAGTGGCTCGACTAAAGCAACAGCAACTTCATCTATCGATTTAAAGTGGCGATATATTGCCGTGTGGTGCATGCCGGCTTCCCGCGCCAACTCCCTCAAACCGAGATTTGCAATCGACCGTTGCCTAGCGCCTAGACGTAACGCCGCTTTCAACAGTCGATCTCGTCCGCCACCCACTTTAGCGGCGGACAGATTCCCCTTCCCTCCCCTTAATTTCTTAGCGGTAGTTTCGATTTTGGCACTCACATTCACGCCCGAAATTAAAAATTATTGAAATCGAGATTAGCTTAGATTGACACGAATGTCACCATATGGTTACATCCACCTAAGTCACCACATGGTTACATTGAGTATTAGCGCAACATCATTCACGGGCTTAATAATAAGGAATGGTGAATTGCCTCATACCAATAAACGTATTTAATCGCTTAGGCGCCAACAACGGGGTTCCACGACATATATCTGATAGAAAATAAAACGATGCAGTCTCCTTTTTGGGGCAGCTACGCTTAAAAATACAATTAAAAATAAAAAAATAAGGAGTGAGTTATGCGTATAACGCAAAATTTCCTGAGCCAACGTAAGCTAGTATTTTTGATTTCTACACTCAGCTTGACCGCTTGTGGCGGGTCAAGCAGCAAGCCTGAATTGTCAGAAACAACAGGGAATACAGCAAACCTATCTGAGCACGCCCTCCGAGTTAACAGCCCGGATGACGAAGTCGATGAAACCCCTGGCGATCTAATATGTGCGACCGCGCAAGGTGCATGCACCCTGCGCGCAGCAATCATGGAGGCGAATTCCAGTGTCCTGAATTCCGCAGGAAATCCGCACACCATCGTTATACCGGAAGGCACCTACGCGCTATCAATACCCAATACACTTTCTACAGGCGATTTAGGACTAGATGCGGCTATCGCTAGACCAATCATCGCAAGCGAAGAAACCGGGTCACTCAATATAACGGTTCCCATGACCATTCAAGGCGCAGGCGCAAGGGAAACGATAATTGACGCACAGCAACTAGATCGGGTATTCGAAATACACCGCGGCGCTGACACGGCGTTCGCCGATTTAACGATCACCGGCGGATACGGCAACACCATGGGCGGAGGAATATACTCGCAGGCGCATTTAAAGTTATCGCGGGTTTGGATTATAGAAAATCAATCCAGTGGCGGCGGCGGTATATTCGTTAACCCACTCGGCAGTTTAGAGCTAAACGACAGCACGGTTAGTCATAATATCGCTGAAGGTCAAGCTGGCGGCATACGCATCGATACCCGAGGAACAATCACAAACTCGACTATCAGCCACAACGAGGCACTGGGTTTAGCAGAGCCACTACCCGCAGGCACAGGCGTTCCATTTGCTTTCTCGCAAGGCGGTGGTATCGACATTCGCGGTATAGGCACTAGCATTCGGAATTCGACGATTGTATTTAACAGTTCCGCCCAAGGTGGCGCCGGAGTTCATTTCGACACTGCATATATAGATGCCTTGCCCGATCCAGTCACCGGCGCAGCCGAGATCCCACACTTTGATTTAATTTTAGAAAATACAATTATCGCAAATAATCTCTCCGAGGTTGAAAGCGGTGATTGCTTAACGACAGTTGGCCTTTCGCGCATATTGTCACAGGGCAACAATATAGACAGCGACGGCAGCTGTGGCTTGGATCAGGCCGGAGACTTACCGGGCGTTGAACCTTTTCTTGCACCATTAGCAAACAACGGCGGGGCGACCGACACACATTTACTATTACCATCTAGCCCCGCAATAGACGCTGGAAAGATCGAAACCTGCACAGCTGTTGATCAACGCGGGGTAGCTCGCGGCCAAAATAATACCTGTGATATCGGCGCCGTCGAATCAGAGTGACAAGTTTCCGGAGTAAATTATGAATAGTTTTTGTAGCGGCTTTTTAAACCTCACTCTCCCACGCCTACTTATCGCAGCTGCACTGGTATTTCAAAGTGCTTGTGGTGGAAGCTCAAGCTCGCCCGGAGGTGATCAGAACCCAAGTAACACTGCGCAAGAAAGTGAGGATAACTCGCCCCCGTTTAGCCCGGCATCACCAGGCACATTTATCGTCGATTACGAGGGTGACGAACCCGATATATTACAAGGTGATGGCCTATGTGAAACAGAGACTGGGGGTTGCAGTTTACGAGCGGCAGTTCAGGAATCTAATGCCACAATACTGCTGAGCACAAATCCATTCACCCACACTAACGTGATAATTATGCCTCCAGGCCACTATAAATTTATAGAGCCGCCACTTATACCAACCGTTGTCGCCGAGGGCACCTCCGATGCTGGAATGCTATCTATCCTTGGCTCCACTAACATTCGCGGCGCAGGGGCCCGAAAAACCATTTTAGATGGCAATGGTATTGACCGAGTATTCGGTGTGGGTCCAAACGCAATTTTATCTATTTCCGACCTAACCATTACCGGAGGATCCGCTAGCGGAATCTTTAATCAAGGCCAATTAACCGTTACGCGATGCACTATTAGCGGCAACACTAGCGGCTATGGCGGCGGTATTTTCAATACTCCAAGTAGCTCCGCGATTATAGATTCAAGCACCATCAGCAATAACACTGCTGAAAGCGAAGGCGGTGGGATTCGATTTGATGCAGCGGGACTGGTCATAAACTCGACGATTAGCAACAATCGCATACTAGAGGATTGCTGCTCAGACAGTACCTATGACGGCGGTACACAAGGTGAAGGTGGCGGAATAGATGCACGCGGCGGCGGCCCAGTCACCATCATCAACTCCACTATAGTCAACAATCACGCGGTCATTGGCGGTGGCGGACTCAATATTGCGACGTCCTATCAAGGCGATCCTGGCGGGGTATTTCAGGCAATTGGCAGTGAAGTTTTCGGACGCCCGGTCGAATTAATTAACACAATAATTGCTGGCAACACCTCCACACGAGGTCCTGCAAACTGTAAAAACACTATCTCGGCTATCCACTCACTCGGCGGCAATATATCCGATGACGATAGCTGTAACCTAAATTTTACAAATGACCAGAATTCTACCGACCCAGAGTTAGATGAACTCGCTGACAATGGCGGCCCTACCGACACCCATGCCCCCTTCGCAACCAGTCCCGCACTTGAAAATGGCCTAATGGACCGATGCCCCGCCCAAGATCAACGTGGCGCACAACGAGAAACTGTATGTGATAGTGGCGCAATGCAAGAGGGAATGTAGGTCCAGCTAAACTGTTTGAGGCGCAGAGGAGATAGCTAAAGTCAGCCAATGAAATCATTGCGGTGGTAACGCCAATCAATCTGCGCCTGAACAACAGAAAATGCACGGTGATTCTCACAAGGAAACCACCCTGCTTTTCCTTTTAATTATTCTACGCGCTAAGCGGAACTATGAAATTATCGACACACCGTCGCTTTCGATCACGGTTTTGGCATCGGCACGTTCAATGATTTTAACCAAAATAGATTGAATCGTTTCGTCTTCACGGGCGTCTTGTTCACAGGTGAATTTCTGTTCTTGGGAAGCTTCACCTTCGTCCAAAACAAAGGAGATAAGCACCTCGCTGGCAGAATCTGCGCTTTTACCAAAGTAGGTCAACGATATTTGCGGATAACCGTTAAAGCCCTTCTTTACCTGTTTTGCGATACGTTTCTTGGCTTTATCTACGTTCATTACTTTGTCCTAGTAGACGCTAATGCCAAGACAATATACTGAAAGCCCAAGCCGAACAATCGCACATATCGCGATTCCCCTAGGGTTTCACCGCCACCCGCTCAACCCGCCACGCTTGGCCAGGTGCTTGAAGCCAAGTATAGCGAAGTAAATTGCTCTGCGTGTCTAGCCAAAAACGACTGTCTTCGCCGTATTGATCACCAATAAACGACCAACATGCACTGCGGTATCTAGCGCCCTGAATATGAATTTCTTCATCGGCGATGAACGCGCAGCGGCGCGTGCCGCGATACGGCCGCAGTTTTTGGTTGGCCAGCGTATCTGGTCGAATGTCTGGCACAATAATCGGCGCATTGCCGCCGAGCTGGGCGACTCGCTTAATAATGCCACCAGTAAAAACTCGCATCAGCGGGTAAACCGGTGCGGCGGGTAACGCGAGCACCTGCTCGGCGTCAGCATTTATCTGCCAATAGCACTGCTGGGCGCTAAGATCGTAAAGTGCTTGAATGGAATGCTCGTCATGCCACTCAACCAAAACCTGGGTTAAGTCATCACCAACGCAGATAGCCCGGCTGCGAAGCGTTAACTCTCCTGCCTGCCGACAACTGTCGATCACTAACTCGCCACGGCTATTGGTATAGAACTGCCAGGTTTCACTGACCGGCTGCAGTACCTCGTTCAAATAATAGTCGTAGCGCCCGGCAGACAGTATTGCTGCGCTCTCCGCTTTTGCAAACACAGCAATATTCATTCAAAAATTTCGATCAACTCAACCAAGGCGCCACCGGTCGTCGCAGGGTCGAGATAAACCAACGCTTTGCTACCGAAGCGAACTGGGCCGCTGGGGGTTACGTGGCCCGGCTTTACGCCTTGCTCGGCGAGCATGGCCATGACTGTATCCAACTCCTTTACCCGCCACGCGATGTGGTTGATCCCAGCGCCACCGGAGGGGTATTTCTCAATTTGCGCGCGCATTTGCGGCTCGCGCGCTTCTATTAATTCAAATTCAGTGCCCGCCACGGTCACAAAGGCAAATCGGCTCGGGCTGTCTACGCCAGCCGGTGGCTCCCAGCGCACGGTATTTACGTCTATGCCATAGAGCGCCTCAAAGTCAGCCACCGCGGCCTCCAAATCACTCACCACATGACCAACGTGCTGAATCCCAAGAATGTAGTCCTGCAGCGCAAAGGCCAAGTTTTTCATCATTTTCCCGATCTCAGTCTGGATATCACAATCAATTTGTATTAATGTTATATCAATAAGCAATATTATCAAACTTTCTATCGTAATGCTTGCGCACTAAAACCCATTAGCTATGCGCAACTACTACAGCATATACAGAGGACGAACCTTGAAAAAATTTACCCTCGCCGTATTCAGCAGCCTAATGCTTGCGTCCCCAGCCTATGCGGAAACCGTCGCCCTCAGTATCGAAGTTGACGGTATAAAACACAGCACAGGCAGCTTGGCCGCCCGGGTATACAACAAAGACAACTGGCTGAGCGACTCACCAATAATGACAAAAGTTCTGCCAATGCCAAGTAACTATAAAGGCGGACCGCTGCAAATCGATATTGAACTCGAGGCAGGAAGATACGCGTTTGCGGTGTATCACGACGTTGACGGCAGCGGCGCCATGAACAAGAACTTTATCGGCCTACCCGAAGAGCCAGTGGGTTTGTCTAACGATCACCGTCCGCGCTTTGGGCCACCACGTTACAAAAAGGCCGAGCTCAGTATTAACGCCGACACCAAAAAAATAAACATCACATTAGATTAAGGCCCGCCACGGCCACTGAATTATTGGGAGACAGTATGAAGATTTTCATTTTGGGTATGGGACACGTAGGCAAAGCCCTCGCTAAGCGCCTTCGTGCGGACGGCCACAGCATTGTTGGCAGCACAACCACACCTGGCAAAGTCGACGACCTTCGCCAATACGCAGACGAAGTCGCCATTCTTAAAGGTAGCGAAAGCGACAAAGTAGCCGCCGCCTCTGCAGGCTGCGACGCCATTGTGGTGACCGTAGCGCCAAATATTCGCAAGACTCGGACAAAGGAAGAACGCGAAACCGAATACCACGAAGTGCTAGAAAAGAGCTGCCAAAGCGCAGCGGCAGTGTCCCCCCGCGTTATTTTTCTGTCATCGTTTTCAGTCTACGGCAATGGTGGCGAAGGCACTGGGGCAATTGATGAAAGTACACCAACGGCCAACCATGAAGAGCCCTCTTCTAAGTTTTACCAAGCCGCCGAGCGCGCAGTATTAGGTGCGACCGAAGGTTGCGTACTGCGCTTCCCAGACATGTACGGCGCACCCGGCGACATGAGTTTTACCGAGCGGGTAAAAATGGCTCACAGTTATTTCGGCGGTAAAGTCATTTTTGGCGCCAACGCGCCACTGTACTGTATTCATTTTGAAGATGTGGTGGCCTCGGTTAAACACGCCATCGACAAGTCCCTCGCGGGCACCTTTAATGTTTGCGACAACGACAACCTGCCGTACACCAACAAGCAAGTCTTCGACGCCATCACCGACCGCGAAGGCCTAAGTCGCCTCGACTACCTCGACCAAATCCAGGCGCCCAACCGCAAAATTTCAGCGCAAAAAATCTACGACACTGGCTATAAAGTTCTGCATGCAGACCCCAATGCCGAGATCGTCGAAGCCAGCCAAAAAGCAGGGGCGTAAGCATGGCCAGTATCGTCATCACCGGCAGCACTAAGGGCATTGGCTTTGGCTTAGCACGGGAGTTCGCGCGACTGGGTCACAAGGTAATGATTTCAGGTAGCAGCGATGCCAGCGTCGAATCCGCCCTCAACAGCCTACAAGACGAAGGCACTGTGGCCGGCCACACCGCCAATGTGCGCGAAGCCGATCAGGTTCAAGCCCTGTGGGATGCCGCCGAAGCAAAATTCGGCAGCGTCGACATTTGGATCAACAATGCCGGATTAGCGCGCACAGTGTGGTCGATAGTCGACACCCCCAGCGCTGAAATTCAAAACATGGTCACCACCAATATGCTGGGCACAATCAATGGTTGCCAAGTCGCCGCCAAAGGCATGTTAAAAAACGGCCAAGGTAAAATATTCAATATGCTCGGCGGCGGCAGCGACGGCGAAACCTTTCCTGGCATGGGCGTGTACGGTTCCACCAAACGTGGCCTCGATTACTTCACCAACGCCCTGATCAAAGAGTTAAAAGACAGCCCTTTAATCATCGGCAAAATTCGCCCCGGTATGATCATTACCGAAGGCGTAGTACGCGAAGCCCGCGCAGATTTCGAGAATTTTCAGAAGTCGCGCAAGATCATGAACAATCTGGTCGATACCGTGGACACCGTTTCACCGTGGCTTGCCAAAGAGGTTCTGGCCACCGATAAAAGCGGCCGCAAAATACGCTGGCTCAACGGCAGCAAGATCGCCGGTCGGATGTTAATGAGTAAGATAAAACCACGCCCAGATCAGTTCGAGGCCTTTGGCCTGTAATTTGTCCCATTCACAACCACAGTTAAAACAACAGCCCACAAAACAGAGGTTTGCATGAGCGCCGATACAAAAACCATTGACCAGTTTCTTGCCGAAAACCCCAACGTAGATGTAAGCAAGGCATGGGAACGCAGCTTTACGATTCTTACCGATATTAAAAACCGCATCGCCGAGCGCTTTAGTAATCTGGAACTCGACCCAGATTGCGTCGGTCGGGAATTTTACACCTCGCCCAATGGCGAGTTCGAAGGTTCGATGAAAGCATGGACCGGCAATGGCGTTGAATGGCTGGTCAATTCATGGCTAGGCAATCGCAAAGCCAGTATCTTAGACATGAACGCCACGGCCTTCCTCGGCCAAGAAACCGATGTACCGCATTTCATTATGGTTTTTGGCACCATACCCAAACTGTTCTTCTACTTTGACTTCACCCCGCGCAGCGATATTCGCGTAGACGAAGAGTACTTAAACAAATACTACGACGACGAAGCCAACAAAGACTTCTTAGAATTGCGCGGCCATCCCAACTTCCAGTGGTCTGTTAGTCACGGCCCCTATATGCGCGCACTGTTGTCACCCTCGGCGCTAAGCCTGAGCGCAGATTTAACCGATGAAAACATCGATATTCTCGAAGACTATGCCTACCGCTTTTTAAACCGTTGGCTGGGCTGGTTAGACAAGGCCGAGCCAGTGCCTGCAGAGCGCCGCGCCGAGTTACAACGCTACGATCACAAGGTGCGTGAATTGGGTTATCGACTCGATCCCATGAACAAGCTGGCCGCCCAGGTGTTTGGCGAAGATCAGGTCGAACATATGATTAACGTGCGCATGGGTAAGGCGCAAATGGAAAAAAACAAAACCTATTGAGGAACTGCGATGCGAGCCCTTGGCATAGAATTATCTGAGGGCATTCGCCCCCGCCACCTCACCGCCTACTTACTGGCGGCGCTTATTTCATCAGGCTACGCTGGCGCCCTCGCGGTGTTACAGCCGGGCTTATTAGCGACCCTCGGCTACGCCACGGCCGATCAAGCGCATATCACGGGCTTACTCGGCGCAGTGCAGGAAGCCGTATTAATTCTCACCATGGGCTTGTTTGGTGTGCTCGCCGACCGCATAGGTCGTCGTTACGTCTACGCCTTTGGTTTAGGATTCACCGCACTCGGCTTTTTTGCCTACCCCTTTGCCACCTCCTTTGCGCAACTGATCGGCTATCGTCTTATTATCGCCCTCGGCGGTGCCGCCATGATCGGCATGATGGTGACCGTTATTGCCGACTACAGCTCGGAACAGTCGCGCGGAAAGGCCAATGGCTTACAAGGTTTACTGGCCACCTTTGGTGCGTTTATACCGCCGATTCTCGGCATCATGCCCGGCGTGTTTGTGGCAAAAGGCTACAGCGAAATTGAAGCTCAACAAGCCACCTTTGGTATTGGCGGCGCCATGGGCGTGGTCGGCACTATTATTGTGTTAATTGGCTTAGCTCCCCACGCAAAGTCTGCCGCCAAGGAAATACAGGAACCCATCGCAACGATGCTGCGTAAGGGCCTACAAGCGGCAAAAGATCCGGGCGTGGCACTAAGCTATGGCGCGGCATTTATCTCCCGTGGCGACCTTGCCGTAACAGGTGCTTTTATGGGCCTTTGGCTAGTGCAGTTTGGCACCCAAAATTTAGGCATGGCGCCAAGCCAAGCCATGCAAGAATTGGCCGTACCACGCGTACTCACCACCGTAACGGGGGCGATGATTGGCGCCATTCTTATGGGTATTATCGCCGACCGTATTCGTCGCAGCACCGCAGTGATGATCGCCGCCGGACTCGCCAGCTGTGTGTATTTAAGTGTTGGCCTTGTCGACGACCCCACTGCACCGTGGGTGTTTGGCTTATTGGCCATAATGGGCGTAGCCGAAATCAGCGCCTTTGTGTCTAGTCAGGCGCTTGTGGGGCAGCAGGCACCAGCAGCAAGGCGTGGTGCCGTCATCGGTTTCTTCGGGGTGGCTGGTGCTGTGGGCATCTTAGTCGGCACGGCTGGGGGTGGCTGGCTGTTCGGTAAATTTGGCCCGAGCACACCCTTTGTTTTATTCGGTGTGCTCAATGGTGTTGTCTGCGTTGCCGCGTTTTTTGTGCGGCGCAAAGTGATAAAACCGGGAACAAACGAATTAGGCTAAAACACCAAGCCTTCTCTTTACACAGTACCGCAAGAACAGAGGACGAGTTTAGCGGGTATCGATGAGTCAACATCGTGCCCGCAGCAGAAGCGTTTTCAGACTGAGAGCGGTTTGTTGCGGCTTAACAAAAGCCAAGCTGCAACGGATGCCACGACTTCAAGGGCTAGGTAAACGTACATGATTTGATTTTCGGCGCCATCAATTATCAAGCCGACAAGACGGCCACCGCCCATACCCACCATAAGCAATAACACCGCAAGCAAGCCAAGCCGAATAGTCTCAGCTTTTGATGATAAAACAAATAGCACGATACCAACCCCGACTGACATACCACCATAAGTGGCTCGCATATCCGTTAAGGCCGTGGCCGTTGCTGGCGCTGCATCAGTAATTAAAAGGGCAAGCTGAGCCGGCGCAAAAACAAACCCAAGTCCGTACAGAGCAAAAATAGCGGCAGTGATATTAATTAAAAGCACATTAAAGTTCATGGTGTAGAATTAGTCTCTGTTGTGGTTATGAATATTGAGGACAAGAGAGTATAGCCAGATAAATTTAACTTTATCACCACCCTATTTCGCTCCTTCTAGCGGGGGCCCAGTAAACTCTGCCTCAATAATGACTTCAATATTATCCCCCACACCCATCGTCGTTCCGGGTTCAGGAATACCGATTACTATGCCAAAATCAGATCGCTTAAACCTGCCTCGCGCAGAAAAACCTACTCGCGCATTTGGGTCGTAAGGATGCCCTGCATACCCCCCGTTAAATGTCGCATTCAGCACAATCGACTTAGTGATCCCATGCAAGGTTAAATCCCCCTTGATTCGCATTGAGCTGCCTCCGGTTGTTTCAAGTTCAGTAGAACGAAATTCAATGCGAGGAAACTGGGCCGCATCCAACCATTCAGGCCCCAACAGCGTACCGAGGAAACCCTCTGGGGGTGAAGGCAATACCAATGAGTGAGGGTCGATCTCTACCGTCACAGCCATTGACCTTGGTTTGAGGGGATCAAAATTTAACAGCGCAGTGAATTTTGTGAACCGCGCTGTATACCAGGAAAAGCCCAAATGGCTAACTCGAAATGACAAATCGGCGTGAGCTGCGTCAATGTTATAGCTCCCTGCAGGCGCCTCAGTAACAAATGCTACAGCGGGTTCACTGTGTTGATGCTGACTCGCCTTTGGCGAGCATGCAGCAAGCACAATCGCTGTCACAAACCAAAGTAAATGCTTTACGGTGCAGGGCTTCATTGTCCGCCTCCATCGCGATTATTATTGGAATACTTAGCTGTCGATATCAACAAGCGGAGCCTCATAGAACCGAGTGTCCAGAGGCACAAATGGCTGCTAGTTATTTGTAGAACTCAACATAAAATCGAACTTTACCTAAGGGCATAACCTCGTGTAGCACTGTAGGTTCAACCACGCCATGGCGATGTATATTGAGAGCAATGAGTTCTTTGTCGGGCTCATTTATGGTGTATTGCAGCTGACCTTCGAGCACCACTATTTTCCCCCACACTGACTCCTTAGTGCTGTGTTCGTGCAGCAAACCTTTGGGAACGGTGTCCTCAGTAAATTCAGGCGTTTTTTTATAGGGAATGACATGTGCAGGGAGCTGTTTCATACCGTATACCTTCTATCGCAGACACACAGTTTTATACTGTGAATACCTTAAGCATAACGTTTCTCATGAGCGTTTAGGGTCTTCTCCACTTTTTGTAAAGCACTACGTATTCTCTTGGCAATTGAATCAGCCGAATTATTCGCCCCAAGCAAGCTCGCAGAATGTGCCGCGCAGAGGTTCTCGGCTGCGCGCCATTGTTCGCTGAGCTGTATTGCCCAGTCGCGAAACTCTTGGGCAGCGCCAGCGCGTTTCTCTAGCGTTTTTGCCAGCGTCATATGAAAGCTAACAGCGGGCTTTTTCAGCTTACCCAGCAGGCCCGGCAACGGCAGATACATTAGGGTGTCGTCAGAATGAATTGTTTTTGAGGTCTGGTGGTAAGCAAGCACTGACGAGAAATGTAGGTTCTCATTTGCTGAGATAAAATCGACACCGGCGGGGATTGAAAACTCTAGATCATCTGCAAACAAAGCTGCGCATTCAGCCGATTCCGTCAGGTCAGCCTGCCACGGTAGCCCCGGAAATTTCTGATGGTGACGCCGAGTGCCATAAAGCCGCGCATCAGGATACTGCTTGTGCATCGCCTCAACATGAATGGTATGAAAGGGATGTAAATTAATAATGGCTTCAATATCAGCGCCATTATTAGTCAAAGCGTCTACCTCAGCCTTGAGTGCGCTATTCAGCGTATAAGCATCTAACAACACATATTTGCCATTCGCACGACGCACCAAAGAGGCATGAGTACCAATATTCAATACCCCGGCAATTTTGAACTCACCACGAATATTCCAAAAGTCGTCTGCTATTTTTATAATTTGTTCGCTCATGGCAGTACTTACCCTCTTTCGTTAATATCACAGACTATTGCGTGTGTTTTCTTCCTTGGAGGATAACACTCGCCGCGAGACTTGGCCTAATGGCAACATCGTATTCTACACTCCAAGGAAACTATCCATGTCAGAGGACAAAACTCAGAAAATAAAAGACACAGCAGCCGCACTTTTTGACGGTTTTACCGAGGAAAAGCCCTATGACTTGTGGCTAAGTTTTGACAGTGACTTGGCCAAGCGTATGTCGCGTTTTGTGGTTGGCGATATGTATGCGCATGATGTGCTGCCCCGCACTACCCGGCAGTTAGTCGCGATCTCGGCGCTAAGCGCCCTTGGCAAGCAAGATGAATTAAAACTGCATATTCATGCGGCCCTGAATGTGGGCTGCGCGCCAAGGGAAATCGCTGAAGCTATTTTTCAAATCGGTGTATATGCCGGTTTCCCCGCCATGAATAGCGCGCTACTAACCCTGCGCAGCGTGCTGGAAGAAAACAGCTTGTGGCCTCTGGATCAAAGCGGCCCAGACTAAACCTTACCAGGGCCACACTGCACGTTCCCGATACAAACCACCACTGGCACTGCCCGACGGCAATGTTGCCAGCCACACGGTGGTATCTGCGCCCTGGGCAGGAGTTAGGGGCGCGTCTTCACCACCCAGCTCAGTTTTTACCCAACCGGGACAACTGGCATTAACGAGAATATCGGGATAGTTCTTCAACTCGCAAGCGAGTAGCGCAGTAAGCGAGTTAAGGGCGGTTTTCGAGGAGCGGTAAGCCAAGCTGCTACCCATTTGTATGTCAGTTAGCGAACCTAGCTCACTCGACACATTCACAATTCGGCCATAGCCTGCTGCTTGCATGCTCGGCACAAACGCCTGACACATGCGCAAAGTGCCGTAGAGGTTTACCTCCATGGTTTGCCGCCACACATCAATGTCTAAGCCCAGTGCCGGCACCCATTTGTCGAGCGCAACACCCGCGTTGTTAATGAGGATATCCACGGCGCTAAACTCCTGAAGTACTCGCTCTGCGAAGGCAGCAACACTTGCACTAGAGCTGATATCGACAAGCTCTACCAATACCGGCAAACCCTCCTTAGCCATTGCCTGTAAGGCCGCGGTTTGCTCAAACGAGCGCGCCGTCGCGATTACTTGGATTCCCCGCGCCGCTAATTGACGCACTGTTTCTATGCCAATACCCCGATTGGCCCCGGTTACGATCGCTGTTTTTATTTCACTCATTTCGCTTGCCTTTTGCTCGTCACGCCGTGAATATATTGATAATATCCTATTGTTATATCTTTATGACTTTAAAGCAATCCGGAGAGCACGATGCAAGATTATTATGGCTACCGTAAAAAGTTTGCGGTTCTGGTTCCGTCTACCAACACCGCCGTTGAAAGCGAATACCACAAGATGTGCCCAGAGGGCGTGGTACTCGCAACGCGGGCCTGCGTCATTCCGCCCCTGCCAGTGACCGACGAAGACAGCTTTGTCGCCTTGGTTCACGCTATTGGCAATGCCACCGAACAAGGTTTACGCGACGCCCTAACGGTATTGCCAGATCACGTCATTTTTGGTTATTCAGCCGAGACCTTCTGGGACGGCAAAGAGCGCTCAGATCGCGAGTTTAAAAAGTACAACGACATTGCCCAAGAGGCGGGTAATTGCAATATTACCTTTGGCGCACAAGCCATTATGGATGCCCTGCAATGCTACCCTGGCGTTAAAAAAATTGGGGTGATCACACCGTATATGCCAGTAGGCGACAGCATGGTCGTTAAATTTTTATCTGACATTGGCTATGAAGTTGTACGGATTGAAGGTCATCGTTCCGACAGCCCAGTGAGCATTGCCTACGAGAGCGCTGGCAAAACGCGCGCGCTGGTCAAGAAAGTGAATGGCGATGATGTTGATCTAATCTTACAAGCGGGCACCAATCTGCATTTTGTCGAATTGGCCGCGCAGCTAGAACAGGAGCTGGGTAAGCCGGTACTCGCTATTAATGCAATTACCTTTTGGCATGCCCTGCGCAACAACGGAATTCCTGACCGTATTCGCGGCTTTGGCTCATTACTGGCGGAACATTAAACGTTAAAGCGAAGGAATGGCCGCTAGAACGCGGCCATTTTTACATTGACTAGCGAACTACCGCGACGCTGGTGGCAGGGTCAGAAAGCTTAGTGGCGTCCACAATGAACTTGCCTGAGCGGCATGCTTTACTGGCGGCCTGCATTTTTTTGCTTTCGCACTGTGAGGCGTCGGCGCCATTAATGCACCACTGATTAGCGCTACGCAATATCTCGTAATTAACGCCATCGGCACAGCTTACTTCGTAGTGACGCACGTCTTGGCCGGGAATATAGCTCAGTTTTACTGGGCTATTGAAGGCCTCTGCGCCTGCGGTCATCGACCCACTTAAGGCTATTAGTGCTAAGGCAATCATTTTTTTCATGCGGTTTACTCCCAGATTTAAAATCGTTGGGGAGTATACGCAAAATGATTAAAATTGGAGCACGGCGTTCTGATAATAATTACGCAAATACCCCTGCGCAGTTACTTTTTTGTTAATTCCGCGAACCCGCCACTCATATTCGCCACATCTGCCGATGCCAGCCACTGCGCCATTACCGCGTCGCCATTGAGGTGAGCCAATAAAAACACAGTCGAAATTGCATTCACAATATTTAAGGCGTCACGCTGCGGCGGCCCCTCGCGCTCTGGGCGGCATATTAGATTACCGAGATAATGGTCGGCACCGGCCACCACCACCGCGTATTGCTCGCCTGCCGGTGCGGTATCAAAACTCATTTTGTGCAAACGCCAGTCGGGGAAAAACTGGGGGTTCACATCGTGGGTGCCAGTAGTCATTAACACCGGACCCTGCATTTCGGTCCAACTTTGCGAGGTAATCTCATCGAACATGGGACCGGGTGGCGACAAGGCCACCACAGCATCGACCCGGCTATCCTTGGCGCCAATTTCACCATCTTCAGTAATCGCCCTTGCGCCCGCAAACTGCTGAGCCGAAAAGGCGCCAAAGCTATGGCCGCTTACCGCCAAGCGCTCAGGGTCGATGCTGACCGGCAACAACGCCTGCACGCGAGCCAGGTGGTCAATCAAATAACGGATATCCGCCACACGACCGCCGATTAAACCGTCGTTGCCATAGCGCAACGCATTAAAGATGCCCCGCGCCATGTTCACACCATCGAGATGGGTGGTGGCAATCACTACAAAGCCATAGCTAGCCCAGTGTTTTATCACCGCATCGTAGCGGTCTTTGTCGGACCAGTTACCGTGGGAAAAAATCACAACGGGCGCGGGGTCGTCGCGACGGGGATACCACACTCGAAGGTCCATATCCGCGCGATCATCAGCGCCGCTAAGCATAATACCTTCCAGCAGCACCGCCTCGTAGGGCCCCGCCGAGTAGCCCGGCATCCTTTCCAGCACGCTGCGCGCCGCCTTCGCCAGCGGTTCGGCCGCCTCCAGTTCAAGGGCTTTGCTGCATGCGCTCAGATTCACAAGCACCGCGAGGAGCAGTAACCGAACGCAAGCACCCAGGATCAATGCCCTCATAAACCACTCCTAAATTGATTCAATAAGGCCGCGGTTTCGGCGGGCTTTTCAACAGGCAGTAAATGACCCGCGCCGTCGACAACAATCTTTTCAACAGACGCGGCATTGCCCAGCAAACTGACAAATTCGTCAGCTAATTCAAACGGCAGCTGCGGGTTTTTTTTACCCCACAGAATGAGACTTGGCGCTGTCACCTTGGCCAAGACGGGCGCGGGTTCACCCGTGTCAAAACTCGCCATGCGCTGCATTTCGGCTTGGCGATTACCGCTATGCCGAAACATACGATGGAAACGTTGCACCAGCGCGTCAGTTGCGACGGCATCATCAACGACCATCCATTCAATAAATGCGCGATAGGCTGCAGTAGGCACAAAATAGAATACGCGATAGAACCATGGCGCGATGCCCGACGCATTGCGACGGCTGCTCTGTTGCCGCTTCATGCCCCCAGAATTGATCAACACCAAGGCGCGTGTTCGCTCAGGGTAGGCCGCAGCGAAATTAAAGGCGATATTGCCGCCAAGCGAGGAGCCAACCACCAACGCCGAATTCACAGCAAGTTGGTCGAGCAATCCGGCGAGTAAGTCGACGTCTCGCGACATACTGTAATCGGCCTTTTTGTCCGGTCCACTGAGACCATGACTTGTCATATCGTAGCGAATTACCGGTGCGTCCGTGCCCAGCTCATCGAGCATGTCTTGCCACATTAGGGAGTCAAAATAGTGGGAATGCACTAGCACCCAGGGCGGGCCACTTTGCAAATCACCGTCAATGCGATACGCCAAAGTGGTGCCGCCAATCTCCGCAAACTGCACCCCGTCGCCATAGTGTTCAAGTAAGTCGGCGGTATCAATATCGCGATAGGCGACTAAGCACCAGAGGGTATAAAGCCCAATACCCAGTAAAATAGTAATCAATAACCACATCAGCACTTTGGCAAGTTTACGCATTGCTAAACCCTATTTAGCGCCCGACATGACCGCTTTCAAGCCCGCGGCCATTTCTTCAATTACGCGGCTGGCAACTGCGTGTTGTTCAGCCCATGTCCAGCGTTCAGTTAACAGCGGTGTAGCCGCCAGCGGTTCACTTACGCCAAACAAGGGCGCTAATGTGCGCACGTAAAACAAGACCGGAATCACCGCGCAATCCACTGTCGTTAGCGCCGAGGTTGGCTGCAATTCGGAAAGTTGGTACCAGCGCTGCAAGGTGAGCAATTCCTCTAGCAGTTTCGCCAATGCCGATGCGACCACCGCCTTGTCACGCGGCGCAGCGCGTAATTGTTGAAACAGCGGAAACAACGCTTGTGCAAAATACAAATCAATATAGCGCGTCATTGCGCTTTGCTGAGCCCGCGCCCAAGGATCAGCAGGCCCGAGTGCGCCGTCAGTAAATTGCGCTTCTAGGTATTCAATAATCGCCGAGGATTCAGCTAAATAAGCACCATCATTATTCAGGATCGGCACTTTGTTGCTCACGGTTAGGGCCTTATAAGTATCCGAGCCCAAGCCGCCCGGCGGCGCACTAATATCTACCGCAAGATTCCGCGCGTATATGTACATGCGAACCCGCGCAGCGTAAGGGGAATGCGGCAGATCGTAGAGTTCCATAACAATACCTTTTGAAAATAATGACTTTTACTGGCGTCGCTTTCACTTGCTTAAGCACCGCGAATAAATGTAAAACTGTTTAAAGCAAGTGCACACCCAGCGCAGCACTCACAAAAAGGCCCAGCCAAATAACGGCCACATAGGGCCGACTGCGCTGCACAGACGTTTCCAGAATGTCGTTGACCTCGTCACTTGGCCCGTCTTGCATTAGCCGGGTAAACGCAGGCACAAAGGGTTTTAATTGAATACGGATACCAATACCGCAGCTCACCAATGTTGCAAATATCAGCAATTTCCAGGCGACCCAGTCGGCGTTGATTAATCCGGGTTTAAAGAGTGAGGCCAGTAAAAAAGCGACGATCGCCACAACAACGGCAATGCGGAAAAAGAAATCAAAACGGGATAAGGCGGCGGTAAATGGCTTGCCTTCATAGCTATACAGCACAAGGACATTAACGAGCCACACCGTGGCAATTAACCAGCTTATACTCAAGCCCAAGGCATTCAGCGGCAGAACACCAAGCAGAGACGCCAGATGCACACCGATGGCAAACATCATCGGCATGGCCAATTTAGGCCCCTGATCGCAGGCCAACATGATTTTGGTGGCAACCAAGCGTGCTTCGTTACCAATAGTGCGATTAACAAGATATCGGCTAGACAAGAATGTACCTAAGTCGCCGCCTAGCCAGTAAACAAAACCAAGAATGTGTAGATATTTAAGTAAAAGATATTCCATTACACCGTCCAATACAGAAAAACAGGTGAGCCGCTTGGGTATTTATAACAGAGCGGGTCGACACAAGACCAAATGTATTAATATAATAACATTATATCTTTTGCAATATCAGCACCAAATTAATGACCGGCTGCCGCGCAGTGCGCCGTCGGCCGAAAAAGAGCCAAAGATCAGAGGTGACAACGTTGTCAGACGGAAATAAGCAGAAAAAAACACTGGCCCGCCGCTTGGTGCCACTCGCTGTACTGATTGCCGGCATTGTTATTGCTCGAATCCTCGCAGGAGGACCGCCAACCCCCAAAGCCGAGACCGCCCCCGCGACCCCGGCCCAGCATGCGGTATATCGCCTAATTAGTCCCCAGCAACTACCCACGGTCGTATCGACCTACGGCAAATTAGACACCCGCCGCACACTTGAACTCGCCGCCGAAGTCAGTGGCAAAATTATCGCCACCAGCGATGCCTATATGGTCGGCAATACCGTTGCCGCCAATCAGCTTTTACTGAGCATCGACGATATCGATGCCAAAACCGAATTAGCCCGCGCTCAAGCACGCCTCGCCGAGGCCGAGGAGCAACTTGCCAATGAACGCGGCCGAGGCCGTCAAGCCAAGCGCGAGTGGCGCGACCTCGGTTCAGATGAGGCCAACGCCCTATTCCTACGTGAACCGCAATCCCACCGCGTTGAGCTTGCGGTCGCGGCGGCCAAAGCAGAGCTGCGCTTGGCGCAACGCAATATTGAGCGCCTGCAAATTCGCGCGCCCTTCAATGCTGTGATTAAAAGCATTAGTGCCGATTTGGGCGACTACGTAAACAAAGCAACGGTTGTTGCCTCTCTACTCGACACCAGCACCCTTGAAGTTCACCTGCCGCTTAGCCCCAAACAATACCGAAGCCTTAACTTTAGCCCAGAGGATTTCGCCCAAGGTGTCCCCGTCATGCTGCACCGCGAGCAAGACAGCCTAGCAGCAAAAATTTACCGCACTGCCGCCGTCGTCGACAGCGACACCCGTTTATATACCGCAATTGCCACCATCGACCCTGCGGCCAATACCAAGGGCTGGCGAATCGGCGAGTTTTTGCGCGCCGACATTCCCGGCACCCGCAGCCAAGCTATGCTAGCGGTGCCACCAGAAGCCATTTACGAGCAGCGCTTTATACGCCTTATAAACGCCGACAACACTTTGGCCATGCTGCCAATTGAGATCAGTCACTCAGACGAATCCGCCGTGTATGTAAAATCAAAAACCGCTGCACTCGCAGAGCCGCTGCGCGTTATTGTCAGTGGCCTGGCAGTGAGTGCGCCCGGTACGCCGCTACTGCCAATCGCAGACAGCACTATGGATTCCGCTGCCACACAGATGCCAAAACCAGTATTAGCACCAGCACCGCCACCCTCAGCAAGTGCGAGTACCACGCTCAACGGCGTAGCGGAGCACTAGCATGAACTCGATAATTCATTGGTTTATCCGCAACCCAATTGCCGCCAATTTATTAATGGTGTTGATTTTTATTGGCGGGGTGTCGACGTTTAGCCATGTTGATAAGCGCTTTTTTCCGGAACGCGTAATCAATCGCGTGCAGATCGATGTGGTTTACCCCGGCGCCTCGCCAAGCCAGGCAGAGGAACAGCTGCTCAATAGAATTGAAGAGGCTATTCGCGATCTTAATGGCATTGAAAAAATCGAATCACTAGCGCTGGAAAATGGCGTCGCCATCACTGTCGACGCTATTGCCAACTACGACACCCAGCGTTTACTCAATGACATCAAATCCAAAGTCGATGCCCTGCCCGGTCTACCCAGCGGCGCTGAACGGCCACAAATTTACGAATTACAATTTCGTAGCCGGGTTCTTAGCCTCGCCCTCGCCGGTGATATTAGTGAAGTCGAACTGAAGGAACTTGGCCGCCACCTGCAACAACAGCTCGCAGAAAAAGCCTGGATACCCACCGTTGATTTGCGCACACCTCGGGACTACGAAGTTAGCATCGAAGTTTCCGCACAAACTTTAGACGAATACGAACTTAGCTTTGCCGATGTCGCTCGCGTCGTGCGCGGTAGTTCCTTAAATGTATCGGCGGGTGAACTGCGCAGCAGCAGTGGCGACATGCAAATTCAGGCACGCATGCAATCGTATACTGGCGAGGATTTTGCCAAAATACCCGTTGTGACTAGCCCTACCGGCGGCCAAATCTTACTTGGCGATATCGCCACCATCACTGATGGCTTTGTTGAAGATGAACTCTATAGTCGCTTCGACGGTAAGCCTACCTTGTCGTTAGATATTTACGTAAACGAAAATGCCGACATATTAAAAACCAGCGCCGCATCGGCAGCCTTTGTCAAGGAAATGAGCAGCACACTTCCTGAGGGCGTCACCCTCAGTTTGTGGCGGGATCAGTCACGGGAATTTCGCGGCCGCTTAAATACCCTGCTCAACAACGGTTTTGGCGGACTAATTCTAATTTTCATCATTCTGCTGCTATTCCTCCGGCCGCTACTCGCATTTTGGGTATGCTCCGGTATAGCGATCTCCCTGCTCGGCACCATTTGGCTGCTGCCGGCGGTAGGTATTAGCATGAACATGGTGTCGCTCTTCGCCTTTATTCTTATTCTTGGCATTGTGGTAGACGATGCCATTATTGTTGGCGAATCTGTGTATAGCGAACAAAGCCGCCTGGGCCCAGGCACCGAGATCACCTACCGTGGCACGGCGCTTGTCAGCAAGCCGGTGATGTTCGCGGTAATTACCACCATGATTTTTTTCGTGCCCTTTTTAAACCTGCCGCCAGAGATGGCCGAGCCCTATAACCTTGGCGCAGTGGTCTTGGTCGCCCTGAGTTTTTCGCTCGTCGATTCCCTACTGATATTGCCCGCTCACCTCGCCCACATGAAGCCAGAGAAACCAGCGACCCGTTTTTACCTGAAATGGCTGGAACAAGCGCGGCACATAGTTGCAAGGGGTTTGAGCCACTTCATTCAAAATACGTATCAACCGATACTCAAGCGCTGTCTTGATAATCGCGGCATGACCGTCGCGTCTTTTTTAGCGCTATTTTTTATTGTCAGCTCCCTGCTTGTCGGCGGCTGGCTACGCACCAGCTTTTTCCCGAATGTACCACTGGACCTGATAGAAGCCAGCTTTACCCTAAAAGACGGCACCCCCTTTCACCAAGCCAAGGAATTTGGTCTACGGGTAGAAAACGCAGCCCAGCAGTTAAAAGATGAAATCAACGCAGACTCAGCACTTCCCTACATCGGCCATTTAGAAAGCGCGATTTACGGTGAAAGTATTAAAGTCTCTATGGAGCTACTGAACGTAGAGCAACATCCCTTTGATATTGAATCGCTAAAACACGATTGGCAAACCCAGATCGGCTCCATGGCGTTGGTGCGCGACTATTTAATTCAATCAACTCTCGCCCCAGTCGCCAAGCCAATCGAGTTAGAGGTCAGCGCCATCGATACCGATCAGCTGCGCGCACTGTCTACGGTCATTCAGCAACGTCTCGCCGAGTATCCCGGTGTTTACGACATTCGCGATAAACTAAATGACGCACTGCCGGAATTTAGAGTGCGTTTAAAACCCGCCGCAGAGACTCTCGGTATTACCGCCGAGGACGTCATCGGGCAATTGCGCCAAGGCTATTACGGCGAAGAAGTTCAACGTATTCCCCGCGCCCAAGAAGACGTCAAAGTCATGCTGCGCTACCCGCGCAATGAGCGCCAACAGCTCGACCAACTGATGCAGCACAAAATTCGCAGCGCCAATGGCAAGGAGCTACCACTGGAGACCGTCGCCGAATTGGAATTTGTGCGTGCACTAAAAGAAATTCGCCACATCGACGGCCGCGTGGCAACCACTATTACCACGGAGATGAAGGACGGCTTTAGCGCCGGACAAGTGTTGCGCAGCATTGAACAAGCCGAAGTGCCCCAATGGGAACGCGCCTATCCCGGCAGTAAAATTCGTCGCGAAGGAGAGCAGGAGCAACAGCAAACCTTTGTGACCCAGCTCGCGCAAATGAGCCTACTGTCCTTGATTCTAATCTACGGTTTATTTGCCGTCGTCTTCCGCTCCTACAGCCAACCCATACTGGTATTGTCAGCCATCCCCTTTGGCTTAATGGGCGCCATTATTGGTCACATTGTTTTTAACCGCGAAATCAGCATGTTTTCAATATTGGGCGTGGTCGCTGTCGCTGGCGTTGTGGTTAACGACAACTTGGTCATGCTAGACCGAATTAATGCACTGCGCACTGAAGGCTTGGCGATACGTGATGCGATTTTACAAGGCGCGAGTGATCGCTTCCGGCCAATTCTACTCACCTCACTCACCACCTTCACCGGCATGATGCCCATAATGTTAGAAGACAGTATTCAGGCGCGCTTCCTGATCCCAATGGTGTTATCACTGGCCTTTGGCGTGCTGTTTGCCACCACAGTAACGCTGTTGTTTGTACCCGCGCTAACCTCGATATTATTCGGCATACACCAGCGGGCTGCAGAACTAAGGCAGCCTAACGATGACACTGCGCTTGAAACAAAATCAAGAACGGCCTAAGGGCAAGATTTTATTTAAACGTGGGCGATCTGATACAAAACCTCAAGACAAGAATCGCCCTGCAAAGTTAGCCTACACACTTCCCAACATTCATGGTTCGGCGTTCAACTATTGCGACGTCGATCCCTCACCAATTTCGACCCGAATGATGCGGTTGGTAGCGCTTTGATGAATCAACAGATCGCCATCATGGGTGGGCCGCATGTGACGCACGATGCCGGCGTAAATTCCACCTGATGGGATCGGCCAGCTCTGAAAGGTCTCCGTTTTCAGGTCGAAACGCACCAAGGGGTCTGGGCGCATCCCGGACTCGTTGTACCAGACTGCCCCGTCAACCACCGCTATCGCATAGGGATGAGAGTGCGGACCACTCGGCGAAGGCCACTCCCGGACCTCCCCACTGCGCGGATCAAAGCGCCCCAGGCGGCCGCGACCGGAGTTCACGTACCAGATCATCCCGTCGGCGGCGATATCAAGCCGTCGCACTGTAGTTGCCTCATGGGGAAGCTTAACTTCAGTCAGGGCCATCGTCTTAGGGTTGACCTTCACCAAGCAGTTGCTCCCGTTACACGCAACCCAGGGCGTACCCGAAGCATCAATCTTGATCCCGTAGGGACGTGAACCGGCGGTGGGCATGGTTACCAGTTTGATCTTACCGCTTCGCGGGTTGAGACGACCAATGCGGTTGGCGTGCTGAACGGTGAACCAGAGGATACCGGCAGAATCGAAAACTGCAGTGTGTGGATCGCGCGCCGCTGGGTCAGGCATATCATAGACTGTGATTTCCCCGCTAGCGGGGTTAAGCCGACCGATGGTTCCGTTCTTATTTCCGGTGTACCAAACGCCGCCATCGCGATCCAGCGTTACCGAATGCGGCATTGCCCCTGCCGGGAGCAAGTATTCGCGCATCTTTCCCGTTTTCGGATCAATCCGCCCTATCAGATTGCGCCACTGCCCTGCCCACCAAATGTTGCCATCTGGCGCCTCAGCGGGGTCGCGCGAGCGTTGACCGAGGGTCGGCACCAGCCATTCTTTAAAAGCAATGCGAGTATCACCCTCCACGATATTCGGCGCGCGGCGATCGTTCGGAGGAAAATGTTCGGCGAGGTATTCTACAATAACCTCCCGCCGCGCGGGATCTGTCGACAAGTCGACCATGGTAGCAATCAGTTCCAGCCAGCCCTCACGACTATACCCCAGACTCTGGGTAAGCCGATTGACAGAGTGGCAAGCCGAGCATTGCGCCTCAACAAGCTTGCGGCCTTCGCCATCCCGCAGGCTCTCGCCATAAGCCGTGGTCGAGACGACGGCAAAACAAATCGCGAGTCGAAAAATTGCAGCATTCAAGTGTCTGATCATAGGCCACCTCCAAGCGCGCCGCGCGTACCAAGTGTTTGGCTTTATACTCTGCTAGTCGGTCACGCACGTCAACGGCTCTGCGGGCAAGCCGATTGCTTGAATGAGGGAACGCTGCTTCAAACGTGTTCAACTCAAATCACGCGATTGTACTAGGTCTTGTTAGAGACTCTATCGACATCTTCAGGACTGATATTTAGACTGTTCGACACTTCAAATTCCACTTATGACTTCCGTGACAGTTAATGCCAAAAAGCAATGGCGGCAGAGCCCTCCGACGGCCTTATTAGGGATAAATCTAACCTCATCGATAATGAAATATTAAAGAGAACTAAGGAATTAAATTATTGACTATCAAATAGGAAACGTTTGTTATAAATCATCCCAACTCCCAACTTTTGCAAGGTCGTCCCAATCTCTATTTTCAAATAGCTCTCTTACCAATTCGACCGGTCGTTTATCAATTTCAGGGAGGAACCAACATATATTTACACTGGAATAGTCTCCGCTTCCCCTTATGCCAGAATACGATTTAAGTGTTGCCGCACATCGATATTCCGGCAATGGTTTAGATTTGTCGTCATCAATAAAATGAAAAGCTTCATTTGTGAGAAACTTTTCGTTCATTGTTCTTTCCAAACTTTCCCTCAAGTGCTCCGATATTATTTCGGCTGAGCCCTCTATAAATCTCGCATACGTCTTTGATAGCTCTAGCCGCTCGATATGAATGGTTAAACCGCCTTCAAGTACTACTTTCAATGACAATGCTCCGTATTTATTTATAAGGCCTAGGTAATAGACAACTTTGTGGCAAAGCACCGTTTATAATGACCCAAGGTCTGCATCATCGGCCGTTTTGTTAAGCATGTTTTTGAATAGCCAAAATAATCAAGCTGCCTAATTGCCTAGTGTTCAATTGATTGCCGTTACCATTTAAGATGCTAATATTAAGTTTTGCGGCCAGCTCTCGTAATGCTGGTTTTACTGGCGAAACAAACTCGTTGTTTAAGAAAACTTCTATAGTTCCATTTTCCAGCTCCTGAACTTTATAAGAATCACTAGTAACGGATTTTATAATACGTATATCGGTACGGTTCCTAGGCACGCTTAGCAACTTTGAAAGAGTTATTGATACCTTGCCATTGGAATTAATATCGCTCATTAATTCTCGTGCTTTATCCGTGGTTTCATTGAGAAGTGTTTCAATTTGCATTTCATCCGTATTTATACGGAGTATGATAATACGATCAACTTTTTCTAGCGTGTTCGGATTAAATGAGATATGGCCAGATGATCCCATCATTGCTGTAGTTTTAACTGAAACTCTATCGCCAGTAGAACTAACCACATCATACCCCTGCTGATTAACTTCAGTTGCCATTTGACCATTAGTAATCAGGGCGGAATAAAGTTCACCAATACGTCCACTTAGATGTCTTAATTCAGTTGCTGGGACACCCCAGTTCAGTTCTCTCTCAAACCAAGACATTGCCTCGCCCAAGGATTGAATTATTTGCATTTGAGTTAAAGCCACTTTATTTCTCGAAGTTCATTAAATGGGACGGAGGGATTAAAATTTGGCCAACCCCGATGTTTCAGTTTGAATATTTTATAACATAGCAGTTGATTCAACTTGCACTAGCTATAAGACCGTAACGATCAAAAAAAACCGAAAATTCCATAGTCGCCAATACCGAAGTCACCGGCTATTTCAGTGCAGTTTCAAGCCCTATTTAAGCATTATTCCGGTGAATATCCACGCACCATCACAATAAGGTGGTGCATTGTGTGATGAAAAGCATTTATGCAAGGCTACCTATATAAGTAAAGCGACCATAAGCCTAGCCAAGATAGCCTATGGCTGCAGATACGACTAGGGCCCACTTGGCCAGCTAAGGCCTTGAGGCGAAGTACTTGCGGAGGGAGGGGAAATAAAGATCTAAGTTCTGGCTTTCTGCGACGACAGTATTTGCCATCTACGTTATCCAAGCGAATACAAAACGCAGTGCGTTTGGCGGGCTGTCATCAGCCCGCCAAGGCCTTAGCTTTATAGAAAGGCCCATGCTTATTGTTGCTGTGACCACGCCTCAAGAATGGCACTTGGCGCAGCACTCCACACCGCTGGGTTCGCCGACAGTTTTGCCAAAACGGCTTCAAAGAATTTAATGCGATGGGCGTGGCCCAGTAACCAGGGATGAATATTCAAACCCAGCATACGGCCACCGGAGGCCTGCGCCTCTGCCAGCAAATAATTTGCGGCGTCTTCAACTTGCTCGGCCCAACTCTGTTCTGAGTGTTGATTGCTAACAATCACAAAGCGGTCTTCCACTTCATTGCTTAGCGGCATAGCAATTAGTGATTTGCTTCGAGTTTTAAACTCATAGGGCATATCGTCGTTCACCCAGTCAGCGAAGTAGCGAATACCTTGCTCTGCTAATAGGTCTGGGGTATTTCCTGATTCACTGCGCACCGGTGACAACCAGCCTTGTACCGTTTGCTGGGTCAGTTCGCGCAGGCAATCTAAGGATTCTTTAATTTGACCGCGCTCTTCGTTCTCGTCTTGGCCGCCATAATGCAGCGCATCCATGTGCAGACCGTGACCGAGAATTTCATTACCGCGCTCACGTAACAAACTCACCAAATAAGGCGTGCGCTCTAATAAGCGCGAGTTCACCGCAAAGCTTGGCGTTAAGCCGTAGTGGTCAAGAGCCTTTAAAATGCGGAATAAGCCGATCCGGTTGCCGTAGTCGCGCAGGGAGTAATGACGCAAATCGGGGTATGGCATGGTCATGCCACCCGGCACCGCAAAAGGAACGCCGCGCTGGTTCATGGGGTAAAACTGTAAATTGACATTCACCCACAGGGCGAGTTGTTTGCCACCGGGCCATTGCACCGGTTTGCGATCTGCCAGCATCGACCAGCTGTAGCGGTTGTGATCCATTCCATAGCTGCGCTGGGGGTACTGTAAATAGTCATCAGGCAAACTCATGTTCAGACACCTCCCTGCAAATCGGCTATCACAGCTTTGCTGCTATCGTAGTAGTGCTCGCGGTAGTACTCGGCGATTTCGCGTCCAGTCGTGACCCACACATCGCTGTGCCCGGTAATGTATTCCAAGGCTTCTTCAAACGCCTTCATGCGGTGTGGGCAGCTGACCTGATAATTATGCGTAGGTATACACATAACCGTACCGCTGTCGCCACCCTCGGCATAAAGCCGATCAAAACAGTCTTTTAACTGCTGACCGTAGCGGCGCGGTTCAATTTTATTAACGACATAGGCGATAGTGTCATTCATTTCTAATGAATAGGGAATCGACACAAAACGCTTACCAGAGCGGGTGTGAATGGGGGTGGGCTGATCGTCGTGAAATAAATCACAGGTGTAAAAACCACCATCGTCACCGAATAATTCACTGCCGACCTCGGCAAAAGTATCGATGGTGTAGTCAGAGTGCGACAAGGCTGGCGCTAAGTAACCCGCACACTTTTGCCCGGTGTGCTTGTAAATAGACTCCATGGAATCGCGAATCATCTCGCGCTCTTGGGCCTCGCTCATGCCATAGGTATAGCGGGTGTTGTAGATACCGTGACTAAAAAATTCCCAGTTGCGCTCGGCACACTGAGCAATAATTTCAGGGTGGTGATCACATAGGGCGGTGGATAATGAAATAGAGCCGCGCACGCCGTATTTTTCGAGCAAATCCATTTGGCGGCGATGGCCAACGCGGTTACCGTAGTCGCGAATACTGTAGCCGGCCACAGCGGGGGCAGCTTGCGGCCAGGGCTTGCGCTGTGGATTTGGCGGCGGATTCAGCTCGTAAAATTCAATATTGGGAGCCACCCAAAACGCCATTTTTGCGCCGTTAGGCCAGGTGATTTTAGGCCGGTTTTCATAAGGCCAGTAGTCGTAGTATCCGGGATCTTCTTTCACTTCTCCGCCCTCACTTCTCGGCCGTTACATCACGCCTTGTCTTGTTTTGCCAACCAGTCAAAGACCTCTTGCACGTCCATCACATCGGCGTACTTTAACGACAGGTCTGTTAAATTCGCAAAGTGGTAACTCTCGTGCTTATCGGCAACGCATTCTTCGGGGACAACGGTGCGGTAACCGCGAGACAGTGAATCAACCGCCGTGGCGCGAATACAGCCTGAAGTTGAACCGCCTGTCAGAATCACGGTATCTACCTGATGCCAAACACACAGCGACTGCAATTGGGTTTCAAAAAATGCCGAGGGCATTTTCTTTAAATAAATAACGTCTTTAACGGCATCGATTTCTACCCGCTCATCGAACTGCGAGCGGTCGCTGTCGAATTTAATATTTTGCAAACTGTCTGGAGTATCGGTACGCGTGCCCCAAATACCTGCGTCTTCGGCAGACTCCATGTACGCAACATGGGTCCACACCACCGGCCAGCCAAGAGCACGAAAGGTCTTGGCCAGTTCGTTTACATATTCAAGCTGACGAGTATCAGTTTCGTACGCGGTTTTATACAAATCAGTGCGGGTATAGGCTTTCTGGGGGTCGATATTGACCAGAATCGCCTTTTTGCCAAAGCCAAAACGCTTGCGCGCTGGGTTGGCCTTTACTTCAGCGTAGAGCTGTCGCGCGGTTTTATCACTGGTTTCCATGGTTTCTCCTCAGCAAAGGCTTTGTACACTTTATGCTTAATTCTCAAGCCAACGTCTATATGTGTTTTATATCCGATCCATTTCGATCTGTCGCTTTATCCAGCGAATTGAATGGCCGCCGTCGCAATTACCCGTTAACTCTGAGGCGAGATCCGCAGCAGCAACAAGGCCACGGAGATTTACACCCGTTTCAAAACCCATCTGATGTAGCATAACCACCACGTCTTCAGTGGCGACATTGCCGGTGGCACCGGGCGCAAAAGGGCAACCGCCAAGACCGCCAATAGAGGCATCGAATTTGCGAATACCGCTTTCCACCGCCGCAAACACATTGGCCACGCCCATGGCGCGGGTGTCGTGAAAATGACAGCTCACCGCGCGTAAATCTACCGCTGCGTCTAGCGCTTTAAGCAACTGCTTTACATCAGCAGGCGAGGCTGCACCGATGGTGTCAGCCAACACCACTTCATTTGCGCCAGCCTCGAACAATTGCACGGCGAGTTGAACCACTTGATCGGTCGCAATTGCGCCCTCAAATGGACACTCCCACGCCGTTGCCAAATACACTTGAGTACGAATGCCGTCGACGCGGCTTTGGTCCAGCACACCACGCGACACGTCCACCGCCTGTGCAGTACTCATATTGATGTTTTTCTGGTTCATGGTTTCGCTGCTGGCTACCACCAATCCAACCGTGCCCACGCCACAGGCCATAGCCATATCATAGCCGCGACGATTGGGAATAAGCGTTGAAAATTCGTAGTCGCCACGCGGTAGTCCGGCAACCACTTCGTCAGTGCCAGCCATTGCAGGAACCGCTTTAGGCGACACAAACGCGCCCACTTCAATATTGCGCATGCCAGCGGCAATCAGACTATTAATAAGTTGGATACGCTGTGCCGGTGTTAATACCCGCGCCTGATTTTGCAGGCCGTCCCGCGGACCTACATCATTAATAATAATGTTCTCCGCCATTAGCCGATTACTCCCTGCTCTTTCAGATTCGCCACATCGGCCAACTGATAGCCTAGTACATCACACATAAGTTCGTCGGTGTGCTGACCGAGCAATGGTGCTGGCGTAAACGACTCTTCATTATTTCGCGACAGCTTAATAGGGCAGCCGGGCGCTTTGGTTTTTTTACCGTTGGGGTGTTCGCACTCAACCACCATATTACGGTATTGCACTTGTTCGTCGGCCAAGGCCTGGCTGAATTTATTGACCGGCGCGACGGGAATACGTTTGGCATTGAGTTTTTCTAACCAATTCGCCGTAGTGTCTTGAGAGAAAATAGCGGTCAAAGTGCCGTCGATAAAGTCTTTGTCGGCAAGGCGGCCTGGCTGAACATCGTATTTGGCGTCGTCAAAGGCCGGGCAATTCACCACTTCTTTTAAATTCTGCCAAAAGTTATCGGTAATGATGGCAATCACCAAGTGGCCATCTGCCGTCGGGTAGCTATTGTAAGGCACATGCACAAAATGCGCGTTGCCGATGGGATGCGGATCTTCGCCCGACATAAAATACATGGTCGCCATGTAATTGAGCAGCGAGACTTGCACGTCGAGCATAGAAATATCCACGTGCTGGCCAACACCAGAAACATTGCGCTCAATAATCGCCGCCATAACGCCCATTATGCCGAACATGCCGCCGCCCAAATCACCGATGGGAATACCGGCCCGCATTGGATCATTGGCATTGCTACCGGTAATTGACATACCGCCACCGTAGGCTTGCGCCACCTGATCAAACGCTGGGCGTTTGGCACCGGGACCCTGCTCGCCAAAGCCGGTAATGGAGCAAGTGATAATGCGGGGGTTCACTTTAGCCAAATGATCGTAATCAATCTTCAATTTGCTTGGCACGCCGGCCGCAAAATTATTAATCACCACGTCTGATTCTTTCACCAGCTCATAAAACAGCTCAAGTCCGCGCTCAGATTTAAGGTCAATACTCATGGTGCGTTTGTTGCGGTTCAGGGTAATAAAGTAAGCCCCCATGCCGTCGATGGAGTTTTTAGGATCGGTGGCCAGCAACTTGCGCGTACCCTCACCGGCCAGTGGCTCGACCTTGATCATATCGGCGCCAAGATCGGCCAGTGTCATGGTACAGAAGGGGCCTGACAGCATATGGGTCAGGTCCAACACTCGAATTCCCGCTAATGGCTTGTTCATAAGGTTTCCTAATTTTACCTGCGAGCCGCTCAGAGGAGATGTTATTCACCGGCGCTGCGCAATTTTGGATGACTAGAGTAGATTCTCACACAGAATTAGATATAATGATATAATGTTAATCTATTAAGCACAACGCACGTATGGCCGCTGATAATGAATTATGAGACTGATGAATAGCGCTACATCGCAATCCTTATTCGACAAACTCTGGCAGAGCCACGAGGTCATGTCCTTGGGTGGCCAGCGCAGCCTGCTTTATATAGACCGCGTTTTTCTACACGAGCGCACTGGTAGTATCGCCCTACAAAGTCTGGCTGAGCGCAAGCGCAGCATTGCACGCCCCGAGCATGTGTTCTGCACAATGGACCATATTGTTGATACCACCCCCGGTCGCAACGACGACACCTTAATGCCCTCCGGTCGCCAGTTTATTCAGGCCACCCGCAAAGAAGCCACCAACGCCGGTATTACCCTATTCGACCTCAACAACCCCGATCAGGGTATCGCCCACGTAATTTCAGCGGAACTCGGTATTGCTCTGCCCGGCTCCACACTGGTCTGCCCCGACAGCCACACCTGCACCCTTGGTGGTATTGGCGCATTGGCGTGGGGAATTGGCTCTACCCAAGCCGAGCATGCGATGGCTACCCGCACCTTGGATTTAGAGAAACCAAAATCCATGCGTATAACGGTAGACGGCGAGTTGCGCACGGGTGTCAGCGCCAAAGATGTCATTCTGCATATTATCGCCAAGTTCGGCGCCCGCGGCGGCAACGGCTACGCCGTGGAATTTGCCGGTTCAGCCATTCGCGCAATGCCCGTGGAACAACGCTTTACCCTGTGTAATATGGCTGTGGAATTTTCTGCCTTTACCGGTTTTGTCGCCCCAGATGACAAGACCATCGCCTGGGTTCGCGGCCGAGATTACGCCCCCAAAGGTGCCGCCGCAAATGACGCAGAAACTTACTGGTTAAGCCTAAGCAGTGACGAGAACGCCCAGTTTGATACCGAAATACAGCTGCATGCCGATGACATCTACCCCACTGTAAGCTGGGGCACCAATCCACAGCACAGCGTGGCGGTGAATAGCCGCGTGCCCAATCCAGCACAGTGTGACGACGCCCAACAGCGTGACGGCATGAGCAAGGCCCTGAAATATATGGCGCTCAGCCCCAATCAGGCAATGACCAGCATCAGGCTCAATGCGGCCTTTATCGGCTCGTGCACCAACAGTCGCATAGAAGATTTACGCGCCGCTGCCAAGGTATTGGAAGGCAGGCACATCGCGCCCCATATGCGCGCTGTCTGCGTACCGGGCTCGGGCCGCGTAAAACGACAAGCTGAGGCTGAGGGCTTAGATAAAGTCTTTGAAGCTGCCGGTTTCCAGTGGCGTGAACCCGGTTGTTCTATGTGCTTTTATGCCGGTGGCGAAACCTTTGGCGCCGGGAAGCGTGTAATCTCCAGTACCAATCGCAATTTTGAAGGCCGCCAAGGTCCCGCCGTTAAAACCCATATTGCCAGCCCGGTGACCGTTGCGGCCTCCGCCGTACTGGGTCGAATAGGCAGTGCAGAGGAGCTGAGCTAATGCAGGAATTCATCCAGCACCGCGGTATCGCCGCCCCCTTGCTTAGACCCAATATTGACACCGACGCGATTATTCCCAGTCGTGAAATGAAGCTGGTGTCCAAAAAAGGTTTAGGCGAAGGCTTGTTTGCCAGCTGGCGCTACACCCTGCCCGGCGGACGCGAACCCAACGACAGTTTTTTACTCAACCAAGCCGCTTACCAAGGCTGCACCATTCTGCTTGCCGGCAGCAATTTTGGTTGCGGCTCCTCGCGTGAACACGCGGTGTGGGCGCTGGCTGAATATGGTATTCGCGCCATGATTGCGCCAAGCTATGGCAGCATTTTCTTTAATAACTGCATCGCCAATGGCCTGCTGCCGATTGTATTGCCCGAAGAGACCATCAGCGCCATAGCCCAATGGGTAGAACAAGACCCTCAACACAACCAGATTAACATCAAGCTCAGTGACAACAGTCTGATATGGGCAGATCAGCGCCTAGAATTTAGTTTAAACAGCGATGCCCGCGCGATGTTATTGGGTGGCCTTGACCGCATCGACATCACCCTGACGCGCACCGCCACCATAGACCAGTTTGAGAACCGTGACCGCACGCTTAGGCCGTGGGCCTATTTAGCTGCGCAGCAACAGCTAATCACAGAAAAAGCATAGGCTTTTACTGATGATAGTGATAAGAAACTACTATTTTTATTTATGTAAAATGCAACTTACTATCACTTACTCATATTTGTACTCTTACTCGGAAAACGTCCAGGAGACACCATGCGCCCACATGTAGAACTAATCGATGCAGAAGATCTGATCTGGCATATTGCTGAGTTTGAGCATGCCACTGGCTCGGCCCAGCAGCAAAATTTATGCTACGACGAAGAAGACGGCTCCGTCTCTGCACGAGTGAAATTCACCTCTGACTGGCAACGCCCCTCCGGCACCCACAACGCCCTCACCGAGTGGTATATCCTTGAAGGCGAAGTCACCCTTGGCGATCAAACTCTGGTTGCCGGTGATTACTGGGCAGCACCTAAAGGTGTATGCGCACCTGCCATTAGCGTGAAAAAAGATACCCTTATCTTACTGTTCCGCGAATACGGCGACTGGCAATTTGAACCCAGCAGTGTCGACAAAGACTTTGTCCGCGAAGATCAAAAACTGGTCGTAGCCCACAGCAGCAAAATGGATTGGATCGACGTGGAAAGCGGTAGCCCAATGCGCTTTGACCTCGGCGGCACCCCAGTTCCCGGTCTGTATATCAAAATGCTCTACCGCGACAAGAAAACCGGTTTCTACACTCGCTTAATTAAAGCCAAGCCAGGTTGGCGCGAACACCCCCTCGCTCACCACCCCGTGTTTGAAGAAGCCTATTGCCTAGAAGGCAGCTTCGATTACAACTACGGCAAAATGTGGCCCGGCACCTATTTCTTCCGTCCGGCACTGGTTCGCCACGGCGACTTTACCGCTGGCGACGAAGGCACGGTATGGCTGCTGCGCTGCGATGGCGATTTAGTTGACTGGTATACGGACAACGCCAAAGTAGAAATGCACGGCGATCCAGTAAACTGGGGACCCGATTACCCGCACACTTTAGAACCTGTACTGCTCCAGCCAGTGCGCTCACGCTCTATTGGCGCCATGGACGACCCCAGCTACCAGTAAGCTCACACTCGTCACCAGTTCACCCGGCAGGCTTGCACTGCTGGGTATTTGCAAAACCGCAATAGAGTTATCTGGCAAACAACACGAGGCGCCATACGCATGAGTGATACCCCCCAACGCACACGTATTTCCCCCATTTTGTCACTCGCCCTGCTCAGTTGCTGCATTGCGTCATGCAATAGCAGTAGTAATAGCAGCAGTAATACGCCCGACGATCCAGCCCCCAGCAGTGACCCCGTAATTTACACTGAACACCCCATTAAAGCTGAGCAACAATCTGCCGGGTTTATCGGTATTGGTGATCTCGATGGCAACAGCGACAATGGTCTGGAAATTCTACTGTCTACCCTCGTTGAACAAACGCCACCTGGGCCGCCAACGGCGTTGTCGCGCGGTGCACTGCGCGTATTCAATACCAGTGGCTGCGACAGCAAAGACGCCAGCTGCCTAGACGGCCCTTGGACCGAGAAAACCCTTATTAGCACCACCGCTCTGCAGGGCTACCCGTTTATAAATACCCCGCAAATTTTTGATGTGAACAGCGACGGTCAATTAGATATTGTGGTACAAACCGGTTTTCTCTCTACTCTTGGCGGCGCCCATTTCTGGCTAGACGGCAATGACCTCGACGGCCCCTTGCCACCAAGCCAACACTTCTTTTCTTTCGCCAATACCACTCTGCTCACCAATCAGCAGTTTTTTTGGCACGAGACCGACCAAGGTGATATCGACGGTGACGGCCTGCTCGATATGATCACCACCTCGGCAAAAACCCAAGGCCTAACCAACCCTCTCGGCTCGCCTAATGGCAACGAGGAAATGAAGGTACAGCTCTACCGCAACAATGGCGGTACAAACGCTGACAGCATGTTTGACTACAGTGAAATTAGTGCCGAAGACACCAGCGGCAATGTAATCAGCAGCATGGGTGGGGTATTTATCAAACTCCACGATATCGACAACGACGGCGACCAAGACATCGCCTTAAGCCAGTTTTTTGGCCACCCCACGCCAACACCAGACGTACCCGCGCCATCAGTGGTCTGGCTAGAAAATGACCTGGCCGGCAGTGGCAAATGGATCTACCGCATCATCGACAATAGCATTGGTCTTGGCTACCACATGGAATTTGCCGACATCGACGGCGACGGCATGGACGAGCTGGTGGTTGGCGCGCACAACAATGATGGCGACCCGCGCTTTCAAGACGAAGACGGTAACCTCATCGTGCCCCCCGGCCTGTATTGGTTTGAAATCCCCACCGACACGCACAGCGACGCACATTGGGAAAAGCACGTTATCTCTACCAGCTTTCGCGTGACCTTGTATTACAGTAGCCCAGCAAGCCAGGGGGTGCCGGGGATCTTTAATGTCGGCGATATCAACAACGACGGCCTACCCGACGTTGCAGTGCCCGGCGACGGCAATGATAAACTCTACGCGTTTATACAACAGAGCGACGGCAGCTTCAGAGAGGATATTGTCGCCACCGGTAAAATGTTTGGCATGGCAATGGTCGCGGACATCGACGGTGATGGCAAAAACGAAATTATTGCCGCGCAACACAATTCACTGGATATGGACCCAGCAGAAACCGATAGCCTTGATGACCTCACACTGCCGCCCGGTCGCCTGTCGATTTTTCGCTACCCCGAGTGACAAGCACGCATCCGCAATAACGCTGGGCGTCTATCGATCTTGTTAAAGCGGTGACACCAGTTTACGGGCTCAGGAAAAATCACTGAGCCCGATTACAGATACGAAATTTTAAAGTAATTCGGTCTGCTGGCGCGAACCCTGATGAAACACCGCGACCAAGGAATAGCGCATAAAACCGGTACACGTTGTGAGGTAATCATGCAGTGCGTGCTTGACTATATCGGCGAAGGATTCACCTTGGTACTTCCACTGATCTGACTCGGTAAGCTGCTTGATTTTCTCATTCATCGCCGGCATATCACACAGCACACGATGCTGAGCATCCCGAGATTTAGTGTCATCGCATACCACGATGGCGAGGCTTGAGTTCTCGTTATTCCACTCGAACATCAGGTAGAGCGAGTCGTCGTCGATATTCATATCGAGCAAGCCCACTGCGCGTTCAACACAGCTCGCCAATATTGCTTCTATTGTCCAGTTTTCCGGGGTATCAACTGCCACGTGGTGAAGAATATATTCTTCATTTTGCTCCGCCATCACAGTCTCTGACCAAGGCAATGATTGCCCGCCGTATTGCTGTTGATTAACCACTTTAGCTCCTAAAATAAAAAGGGCTGCTTCGCTATGCGGAGCAGCCCGAGTGTAATTTGCGTCTTGGTGTTACTTCGTCAATAAAACGCTTAACGAATACTGGCAGTAGCGCGACTCGCCAAATGACTGGCAATTTTACGCTTTTGGTAATCCTTCGCTGCGCTCGCAACAGAGCCGCCATTACCCGAAGCCAACCAACGTTTTATGCGGCCGGCATCGCCCATCGGGCTGGTTTTACCGAAAGAGTCTAGCATTACAATCAGCAGGTCTTTGCCGTCGACATTTGCTTTCATCACCAGACAACGCCCAGCTTCATCCAAGTAACCAGTTTTGCTCATCGCCACATCCCAGCGGTTATAACGCACCAGTGGATTGGTATTCACGTAATCCAAACGATAACGCGGGCGACTAAAATTAGCCGTATAAATAGACGTTGTGGAGTAAGTCGCAATCTCGCGGTATTTTGACGCTGCAGCGACTAATTTAGCCAGATCTGCCGCGGTTGAAACATTGTCGTGCGACAAACCACTGGTATCGACGTAGCGGGTATTTTTCATGCCTAAAGCACGTGCTTTGGAGTTCATTTGCGCAACAAAAGCGGGCAAACCACCTGGATAATTGCGACCCAGCGCTGCAGCGGCAAGGTTCTCCGAAGACATCAGTGCCAAGCGCAGCACTTCGCCACGTGGTAGCTCAGAGTCAACGCGAATCCGTGAGTGGTAATAATTAATCGCTTTGCGGTCATCCTTGGTAAAGCGAATTTTCTCGTTCAATGGCAGCTTGGCATCCAATACCACCATGGCGGTCATCACCTTGGTTAACGAAGCCATTGGCTTAACCATATTGTCGTATTTTTTATACAGCACTTCGCCACTATTGGCGTCTACAACAACCGCGCTAACCGAGGCTAGTTGCAGGTTAGCTGGGTTGCGGCCCGCATTGTCGGCAGCCATAACCGGCGATAAAAATAAGGCAATAACGAGGGAAAATATTATTTTTGTCATCATGACACCAATTAGCAAAGTTAACTAACACTACGATTTAGGTGAGATTATCACAGGGCCCTAAACCAAAATGTCGACTCTGTTCAATTTTCGTACAAATACGCTAGTAAATATACTTATATACTTAATTTTCTGTTTTTAGTCGCAAACTGTCTAAAATCTGGTCTACAGCCGCGCGATCCATATCACGATCGTCTTCAGCACAGGCATAGCTAACCAGCAGCAGATGGCCGCCTGCGTGCAAAAACCATTCGCGGATATAGTCACCCTCTTCGACGGTTTCAAACTCCCAGCCCTGATAGTCGTCGCCGACTTTGCAAGCCCGGCCGTCTTCAAGACGCATTCCCACTTCCTGAATCAACTCGCGAACATCGCTGGCCGTGGCCGGTTTTCCATGCTGCGCCTGCAAGCTACTCAAGCTAATGCAACCTAATTCGTCTTGGTCAAAAATCAGGATGCTGTCCTCATCCTGCTCAGTGCACCACTCTTCAGGCAAACCGATAAACCACCAATCCGATTCAACTTCTTGCATCTCAGTATCTGACATTGGCTGCTACCTGTATTATTTGTATAAGCATGATTCGTACCTATTCCGCCAAAGGTAAGTCTGCTGACATGAGCACGGCGTTTTCAAAGCCGTCACCTAAGGGGTAATAATTTTTGCGTATGCCGTCTTCGGCAAAACCCAGCTGGGTATATAAATTGCGCGCTACTGTATTAGATAGCCGCACTTCAAGCAAACATCGGGCGCCGCCAAATTGCTGCATCCACTCTAGGCCCTCGCACAATAACCGCCGCCCCACGCCCTGCCCTCGACTACTTTTGTCGACCACAATGTTCAGTAGGCTAACGTCGTCGAGCACCAAGGTGTAGCAGCTAATCGCGAGTAACTCGTCGCCCTCCCACCAGCCAAGGCAATGATCGTCACGCAAACTACGCAACCAATTCATTTTGCCCCAAGGGTGAGGATCAGATCGATTTTCGATGAGAAGACACTGTTCTAAGTGCCCCATGCCTAACATTGCAACACGGCTCATACGCTAAATAAGACCTTACGCAAATTCTGCCATAGCGGTGCTTTTAAATTACCGTCGGCGAGCATAGCCGCTGGCTCGGCCGCATAGAGCAGTTGTATGCCAGCCGTTTGCAGAGTGGCCGCGTCAATATATGGCTGCAAGGTACTGCCAAACAAAATGGCGCAGTGTGCCTGTTGGCGCTCTGCCTGTGCCATGATATTGGCTTGCAAAGCCTCTTTAGCGGCATCTTTGCCGAGGGTAATACCAGGGGTTTTCATTACCGGCCACTGAAAGCCGGATGTCGCAAATTGCGGCACTTTGGGCAGTTTATGATAGCGGCTTACCGCCATCGCGATATTTGCCATTAAGCGCTTTTCAGCGGGGCTTGGCGCGCCTGCGGTGGTGTCTACTATCATCACTAGGCCAATACCCGTCGCAACCAGCTCCACAGTAAACTCGGGGCTTGCTGCGTCTGCGCCCTCACCGTTGGCTGCCACAGCGGATAGCGATTCCGGCTTGGCCGTTTCAAAGCCTAATTCCTGCAATGCTGAGGCTATGCGCGACCCAGGACGCGGCGACTCACTGACTGGCACCTGTTCCTTGCGCTCGTCAGCTTCCGCCATTTGCTGATATTCTGCGTCTGCATCAATGGCAACTGCCGCAGCAGAATCATCTTCGCTAAGCGCGTCCTCGGTGAAATCTTCAAAATCAAAAATCGGTGACGGCGCTGCGCCATCAAGCACAAAGCGCGGCACATACGTGTCCACGCCCATAGCTTGCAAGTAATCCAATCGCAGCGCCTCGTTCACCTTATATGCCCTCGTGCTGTGGATGCGCTTTAAGCACCCCAGCATCTAAGAGATTGAGCGCGTCGAGATACGCCTTCACGGAGGCGACAATAATATCGGTGTCGGCGCCATTGCCATTTACAATCGTCCCGTCTTTCTCAAGCCTCACCTGCACTTCGCCTTGGGAGTCTGTGCCCTTGGTGATCGCATTGACTGAATAGAGCTGTAAATTTGCACCACTATTAACCAATTGTTCTACTGCTTTAAATGCCGCATCCACAGGGCCGTCACCTTCGGCCGCGGCCTGTTGCGCTTCACCATCAATTAAAAGCTGAATATCTGCGCGAGGTTTAAATCCGCTACGCGATACCGCCTCCAACGCCACATAGCTGTAACGCAGCTTAAGATCGTCTGGCTGCACATCACTCATTAGGGCCTGTAAATCTTCGTCAAAGATCTCGTGCTTTTTATCTGCCAGTTCTTTAAAGCGAGTAAAAGCCAGATTCAACGCCGCTTGGTTATCTAGGCTTATGCCCAAATCCGCGAGGCGCGCTTTAAACGCCGCGCGACCCGAGTGCTTACCTAACACCAATTTATTGGCGTTCCAGCCCACGTCTTCGGCACGCATAATTTCGTAGGTTTCACGGTATTTCAGTACGCCGTCCTGATGTATGCCGGACTCATGCGCAAAGGCATTGGCGCCAACAATGGCTTTGTTAGGCTGCACCGGAAAGCCAGTAATAGATGACACGAGCCGCGAAGTAGGCACTATTTGTGTGGCATCAACGCTCACTTCAACGGGGAAAATATCCCCGCGCGTGCGAATCGCCATTACCAGCTCTTCAAGCGAGGCGTTGCCCGCCCGTTCGCCCAGACCATTGATCGTGCACTCTACTTGGCGAGCGCCGTGCATTACCGCCGACAGGGAGTTGGCGACCGCTAAGCCGAGGTCATTGTGGCAGTGAACCGAGAATATCGCCTTGTCGGCATTTGGCACGCCATTCATGATGCGCGCCACCATGGCGCCATATTCGCCTGGCTCACCATAGCCCACGGTATCGGGCAGGTTAATGGTGCGGGCGCCAGCGTTGATAACCTGTTCGATAATACGACACATAAAGTCATACTCAGAACGAGAGGCATCTTCACAAGAGAATTCAACATCGCCCACCAAGTTGCGAGCATGTTTAACGGCGGCCACAGCGCGCTCCAGCACGTTGTCTGGTGCCATGCGCAACTTGTATTCCATGTGGATTGGCGAAGTCGCAATAAACGTGTGAATACGACCGGCGGCGGCAGGCTTGAGCGCTTCAGCGGCGCGGTCAATATCTTCAGCGCCGGTGCGCGCCAAACTGCAGACAATGCTGTTTTGCACTGTCTCGGCAACGGCGCGTACCGATTCAAAGTCACCGACACTGGCAATGGCGAAACCGGCTTCGATAACATCGACGCCCATTTTCTCTAGCATTTTGGCAATGCGCACTTTTTCGTCACGGGTCATCGACGCGCCGGGACTCTGTTCGCCATCGCGCAAGGTCGTATCAAATATAATCAGGCGATCTTTGGCCATTATCTAACTCCTGGATTTTCATTATTTGGGCAAGCCCAATGCACCGCGACACCCTGGCGCGTTACAACAATTTGGTGCACTGCAAAACTCTGTGCGCAATTATAGTCCGACACGGCCCAGACTTCTTCGCTCTTTTGCCACCGAAGATGCTGTTTTTACAAGAAAATAGCCTTGCCAGTATATGCCATTGGCAAAAATGCCAATGGCATATACTGAACTTCACTGTCGTAAACCGTCAAAGTCCCCAGCGCAGCACCAAGAAATTTGGCGCATTCACTAAGTTTCAGGCGTTTATATTGGTGAATTTGTATACAATTTGCCACTTTGCAACAATTTGCTCAGCCTTAGCTGCACAATTTTTAGCCATCATCACGGGAGCAAGCCGCTTAATCATGCGAAGCACATTAGTTTTTTGCGTAGCACTCAGCCTGCAGTTACTCATTGGTTCTGCCGTAGCCGACGAGCAAGACCCGGAATCTATTAATAACACCGCGGTCCCCGCCGCCGACCCAGTGTTTACGCCCAACCGTCGTCAAAATCCAAGTCTAAATATCGACTTCGACAAAAACGGCAGTGCCGCAGGCAATACCGAGGTCGCGCTCACACTACTTGGCCACGACATTATACGCGGCAGCTTCGAACGTCTGTACTGGACTGCAGGGCAAGCCGTAGCAGGCTTGGCGATGCCCACCCCTGTACTGGTCGCCGCTGGCAGTAAACCCGGACCAACACTATGTCTAACAGCAGCGGTACACGGCGATGAACTCAACGGAGTAGAAACCATTCGTCGCGTGATGTTCAGCCTTGAGAGCGACAAACTCAACGGCGTTGTCATCGGCGTGCCCATTGTAAACATGCATGGCTTTCGTCGCTCATCGCGCTATTTACCCGACCGCCGCGACTTGAACCGCTATTTTCCCGGCGACCCCAAAGGTAGCTCAGCAGGACGTATCGCCCACAGCTTCTTTAACGAGGTAATTTCCCACTGCGACCGCCTCATCGACATCCACACGGGCTCATTTCACCGCACCAACCTGACCCAGTTACGCGGTAATTTAGGCAAAGAAAGTGTCGCGCAATTTAGCCGCATGTTTCACGATGTAACCGTGCTCGACGGCACTGGCGCCCCCGGCACATTACGCCGCGCCGCAGTGGATGCGGGCATTCCCGCCGTTATCCTTGAAGCTGGCGAGCCATTGCGCCTTCAGCTCAAAGAAGTGAAGCAGTGTGTTAACGGTATAAAAGCCGTGATGCATCACTTAAACATGATTGACGATAAGCCCGAGCGCGCGCCAAAACAGAATGTGTTTTACAAGTCGACCTGGCTGCGCGCCGACCAAAGCGGGGTTTTTCTCAGCGAAGCCAAGCTCGGTCAAAACGTGAAAAAAGGCGATATTCTCGGCACCGTTACCGACCCCATCACCAACCGGGGTTCGGTTATTCGCTCCAGCGTCGACGGCCAAATTATTGGCCTTGCACTAAACCAAATGGTAATGCCCGGTTTTGCAGCCTACCACGTTGGTATTGCCGCTGACGTGAAGAAAGTCGCTGCCGATAAAGTGGCCGATAGCGTGGTAGCAGAAACCCTAGAGCCGGTTGCTGAGAACATGAAGGAAGTCGCGCGGGAAGCCGCTCAAAAAGCAGCTAAAACCAGCAATGATCCTTCTGCCGTCGACGCCGCCGTACGTAAAGCGATTAAGGACAATGCCAAAAACACCTCGCAAATTGTCGACGAACCGCCGCGTGAAAAAATCGGCAGCGAACCCCACTCAGAGGAGTCATCAAGCACGAATACATCCGTTCGGCCCAACGACGAAATGGACGAACATCCGGAGTAACACGCCCAAGCGCAGCACTGTATATTACAGTGCTGCGCTTTAGAGCAAAGATCTAGTCAGGTATTAACGAAGCTCACTTTTAGGGAAGCTGCGGCCGATAAAATCGTTTATTCTAGTAAAAGCCTGGTTGCTGCCGAACATGTAATTTTAACTGCGTTAATTAGTCGCCGTTTAGCATCATGGCTTTTATTTTCAATGCTTTTTCAAAATGATCTAACTTATGAGTCTCAATCCACCATGTTGCGGCTTCCATGAGCAAGTCCGGATCATCATTTTTATTGGCAAAGAAGGCATAAAAAGATAAACCGACATTATCGCCTTTCAGTGCAATTTTTTTATCACACACTTCAATAATTTTTCCTCTGAGTGACTCTCTCAACTAGACACCTCTACATCCACTCCACTGAGCACACCAGCCCTCGATAAAACTTAGGCCGCAAAATTAACCTCAAGGCATACAAGGCTCAAGCACTTTATTTTTCTTCCAAGCTCAACCGGCGTGATGAGATACACCCTTGCACACCAAACCACGGTCAGAAAAAATGAGCAGTTCACTGACCATTTTTCGAGATACGCTATTGTATTGAATAACGATGCTATTAACGCCGGTGAAATACGACACCAATTCAAACTTTAATGGTGGCGTCGCACTAAGGCCGATTTCCCAATACGGACGAATTTGATCTATACCTTTTAACGTACCGCCCTCCAGATTCATGCGATCAACAATTAAGGGCGAATTCATCTCAAAGTCATCTTCGTAGTGCGCAAAAATCTGCTCAATGTCATGAGCATTCCACGCCGCCAGCCAACTTGCCACGAACACTTTTGCGAAATTCTCTTCGATCACTTTATACCTGCCTTTTGAACGATACACTTATAAAGTCGCCAACACGCGCGGTGTTGTAGTGGCGCCACGGACGGCACTAAAAGCCGTAGCGGTACTTGGCCTTATTAGGGCTTGTAGTATATAGTTGTACGGTATTTCCGTACAAGAGGGTGCCCGCATGGACACAATTAGCGTAAACAAGTTTAGAGACAACCTGAAAAGTGTTGTAGAGCAAGTAGTTAGTCGACATGAACCCCTCAAGGTAACGAGACGGGCTGGCGAGGCGTTTGTGGTTATTAGTGCCGATGACTGGGAGCGAGAGCAAGAAACTCTTTATGTGCTCCAAAACAAGAATCTGATGCAACAGATCGCCGACTCCCTTGAAACACATACCAGTGGCCAAGGCCATAAACCGACAGACGAGCAAATGAATGAGATCACTGGTATTTGAGGGAAGCACGTGGGAAGCATATGAGACTGTGCGCGAAAAAGACAAGCGACTCCACAAAAGCTTATGCAAATTGCTCAAAGAAATGCTCCGATCCGACGATCCCTCTTCTGGTCTGGGAAAACCTGAGCCACTGAAGCATAATCTTTCTGGTCTCTGGTCAAAACGGATTTCGCAGAAAGATCGATTGATATATCGCTTCGATGAAAAATCCATTTATATCTTCGCTATTGGTGGACACTACGACCAAACCTAAGGTTTTGTTAAACGTGGCAAGCTTTAGCCCAAAGCAAACACCTTGAGATAGCTATTCGCTTCCGTGAACACCTTATTCATTTCGGTTCTGAGTAGTTCTTTAGCGCCATGTTTTGTGAGTACGCCATTGCAGCATTAACAGCCTAGCCAAACTAACGGATAAATCCGGGCGTTAATCTGACCCCTCGCTTCCGCTGCTAGAGGATTTGGCACGACTTAGGCTTTACCGCTAAATCCCAGTTCCCGCTCCAACTGCGCAGCTAAATTGAACAAGGTTTCTTCGTCGCCCATGCGGCCGGTAAACTGCATACCAATAGGCAAGCCGTTTTCACTCATATGCAAAGGCACCGACATGCCCGGTAAACCGGTGACGTTGCCCATGATGGTAAATGCCATTTTCCCTAAAATTGGCCCTGCCATTTCCTCGACCAACCCCCCGCGAAATAACAATTTACCAATATTTACGCGATGACTTGCCAGCATTAGCAACTCTTCAGTACGCGTATTGGGAAGTACGCCGTGTGGCTCGGCGGGTGTTGATACGGTTGGGCTCAGCATAAGATCAAAGTCGGTGAGTAAGCGGCCCATTGCCAACTGTACATCGTGCCAACCGCGTTTTGCGCTCACTAGATCTGCGGCGCTGAAAGATCGCCCCAACATCGCCATATTCTTAGTAGCGGGTTCAAATTTAGCAACACAGGCCGCGCCGAACTGACGGCGATACATCGCAACCATATTGGCAACCTCAGCGCAGACCACCACAAAAAAGTCTCGCCAAAATTGTTCAATATTTATTTGAGGTTCGACCTCTTCCACATGGTGGCCTAATTTCGCGAGGGATTGGGCGGTGTTATCGAGCGCAGCCAAAACTTCGGCATCGACCACGGTATTCACCAACGGTTTTCTGCTCAGCGCAATTCGCAAAGGTGGGGTGTCTCGCTGCGTCGCCGCGAGAAAGCTGTCTTTCGGCGGAGCGATATTATAGGGCGCGCCCACCTCAACTCCGCTGCTGCAATCCAACATTCCGGCGCTATCGCGCACACTGCGGGTGAGAACGTGCTCGGCCACGGCGCCTTGCCAGTCTTCGCCATTGTCAGGGCCAAGGGGGTTGCGACCGCGTGATGGCTTTAAGCCAAACACGCCGCACCACGACGACGGAAAACGAATGGAGCCGCCGCCATCGCCGCCGTGGGCCATTGGCACAATACCCGCCGCGACGGCAGCCGCACTGCCGCCCGAGGAGCCACCGGTGCTATACCCTTGTTTATGAGGATTGTGGCTAGGACCAAAGGATTTGGGTTCTGTGGTAATGATTAGGCCAAATTCAGGGGTATTGGTTTTGGCAAAAATATTCACGCCGCTGGCTTTGTAGCGCCGCACCAATTCACTGTCGTAGTCAGGTACAACGCAGATACCACGGCTGCCCATGCGCAGCGGCTCACCGGCAAAGCAGGCCAGGAGGTCCTTTAAAACAAAGGGCACGCCTTTGAAAGGGCCATCTGGCAGACCTTGCTCAATTTGACGGTAGGCGCGCTCATCAAAGCGGTGAATTAGCGCATTAATTTGAGGATTGCGTTCATTCGCCACGTTCAGCGCCGCATCGAGCAATTCTTTTGCACTGACTTCGCCGTTACGTACTAGCTCAGCTAAGCCCATTGCATCGTAGTTGCCATACTCTTTAAACATTGCGTCGCTCCCATCAAATCCAGATCGCAAATAGTAACAGAGCTGTTACCTAAGCCAAGGGATTTACTGATATCCGTAATTGCCTTTGGCAGCTCGAGCGAATACGCGCTACAGTATCTTACAAACGCTAACGCTCTGTTAGCTGGCAGCGTCTCCATTTCATAACAATATAAGGTTGCAAATATGCCATTATCGAAAGACATTCTTGATGAAATTCGCGTATTAACTCAGTTCAACCCAGCGTCTGCACTGGAAGGCATCAAAGTTCACCACACCGCTGATCCAACTACCATTGCGGCTACCGAGCGCCTATTCGCCAAAGAGCTTATCACCCAGGCGGACGGCGGTTATTTAACCAATAGTGGCCTAGAAGTCATTCGCCATCTAGACAGCCTAATGACTGTATTGAACTGCAAAGAAAACGAAACAGCCTAATACCCAATAAAAAAGCGGGGACCTAGGCCCCCGCTAACACTGCTGGAGTGAAGTATTCCAATTACTCTCGGCCGATACGCCGCTCACCTGCGAATCTAAAGAATCCAGACTCTTCTTCGCGCTGAATCACTGCGCTTTGCTCCGGAAACAACGCCGCTCTCAACGACGCCATCAGCCGGACTTGTTCGCTACCGCTGTATTCGGCCAAAATACTTTGGCGCTGCTGCATATATTCACTTCCCGCAGCCCACACGCGATCACGGCGTTGATCCAGCGCTGTCCAACGCTCAATCGCTTCTGCATCCATGCCCAAACCACTGCGAATCTCCCGCAACGACGTTAGGCGCGCAGATTCTGGCATGCCTCTTAGCGCTTGCTGCACCGAGTCTAGCCTTAAAAAACGATCCATCAACTCCGTACGCCGCGCCGTAAGCCGCGGCTCAGCCTTATCGCCCAAGGCGCCACGCACCGATTCAACAAAATACGTTAGCTTTTCTTCTGGGCGACTCCCTGCCATTTCTTCGACCGCGATTAAGGCATCCTCGATTTTTCGATTGCGTAGCTCGGCAGCCCAAATTAACTCGGCATCACCGCCAAACGCATCAAAACGTTTAGCCCAGAGTGCATCGCGACGTTCTGTTGGCGACATGGCACGCAAGGTATCACGCTCGGTTATCAGCCATGCATTATAGTTAGACCACGCCTGATATTTCGCTAATAGCTCGCCCGCCAACTCGGGGTACATTTGTAATAACATTGCCTCAACTCTGCTCTCCCAATCATCGGGGTACCGAGACTTGAGGTATGAAATAAGTTGCTCAAGCATGCGGATTTGGGCGTGTTTTACCTCAATGACACCCGCAAATTTTTGTTCTAGTTTTGATAAGAATTCAGCCTCATCGAACTCTGCTAATTGGGGCTTTTCAGCCCCAACAGTACTTTCCCTAGCTTCCTGCCCCCGAAAACCATTGAACTGCGCCTGTTTTTGGCCTGCAACAGCTCGCTCTGGCAGTTGCCAGGGCGAGCTCAGCCAAAAACACACAACAATCACAAGCGGCGCCACGATGAGAAGCAGCCTTCTCACCGTAAAAAGCTTAGCAATCATTTTCTTGATCATAAGGTATCACCACCCGCTTTCTTAAAAGCCATTGTCGGCAATGAAGTCGGTGATTGCGGCGTAAAATTCCATCTCATCAAAGGTATCTGGCGGAACACCAATCACGTCCAAGTGATCTTGGTTTATTTTCCAGGCATGGGAGGTCATTTGTGTTTGGTCAGGCGCATTAAGATCACCCACATAACCTGTATTGCTCTGCGCCCACACGTAATCTAGACAACCGTAGCATTCCCAATATTCCAAACGGTAACCCATTTGCTGGGAATTGATGCCAACAAGGCCGTCATCGTCATTGTCGCTGGCGTCGCCATCGCCTGCACCTAAAGCACCGTCACCATTGGCGTCGTAACTGGCATAGCCGTCGCCATCAATTTCGGTCCACAGCTCTTTCAGCAAATACAATGCGGGGTTCATATTGCCATTGTCTTGGCCGGTCAAAAAACTCCGCGAGCGTTCAATATTGGCAGGACCAGCGGGATAGTTCTGATTAAAGGCATAAGTCCCAGTAGTGATGCCATCATTGGGATCAAAGTCATGGTTCACCAACTGTTTTAATGCGGCAATAGCGTCGTTGCCACCGCTGTAAATGGTATTACCAAAGTAGTCCGCCAAAGTCGCCAACACTGATTGCACACCCGGCTGTAAATTTAGAACATATTGCGCGATCGGTGAGCCACGGTGTGGAGAGGAGATACTAATGCCGTATTTAACGACCCGATAACCGCGATTATCTTGTAGTAATTTAGCGGCTTTACGCAGATCCAAGCCACCCTGTGAATGACCAATAATATTGACATAGCTATGGCCGGAGCTGGCTAAATACCCTTCAATATCTTGGTACAACTCGTAACCACGCTGTTCCGAGCCAGCAAATGGTGTCACCGACGCAACAAAAGACTCCTGACCAGAATTGATGTCGGGGTTACAGTAATACTCACCCCACTGGCAGGTATCCAAGACGTATACACCGTAGTCATCCCCCCAATAATCGTAACCTAAAATATCATCAAAGCCGGCCATGCCGTGGGCAAACACAATGGGATATTGCGTTTTGTTTGCGTCTCGTGCAAACGCAGGCGACGACAGACTACTCACTAGTATTAGCAATCCAATACTTAATAATTGGCTGAATTTCATAGAACGCTTCTCCAGTATTATTTTTAATTTACTTAGGAGCCTTAGAACAAAAATTGTGGCACTCCAAAATTAATGGCCTAGTAAGCGCGACTAACAATGAAGGAACTCACATTTAGAACTAACGTCAGGCTTGATATTATTTTTTTAAGCCGTCATTGCACTGATCGTTGCAGCAACAGTTGTCAGCACGTCCTGTGAAGATTTATCCAAGTGATCAATGACAACATTACATCTTTTTAACAGACAAGAAAATATGCAGGCAAGAAAAACGTGCGCCAACGCACGTCCCGTGAGCACTTTGCATTAATAAATCGCAGGTCTAAATTGCGAGACGTAACGCCTCGCTAGTTTTGTTAAGCTAAGCACAATTCAAACCCGTATTTCGCAATGGAAGAAGCCATATGGACCCTCTTACCCAAGGCCTACTCGGCGCCAGCGCTGTAGCCAATACTCGTATGGCAAACGCGCCACGAGGCGCAGCGCTGGGCCTCGGTTTTTTGGGTGGGATGGCTGCGGACCTCGACGTACTCATTCGCTCTAGCAGCGATCCATTGCTGTTTTTGGAATTTCACCGCCAGTTTACGCATTCACTCATCTTTATTCCCTTTGGCGGCTTACTCTGCGGTTTGGTGCTACACGCGCTATTTGCCAAGCGCAAAGGCATTAGTCGCTGGCAAAGCATTCTATTTTGCACCCTTGGCTACGCCACCCACGCCCTGCTCGACGCGTGTACGACCTATGGCACCCAGCTGTTCTGGCCGTTTAGCAACGAGCGGATTTCATGGAATGTTATTTCAATTATCGACCCACTTTACACACTGCCGATTGCTGCACTGCTCGCGCTTAGCCTCGGCGCTAAACGACAGTGGCTGGCGCGCATTGCCTTAGCTTGGGTATTTGCCTATCCGGCATTGGGCTGGTACCAACGCGAGCGGGCCGAAGACCTTGGCTATCAATTAGCCGCAAGCCGCCAACATCAGGTAGTGAGCCTGAGTGCAAAGCCCTCTTTCGCCAATTTATTATTATGGAAGGTGGTTTACCGCACGCCAGAGTATTTTTATGTGGATGCAGTACGCATGGGAATTAGGCCAAAAATCATCGAAGGCACGGCAATTGCGCCACTTGATATAGAACGCGACCTACCTTGGCTACAACAAGACTCGCAACAAGCAGCAGATCTAGAGCGCTTTCGCTGGTTCTCACAGGACTACATCGCACTCTCGGCCAACAATCCCCTACAGGTTATCGACCTGCGCTATTCATTACTCCCCAATGAGACTGAAGCTTTATGGGGAATTGAATTGTCACCTCAGCACAGCGAACAACATGTGCAGTATTTTACCCAGCGCCGCGACACCAAGACCAAAACGGCCAAGTTCTGGGAAATGCTGCTGCACTGACGTGATTAGTGCTAAAAATAGTACCCAAAATTAAGGCGCAGCCCGCGAATATCTTCGGCTTGAACGACACTTAATCCCAGTCGTAAAAAGCTTAATTGCGCCATGTGCCGACGAGTGCTGCCGACACTCACTGCCAATTCATTTTGGCTGCGCGTATAGGTTTCGGTCCCTTTAAATAAGGTGTTCACAAGGCTGAATTCAATGCTCAGAATTTCATTCGCTCGCGCCAAGGGGATGGAATACAAAATGCCATTTCGCAAGATGGTATTGGCAATATTAGGATCAAACTCCCTACCCGCCAAATTTACTTTCAGTGTTTTGTAATAACCAATCAGATTACCGATGTATATGGAGTTCGACGACGCACCCAGTCCAATGCGATAGGCGCTCGACATCGACACCCCGGCTTGCTCAGCCTCTTGATCGAGGTCGTCCGATTTAACATAGCCGACATTTAATCCCGGTGTAAGTGCCCAATTCGCGGTTATCGGTAAGCGCAGCGCCAAACCGGGTTGGACCGAATAGGTCTTCGCGCCATTCACTTCACCCTGAGAAAGCGGCAGGCTCACAATCCACTGCCGACCAAAAATTTTCTCTGACCGAAAGGTGTACGATAGCGGCAAGGTTACATAGCTAGTTTTAACTCCATTGGCTTCAAATTCACCAACCGTAAAGCTAAGCCCGAATAAATTAGACACCCCTCCTAACTCATCTAAGACCATATCGACAGCACCGAGGGTGTCACCAAGCACGGTCGCGAAAGCATTCTCAACAGCTTGGGTTTGTAGGGATGCCGGATTTCCCGCCAGCAGACTGGACGCACCGCCAACGAGAGATTCACCGATATCGAGCACGAGCTGCAGCTCCGCATCAAGCACCGCCAAAACCGGCTCTGGCGCCACTGCAAAGGACTTTAGCTCCAACACCGCAAGGCATAGCCCCACGGCCAAGCGCTTTCGCAAGCCCATCACGCGCTCCTAAATTTAGCCTCGGAACCACGCTCGCACCGGCCAATTGCCGGAACGATCGTTGCCCGCCTAATTCTCACCACGATCACTTTATATAGTTCAGAATTGAATAATTGGCGAGTATTCCTTGGCAGCACGGCAAGTGATCAAAGCTTTGGTCTATTGAATTCCCTTGTTTTGCCCCAAACTCAGTTGAACGCCTTGACCTTGGAACCCTTATGACCCAGCTATCCGTACTTGATCTCTCACCTATCACGGTAGACGGCTGTGCCGGTGATTCCCTGCGCAATACGCTTGATCTAGCCCAGCATGCGGAACAATGGGGTTATCAGCGCTATTGGTTAGCCGAACACCACAATATGGCAGGTATCGCGAGCGCGGCGACCGCTGTGGTCATTGGGCATGTTGCTGCAGGCACAAAAACGATCCGAGTAGGTGCCGGTGGGGTAATGCTGCCCAATCACGCACCACTGGTCATTGCGGAGCAATTCGGTACTTTAGAAGCTCTTTTCCCGGGACGTATCGACCTTGGTTTGGGCCGCGCACCTGGCAGCGACCAGGCGACGGCCTATGCCCTACGCCGCAACCTACATGCAGATGTCGATCAGTTTCCCCAAGATGTTGTCGAGCTGATGAGCTATTTTGGTGAAGCTGCCCCCGAACAACGTATTCATGCGTTTCCCGGTCGTGGCCTCAATGTGCCAATCTGGATTTTGGGTTCCAGTTTATTTGGCGCGCAATTAGCCGCCTCCCTTGGTCTGCCCTACGCCTTTGCTTCACATTTTGCACCGGAACAAATGTTGGCCGCGATCGAGCTATACCGGGCACGTTTTCGGCCGTCAGCGCAACTTAGCAGCCCTTATGTAATGTTGGGGTTTAATATATTTGCCGCCGACACCGACGCCCAAGCCAATTACCTGGCCAGCTCGATGCAACGCGCCTTTGTGAATTTACGCCGCGGCAACCCGGGCAAATTGCAGCCACCCGTTGATAACTACCTTCAGGAATTATCATTGAGCGAGCAAAGTCTGTTGCAAAATATTATGTCCTGTTCGGCGATCGGCGATCCAAAAACCGTATTGGCAAAAACCCAGGCGTTCATCGCCAAAACCGGCGCCGATGAGCTTATGATTACTTCCCAGATTTATTCACACCAGGCACGACTGCGCTCCTACGAAATAGTCGGCGCAATGCGTGAGCAATTAGCGTAACACGCGGTCAGGCATAAACTTAGATTTAGTGCGCGCGCATGAAATTACCGGATCCGGCAATGGCAGGTAAAAAAACAACGGTTCTAAAAAGCGTCGTTTTCACTAAACAGCTGCACGCTTGGCAGATCGTCGTCACCAATCGCAACGCTAACCACCATCGGCTGACAGCACACCTGGCAATCTTCGGTATATTGCTGTTCACCCTCGGAGCTATCTATAAGTAATTCCACGCGTTCGCCGCAATATGGGCAGCGCGCAACTACGCTTTCTAGTGCATTCATGTCGCACCTATCCTTTGATTAAGGTGTAAACGCTACACCTTCAAGCAGGCCACGCCAAGAGAAACTCTTGTCAACGTGGCCTGCGTTTAAATCAAGAAAACGCGAATTTACTTGCGAGCCAAGTACGAGCGCCAGCTGCCCAAGTCGGTAATGTCCTCAGCACCGGCTAGCCCCGAAGCTTCGCAGATAAAACCGCTGACCTGACTGCCATCTTGCAGACTTACCTTGCCGATCCCTAAGGGCGCGGGAATACCTGCCACAAAGCTACCAAACTCGCTGGTCGGCAGCGACCACACTTCCACCTCGATAGCTCGCCCCTCGCCCGTCGGCGCGACGACCATACCAGGGCGCAGCGGCGGCCCACCGGCCAACGCATAGAGTTTATAGTTAGCCGCAGACTGAGTCTTTTGGAGAAGATAACCGCCCCGCTCACTCAGCTGCCAATTCAGCGGTTGGCCTTCCAAATGTGCGCCACACACCGCAACAGATATACGTTGCTGATCGCCAACAGCCGCGGCGCCGGTCTGCTGAAAACAACCTTGCCCTTTACCCAACGGCAATTGGAAACACTGCTGCATACGATTGGCTATCGACAATAAACGCCGGTCGGTAAACGCCTTGCCAATCAAGGTCACCCCAAATGGAAAGCCACTGTCAGTAAAACCGGTCGGCACGGCCACCCCAGCCATATCAAACAGATTCATGTAATTGGTATAAAAGCCGAGATTGCTATTGAGGGTAATTGGATCTGCATTCACCGCCTCAATGCTATAGGGCCGGCCTGCGGTGGGCGTAAGCAAACAATCAACACCCGCCATCACCGACTCCGCCGCCTTACGCAGCTCTTTTAAACGATATTGGGCTAAAAAGCCCTGTACTGCTGTGGCCGTTTCACCCTGGCTTATAATTTTGCGAGTCACCGCCAGCATTGCCTCGGGGTTTTCCTGAATGAGCGGCGATGTTGCAATATAGCGTTCCGCGACCCATGGCCCTTCGTAAAGCAAACGTGCAGCTTCGATAAAGGGCGAAAAATCGAGTTCGACAAATTCAACGCCAGTCGCCGCCAAGCGCGCAATGGTTAGCTGATAGGCATCGCCATAAGCATCGTGATCATAGAAGCGAAGTTGCTCAGCAGCTAACACACCTATTTTAAGCGGCCCCTGCCAAGCGCCGTAATGACGACTTTGGTTTGCAAAGGGGTTTACGCGACTATAAGCATCGCTGTCGTCCTCGCCCTCGGCCACGGCCAACAGCGCATTGGCGTCGTCGCAGTGCAGCGCAAAAATGGTAATGCAATCCAATGAGCGGCAGGCCGGTAACATGCCGCTGGCCGACAGTAGGCCAATACTGGGTTTAACACCGACTAAATTATTAAAACACGCAGGCACTCGCCCAGAGCCGGCGGTATCCGTGCCCAGCGAAAAACTCGCCATACCGAGTGCCACTGACACCGCCGAACCGGCGCTGGAGCCACCGCTCACCATAGCGGGATCAAAACTATTTTTGCAGGCACCCCAAGGCGAGCGCGTACCAACCAAACCCGTCGCAAATTGATCCAGATTACTTTTGCCGACTGGGATCGCACCGGCGTCAATCAAGCGTTGCACCACAAACGCTGATCGCTCTGGCGTGTAGCTAAACTCGGCGCATGCCGCTGTGGTCGGCACACCCGCTAAATCGATATTATCCTTTATGGCGAAGGGAATTCCGTACAACGGCAAGGCGGCAATATCCACCTGCGCTAGGCGCATAAAATACGGTTCGAGTTCTGCCTGGCTTAAGGTGTGAATCCATATATTGTGATCAGCGTACTCGGCAATACGCTCGGCGATCGTTTCAAACACCGCCCGAGGAGTGAGGCTGCCGTCCAGATAGCGTTTGCGCAAATCTACCAGACTTAAAGAATGATCCATGCTCATAGTACTTTCTCCAAAATCAGCAGCGACTGCCCAGCGCTAACACGCGCACCTTCGCGTAATAATTGTTTTTTCACGCGACCTGCCTCTGGCGCTAAAACCGCGATTTCCATTTTCATTGACTCCAGAAGTAGCAGCGGCTGCCCTTCTTTCACCACATCGCCTTCGGCAACCAGTAATTGCCAAACGCTACCTGCCACAGAACTGTCGACGGGAATTTCGCCCTCGGCCAAGGCGACAATATCAACTTCGTCGATAACTTCTGGTGCCTGGTAATGAAACTGACCGTCAGCGTGCCAACGCGCCAATTCCTCAGCAAACGCCTGCTCGCGCTTAGCGGTGTGGCTACTAATCTCCGCATCGTTTTCTAGCAACATAGCTTGATAGTCAGACAGAGAGAACTCGCCCTCTTCTATTCGTAACGGGTATTTTCCTAAGGGGAAATCCTCGCGAATTTGCAGTAGTTCATCGTGTTCAACTTCGTAGAAACGAATTTGATCAAAGAAACGCAGTAAATACGGTTCGGTAAATTCCGCAGTGCGCCGGTAGCGATTCCACATTTGCAGGGTACGACCTATAAATTGGTAGCCCCCTGGGCCTTCCATACCGTATACGCATAGATATGAGCCGCCAATGCCCACTGAGTTTTCAGCAGTCCATGTACGGGCGGGATTGTACTTAGTGGTGACCAAACGATGCCGGGGGTCAACAGGCGTTGCAACCGGTGCCCCTAGGTATACATCGCCCAAACCCATGACCAAGTAAGCTGCGTTGAAAACAATTTCTTTGACCGCCGCGATATCGTCCAGACCATTAATACGACGAATAAACTCTAAGTTGCTTGGACACCACGGCGCATTCGCGCGCACCGATTGCTGGTATTTTTCAATCGCCAACTGGCAGGCTGCGTCGTCCCAGCTCAGGGGCAAGTATACTGTCCGCGATGGCACATTGAGATGCTCAAGCTGCTTAGACAGATAGCTTTCGGCGGCCACTAATTTATCCAAAAGCACGGCGAGGGAGATCTGCATTGAGTCATAGTGTAGTTGCAGCGAGCGAATCCCCGGCGTGAGTTCAATTACACCGGCGATAGGATGTTGCTGTAAATATTGCATCAGGGCATGAGCACGAAAGCGCAGGCGAATATCCAGTTCTTGCGGGCCGTACTCCACCAATAAGAAATGATCACCCGCGACGCGGTAGAGGACTTCGTCGCCAAACTCCTCCGCACTCAAACGACGAACAATGGGCGATGGCAGGGTCGCTAGAGAATAAGCCTCCGGCCCCGGCGGCGCTAACTCGCTTAAACTCAAGCGCTGAAATTTCTCAGCGGCCACTGCGTCGCTTACGCTCACCGCAACAAAGTGAATTTTATCGCCGGCGCGGAGTTGCCCCAACTTCCAAAGGTCTGCTGTGATCACCGTGGCCGGGCAGACAAAACCACCCAGTGATGGGCCATCCGGCCCGAGAATAACCGGCATATCTCCGGTAAAATCGACAGTGCCAAAGGCGTAGGCATTGTCGTGAATATTAGACGGGTGCATCCCCGCCTCGCCGCCGCTACGCCTTGCCCACGTTGGCTTTGGTCCGATCAAACGCACCCCGGTGCGACTGGAGTTGTAGTGCACCTCCCAGCTCGCCGCAAAAAATTCCGCGATGTCATCGTCGGTAAAAAAATCCGGTGCGCCATGGGGGCCGTATATCACGCGCAATTCCCAGTCGTTGCCAATGGCGGGTTTCAAAATATCTTGTACAGGTCGCGCGGGAAGCAGATTGCCGGGCTCACCTTCGCAGAGTGACAATACGTCGCCGACCATCAACGCCCGGCCGCTGTGACCACCAAATTGACCCAAGGTAAAGGTCGAGCGCGACCCCAAATATTCGGGGCATTGAACACCGCCCGCCACCGCTAAATACGACCGCGCGCCTTCGCTAATCCGACCCAAAGCCAGAGTTTGCCCGGCCTTAATATCGATCACTTGCCACAGCGCCGAATCCAAATTGGGTTCGTCGTCACTGGCGACTGAACTAGTATTGAAATTTTGCAATGACAGGGGCTGACCATTGATCGTCACCGGAATTTCGGCACCACCGATCACCACTTGGGTATCCGCGCTGAACAACAAGCTTGGCCCCTGCAAGGTAATTTCCAAACCGGCCGCTCGAGCATCATTGCCCAATAGGCGATTGGCCAAGCGAAAGGAATAACTGTCGAAGGGGCCAGACGGTGGTACACCTACATTCCAGTAACCCAACCTCGCCGGGTAATCTTGTACCGTGGTCTGAGTACCCGCTTGCAGAACATCTATGCGCCGCGGCTGCCACTGGAAATCGTTTAAATATCGTGTGGTAAGTTGTCCGCTTTTGAGAACGTCATCATTTAACAGTGCCCGCAAGTAATCGCGGTTGGTAACAATCCCGTACAGTTCAGTGTCAGCCAGCGCCGTGCGCAGCCCTGCCAGCGCAGCGTCACGATTGTCACCGTGAAAAATAATTTTTGCCAACATGGGGTCAAAATACGGCGATACCTCTAAACCACTGTCTAGCCAGTGATCTATGCGCAAACCCATCGCCGCAGGGAACGCAACTTTACTAAGCAGACCAGCGCAGGGTTGAAATTGCTTGTAGGGGTCTTCGGCATACACCCGCACCTGAACGGCATGACCTTTCGCAACTAGTCCCCCGCGTAACTGCTCCAACTCCGGCAAATCGCCACAGGCCAGCATCAACATCCACTTAACGAGGTCGACACCCCACACGGCCTCTGTCACGCCGTGCTCTACTTGTAAGCGGGTATTCACTTCCAGAAAATAGAATTGGGTGGTATCGGGATCGTAAATAAATTCAACAGTGCCGGCGTTTCGGTAATTAACCGCCGCGAGTAATTGTTCAGAGAGTGTATACAAAGCCTGACGTACGCTCTCTGGCAAATTGGGCGCGGGGCACTCTTCCACCACTTTTTGATTTCGACGCTGGGCTGAGCAATCACGCTCTCCGATTGCCACAACTTGGCCGGCACCGTCGCCAAACACCTGTACTTCTATGTGGCGTGCCCGCGCTATAAATTTCTCTAGAAAAACACCGTCATCGGCAAAATTATTACTGCCAAGTTTTTTTACTTTTTCAAAACCGCCGCGCAACTCCGCTTCACTGTGGCAGACCTGCATGCCTATGCCGCCGCCACCCGCTGTGCTCTTGAGTATAATGGGGTAGCCGATCACGCTTGCGTGGCTAAGTGCGCTATCGAGGTCAGCCAGCAGACCAGTGCCCGGTGGCAGTGGCACGCCTACACTTTCTGCGATATCCCGCGCGCGATGTTTTAATCCAAAACTCTGCATCTGCTCTGCAGTTGGACCAATAAAAGCAATATTGGCTGCTTCGCACGCCGCTACAAAACCAGCATTTTCACTCAGGAAACCATAGCCGGGATGGATTGCCTCTGCACCACAGGACTTAGCAATTGCTAGTATCTTTTCCGCATCAAGGTAGGTATCGGCAGCGCCACCCTCGCCAAGACTGTAGGCTTCATCGGCATGACGCACATGCAAGCTGCGCGCGTCGGCTTCAGCGTAAACAGCAACCGCAATAACGTCGAGTTCTTTTAGGCTACGAATAATCCGTGTGGCAATAGCGCCGCGATTCGCAATCAAAACTTTAGTGAACATAGTAGTCCAGTAACGGGCCGTCCCGTGACGTTTTACGACAGTGGCCGTCCACTGAAGATGATTTATAACAAATCAAACGCCTGAGAGCAGGCCTCTGACCTTTTGCTTAAGTATTCCAAACCAAGTATTCAATTGGTGTCGGGTTGTAGGCGTTGCAGGGGTTGTTTAATTGCGGACAATTAGAGATCAGTACATAAATATCCATAAGTGCTTTTAGCTCGACGTATTTTCCGGGCGCTGAAATACCGTCAGCAAAGCTAAGCCCGCCCTCTTCAGTCACCGGCACGTTCATGAAAAAATTAATATTGTGACTGATATCGCGTTTGCTTAAGCCGTACTCGGGCTTTTCGGCTATCGCCAACATCCAGCTATCGCGGCAGGCGTGCATGCAGCGCTTCTCTAAATCGTAGCGAACGGTATTACTCTCTGTGGCGCAAGCGCCACCCAAGGTGTCGTGCCGGCCACAGGTGTCGGCGACAATTTCCAGCATTGCGCAGTTGTGATTGCTCCGTAAGATCGAGCCCGCAGTAAGGTAAACATTGCCTTGTTCGCGAATGGTGTCGGTCGCGCTATAACGCTCACTGGGATTTTCTGCGCTGTAAAACAATGTGTCTGCGGCCTGATTCCCCTCTAGGTCTAAAATCCGAAAGGTTTGTCCGGCACTGACTTTGCCAAGATAATAATCGCCAGCGCCAACTGTCATCGAAAAATCAGCAGCATCGGCCTGTAATTGACTTACTTTAATCATCTTCAATCCTCCGCCTTAAGCGCCCAAGTAATACAAGGCGTTGTTAGCAAAACCCCGACGATTTTCCGGACAATGATTTAAACACTCATCATCGTCGGCAACCGGCGGCGCGATGGCGAGTTCAATGCCAACAAGGTGCTGCGGGTAGCTCGTGGCCTTGCTGTAGGGATGCGGGCAGCTGTGCAAAACAACCAGGGTGTCCATCTCAAAACGCAACGTAACGCTGTCGCCGCATTGACTAGGCGAAGCGGCTAAGGACATATTGCCCTCAGCATCCGTCACCACTTTGCTAAACCAATTAATGTTCGCCGCCATGTCAGCGGCCGCTAAGCCGTATTTTGCAAGTTCCACCAAGAATGCATCATTGCCATTTTGGTGCCAGTCGTTTCGGTCTGTTTGGTAATCCCGCGCACCCCATTTATCGACCACGTGTGACGCGTGACTATTACCGCACACGGTGTCATGCCAACCGAAGCTGTCTGCGGTAATTGATGCAAAAATTCGCCCCATGTCTGAGTACAAACAATGCCCTTGACTCAATTTAAAGGTGTGCTGACACTTCAAGGTGTCCGGCGCGTTATAGCGCTCGAGTAAATTTCGCGGATTGTAAAACAACATACCAACATTGCTGCCGCCACTTAAATCTCGCAAGGTCATTTGTGTACCCCGACGCAGTTCCAGCGACCAGTGTCCCCCCGGTGCAATTTCCGTTTTGTAATTTTGCATTTTATATTTCCTCCGCCACATTATTGGCAGACAGACTCCCATCTATTTCTTCAAGCAATTCCGGCTCACACACGCCAACCGGCAGGTCGTAGGTAATACCTGCTCCATAGGCATTAGGCGCCTGTGCGTCGACTCTTAGTTTGTCAAAAACCCACAAACGCGTGCCTAAGTGAAACCCCTCTTTTAAATCGTGGGTAACCATAAATACCGTGAGTTTGTGTTTGCGCCACAGATTTAAAACTAACTCGTGCATATCGGCGCGAATGCCTGGATCGAGTGCGCCAAAAGGCTCATCTAATAATAAAATTCGGGGTTTCAAAATTAAGGCCTGAGCAATGGCTAGACGTTGCCGCATACCGCCAGAGAGTTCGTCTGGGTAGCGATGCAACATGTGACTTAAACCAACAATATCAAGTAGCTCCGCTGCCTCGGCACGGGCCGCCTTTTTCGCTGCCCCCCACAAAAAGCCGAACTTACTACCTTCAAACGCGCGGGCAATTACCACGTTTTCTAACACACTCAAATGTGGGAAAACTGAATACTGTTGAAATACCACGCCACGCTCAGCATCAGGTTCATCCGCGATGATTTTGCCATCAAGTAAAATACTGCCCTGTGACGGGGTATCGGTCCCGAGTAACATGCGCAAAAAGGTACTTTTGCCGCAGCCCGAGGCGCCTACCAAGGTAATGAACTCCCCCTCTTTGACCGTGGCAGAAATATTTTCCAAGATGACGTTGTCATCAAAACGTTTCCAAACATTCTGGATTTCTATCATGACTTACCCTCCTGCTGTGCGTGCCACGGAAAGGCGGCAGCACTGAGTTTGGCAAGCGCGTAATCAATGATGAATGCCAACAGCGCGATCCACGCCACATACGGGAGTATTACGTCCATAGACAAATAACGCCGCACTAAGAACACGCGGTAGCCGAGGCCATCCGTCGAGGCAATAGCCTCGGCGGCAATCAAAAACAGCCACGCGGACCCTAGAGACAAACGCACAGCATCAATCAAGCGGGGCATTAATTGGGGAATCAACACCCTTACAATTATTTGCCAACTATTTGCACCCAAAGTCTGGGCTTTAACGAGTTGTTCGCGGGGAATCTCTAAACTGCGTTTTTGAATATCTCTGGCTATAAAAGGTGTAATACCGATGGCAATTAGTGCGACCTTCGACACTTCGCCCAAACCAAATACAATAAACAGCACTGGCAACAAGGCCATTGGCGGTACCAGCGACACCACGGTGAGCAGCGGTGCAAAACTGGCGTTGATTGTAGGTAAAGCGCCAGTCAACAAACCGAACAACATGCCCAACGACGCCGCGATGGCCATGCCGATTCCGAGACGACGCAGGCTACTCATGGTGTCTTGCCAAAATAAATAGTCACCACTGCGTTTACTGGGCTCAAAAGCCAAACGCTGAATAGCATCACCCATTTGCGTAAAACTGGGCAATAATTTGTCCTGTGGGTTGTCAGCAAGACGGGCATCCGACGCCGAAATATACAACAGTAAAATTATTGCAAAGGGCAGTAGCGCGAGGGCCACCCGCCATACTCGACTGGGTCGTAGGTTTATCAGTCGTTTCATATAGTTGCCAAACCCTTGTACATACACTTATCAAAGTAAGCGAAGCGGTAGCGAGTGGATAGGCGCATCCCTGCGCCAGATAGTATTGCCCATATTGCTATGGGCGTAGTCTCCCTCCCATTCGTCGGAGGGTGATCTCGTCATACGCGAGATTTACAGTTTGCCGTCTGCCGCCATTTGCATATAGCTTGGGTCGAAACGGAATTTGATATTGGCTTTGTTACCGAATACACCGGAGGGTGTTTCAATACCAATAAAGCCAGCGTCGGGAGCACCATCACCAAGTAAGCCATGCGCAAACGAAAACTCAGCAACATTCTTCATTGTTGTTTTCAAGGCCGCACTATTGGTAAAGGCCACCGCTGCTGCGGGGGTGTAAAACATTTCGGTACTCGCCAATTGCGCTTCGTAACCAGCTAGATCGGTGCCTGATGCCACGCCCATTGCGGTGCGAACCTCTACGCCACCTTTATCTTTGGCGCTCATCATGGCCATGATTTCGTACCAAGCGCCGGTAAGCGCCTTGCCAAGCTTAGGATTCGCCTTCAATACCTCAGTATTGATGACCAATAAGTCGATAATTTCACCTGGGATTTGGGAGGAATCAAAAACCTTGTTGGCGCCGGGCATCGTCATGATTTCGCTTAATAGCGGATTCCAGGTTGCCACTGAACTAATACCGGCTGTGGGGTAAACCGCGACCATATCGGCATCGGAGGTATTAACGACAGTGACATCGGATTCACTCAAACCGACACTTTCTAAGCCCCGAGCAAGCAAGTAATGAGAGACACTTAATTCCACTAAATTTACACGCTGACCTTTAATGTCTTTGAGTTTGTCATAGCCTTTTAATACCACACCGTCGTTACCGTTGGAAAAATCACCAACAATCAATGCCGTGCTATCAACCCCGCCAGCAGCAGGAATCGTCAAGGCATCCATATTCGTCATAGCACAAGCAGCAAATTCACCGGTTGTGTATTGGTTAATCGACTCGATGTAGTCATTGATTTGTACAACCTCAATATCGAGGTCGTATTTTTTTGCCCACTTATCCACGACCTTCTGCTCGGCGGCATAGCCCCAAGGCATCCAGCCAACATAAATTGACCAGCAGACTTTAAAGCTGTCAGTCGCGGCAGCAGAAAACGAAGAGAAAGTAAGTGTAAGCAGTAAAGCGGAAAGTCGCTTCATGGTTGAACCTCCAGAGGTTTTACACAGTTGCATAGAGCACTCCTGGCGCATATCGCCGTTCGTCTCCCGGGCTTTTGTCCCGCCGTGTAACCTTGTGACCTGATCTACTCAGATACCCCGAAGGTCGAAAGCTCTCGGACCAGTCGTTGCTTTTACTACAAATAAGTAGTGGCAACCGGAACCCTAGCCTTCCATTTTGAATATTATGTCCAATACCACCAAGAGTGCGGACACAAGACACTATACACATAGCATGCCAAAACCGAGATTCCCTAGTTTGCGGCGTTTTCATCGCAATATCGGCTGTAAACAAGCCTTCCAAGAGTGCATGTATGCGCACCAAATAAGAACACTAGCACCATTTTAACGCACTGCATTGCAGGGTAATCCATTGTCATAAAAATGCCCTAATTCCGACATTTTATTGTCCCCAAGCTGTAACAGCGCCCACCTACACTGATGCGGTTTTAATCATCTACCACCCACCAACAACGGGAATATTTATGAAACAAACACTGTTACATCTTTCGATAGCAGCCATCTTGGCGGCAGGTCTGACCGCCTGCGGTGGCGATGACGGCGACCGCGGCCCAGCTGGCGCAGACGGCAGTAATGGAACAAACGGCACGAATGGTACTGATGGAACGAACGGTACTGATGGAACGAACGGTACTGATGGTGCCGATGGTGCCGATGGTGCCGATGGTCAGGATGGCATCGAAGGCGCGGCGCTCAAACGCTTTGCGTCCGCGCCACTGGGCGCAGAATTTACAGGTCTTTTCGTCAATACCGATGGCGTTTTGTTCAGTAATATTCAACACCCAAGTGGCTCAAACACTACTACGGACGTTGACGGCAAAACCATTAATGTAGGCACCATTGGCGCCTTTATGAATATTGACGCTAACAATCTTGGCAACGTCGCGGCCATGGATTTCCCCATTACCACTGCAGACAAAGAACGCGTGCTAAGCGCCGCAGGTAACTATATGGCCCTTGCCCAACAGGGCGATCTACTGGCCAGCGGTAAAATGATGGGCGACATCGTTGCCGCAGATGGCACCACCGTATTAAAAAGCTCGAATGACCCTGATTTTAACGCCGCAGTGTCCGACGGTGGCACAGGTTACTTTTTGTACTCTAACTGGGAAGACCGCCCAGGTAGTATGAGCCGTATTGCCCTGAGCAGCAGCTACGCGGTAACCCAAGAAGGCATGCTCGATTTTTCTTCGGTGAACGGCACGTGGGTAAACTGCTTCGGCACGCTTAGCCCTTGGGGTACACCACTGAGCGCAGAAGAATTGTATTTTGACAATACCGCTGACTGGTTCGACGCGAATAATGGCAATGCACAGTCAATTGCAGAGTACCTGGGCTTCCCCACTGATGGTAGTGGTAGCTGGGGCAACCCCTATGACTACGGCTACATCATGGAAATCGGTACCAACGGCACCGTAGCCGCAGCTAATGTTGCTGACGTAGCAGTAAATAAACTCGAATTGATGGGTCGTTTTTCTCACGAGAACGCAGTAGTAATGCCAGACCTGCGCACTGTGTTTTTAAGCGATGACGGCTCCAGCACTGTCTTTTTTAAATTTATTGCTGACACTGCCGGTGACATGAGCTCCGGTTCACTTTACGCGGCCAAAGCAACGCAATCTGCGGGCGTAACCGACCCTGCTGAAGCGGCCTTCGCCATCGAGTGGGTAAAACTAGGCACAAGCACCGAAGCCGCAATAGAAGCGGCAATTGCTAGCTTCCAAGGAACGCTGGCCGAAGCCAAGCATATAAGCGATCAGCAAATTAATGATTATGCTGAATCAAAACTCGGTGAAGACCTTGACCTTAGCGGTACAGTTGCCAGCAACCCCTTTGGAGATGATCGTGTAGGCTTCTTGGAAAGCCGCAAAGCCGCAGATGCATTGGGTGCAACTGCCGAGTTCAATAAAATGGAAGGCGTAAATATCAACTTCGGTCTTGCCGACAGCTGGTGGAACGATGGTAGCGCTGATGGCGCGCAGGCTTATATGTATATGGCAATGTCAGATACGACTGTCGCCATGTCTGATGCAAGCGGCGACATTCAACTCGATGGCACCCACGGTAAATGTGGCGCGGTCTACCGTATGAAGCTTATCAAAAACAGCGATGGCTTGGTTGATATTAAGACTATGTCACCCGCTGTTGTTGGCGGCCCATACGACGGCAGCCGCAGCACCAACCGCTGTAACATAAATAACATATCCAACCCTGATAATCTGGTGATACTAGACGATGGCCGAGTAATGATCGGCGAAGATACCGGCAATCACCAAAACAATATCATTTGGTTGTTTGAAGATCCCGCTCTGTAAAACCCGCGTGTTATAGCAGTTTAGAGGGCGGATTATTCCGCCCTCTTTTTTTAACGGTAAAAAATTAATGAAACACATTAGTCTACTAATCCTTTTCGTTCTGGCGGCCTGCGATTCACATACTCAAGACAATGCGATCCCCACTCGCCAAGAACAATCTTTATCAAGCTCGACCGATACAAGCGTGCTTAAACAACTCTCGTTTCCAAAAACTATTGCTACTGTAACGCCTGGAATTTTACGGCCGCCGCAGAGTGACGAGCTCTACAACGCCGAAGCCGTCATTCCGCCGCAGTGTTATACCAAGCACGAAGGCCAATACAATCCCTGCATGACCTGCCACCAGAGTTATCCGTATCGCAGTCGCGCCAACACCATGAACGACAGTAATCTGCAAAGCGTGTACGCTTTCTCTGATCTAGGTCTAAACAACCATTGGCAGAATTTATTTGAAGACCGCCGGCCCAAAATGGCTGAAATAAGCGACCAGCAAGTTATTGATTATATTTACACGGACAATTACAGCCCTTTAATACAGCAACTCAAAGACACGCCCGATTGGCAGGGGCCAATCCCAGAAATTAAAAACCTACACCTCGGTGCCGCCGCTTTTGACGAGCAGGGAATTGCTAAAGACGGCAGCCAGTGGGTCGCGTTTAACTATAAACCGCTGCCCAGCACCTTCTGGCCCACCAATGGCTCTACTGACGACGTTATGGTCAGGCTACCCACAAAATTCCAGCAATCCGCTTGCGAAAGCTCGCCGGTATCTCGCGCCGCCTACCTCACAAATCTCTCGATTCTCGAGATGGCAATTAAGGATCTCAGTGAGATTTCAGTGCCGGATATTGACGAGAACACGCTCTGCCAAGACCTTAACCAAGACGGCCAAATGACAGTAATTCAAACGATTACCCGCCCGAGCCACTATATCGGCGGCGCGGCTGACGAAACCGTTAATCCGATGCTATATCCACTTGGCAGCGAATTTTTACATTCGGTGCGCTATGTCGGCATGGATAAAGCTGGCACCATCGGCCTGCCCCCACGGATGAAAGAATTGCGCTATATGCGAAAATTCAGCTATTACGACCCCAATAATTTAGTCTCTAAATACGGGAATGAGTACCAAGAAAAAGTCGAAGGTCTACTCCCACAATTCATTCATCGCGGTGATCAGGGCACCGACAATAGCTTTGGCTGGATGTTGCTCGGCTTTATCGAAAATAAACAAGGCCAGCTGCGCAAGCAAAGCGATGAAGAACAATTATTTTGCATGGGCTGCCATACCACTATCGGCTCGACTATTGATCAAACCTTTGCCTTTGCTCGCAAAGTAACCGGCGCCGCGGGTTGGTCGTATATCGATCTCATCGGCATGACCGACGCACCCAATGTCAATGCAGCTGGCAATACCAACAGTGAAGGGGAAATCAGCCATTATTTACGCACGGTTGGCGGCGGCAATGAATTCCGAGAAAATGAGGAAATTCGGCAACGTTTCTTTCATACCGACGGCAGTCTAAACACACAAGCCATACAAGGGCTGGATGTGTATCAGCTCATCACACCCTCGCTGCGCCGTGCACTAGATTTAAATAAAGCCTATATGACGATTGTCGCCGACCAAGACTTTATCCATGGTCGCGACGCCAATCTAAAGCCCGTAAGTAATGTGCACCAGGACATTGACCCAGAATCCACACCAGTACTCCCTAGTGACAAGACAGTGCAATGGGATATCCGTCTGCAATGGCCTACTCAAGGAAAATAAACGCCACGCCACTTCCGTTAAGTTCAAATTAATTGGATAGTGGCGTGATACAAAATATAATTTAGGAATGATGATGGCGCGCAAAAAAATCTCGCTCACCTTATGCTTAGCGGCTGGACTGAGCGCGCTTTCGATCGCTGGCTGCAATCAAACAAGTACCCCTGAACTTGCAACGCCAGACACGAGCCAGCACGAAGCGCCACTCGACAAATTCCAAGACACCCCATTGTTTGCTAACACACTAAATAATCAGTGGTACCGTGATGCCGCAAACACAGTGCGGCAAAAGCGCCTTGGCACAGCCGAGCGCGGCAAAGCCCGCAATGTTATCTTGTTTTTAGGCGACGGCATGAGCATCGCTACCGTTACCGCCGCGCGCATCCTCGCGGGCCAGCGCGCCGGACTAGCAGGCGAGGAACACGTCCTCAGTTTTGAACGCTTCCCCTACTTAGGACTTGCAAAAACTTATAATGTCGACTCGCAAACACCTGACTCCGCCGGCACAATGACCGCCATTGTCTCAGGGATCAAAACCAATGCTGGTTTGCTCGGCGCCGACGAAAATGTCATTGCCGGCGATTGTCAGAGTTTGGCTGGCAATGAGATTTTCAGCGCTCTGGAGCTCGCTGAATTGGCTGGCAAAGCAACCGGAATTGTGTCCACGGCGCGAATCACCCATGCGACACCTGCCGCAAACTATGCTAAATCAGCCGATCGTGACTGGGAGGACGATAGCGATCTTCCTGACTCTGCAAAAGCCGGTGGCTGCGAAGATATTGCCAGTCAATTAATTCACTTTGAAAAGAACTTAGCAGCACGAGTTCCCGGCGCAAAAACCGATGGCATCGAGGTGGTTTTAGGGGGTGGACGACGGGGGTTTATCAGTAAAACCGACCCCAGTGGCAACGGACGCCGCAAAGACGGTCAAAACCTGATTAGTCAGTGGCAACAACAATACCCCAATGGCCATTACCTAGTGAATAGCGGCGACCTGCAAGCCCTCGGCCCGGAATCTAGCGCTCCGATACTCGGCCTGTTTAACCCCTCGCACATGAACTACGACGCAGACCGTGATAGCAGCGCCGCGGGCGAACCTTCTCTACGCGAAATGACCGCAATCGCCATTAAACGCCTCAGCCAAAACCCCGAGGGTTACTTCCTAATGGTTGAGGGTGGCCGCATTGATCACGCCCACCATGCCGGCAATGCGTTTAATGCCTTAAATGAAACCATCGCCTTTGCCGATGCAATCGCCACCGCTGTGACGCTGAGTCAGCATGACGACACGTTAATAATCGTTACCGCAGACCACGGTCACGCCTTCGGCATGAGTGGCTACCCCAAGCGCGGCAATCCTATTTTGGGCAAAGTAGTCACTCTGGGCAATGATTCCCCCGCGCTAGCCGCCGACGGTATGCCCTACACAACGGTAGGCTACCGCAACGGACGAGGCTTTCAAAACCTCGGCGAGGATAAAAACGCCGATAATGGCTACCTCCAAGAAATTCATGCTGGCCGCAGTGACCTCGAAAAAATCGACACCCAGGCCAGCGGCTTTCATCAAGAAGCGCTTATTCCGCTTAGTGCCGAAACCCATTCAGGTGAGGACGTAAGCATCTATGCGCTGGGGCCAGGCGCAGCCTTGATCAGTGGCAACAATGAGCAGAACCTCATTTTCCACGTCATAAATTACGCGCTAAATCTGCTTGAGCCGATATCAGAAATCAGCCTCTCTAAGTAATATTACTTATTGGCGAGCTCGTACTCAGCACTTATGTTTTAAATCCAGTCATCAGAGCGTTCGCCCATGGATCTCGTCCAGCTGATTTACGCAAGCACGGTATCGGAGCAATTTAAAGAGTCTGATTTAAGTGTGATTTTAGGCAGTGCGAAGCAAAGAAATAACGCCGAAAGCGTTACCGGCATACTGTGCTTTAATGGCAAAAATTTTATGCAATGCCTAGAGGGCGGCCGTCGGCAGGTCAACACCATTTACGCCAACATCCTCGCTGATGAGCGGCACCAAGACGCAGAGTTATTAACATACGGCCCGATCGATAAACGCAGTTACTCGCAATGGGAAATGGGACTCGTCCCGCAGGAAGCCCTCACTCACTCATTGAACTTACTCTACACCGCCTCGGGCCAATTCGCTCCCTATGAGATGAGCGGCGCCAGTGCAGAGCAATATTTGCGGGCTATGCGCACAGCGATTCCACTACTCTGATCCACATATTACAGCGGAAAAAAAGGCGCATTGCCATTACAGCAACACGCCCAAAAAAGACCTACAGGGTGGGTAAAAATTTACTTCGCAGAAAGTTGTAACTGTCTGTGCTGACGAACTAAGGCATTGTAATGATCTGCCGTTTTCTCCAAACGCGCTACCGCTGCGTTATAAACAAAATCATCAGAATAGCCTTCACAGACTGCCAAACCATTACTGGCACGATTCAAGTACGTCTCTACTTGAAATTTAAGCGCAGGCATATCTTCAGTTCGACTTGCTTCCAGCGCAGGCAATTTAGGGGGGTTCATTACCGCAGCCAATGCGCAATTTGCATAACTTGTGAGCGACGTCAGCGTTAAAGCTGAAAACACGCCAACTAACATTAAGTTTTTCATCTAAGGTATCCAACAGCATCTTTACATGTGTAAATCATGATACCAAAATACCCACATTTAGATAGCTAAAAATACAAATTTTTGTGAAGACCATCATGAAAAATATGTAAGTCATTGTATTTAATATAATTAAAATATTAAAAAATAAAGGACACTATCGCCACCTACGTCACACAACGCAACTTGTGCAACATAGTAACAGCAGTAACATACCTGAATTTTGAGCATTAACACACATTTAACCGGAGTAAGCTCACCCTGACGCGATGCGACCTTACTCGGCAAAAAAAGAGAGTCAAATTAAGATGCAAGCAGACAATACTGCTCGCAGAGGGAAATTATAGGTTCAACTCAAGCGGCACTAAAGCAGCTCAATAAAGTTGTCGACCAATATATCTGGTCTGGCAGTTGCCACCGGCGCACCGTGATTATAACCATAGCTAACACAGGCAACGGGCATACCTGCAGCTCTAGCCGCTTCCACATCGTTTACGGAATCACCCACCATCACGGTGTTGGCGATCGCCACGCCCAGCTGTTCACAGGCTAACAGCAATGGCGCAGGATCTGGTTTGCGCACCGCGAGCGTATCGCCGCCCACTAAAACTGGCATCAATTCCTGTAAGTCAAAATGCGCGAGTATTGGCTGACTAAATCTAGCCGGCTTATTCGTCACACAGGCCATTTTAATGCCCTGCGCATGCCAATTACTTAGCGCTTCTTGCACACCGGGATAAAGGATGGTTTGCTCGCAGCATTGCTCACCGTAATACTCGAAAAACACCGCCAACAACTGATCAACTAATGTGTTATTCAGCCCGTTCTCCGGTACTTCAAGAGCAAATGCCAAGGCCCTTTGTACCAGCTTACGTGCTCCGTTACCCACCCAGCCGCGCACCCGATCAATGCCGGCCGGGGTATAATTGAGCTGTTCCAGACTAGCGTCTAGCGCAGCCGCCAGATCCGGTACGCTATCAATAAGCGTACCGTCTAGGTCAAACAAAATAGCCTGTAGCTCGCGGCCATCTAATAAGCTGCGCAAGCCTTTCATATGCTCGCTAATTCACTGCGCATTTTGTCGATGGTGTCAGTGTAATCCCCGCCATTAAATATCGCTGAGCCAGCCACGAAAGTATCTGCGCCCGCTGCTGCAATTTCAGCGATATTTTTAGCCGAAATACCACCGTCAACTTCCAAGCGAATATCCCGGCCGGAAGCATCAATTAAGGCGCGAACTTCTTTGATCTTGTCTATGGTCGATGGAATAAAGCTCTGCCCACCAAAACCGGGATTGACCGACATCAGCAGAATCATATCGAGTTTGTCCATTACGTACTTTAGGACCTCAGGACCAACAGCGGGATTCAACACCAGCCCTGCCTTGCAACCGGCATCGCGAATCATCTGCAGCGAGCGATCGATGTGGGTGGTCGCGTCTGGGTGAAAAGTGATAATACTAGCGCCGGCATCGGCAAAGTCGGCGATCATTCGATCCACCGGCGAAACCATTAAATGCACATCAATCGGTGCTTTTACCCCGTGCTTGCGCAGGGCTTTACAGACCATTGGCCCAATAGTCAGATTGGGAACATAGTGATTATCCATCACGTCAAAATGCACAATATCCGCCCCGGCTTCTAGCACGGCGTCAACTTCCGCACCCAGACAGGCAAAGTTCGCCGATAAAATCGATGGGGCTATCCAGTAATCTGTCATTTTGCTGTCCTGTAAAATTGAGGCGCTATTTTAAAGCCTAAAGCTGAGGGTGAGTATAGTTGTAAGTCGTTATTTTCAGGATTCGAGGCACTATATCAGCCAGCCCCGCCGTTAGAGAGGAATTCATCCAGATCCGCCAAGCGTTGCGGGGTACCAATATCCCACCAGTGGCCGCTGAAAACTTCTGCGCTTAGGCTGCCTTGCGCTATTGCTGCCCGCATAAGCGGCTTTAAAGCGCGCTTACCCGGCGTTAAATTCCGAAACATTGAGGGGCGCCAAACACTTATACCCGAAAAGGTGTAGCACTTTTCGCCAGAATTTTCTGACACCAAGCCATCAGGCGCCAGGCTGAAATCGCCCGCGGGATTGTGTGGTGGGTTCTCAATTAAAATAAGATGTGCGGCCGCCGGATGGCAATCCAGCAGCTGGCTAAAGTCAAAATCGGTCCAAACATCGCCATTGATCAACAAAAATGGCGTATCGTCATCACTGTCTAAAAAAGGTAGCGCTTGAACAATGCCTCCGGCCGTCTCTAGGGGCTGCGCTTCGCGTGAAAGCTGAACATCTACGCCATGACAATTCGCCGACCTAAAATAATCTTGTAATTGATCCGCCAACCACGAGCAGTTGACCACGACATCGCTAATGCCAACCCCGGCGAGCTTGGCTAAGTGGAAGTCAATCAGCGCACGGCCGCCAGCCCGCAGCAAGGGTTTTGGGCAGCGATCAGTCAGCGGTCGCATGCGGGTGCCCAAGCCGGCGGCCAATATCATGGCTTTCACTCAGCGTCCTTAAACCAGCTTTGCTGGCAAATCAGCGGCATTAATTTAAGCTCAAACCACTGCAAGAATTGGTCAAACTCGGAGTAGCGACTGGCAATATTCAGGGTGTATTCCAACACCAACGGCAGATCAGCCATATAGCCTGATTTGCCGTCACGCAAATTTAAGCGCGCAAATATACCTAACACCTTAATATGACGCTGCAAGCCCATCCAATCGACATCTTGCCTGAATTCCGCCTCATCAACTCCCTTTAGCAGGCCTGCCCGTATCGCCATCTGCCGATACACGCCGATCCATTCATCGACCATTTCATCTGGCCAACGGATATAGCAATCACGAACCAAGGACACCAAATCATAGCTAATTGGCCCCTGCACCGCGTCTTGAAAATCGATTATCCCCAGCCGTTCGTCGGCCAGTACCATTATATTTCGGCTATGAAAATCGCGGTGCACCAAGACTTGGGGCTGTGCAAGCGCGCGACGACACAGTAGTGAAAAGACCTCCCGCAGCATTGCAAGCTCATCGCTATCGAGCTGATAGCCGAGCAAACCAGCCACAAACCACTCTGAAAACAATGTCATTTCGGCGGTTAGCCGCAGTTCGTCATATTCAGGCAGACTGTGCTGATCCGCCGGAATACGCTGCATGACCAACAAAGCGCTAAACGCTTGCCGGTAGTAGTGATCGGCCGCCGCACTGTTCACTAATAAGGGCCAGAGCAATTGGTCGCCAAAATCTTCCTGCAATAAAAAGCCCCTAGGCTTATCCCAACCCAGCAGCGCCGGCACTCTCGCGCCGTTGCTGTGCAGTAGCGCCTGCACCGTAGCGAAGGCTAAATTGTCTTCTTTGTCCGGCGGCGCGTGCACCGCAATAACACTGCCCCCCGCGGCCAAAGACAAGCGGTAATAACAGCGAAAGCTCGCGTCGCCAGACACCACCGCCAGCTCAGCTGCTGCGTCGGCAGGCTCCAGTGAGAGCTGTTGCAAACACCAAGTGTGAAGTTCTTTTAATGGATAATTCATTTTTGTTTCCGTCAAAAGCCAGATTTTCGGCCTTTTATGCGCTCAGGCGGGCATCCTAGCAGAGAATGCTTTATTATCCACCTTCGCCAATCCGGGCTCCACCGCCAGAATAAAATCATTAGCTAATGTCAGTGTTTCGCCTAGCCACTTTATTCTTTATCGCCACCGCCTGCAGCGCCGGTTTGGCGCAAAATACGCTGCCGGAAAACTGTGGTGACACCAGCAATACGGCACTCAGCGGCGACATCAGCGATTTACCCGCCTACTACCAGCATTGGCATTGGGTGCCCAATAGCCACCTAAGTAAATCCGCGCGCTGCGGTCTCACACCGGGTTGCCAAGGCCGCTTTATCGAGCCAGCTCGAGATTGGGAGGGCGCTGGTAGCGACCCGCTTCGCGCACCGCTAAACGTCTCCGCCGACACGATTGAATCGCTTGGCAGCAAAGCGACCATGACCGGCGACGTGCAACTGCGCAAAGGCGACCTCAGTTTGGATGCCGGATATGCACAATACAATCGCAGCAATAGCACGGTACTACTCCGCGACAATGTCATCTTACGGCAACCCGGCATTCTACTCCGCGGCCAATTTGCACAAATCGACACCAACCGCGGTTTAGGTGAACTCCAGCAGGCCGAAATATTGAGCTTTCAGACCGGCGCTCGCGGCACTGCAGAACGAATTGGCAGGCCAGACTACAGTCGCTTTGAGATGGAAGGCGCCAGCTATACACAGTGCACCCCAGACAATGAGACCTGGTCACTTCATGCCGACAGTATTGTTTTAGATTACGATACCGGTCGCGGCGTAGCGCGCGGCACCAGCATTCGCGTATATGATGTCCCTGTATTCTATAGCCCCTACCTTAACTTTCCAGTTGATGAACGCCGCGCCACCGGCTTTCTATTCCCGTCGATCGGTCTCGCCAGTAATAGTTTGGATATCTCGACACCTTACTATCTGAATCTGGCCCCGAATTACGATGCAATCATTGCCCCGCGGTTTATTGAAAACCGCGGTGAAGCACTGGAAGCGGAACTGCGCTATTTAAATTCCTTTAGCGAATGGGCTATCAACACCAGCTACCTACCAGATGATGATAAAGAAAACATTAACCGCTGGCTCCTCGGAATCAATGAAGAAGGCTTTATAAATGATAGTTGGAGCACCGAGATTGACTACACCAAAGTCAGTGACGACGACTATTTCAGCGATCTCGGCCTTGCTAATTTATCAGTGAAGCGCAGCACTCACCTCAACCAACAAGCAGCGGTGAACTACAGCTCAGACTACTGGACTGCTCGCGTAGAGGTTCAGCAATATCAAACAATTGCCGACGTTGATGACCCCTATCAAAAAATGCCACAACTGAGTCTAAACTATCAGTCGCCAGCAAAAAACTTCCAGCTCGAACCCAACATGGAGATTGAATATACCTACTTTGATCACCGAGACAACCTAAGTCGTGGCGGTACCAATGTTACGGGGCAACGGATCTACGCCACCGCAGGAGCCAGTTTCCCTATGCGCTGGCGCTGGGGGTTTGTAGAACCTGCAATGAAAAGTCGAGTTGTCAGTTACGAACTAAAGGATGCGGACTTAGTCGGTATCGACGACAATCCGAACGCCAGTAGCGGTCAACTGACCGTAGACAGCGGCCTGTATTTTGAACGTGGACTCACTATCAACGAGCAAGATTGGACACAAACACTAGAACCACGATTGTTTTACCGCTATTCAGAGTACGAGGAGCAAAGCAATCAGCCCGACTTTGACAGCGCAGCACTGACCTTTACCTATCAGCAGTTATTCCGCGACACTCGCTTCACCGGTCATGACCGGCTAGACGACGCGAATCAAGTCGCCATCGGGGTCAGTAGTCGCTTTATAAACAATGCCGCTGGGCGCGAAGTACTTACGGCCAGCATTGGCCAACTGCATTATTTTGACGACGGCCAAGTTCAGCTGCCCGGCGACGAAGTGCGCAAAAGCAGCAGCTCGGATTTTGCCGGACAATTTCGTCTATTACCCGACGACAATCGTTGGTTCAGCGTAGATCTTCTGTATGATGCACGGCAAGGGGTGCTTAATCAGAGCAATCTGGGCTACCATCAGCGCAGCGACAATGGCGCACTGTTTAATATTGGCTATACCTTTCGCCGCGAGGGCAATGAGTTTGGTGGACTGGAAAACAATATTAAGCAAGGTGACGCATCACTGAGTCTACCAATTAATAGTCAGTGGAAGTTGTTCGCCAAGACCCAATACGATTTTGAGAATAACCGTCCAGTAGAAAACCTGATCGGCGCCGAATATCAAAATTGCTGCTGGCTCAGTCGCGTAGTTTATCAGCGCGCGTTGGAACCCGACGACAATAGTGGGTCTAACACTAACGGTACCGACAACAACTCGGCGGTACTTATTGAATTTCAATTAAAAGGGCTGGGTGGACTTGGCACCGCAGTAACCAGTGTTCTTAAGGAAAGTATTTTTGGCTACCTATCTGATGAATAATATGCGTTTACTCAAACTCCTAACCGCCACGCTCCTCATGGTTTTGGCACCACTGACTCAGGCTGAAACCAAATGGCTGGATAAAATTGTTGCCATAGTCGATGACGACATCATTCTAGCCAGCGAACTCGATACCCGTATCGAAAGTATCCAGGCCAATATCCAGCGCTCCGGAAAAGAGGGGCCGCCGCCTGAACAACTGCGCAAAGAAGTTCTCGACTTATTGATTTTAGAAAACATTCAGCTACAGCTTGCCAATCGCTACGGCCTGAGAATAGAAGACGAAGAGCTTAATGCCGCTGTAGCGCGAATTGCCGCCAGCAACAACCTGACGTTAGCGCAGTTTCAACAAGCTCTGACTGCAAGCGGCGCATCATATCTTGCCGTACGCGAGCAAATTTCTAAGGAAATGATTCTTCAGCGCGTTCAAATGGGCAATGTTAATCAACGCATTCAAATCAGCGACCAAGAAATTCAAAGTTTTTTAAAATCCGAAGAAGGTCGCCAGCGCACAGCGCCAGAATACCATTTCTCGCACATCTTAATTCCGGTCGCATCTGATGCAAGCAGCGCTGAGCGCCAGAAAGCAGAGTCTTTAGCAACATCCTTAAGCACTAAAATGCGGACGGGTAAAAACATCGACAACGCTAACAATGCATTTAACATTAGCGATTTAGGCTGGCGTAAGAGTACTGAGCTCCCGTCCTTATTCACCGACGTCGCAGCAACGATGAATGACAACGATGTCTCTGAGCCCATCAAAAGTGCCAGCGGCTTCCACATCATCCAGCTATTAGAAAGTCGCGGCGTAAAACAAATGGTTAAGCAGACTCGCGCCAGCCATATCCTACTTAAGCCCTCTGCCATCCGCAGCGAAGCGCAAACCATTGCCCTCGCGAAAGACTTGCGCCAGCGCATCCTCAATGGTGAGTCCTTCCGCGACCTAGCAAAGGAATATTCTGAAGACATCGGTTCTGCCCAAGAAGGCGGTGATCTCGGCTGGACGACCCCTGGCCAACTCGTACCTGAATTCCAAAAAGCGATGGATGAAACCAATCCAGGCGACATTCATGAGCCGATCGTCTCTAATTATGGCTGGCATGTTATTAAAGTTGTCGAGCGCCGCAATCAAGATGTAACCGCCGATATGCGCAAGCAAATTGCGCGCAATATTATCCACGAACGCAAATATGCCGACGAATTGGACATCTGGCTGCGCAAAATCCGCAGCGAGGCCTTTGTCGATATTAAAATTTGATGCCCGTGCGAATTGCCATTACCCCCGGTGAACCTGCCGGGGTTGGTCCAGAACTCCTTGTAAAGCTCGCCCAAGATAACTACGACGTTGAGCTTGTTGCTTTTGCCGACCCCACGCTGTTAATGCAGCGCGCCGCCGCCATAAACCTACCTCTGCAATGCCTGCCCTGTGACTTCACAAAGCCCGCCCAGCCTCATCGCAGCGGTCAGTTACGTGTCGTCGACATTACATTGCACGAAGCTGCGCTAGCCGGGCAATTAAACACCGCCAATGCCGCTTATGTGCTGGCTACTCTGCGCGAGGCGACCGATGCCTGCTTAGCCAATCACTGCCAAGCACTCGTCACCGGGCCAGTACAAAAATCAGTCATTAATGATGCCGGTATCCCCTTCAGCGGCCACACCGAATTCTTAGAAGAGCGCTGCGCTGCCGACAAGGTAGTGATGATGCTAGCCACAAAGCAACTGCGGGTTGCCTTGGTTACCACTCACCTACCCTTGAGCGCGGTACCCGCGGCAATTACCACCGCCACATTGCAACGTGTCACCGAGATTCTTCACCACAGCCTGCAAACGCAGTTTGGCTACGAGCAACCTCGTATCTTGGTATTGGGCCTCAACCCCCATGCCGGCGAAGGTGGTCATATGGGCCGCGAAGAAATCGACACAATTATTCCCTGCCTTGAGACGTTGCGCGCACGCGGCTGGCACCTCGATGGCCCCCTGCCCGCCGATACCGCCTTCACACCCCGCCACTTAGCCCAGTGCGACGCGGTATTAGCGATGTACCACGACCAAGGCCTACCGGTGTTAAAATACCAAGGCTTTGGCCGCGCAGTGAATATCACGCTCGGCCTGCCCATTATTAGAACCTCAGTAGACCACGGTACCGCACTTGATTTAGCCGGAAGCGGCACTGCCGACTGCGGTAGTTTTACCGCCGCACTCACCAGTGCAATTGAAATGACTCGGCACAGTAGGAAACACCTGTAATGCAATCCCCAGCTCCACACCGCGCGCGTAAACGCTTCGGGCAAAACTTTTTAACCGACCAAGGTATTATCCGCGGTATTGTTCGTGCCATAAGCCCCCTAGCCGGTCAACGCTTGCTAGAAATCGGCCCTGGTCAGGGCGCAATTACCGCCTCAATTCTCGATACCGACTGCCACTTAGACGTAATCGAAATCGACCGTGATCTGGTCGTAATATTGGAAGACAAATTTTCGGGGCGCAATAATTTCCAAATACATCAAGGCGATGCGCTGAAGTTTGATATCGGCGCGCTAGCGGGCACAGAAAAGCTGCGGGTTGTAGGCAATCTTCCCTACAATATTTCCACGCCATTAATATTCCACCTACTCAGCGCCCACGACTGCATTAGCGATATGCATTTTATGCTGCAAAAGGAAGTCGTCGAGCGCCTCGCTGCTGGCCCAGGCAGCAAAACCTATGGCCGCCTCAGCATCATGGCACAGTATTATTGCGCGATTGAGTCGCTATTCGATGTGCCTCCCGAAGCATTTTCACCCCAACCTAAGGTACAATCCGCTATTGTCCGGCTAACGCCCTATGCCCAGCTTCCCTTCCCGGCTAAAGACGTCAAGCTATTGCAAAGAGTGGTTCGCGACGCGTTTAATCAGCGACGCAAAACCTTGCGCAATACGCTTAAAGGTTTAATCAGCAGCGACGAATTAGAAGCGCTGGGCATCGACCCCGGTGTTAGACCAGAAAACGTCAGCCTAGAAAGCTATGTGACGATCGCCAACGCCGTTGGTGACGCGCATGACAACAATACTGCGGAGTAATAAATGCCAGAATCAGCCCCAGTCGAAATTCAGGTCGAAAGCCAGTTTCTGCCTGATCAATCGGTGCCGGAAGAACAGCGTTTTGCCTTTGCCTACACCATCACCATTCGTAATACCGGCGACGAAGCGGTCCGCCTAATCAATCGTCACTGGATTATTACTGACGGTGACAACCACGTTCAAGAGGTTCAAGGCGAAGGGGTCATCGGCAAGCAACCATTAATTGAACCCGGAAAATCATTCAGCTATACCTCTGGTGCAGTAATAGACACAGCAGTCGGCACCATGGAAGGCAGCTATGAAATGATCAGCGCCTCCGGCCGACCATTTATTGCGCCCATTGGGATATTCTCGCTTGTTCGGCCCTCGGCCTTGCACTGATACTTAAGCGAAAAGCCGACAAATCAAGGAGGCCAACATCGTGAGCAGATACGCCGTGGGGGATTTACAAGGCTGTTTAAAACCCCTGCAATGCCTACTCTCAGACGTTGGCTTTAACCCCCAAAATGACGAGCTATGGCTGGTCGGAGACCTCGTTAATCGAGGCCCAGATTCCCTAGAAACCCTACGCTACCTCTACGCAATTCGTGACAGCCTAAAAATCACCCTGGGCAACCACGACCTCCACTGTATCGCGCTCGCCAGAGGCGCAACTGACCGCGGACGTCATCCCAGCCTCAAGTCTTTACTCAGCGCGCCAGACTGCCCGCAACTTATGGATTGGCTCCTGCAACAAGCGCTAGTAATTCGCTCAGACGATGGTCGCTATCTCATGAGCCACGCGGGAATACCGCCAAACTGGAGCAGTGAACAAGCCCTCAGCTTGAGTCACGAACTAGAGGCCGTATTGCAAAGCCCAAATGCCGATGAGTTTTTTAATGAGATGTATGGTGACGACCCCCTATACTGGAACGACAGCCTAACAGGGCTGCCCCGGCTGCGCGCCATCACCAACCACCTCACCCGTATGCGTATCTGCACTGCTGAAGGTAAACTAGAATTAGGGTTTAAAGGTGCACTCGCCGACATTCCTGACGGCTACCGACCATGGTTCGAATTGCAAGAACCAAGTAGCCGAAGTGAAACACTCATCTTTGGCCACTGGGCTGCGCTCGAATGCCAGACCGGCCGCAGCGACATTATCGCATTGGATAGCGGCTGTGTATGGGGACGGGAAATGACCATGCTCAATATGGATAGCGGGAAACTGCATCGCTGTTCGTGTTGATCACAAAATAAACGCTAAGCTTAAGCCACCGTTGCGACGCCCAATGTTAGCGTAAATAAATCCTCAGCATTTACCGGCGATCGGCGGATGATAAATCATCTGCACCAAATTACCGTCGGGGTCCAAACAGTAAAAACTGCGCGCCCCGTCGCGATGCGTGCGAGGCGCAGCTTTAATAGGTACACCGTTTTCCTGCAGAAAAGCATGCCATGCATCAACATCATCGATGTCGTTAATAATAAAGCCCAAGTGATCAAGACGCTGCCCGGCCACCGGTCGCTCACCGCCTAGATAGCGGTGCAGCGCGAGGTTGTCACAGCCCGAGCACAGGTAAATATTATCGGGGTCTGGCTGCCACTCCACGACCATACCGAGCAAATCGGTATAAAATTGCAGGGTCTCATCAAAATTTGCGACGAACAGCGCAAGGTGTCGCAAACCGCCATGGGCTTTGGGCCGGCTTAACATCGTTTACTCCTCGCCTGCGATCTCATAGCTGTGGCTCACATCAACACCGGCCGCTTCCATCATAATAGATGCAGAACAGTATTTTTCGGCAGACAGCTCAACAGCGCGTTTTACGTGCGCTTCTTTTAAGCCTTTACCGCTCACCACAAAGTGCAGATGTATTTTGGTAAAAACGGCAGGCACCGCGTCGGCGCGCTCAGCTTGTAATTCGCAGCGGCAGTCAGCGACATCTTGCCGCGATTTTTTAAGCATGCTCATTACATCAAAGGACGCACAGCCACCCATACCAAGCAACAACATTTCCATGGGCCGAACGCCCATATTACGACCGCCATGGTCTTCTGGCCCATCCATGACAACCGAGTGGCCACTGCCAGACTCAGCTAGGAACATTGCACCATCAACCCACTTTACCGTTGCTTTCATTGTGTCCTCTTTGCGACTCTCATAATTTGGCCTAAGCTTATCATAAGCTTAGGCCAACGGCCTCGCCATCAACGTCAAAGCAGGTCATACTTAGACTTGGAACAAAGGCATTGGACATTCTGCTAGATCAAGAGACCTTACAACCGTGTTAAACCCAATAAAACCAGAAATTGCAAATATAGAAGGCTTCCTCGCGCACTGTCACCGGCGCAGATATCCGAGCAAAAGCACCCTGATTTATGCCGGAGATGACAGCGACGCGCTGTTCTATATTACCGAAGGTTCAGTCACCGTTATCATTGAAGACGACGAAGGTCGCGAGATGATTGTCGCTTACTTAAATAAAGGCGATTTTTTTGGCGAAATGGGTGTATTCGATGAAGACAGCCCAAGTACCCGCAGCGCACTCGTCAAAAGCCGCACAGAGTGCGAGATAGCTGAAATTAGTTATGCCAAGTTTCGCGAGCTCAGCGAACAATATCCCGATATATTACTGGCGTTGGGCCGACAAATGGCTAAACGCCTGCGCTTAACCACGCGTAAAGTCGGCGATCTCGCCTTTTTAGACGTTACCGGCCGCGTAGCTCGCACCCTGCTGGATCTCTGCAAACAACCCGACGCAATGACTCACCCGGACGGCATGCAAATTAAAATCACTCGCCAAGAAATTGGCCGAATTGTCGGTTGTTCACGAGAAATGGTTGGCCGGGTTTTGAAAACCCTAGAAGAACAGGGCTTGGTCAACGTAAAAGGTAAGACCATGGTCGTGTTTGGTACACGCTAGGTTTCGCCTAATGCTCGGCGGCAAAGCACCAGTCTTAGCGTTTGCCGTCTCCCATCCAGCGTTCAGCGGCCTCTCAGCTAAACAACTCCGCCAATTTATCACCAGGCTCATCCGCGCGCATAAACGCTTCACCCACCAAAAATGCATTTACACCTTGTGCGCGCATTGCCGCAACATCTGCCGCGGTATGAATACTGCTCTCAGTCACCACCAAAAACTCACTACCAATTTCGGGCAGCAAATCAAAGGTTGTTTGCAAAGTGGTTTCAAAATTATGCAAATTGCGATTGTTTATGCCGACAAGGCGATTACCTAACGGCAAGGTCCTCAGTAACTCTTCTGCGTTATGCACTTCAATTAAAACATCCAAACCCAAGCTAGCGGCCAAGTCATTCAAACTCGCCATATCGGCATCGTTAAGCGCCGCAGCAATAAGTAAGATGCAATCGGCGCCAATCGCTCGGGCTTCGTATACTTGATAAGGATCAACAATAAAATCCTTACGAATCACCGGCAACGAGCAGGCCGCTCGCGCTTGCTGCAGGCAGGCTTCTGAACCCTGAAAAAAATCAGCATCGGTAAGCACTGACAAACAAGCAGCACCACCACGCTCATAGCTTGCCGCTATATCAGCTGGACGAAAGTCTTCACGAATCACACCTTTGGAGGGCGACGCTTTTTTGATTTCGGCGATCACCGCCGACTGACCCGCCGCCAATTTAGCTTCCATGGCCCGGACAAATCCACGGGGCGCGGAAGCTGTTTTAATGTGCTCTTTAAGCATGGCGATAGTGATACTAGCACTACGCTCGGCAACTTCTTCGCGCTTACGGTCAATGATCTTCTTTAAGATAGTTGGCGTGTTTAATATTGAACTCATGCGCTGGCTCCACCAACCAAGCCCTGACTAAACGCCGCTAATTCACCCATTTTTTCCAATGCCTGGCCACCATGTATTGTGTCTTCCGCCAATGCCACGCCATTTTTCAGAGAATTTACTACGCCGGCAACATACAGCGCGGCACCCGCATTAAGGGCAATTATATCGGCGGCTTTCTTCCCTGCTGCAGTGCTGCGCTTACCTAATGCATCACGGATTAAGGCCAGCGACTCGGCGCTATCGGCCACAGCCAAACCCAGTAAACTCTGACTCTCAATCCCAACATCTTCCGGCGTTAGCAAGTACTCAGTAATTACGCCATTTTTAAGCTCGGCGACCTCGGTTGCGCTGGCCAGGCTAATCTCATCCAAACCATCTTTGGCATGAACAACCATCACATGCTCAGCGCCGAGACGCTTAAGCACCTCAGCCAACGGGCGGCACAACTCAGAACTAAACACGCCCAACACCAAGCGCTTCACACCCGCCGGATTTGTCAGCGGGCCAAGGATATTAAAGATCGTTCGCTGGGCAATTTCGCGGCGTACACCAATCGCAAATTTCATCGCTTTATGGTGATTAACAGCAAACATAAAGCCAACACCGACTTCGCGTATACAGCGACCCACTTGCTCAGCGTCGAGATCGAGCTGAATACCCGCCGCCTCTAACAAATCCGCGCTGCCGCTTTTGGACGAGACCGAGCGATTACCGTGCTTGGCCACCTTCGCGCCCGCCGCGGCGATCACAAAGGTACTTGCCGATGAAACGTTAAATAAATTCGCGCCATCACCACCGGTGCCGACAATATCGACCACATGATCTAGACCGCTAATATCGACTGGCGTCGCCAGTTCTCGCATTACTTTTGCGGCACCTTCAATCTCATCAATGGTTTCGCTCTTCATGCGCAGCGCAATCAAAAAAGCGGCTATTTGAGCGTCGCTGCACTGGCCCGTCATGATTTCGCGCATGACTGCCGCCATTTCTTCAGTCGTTAAACTGAGGTGCTGGACAACTCGACCCAGTGCTTCTTTTATCGTCATACTCATGCGCCGCGCTCCAAGAAGTTCTTAAACAATTCATGGCCCTGCTCAGATAAAATCGATTCAGGGTGAAATTGCACACCCTCAACGTCGAGCGTTTTGTGGCGCACGCCCATAATTTCATCGACGCTGCCATCCTCAAGCTGAGTCCAGGAGGTTATTTCCAAACAGTCCGGCAATGTGGCTTTTTCAATAACAAGCGAATGGTAACGGGTTGCCACCAAGGGGTTATTCAAACCACTGAACACACCACTACTGTGATGATGCATCGGTGAGGTTTTACCGTGCATTACTTGCCGCGCCCGAACTATTTTTCCACCAAACACCTGGCCAATACTCTGGTGACCTAGGCAGACACCCAGCACCGGTATCTTGCCGGCGAAGGCTTCAATCGCGGCCATGGATATTCCTGCTTCATTCGGAGTACATGGGCCGGGTGAGATAACGAGATGGCTGGGCGCCAAGGCTTGGATCTCGGCAATGCTGAGTTCGTCGTTGCGCACGACTTTAACGTCAGCGCCCAGTTCAGCGAAATATTGCACCACGTTATAGGTAAAGGAGTCGTAATTATCGATCATTAATAACATTATGACGCCTCCTTTTTGTTAGCCACACCGCTCTGCACCATTGACGCCGCTTTAAAAACCGCTCGCGCCTTGTTCATGGTTTCTTTCCACTCCAGTCGCGGCTGGGAGTCGGCAACAATACCCGCACCGGCCTGAATATGCAGCTGACCGTCCTTAATCACCGCGGTACGTATCGCGATGGCAGTATCCATATTGCCATTCCAACTCAAATAGCCCACGGCACCACCGTATACACCGCGTTTAACGGGTTCGAGTTCGTCGATGATTTCCATCGCCCGCACTTTAGGTGCACCGCTCAGAGTGCCAGCTGGCAGTGTCGCGCGGAGGACATCCATAGCGGTAATGCCATCCCGTACCTGTGCGCGCACATTGGACACAATATGCATCACGTGGGAATACCGCTCAACCACCATTTTGTCGCTGAGCTCTACCGTGCCGGTCTTAGCAACCCGGCCGGCATCATTGCGACCGAGGTCAATCAACATGAGATGCTCGGCTATTTCCTTGGGATCAGCCAATAGCTCTTTTTCCAAAGCCAAATCTTCCGCGTCGTTATGACCGCGTCGACGGGTCCCCGCTATCGGCCTTACTGTCACTTCGCCGTGTTCTAAGCGCGCTAGAATTTCTGGAGAAGAGCCGACAATATGGAAATCGCCCAAATTGAGATAGTACATATACGGCGAGGGATTAAGGTGGCGCAGAGCGCGGTAGAAATTCAGTGGTGAGGCGCTAAACGGAATACTCAAACGCTGAGACAGAACCACCTGCATGGTATCCCCGGCCAAAACGTAGTCCCGAACTTTTTCGACAACCTCTTTGAAATTATCCTCGCCAAAGCTCGACACGAAATCCGTTTCTGCAACGCCATCAGCATTCAAATTCAACGCCGGTAACATAGGCGACAATCCACGCAGCATCTGTTCATAGGAATCAAGACGTTCCTGCGCCTTACCGTAGGCCATACTATCTGCTGGGTCAGCGTGGGTGATGATTTTAACAATGCCCGAGAGATTATCGAAAACCAGCAGTTCTTCAGACACCATCAACAAAATATCGGGTGTGCCGAGTACGTCTGGCGGCGTGGTGGCCATTAATTTGGGCTCAATATAGCGCACGCAGTCGTAGGCAAAATAGCCAACCAAGCCGCCATAAAAGGCAGGTAGCTCGTCGATATCCGGCACTTTAAAACGAGCCTGAAATGCCTCCACAAAAGTGAGCGGGTCTTCGCAGTGCGCCGATTCGATTAACTTACCATCGCGGTGAATGGTGACGTTCAGGCCTTCCGCTCGCAATACCGTGCGCGCGCCAAGGCCAATTATGGAGTACCGGCCCCATTTTTCTCCACCGTGAACCGATTCAAACAAAAAGCTGTACGGCTCGGCGGCGAGTTTCAGATAGGCACTGAGAGGGGTATCGAGGTCGGCTAGCACGTCGCGATAAACCGGTATACGGTTATAGCTTTGCTGCGCCAGTTCATTATATCGCTGGGCTTGCATGATAAATCCTTAAAAATGGTGGGTTGGTTTGCCAGTTTGCTTTTGCAATAGCTACCATCGCCATCGACGGCAATCACACAGCAGTGTTATGCGGGCCTTATGCACCATTTTCGTAAACTCATCACTCAAAATTAGAATTAAAAACATTGTAACTGAGGCTGGCCCGCGGGGGAACCTCAAAAAGCAGGCTTACTTAGCGCTGAATATGGGCTTTTCCAGTCTCGTAGCCAAGCTGCTAGACTGGCACTCTTTAGATTGAGAATTTTCACTGTGTTTGAAATATCCACTGGCCTCAGCCTCTCCGACGATGAAATCGAGCTCACCGCTATTCGAGCACAAGGTGCGGGTGGCCAGAACGTCAACAAGGTCTCCTCGGCCATCCACTTGCGCTTTGATATTAAGGCCTCATCCCTACCTGAGTTCCACAAGCAACGCCTACTTAGCCGGAACGATCAACGCATTAACAAGGACGGCGTAATCATTATTAAGGCCCAGCAATACCGAACCCAGGAAAAAAATCGCGACGACGCACTCCAACGCCTGCGCGAGCTGATTATTGAGGCCACCAAAGTCCTGCCATCGCGCAGACCGACCAAACCCACTAAAGGCTCGCAACGGCGGCGTATGGACAGCAAAACACAGCGCGGGAAAATTAAATCTCTACGTGGCCGCATCGACGATTAACTCAGCATGGCAGAAATACTGGCAACGACCGTCATCACAAATAAAAACCATTTCAATCCACGCTGACTGGCCTTGAGCGCCAAACGAACCCCAACTTTCGCCCCAATTATAGAGCCGACGCCAAGAATAAGACCCGGCACCCAGGCAACTAGGCCCTGCCAGATAAAGACCGCCAAGGCGACAATAGTCAGGGCTGCACCACACAGCATCTTTAACGCATTCGTCTTCACCAAGTCATAACGCAATGTACCCGCCAACGTAGCAATTAATACGAAGCCGACCCCCGCCTGCACGAAACCGCCATAGACACCTGCAGCGAACAAGCCCCAGAACGCTTTGGGACTGTCGTTTACATGCCGAACAGCAGTTCCGGGCGGTGGCGCAATCACCGACGGACTTATTAAAATAATCAGCGCCATGCCCACCATCACCATAAGCAATACAGGCTTCAGATAGGCGACCGGCGCAAATGCTGCTCCGACAGCGCCAAAAGCAGAACCCATCAACGTCGGCCTCAACACCGACCAGAGGTCAGCGCGTGGCAACTGCCCATGCTGATCAAAGTCCCGTACGCCGGTCAATGACTGCAATAGAACGCCAACCCGGTTGGTTGCATTTGCAACGTCAGCAGGTAAACCCATAACCATTAATGCAGGCAGGGTGAGATTAGAGCCGCCGCCCGCCAAGGTATTAATCACCCCAGCAACAAGACCAACAACCAACAATAGCAATATCAACCAAGGATCAATCGCTGACAGTCCATTTATTTCAATCACGTATATCACTCCAATGGCGGCAACACGCTTCACTACCTAAAAGACACGCCCAAAAAAACGAGGATCATCTGGAAACATAGGCACATGAGGCAATTGAGTAGGTATAAACTCCACTCATATCCTTGAAAACAGGCGCCTATACTACGTCCATCAGTTACTTATTTACAGAAACCTCAAAGAATCCAAGGAGCAGTGATATGGCAAAGTCAGAGAGTATTAACCTCAGCATACCTTTGATTGGTAATATCGCCTTGGTCGTATTAACCAGCGCCTCAGGCTTGGGCACACTACCCACGGTTGCACTTTGCGTTGCCTTGGTACTCAGTGCGACGGCTTTAAGCCACTAGCGATGGCACCCTGAGCCTGAACCAATCATAGCCAGGCTTATCCGTCGCTCAGACCTATACCTGCACTCACCAGCCGACACCCCACAGCACACCACGCTCCAAACCAATATTTGCTTAAGCCGCCCAGTATTTTAAAAGCAGTGAAAAAGCGGTGAAATTCGGGCATCATGCAAAAAACTCTGTTGTAAGCTAGGGACGATATGATACTGGATCCTCTCCGCGTTCAGGATATTACCCAGAACAAAACAAAACTGATCACGGCGCTAGCGCAACTGTTTCTCAGTGAACTTCCTGATATGATCAACGCCGTTGAGCACGCGTTTAAGCAAGGCGACAAAAAGGCATTGTCTGATAATGTGCACCGACTAAAAAGTGCGCTCGGTAATTTCGCCAATTCAAGCTATTATCAAGAGGTTGGCGCCCTAGAACGCAACGCCCTAGAACATGATGCAGCGCAGTGGCAACAAGACTGGCTCACTGCAAAAGAAAAGCTAAACACGCTAATCATAGAATTAAAACAGATGGCAGGACTATAACTCTCTATGGATGTGCTGATAGTCGACGATGACGCAGTAACCCGACTCGCCTTGAGCGCCGCACTAGAAGAGTGGAGCTTTGTGCCCATCCTTGCCGAAAACGGCGATCAGGCACTCAAAAAACTTGAAGCTGATAACGCCCCCCACCTACTGGTTATTGATTGGTCAATGCCCGGAATGAGTGGCCCCGAACTGTGCAAAACCATACGCAAACGCGAAGATGGCCAATTTTTTTACATCTTAATGCTTACCGGCAAAGAAGGTAATGAAGCCATCATAGAAGCGATGGAAGCCGGTGCCGACGATTTTTTGAGCAAACCCTTTGACCATCGCGTACTCAAAGTGCGAATTGCCGCTGGCAGCCGAATTGTACGCCTTGAACAGACACTCAATCAGCTCGCCTCGCGCGATGCCCTCACCCAATGCTGGAATCGCAGAATGATCGACGAGCTATTTACCAATAGCATCGCCGAATCAACCCGCAAGCGCAGCGCGTTTTCCATCATGGTGCTCGATATCGATCACTTTAAAGCGGTAAATGATACCTACGGTCACGCCGCCGGCGATGTTGCACTAAAACATGTAGTCAATATTTTAAATACCAATCTGCGCGAATATGATCAAGTTGGCCGCTACGGCGGTGAAGAGTTTGTCATTTTACTGCCCTCTACCGATGTCAACGAAGCATGGGGCGTCGCTGAACGCGTCAGATCAGCTATACAATTTCAACCCACCGTACTCAACGATGATACAAAGGTCGACATGACGGTCAGTATTGGCATAGCGCAATTTAATCGCAGTCGCGACATCAACCAAAACGCCTTCTTTGAGCGCGCTGACAAGGCGCTGTATACCGCTAAGCAATCTGGCCGCAACCGTATTATTTGCGCCGACTGACCATCATTAAATCCAATAATAATGTTGCCATTCAATTGAGCATATTTAATGAAGTCATACCAAAAGGCGCCACCAAAGCCTCCCAAACTTAAGCATACCCTAAGTGATCTGCCGCGCGCAGCGCTAGAAGGGCAGGCCTTACTGCTGACCCTGCCGCTACTGCGCCGAGCGGCAAAAGGTGACGGCCACCCCGTGCTCATTGTTCCCGGCTTTGGCGGTGGTGACGGTAGCACCGCAATGCTTAGGCGATGGCTAAGTGGCCAGAACTTCTCAGGCAAAACATGGGATTGTGGCAGAAACATCGCGAATAGGCGCCTGCACAACATCGCTGACGCCTTGGCATTTCGCCAAGAAAAGCTCGACAAATTACAAGGCAGAATTGAGCAAATTTATACTGAACACGGCCGCAAACTCAGTCTAGTGGGCTGGAGTCTCGGCGGGCTTTACGTAGACCACCTCGCACAACAATTTCCTGACTTAATTCGCCAAGCCATTACCCTTGGCACTCCACATGGCGATCCACGGGGCACTGCCGCGTGGTCTTTAATGCAAAGAGCTTATCGCGGCGATAATGCCGACCCAAATTTAGAGGCCGGCTTACAAGCATGGAAAAACCCAAACAGCGAAAAGCCCCGCACTGTCCCCACCACCATAATTTACAGTGCGTCAGACGGACTTGTTGCCCCAGCTGAAGCTACACTGCCCGGCAGTGCCGGGGCGAACCACATTAAAATCAATGGAAGCCATTGCGGCCTGACAATAAACCCGCGCGTCTACTGGCTACTTGCAAATAGGCTTTCCCAAACGGAAGGCAATGAGCGTCCCATTTCGCACCTAAGCAAACCTTGGTGGCTCTGATATCGCTCAACATCAAAATATCGACCGGGTAATTCTCCACTACAAACCGGAATACCCAAAGCAGAAAACACGAATAATTAAAGACAATTTTTACGTGTAGCAACAAAAAGATCCCACAAACACTTAATCAATGCGGAATTCAGAACAAACATTTCCACCACAAGCCAAAACATTACAAATAATTAATAAATTCACTTCCAACAAAAATCACAAGAAACACGACCACATAGCCCTGCTATTACTCGCTACACCTACTATACAGAATATGGATAATTGTAATTTTAAAGTTAATATGTTTTAACTTAGCAAGCTTGAATAACAATAACGATCCGAAACGGAGCGACTACGTGAAGAAAATTTCCCCCTATACTGCAGGGCTTTGCGCCCTAACAACCGTAATTAGCTGTAACAGCTTCGCCGAAGCCAAAAAATCAGGCTACGCCCTAGAAGAAGTGATCGTCACGGCGCAGAAAAAAGCCGAATCACTGCAAGATACGCCTATATCACTCACCGCTTTTGGTGAAGAACGCTTAGAAATTGACGGTATCAGTAGCTTAGGCGATATCGGGTCGAAGGTACCTAGCCTCACCATAGAACCCTTCCCCATTAACAATGCGACCTTGCGTATATTCATTCGTGGTGTAGGCATTTCCGACGTTCAGGTCACCCAAGACCCCCCGGTCGGTATTTACGTCGATGGTGTTTATATTGCGCGCTCAACCGGCACGGCATTAGATGTCGCGGAATTACAGCGTATAGAAGTACTGCGGGGCCCCCAAGGCACACTCTATGGCCGCAACACGACAGGCGGCGCAATTAATTTGATCACCAAGCGGCCAACAGTTGAGGAGTTTGAGTTAAAGCAAAAGTTTACAGTGGGTAACCGCAATTTATTCACATCAAAAACCTCGGCCAACATTCCCTTAGGTGACACCCTCGCCGCCAAGGTCGCCTATTTAAGCACTAAAATGGACGGTTTCATTGAAAACACCGGACCCGGTGGCGATTTCGGCGACAAGGACGTGTCGGGCTATCGAATCGATCTGCGCTGGGACATCAGTGACTCGCTCACCCTCGATTATGCCTACGATAATTCCGACTACGAATATTACAATTATATGTACCAGTCGATTCGCCCCGGCGTCCAAAATAAAGGCCAAGCGGAGCCGGTACGGGAATATTCTGTTAGCCAATCCAAACACAGTGAAGATCGCTTCGACGAAATGGCCACAGCGAGACCGATGGAGGCCTCAGCAACCCAAATCGAGGGCCACTCACTGATTTTGACCAAGTCCTTTGAAAATGCCCAGTTCAAGTATATTGGCGCCTACCGCGAACTCTATGACGCCGCTTACGCCGATCTTGGCGGCGGCCTCGGTTCAGAAAACTACCGCACTGACTCCCACGAGTACTGCGGCGTGTCAGTGCGCGAGCAAACTGGCGAAGACTGCCTCCCACTTGTGGTACCGCAAATAAACCAAGAGCAGTTCTCACACGAGTTTCAGTTTAGCGGCACCTTACTCAATGGCAGTATCGACTACATCACTGGCGCTTATTACTTCGAGGAAGAGGCAACCGAAAACAACAGTCCACTGCACCACCAGTTCAGTTCAGAAATTAGCGATGGTGTTATCCCTGTCCCGGTCTTAGGTGCCGCCCTGGGCTCCGTTTTACTGGACGCAGGCGATGTTCACTTAGTGAATATGGTGTCCCAGCGCTACGACATCAAAAATACTGCAATAGCCGCTTATGGTCAGTTCACTTGGACACCTAAGTTTTTTGATGAGCGCATGCATCTCACCTTTGGCGCACGTTACTCCCAAGATGAACGCGAGGCGCTGAAAAACCAAACGGATAAAACCTACCTCGAAATCCGTGAGTTAGACATGGCCATCGACATGGAAAACCTCGGAACCTTATCGCCAATTCTGGCGCAGGGTGGATTTCTGGTTCCAGGTGACCGCGCCTTTGACAATGTGCACGCCCAGAAAGACTTTGACGATTCCTCGTTTAGTTTTATCGCTGAGTTTGACATCACCGACGACATCAATGTCTACGGCAAGTTTGTTCAAGCCTACAAATCTGGTGGTTTCAACACCCGCGACCCTCAACGCGGCAGCACTGGCGAAGCGCCCGGCACCCCAGGTAAAGGCGACGACACGGCCACCGAAGCGCCTGACGGCAACGTCTACGGTTTCGGTTTCGCCGATGGCTTTGATGAGGAGCATGTTGCATCTATCGAGCTAGGTATCAAAAGTGAATTGCTCGATCGCCGCCTGCGGATTAACGCCAACGTCTTTTCCAGCGAATACACCGAAATGCAGCTGAACTTTATTTTGTCAGGCACGATTGCCGACACCAAGGTTACCAATGCAGGTGAAGCAACCATGCAAGGATTTGAAGCCGACATCACCTTTTTACCAAGCCAGAACGTTATGCTGATGTTTAATTATGCCTACTTAGATGCGGAGGTTACCAAGGCAGAGGACGAATTTGGCAATGATCTTACCGATAGTTTTGTGTTTTTCTCAGCGCCCAAAAACTCCTATACCGCGGCCGCAGACTGGACGATAGCGAGTATGGATTGGGGAAATTTGTCGATGAACCTAAGTTATAATTTCATGGACAATCGCAATGGTGGTTCACGCTCATTCAACACGCCAAATACCTATATTAGCGACTACAGCTTAGTGAATGGGCGGCTTAGTTTAAACGAAATACCACTAGGCAAGCGCAGCAGACTGAATATTGGAATCTGGGGTAAAAACTTAACTGACGAAGAGTTTGAGATCACTGCCATTGACAACCTTCCCCACAGTGACCGCAGCGTCATCTGGGGCGACCCACTTAGCTACGGTATAGACTTGATCTTCGAGTATTAATTATCGACGTGTTCTACGCGAAAACGGCAGCCTAGGCTGCCGTTTTTCATACCGTGAGTACCGGAATTACATACCAACAATTGGCTGCATTAAACGTGCTAACCAACCGCGAAATGCCAGCGGCGCATCCATCCCCGCAAGGCAGATGCAATCCTCATCACTATCGGCAACAGGTTGATGCTCCGTCGCGCTATCCAGATCAGCAACATCGCCGGCGTTAAACTTGCCCAAACTGTCGCTATAACCACCGCGTAAAATCATGGTGATTTCACTACCACGGTGACTGTGTACCGGCATTTTCTTACCTGCCGCGATACGCAACAAACGCACATCCCCTTCATCGCAATTTATGATTATCTGCTTAAGTCCCGGTGCTAAGGTCTTTTTCCATGGCAGAGCATCGAAGCTGTCTTCTTGCAAAAACTGATGTAATAACCGTGGGATTGCTTCCGGTGCACCCACATTCACTGAAGCGTTTTCGGCAGCTTCCAACACTCTCGATTGACTTACTTCCGCGACTTCACGTAAGTCCATATCCAGTTGCGCAAGCACGCTTTCCCGCGCACGTGTTGAAAGTGTCTGCGGCGACAACTCCATCATTAAATCGGCACCCAACGCCTCTCCGGCATTGACGCTAACGCGACAGGCGGGGCAATACTGTAAGTGACAGCCCACTACAATGGCTAAGGCTGCCGGTAGTGAACCGGCTGCATAGCTCAATATAGTTTCTTGATTTGGGTGATGCTCAATTTGGCTCATAAGCCGCCTTCTCCAAAATGCTGACGAAAGGCCTTCATTGCCAACCGCAAGCTTGATTTAACGCTACCTAGGGGCATGCCGGTCTCCTCAGCAATTTCACTGTGGCTCTTGCCCTCATAATACGATTTGTAGACAACTTGAGCCTGGTTCTGAGGCAAGGTATCTAATACCGCTTTTAAACGTTCACCATCGGCATTTAGGCGCGCGTCATCGTCAACTGTCTCGGCAAGATTCTCATCTGACTCGTAGGCAATACCGCGCTGCTTACGCAGGCGATCAATCCACAAATTTCTGGCGACGCGAAACAACCAGGTACTCACCGCAGCCTTGTCGCGAGAATATAAATGGGCCTTATTCCAAAGGGCGAGCAAAGCCTCTTGGCTTAAATCTTCCGCCATCGATGATTCCGCACCTTGCCCCAGTAAATAGGCATTTACTCGCGGTGAAAAATGATCAAACAACAGCATAAAACTGTGTTTATCCCGCTTTTCGGCAATACACTCTACACAGTCGGCCCAAAATGCACCTGTTCGCGCTTGCTCCTCGGCAAGTTCTGCCATTTATGAACCCCTTGTTATGCTTTTATACGTCACCGCTGGGCGACTGGATCAATGCCTTTGGATTATCATTCGTCGACCACAAAATTGCGGCGATCAAAACAAACTGCAGCGGAATGCGCAACCACAATAACTCGGGCGCCACCGGCCCACCAAAAATAGGCACATCGCTAAGCGCCTGATAAATATTCGCTGGTAGAACCAACAGACAATAAACTGCGGCAAGCTTTCCTGCCAGACGGCGCTGCGCAGGCCAAAGTATACCGACCACAAGCAGGAGCTCTAACAAACCCGTAAGCCACACAATTAGCATAGGCCAGGGCAATATCGGCGGCACAATTCCGGCAAAATCCTCGGCCAAGAGAAAATGGCCAATCCCACCGATGAAGAACACCAGGCAAACTAATAGTCGCAATATACTTTTCAACATCCGGTTTCCTAAGTACCGCTTATCATTAACAATAATGACTCATTATCTTAGCATAGCGCCATTTTATAATTAGCATTGCCGCTACCGTCCGCCCCCTATACCATTAGGATAGTGAATTATGGAGTAGAACATGTCTTTGCCCACGTTTAAGTCAATGCCCGACCTTATTGGTAACACCCCCCTAATCCATCTCAAGCAGGTATCCGAGCTTACTGGCTGTACTATTTTAGGCAAAGCAGAATTCCTCAACCCCGGCGGTTCGGTGAAAGATCGCACAGCGCTGGGCATTATTCGTGACGCCGAAGCCAAGGGCACATTGCGCCCCGGCGGCACTATCGTCGAAGGCACAGCGGGCAACACCGGTATCGGCCTTACCCTGATCGCCAACGCCCTTGGCTACCGCAGCGTGGTAGTAATGCCCCACAGTCAAAGTCGGGAAAAAATTGAGCTTCTAGATCTTTATGGCGCGGACCTGCGACTTGTCGCTGCCACTAGCTACAGCGACCCCAATCACTATATCCACACCGCGCGGCGCCTCGCCGAAAGCCTGAATGAAACCGAACCAAACGGCGCTGTTTGGGCGCGCCAATTCGACAATACCGCCAACACCGATATCCATGAGCGCACCACCGGACAAGAAATTTGGCAACAAACTGGCGGCAACATCGACGGTTTCATTTGCGCGGTCGGTACCGGTGGCACCCTGGCAGGTGTCAGCCGCGCCCTCAAGGCCCACAAACCCGACATCACTATTGGCTTGGCCGACCCCAAGGGTTCCTCATTGTACAATTATTTTACCAATGGCGAGCTACGCGGTGACGGCCGCTCAATCACTGAGGGCATTGGCATTAGTTTAGTCACGGACAATCTACGTATGGCCAGTGTCGATCAAGCCTTTGAGGTCAGCGACGCTGAAGCTCTGCCCTATATTTTTGAGATACTTCGCCATGAAGGCCTCTGCCTAGGCGGCTCGTCCGCCATTAATATTGCCGGCGCAGTGCAACTCGCACGGGTACTCGGCCCTGGCCATACCATCGTGACCATACTGTGCGACTACGGCGACCGCTATAAGAGCAAATTATTTAACCCAGTATTTTTAGAAAACATGGGCCTACCTGCACCAGATTGGACCCGAAACTGAGGGTATTGCTGAAAACCAATACCTTACTATCGCGAAAGCACTACGTAATAACAATTAATAGCGAGAGCCACACTATGTCGGAATGCCCTTTTGCCAACTTACTAGACCCCGATACATACGCGCAGGGCATGCCCTACGAACTTTTGCGTAAATTCCGCGTCGCGGGGCCTGTTGTTAAAATGGATGACCCGCTGACCGGCGTCCCTTATTGGGCGGTGGTGGGTCAACAAGAACTGGACTACGTCTCAAAGAATCCCGCGTTGTTTTCATCGGCTTTACGCAGCTCCTTTCCCATGGAGCATCCGCAAGAAATGGTCGATTTTATTTTCAGCCATACCATTATCAATATGGATCCACCCCGCCATCAAAAAGTGCGCCGCATTGTTCGTGAGGCATTTACGCCAAAGCGAGTAGATTCTTATGAGCCCGCTTTTAGGGCTCATGCAAAACGAATTTTAGATAATGTTGTTCAGCGCGGCGAATGCGAGTTTGTTGAGGAAGTGGCTGCTGAGCTCCCTCTTGTCGCAATACTTGAACTCCTCGGCGTACCAATCAGTGATCGCAAACAGTTTTTCGACTGGACCAATACCATGATCTTCGCCGACGACCCTGATATGGCGACCAGTGAAGAAGACGGCCAAATTGCCGCTGGGGACTGTATAAATTACGCCCTAAAGCTCGCGGAACAACATCGCGGCCAGCCAATGAATAATATCACCGGCGCACTACTTGACGGCGAAGTCGACGGCGTCGGGATTTCAGAGGAAGATTTCGCTTGGATGTTTATTCTTATCCTTGTCGGCGGCAATGAGTCTACGCGTACCGTTATTTCTCAAGGTATGCGCTTACTAATGGAACATCCAGATCAGCTCCAGTATTTAGTAGACAACCCCGATAAAATCCCTGCGGCCATCGACGAGATACTCCGTTTCAACACCGCATTTACGCAAATGCGTCGCACCGCCACCCAAGACATTACACTGGGCGGACAAGACATCAAAGCTGGCGACAAGGTCATTCTGCACTATCATGCAGTCAACCACGACGAAGCCGTTTTTGGTGACGATGCCATGCAATTTGATGTTCGGCGAGCAGAACGCATGCCAAAACTGGCCCAGCAAATACGTTCATTTGGTATCGGTCAGCACTTCTGCATTGGTTCTCACCTCGCTCGTTTAGAACTACTGGTCATGTTCGAGGAAATTATTCCTCGGCTACGCAATCCACAAATCAATGGCGAACTAAAATATGTCCGCTCCTACTTTGTGAACAGCATAAAGCAAATGCCGATTCGCTTTAACAGTGGAAATTGAGTGCGGCGGAACTTACATTTATCGACTAAGGGATAAAGACATGGAAATTGGTCTCATTATTTGCCTCGCCATCGTCATTTTTAGTATTTTCTATCTTGTGATGCTCTACAACGGGCTGGTCAGCCTTAAGCACAGCGTGAGCAAGCACCTCGCCAATATTGACGTGTTGCTTAAGCAGCGCCACGACGAACTTCCAAAGCTCATTGAAACCTGCAAACAATATATGAAACACGAGCAGGAAACCCTGAGCAAGGTCATTGCCGCCCGCCAGCAGGTTTCAACCGCCCAATCCAATCACGACATGATCGCTCTGGGCCAAGCTGAAACCAAACTACGTGCGTCCACTGGTCAATTATTCGCGCTGGCCGAGAATTACCCCGACCTCAAAGCCGACAGCAGCTTTGCGGCCTTGCAAAGCCGTATTTCTGACCTAGAAAACGCGATTGCCGACCGACGCGAAGTCTATAACGAAGCCGTGAATAACAATAATGTTCGCATAGAACAATTTCCCGATGTCATCATCGCGCGCTGGTTTCACTTCAAAGCCTTTGAGCTATTGAAGTTTGCCAAAGCGGAGCTAAGCGACATTGATGTGAAGTCCTTATTTAATTAATGGACTACCTCGGCATAGCGATAAGCGGCGGTATCGCGCTAGGCTGCGCCTATGGCAGTCTCACCAGCCTGCGCTCAGCGCGAATTATTGAAGATACGCCAACCTCAAAAATTCGCTCCGCACACCAAGGCTATGTCGAACTCATTGGCTATGCCAAAGCGGGAAGCGAACAGCCACTGTTCAGCGGTTTAAGCAACACTCCCTGCCTGTGGTACCGCTACAATATTGAACGCTATGAATCATCTGGCAAGAACAGCAGCTGGCGCAGCATTGAGCGCAAAACCAGCGAGCAAACCTTCGTCCTAAACGATGGTACCGGCGATTGCTTTGTTTACCCTGCCCGCGCCGAGGTAAGCACTCTCCGCAAAAAAGTATGGAAGGGCAGCGAACGCCACCCTCGTGGCAGCACGAATAGTCACAGACTGTTTGGCAGCCGCTACCGCTACACTGAAGAAATCCTCTGCGCCGACGACCTGCTGTACATCATTGGTCAATTTCAAACTCGCCACCCACCCAGCGCCAGTGAATTACAGAGTAAGGCCATGACGGATATTCTCAACGACTGGAAACAGGACTACGATCAGCTCGTGACGCGCTTTGATCGCAATGGCGACGGAGAAATTGACCTCAAGGAATGGGATCTAGTCCGAGCAGAAGCGCTGCGCAAAGCCCAGCGCCAATACCACAAACAAACGCCGCCAAGTGCAATACATACCATCAGTTACTCGCCCAGCCGCCGACAACCCTATATGATTGCCAGTTCCGAGCCGAATTCGCTCAGCAAACGATTTCGCTGGCAGGCATTTTTCATGCTACTCGCCAGCCTCGGCGGCACCGCCGCCTTTGTGTGGTTGCTCGCCCAATAACAAACGATATATTGAACATAAAGAAAAAAGGACAATGAAATGGCGATCCGCCGCAATACCAAGGAACGCATACTCGATATCGCCGAAAACCTATTTGCTCAGCAAGGATTTGCGGCAACGTCAGTCAGCGAAATTGCCGCTCAGGTCGGAATTAGCAGCCCCGGTATTTACAAGCACTTTAGTAATAAATTCGCTATTTATGAACAGGTTTGCCATCGCCTGTTCACGCCGCTAGCCGATGCCACTCGCGGCATGGCGGCCGATGCAGACTTTGCTGACACGAGCCAGCAGATTTACCAAGTTCTGTCGCTCCTCGCCACTACGCCAAATACCGCCCGTATTGTTCAGCATGCCACCCTCGCGCGCGATGAAACCTTAGATTTACTGAGTGACCGCTGGTACCGTAAGTTTTTTTCATCAATCAGTGACCCCGCTAAAAACCCCGATAAAGATTGGATCAACGTACCGACTGCCATGGCATTTCATTGTATGATTCTTGGCTACGTAACGCTGGCACCCCTACACCACTCAATCTTTGGCGTTGATCCATTGCAGCCCGAACAGCTCGAAGCACAATTGAAATTCCAGCAGAATATGGTCAACGGCCTACACCACCTAATGCAGCGCCAAACCGAAACCTAGACCGGCATTTACACACCAGGGCTTCAAGCGACACGGCTCAAGCGTTCAGAAGCTAATTGCAAGCTGTCACTATATTGCGCTTCTATATCTGCCATTTCCGTGGTGTAAGCCGCCCGCTGTGCAGAACTCAAGGCTTTCCATCCGGCATGTGTTGGAATATGCGCTAGCGCCGCCGCCATATCTCGAAACACCCCAATGTCATCACTGCAAGCCGCATCCATTGCCGCTGTTTCCGACAAGACCGCTACGCGTAAAGCGCACTCACTCCCACCCACCTGTCCTGCTATATAACTGCGAACCAGTATTGAAATACCCTCACGTGCCGCTTTACGCTGCACTGCCGACTCGCTTTCGTAGCCTAAGCGCTCTGCTTCTTCACGCCGCTGTTGAGCGCGCAACTGCCATAACAGGCGCCCCGCAATCACGGCCAAAACCACAATAATTACACTCGCGGCAATCAGCCACACTCTGTACTCAGCCATCCACTACTCCGCTGCACTTAGTGACAAAACGCCATTCTGACATCGACATGGCCAAACACCTAGGAGCAAGCTTATAATTGCCGCCCCGAAAACACGGAGGCCGCCAGTGACCAGCCCCAGCGCTATTAAATGGTCAGCACACTGCTTGCAACTGCTTGACCAACGCATTCTTCCCGCACGCATTGAGTACCTCAGCTATAGCGATCCCGCCGCAGTAGCCGAGGCCATTCGCAATATGGTCGTACGCGGCGCCCCGGCTATTGGCATTACGGCCGCCTACGGCATGGCGCTGGCAGCCCAACAGCTAACGTCTCGGCCGCCCAGCGTGGCGGCCTGGTGCGAGGCACTCAGCCCCGCACGCTCGATACTGGCCAACTCGCGCCCCACAGCCGTCAATTTATTTTGGGCACTAGAGCGCTGTGATCGCATTATTGAAGAACAGGGTAACGGCGGCGACGTGGCCGCGGCACTCACCGCGCTCGCGAAGAGCATTCACGCCGAAGACATCGAACTCAATAAGCGAATCGGCGATTTCGGTGCCAGCCTCATTCCCGCCGAAAGCGTGGTGTACACCCACTGCAATGCCGGCGCATTAGCAACCGGTGGCTACGGTACCGCTCTGGGCGTTATTCGTTCAGCCTATCGGGATGGCAACATTCGCGGCGTTATCGCTGGCGAAACTCGGCCATGGCTGCAAGGCGCAAGACTCACCAGCTGGGAGCTGATGCAAGACAGCATTCCGGTAACCCTGGCTATTGAGGGCGCGGCGGCCCATTTGATGCGCGAGCAACAGCCGAGCTGGATTATTGTTGGCGCCGACCGCGTCGCCGCTAACGGCGACGCGGCCAATAAAATAGGCACCTATAATCTCGCCATTATCGCCAAGTACCATGGTGTCAAAGTAATGGTTGCCGCGCCCACGAGCACCTTTGACGCAAATATCGACGGCCCACAAATTCCAATTGAGCAGCGCCCAGGCGAAGAAATCAGCCACAGCTTTGGTCAACGCATCGCTCCCGAAAACATCAACATCGCCAACCCGGCTTTTGATGTAACACCAGCAGCGCTAATCGACGCTATTGTTACGGAGCACGGTATTATCCACGCACCGGACCGCGACAAAGTACTGGCACATCTTCGCGCCGCCGCCAACAAGTAATAGGTAAGCTGCCATGATCGACAGTAAATATTTTTACCAACAGGCCATTGCACTGGCCGCCGCCGGCGACGAGTTGTACCAACGCGGGTGGGTACCGGCCACCAGTGGCAATTTCTCCTGCCGCCTCAATGCCGACTCCGCTATTGTCACGGCGTCGGGCAAGCACAAGGGCCGTTTAAACCCAAGTGACTTTATTGCCGTTGACTTAAAAGCCAACGCTATTAGCAGCGGCAAACCCTCGGCGGAAACGGCCTTGCATACCCAGCTATACGCCCGTTTCAGCGCTATTGGCGCGGTGCTGCACTGCCATTCGCCAGCGGCAACTGTATTATCGATGGCGCTGGCCGAGCACAACGAACTGACGCTCGAAAACTACGAACTGCTCAAAGCCTTTGATGGCGTCGACACCCACGCCGCGCGCGTGCGCATCCCTATCTTTGCCAATACGCAAGATATTAATGCCCTCGCCCTAGAGGCTGACCAATATCTCGCCGCGCATCCACTCTGCCCGGCCTATTTAATTCGAGGCCACGGCGTATATTGTTGGGCTAAAGATTTGGACAGTTGCATGCGCAATCTCGAAGCCCTTGATTTTCTCTTACATTGTGAACTCGAAAAAATGCGCCTTTGCCGCTAGGAGCCACCATGAGCACACTGACTATATTTGCCGATACCGATAGCACGAAAACACTGACTTACAGCACAGATCCAATTGAAATTAGTTCACGACTTAGCGCCGAGGGAATCCGCTTTGAGCAGTGGCAAACCCGCGACGACGTTCGTGCAGGCGATAGCCAAGAAGCCGTGTTAACAGCCTACGCAGATGATGTCAGTCGTTTAATACGCGAACAAGGCTACCAAACCGTTGACGTGATCAGCATCGCGAGCGACAACCCACAGAAAGACGCCCTGCGGCAGAAATTTCTGGCCGAACATACTCACAGTGAAGATGAGGTGCGCTTTTTCGTAGAAGGTCAGGGCCTATTTGCCCTTCATCTCGGCGACCAGGTTTTTGAAATCCTCTGCGAAAAAGGCGATTTATTGAGCGTGCCGGCGAATACCTTGCACTGGTTCGATTTAGGGCCAGAACCCGATTTAGTCGCGATTCGCTTTTTTAACAATCCCGATGGCTGGGTCGCGAACTACAGCGGCAACAATATTGCCGATCAATATTCACGCATTTGCCCGGCGGGCCAATAAGCTCGGGGAACTCTATTGTGATCAAGACCATCGTCACCGACATTGAAGGCACCACGAGCTCCATTGATTTTGTGCATCAGGTACTTTTCCCCTATGCGGCCAAAAACCTTCCTGCCTTTATTCTCGCTAATCATGCCTCTTCACCTGTGAAGAGTGCCCTGCAGGAAGTCACTGCACTCACTGACATTGCCAGCAATGACATCGAAGCCCTGATCACGCAATTACTAAGCTGGATTGCAGACGACCAAAAAGTAACACCGCTAAAGCAGCTACAAGGCTTGGTGTGGGAATACGGCTACCGCAATGGCGACTATAAAGCCCATATTTACGATGACGCATTAAGCGCACTACAACATTGGCATCAGCAAAACATCGAGCTCTATGTTTACTCGTCAGGGTCAATTTACGCGCAAAAACTGTTTTTTGGTTTTAATGAGGGCGGCGATTTAACTGGCTTCTTTAAAGGCTATTTCGACACCGTCACCGGCCCCAAGCGCGAAGCCCAGTCCTACCAGAAAATACAGCAAGCCATCGCCAAGCCAGCCAATGAAATTTTGTTTTTATCCGACATTGTTGAAGAACTGGATGCCGCTGCCGACATTGGTATGCACACAGCCTGGCTACAGCGCGAACAAGGAGAGATGACACCGCACGCACGCCACCTCTGTGTTCGCTCATTTACCGAGATAGAGCTTACTCGCTGGGATACACTTTAGAAATAGCCTCAATCTCGCAATGTGCGAGCGTCGTCGCATTAGAGAAAATGGCGTCGTCTAGGCGGCGTAGTGCGGCACTCCGAGGTTTGAACGCCAAGTGCTCAGCACTTTGGAGCGCGGGACAGTTTGCGTTTAAACTCAGCAAATAATGATCCTCGCCATTGCCAAAGATCAAATGACGCTCGTCCAAATACTGCCAATCGCCAACTTGATAGGAATCGACCTTCTCGACATTCTCGCCAGGGCGATATCCGTATTCCGCTAAACGCTCATCTAGCGCTGGCTCATCATTCACCACCGCGCAGGCAAAAAGTGACAGTACCGCTAGCTGGACAAAGCACGCCTTAATCATCCTTAATTTCATTTTTGCCTCCGAGAATGGGTTCCCGCAATTTAACGCACAGCTATCAGACAACAGTCCAGCAGGGAGGTTCTATTAGCAGGGATTCTTCGCCATTTCCTCGACCCGTGTTCAAGCAATTTTACGAGCCTGAAACAAGTCGATCCGGAAGGTTTTTTGGCCCGCACTAAATTTAACTGCGATAGTGTGTTGGTCAACGGCAAGTACTGCGCCCCGGCCAAACTTTTCATGGCTGAGAATATCACCAACACAGAAACCCGACGCGGGGCTTGTTTCCAGGGTCTCGTCACCTGCCGATGGCGGCTGGGCATGCAAAACCTGGGGTGCCAATAAATGCGGGAAAAACCGTTTTTGGCCAGCGAAATTAACAAGCACACCCTGCTCATCAATATCGCTTACGCGACCAGCGCCATATGTTTCATGCCTCAGATGCGTCCCCAGAGCGGGGACCCCAGCGACTTCCGTGTCAGTGGCAGTCCAGTCGGGAACAACTGCATCCAAATAGCGCTGCGCGACTGCTGCACTGCGCGTGCGTGGCAGATCAAACTGGCGTGCACCAGCATCGATTTGGGTGCTGATTTCACGTGCCAAACTTAAGTTCATCTCCGCCAAAAATGGACTTGGTAACAGGTGTAGATCGGGGCGCTGATCAACAGACCAGCCATTTTTAGCATCTAAGCCCGGCGCAAACAGATACAAAACCTTAATCGCTCGGGTCATGGCAACGTACATCAGGCGCCGCTCCGCTTCTTGGTGATCCTGCTCCTGCCGCCGCCGATTGCCGGCTTGATAAGGCATATAATGCGCACTCAAACTCGGCAGCAGCACGACCGGCCACTCCAAGCCCTTGCTGCGATGCATGGTTGTGATTGTGACTGCATCGGCAGCGCCACTATCGCTACCGCCTTGCTCGGCAAGCCCCGCCAAGAGGGCCAAAATCGCCGCGGGTTGCTGGTCCTGCTGCAGAGTAACAAACTCAATAAACGCAGTAACAGTGGCGGCTCGGTTTTCGCCGTCTTCACGATTAAGGGCGTTATCACGCATTGCCGTCAGTAGATCGAGCTCACTGACAAAACGGCGCAAACCTCGCCCCACTGACTTCTCTACAAGCAACTGGTCTAACACCCCAGCAAGGCCCTGCAAACGTTTTTCTTGGTAGATCGACAAGCTGTCTTCGGAGCGGTGCAAGGCGCTGAAATCGGGAACCGCTATACGCGACGCGTAGCCACGCAAAACCTCATGGCGAATTTTTAACTCACAAAACCTCAAAATATCAAACAACTGCTGCGTCTGTTCACCTGAATCTAAGGTTGCAAAGTCGCCAGCCATTAAGCGTATTAAACTCAACAGCACCTTAATCTCGCCACGTTCGAGCACGCGGCTGCCCCCCATCACCTGATTGGGAATCCCACGCTTAAGCAAGGCCAATTCCACCGGTGCAGCTTGCGCCCAGGTACGGCATAAAAAGGCCATTTCATGGTAGCCCCGACCCTCCTTATGCTGAGCCTCGCAGGCTTGCGCGAAGACCGCGCCATCTGGGCTTTGCAAACAGAGCTCGACGTGGGTTGACTCGGCCGTCGCAGCGCTAATACAGATTATGGGATCGCGATGCTGGTTATGACTAATTAATTGCGCTGCCGCCAGCGCCAACTGATGGCCGTAGCGAAAAGTTCGGGATAACTGGTAAGACTGATGAGAATAAGTGTCACCAAAATAACGAAGCATGTATTCAGGCTTGGCGCCCCGAAACTCATAAATACACTGATCGGCATCGCCGACAACCTGCAGCTGGGCGCGTTCGCCAACAAGCGTTTTAAGCATAAAAAATTGGATGTCGTTAATATCCTGAAACTCATCGACAACAAACAATTCGACTCGGTTAGCTAAGAAATCTGCCAATGCGGGGTCCTTGGCAATAACTCGACAGGGATCGTAGAGAAAGTCAGCAAAGCTTACCCGCGCCGCCGCTTTACGCCATTGTTCAAAGCGTGCAAAGGCCTCAATGAATAATTGGTACTGCTCGGGGTAGCCACCCGCAGCAAAACTGACTTCCGGCGTCGCCAAGGTCGACTTAGCGAGATCGACAAAGCCCGAAAACGCGTCCAACCATTGCTGTTGATCATCCCGAATCGCCGCCCGCAACGCAGATGTTCCGGCGGCCGCCTGTAGGGCTTTGAGCATTTCCAGCCCCGCTTGCACATCGCCCAAGGGCGACGGGTCAAAAGTCGGCAAATACCCCTCTTTAGCCAAGGATAGAGCCAGATTACGGCCCATGGCATGAAAGGTCCGCACCGGCGGTAGCGACGCACCCGGCCCTGCTGCGGCGCGTAATTTAGCGCTAAAGTCCTGCTGCGCCGCCTTATTAAACATAACTACGCGGATTAACCGTGGATCCATACCTGCACGCAAACGCGCCAAAACGAAAGCCACCATAGTCGTGGTTTTGCCGGCACCGGCCACCGCCATCACGCGGGCATGACCGCTGCGGTGACGAGTAATACCTAGTTGTTCTTCTGTGAGCATCGAGGGCGTAGGACACCTAGAAAAGGGAGTGCAGAATAACAAGCTTGCGGTTCAGCTTCACCCCAGTTTTTTACACGTTAACGATGGGCAACGAGCAAACTTCGGCATTAACATACCTTCTGGTATAATTCAGTCGCAGAAATATCACCACGTACTGGCGATACCACGTGGGCTTTCTACTTGTAAGTGGATACAGTGGGACTAATGTAAGGACACTATCTTGGGACGACCATCAAAACCAATTATATCGAAGGAGCTGGCCGCAAAAGCCGCGCTATCGGTAATCGACAGCCACGGGATTTCCGGTATGAGCTTACAATTGGTTGCCCAACGTCTCGGCGTTAAAGCCCCCTCGCTCTACTACCACTTTGAAAATAAAGCAGAATTACTCAGAGACGTCGCGCGCTACGTGCTCTTAGAGGCCGGAATTTCAGAAGACCAACATTTTGGAGATTGGCGCGAGGCCCTGATTGTTCTCGCTCTCTCCATTCGCAAATCTATCTTCGAGCACCCACGCGCAGCCCCCTTGTTATTAGAGTTTTTCCCTCGGCACCTCATGCTGCAAACCTATCAATACTGGATAGATAAAGTCGATCTGCCCATGGAAAAACGTATGCTGATTGTCGACGGTGTCGAAAAACTCACCTTTGGCTCCGCCATGCTGGGCGCAATGAGCCGCGCTAACGGCAACGACCCCATGCCGTCTTTTGCGCCAGAACAATTTCCGCATCTGCACGCAGCAACCACGGCCAACAATCTGAATGAAACCGATCTTTTTGTCGCCACACTGAAAGCCTTCCTGAACTCATTTTGAAAAATCAGCCGCGATTTAGCAGTGCGAGCGGTGTTGTACCGCTATGTAAAATAGTAAAAATCAACGGGCCAAGCAGCCTAAAAATCAGCATGGCAAGGGCGAAAAATCCGGAATTAGTTTGCGATTGCAATGGAACATCGACGCCAAGACATGCAGAATACGGGGCTCGTTTAGGCACAGTGAATGTAAACGGCGACCACATAATAGCAACGAGCGGCCAATAGCTGCGGCAATTTAGATAGGGATCAGTGATGGAATTTCAGCAAATTCAGCTAGAGATACGCGACTCGGTTGGCATTTTAACCTTAAATGCGCCCGACAAATTGAATGCGCTGACGCCACTCATGGTCACTGAAATAAGCCAAGCAGTCGAGGATATTGCCAGTCGCTGCCGGGCCATGATTATTACTGGCGCCGGGCGCGCCTTCTGCTCGGGCGCATCGCTAGACCCCAGCAACCCCCTTAGCCCGCTCGACAATGAACCTGCCACACGAGACCTCGGCTTCGTATTAGAACACCAACTCAACCCCTTAATGCTTAAGCTCAAAAACTTAGACATCCCCTGGATTAGTGCGGTTCGCGGCGCTGCCGCCGGATTTGGTGCATCGCTGGCTTTAGCTGCCGACATGGTTGTGGCCAGTGAAACTGCTTACTTTGCCCAAATTTTCTCACGTATTGGCCTGGTACCCGACGGTGGCGCCACTCATTTATTGAGCCGTACCCTTGGTCGCGTGCGTACCATGGAACTCATGCTCACCGGTAATCGCCTCAGTGCAGAACGCGCCCTCGAATGGGGCCTTATTAATCGTGTCACTGAGGATAGCCAGCTAGAGGCGCAGGCCTTTGAAATTGCCAGCAGTCTCGCCAACGGCCCCAGCCAAGCATTGGGCATGACCCGAAAGGCAATCTGGGCGGCCACTGACAACAGCTGGGAAGCCAGCTTACAAAATGAGCGCGAACTCCAAAAAATCGCCGGTCAAACTCAAGACTTTGCCGAGGGTATAGCGGCTTTTACAGAGAAACGCGCAGCGGTATTTACCGGCAAATAATCTCGACAAATAGAAAAATTTGGCAGTGTGGCGCCGCCGCACCGCAATAAACAAAACCAAGCGAGGATGGGTTTATGAGTGAACATTGTATAATCATTGGCGCTAGTCACGCGGCCGCACAGCTGGCATCCAGCCTGCGCCAAGAAGGCTGGGAAGGCAAAATTTCAATCGTCGGCGACGAGCCCTATATGCCGTATCACCGCCCACCATTATCAAAAGCCTTCTTTGTCGGTGAAAAATCGGAAGACGAACTATTAATTCGCGCTGCCAATTTCTACGAAAAAAACAATATCGACCTCCTGCTAGGCTGCCGCGTAAGCCGTATTGATCGCGATGCCAAGAAAGTTATTTTGCAAGATGATGCCGAAATTGCTTACACCAAATTGGCGATCACCACCGGCGCACGGGTGCGCAAAATTCCCTTCACCGGCAGCGAGCTCGCCGGCGTTTTTTATATGCGCGACCTTAACGATGTTAAGCAAACCCATAAGTTTACTGGCACGGGTAAATCTGCAGTCATTATCGGCGGCGGTTATATCGGCTTAGAAACAGCCGCGTCACTGCGCAAAATCGGCATGTCGGTCACGGTTATTGAGGCCATGAGCCGCGTGCTACAGCGCGTCACTGCACCAGAAGTCTCTGCGTTCTATACCCGCGTGCACACCGAAGAAGGTGTCGATATTCGTACCGAAGCCGGTGTTGACGCTATTACCGGCGAGCAGCACGTTGAAGGCGTTCGCCTGAGCGACGGCACAACCATCCCCGCCGACCTCGTTATTATTGGCGTTGGTGTTATACCCAATATTGAAATTGCTGAAGCCGCTGGCCTGACCATCGACAATGGCATTGCCGTCGACGAGTTCGCCCGCACCAATGATCACAATATTGTTGCCGCTGGCGACTGCACCAACCACTTCAACCCCATTTATCAGCGTAAACTGCGTTTGGAATCAGTACAGAATGCCACCGATCAAGCCAAGATTGCCGCTAAAACTGTCTGCGGAAAACTCGAAGCCTACAACGCCCTGCCGTGGTTTTGGTCTGATCAGTATGACCTAAAACTCCAAATTGCCGGTTTATCCCAAGGCTTTGACGAAGTCATTATTCGTGGCGACAGCGAAAACAGCCGTAGCTTTGCCGCGTTCTATTTCTGTGAAGGCCGCTTCATTGCCGTCGATGCAGTGAATCGTCCCAAGGAATTTATGACCAGCAAACGCGCCTTGACCACCGGTCAAATCGTCGACCCAAAGAAACTTGCCGACGATACCACCGACATCAAAGACGCCTTCACCAATCAATAGGAAGTAAGAGAGAAAACCATGCCTTTAATTTTTTTCAAATCCCACGGCGGTGAGATCCAAGAAGTTCACGCTGAAGTTGGCACCAGCATCATGCAAGCTGCTGTCGACAATGGCATAGACGGTATTCTTGGCGAGTGCGGCGGCTGCTGTAGCTGTGCAACCTGCCACTGCTATATTGATCCTGCCTGGGTTGCCAAAGTTGACGAACCAGACAGCACAGAAACCGAAATGCTGGATTGCGTTCTCGAGCCCCAAGAAACGAGCCGTCTTAGCTGCCAAGTATTCCTGACCGAAGAAATGGACGGCATTGTCGTTGCCATGCCAGAGTCACAGTACTAAAACTGCAGTAATACAGAACTCTGTTAGAACATTGCGCCTCTTGGCGAAATTCAAACAGAGTTCTGCCCCTCAAAGACACTAACTCTTTTTAGGCCCGCCATTTTCACCCGGCCAACGCGACCCGCCAATCGTATCCGCAAAGGGATGGAACCCCTCTATATCTAAGGGACCTTCTAGGGTGATCCGGCGATCCAAAAACACGGGCGTCCACAAATGCGCTTGCGGCTCACTGCGCGGTGGCAAACGGCTCGCAACAGGATCCCAAGGGCTGTCATTTAAGCGCAGCTCACCCTCAAGTTTCTCAATAAAGGCGGTGCCATACTTGCTATAAACGCGGACCACATGCGGCGGAAAATCATAATCGGCCGACATCATATCAACGCCGCGTAAGGACTTGATCCACCACTCATTGGTTTCGAACTCAGGGGGAATTTCACCTACACCACTCACTTTGCCATGGAATTCCAAGAAGGTGTAACCACGGTGCGTAACGCTGGCAGTGATCGTGTCCATTAAACGGAAATACTTGGTCTCGCCGAAGTATTTAGGCTGCCCCCAACGCTCGTGGCTGCCGTAAATTGCGGCCTCCTGATCAATAGCGATGCCAAGGGTGTACTCACCTTCAATGCCGTTGTATATCGCGTCGACATTCACCACGCAACCATATTCCGGCTCATTCAAAACCGGAAAGTTATAGATGGTAATGGTTACCTTTGGTGTTTTTCCCGGCTCAATGCCCGGTGGTAATAGCGCGGCAATACTCGCAGGGTCAGTTAAGTAGCTAATTTTCAGCATTGGCCAGTTGATTATTTCACCGGGGACCGTCATGGGTGATACAGGCGTTGTCATACTATTTCCTCATTATTATTGATGTTTCGGTATTTGAACCAAAGCGTTGTTAAGCAACGTAAAATTGCTTGAACCACTTGCGGTACTTCGCAATTGGGCCATCGCCATCACACAGGGTGGGCGCTTCGAGGTAGACCTTGTTTTCCCAAATGGGAATATCTTGATTAACCTGGTGCACAATTTCGTCTCGGAAGGCGTTAGCGTAAAGGGTGTGCTCTTCGCTTTGTTTTTTAGGTAGCGTAAAACAAAAACGCATGTGGATATTTTGGTCGTCAATAGGCGTGATTGTACCCATCATGACAATATCAAACAGCCGCGAAAACTTCTGGTAAGTTAAACCGGGACCATAGGACCATGCCTCCAAGCGCCCCTCATCAAAGCTTTCACCACTGCGGTCAATATTGCCAAACTCGTCCATGGCTTCCTGCTTGCTGTCCATTAGCGTACAACGCGTGTGGCCGTCCATTGTCACTACACCCTGAGGCATCTCGGGGGAGCTGTGCACAGTAACAAAATGCGCGATATCTGCCGCATTTTCGCCAGTTTCCTGAATAATGGAATTAATTTCCCACTCAAAGGTATCAACTTCCCGCCAGTCTGGAGAATGCAGCTCTTCGATGGTGTGTACATCAAAGCTTGGCTCCGCACCTTCGGGGTGGTACCAAGCCCAAATCATTTGATTGCGTTCCGCTACCGGATAGCGGCCAATGGCCTGCTTGCCGTCCACCTTAGGTGGCATATTCTTAGCATAAGGCACTTTGGTGCAATAGCCTTCACCGTTAAATTCCCAGGCGTGAAATGGGCAGCTGATACTCTCGCCTTTAACGATACCGCCATGCCCCAAGTGGGCACCAAGGTGCGGACAGTGGGCATTTAACAGCGTCGCTTCACCAGATTCCGTGCGAAACAGCACCAAATCTCGACCAAAATAACGCAGTGGCTTTACATCACCAACCGCGAGCTCCGCGGAATACCCAACGGCAAACCAGCCTAATGGGATAGGCTTGTCATAACGCTTACTCATACTAATTCTCCAGCTTTACAAAGACTCCGGAACACCGGCGCGCCAAAAAGGTAACCATAGTATAAAAAAAGTATACGGTTTCTCTTTTCGGGTCAAGCAGGGTTTGCAGAATTTGAATTAAGGATCATTAATGCGGAAGAAAAGGAAAGAGGCGACTGAGCAACAAACACAGCAAAAAATACGTATCTTTAAACGGCTCAGTAGCAGAACTAGCAGTAAATCACACCACTAAATAGCGACATCCAAGGTTAAAACAAAGCAGTGTGAATGTACCTCTCACTCTGCTTCGACGCGTCTAAACCTTAAGCAAGCATGCTATTCACAATAAAGCTGCGCAACTGCGCAAAGCGCTCCTCAGTATTATAATCGTCGCTGTGCAGCCAGTTTAAGGTAATAGCATTGGCCATACCGACAGTCATTTCCGCGCAAAACTCAGGGCTCAGGCCGGCTTTTAGCTGCGATTGGCTATTACTGTATAAGCTGTAAAAACAGTTGTTCATAAATGCGATTTGGCCTGCGCCCTGACTAAGATTTGTCGACAGGGAGCCGACCAGATAGCTGATCAGTTCACGCTCCAATTTACTAACGGTACTATTACGAGCTGCCAAAAACCCTAATATATAATCCAATTGCGCGGCGAGATCATCATCGCCGGCGATGGCCTCGGCCACTAAATCCGCAGTACGCTGTAATAATTCCGATTGGCAGATATCCACCATTAGCTCATGTTTCGAGCTGTAGTAGTTGTAAAAGGTCTTCTTCGCGATATCAACACAGTCACAAATCGCGTCAATCGTAATACCCTCAACGCCGTAACGGGCGATAAGCAGCAGGGTTTGCTCGGTAATATTTTCACGAACGGCTTTCTTCTTGCGCTCTCTGCGCCCAAGCTGCGTCACTGGCAATTGCCCACCTCAATGATCAATCAAAGCAGGGATAGTAACGTAAGCATGTCACTTAGGCCAAGACAGCCCTTATTATGCGAATTGCTACAGTGATGAATCAAGCCGCCGACGCATTCACATCAGCGGCCGAAAATTAATTATCTAGGTATCTAAATTTGTGACATTGACGCTATGCACACCAGGCAAATCCTTCGTTAGCTCGACAACCCGATAGATCATTCCCACCGACGTTACCGATCCCGAAATCGCCACTTTACCCTGATAGTGTCGGATGTTTAATACGCCGACGAGTTTAGAATCAGCAAGCAACGTTGTACGCAGCGCTTCACTGAGTTGACGATCTGCCTCTGTGGCATCGCGCGGCTCACTTAGCTCAATATACAAATTTTTATTCGAGTATTGGTCTGCGGCGAAAACTGACGTGCAGCTAAGCATTATTGCGATGACAAACATTACTAAGCTATTGATTTTAAATAATTTCATTATTCTTCCCCGTAATTGCAGTATAAAATAACAGCTAGCGACTGTGCCCAGCTAAGTATTTATACGTAGAGAAAAGTAAATCAGATTTTAAGTGCTCGCGCTACGCAAATAGACTAGCCATTTAAATTAATGGGAGCGGCCTCGACATCACCCGACTTCGCCACGAGTAGCATTTCGTTTAAGGTCTCATCAATCTGTGTAACTACGGAGGCATCGACTTCTGACGCTTCCAGCATTCCTTGAATTTGAGCTTGAGCCGTTTGGCTCAAAGTATCGACAGGCCTAACATTAAGAATACTAGCTGTTCCAGCAATAGCATGTACACCTCGGTACACTTCCTTCAATAGGTCAGGCGCATACCTACCATCGATATACGCCTGCCATGAGACAAGCACTGGCGCTACACGCTCATATAAATTAGCTATATATTCGCCTTGCAACTCAGCGAGCTGTGCGTCCACGCTCTTATTTGTATCATCTTCATGACTAGTCATGGCTTTTAGCCCATATTGCCCGCACATCATTCGCAAGGGTCATCGGATTAAACGGCTTACTAATAACATCTGCGGCGCCAAGACGCTTAAACTGCTCGACCTCATCGGGCTGAACCTTTGCCGTAATGAATACCACCGGCGTTTCCCTAAATTCTGGCATATCCCTAAGCTTTAACAGTATTTGCGGCCCATCCATGCCCGGCATCATTACATCTAAAATCACCAATTGCGGCATAAAATCACAGATCAAACCCAAGCCCTCTTCGCCGCCTGCACAAGTAACAACATTCAAACCGCCGACCTGACGCAGAGCTATTTCAGCAACTAAGCGAATATCCGGCTCATCTTCAATATACAAAACGCGCTCAAGCTCAATCAATGCTGTCATAGCTGCGTCCCTTCGCGCTGAAATTGTTGCTTTAAATCTATATGAAACTCAGTACCCTGGCCAATGACCGACTCAAATGAAAGTTCGCCATGGTGGCGCTCAACAATCGCCTTAGAAATATGCAAACCCAAGCCAGTGCCACTCATCTGACGTTTATCAGAGGTATCTGCCTGAGTGAATTTTTCAAACACCCGACTTTGGAAATCGAGCGGAATTCCTGGCCCCCGATCGCGCACAGTAATTCGAACATTACCACGCGATTTACTTGCTTGAATTTCGATTTCTGAATTCTCATTTGAGAATTTTGCGGCATTCGACATCAAATTACTCATTACCTGCATCAGCCGATCAGGATCGACGTTAATATATAAATTTTTAGGGCAACTTAACAAAACAAACTTCACATGGTGTTTTTCAGCATAGGCTTGATTATCCGATATTGCCGTATCTAAAAATTTACTAAGCAATATCCGTTTAAAATTTAACTTCACTTTTTCTGATTCTATTTTCGAAATATCTAAAATGTCATTTATCAACAGCAATAAGCGGTCACTGTTTTTATGGGCGATATTTATCAGCAGTTTTTCTTGATCAGAGCCTTCAACGACTGCTTTACCAATAATCAATTCTAAGGACGCTTTAATCGACGTTAGCGGTGTTCGCAACTCATGACTCACAGTCGCAATAAACTCATCTTTAATACGCTGCTCATGCACCCTCTGCATCGCCTCCCTTAGCTTTTCCTCGGTTTCCTTGCGCTCAGAGATATCGCGAACAATGCCTGTAAACATGCGCTGGCCGCTTACCTCCATTTCGCTAATAGCCAATTCCAATGGAAAAGTAGTGCCGTCCTTGCGCTTACCAGTAACCTCACGACCAATACCAATGATCTTCTTCTCACCGGTGTGCAAATAGTTAGCCAAGTACTGGTCGTGCTCCGCGCGATACGGTTCAGGCATTAGCATCGAAACATTTTTACCGCTTATCTCATCCAATCGATAACCAAAAATATTTTCGGCGGCAGGATTAACCGTTTCAATACAACCGCGATCACTAATCGTAATCACGCCGTCAACAATAGTGTCGAGTATTGCCTTGGTGCGCGCTAAAAATTCGCGCAATTTTTCTTCCGTAGCCTTGCGCTGGGAGATATCCCGGACAATACCGGTAAACATCCGTTGACCATTGACCTCCATTTCGCTGATCGCCAGTTCAAGGGGAAAAGTACTGCCATCTTTTCGGCGGCCGGTAACTTCGCGACCAATGCCTATAATTTTCTTTTCACCAGTACCAAGGTAGTTGCCAAGGTAGCTATCGTGCTCTCGCTGATAGGGGTTTGGCATCAGCATGGAGACATTATTGCCGCTGAGTTCGTCTAAACGGTAACCAAATATTTTTTCTACTGCGGGATTAACGGTCTCAATCAAGCCGCGATCACTTATGGTTATCACCCCATCGACAATCGTTTCTACTATCGCTTTCGTCCGCGACAATAAATCATTGACGGCTTCTTGGTCGTTCATTCTTTCCCCTGAGTTCCCGCACAGACTTCTGACCGAATAATGAGTGTAGCGCTGAAAACCACCCCAGTAACTGGGAAATATACTTACCGGAGAAAGTGCGCACAATTACGCTGTGCGCAAAGACCATAAACTACTGATATAAAAGGGTTAAAACAAAAATCCTAACGTTGTGCACACTACCAAGAAAAATTATGGCAACAAATTAACTTGTGTGCATAATTACACTATAGTATATTTTTTCGATCATCAGCCTAAGTATCTTTAACGACGCTTTGGCTTGAAACACGTCTGAGAAACCAAAATATAATACGAGGATAGTCAGCATGTCCCAATCGTTGCCAGAGTTAGCGCCAATCGAAGAGCTCTTCGACCCAACATCAAAGGCATACAGCGAGAACCCCGGCCCCCAATGCCTCGCGATAGCAGAGCGCGGCCCGCTGGTATGGTACGCACCGTGGCAGGCGTGGATTATGACGCAAATGCCAGACATTATGGATTGCTGGAAACGAGAATACCTCTCCTCAGACTTTTATGATTGGGAATTCGCGCCCCCGCGCCCCACCGAAGAGAACTGGAACAACTTCGAGAAAGCCCTCGTTGGCCACAGCCTATTGGCCGATCCGATCCATCACCGCCTTGTGCGACGCATTACCGCCCCGGCGTTTTCCCGCAATGTCGTTGAGAATATTCAACGCCGCTTAGAGCCCCATGTTAAAAAGCTGTTCGATGAAATTGGTGAGCCGGAGAGTTTTGACTATATAGAGGAAGTGGCTCGGCATATCCCCTTTATTTCTATAACGGCAATGATCGGCGTGCCTGAAAAATACTGGTCCGCAATGAAGCGCGTTACCATGACTTTCACTGAAACATGGAACCCAACAATTTCAGAAGAACGTCGCCTTCGCGCCCAAGACGACAGTAATAAGGCGATTGATATCCTCCAGGAGGTTATTGCAGAGCGCCGCAACCACCCTGTTGAAGGCGACTTCCTCAGCGCCTTGCTGAAAATAGAAGCCGAAAACGAGAAGTTTAATGAATGGGATATTATTACCTTAATCTTGGCGTTAATCGGCGCCGGAGCAGATACCACACTGGTGGCCCAGCAATGGTCTGTCTATGCCTTGCTAAAAAACCCAGACCAAATTAAGCACGCTCTAGAGTCTGCCGATGCATTTTCTAATGCGTTTAGTGAAATTATGCGCTGGTCTGGCAACTCCAAAATGGGCTTTGCCCGCTATGTACCAGAAGATATGTCCCTGCTTGGCCAAGAACTTCGCAAAGGGCAAATGGTGTTAATGATGCCCCACCTCAAAGACCACGACCCCAAATACTATGACAACCCGGCGAAACTCGATGTACGCCGCGTCTTCGAGCCGGACGTACTGTTTGGCTACGGCCCTCGATTCTGCATTGGTGCCGCACTGGCTAAACGCCAGCTGTATTTGACCTTAAGTGAATTATTCAAACGCTTCCCTAATCTCAGCCTTGCTGAGGAACCGGAGAAGAGTTTGGAAGATCATAATTCCGTGGTATTCAAAAAACTAACACTGAATACCAATTGCGGATAAAACACATAAAAGCAGGCGCCTTGGCGCCTGCTTTTATGTTTCACGCACTAAATTAGCATTACAGCGCGAAATAGAACTTAGCGCCCAGCGACAACATATCAACGTCGGTGTCATCGATATCATAACGGTCAAAGCCAACCGTTAGATGAAGCTCACGACTCACCTGAAAAGCAGCGCCAATACCGTAATAAATATCCGTACCGTCTTCACTTGAAGACGCTGGTCCGACACTTGCTTTCATATCGGCATCCCAAGCGATAAGTCCGACACGGCCTGTCAATTCAAAGCCTGGCTGAAGTGGCACAAACAGCCCCAAACCGGCAAATGCACCCGATGTTTCTATCGACGCAGTACTATCGGACACCTCGCCGAGATCAACAAAGCCGCCTTCTATTGCAACATTCGGCCCCATGCGCGCACCAACCCCCATGGTATAGCCATTATCCTCGTCATCGACGTTAACACCGCTATCTATATCGTAACTGGTTTTACCAAACTGACCGGTGATATAGATAGTCGCTGTTTCGGCCAATGCCGACACAGGTAGTACCGCTGCCATAAGCACTGACGCCAAACCCAAGTTCTTATTCATTACGTTCTCCCCGCCTTAGTATTATTAAAACCAGAAAATACAGGTAGTTCAAAGACTTAAACTCATAGTAATACCAATATATAGCCAATGAGAACTAAGTACCTTGTACTGCGCCGATCATAGCAAGAGCGCCGCTTACTCTGCTAGGTATTCCAACTAAAATCCCTACGGGCGCCCATCATTCCCCTCGCTACGGCTTGTCGCGTTCCGCCAAGTAATCCAGGAACCGGTCGCGTATACTAAGCACTAAATTCACCCGCAATAACCAAATCGCCTGCCGTTTGTAATTCGCTTATGTCTAAATCCCTAGCCACACCAGCCGACAACTTTGTTGCGCCGCACTGTGCCGAACAAATCAGCATCTTGGCCCAAGATCAACACATACTCCTTATCAACAAGCCCAGTGGTCTGCTTAGCCTCTCAGGTAAAAACCCGCTGAACATAGACTCTGTACACCACCGCTTAGTTCAGCAGTTCCCCGAAGCAAGACTGGCCCACCGACTCGATCTAGGCACGTCTGGGCTAATGATTATTGCATTAAGCAAAGCCGTGAACGCATCTCTAAACCAACAATTTCAACGTCGCACCGTTGAGAAAACTTATATCAGTATTTTGGCCGGCCATGTCCAGCAGGACGAAGGCTTGATAGACATTCCCATTACCAAAGACCTAAGTAATTTCCCTTTTCAAAAGGTTTGCCATACTCGCGGCAAGCCAGCACAAAGCCACTACCGAGTATTGGAACGCCTCACAAACCCGCCTCGAAGCCGTGTCATTTTCACGCCGCTTACTGGACGCACTCACCAACTGCGTATTCACAGCAGGGAGTTTGGTCACCCGATACTTGGCTGTGACCTTTATGGAACAGCACAGACCCTAGCAATGGCGCCACGCCTACTCCTCCATGCCAACAGCCTAAGTTTCCATCACCCCATCAGCAACGAGCGCCTAACTGTAAATTGCCCAGGCCCGCTCTAGTCCCGCAGCTAAATTTTCGAGAATGACCTGGGTCGCCACATCAGTTATATTTAATTAAGACTGCCTTTTAAAATCGCTGCAAAAGGCCTTTAGATGTAAACATGGAAATATGCTGACTATGGAAAGCAGTTATTATTTAGAAAGCTTTAGTAGAAGTATGGATTTCCCACAACAGATTGCACTGACCACGCAAGCCGTCACTGTTGGTCGCAGCGCCGACAGCGATGTCATCATTCACAATGCCGCACTCTCTCGCCGCCACGCTCGTCTAGAATGGATACACAACGCACCGGCAATAACTGATCTCGGCAGCACCAACGGCAGTTTTGTCAATCGCCAGCGTATTACCACAACAACGGCCTTAAGCCCTGGCGATGTCGTTCACTTTGCCGGTGTTGAATACTGTCTAAAGCAGAAATATTTAACAACTAAAAATGATAGCGACGACCACACTCGTATTAACTATCGTACTCTACCTAGTAACTTCCCGATCCGCGCCAGAGAATTCACAGAATTACTTACGAACGGCATGGTGACTAGCTACAAACAAGCCATAATGGATTGCAGCGGCAGCGTTTACGGCTATGAACTACTAGGTCGCGGCCGCCACCCTGCACTGAATGAAAACCCTTATGAATTGTTTTTGATTGCAGCGCAAATGGGCAAGGAAATTGAACTCAGCGAGCTCTTTCGCCAACGTAGCTTCGCACTCGCCCAAAAAACACATAGCGATAAATCACTGTTCTTTAATTGCCACCCACTAGAGTGCCGTGAACCTGACAAATTACTCAGTGGAATCTACCAACTACGTAAGCAATACTCAGCTTTACAATTGGTGTTTGAAGTACACGAAAGCGCCATCACTGATTTAAACGTAATGCAACGCATACGCGCAGGCCTTAGAGATCTAGATATTGGTCTAGCCTATGATGATTTTGGGGCCGGCCAAGCGCGGCTACTAGAACTCGCTGAGGCGCCCCCTGACATACTCAAATTCGATATTAGCTTAGTACGAGGTGTCGGTGACCCCAGCTCGACGCATTACAAATTATTGTCTTCGTTGAACGCAATGGTACAAAACATGGGAGTGGAAACGTTGGCAGAGGGCGTGGAGGATCAAGCCGTCGCAGACGCCTGCCAAAGTATTGGTATCAATTACTTCCAAGGTTTTTACTACAGACGGCCCGTAGAGATACCTTGCTAAAATTCATTCAAGGTATAATCGGGCTACGGTAGCTCGACACCCGCAATACCATTTCGCCCCGCCTGTTTTGCCTTATAGAGCTGTTCATCGGCTATGCCCAACAAAACTTCTGCCATTTTCTCGTCATTAGGGACTGTGGTCGCAACGCCAACACTTATCGTAACGAAATCAGCATTAGCCGATAACTCATGAGGTATCGCCAAAGCCTCGACCTTAGCGCGTAGTGATTCAGCCTTGCTCATGGCGCCGGCCAAGTCAGTTTCCGGCATTAAACATACAAATTCTTCACCACCGTACCGCGCCGCCAAATCCCGGCCACGCCAATTATTTTCCATAAGGGAATTGGCCACTTGCTTCAAGCAATTGTCACCTTCCAAATGACCATAGTGATCATTGTATTTTTTGAAATGATCAACATCTATCATAATTAAAGCTATCGACACACCTGCCCTGCGGCACGCACGCCATTCAGCTTCTAGGCGCTCATCAAACAGACGCCGATTAGGCAGGTGAGTTAGGCCATCAATTGAAGCCAAAGCACGTAGCGCATCAGATTGCATTTTCAGGGTCAAATGCGTTTTCACCCGAGCACGCACCACAGCAGGATTCACCGGCTTGGTAATAAAATCAACCGCACCCACTTCCAAGCCTCGAGTCTCTTCCTCGGGGCTATCTTGAGAAGTCACAAATATGATGGGAATATTTTGAGTTTCGGCATCGTCCTTAAGGATTTGGCAAACTTCAATACCGTCCATATCAGGCATTAAGACATCGAGCAGTATTAAGTCGGGCATTTTTTGCCGGCATACCTCAATGGCTTGCTTACCACTCGTTGCCATAAATACTTCACTATCTTTAGCAAAAACTTGATATAAAGCCTGGATATTCACAGCTTGATCGTCAACAACCAGCAGTCGAGGCCGAGCGGTAAGAACTAATTCCGGATTCCACTCTGACTTATATGTACTAATTTCACTCATATCCATAACCTGACATTCGGTAAAGCATAGCGTTTAAATAACTCGTGACTAAGCAACCTAGTTATTCCTCATCTCTTTTAATGCAGCCAGCGCCTCAGCAAAATCAAGCCCTGCCATTGCATCCCGCACTTTAGCTGCGGCATCGCTGTCGACGGCAAATATAGCACGTAAATCCTCAAAACATTCCAAGGCCTGCATATTGCTGTCTTGCAGTAAAGATTCTAGCTCATCAAGCTTTTGATTCACCCCGTCATCAATTAAAGGGGGAGAAGCAGCAACATCACTCACCGCAGGCGTCAGCGACTCGGCAAGGTCTAGCATCACTTTACATGCTTCATTGAGCTGAACCTCTGCGGCGTTTAGCATTGCCTCAATAACGGGAATCTCGACCAAGCCTTTTGCCGATATTTCGAGTTCAGAAAGGCTACTGGCTAATGCCTGCGCGCCCAATGTACCAGCGACTCCGCGCAAGGTATGTAACTCACGAACAGCGCCCGGCCTTTCGCCCTTCTTAAGTAAACTCAGTACTTTCTGAAGATCATCACAATGCCGCGTTGCAAACATGCGCGCCTGGCTCGCATAAAGTCCGCGATTATTCCCCAAGCGCAACAAGGCTTCTTTAAAAGCAAATCCGACAGGCGCTACAGGCAAAGAGAGGTCATCCTCGCTTACAGACTTGACCTCCCCCTTACCACTGGAAGGCTCGCGGCCACTGACTTTCTGCAAGACCGCCACTAACTCAGCCAAATCAAAAGGCTTACCAATATGATCGTTCATACCCGCCGCCAAGCAGGCAGCGCGATCTGCAGGCATCGCATTTGCAGTCATAGCTACAATCGGTAAATAGCTTAATTTCAAGGTTTCGCGAATTTCTCGCGTCGCGGTATAACCGTCCATCACCGGCATTTGAAGATCCATTAACACGGCATCAAATGGCACACTCTCTTCGCAAATAATATCCAAGGCAATTTGGCCATTATCAGCGACCGAAATTTCGGCCCCCTCTATTGCGAGCAATTCCCGCGCTACCTGCTGATTGGTAATATTATCTTCCACTAATAATATGCGCATCCCTACAAGTCCATCATTACTCGATTGGGACTGTTGGACGCCCGTTTGTACTCCCGGTGATTTTTCAGCTAAGGCTTCGATGATGGTATTGTAAATATCTGAGGCGGTGACCGGTTTCATCAAAAAACCGTCCAGCGCATTACTAACTGCACTCCCCCGCTGCTCAAAGACCTCTTTCGCGTGTGCTGTGACCATAACCAAGCGTGGCGCGCGTGTATTCGCACATAATTCTTGGATCGCATTTGCAGTCTGCCAGCCGTCCATACCAGGCATCATCCAATCGATGAACGCAATATCATAGGGTTTATCGTCAACAAGGCTTTGCTTAATCAGCTCCAAGCCAATATCACCGCTCTCCGCCTCTTCTACTTCCCAGCCTAGATTCTGACAGATTCCAGAAATTATTTGGCGAGCATTAGCGTTATCGTCCATGACTAATAATCGAAGATTCTCGTACTCCGCCGGAAGTTGACGCTGCTTGCGCTCTAACTGGCCCTCGCCTTCAACCGCGTCTGCAATCAGTGAAAATGAAAAGGCACTACCCTTGCCCTCTTCACTCTCGACCTCTAGCTCGCCACCCATCATACGAATGAGCCGTTGGCAAATAACCAATCCGAGGCCTGTACCACCAAAACGCCGTGTTGTTGCCGCTTCAGCCTGGGTAAAGGATTCAAACACGCGTTTTTGTTGTTCCGCCGACATCCCAATACCGGTATCGCTAACTTTAAAGCCCAATACCATACGATTCTTGCGCTTATGCTGCACAAAAACCGATAACATCACTTCACCTACCGACGTAAACTTAACGGCATTTCCGGCCAAGTTAATCAGGATTTGTTTTATTCTCAGAGAATCACCGAGTACCGTTTTCGGTACAGCCGGATCAATATTAAAAAGTACTTCAACATTTTTATCGCTGATATTCATACTCAAGATAACAGCAATATCTTTCAAAATTTCGTCTATTGAAAAAGGCCTGTTTTCGAGAAGCAGTTTTCCAGCTTCGATTTTTGAAAAATCGAGAATATCATTAATAATTCCCAGCAATGCCTCAGCAGCACCACTAGCCTTAGTCACATAGTCGGTTTGCCGACTGGTCATGTCGGTGTATTTCAATAGATTCAACATACCCAATACAGCATTCATTGGGGTACGAATTTCATGACTCATATTAGCCAAGAATTCGCCTTTGGTCTTACTCGCCTCTTCAGCAGCCGCTTTTGCTTGTTCTAATTCTGCTTGCTGTTTTTTCTGCAGAGTTAGGTCCCGAGCAATACCAATATAGCCGCTTACTTTATTTTCCTTGTCATACAATGTATTACTCTTAAGCAATACAGGTAAATGCGAGCCATCCTTACGGACAAACGTCCACTCTTTCTCGTAATTTACATCTAAGGTAAGTACTTTACCCTCACTATTGCGATTCTTTTCCTGACGCGCAAGTAATGCTAACTCGGCTTCTATCTCCTCCTTCACAAACATGTCTTGCATGGTTTTTTTATTGACCATCTCCTCAGCACTGTAGCCAAGCATCGCCTCTGCCGCAGGATTAAAAAGCGTAATTATTCCATCAGGCCTATTCGCGAAGATCGCATAGCCAGCATTCTCTAAAATCGCGTCTTGTAAGACCCCTGCAGCTTCCAGCGCCCGGGTTCGCTCAGCAACCTGCTCCTCTAATCGCTGGTTCACATCCAATAACTGAGCTTGGGCTACTTTCATTTCGCTAATATCACGAATAATATTCGCAGCCGCGAAAATTTTGCCATTTGTTCCCCGCACTGGGGACACTGTCAGGGAGACGGTGATGACTTGGCCATTCTGACCCTGACGATAAGTTTCGAAGTTTGGAATAGTTTCGCCGTCAAGCACGCGATTCCGAAGCGTAGTCGCCTCATCTTCAGAATTTTCAGGGACGAGCAAGCTATTCATGGTCTTACCAATAGCGTCCTCTGCCCGATAGCCAAACATTGCTTCTGCAGCTTCGTTCCAACTATAAATAACGCCGTTGCGGGTTTCACTAATGATGGCGTCGTTCGAACCAGCAACAATAGCGGCCATTGATGAGTTCTGCCGTTCAGCTTCTTCACGGCGCCGTATATTCAAGGCAACGAGGTACAAAAATACGAGAGCAACTAAAATTAATGCGAGCAATATGACGAAATTATAGACACGCGATGCGCGAACAACGTCGTCGACAATTTTTTCTTCCGAAGTAACTGCTAGGCCGATAAAGCGGTCACGGTCATAAAAATTCTGCTGCGCTGCGACGTACATTAAAGAGTCGTCTACAACGCGACTTACCTCAGTGCTATTTTTATTAAAAAGGTCCCCAAATTCATCCTGCCATCTATGACGCTTACCGAATTCAAAGCCAAACGCTTTACCCGGCTCAGGATGTAACAAAAAGTCCCCTTCGGAATTTACAATATAGACTTTTTCACCAGATGAAAAATCAGCACTGACATCTGCAAAAATTTTCTGCAAGTTAACATTTATAACGAGTATGCCAAAAATCTCTCCGCCGGAATCAACAACCGCCGTCGCCAGCCTGAGGGTTGGTATATGGGGTACTTCAATTTTACCAAATTCACGGTTTAGATTTATCTTAGAAGCATAGACTTCACCAGGCCGCCGCCCTAACACCTCTAAAAAATAGTCGCGATCGGCCTTTCCCTGCAATCTCGACTCGTCAATTACAACGACCTGTTCGCCTTTTCTATCAACACGTACCAGCTCACGCCCCTCATTCGCCACGCCAATATAGCGAAGTTGCTGAACCGCAGGCTGCGTGTCTACGTAAGCAAGGAATATTTCTTGTAATCGGGACTTCCAAACGTCTGTGGAATTAAGCACGCTTGGATCTACCCCGCCATTTTGGGTCGCGCGAATAATGCCCTGTACTGGCGGTGTTCCCGCAAGGAAAATGGTGTCGTGTTTAAGGCGATCAATACTCGCCGCAATGGCTTTGCCACGCTCATCAACAACATCGCGCAAGTGCATCTGCAATTGCCGCTCTTCATTCACGCGCACATTTTGATCCGCCACAGGGATCATTAACACGGTAAGCGCAACAACTAACAGCAGGGCAAGCGAGAGGAACCTCATCTTGAATGTTGTAACAATCAACTTCAACGCGTCAAACACTCAACTGCCTCTTAAATATATAGGACCAAAGCGGGATATAGACATACGATATACACGCTCAGTTCACTACCGGAGCCACCGTCCATGTACGCAAGGATTTTTGGCGGCACAGATACTTCACAAAATAGCGCTAAATCAGTAGCTTATCATAGCATAGCGGATTTTCAGCTGAGCGAACCTACAACAGTCGTCATTTCTGGTATTTCGCGATTAATCAAGGTTTGCATTAGCCTGCGGTAAACCAAACGCCAATGAAATTATATTATTTTACAACGCCATCGCATTTACTTATAAAATATGATTATTTTCCATGAAAATATAACTCTAGAGAAGATCGGGAAATACTTATGGCGACTCCGTGGGCGCGCCTTTATTTTTAGGTTATAGCTCTGCGACACTGTTTTAATCGCCGTCACCCTAGCTTCATCCACCTCACTGGAACATTGCCCCAGCAAGGCGCAAGGCACGCCAATTTAGACCAGCACAATAAGATGTCACCAAAATTCACACCGCCGCTAGTGCAAAAGCGTGCGATGGCAGCAAAGCCCGCGGCTGCGGTTCAACACACTGCGCGTCAATGACAAAAGCGCTCTGAGGGCAGCCACAAGAGAGTAGATACTGCCGTATTGCGCTTAAGCTCGGCCTTTCCAGCGGCATACCCTCATTTTCATAGACGTTTAAAACACGCCCCTCTAAACCAATCGCCGCGACATACAGCCCGTTTGCCGAGAAGCGAATATACACCTCCGATAATGGCAGGGCTGCAAGCTGGTCTGTATATACATTGGTCATAGTTCCGCCTTTTATTCTTAAAACCACACAAGACACTTTTGGTAACACCCGAGTTAGCTGTTACGTAAAAAACCCAAAAAAAGATGCACAGAAAAAATTCACCAAGCCACAATCCTCGTGCTTATAAGCATGGTTATATCGAATAAAGCAAAAACAAGGCCAACAGTGAGGCATCACCACTCAGAGAATAAGCAAACCGCTAATTTCAGCTCAGGCTTTGTTATACTGCGCGGCAGGACTAACTCGAGTCTGCCCCAATAACACGCTATTTTGGACGCCAATATGAAGCCAGCCCCCAAACTGATAGATGCCTCGCTGACCCTAAAAACTGGTTACGCCATCCTCCGCTTTGAACGTGACGACGTTCGCAACGCCTTAACCGGCACCAATCTCATCAATGACTTGTGCGACACCATCGCCTGGGCCAATAACAATACGGCTATCTCAACGTTGATTATTACCGGTGCAGGTAAAGCCTTCAGTTCCGGCGGCAATGTAAAGGAAATGCGTGATAAGCAAGGCATGTTTGGCGGCAGCCAGTCAGAAATCAGCGATAGCTACCGAAATGGTATTCAGCGTATCTCAAGAGCAATGCACAACGCGGAGATTGTCACCATAGCAGCCGTCAATGGCGCAGCCGTTGGCGCTGGCTTCGACTTGTGCAGCATGGCTGATTTACGAATTGGCTGCGAGCACGCGCGCTTCGGCGAGACTTTTATCAATCTAGGCATTATTCCCGGAGACGGTGGCGCGTGGTTTTTACAGCGCTTAGTAGGCTATCAGCGCGCCGCAGAAATGAGCTTTAGCGGTCGAATCATCGATAGCGACGAAGCACTACAGCTAGGAATATTACTCGAATGCGTCGCCACCGCTGATTTATTGAGCACTGCAGAACGCTACGCCCAAGACTACGCTAGCAAGCCACCGCTGGCACTACGCCAAACCAAGCGCTTGATGAAGGTGGCTCAACGACAGGAGCTAAGCGACTTTCTGGACGTCTGTGCGGATGTCCAAGCCCAATGCCATCACACCGCAGACCACCACCGCGCCGTTGACGCGTTTATAAATAAAACCGCACCAAAATTTGAAGGCAATTAATCTAAGGTGAAGGCTAGTCCCACGGAACTAGCCTTCAGTGTGACGCAACTTCAATTTTATCAACAACGCCCCGACCTTCTTCAAAGACCTCCATGGTGACAGTAAAACCCCACAAGCGACTTAAATGCTTAAGCACTTCACTCGCGTCGTCGGTTAGTGGGCGATCGCGCAAACGGTTATAGCGCAGAATCAGAGAACGATCCCCCATATGCTCATAGCGCACGATCTGAATATCTGGCACCAGGACGTCACGATTATATTGCTTTGACAACAGGCGCCTGACTTCGCGATAGCCAGCCTCGTTATGAATAGCGTCGACACGCAAATGATCAGCGTTTTGCTCATCGGCAATCGCAAATAAATGAAACTCCCGTATCAGCTTCGGCGACAAATACTGGGCAATAAAGGATTCATCCTTGTAATTGCGCATGGCAAAGTCCAACACCTGACGCCAATCTTTACCAACAATATCAGGAAACCACTCGCGATCTTCGTCATCAGGCTCTTCGCAGATCCGGCGAATATCCCGCATCATCGCAAACCCCAATGCGTAAGGATTAATACCCGAATAACCTGGATGATCAAAGCCGGGCTGCATCACCACATTGGTGTGGGACTGCAATATTTCAAACATAAAACCGTCATCAACCAAACCGCGATCGTACATACTGTTTAACAAGGTATAGTGCCAAAAGGTCGCCCACCCTTCGTTCATGACCTTGGTTAAGCCCTGAGGATAAAAATACTGGGCGAGCTTGCGAACAATCCGAACAATCTCACGCTGCCACGGCTCAAGCGTGGGAGAATACTTCTCAATAAAATACAGAAGGTTTTCTTGTGGCTCGGGTGGAAACACGCGCTTCTTCTTTTTAACACTGGCGCCATCATCCGGCTTTTGCGGCAAGGTACGCCAGATATCGTCGTATTGCTTCCAAGCATGCTCTTCACGCTCATGCTGGCGCTGAAGCTCATCTTCAGCAGACAAAGGAGATGGGCGATGGAAACGGTCTACACCGTGATCCATCAACGCATGGCAGGCGTCCAAGGTCTCCTCAACTCTATCCTCGCCATAGCGCTGCTCACACTCAAAGATATATTTACGCGCAAATACCATGTAGTCGACGATTGCGTCGGCACTTGTCCACTGCTTGAACAGATAATTACCTTTGAAAAAGGAGTTGTGGCCGTAGCAGGCATGAGCAATTACCAGCGCCTGCATGGGCATACTATTATCTTCCATTAAATAGGCAATGCAGGGGTCGGAGTTAATCACCAACTCATAAGCCAAACCCCGCTGGCCGCGACGATAAGCCTCTTCGTTTTGTATAAATTCCTTACCATAACTCCAGTGCGCATAGCTGATTGGCAAGCCCACTGAGGCATAGGCATCTAGCATTTGCTCGGAGGCAATAACTTCAATCTGATTGGGATAGGTATCCAAACCGAACTCTTTGGCGATCACAGCAATCTCTTTGTCATAACGCTGCAATAATTCAAAGTCCCAATCACCACCACGCGATAACACCGTGTCTTTCAATGGTCTCATGCAGTTTCCCTCTGAAACAGCTCCCGCAAAACGGGATACACGTCGCCACGATCCATTACGGTACTCATGGCAAACGCCGTATCGCGAATTTGACTATACGCGGCCGCCAGTGGCGTAATCATGCTGCTACTATCGGGAATTTCAACGTAGGCGAAGTGTCGACACAGGGGCAGAATATCCTTAGCTAGGCGCGCCGCACTGCGTTGCGGGTCACTACCAAACGCATCGCCATCAGAAACTTGTGCGCCATATATATTCCACTGGCTTGGTGAGTAACGCTCCTCGAGTATTTCGACCATCAAATTTAGCGCCGACATCACTACTGTGCCGCCGGTTTGCGGGTCGTAAAAAAAGGCATGTTCATCGACCTCTTGCGCATCAGAGGTATGGCGAATGAACACCAGCTCAACGTGTTCGTATTTGCGACTCAGAAATAAATACAGCAAGGTAAAGAATCGCTTAGCCAGGTCTTTCTTCTCCTCAGACATCGACGCCGACACATCCATCAAACAAAACATCACCGCTCGACTAATCGGCTTCGGTTCCTTTACTCGATGCCTGAACCGCAAATCGTATTCGTCCAGAAATGGAATTCTTTCGATCCGTTTTTCCAGTGAGGCAATATCCTCAGCGGAGCCAGCGCACGCTTTTAATTCTGCTAATTCGCGTTGCAATGGCGCTCGCAGCGCAATTCGTCTTGCCATGGCGTTCTGCAGCGAGCGCGGCACCGATAAATTCGCGGGCACGCCACTGGGTGTGTAGCCGGCGCGACGGTAGGTAAATTGTTTGGAATCGCCCAGCACATTACGGGCTAAGCGCGGCAGCTCTAAGTCATCAAAAAACAGGTTCATAAACTCTTCTTTCGAGAGCGTGAACATAAAGTTATCTTGACCTTCTTCGCCCTGCCCCTCGCCACCACCAGAGCCGCTGCCACCCCCGCCAGCGGGCGGCTTAGCAATGCGGTCGCCGGTAGTAAATTCTTTGTTGCCAGGATGCACCATTTCGCGGTCGCCACCGCGACCGATACGAAATTTAGGTTCAGATATATCTTTTACCGGAATGCCAACTTCGCCGCCCCGCGACATGTCGGTGATAGATCGGTCCGCCACGATATCCGCAACCGATCTGCGCAGCTGCGCCTTGTAACGCCTGATAAAACGCTGGCGATTACCCGCGTTTTTATTGCGATCATTCAGGCGGCGGTCAATGATCATTGACATATTACGCCCCTTTCATTGACTGGGTTTAACCCGATTTTCTAACCCGTAAATACCACTCGGACAACAGCCTGACCTGTTTCGGGGTATAGCCTTTCTCAACCATACGGGTTACAAAATTCTCGTGCTTTTGCTTGTCTTCTACCGACGCCTTAGCGTTGAAAGAAATAACTGGCAACAACTCCTCGGTACTTGAGAACATTTTCTTCTCAATGACCTCGCGCAATTTTTCGTAGCTAGTCCAACTGGGGTTTCGCCCTTCATTCTGCGCCCGTGCCCGCAATACAAAATTGACGATCTCGTTACGGAAATCTTTCGGGTTGGCGATCCCTGCGGGCTTCTCAATTTTTTCAAGTTCGCTATTCAAGGTACCGCGATCAAATATCGCGCCCGTCTCTGGATCGCGATAATCTTCATCCTGAATCCAGTAATCCGCAAAAGTAACGTAGCGGTCAAAAATATTCTGGCCGTACTCAGAGTACGATTCCAAATACGCGGTTTGAATCTCCTTACCCACATACTCAGCGTAGCGCACTGCCAGCCAACCTTTGATAAATTCAAGATAAACACGCTGGGTGTCTTCCGGTAATTGCTCGCGAAGAATACGCTGCTCTAGCACATACATTAAGTGAACGGGGTTAGCGGCAATCTCGGCATTGTCGTAATTAAATACCGCCGACAAAACTTTAAAGGCAAAGCGAGTCGACATACCGGTCATGCCTTCATCAATACCAGCGTAATCCCGGTACTCTTGAAAAGACTTGGCCGCAGGATCGGTGTCTTTCAATGACTCGCCGTCATAGACCCGCATTTTCGAATAGATACTGGAGTTCTCTGGCTCTTTCAGCCGTGAAAGAACCGTAAACTGCGCCAACATTTCGAGCGTACCCGGCGCGCAGGGCGCCTTCGACAACGAGCTGTGGCGCATTAATTTTTCATAGATTTTAACTTCTTCTGACACCTGTAAGCAGTAGGGAACCTTAACGATGTATACGCGATCAAGGAAGGCTTCGTTGTGCTTGTCATTCCTAAATGTCAGCCACTCGGATTCATTCGAGTGAGCTAAGATTACCCCCTGAAAAGGGATCGCTGAGAAGCCTTCTGTACCTTTGTAGTTTCCTTCCTGAGTAGCCGTCAACAGCGGGTGCAGCATTTTAATCGGCGCTTTAAACATCTCAACAAATTCAAGCAAACCCTGATTGGCTAAGCATAGGCCGCCCGAGTAAGAGTATGCGTCGGGGTCATCTTGTGCGTAGGCTTCAAGTTTACGGATATCCACCTTGCCTACCAGCGTGGATATATCTTGATTGTTCTCGTCACCGGGTTCGGTTTTGGTAACAGCAATTTGTTTCAACACCGAAGGCTGAATGCGCACCACCCGGAACTTACTTAGATCGCCTTCAAACTCGTCGAGGCGTTTGATCGCCCAAGGTGAAGACAGGCCGGTGAGGTAGCGCGTTGGAATACCATACTCTTTCTCGAGTTGCGCACCATCGCGCATCGGATCAAAAAGGCCCAACGGTGACTCATTAATTGGCGAGCCCTTAAGCGCATAAATAGGCGCGGCTTCCATTAGCTTTTTCAGCCTTTCCGCGATCGATGATTTACCACCGCCAACGGGACCGAGCAAGTACAAAACCTGCTTACGCTCTTCCAAACCCTGCGCAGCGTGCTTAAAAAACGCAACAATTTGCGCGATAACGTCCTCAAGCCCATAAAATTCTTCGAAGGCCGGATAACGGGGAATAAGACGGTTTGAAAAGATGCGAGATAAGCGCGGATCTTTGCGGGTATCGATCAGCTCAGGCTCACCGATCGCGGCCAGCATGCGCTCGGCGGGGGTTGCGTAAGCAAGGGGATCCTGACGACAGAGGTCTAAGTAGGCCTCAAGAGACATTTCTTCTTCACGTCCCTTCAGGTATTGCTCACGAACATTGTCTAATATGCCCATCTTTGCAATCTCCTTCTGTGCTGTGCTGCGGCGCTAAAACCCTCACATAATGAAAATTCTAATCGCCATTTATGTGTGCAAGCATCTTTACTGTACTCCGTTACGAGTTGGCCATCCAGTTGGATTATCAATAATTTAAGGAATAAATATAAATATAAATATAGTCCCGCATTGAACGTTTAAGGCCGCCAGTAACGCTAAAATAATGCTGCGATTTAACGCAATCCTCCATCTTGGATACTACCTATGTAACACGGGTTTGTGCCTAACTCGCTGCGCAGAAAAGCCCAGACTTACGCTATCAAGGGTTTTAAGCGACGTCGCATAGGGATGCTAAGCAAGATTATTGCCAGTCTAAAAATATTTTAAGAAATGAATCTAAATCGAAAATTCTTACCCCGCGCAACTCACGCAACAGCCGCGCCAGGGGCCATCGCAAGGCGGAATCTGTGGCTAGATATGGTCGTTAGCAAGGCCTCACTACCGCAGTTCTAGGCAGGGGCTGCAACGTATATTGAGACGGGAAAACAAACATGACGCACCGCAATGGCGCGTCAATATACGGGAGCAAGTGGAAACAAAACCAAGCTTTAACGCTCTATTTGCCCTAGATTTGCATGGATAACGCTGCCATTCATCACCGGATTCGCCGCACAAAACCAGATAGTTGCAGCAATCTCTGCAGGGTCGATCAATCGTCCAAAGCTGACTATACCCGTGATACTAGCCATCACCGCAGGGTCATCGCCAAGCATGCCCCGCAACATTCCCGTATCGGTAAAACCTGGGCAAATACAGGCACTGTGAATACCTTTACCCACTAAGTCTTGCGTGGTTGCCCGCATCAAACCAATAATACCGTGCTTACTGGCAATATAAGACGCGCAGCCCGACACCGCTTTTTCGCTAAGTGTAGACCCCATATACAAAATAGCCGAGCCTGGCTTCATCATTGGGATCAAAAGCTGATTTAACTGCTGCGGCGCCACTAGGTTGATCTGTAGAACCTGACGGAAAGCTTCGGCCTCCAGATTAGCGACGCTATCGCCATCGTGACGAGCGGCGTTATGGAGCAGCACAAGCTCGTCCGCGTTCTCGGCAATTGCAGTCAACTCCTCAGCACAGCTCTGCAGCCAGTCCAATTGCTGCATATCAACGCAGATCTGCTCTGCGCCTTCCATCGCGATACCTCGGCGCGACAAATTAACGATGCGATAACCCTCAGCCTGGAATCGCTGAGCCGTCGCATAGCCAATACCCTGACTACCGCCACTTACAATTAACACTTTACTCATTTGCGTCTCGCTTTTACTGCACATATATATTGCCAGGCACGTCTAGCGCGCAACCGGTCTACCAAGCCGAAGAGACCGGGAGATCAATCGCGGCTCCAACTCGCCGAACCCCACTGCCCAGGCCCTGATGACACCTTCATTATCAATTCGCGTATTTCATTCCCTTCAATAAAAGGCGCGTCCCGAAGCAATTGCTCTAATAAATAGCGGGCAAACTCTTCAACCGTGGTATTACGTACCGGCAGTACTAAGGTGTCAGATACGAGAAAGGGAATCTGCTCACCGTTAAACTCGGCAATATACTGCGCGCCTTCGCTACGAATCTGCATAAACGGCGAGTCCGCAGGTAGCAGAGTGTATTCATCGAGCTGAGCACATAACTTGCGCAAACGGGTCTTAATTTCCACGTAACTAAAACACATACCATTGTCGCCAACGTCCGCGGTTAACAGCAAGCTGACCTTGAAATTATGGCCGTGCAAGCGCTCCCGCTCAGTGGCGGAAAATATAGTGAAGTGTGCACCGGAAAATTTCAGATCTTCTTTGCTAATCTCGATGCAAGTGTAAGCTTTTACAGGCATTAGGAATGTTGTTCCTTATCGTTATATTCGCGACAAATAGCGTTAAAACTATTCCCCTAGCTTACCTCTTCGGACCGGCCTTTACACCTTCAGACAGACGTTAACGCCGTTTCAAGTTCGGCGAGTAAGCCCGACTCGTCTAGTCCAGCACCGTCGATAATCATATCCGCGTAGCGGCGATACAGGGGTAAACGTTCCGCGTATACCTGCGCCAGCCCCAAGCCCGGCGGCCCAGCAATACCACGACTTTCAAGATTTTGCACCCGCATGGTGATTTCATCGAGGGGGATATCCAGAAATACGCAGAGGCCAAAGCGTTTTAAATGTGCCATCGCGGCCGCGCTATAAACCGCGCTGCCGCCGGTGGCAACGATCTGGCCAGTAAAGTCATTGGCCAGCAACACTTGCTCTTCGATAGCTCGCAAGGCAAGGTAGCCACGCTGATCAAGGATCGACTGTAAGCTTTCACCTTCGCGCAGTTCAATCAAGTGATCGGTATCTACCAATGGCATACCCCGCCGCGCCGCCAGAAGGCCGCCAATAGTCGACTTACCCGCCCCAGGCATTCCGATTAATACAATCCCGGGTATTCCCTCCACTGGCATAGTTCTCTTTACTCTGGCGACGTCTAATGCGCCACCTTGCCACAAAAAATACAGAAAGTGAGCGCCTTAGCAACAAAAAAGCAGCTAAGGCTTTTGCGCTAGCTGCTTCTGTTGGGTTCAGGCATTGTAAAGCTGGCTATGATTGAAACATTTCCAGAATAGCCGAGAAATCCCGCTGCGCATTGCCTTTTTGCGAGAACGACGCGTACAAGCTACGCGCGAGTGAGCCCATCGGGACAGAACTCTGCGTTACGAGACTGTTTTCCATTGCCAACCCCAAGTCCTTGAGCATGAGTTGGACCATAAAGCCGGGCTTATATTCGTTCGAGGCGGGCGCGGTTGGCATGACATCTGGGTAGGGATTGTAATTTTCCAGCGACCAATTTTTACCAGAGCTATTGAGCATGATCTCTGACAGTACCCTAGGATCGAGCCCATTATTCGCACCCAACTGTAGCGCCTCTGCGGTGCCAATCATATGGACGGCGAGCAGCATATTATTGCAGATTTTCGCGATCTGCCCGGCGCCGTGGTCACCGGCATGAAAAATATTCTTACCCATCCCCTCCAGTACAAGCTTGCCACGTGCAAAAGCCACGGCGTCACCGCCACACATAAAGGCGAGGGTTCCTGCCTGAGCCGCTTTAACCCCGCCGGATACCGGCGCATCAAGCATTTGCAAGCCCTTCGCGGCTGCAGCCTCCCCTACCCGTTTTGCGGTATCAGCATCTATCGTGCTGCAATCCATAAACAAAGTGCCGGTACTCGCTTTGGCGATCAAGCCTCCGTCGCCGAGGTATAAACCTGCCACGTGCTTACCAGCCGGTAACATCGTGATAACCGTATCCGCGCCAGCAAGGGCTTCCAACGCCGTAGCAGCCTTGTTCGCCCCCTGCGCTACAACCGCATCCATAGCGGCGTCTACCAAATCAAACACGGTTACTTGGTGGCCAGATTTAACAAGGTTGGCCGCCATCGGGCCGCCCATATTACCCAAACCAATAAACGCTATCTTAGCCATATTGCTCACCTGTTTATTAGACTTTTGGCGTTCACCTGAACACCTTTTATATAAAAAATGAGACGACCTAAGCCGCCTCAAAACCTGTCGCTAAACGCCCCTTATAAATCGTGTAAGGGATTTTGGTCCCACGGCGCGCTGAAATGTTGTTCGATCAAAGTTTGCGGCACTGCGGCCGGTGCCGTGTGCTGCCACGCCGGGCTTTTGTCCTTATCAATTAACAGGGCCCGCACGCCTTCGGCAAACTCCGGCTGGCGAATAATTGCAGTGGATAGCAGAACCTCGGCCTGGAAAGCAGCCTTTAAGCTAAGCCCTTTACAACGGCGCAATTGCTCGGCAATCAAGCGGGCACTCAGCGGTGAGCCTGACGCCAATGTAGCCGATGCCTTTTGAATCCAAGGATTATCTGACTGCGCGGCGATAATATTATCGATCACCGCAAGGTCATCTTCGCCAGCGCAGAGCTGCTCGATTTCGGCCGCCGCCGCTTCCACGTTCCCTACTGGCATCGCGGCCGCCGAACGAGCGACATAAGTGGCCATTAGATCAAACACCCGCTCGTGGTTATCTGCCACTCCGGTAGACCATGCAACGTCGGTTAGGGCGTTCAACACCTCACCGGCATATTGGTGTTCGACAAAACCCTCGGCCAAACCGAGGTAACGCGCGTCCGCAGCATTAAACGACGCGCCCGTTAAGGCTAAAAATAAGCCGGTGTGACAGGGCATTCGATTCAAAAAGTAGCTGCCACCAACATCAGGGTACAAACCGATGGTGATCTCCGGCATGGCAAGGCGTGTTTTTTCGGTGACAACGCGATAGCTGCCCGCCGCGAACACGCCCATCCCGCCGCCCATGACAATGCCGTGTCCCCAAACGATGACTGGCTTGTCGAATTTATGCAGTAAGTAATCAACGCGGTATTCCTGCTCAAAAAACGCTTCGGCGTATTCACAGGGACCACTAGGCTGCTCAACAGATGACTTGTATAAGGCATGAACATCGCCACCAGCACACAGGGCTTTTTGGCCTGAACCATGGATGAAGACACAAGCGATGTCGCTGCGCTCACGCCATTCGCGGAGCTTTACCAGCATCAACTTAACCATGTTTAAGGTAAGCGAGTTCAGTGTTTTTTCTACATTCAATGTAATAACACCAACCGCGGGGCCACTCGCCGATTTACGCTCTTCAAATAAAACTTCTTCTACATGCGCCTCCATTACGCGTTCTTCCATTCTGGGCTGCGCTTCTCAAAAAAGGCATTCACGCCCTCCTTCTGATCAAGGGTGTCGAATAACTGAATGAAACGTTCCCGCTCCAGCAGTAAGCCCTGGGGCATAACCGCTTCACGGGGTTTGTGGATCAATTCCTTACAGAAGGTCACTGAAACCGGACTCTGCTGGGCAACCTGCGCAGCCAAGGCCAGTGCGGCGGTTTTCACAGTACCAGAATCAACGACTTCTTCAACCAGCCCCAAACTCAAAGCTTTGTCAGCTTTTATGCGTTCGCCGCATAGAATAATGCGCTTAGCCCAACCCGGACCAACTAAAGCCGTCAAACGCTGAGTACCACCCGCGCAAGGCAGTAAACCCACTTTTGCCTCTGGCAGCGCCAACTGGGCATGGGACTCTGCGATGCGAATATCACAAGCTAAGGCACACTCCAGACCGCCGCCCATGGCAAAGCCATTTATGGCAGCAATCGACACGCCGCGAAAATCCGCCAAGGCCTCAAATGCCTGACCAAACTTCAAGCCAATATCTTGGGCTACTGCTTTATCGCCACTCGCGAACATTTTTAGGTCGGCACCCGCAGAGAAAAACTTCTCACCAGCCCCCGTAATAACGAGGCTGTAAACGTTTTTATCAGCGTTCAAGTTCGCGACTAATTCGCGCATACCGCTCAGCGATTCAGCATCCCAAGTATTTGCACCGGGATTGTCGATAGTGATCAAGGCCGTATGGTCAATGATTTCTACTTTTAGTTTTTCTGTGGGACTGTAGTTGCTCACTTTATAACCTCCAAGGCGCCATCTATTAATAAACGTCGGCCAATAATGACCCGCATAATTTCATTTGTACCTTCCAAAATTTGATGTACGCGGCTGTCGCGAACATGCCGTTCTAGTGGGTATTCTTTAATATAGCCATAGCCACCATGCAACTGCAGCGCGTCATTACAAATATTGAAACACACATCGGTGGCAAAACGTTTTGCCATCGCGCAATAGATGCTGGCTTCAGAATCACCGCTGTCCAATTTGAAGGCTGCCAAACGCACCATTTGCCGCGCCGCCACCAAGTCCGTGGTCATATCGGCCAATTTAAACTGGGTGTTCTGAAAGTCAGCAATTGCCTGACCAAACTGCTTGCGCTCTTTTACGTATTCAATGGTGGTTTCCAGCGCCGCCTGTGCAGTGCCAATCGAACAAGTGGCTATATTAATTCGCCCCCCGTCTAAGCCTTTCATGGCGATTTTAAAACCTTCGCCTTCTTTACCCAAAATATTAGCGGCCGGCACCACTACATCTTCAAACGTTACAGTGCGCGTTGGCTGGCTATTCCAACCCATTTTCTCTTCTTTCTTACCGTAGCTTATGCCCGGCGCATCCGCTGGAATTGCAAATGCGCTAATGCCCTTAGGCCCATCACCGCCAGTGCGCAGCATTGCCACCAAAATGTCAGTTGAACCCGCGCCAGAGATAAACATTTTACTGCCGTTAACAATATAGTTATCGCCGTCGGCACGAGCAGTGCTGCGCAAATTCCCAGCGTCCGATCCCGCATTAGGCTCAGTTAAACAGTAGGATGCCAGCTTTTCACCCATCACCAGATCGGCGCACCACGCTTCGATCAAAGCCGGTTTGCCGTAGGTACCCAACATGCTGGTAGCCATATTATGGATAGTCAAAAAAGCAGCGGTTGAGGTGCAACCTCGCGCAAGCTCTTCAACAATTACGCTGGTATCAAGGCGACTCATACCCAAACCGCCTGCACCTTCAGGGGTATACATCCCCATAAAGCCTAATTCACCCGCCTGCTTTAAAGCATCTTTTGGGAAGATATGCTCTGCATCCCACTGCGCGGCATTCGGTTTGAACACACCGTCAGCAAACGACCGCGCACTTTCGGCGAACGCTTTTTGATCGTCGGAAAGGTTAAAGTCCATGTTGTTCTCTTTTCAAGGCAGAAATAAAGCAAAACGCCGCTAGGGCGGCGTTTACACGCAAATCTTACTTAAACTTGGCCATTACTTTGCCAAACAGCACTTCATCTGAGGGAATCTCTTTGCTCACCGCCAGCGGCTTAGAGACCCATGTTTCGTTGATCAGATCGCGCCACGTAATATTATTATTCGTACTGTTGCCGCCCCAAGAGCCACAGCCCAAAGAGAAGGTTTGGCGCATACCATTCCACAGATTACCGCTGTTCGACGGCGCCTGGGGCTGATTAACCATTACCCGCGAGGTTTTGGTCGCGTAGGCAAACTTCATAATATTTTCATCGCTATAGGAATAAATTCCGCATGAGTGGCCTTGGCCTTGATAGGCTTGAATGGCATTCGTCATGGCAATAGCGCCATCAATGTCTTTGACAGTGTAAAAGGCCATCACCACCGACATTTTTTCACCGGAGAATGGGTAGTCTGGACCAGCGCCCGTTTCTGGCACAATAAAAAAGGACTTACCTTCAGGTAGGTCAATACCCGACATTTCCGCCAGCACACTAGCAGGCTGGGCAACAATGCGAGCAGCAATGTGGCCATCTTCCCAGATAATACTCTGCAATTTGGCCTTTTCTTCAGCGTTACAAATATAGCCACCTTGGGCTTGGAGTTTGTCCAGCAGGGCTTCAACATTCGATTCAAAAGCAATAACCGCATTGTCAGAGGAGCAAGAGGCCGCCAAATCCAAGGTTTTAGAAATCCGGATTTTTTCAGCCGCCTCATCCAAATCCGCTGTGTCGTCGACAGTGATTACCGCGTTACCGGCACCAACACCCAGGGCAGGTGTCCCGCTTGAATACGCAGATTTAACCATCGGCGCGCCGCCGGTGGCTAATATACGATCACATTGTTTCATCAATTCCGCGGTCCCTTCCATAGTTGGACTATCCATGGAAATCACCAAATCCTCTGGCGCACCGCAGGCTTTCAGTGCGTCACGCATCAAATCGCAGATCATCTTATTGGTTAGTTTAGAGCGAGGGTGCGGCGCAATAATAATTGAATTGCGCCCCTTAACCGCAGAGATCGCCTTGATGACTGGCGTCGCTTCTGGGTTAGTACAAGGCGTTAACGCGCCAATTACGCCAACAGGCTTAGCGATTTTAACAATGTTGCGCTCTTTATCGTCTTCCAATACACCCACTGATTTGTCGTGAATGATATCGAATAGGGCCGCGCGAGTTTTCTTAAATATCTTCAGAAACTTGCCGTCATAATTGCCAAGTTGGGTCTCTTCCACAGTGAACTGAGCAATTTTCTCGGCCACATCCTGACGGGCAACTGACCACACCATGGCGGTAATCAATTCATCCACCTGCTCTTGGCTGTAATTGGCAATTTGTGCCTGCGCTTTTCGTGAACGCTCAACGAGTGACTGCACAAGGATTGCTTCTTCGGTGGTGGCTACGGCGGTTTCAGCGGCCATGGTATTTCTCCGGGTTATTTTTGTCGTTTACATAAGCATAGCTGGGACACACCCAACTGCGCACAATTAGGGCACCCATATAAACACAGTTAAGAATCAGGTAGGATTGATTATATTGCCGACTTGATGGACTATATTGCGCATAGACTTTGGTCTACACACTTCGCAACAACAAGATAAAAATGATTAATTACAAAGGCTTAACATGCCCATCACCTCAGACTGGCCACTGCCTCCGCAAGGTATTCGCTTCCTAACACCACAATTTGTACAAACCCAGCTTGCCGGCCACCCCCTGACTGAAGGCCTCTATCCCCTAGCCATGGGTTACTATCCCGCAGCGTTTGGGCATCGTATGCAACGCCAGCAACATGACAGCCACCTGCTCATTTACTGCATAGCCGGTAAAGGCACCTTGATGTGTGACGACAAACACTATCGAATAAACAGTGGCGATATTATTTTGCTGCCGCCAGACCATCCCCATGCCTACAAAGCCGACGGCAAAGACCCTTGGACAATTTATTGGCTGCATTTCCAAGGCCGACTTGCGGGCGATTTTTATCAGCATATCCAGCTTAGCAGTCCCTGTTTTAATATTGGCGTGCAGCCGCGAGTGGTGCGAATTTTTGATGGGCTTTCTGAGTTGCGCCGTAGCGCCTATCAATTCGCGGAGTTCGTGCAGGGTGGGCATCAACTACAAGCATTGCTCAGCTATATTGCCTTGTTAGTACGTCAGCAACGTCCGCAAAGCGGCAAAGCCTTAAACTGGGAACGTTTGCGCGCAACCATGCAGGAACATATTCACGGCCAACTCAACCTCGATGACTTGGCGGCTGGCGCGAAATTATCGAAGTACCATTTCACCAAAAAATTTAAAGCCCACACAGGGCAATCGCCGATTCAGTATTTTATTAATATGAAAATTCAGCGTGCGTGCTACCTACTCGACAGCAGCAATCAATCAGTAAAGCGCGTCGCAGCAGCCGTAGGCTACGACGACGCCTACTATTTTTCGCGACTATTCAAGAAAACGATCGGTTTAGCCCCGAGTGACTACCGTCAGCACCGGCGCAGCTAATAATTTATAGTATTTCACCCGCCATTACGGTCACGGCCTGCCCTGACAATAGCACTTTGTCTCCGATAATAGCCACGCCAACTTTACCGCCTCGGGCAGACAATTGCCGACCATGCATCTCAATGAGGCCGAGCTTATTAGACCAATACGGTGCCAAGGCGCAATGCGCAGAACCGGTAACCGGATCCTCGTCAATACCTGCGGCAGGACCGAAAAAACGCGAGACAAAATTGGCATCTGTCTCGGCGTTAGCCGCTGCGGTGACAATTAAACCCCGCGCCGGCAGCGCTGCTATGGCAGTGAAGTTGGGGATGAAATTTTGCACCGCTGCCTCATCTTGCAACTCAATAAGTAAATCTTCCCCTGCGCGGCACACAGCGTTTGCACCCCCAGCTAGGTGTCGCAAAGCGACACGCTCCTGATCACTACACGAAGAGATAGGCGCTAGTGGAAACGCCAAGGTAATCCCATTGGCGACCCGATTCGCCAACAACTCACCACTGCGTGTAGCAAACCGCAGTGAATCAAGCTTAATGCCCCATTGCGCCCAAAGCGCATGCGCTGCCGCCAAGGTCGCATGACCGCAAAGTTTCACCTCGGTCGTTGGCGTAAACCAGCGCAAGCTGTAATAGCCCTCGCCTAGCTGCTGCAAATACGCAGTTTCAGATAAGTTAAATTCGGCGGCGATCAACTGCATGTCGACATCCGGGAGTGCGGCATCAAGCAAACACACTGCCGCCGGATTGCCGCCAAACCGGGCGGCTGAAAAGGCATCTACAATAAAATACTTCATCCCAAGTCCCTCAATGAAAACTAATGAATATTCCACCACCAGTGCTGCTCTGCAGACACTGGCGACTCACTTCTCGTGGCCAAAATTGCCATATACACCATGGCGACAAACACCAGCAACTTCGCAGCACCACACAAGTATTTTGGTTTTTTAACGTAAGTAGAAAACCAGTAAACGATTTGCATTGCCGACTCCTTTCTAAGGCCCGTAATGTTTACACATCGAGCACAATGAGGGAGTTAGCGTAACGTGACTGGAAAAACCACAACAGATACAATATTATAATTTTGAATAGGTACAGATAAGATAATTATAAATCTGTACTGCATAACAGTTCACGCTAGGAGCCTTCTATGCCACCCCGCTACCGCCAAGTCGCCAGCGACATTGCCGCGCATATTGAGCAGGGCAGACTGACTTCCGGCGATAAATTACCGGGGGTAAGACAAGCAAGCAGCCGCTACAAGGTTAGCATGTCGACCGCGCTGGCAGCCTACCGCTACCTTGAGCAAGAACAGTATATCGAAGCCCGACCACGCTCAGGTTTCTACATCAAGGCTCGGTTCGAAACCGCCATTCCCCGCCCCCGCGAATCTCGCCCCAATTCCACCCCGGCCCTCGTGAACAACCAGCAACGCGTTATGCAGGTCATTACCGCCGCAAATCAACCCGGTATTCTGCGTTTGGGCGCTACCGTTCCCGATGCGAGTTTCTTACCCGTAGCGGCGCTTGAGCGCGCCTTAGCCAGCGCCGCTCGTCACCCGCACAGCCGTGGCAATGGCTATGAATTCCCACCGGGATATTTAGGCTTGCGCCAGCAGCTCGCCAATCGGATGAACAAACTCGGTTGCTCATTGCATGCCGACGACATCACCATCACCCAGGGTTGCCAAGAGGCGCTCTATTTAGCGCTAAAGGTCAGCTGCAAAGCCGGTGATATTGTCGCCTTGGAATCGCCGTTATTTTATGGGCTGCTGCAAATAATTGATTCACTGGGCCTGCAAGCCTTAGAGATTCCCACCGATCCCCAGCAGGGCATTTCACTTTCGGCGCTGCAACTGGCCATAGAAAAGTGGCCAGTCAAAGCCTGTATTGTAGTAACAAATTTCAGTAACCCCATCGGTGCCAGCCTCAATGACGAGCACAAGCGTGAGCTAGTCGCCATGCTGAGCGCCGCAGCAATCCCCTTGATCGAAGACGATATCTACGGTGAGTTAAGCTTTGAGGGACAACGGCCCGGTATTGCCAAGCGTTACGACAAGAGCGGTGACGTGCTGTATTGCTCGTCGCTGTCCAAATCTTTGTCGCCGGGCCTGCGTATTGGCTGGATTGCCGGTGGCAAATACCGCGAGGAATTAAACTACCAAAAATTCACCCTCAATGCGGCCGGCGCCACAATCCCCCAACTAGCGGCTGAGCGCCTATTACAAAGCGGTGAATACGACCGCCACTTGCATCGCATGCGGGCCGCCCTCGCAACATCCACTGCGCGCATCAGGGAAGCCTTAGCTCGGCACATGCCCAGCGGCACACAAATCACGCAACCTCGCGGCGGCTACGCCCTGTGGTTAGAATTGCCCAAGCAAGTCGACACCTTGCTATTAGCGGAACAAGCGCTGGCAAAAAACATCAGTATCGCCGCGGGGCCACTGTTTACCGCTAGCGAAAAATACCGGCACTGCCTACGAATTTCCTGCGCCTGCCCGTGGAATTTACAACTTGAACAGGGTCTAGCAACATTAGGTGAACTCGCCAGGGCACAGTGCAATCAATAATCTGTTTACACCGCGAGCAATTCATTGAGTAAGACTGGCAGCTCTACACTGGCGAGGCCATAGCGGGTTTGTGAAAATGCCGATTGCACTGCCGATGGTTCTAAGTTCACCTCAATGGTATGCGCGCCGACGCTCGCCGCCGCCTGCACAAAACCCGCAGCGGGATAAACATTGCCTGAGGTACCCACAGCAATAAACAAATCACATTGCTCTAGTGCGCAATATATCTCATCCATCGCCAAGGGCATTTCACCAAACCACACAATATGGGGACGTAAACCACCACGCAAGCCACAGCAAACACAACGCTCGTCACTATTGATGTCGGCAGTGATGGGATAAACAACCCCACTATAGCTGCAGCGCATTTTTAGCAGTTCACCGTGCATATGAATAAGTTTGCTAGAGCCGGCACGCTCATGAAGGTCATCGATATTTTGGGTGACTAATAAGTACTCGCCCTGAAAATTACGCTCAAATTCAGCGAGCGCGATATGTGCGGGATTGACTTGCACCGCAGTACTTAATAACTGCTGGCGACGCTGATTGTAAAAGCGTTGCACTAGCTCCGGATTAGCGTCAAAGCCTTCAGGCGTCGCGACGTCTTCAACCCGATGTTCCTCCCAAAGGCCATCAGCCGCCCGAAAGGTTTGTATACCTGACTCTGCCGAAATACCGGCGCCGGTCAATACCACTACTCGCTTATAAGTCATCGCTGAGCTTAAAACCAAGGTCGCTGAGCGAGGACATAGGTCTGCTCAAATTCAGCGTCCGATTTAGTGAGATAAAGAATAAATTCGATGAACGCGATAATCGCAATCACAAAGGACGGCAAGCCCAGCAGAATAAAACCGAACACGAACGTCAGCAGCATAATCACACCCTGCTTGGTATAGCCAAGGTAGAATTTATGCACACCAAACACCCCAAAGAAAAACGCAAACAATGCCGCAGTAACTTTTTGGGAAGATCCAGTCGGCAATGTTTTATCTATGTAAATCGCCTCAGCCCGACTGCCGGCAGCGACAAAATCTACCGCCGCGCCGACTTGAATATTGCCTTCGGCCTGCCATTGCGCCGCGTCAAAGCTATACCGCTGACCATCTTCCCCACTAATTACGCCAGCGCCAGTGTCAGCCTTAAAGTCGAGTATTTTCCCTTTCATAGACCCATCCCTTGTATCTGAGCGTTCAAAAAAATAAATGCCGTGCTTTTTTCGAGCATAACCGACCAAAACCAAGACCACCAGCGATCTACAAACCCACTTTACGCCAGCGACTTTTGCCAAAACGTCGCTGCGCCTTGCAGGGGATCGAGTTCGTAGGGCGCGAAACCACAATGCCGATACACCCGCTGAGCCACAGCATTATTCGCAAGTACTTCTAAGGTCAGCTTGCAGTAATTTCTGCTACGCGCGTAGTCTTCTAGCTTGGCAATCATTTGTACACTTAAACCCTGACCACGATATTCCGGCAAGACCATTACATCGTGAATATTTAATAATGGCTGACACTTGAATGTAGAAAAACCGCGCAGCGCGGTAAGCAGGGCCACCGGCTTAGCCTTATCAAAAGCCAATAGGGTTACCGCGCCAGCTTCTCCAGCCAAGGCATCACACAAATTATTCAAGACATCATCGGATAGCGCCTCGCCGCCACCCATGGGATCGAGTGCGTAGGCGGTCATCAATTTTATAATTCCCGCCCGATGGCAAGGATCCTGATAGTCCGCAATTTCAATCATCATACGTTTAGTGTGATCCATTAGTCCTACTCATATTCAGCACATTTCTTGTGACTAGCCAATTTCACTTGTATCAAAGCGCTGTGCGAGCCAGCGCACTTGTTCGCGGAACCACTGCTGAGCGGGATCAGCCTCCAAGGCCGACGGCCACATCATCCAGATCGGAATGGGATCAATCTTCAGCGGAAATTCAAAACACTGCAGGTCAAAAGCGCCCGCATAGATCGTTGGTAGGCGCGACGGTAGCACAGCAAGGTAATCAGTCGCCGCCACAACGGGCAACATACTCGAGAAGTTCTGTACCTGCGCCGCCTTTTTACGCGGCAGTAAATTGCCACCCAAGGCCTGTTCTAGCTGGCTGCGCTCCCGGCTGCGCTGAGGTAAAAAAACATGTTCTTCAGCGAGGTACTGTTCAAGCGTAAGACCGGCATGAATACGAGGATGGCCCTCACGTGCAATAACAACCAAGCGCTCGTTGGTAAGTTGCTCTGTGTGCACAAAATTCTGGGGCAAGGGCACATAATCAATTAATACATCGACTTCGATACGACGCAAACTGAGGGCCAAATCCTGATTCGGCCCGGCAAATGTCAAGGCCTCCACCGTAAGCCCTAGGCCCGCCTGCTGTAAGCGCGCCAGCAAAGGCCCCAAGGCAACAGCCTCAAAATAATTATCGCCGAGTAACCGAAAACAACGCTCCGCACTTGCCGGCTCAAAGTGCCGGTCTTTGCCGAGCGCGCCGCGAATCAAGATCAAGGCCTCACGAATTTGGGGGTAAATTGAATGCGCCCGCGGGGTGGGCGTCATACCTAAGCGACTGCGAATAAATAACTCATCGTTAAACGTTAGCCTCAGCCGCTGCAATGCCGCGCTCATGGCTGGTTGACTCATCCCCAAGCGATCCGCCGCCCGGGTCATATTTTCTTCGATCATTAACGCATCGAAGATAGACAGCAAATTTAGGTCTACACCACGTAAATTGAGCATATGACTCAGCTTTAATTATATTAAATACAGATAATTATTATATATAACATCAAATTTACAAATAATTAAGAGCCGTTATCCTAATACAACAATAAAACGCATTAGGAATCAGCTATGGACAATATCGTCAACCTCTCGGTCATTTTGTTTATTATTCTCGCGTCAGCCTGGGAGTGGTCAGCCGGACGCAACAGCAACGGTAAAAAATCCCGCGAAGACTGGGGCATGGCCTTCATTGCTGCGTTTGGTCTTAGCGCCATTCAACGCCCAGCATTGATATTCGCGATTGCGGGTCTAGGCGCGATAGTCGCACCGCATTTCCAAGGAAGCTTAAGCTGGTTAGAAGACGCGTACTTCTGGCCGGTATTGATTGCCTACATTTTTATTGAAGAGCTACTGCACAGCGGCGCGCATTTCTTTTCCCACGCCCGCCGCCCGCGCTGGAAACCATTACTCGTGCTTCAGCAGCTCTATAAAATTGGTCACCGGCCCCACCACTTTTCCGGCAAAAATGACGGCCGCGGCGAGCTAAGTGTGACGCAAACCTTTGTTGAGCACTGGTTATTCTGGTTTATTATGCCCAATTTCTGGTTCCAGTTTATCTGTCTCTACCTAGGCCTAACTGAAGTGTTTTTGATTGGGACGGTATTCAAAGGTCTGTGGGCAGCCCACAACCATGTGAATTGGAATTACGACTTGTACTTTCTCAATCATCGCTGGTCTTGGGTGCGCAAAACTATGCGCGGCCTATGCCACGTCATCACCTTCCCGACCCAGCATCACCATCATCACGCACGAGGTAAAAACTCAGTGAAAAACATGAGCAATCTATTGGCGCTATATGACTGGTTACTATTTGGCACCCTCGCGATTGAAACCGAGCGGCCGAAGCAATATGGCTGGAAGCAGTCGCCTCAAGAGGAGCATAGTGTTTGGTATCGCTACTTTGCCATCGACACTAAGAAACTTGGCTACTAAATCCCCCAAAGTTGTGTGGTGTCGCAGACACCACACAATTTCTACCGGCTTAATGAACCCCGCTCATCCGCGCAAGAACCAGACTGCCTACGGTAATAAAAGACACGATAACAAATAGGATACCCAGCAATTTCATTGGCCGGAACGGTTTGCGCTCAGTCTCGTTATAACCCTGCTTTAAAAAGGTGTCGACCTTGGCTTGATCGTCAGGATTGAGCTTATTGTGTTCATTTTCCATTGAGTCACCACAGGATAGGCATCACCGTACGCTGGCTTATAGCCATGAATCGCAGGCAATAAAAAAGGCGCCACCATTATCGCAAGATGCCGCCTTCTTCTCCAGCTTTACCACTTATACTTCAATTACAGGATCGCTTACAACTGTCGCGAGCAAAAGCCTATGAGCGGCATTCGGCCCATATGCTGAGCGCCGAAGTTTTTCAGAGATTCCTTACGCAAAAGCTTCCTCTGGAATATCCATCAAACTAGCACTGCCATTGCGAATAGACTCGCTCAAGCCACTTGCTTGCGGCAATAAGCGCTGCACAAAGAAGCGAGCAGTGTGCAATTTCGCTTGCGCAAATGCATCGCCCTGCGCGCAATCATCACTCAACACCGCTTTGCTCATCATCGCCCACATATAGGTATACAGCGTGAAGCCCATAACGTGGAGGAACTCGACTGAAGCAGCACCAATCGCATTAGCGTCACCGGCTTTCACTTGCTCAAGCACATAAGCAGCAAGCGACTCTAGATTGTCGACTGCGCCATTCAGGGGGGTTAAGAACTCGTCCATGCCGCTGACCGAGGTTGCCGAGGCGCTGAAGTCACGCATCTCTGCAATCAACAAAGCCAAGGTTTGACCTCCATTTGCGGCGATCTTACGGCCCATTAAATCGAGCGCCTGAATACCGTTGGTGCCTTCGTAAATTTGGCTAATACGAACGTCGCGAACCAGTTGCTCCATGCCCCACTCACGCACATAGCCGTGACCGCCAAACACTTGCTGGCCAAGAACCGTGCCTTCGAGGCCTTTATCGGTAAGAAACGCTTTTGCGACTGGCGTTAACAATTCCACCATTGCAGCGCCGCGCTGCTGGTCTTCGCCGCTCGCGAATTTCGACAAATCCAGTTGTTTGCCAACGTATACCGCGAAGGCCCGACCGGCTTCTACATAGGCCTTTTGAGTAAGCAACATACGGCGGACATCTGGGTGAACGATGATTGGATCCGCTGCCGCATCTTTATTCACTGGGCCAGAAGGCGCTCGGCTTTGGATACGCTCGCGAGCATAGATAGAAGACCACTGATACGCCGCTTCAGCGGCGCTCAGGCCTTGAATACCCACAGACAAACGCTCGTAGTTCATCATGGTGAACATGCCCTGCAAACCGCGGTTCACTTCACCAACCAAATAGCCTTCGGCGCCGTCAAAGTTCATTACGCAGGTGGCAGAAGCATTGATACCCATTTTGTGCTCAATGCTGCCACAGGTCACACCATTGGCTTCACCAAGGCTGCCATCATCATTCACTTTAATCTTAGGCACTAAGAATAAAGAAATACCTTTAGAGCCAGCAGGGGCGTCGGGCAACTTAGCCAAAACCAAATGAATCACGTTTTCAGTTAAATCGTGATCACCACCGGTAATGAATATCTTGGTACCGCTAATGCTATAACTACCGTCAGCCTGGGGAATCGCTTTGCTGCGAATCATACCGAGGTCGGTACCCGCATGGCTTTCGGTTAAGCACATTGCGCCAGCCCACTTGGCTGAATACATATTGGGCAAGTACTTGGTTTTGAGCTCGTCAGATGCGTGACTGGCAATGGCCAGTGCCGCACCAGAGGTCAACGTTAGATAAAGACCCATGGCAATATTTGAGGAATACAGCATCTCTTCAAACAACAATACCAGCATTTTCGGCATGGTTTGACCGCCGTATTCTGGCGCACCCGACAGGCCGCCCCAGCCACCGTCAGCGAGCTGTTTAAATGCGTCGGGATAACCTTTTGGTGTCGTCACAACACCGTCAGCCCAAGTCACACCTTCTTCATGTCCTGGCTGGCTTAAAGGTGCAATCAGACTTTCATTAATTTTTGCACTTTCTTCCAATATGGCGTCGGCCAGTTCGCGGTTGACTTCTTCCATCGCTGGCATGGTTTCCCACAACTGTTCTGCTTTAAAAACGTCGTGTAAAACAAACTGCATATCACGAAGCGGAGCTTTATATTCTGGCATTTAGAAATCCTCTAAATTTACGGCGACTCAAGGTCGCCGCAATCGAAACATTAGAAAGAAAGAATCGCTTAGAAAGCGAATGCATCTTCCGACATTGCCATCAAACTATCGGCGCCATTTAACATCGCAATTTTATGCGCTTCAGTACGCGGCAGTAAACGTTGATAATAGAAAGTCGCGGTTTGCACCTTCGCTTTCAAGAACGCATCATCGGCATCGCCATCAAGCGCGATAGAAGCCATGCGCGCCCACATAAAGGCCAACGATATATAGCCAGCATACATCAGATAATCAACTGAAGCGGCGCCGACTTCGTCAGCATTGTTCATGGCTTTTTCACCAAGTTTACCGGTAATTTCGCCCCACTCTTTGTTCAGTTCAGCGAGCTTAGTGACAAAAGGTGCCATACCCGGCTTGTCTTGCTGCTCTTTACAGAAGTTGTGGATAATTTTAGTAAATACCATCAACTGCTTGCCGCCACTGCCCATGACCTTACGGCCAAGTAAATCGAGTGCTTGAATACCCGTGGTGCCTTCATACAGAGTAGAAATCCGCAAATCGCGAACAATCTGCTCCATGCCCCACTCAGAAATAAAACCGTGGCCACCAAAAACCTGCATACCGTAGTTAGCCGATTCTAGACCGGTTTCGGTTACAAAAGCCTTGGCAATTGGTGTCAGCAGCTCAGAAAGCTCTTCTGCATCTTTGCGCGCCTGCTCATCGCCAGAGAAATAGAAGGTATCAACCAATTGCGCAACCCAATAAATAAAGGCGCGGCTGCCTTCAGCAAAGGCCTTTTGAGTGAGCAGCATACGACGCACATCGGCGTGCACAATCAATGGATCAGCGGGGCCATTCGGGTTTTTCGGGCCACTCAAAGAGCGCATTTGCAGACGATCTTTGGCGTAAGCAAGTGCACCTTGGAATGACGCTTCACCCGCAGACAAACCTTGTAAAGCCGTGCCCAAACGCGCAGAGTTCATCATGTGGAACATGGCATTCAAACCGCGATTCTCTTCGCCGACCAAAAAGCCTTTGGCGCCGTCAAAATTCATCACGCAGGTTGCAGAGGCTTTAATACCCATTTTGTGCTCAATGCTGCCGCAGTGGACCCCATTGCGCTCACCGACTTCACCGTTTGCATCAGGCAAAAACTTAGGTACAACAAACAGTGAAATACCTTTGGTGCCTTCAGGTGCACCTTCTATTCGTGCCAAAACCAGATGGATAATATTTTCCATCATGTCGTGCTCACCGCCCGAGATAAAAATCTTGGTGCCGGTTACATTATAGCTACCGTCGGCATTAGTCTCGGCCTTGGTACGCAGCAAACCAAGATCTGAACCACAGTGAGACTCAGTTAAGCACATGGTGCCGCCCCAGGTACCCTCGGTCATTTTAGCTAAATAGGTTTCCTGCAACTCATCGCAGGCATAGACCTCGAGCAAGCGCGCCGCAGACTGCGACAAACCAGTGTACATACCCCAAGACCAGCAAGCAGAACTCACCATCTCTGTAACAACGAGACCCAATGAATTCGGCAAACCTTGACCACCAAATTGCGGGTTGGCGGTCATTGATGGCCAGCCACCTTCTGCATATTGCTGATAGGCTTCTTTAAAGCCTTTAGGCGTAGTCACCCCAGTTTCAGACCAAGTACAACCTTCTTGGTCGCCAGGCTGATTGAGAGGAGAAAGGACATTTTCAGAAAATTTGGCGCCTTCACTTAGAATAGCGTCCATTAAGTCTTCGCTAACCTCTTCACGAGTAGCAAGACTAGCGAAGTGTTTATCGCTCTTGAGTACATCTTTTAACACGAAATTAATATCGCGGAGCGGAGCAGTATATTGCGGCATGGTATAGACCTCATGTACATGATAGCCACGGCAGTACCTGCCGGGCAATGTTGACAGTGACAACTATAAAGATTTTATTACGTCTTGCAAGTGTTTTTGGATCTACATAAAGGTGATTTAGGCCAGCAACCGGGCCACAATGACACATTAACGCGAAAATTAGACAGCAAATTCAATGCAAGACTGCCGCTTATTCGGCACAAGGCAATTAACAGCATAGCTGACTATACGGGAGAAAAAACAGAAGAATGGCGCAATAAAAGCAGCACCGACAAATTTGGAATCTCCGCTAGAGCAGCGGAGAAATATCTAGATGCTCAGCCGCCAGATTGGCATCCGGCTGACTTAAATTCGGTAGCACCCCTAAACACGGCGCTGGCAAGAAATTCCGCAGTGTTGCCAAGTTTTCATCAAAACACGCCATATCCGGATCTATTTGATTTGCCACCCAGCCCGCCAATACAAGTCCATCGGCTCGAATTGCCTCTGCGGTGAGTAAGGCATGACTAATACAGCCCAATTTCATACCCACCACCAAAATAACGGGAGTTTGTAATTCAACTACCAGGCCCGACAACATTTCACGCTGACTCAAGGGCACCCGCCAGCCGCCAGCCCCCTCAATTAACACCATATCCACTTTGCGCATCATAACGCCGCGGCAAAAGCCTGCCAACTGAGAAACACTCAAACGCCGACCAGCCTGCTCAGCGGCAATATGAGGTGCAATTGGTGGCGCCAATAGCACAGGATTGACCTGCTCATAGGGCAATGACTCGGTCATCGCGTCTATTAGCATCAAAGCATCAGTATTGCGCAAGCCTTGCTCTGTCAGATCCGCACCTGCCGCAACAGGTTTAATCGCCAAGGTTTTTAAGCCCCGCGCCGCGGCGGCACGCAAAATACCGCAAGCAACTAAGGTCTTACCGACGTCCGTGTCGGTACCCGCAATAAAGTACTGTTTAGCGGCCAAGTTCAACTCGCTTTCGTTTTAATATCCAGCCCATTACTTAGAGGCGCCGTAACGTTGCCATGCATCGACCAAACGCTCCTGATTCGCGCGAACATAGGCGCCATTTAAGCGATCGCCATTGAAGTAAGTATTACGCAAATCGTTATATACGGTCGGCACAATATTCGGCCCAAACACAAGGCGGTTGCCCTGTTCACCAAGGATGGTGGTTATCCCATAAGCCCAGTTGGCCTGACCTTCAACATGAACTCCGGCAACTCGCGTCATGCCTTTACGCGGAGTAAGCGGAATAGTAATCCCCAAGGTTGCAAAGGAATTATCTTCCGAGGTTTTGTATAAAAGGTGCAGCCTGACATCACCAACATGCTGGGCGAATTCAAGTCTGTAACCATCATCTTCGTTATAGAAATCACCACCGGTAATACTGACTTCGGTATTGATACTCTGTGCAAAATAACGATAGGACCATAGGCGTGCGTTATGGGTCTTTTCTGGACGGTGCTTTTCTTCAAAATCAGTCGCTAAAATCTTAAATCGATGACGGCCGTCGCCTGGTTCCCAGCGGGTTTCAATCGATCCACCATCAACTGCACCATAAAAGCGGCCATAGGAAATCATACTGGTAAAACCCTGACCATGGCGGAAGGTTTGACTGAAAATACGATCCTTAACCCCTTCGGTGACGCGCTGGTTGTAAAAAACACCACCGTAAATACCGTCACGGGTAAAATCTTTGGTGTCGTTTACATTCCAGTCGCGGCTAACATTCAACGCCGCACCCGGCCACAAGGGCAATACCACGTCGGCCCTAGCCGCGAGCGAGTAATCAAAAACACCGTATTCCGTACCAACTGTTGACGACAAAATTGGTCGGATACGCACATCAGGGCGGAAACCCAAATAATCAATGCTGTTCTTGAGACTCGCAGCAAAAAGGCCGCCATCTGAGCTGCGCCGACGCAGTTTATTTGACGGTGCGGTTATCATTTCAGATTCGGGGATTGCACCATTGCCGTCCAAAAACGTTTTCCAGGCCGCCACTTCACCACCCAAACCAAAGGTCGCAACGCCGTATTTTTCTAGCTGCAAATAAAATCGGTCACCTTCTGGTAGCGCCATGGCGGCAACCCCGGCAGCAACGCCAATTGCATCAATATCATTGGCGTTATACTGAACGTTCTCAAAGGCAATAATCCATTCCCGGCCGTATTTTTGCACCCGAACTTGCTCAAAATTTGCTTTCACAAACCGGTCACGCAGCGCCTTTTCCGCATTTACAGCATCTAACCGCGACATCGCCTCAGACGGCGAAGTGGAAGGCGGAACCAGCAAGGGATTTTCGATCAATGCAGAATCGTCGCCGTAGGACTCAGCAACGACCGACTTGGCACTTAGCGAGGCTGGCCCGCGCGGCCGACTTCTCGGTACGACTCGGGCATACTCAGCAGCCAAAGGTATTTTGACATTAAAGCCGTACCAGTCTTGGCGATCATCTTCGCCTTCTTCTGCGGAATACATCCACAGCATTGAAGCCTGCCAACCACCCGGCAACCATTGCTCCGGCGTAGATAGACGAATACCGGCGTTCAATGAGTACGCGTCATCTTCTAAAATAACACTTAGCCAATCTGCTGCCGCGTATTCCACACCGCCGTATACGCCATCTAAGCGCCCGGTACCCGCAACTCTGCCATCATATGTGCCCACACCCATCGTTGTGCGAAGCGCTCCGTATTGCCAGGTCGCTACGGCATACTTGGTATCGTACTCATTGACTGAGCCACCAAAATCTATTTCGCCTACTGCAAAATTCAGACCTGGCAGTAACTCCCACGGGAGCTGTAACTTGATATTGAAAGATAAGTCAGAGCTAGCTGAGGTAGTCTGTGGCGCTACGTTACGACCAACCATTTCAAAGTGCGGAAAGGCACCCGCAGCAAAATTAAAATCGTTTCCCGTAGTATTTAGCGTGCGCGGATTAGCAAAACGACCATCTACTTGATTATCCCAAGCAATGGTCGCCGTACCAAACTCCAGCACCGACGCATCTGGTACGTTAAGCAGACCACTAACGCCCTGCATATTCATATTCCCTTGCGCAAATGCAAGCGATGGTACGGCCAATAGCAGCCCAGCCCCAATATTCCTTTTCAAGGGAAACCTCTCTGTCTCTAATTTTAATTGTTCATTATTTTAACGCAAAAAAAAGGGCAGCTGAAAGCCGCCCTTTTACTACATCGATGGAACTATCAAACAGTACCGCCGCTACCGCCAGTACCGCCAGTGCCGCCGGTCCCACCGGTTGCGCCAGTTGAATCTGGAGTAGAAGCCGTGCCGCCCGCACCTGCATTATCAGACTGCACTGAAGTAACTGCGGTCGCTTTCGCGGTAGCATATGCTTTGGTTTTCTGAAGTATGTCTGCGGTTACGCTCGGAGCAATTGTTGTACCATTAGTAACAGCGAGAGACAGCTCTTTAGTTAGATCAGCTGCAGAGAATGGCTGCGGTCTACTTGCGGCAACATTAGCTAATCCAGCCAAATACACAGCAAGTTTGCCAGCCGCGTTGTCCGCTAATACGGGCGCACCGTTCTTTATTGGAGTTGAAGCACCCAGCAGATTCAATTCGCCGCCATTTAAGCCGAGACCGGGGGCAATAACACGTATAATTTCTTTAAATGAAGCTAACGATGCAGCACCAGTCCTCTCAGCAGCAGGAACCTTCTTAAACAGTTTGGTAGCCATATCAGTCAGAGTATTTACACCGACGCTATTTCCAACCTGAGCTAGCGCGTCAAGGCTTGGAATCATTGACTCCATTGTATTACCTGAATTGCTTACAAAGGTATCCAATGCTTCGTCGTAATAATTACCGCCAGTACATGCAATGATGATAGGGAAATCTGCTGCACTTAAACCGACAATAGAAACAGGAGCTGTTCCATCTTCGCCAGTTACAACAGGCTCGTTAGCTGGCGTTAACGAAGCACCGGCATTGTTAGTATAAACACACTCAGCGCCGACTACTGCGCCCTGTGCCACACCATTACCGAAGCTAGTCACTCCAGGTGCAGCATCCGCACTTTTATCATTAAAGCATCCAGTCAACGCCGCAGCGGCAACCATGCTGGCAGCAAACATAGTTAGCCGCGTTTTTTTCGAGTTGATCATAGTAAAACTCCATTTCTCATTTTAGAACTAAATATTGCCAGCATCGACGCAAATCGCGCCAGACCCCCACCCAGATAACAGCCAGTAACCTAGCGTTACGTATTTTTTTTTAAACTATATCGCAAGAAACCAAATGCACGCCCTTGGAATAACAGCCATATTAAACCAAAACCTCTAACTAAGTCCGCAGCGACTTAACATTTAACCGCTACAAACCTGAGCTGCACGTACTTATAGCAATATCACTTTATCCTAGCAATTAATTCAACATAATTTAAATGCATTTTTGTTAAACAATTACTATTTGCCGCGTAAAAATCAATCATTTCACGCATGCAAGCTCTACGCCACGACGTAAAGCCTAGATCACACCTAAGATGTGAAGCTGTTTCACCCTCAATTCATAATACTAGAATTGCCACTAGTTACTTATAAGCCTTTGACAAGCCCTTTATTCTCAGCGCATAACATAGCTTAAAGCCTAATTAATTGCACCATGTTCAGCCATTTGCCCCAAAATATACCTTAAATAGGGGGGGCTATCACTTCTTTGCCAGGGATATATACCAAAGCTGGTAGCTCGCTGGCAGCTTTTGTCTCACGTCCCGGAAGCCTTCGTAATGCCTAACAAGGGCCTGTAAGCGCTGACGTCCGGTTAAGCCCCCACGCCGCCCACCATTAACATTGTGGGCGCCAATATTTTTCAATTCCCCGGTCAACTCGGAGAGCCGCTCATAAAACATGACTTCGGTCGCCTCATCCCAGTGCTCAAGCACCAATCCGGCGCCTTCAATCGCCTCTTCTAGGGCCGAACGCTCAGCAAACTGATTAACATGTACGTAGCTGTCGACCTTGGCCCAGGCGCTACGTAACTCATGGAGCGTGTCTGGCCCTAGGGTGGCGATTCGGGCATGACCACCGGGCTTCAACACCCGCTCAATCTCGAACATCAGCCCCGGAAGATTCTCACACCACTGCAAAGCAAGGCTTGAAAATAGCGTCTCGATGCTATTATTTGCCAAGGGCAGATCTTCGGCGTCTCCGCACACAAAGTAATCCGCCACATCTGAATAGCGATCAGCTGCTTGCCGCAACATACCCTGCGCCAAATCAACCGCGACAAGGGGCTTACCCTGCATCCGGCTTTGTAAAGCTGGCAGACCATAACCAGTACCACAACCCAGATCCAAAACGGGCCCACCCAACCTTTCGGACAAATACTCAACCAAGCGATCTGCAACCCGTCGCTGCAATAGCGCAGCGCCATCATAACTTTCAGCTGCGCGGCTAAAAGAACGGCCAATATCTGACTTATTCAGCACCACTGGAACATCGTCAGCGACAAAACCCAAACTACGGCAATAAGAAAGCAACAGAGCACAGAAATCGCCTTCATCAGCCAAAAAGAAGAGATGCCCGCGGCCAGCTATGGTTTGCTCAGTATGCGCAGGGTAACGCCGCGCAAATTCAGCTGCCGCCGCCGCAGGCACCAGCGCATCTTCCTCACCAAAAACATGTAGACAGGGGCAATGCAGTTTCGCCAACGCCTGCCGGTTATCAATGCCCTGCAAACAGGACAAACCCGACGACAAGTGCTCCTGCCTTGGCTCGATAGAAATCTGCTCAAGCTGCACACTAAGCAAATGCGCCAGACTATCTCCATGCAATTGCAATAGTTCAAAACGACGTAAACCGGCGCGAGGCTTATTGGCGACAAGGCGAGAAAAATGCTCAAAATCTTGGCTGGGCATGGCCGCGGACCAATCCGCGTCGGCAACAAACACGGCATTGCTCGCAAGGCAAATCAGCGCTTGCACCCGCTCTGGAAAGCGAACTGCAAGCCGGGTGGCAAGCATGCCGCCTAAGGACCAACCGCAGTAAATTGCTTGCGCAGGCAATAAAGGCAGCAATGCATCGACATAGGCATCTGGGTCACTGCCGTCAGCTAACGCATCGCTACGCCCGCAAGCAGGCAGATCAATCAGGGTAATATGGAAGTCTCGGCGCAATGTCGCCAGCTGAGGTCGCCATATCGATGAGTCACTGGCCCAGCCGTGGAGCAAGACCAATTCTGGGGCATTTTTGCGATAAGACGCTAAATGTTCGCGGTAAATCGCCATTACGCCGCCAACACCTCGACCAACGCCGCTAATAAGCAATCAATATCGGCCTTGCTATGTGCGGCCGACAGAGTGATTCGCAACCTTGAACTGCCGACCGGCACGGTGGGTGGGCGTATTGCCGACACAAGAATGCCGCGCTGTTCCAGCGCCGCACTCAAGGCCATTGCAGCCTGTTCGTCACCAATTAACAGCGGCTGTATTGCGGTATTTGACGGCATTAAGGGAAGCGCGAATGCTTGCGCCTGTTCGCGAAAATAGCCAATTAACTCCTGCAAATGCTGACGACGCCAAGGCTCCTCACTTAAGAGATTCAAGCCCGCAATTGTTGCCGCCGCGACAGCGGGCGGCATTGCCGTTGTGTAAATATAAGGGCGGGCGAATTGAATCAGCGTTTCGATTAAGGCCTCACTTCCGGCGACAAACGCCCCAAAACTGCCAATGCCTTTACCCAAGGTACCCATCAGCACCGGTAACTCCTGCTGACTTAACCCAAAAAATTCAGCACAGCCAGCGCCGCTTTCACCAAGCACGCCAAAACCGTGAGCATCGTCGGCCATTAACCAGGCATTGTATTTTTGGGCGAGCGCGGCAAGTTCAGCTAGCGGCGCCATATCACCGTCCATACTGAACACCGCGTCAACGACAATTAAGCGATTACCATCGGCGGGAAGTTTACGGAGACGACGTTCGAGATCAGCCATATCATTGTGCTGGAAACGCTGAAACCTTGCGCCACTGAGCAAACCAGCATCGAGCAATGAGGCGTGATTAAGGCGATCTTCCAGAATATGGTCGCCCTTGCCAAGCAGCGCGGTGACGGTACCGAGGTTCGCCATATAGCCGGTAGAGAATAATAGCGCCCGATCGCGGCCAGTTATTTTGGCCAGACGCTCTTCTAGCTGGTGATGATAGCTGGAGTGACCACAAACCAAATGCGAGGCACCGCCACCCACACCAAACTGAGCCGCAGTGTCCTGCATTGCCGCTATGAGTTTGGGATGATTTGCCAAGCCCAAATAATCGTTACTGCAAAACTGCAACAATTCGCGGCCATCCATGTGAAGCCGTGCCCCTTGGGCAGACTCCAGCACTCTACGGCTTCGATAACGCGATTGAGCTCGGCGCTCGTCGAGACGGCGCCGCAAAACCTCATTCATCACAATGAATTACTGCATTTTGATTCAAGCAGTCGCGTCGTAGAAATAACGATTATTCTCAACTTGCTGAACTGCACCTAGAAGCATCTCACTTTCAGCCTCGTCATCTTGCTCAACATGACGCTCTTCTGGCTTGATCCCTAAACGGCCAAACAACTCGAGATCTTTATTTGCCTTCGGATTGGGTGTAGTCAGCAGTTTTTCGCCGTAGAAAATGGAATTGGCACCCGCAAAATAGGCTAGCGCATGCATTTCTTCGTTCATGGCCTCACGCCCAGCAGACAAGCGAACATGGGACTTCGGCATTATGATCCGCGCCACCGCAATGGTACGAATAAAATCGAAGGGATCAAGGTCGGCCAATTCAGCCATCGGCGTGCCTTCTACTTTCACCAGCATATTAATTGGCACGCTCTCGGGCTGCACGGGTAAATTCGCCAGTTGCAGCAATAAACCAGCACGGTCTTTTATCGACTCACCCATACCAACAATACCGCCGCTACATACTTTAATCCCGGCGTCTCGCACATTGGACAAAGTGCCAAGACGATCCTGGTAGGTGCGGGTAGTAATAATTTCGCCGTAGAATTCGGGTGAGGTATCAAGATTGTGGTTGTAATAATCGAGACCTGCCTCGGCCAATTCTGCGGCTTGATCACCAGTCAACATGCCCAAAGTCATGCAGGTTTCCAGACCCATTTCCTTTACACCCTTCACCATAGCGGTAACATAAGGCATGTCTTTTTTCTTCGGGGAGCGCCACGCGGCACCCATACAGAAACGCGTTGTTCCCGAAGCTTTAGCTGCGCGGGCCTCCGCCAGCACTTTTTCTACTTCCATCAACTTTTCGGTTTCGAGACCGGTATCGTAGCGGTTACTCTGAGGACAGTATTTACAGTCTTCTGGACAAGCGCCGGTTTTTATAGACAATAAAGTGCTTACTTGAACAGCGTTGGGGTCAAAATTTGCCCGGTGCACGGTTTGCGCTTGAAATAACAAGTCATTAAATGGCTGAGCAAATAAGGCCTGGACCTCTTGGCTAGTCCAGTCAGTGCGGATTGTTGTGGGCGCGAGTGCTGTCATTATAAAGTCCGGTTTGAGCAAGATTATAAAGGCTACTATAATAAAGGCTTAACACAAGCTGTCAACCAGCAAGGATGCTCATGGTTAACAGGTTTTATAAGAAATTGATTTACAAGGCTTTTCAAGGCCGATGCGTACTCTGCAATTACCCCAGCTTTCGGCAATTAGACCTCTGCCACGACTGTGAGGCTGATCTGCCTTGGCTAGAAACTCACTGTGCGCGCTGTGCACTTCCTCTCTCTACTCGCGACAGTTATAGCGAATGTGGTCGCTGCCTCAGTAAACCGCCCATCTTTACCCAATGTTTGACGGCGCTGCGCTATGATTTTCCAGTAGACCGGCTTATCGCCGGTTTTAAACACCACGGCCAACTTCACTACGGCGCCGTGCTAGCTAAGGTTTGGCTTAATTCTATTGGCGGCGACCTAGACGAATTGCCCGAGCTATTAGTGCCTGTACCGATTCATTGGCGGCGACGTTGGCTACGGGGATTCAACCAAGCAACCGTACTGGCAGATGACTGGGGACAAACGCTCGGCATCCCCATCTGCCATGCCTTAAGCCATCCCCACGCAACGCCATCTCAGCAAAACCTTAGCGCCGCGCTACGTCAAAAAAATATACAGCAAGCCTTCACTTTCACCCCCGATAGCCCGATCAAAGGCAAGCACATCGCCATTGTCGACGACGTGGTGACAACAACCGCGACAGCCAATACCGCGGCCGCTATACTGGCGCGCAACGGCGCCCGACAGATCGACATTTGGTGCCTGGCCCGTACACCGTGACCAGCAAACAAGTGGAGGCGACAAATGCATCACCCTCAGCACCGACGCCTTCTACCGCTATTTTTAGGTAAGCGAGTATGAGCCATCAAGATTGGCTGGCAATTATTCTGACCCTAAAGCTTGCGGGCCTCACAACGCTGATTCTGCTGGTTATCGGCACGCCACTCGCATGGTGGCTAGCGAATACACCATGGTGCGGCAAACCGATTGTCGAAGCCCTTGTCGCACTGCCCTTGGTGCTTCCGCCAACCGTGCTCGGCTTTTATTTATTGATCGCGTTTGCGCCCAGCTCACCCATTGCCCAATTTTGGCTCAGCCTAACCGGCGGTAATCTTGCGTTTAGCTTTAGTGCACTGGTGATTGCCTCGGTATTGTATTCTTTACCCTTTGTTGTACAGCCCTTGCAAAGTGGCTTCCAACAAGTCCCCAAAGCACTATTGGAAACGGCCGCAAGTTTGGGTGCATCTGGCCTCGATCGCTTTGCCAGTGTTGCTGCACCCCTCTGCCGCAGTAATTTCTTGGTGGCCATTACCTTGGGCTTTGCCCACACCGTCGGCGAGTTTGGCGTCGTACTAATGATTGGCGGCAATATTCCAGGCCGCACCCAAGTTCTGTCGATCGCACTCTACGACCGAGTCGAATCTCTGCAATACAGCGCTGCCCACTGGCTAGCCGGTGGCCTGATAGCGTTCTCGTTCATTGTGCTTTGCTTGGTATACCGCTTAAACCACTACCGCGGTGTTGACCTTGGCAATAACTATTCAGCAAGGGAACAAGCATGAGCCTGCTGCTATCCCTGCACACACAGCGCGGCGACTTTCAGCTGAACGTCGATACCGCCATTCCCAGCACAGGTATTACCGCCATTTGCGGCCCCAGCGGCAGCGGCAAAACCAGCTTACTGCGATGCATAGCAGGACTCGATTGCGCGCCCGGCGGCATGGTGCAATTTGCTGGCGACGACTGGCAAACTCAAAAAAACTTTGTGCGCTGCGAAAAACGCGGCGTGGGGCTGGTATTTCAAGACGCCCAGTTATTTCCTCACCTTAGCGTTGTGGCGAATCTACGCTACGCACAAAAACGCCAATTTCGTGCGGCCGGCCCGAGCCTTAAGGAAGTCTGCGCTTGGCTGCAAATTACGCCGCTACTAAACCGCAGTGTGGACAAACTCTCCGGTGGCGAACGCAAGCGAATCGCTATTGCCCGCGCTTTGCTACGTCACCCACAACTGCTGTTGATGGATGAACCCCTATCTGGACTGCACGACGCCGCGCGGGACGAAATGATGGACGTGCTGCAAAGCCTTCCCCAACACCTGAGCTTGCCGATTATTTATGTCAGTCACAGCTTTCATGAGGTCAGTCGCCTCGCCGACCATGTTGTACTACTCGAAAAAGGCCAGCTGATTGCCGAAGGTGGGCTCGTTGAGCTAAGTAGCCGCTTAGACCTGCCCCTAAGTCGCCAACAGGATGCCGGCGCAGTACTCAATGCCACCCTGTTTGGGCACGACAACGAATACCAATTAAGCACCTTACAACTAAGTTCTAAGCACCAGCTTAGTATCAATCAAATTTCTGCCGTGTCAGGCCAGCAACTGCGGCTTTTTGTCGCCGCGCGGGATATTAGCATCAGCCTAGAAGCCCCTGTGCAAAGTAGCATTTTGAATATTTTGAGCTGCACCATCGACACGATTGATGGCGAAGCTACCCAGAATACAAGTATGAAACCCCACGTCACTGTGCGCCTAAGTGTCGGCGAACAGTATCTGTTAGCCCGCATCACCCGAAAATCCCGTGACCGCCTTAACCTAAAAGTCGGCCAACAGGTATTTGCGCAAATCAAAACAGTTGCCCTCGTAAATGAATATGGAGTCGCATCATGAGCGAGACCGAACAACAAGATTTTGCCGAACTCAACCCCGACCGGGTCATCGACGCCGTCGAAAGTCTCGGTTTTATTAGCGATTTACGGGTCTTTGCCCTGAATAGCTATGAAAACCGTGTTTACCAGTTTGGATTGGAAGACAAAGAACCGCTGGTGGTGAAGTTTTATCGCCCGGAACGCTGGAGCGACGACCAAATCTTAGAGGAGCATCAGTTTACGCAGCAACTCTTTGATACTGATATCCCGGTTATCGCACCGTGGCGCGACGACGCCGGCACGAGCCTTTTTAGCTTTGAAGGCTACCGCTTTGCTCTCTATCCGCGCCGCGGCGGCCACGCCCCAGCCCTTGATGATATGGACAATCTTTTTCAATTAGGCCGACTTATCGGACGCCTCCACTTAGTTGGCGCCAGTGCACCATTTCAATTCCGGCCAAGCCTAGACGCCCGCAGTTTTGGCGACGAAAGCCGCAGTTTCATCATTGACGGCATCATTCCAGCCAATTTAAGCGATGCCTATGCCAGCCTCAGTGCCGACCTACTAAAATTAGTCCACCAGCGCTTTGCCGATGTCGCCCCAAGCTATATTCGCACCCACGGCGACGGTCACGTTGGCAACATCTTGTCGCGTAACGGTGAGACTTGGCTGGTCGATTTTGATGACAGCCGCATGGCACCGGCAATACAGGATTTGTGGATGTTTCTCTCGGGTGAGCCCGATGCCCAGCAGCGCGCCATTATGGAGCTAGTTGAAGGTTATAATGAGTTTTACGACTTCAACCCCAAAGAGCTGAGCTTAATCGAGGCATTGCGCAGCCTGCGCATTATGCACCACGCGGCTTGGCTCGCCAGACGCTGGCAGGACCCCGCCTTTCCCAAAGCATTTCCTTGGTTCAACACTGAGCGCTACTGGGGCGAGCACATCCTGCAACTCCGCGAACAGCTGGCGCTAATGCAGGAAGCGCCGCTGCGACTTCCCTACTGAAACCTCAAGTGCAAAAAATTGCTGCTCCGGCAATCCAAACTCCGTGTTTACACGTATAACATTGGCAGCTATTTTTGCTTATACTAATAGGTTTGCTTGCAGTCGCAGAGAAATCGGACAACAACGCCTCAATCACCGCCGCAATGAGTGCCGCCCAACCGACAGTGCAGCACTTTGAGAAAAGCCCACATCTGCCAAGCAGAATGGGTCAGGAGTTAAACCATGATAACAATTCAAGTAAACGGTATTGCCCACACCGTCGACGCCCCGGAAGACAAACCCCTTCTCTGGGTCCTGCGCGAGAATCTCAAACTAACCGGAAGCAAATACGGCTGCGGGCAAGCACTATGCGGCGCGTGCACTGTGCACATCGATGGCCAGCCCACCCGTTCCTGCGTAATGCCTATCGGCGCCGTTGGCGACAAAGCAGTGCGCACCGTTGAAGACATTCGCAACGAGCACATCGGCAGCCTCGTTCAAGATGCTTGGCGGGAGCTAAACGTGCCCCAATGTGGCTACTGCCAATCTGGCCAAATCATGGCAGCCACAGCGCTTTTAAAGAACAATTCGGCACCCAGCGATGCCGACATAGACCGCGCCATGTCTGGCAATATCTGCCGCTGTGGCACCTACCCACGAATTCGCAAAGCGATCCACAAAATCGCCAGCGAACAGCTGTAGGAATTAGCGATGACAAACTCTGGACTAAATCGGCGCGATTTCATAAAAATCAGCGTCATGGCCGGTGGCGGGTTGCTAGTCGCTTGCGGCGGCTCGTCGCGCAGCCGCACAGCGAACAACCCCGATGACAATAACGGCACACCACCAACTGTCGCCGAAGAACACATCATTGGCGAATTCATGCGTATTGCCACCGATAACCGCATTACGGTTCTTGTCGGCGCTACCGAAATTGGCCAAGGTGCACTTACCTCCATCCCAATGATAGTAGCTGAAGAACTGGATGCAGACTGGAGTTTGGTCAGTGCCGAACAGTCCCCAGTCGCCGCAAACTTCAATAACCCGTATTTTCAAAATTTACTGCAATTCACCGTGGCCAGCTCGGCCATTCGCGGCTACTTCGACGCGCAGCGCAGTATTGGTGCTACCGTCAGACAAATGCTAATAAACGCCGCCGCAAAACGCTGGGATGTCGACCCCAGCAGCTTGCGCACTGAGGCTAGCTATGTCTTCGACGACATTGGCGGACGCAGCGCAAGTTACGGAGAGCTTTCTAGCGCCGCTGCAGAGGAGGATATTCCCAGCAGCCCTAGCCTGAAAGATCCGGCCAACTACCGCATTATTGGCACCTCGCCTCAGCGCACCGACGCCAGCGACAAAACCGACGGCAGTTTTAAGTACGGAATGGATGTCGACATTCCCGGTATGCTTACCGCACTGATTGCGCGCCCACCACGCTTCAACGGCCAAGCCTTGAGCGTTGACGACAACGCCGCACTGGCGGTTCCCGGCGTGCAAAGTGTGCACACTATTCCCGGCGGTGTTGCTGTGGTCGCCGACGACTTTTGGGCCGCACAGCAAGGGCGAAAAGCCCTGCAAGTTAGTTGGAACGAATTATTGGCTGGACGCACTGACTCAGAAAGCCAGCGGGCAGAGTACAACTTCAAACTCAACTTGCCCGGCGTGCCAATTCGCTCTGACGGTTCAACCCTCCTCGCGCAGTTACAAGCAAATGAGACCCTGAGCGCGGACTACTATTTTCCGTTTATGGCCCACGCCGCCATGGAGCCCCTCAATGTTGTCGTAGACTACGACGGCAGCAGCGCCGAGATTTGGACCGGCACTCAGTCGGCCACCCTCGACAAGGTGTTTGCAGGGGTCGTCTTAGGTTTACTGCCGGATCAAATAAATTTCCATATGATGCCCGCGGGCGGCGGCTTTGGCCGACGCGGCAACCCCCTAGCGGACTTTGTCCGGGACGCCTGCTTTGTTGCCAAAGCACTACAGCAACCTGTCAAAGTTATTTGGACCAGAGAAGACGACATGAAAGGCGGTTATTATCGCCCTGCGGCTGCCGTGCGAGTATCCGCCTCACTAAACAGTGCCGATGAGATCACCGCATGGACGCATCGAGCCGTCACCCAAGATGTGACCGCATCGCTGTATGTCGAAAATGCCCTAGACGCCCTGCACGATATGGAGCTACCGCCACTGGCAGAGCTGACAGACTTTGAAACCGGCATGCCCTATAAAATTGACAACGTCACCATGGACGTACACCTTACAGTGCTGCCGAATATGCCCTCATTGTGGATGCGTTCGGTCAATAAATTCACCGACGTTTTTGCCCAAGAGACATTTATCGACGAATTGGCACTTAAGGTAAACCAAAACCCCTACACCTTCCGGCGGCAATTGCTAAGCGACAAACCTCGTCACTTAGCCGTTCTCGATGCCGTAGCTCAAGCAGCGAACTGGGGAAGTACCTCCGGCGTTAAGCAAGGTATCGCTGTTATGGGCCATTGGAACAGTTTTGTCGCCCAAGTGGTGGAGGTGTCGGTATCGGCGGGTCGTGAACTGACCATACACAGAGTCGTAAGCGCGGTGGATTGCGGCACCGCTGTTAATCCTGACCTTGTCATCGCGCAAGTGGAGTCAGCGGTTATTTTTGCGCTATCTAGCGTGCTGTTCGGCGAAATACTGCTGGACGATGGCGTTGTACAGCAGAGCAATTTCGACGACTACCCCGTCTTGCGTATGCATCAAACACCGATTATTGAGACAGTAATAGTAAACAGCGGCAATACCGTCGGCGGCGTGGGCGAAATCGGAGTACCTTGCGTTGGTCCCGCGCTCGCAAACGCGATATTCACAGCCACAGGCGAACGTATTCGCGAGCTGCCACTGAGCCGTCTAAACTTTATCATCGCGTAATCGGGGAGCCGACCATGACACCGTATTTTAAGAAAATCCGCGGCCGCCTGCGCGTTATCAGCTTAGCCGTGTTTACGACTGTAATCAGCGCGGCATCCTACGCGCAGTCGCCGTTATTCGCGCCACTGTTTGAGGTACTAAGCCACCCGCGCTGCATGAATTGCCACACCAAAACCGAATTCCCAAGGCAAGGCGACGAGCGGCGACGCCACGACCAGCTCGTGGTTCGCGGCGAAGACAACCATGGCGCACCGACCTTACAGTGCTCTGCATGTCACCAAGATGAAAATGTTGCCGATGGCGAGGTGCCCGGCGCACCACACTGGGGGCTGGCGCCGCTAAGCATGGCCTGGGAGGACTTAAGTGCCGGCCAGCTGTGCACCGTATTAAAAGATACCACTAAAAATGGCAACCGAAGCTTGGAAGACTTATTCCATCACATGACTGAAGACGCGCTCGTTTTGTGGGCTTGGATGCCTGGCGCGACGCGCAGTACGCCACCATTAAGTCAGAGTGAATTTGCTGAGGCTTTGCGAGCGTGGGTGAATGCCGGAGGGCCCTGCTAAATTCCCGTCCGTGGGAAGTTGCAAAATGATTACGCGCGGGAGGTGCGCTTATGGCTCTGTGCCTCGGCCACCCTGATAATTTCCAAGATGCGGCCCTTACCATTGAGTAAGGGCCAATGAAAACGCCGCCCCGCACGCAGCCCAATTAATGCACAGCCTACCGGCGAAAGAATAGAAACCTTTCTTTTGGTTAAATCCGCCTGCCACGGTAATACCAACATTATTTTACTCTCTTTACTCAACGCCGGATCAAACAAGTCTACCGTCGCATTTAACGACACAACATTGTCAGGAAAGGCCTCATCCGCCAGCACTTTTGCTTTATTAATTTCGCCTGCAAGTGCTGCTGTTGCCTCAGATCGATTGCGCTGTATAAACTCGGACAAGGATCGATAATCCGACTCTTTAATCAACAAATACTCGTCATCTGCATTAGTCAAAACGGTTCTCTCCAAGCGTGATATCAACAGCGTGACGAAGCTTATTACTGCCCACAGCGCTGATATAATTGTATAGCGAGGTTAATCAGGCGACCGAGTGACTCGATCGCCTCGAAAGAGAAAGACTGTCACCGAAATATCGGGCAGGCCGTCCACTCAACGTATTTAACATTCTATTTGCCACTTTTTTTATTATTCGTGGCAGCCACATTAGCATGTCGCCGTTCAAAAACAAGCAAGCAAACTTGCGCCTGTTCAAAGTTTAGGCAATTGAAATGCCATGTCACGCTTCAATCAAATAGGCACTAGCGTTAAACGGCAAGAAACACGCGCGACTACATTAATTTTTTAAGCGATAACCGGTACGAAATATCCAAGCGATCAGCGCCAGGCAAGCCAGCATAAACAATAAAATCATACCAACACTAACCCCGACATTAACATCCGCTACATCGTAAAAACTCCAGCGAAACGCACTGATCAAATACACCACCGGATTCGCGAGAGTAATGGTCTGCCAGAGTGGCGGCAGCATGGTAATAGAGTAAAAACTGCCCCCCAGAAACGTCAGCGGGGTCACAATCAACATTGGAATAATTTGCAGCTTTTCAAAACCGTCGGCCCAAATCCCAATAATAAAACCGAACAAGCTAAAGGTAACTGCGGTTAACAGTAAAAACGTGACCATCCATACTGGGTGAGCAATATGATAATCAACAAATAAACGCGCAGTAATCAGAATAATAATCCCAAGAACCACCGATTTAGTGGCCGCAGCGCCGACATAACCGAGGAGGATTTCGGGCATTGAGATAGGAGCCGACAAAATCTCGTAAATGGTGCCATTGTACTTGGGAAAGTAAATACCAAATGAGGCGTTAGAAATACTCTCGGTTAATAGCGCCAACATAATTAGTCCGGGAATAATAAAAGCGCCGTAGCTAACGCCATTTATCTCGACCATTCTGGAGCCGATTGCCGAGCCAAATACGACAAAATACAATGATGTAGAAATAACAGGGGAGGCAATACTTTGCATCAAAGTGCGCCAAGTGCGGCCCAGCTCAAATTTGTAAATAGCGCGAATTGCATAAAAATTCATGAATTCACCTCCGACTGCGGCGCAGCACTGACTTGTTGAGGCGAGGAAACCAAACTAACGAATATTTCTTCTAAGGAACGCTGACGCGACTGCAAGTCTTTGTAGTCAATGCCGTGCTCGTCGAGGCGGCGAAAGAGATCGGCAATCCCAGTGTGCTCGCCCTGGCTATCAAAGTGATAAATTAACTCCATCCCCTCGTTGCCGAGACTGAGCGGATACGATTGCAGCTCTAGCGGCAGCACCTCGAGCGGCCGCTGCAATTGCAGTCGCAATTGCTTTTGTCCAAGCTTGTCCATTAGCGCACTTTTCTCTTCAACCAGAACAATTTCGCCTTTGTTAATTACCCCAATGCGATCAGCCATCTCTTCGGCTTCTTCAATGTAATGAGTGGTTAAAATAATCGTGACGCCGCGCTCACGTAGTTCGCGTACCATATCCCACATATCCCGGCGCAGCTCTACGTCTACCCCCGCGGTTGGCTCATCCAAAAACAGAATTTCAGGTTCATGAGACAACGCCTTGGCGATCATAACCCGGCGTTTCATTCCGCCCGATAAGGACATAATCCGCGCGTCTTTTTTATCCCAAAGCGAAAGTTGCCGCAGAATTTGCTCTATATAAGCCGCGTTCGGCGGCTTTCCGAACAGGCCTCGACTAAAGGTCACCGTTGCCAGCACACTCTCAAAACCATCGGTGCAGAGTTCCTGTGGCACCAAACCAATTTTACTGCGCGCAGCGCGATAATCTCGCACAATGTCGTGACCATCGGCGCTGATCGTTCCACTACTTGGATTGACAATTCCGCAGATAATACTAATTAAGGTGGTTTTACCCGCGCCATTGGGACCGAGAAGCGCAAAAATTTCGCCCTGCAGAATATCGAGGCTAATGTTGTTTAAAGCCTGAAAGCCCCCGTCATAGACTTTATTTAGATTGGACACGCTAATAATGGCCGACACACAGACTCCTAGCTAAGGACAGCGAAAATAATCCGCAAGAAGTGTCAACCATGTCTGCGCTCTAGGCAAGGGCTACAGAGGATTTGTGATTTACGTAGACTGCAATTGCCGCCAAAACATATCCGCCGCAGTGTCGCTCATTGCCGCCACGGCTGCGGAGTCCAGATAAATACCGTCGATCAGCAGCCGACTCATGCCATGCAAAGTTGACCAAGTGACTTGAGCATAGCGCAATGGGTCGACAGCAGATTCAAGCAACGTCGATTTCTGCCAGTGGCGAATATGCTCTATATAGACTTTAAAGGAGGCGTAAGCGACCTCTTTTAAGGAGGCCGTTAATTGTTGCGACTTCCATAAATGCCCGCCGAACATAAGGTCATAATACTCGGCGTTGTTCACCGCAAAATCGATGTAACGCCGAATAAACAGGCGAATAGCGGCCTCATCAACAACGGCAGCTTGATCGCCGATTTCACCAGACTCAGGGCGAACAGAAACAATCCCTCGAAAACGACGAAACCCCTCTTCCGCCACCGCACACAATAAAGCCTGTTTATCGCTAAAATGATGGTATGGCGCGGTACGCGACACCCCGACAGCTAAGGCCAGCTTACGCATTGATAGCGCAGCCTCGCCCTCTTCACGAATCAACTTAGCCGCAGCATCGAGCAATTGCCGCCGCAAATCACCGTGATGATAGGGTTTGTGATCGCCTAAGCCATGGCTGGAACCACTATTTTCAATATCTGAATTTGACATTAGCGCAATCTATCAAGCTAACTTGACGCTGTCTACATTGCTCTTTTTATACGTGTACAGCGACCACCGCCCTCAAGGGTAATATCGCCGTCTTCATTTCATCACATTACGGCCTTAACATAGGCGCGAGTATCTCCGTAGAACTCACGGGAACAATACGCTAACCGCGCACTCCATTATCACATGCATCAGCGCCATTAGGATCAATATGAGTAAAATCACCACCCACGCGGTTATTGGACTGCTATGCGTATACCTCATGACCTCACAACTTAGCGTCGCAGCTGAGGAAAATGCGACCAGCAATCGCCGTACTACGGTCGGCAGCCAAGCACTTACTGAGATGAGCGGCATGACCGCCAGCGCAATCCACAACAACCGCTATTGGGCTCACAATGACAGCGGCGACCGAGCCCGCTTATTCGTCTTTGACGGAAACGGCACCGTTTTAAGCGAACTCAAAATCAAAGGAGCCGGCGCGTTTGATTGGGAGGACATGGACAGCTTTAGCGATGGCAGTGACGGCTTTCTGCTTGTTGGCGACATTGGCGACAATATGGCGTTTCGACCATTTACCGATGTGTATTTAGTCAAGGAACCTACCGAGCTAAAGTCCCCCACAACTGAAGGCCAAGTTCTACGCCATTTTATCCTCAACAATGAAGACGGCCCTCGCGACGCCGAAGCTCTCGCTGTGGACGGTCGAGCGCGCTTTGTGTACATCTTAAGTAAGCGCGACACTCACCCCCGTCTGTATCGCTTTTCACTCGACGCGCTTCCCGGCCAGCCCGTGCCGTTAAACTATCTGGGCGAAGTTCGCAGTATACCGAGCGTAGATAAACATCAAGCTCAGGGCACCGGGCGCATTAGCCATTTCTCGCCCACCGCGATGGCATTCAGTCCAGAAGGCGATGCGGCAATCATTGTTACCTTACGCAATACCTATTACTTTCCGCGCGCCACCAATCAAACGTGGCTTCAAGCGCTGAACGAAACACCTATGGTAGTGAAGGTAAAACGCATGCCGCAAATCGAAGCTGGAACGTTTAGCCGAGATGGCGCACAGCTACTTATCGGCTCGGAGGGCATACCCGCCAAGATTGAAATTTTACCCAGACCAAAATCAAAGTAACCCGTACGCTTTCATCGAGTAATGATAAGGGCTTAGTCTGTGTTGCTCGGTTTAAACAGTATTCGCAACCAGCGGAAAAAACCATTTTTTTGCAGCACCATCCTATCGACCCCATCGAAAAATTTCGCCTGCCCCACGGGATCGGCGAAATAATCGGCGCGGGTCTGCATTGGCCGATTCACATCCAGTTCCTTCACCACTACAGCCGGGTTACCCGCCACCACCACATTCGGCGGAACATCGCGGCTCACCACAGCACAGGCGGCCACAACACTGTTGTCACCGATACTTACGCCCTTAAGCACGGTGCAGCGATCACCCAGCCAAACATTATTGCCAATATGTACTGGCGTAACATCGGTACTGCGACTCGCGCGGTCGTACATTTTGTGCCAATCGCTGTCAGTGATGTACACGCCGTTAGCAATCATGACACTGTCACCAATAACAATTTCGCTGGCCGCCGAAATCCGCGTGCCGGGGCTAATAAGTACGTAATCACCGATTTTAATGCGACCACTGTGTTCGTCCTTCCCCCAAACCCCGATTTTAACTCGATTTTCGGGCTCGCCAATGACGGTTGCGCAATGGCCTATTTCTATATTTGGCCCAGAAATAGAGATATACCAGGGCTTCATAAACGTAGGGTAATCGCCTAAAAAATCACAGGCAGGCTTGAGAAAATGCTGGGTATACCAGCTACGAAAGCTCAGGTAGGTCTTTTTAACCCAATAGGGCCGTTGATCCTGTCGCATGCTTTGTCCATTGCGCTAAAAGCTGAACAGTGTCGCAAGTGCGTCGCAGTGGAGCAATGCTTGAAAGATTACCAAACCATGACGATCGTCGCCTTATCGCAATCGCCCGTTACAGCAGCGCCTGCCAGCGCTATACTAGGGCAACATTCTCGACACGCACTTGCCATTGATCATGACTATTCGCGCCGCAAAGCAAACCGACAAACTCGACCCAGTTTGGCAAACCATTCGCAAGGAAACTGCCCGCGAGGTTGAACGCGAGCCCGTGCTAGCCAGTTTCCTGCACGCGACTATTCTCAATCACGACACCTTGGAAACCGCGCTGAGCTTCCACTTAGCGCAGATTCTCAATAGTCCGGCGGCGTCGGCTTTATTGGTAAGAGAAGTAATTGAAAAGGCGTTCATCGCCGACCCCGAAATTGGCCGCGCCATACGCGCGGATATCTGCGCAGTATTTGAGCGCGACTCAGCCTGCGCCAGCTTATCGATACCTTTTCTGTATTTTAAAGGCTTCCATGCCCTGCAATCCTACCGCATTGCCCACTCACTATGGGTGCAGGGGAGAACGTCTTTAGCACTATTTTTCCAGAACCGAATTTCCTGTGAATTCGGGGTCGACATTCACCCCGCCGCTAAAATTGGTCGGGGCATTTTAATGGACCATGCCACCGGTATCGTCATTGGTGAAACCGCTGTGGTCGGCAATAATGTATCGATTATGCAGTCAGTCACCCTAGGCGGTACTGGCAAAGAAGAAGGCGATCGCCACCCCAAGGTCGCTGACGGCGTATTACTAAGCGCTGGTGCTAAAATACTGGGTAATATTCATATTGGTGAGGGCGCGCAAGTCATGGCCGGCAGCGTCGTTCTACGTGACGTACCACCGCATACGCTGGTCGCCGGCGTACCTGCCAAAGTTATTGGCAAACCCGACTGCCTCGCCCCCGCCTTGTCGATGAATCATCGCGCGTGCTGTGACGAGTAAACGACGGATAAAATAAAGACCTTTTATCCGTCGCGTCTATGGCACGTTGCGAACACTCTGCCTTAACGCTTACACACAGGTTTAATACCATTTGCCTGCGCACGCTGATACAGCGGCGTTGCCGTTGCCAGCTGTTTCTGTAGGTCCTTAATACGCGAAGCGTGTGACGGGTGGGTAGACATAAACTCTGGTGGCTGACCGCCGCCAACCGCGCTCATGTTTTGCCAAAGACTGATACTGGCTTCTGGATTAAAGCCAGATTTCGCCATCAGGTCTAAACCCACTAGGTCAGCCTCAGACTCTTGGGCGCGGCCGTAGGGCAGCACTACGCCAAATTGGGTACCTAAACCCAATAGACCCATAACCGTTTCTTTACCCGCGCCTTCACCAAGTAATACCCCAATTAGCTGCGTGCCAGTGCCCGCAACACTCTGTACCGACATTCGCTCTGCGCTATGATGCGCTAAAACGTGGCCTACTTCGTGGCCAATCACCGTCGCCAGCTGATCGGTCGTTTTAGCGACTGCAAATATGCCTGTGTGCACACCGATTTTTTTACCTGGTAAAGCAAAAGCATTCGCCGACGCTTCTTCAAATACCACCACCTCCCAACTACCGCGCCATTCAGTAGGCAAGCTCGCAGTGATGGCATCAGCAATACAGCTGACATAGCGATTTGTCGCGCCGTCTTTATTAATGGTCATTTTTTTCTTCATGTCGTCAAATGCTACGCCACCCATTTGCGACATTTCACCATCAGAAAATAAAAGCACTTGGCGACGACCCGTGGGGGATTCGGCGCAGGCAACTAAGCCAAGCGAAATGACCACAGCCAAAACCGACTTAAACATTTTCATAAAACACCTTATTAGCGTTAAAGTAATTCGGAATTAAGACCACCATTATGGCATAGCCGCCTGCACTGTGAATGGTGTAGTCTTCCAGAATACAAAAAGGAGTGTGAACAGTGTCAGAGCTTTGTGGCTGGTGCTTAAGCGACCCTCAATATATTGCTTACCACAATCAAGAATGGGGCGTTCCCTGTGATGACGACCGCACTCATTTTGAGTTTTTAATCCTAGAGGCCGCCCAAGCAGGTCTAAGTTGGCTGACCGTGCTACGTAAACGCGAAGGCTATCGAATGGCCTTCGCCGACTTCAGCCCCCATAAAGTCGCTAAATTCGATGCGGATATGGTCGAGATATTAAAAGCCAACCCAGGTATTGTTCGTAATCGCTTAAAAATAGAAAGCACCATAAGCAATGCTAAACTCTTTTTGGAAATTCAAAAGGAATACGGCAGCTTCGCTCGGTATATGTGGTCCTACTTCGACGACAAGCCAATACAAAATCAATGGCTAACGTTGGCTGACGTACCCGCCACTAGCGAGCAGTCCGATCAAATCAGCAAGGACCTAAAAAAGCGCGGTTTCCGCTTTTTTGGCAGCACCATCTGCTACGCCTATTTGCAGGCATTAGGATTTGTCAATGATCACCTGCTAAGCTGCCCCAGACATGCGGCCTGTGCCGAATTAGGCAAAAATTTTCATGCTCATTGGCAAGATGAAGGATCTACATAATGAAATTCGCCAGCGTATTGATTTTAAGCCTTAGCGCCGTACTAAGTGCCTGCAGCACGAGCAAGGTAATTACAGACTACAACCCGAGTAGCGATTTCAGTGCATACCAGCAGTATCACTGGTCGGAGCAAAGTGGCGCCGACAAAAACATCTCGCCATTCCTTATCGAAAATGTAAAGGCTGCGCTCCAAATTCAGCTCAAAAATCGTTTATTCACCCAAGCTCAAACCCCTGAAAATGCTGACTTTATCGTTCAATACTATTTAGCTGAAGCGGCCGAAACGATTGATCGCAGCCCTCGCATAGGCTTAGGTTTCGGCAGTTTTGGTAGCAATATCGGCGTAAGCACCTCAGTCGGAGTCCCGCTGGGCAAGGACACCATCAACCGCAATGTGCAAATTATTATTGATTTCCTGAATCCAAATGACATGAAATTGAGCTGGCGCGGGTCGTTAGTCAGCGAACTTCACAACAGCGACCCCAAAGTCAACGCCGCGACCATTGAGCAGGCAGTCACAGAAATTTTAGCCCAGTTCCCCCCAAGCCAAAAATAGCCTTTATTTGCGAAAACAATAGGGGAATAAACGCTTTAGTGCGTCACGATTCATTTGCCTAAAAAGCGCAATATTCCGCTCGGGAATCGCCTCAGGATCAGGGTAAGACGCCAATACCGCATCAAGGCTGGCTTCCCGCAGCAAATGAAATATCGGGTAAGGCGCTCGATTAGTGAAGTTCTCAGCGTCACTTGGGTCAGTATCTGCAAACTGATACGCGGGGTGAAAACTCGCAATTTGGATAACCCCGTCCCAGTCACCCTCTTCCAACATTGCGTCGGCGACATCGAGAAAATCATTGTAATCGTAGAAATCTGCCAACATATCGGGCACCACGAGTAGGCTCGTTTCTAATATGCTTACTGGCGTTTCCTCAAGGCGGCATAGCGCGAGATGCAGGTCAGCCGCAAGCGCCTCAGGGTCTTGCGCTAAACTAATGTCAATACGCACGCGCGACGCCTGCAGCGGCTTAGCCGCAAACGGACACAATCCCAAGCCGACAACAATTTCGTCAAGCCACTGACGCACCGTGGCTTCAATAGCCTCTATAGTCGTTATTTCACTGTTATTCGCGCTCATTTATCCCCCAAACAGCACTGCCATTAGATTTATCTGAAATCACCGTGCGGCGGCTTAGACAAAAATACAATAATAAAGCCCTAATTAGCACAAGGCAGCCAGCACTGACACTGATAGACTGAATTGGAGGATTGTAGCAGCAATGGCCGCACACTCTTAGGCCCATCGCTACTCCATACGCTAGCTAAGGTTAGGAGCACAATAATATGAAACGCTATTTTTTTCTGACGGATAATCTCGACAAACTCACGGCCGTTGAACATGACCTAGCAGTAAACGGGATTTCCGCGCCCCAAATTCATGTTCTAAGCAATGATGATAGCGGCATGACAGTCCGCAAGCTCAATGATGTAGAGGCAGTGTTACGCAAAGATGTTGTCCACTCAATGGAGCGCGGCGCACTAATTGGCGCAGCGGCCGCGGCTGTTGTTATCGCAGTAGGTCATTACTCCGGCGCAACCGCCACCGCAGCGGGTTGGACCCCATTTATCTTCCTCGCCGTTGTTGTCCTGGGCTTTTTTACTTGGGAGGGAGGTCTATTCGGTATTCAAGAGCCTCACCACGAGTTCAAACGATTCCAGCAGGCCTTAGCCAGCGGGCGGCATTTGTTACTTATCGATATCAACGAAAAAGACCACAGCATTCTAAATAACGTCACTGCGCACTATCCAGAACTTGAGTTTTCTGGCACTGGGCATGGCGCCGCGCAATGGTTCGTCACCCTGCAAAACAAATGGCGAAATTTTGTTGAGGTTATGCCCTAGGCAATAGAAAGCTAAAAAAGGCGGGATAACCCGCCATTTTTATACGTTAATTTTGATTATTTACTGTGATATGGAGCCGACAATTCACGTACGCACTCAATAAACGCGCCTGCATGCGCAGGATCAACCTCCGGCGTAATACCATGCCCCAGATTAAATACATGGCCAGGACCGCTACCATAGCGAGCCAAAATTGCAGCCACTTCTTCGCGGATCCGCGCAGGTGATGCCCGAAGCATAGAAGGATCCATATTGCCCTGCAGGGCAACTTTGTCGCCAACACGAGCACGTGCCGCGCCAATATCAGTTGTCCAATCGAGACCCAGTGCTGACGCACCAGTCGCGGCCATCGACTCCAACCACTGGCCGCCATTTTTGGTGAACAATATAACCGGCACTTTACGGCCATCATTTTCCTTAATCAGGCCATCAACAATCTGCTGCATATAACGCAGGCTGAACTCTTGGTAGGCATTGTGACTCAAGGCCCCGCCCCAGGTATCAAAAATTTGTACTGCCTGAGCGCCAGCGCGAATTTGATCGTTCAAATAGGCAGTGACGCTTTTAGCCAATTTATCTAATAGGGCGTGCATCAGTTCTGGCTGATCAAACGCCAGTGCCTTGCAACGGGCGTGGTCTTTTGATCCACCGCCCTCAACCATATAGGTAGCCAATGTCCAAGGGCTGCCAGAAAATCCGATTAGCGGTACTCGACCGTTTAATTCGCGACGAATTGTACGTACTGCGTCGCAGACATAAGTGAGATCGTTTTCGCCATCCACAATCGGCAAGGCATCGACATCAGCCATAGTCCGCACGGTTTTCTTAAAACGGGGACCTTCGCCGGTTTCAAAATACAATCCCAAGCCCATAGCATCGGGAATAGTCAAAATATCAGAAAACAAAATAGCGGCATCGAGGGGATAGCGCTCCAACGGCTGAAGAGTCACTTCACACGCCAACTCGGGATTCATACAAAGTGACATAAAATCACCCGCCTTGCCACGAGTCGCACGGTATTCAGGAAGATAACGACCTGCTTGGCGCATCATCCATACTGGTGTGTACTCTACTGGCTCGCGCTGTAAGGCGCGAAGGAAAGTATCATTTTTCAATTCAGTCATAATTCGCTCAATGCTAGACGGTAAACGGGAGACGCTAGGATGAAACGCCACACGGTCTTTTGCGTTTTCCGTCTCCCCTCTAGCGGCCTGCGATTTAAACTTTTAAGTAATCCAATATTCCTTCAGCAGCCTGGCGGCCTTCCCATACTGCGGTAACCACCAAATCTGAGCCGCGCACCATATCGCCACCAGCAAATATCTTAGGATTACTGGTTTGGAATTTATAGGTTTGCTGTTCCGCGGCGTCGATACCACCCCAGCTATTTACAGTAACACCTGCATTAGATATCCACGACGGCGGATTGGGCTGGAAGCCGAAGGCAACCAAGACCACATCTGCGGGAATCACTTCTTCGCTACCAGGAATCACTTCGGGGCGACGACGGCCATTCTCGTCGGCTTCACCAAGCTGAGTACTTACAACCTTGATGCCTTCGACGTGCTCATCGCCAACAATCGCGATTGGCTGACGGTTAAAGAAGAACTGCACGCCTTCTTCACCGGCATTTTGTACTTCTTTACGGGAACCGGGCATATTTTCTTCATCGCGACGGTAAGCGCAAACCACGCTTTCAGCGCCCTGACGAATCGAGGTGCGGTTACAGTCCATCGCCGTGTCACCACCGCCCAAGACCACAACACGCTTACCTTTAACGTCGATAAAATCGGCTGCGTTCTTTTCCCAACCCATATTGCGATTTACATTAGAAACCAAGAACGGCAAGGCATCGTAAACGCCGGGTAGGTCTTCACCGGGAAAGCCGCCCTTCATGTACTTATAAGTACCCATGCCAAGGAAAACGGCATCGTATTCTTCAAGCAACGATTCCAAAGTGATATCAACACCAACATCGACGTTAACCCGGAACTCCACGCCCATGTCTTCTAGCACTTTGCGGCGGCGCTGAATAACCGATTTCTCAAGTTTGAACTCAGGAATACCAAAAGTCAGCAGGCCGCCAATTTCTGGATAGCGATCAAATACCACTGGCTTTACACCTGCGCGCACCAGTACATCGGCACAGCCGATACCGGCAGGGCCGGAACCGATAACGGCGACTTTTTTGTCAGTCCAGACCCGCTTAGACATATCTGGGCGCCAACCCATGGCCAGGGCCGTATCTGTGATGTACTTTTCAGTCGAACCAATTGTCACCGCACCAAAACCGTCGTTTAGGGTACATGCGCCTTCGCACAGACGATCCTGCGGACACACTCGGCCACAAACTTCAGGCAAGCTATTGGTCTGGTGGCTCAATTCCGCCGCCTCGAACAGGTTGCCCTCAGTGACTAGTTTTAGCCAATTTGGAATATAGTTGTGGACTGGGCATTTCCACTCACAATAGGGATTACCGCAGCTCAGGCAGCGATGCGACTGCTGCTTTACGTCCTCTTCTCTATAAGGCTCGTAAATTTCAACAAACGCAGTTTTACGCTGCACCATGTCTTTTTTACCGGGATCCTGACGACCAACATCAAGAAACTGGAATGTATTTTGTAAACGTTCTGCCATTTTCGATTTACCTCATCGCTACTCGGCTAGCTTATTCCGGACGTCTTCTGGTGGAGTCAAGCAAACGGCTGAGGCTTGCCGCCTTGGGCTTAATCATCCAGAACTTACCGATGTAGTCGTCAAAATTATCAAGTATATGCTGTCCCCAAGCCGAACCAGTTTCAGTCACAAACTCTTGAATATTGCCGCGCAGATGTGCCCGGTAGGCCTCCATAGACTCAGAGGTAATCCGGCACATTTCAACCAATTCACTGTTGTAGCGGTCGACAAAGCGGTTGGCTTCATCCAACACATACGCGAAGCCACCGGTCATACCCGCACCAAAATTGACCCCGGTGGGCCCTAATACGGTCACATTACCGCCTGTCATATATTCGCAGCAGTGATCGCCAGCACCTTCAACAACGGCATGAGCACCGGAGTTACGCACACCGAAGCGCTCACCAGCAATACCAGCGGCAAACAATTTACCGCCAGTAGCACCATACAAACAGGTGTTACCAACAATAGACGTGTCTTGGCTCGCAAACACACTGCCTTTGGGCGGATAAATCACCAGTTTACCACCAGCCATGCCCTTACCGACGTAGTCGTTGGCATCGCCTTCTAGGTACATATTCAGGCCGCCAGCATTCCACACCCCAAAGCTCTGACCTGCAGTGCCTTTTAAATTCAGGGTAACCGGCGCATCTTCCATACCAAGATTGCCGTAACGCTTGGCGATCTCACCGGATAAACGCGCACCGATTGAACGATCACAGTTGTTTACGGCGAAATCCAGTTCAATACCGGCTTTTGCGTCAATCGCTGCCAAGGCAGCGGCAACCATTACTTCGGCCTTTTCGCCTTTATCAAAGGGCGCATTTAAATCTACCTGGCAGAATTCGGGCTGCCCGGCCATGGCTGGATCTTTGTACAAGATCGGTGCCAAGTCGAGTAAACCGTGTTTTTCGGTCTGCCCCTGCTTCTGTTCCATTAAATCGGTGCGGCCAATTAACTCAGCCATTGTGCGAATGCCCATGCTGGCCATCCACTCACGAGTTTCCATGGCGATAAAGGTGAAGAAATTCATCACCATTTCCACCGTACCGATAAAGTGCTCGTCGCGCAGGCGCTCGTCCTGGGTTGCGACACCGGTCGCACAGTTATTCAAATGGCAGATACGCAGGTATTTACAACCCAGCGCTACCATTGGCGTGGTGCCAAAACCGAAACTCTCGGCGCCGAGCATCGCGGCTTTTACCACATCTAGGCCAGTTTTCAGGCCACCGTCAGTTTGTACCCGCACTTTGCCGCGCAAACCGTTGCCACGCAGGGTTTGTTGAGCTTCAGACAAACCGAGCTCCCATGGCGAACCCGCATAGCGAATCGAGGTTATGGGGCTTGCTGCCGTACCACCATCGTAGCCTGAGATGGTAATCAAATCGGCATAGGCTTTAGCCACACCCGCAGCGATAGTGCCAACGCCGGGTTCAGACACCAGTTTCACCGACACCAGCGCGCTGGGGTTAACCTGTTTTAAATCAAAAATCAGCTGCGCCAAATCCTCGATAGAGTAAATATCGTGGTGTGGCGGAGGCGAGATTAGCGTCACACCGGGCACGGCGTAACGCAGACGGGCAATCAGTGCGTTGACCTTACCGCCAGGTAACTGGCCGCCCTCACCGGGCTTAGCACCCTGAGCGACTTTAATCTGGAGCACTTCAGCATTCACCAAATAGTGCGGTGTAACGCCAAAACGACCAGACGCAACCTGCTTAATTTTAGACACCCGCTCCGTACCATAGCGCGCGGGATCTTCCCCGCCCTCACCAGAGTTTGAGCGACCGCCCAAGCGATTCATCGCTGTCGCCAACGCTTCGTGGGCCTCAGGGCTTAATGCGCCCAAGGACATGCCCGCCGAGTCAAAGCGGCGTAGCACGCTTTCTATTGGCTCCACTTCATCAAGGGGAATGGCTTTAACATCCTCTTTAATACCCAATAAATCACGCAGGGTGGCCACTGGACGATTGTTGACGAGGTTAGAATATTTCTTCCATACCGCGTAATCACCGCTTTTTACAGCATCCTGAAGTGTCATGACCACATCTGGATTAAAGGCGTGGTATTCCTTACCGTGAACATATTTCAGCAGGCCGCCTTGATCCAGCGGTTTACGTGGTAGCCACGCAATAGTCGCGAGGGCTTCTTGATCACGCTGTAACTGCGCAAAGCCTGCACCAGCGATCCGGCTAGCAACACCCTTGAAACAGGTATCGACAACCTCATCGGCTAGGCCTATCGCCTCAAACAACTGGGCGCCGCGGTAGGAGGCAATCGTCGAGATGCCCATTTTGGACATAATTTTGAGCAGGCCTTTATTAATCCCTTTGCAATAATTGGTGTGGGCGGTTTGCTCGTCTCCGAGAATTTCGCCATCTGCCAACATATCGCTGATCACGGCGAAAGCCATATAGGGATAAATAGCCGTTGCGCCAAAACCAAACAAACAGGCCATTTGGTGAGAGTCGCGGCCACTACCGGTTTCAACCACAATATTGGCGTTGCAACGCAGACCTTGCTTAATTAAGTGGTGATGCACCGCGCCAGTGGCAAGAAGGCTGTGAACTACCAGCATGCCCGGTTCCACAGCACGATCACTCAGAAGCAGAATAACCTTACCGTTACGTACTGCGGCTTCCGCAGCTTCTGCCACTGCAGTTACTGCATCTTGCAGCGATGTCAGTGCAGGATCATACGCCAAATCAATTCGCGCCAAGGGGTAGCGCGGCGAATCAACATGCATAAGCCGGTCAAACTTATCGGGTGATAATACTGGGCTAGTCAGAATTAAGCGATCGGCATGGTCGGCGGTTTGCTCAAATACATTTTGCTCAGCGCCCAGCAAAGTTTCCAAGCTCATCACGATCGATTCACGCAGTGGATCGATTGGTGGGTTGGTAACCTGCGCAAATTTTTGACGGAAGTAATCGTATAGCGAGCGTTCTTGACGGCTAAGTACCGCCATAGGCGTGTCGTCGCCCATCGAGCCAACGGCCTCGTTACCACTGTCTGCTAGCGCAGACAAAACCTGCTCACGCTCTTCAAAGCTGACTTGGAAATATTTTTGTAGAGCAGCAAGACTGTCGCCCTCTGGCAATTCAGGGCGATTACCTTGACCAAGCTGATCTTGCAGGCGATTGCCGTTTTCGCGCAACCACTGTTTATAGGGATGCGCCGATTTCAGACGGTTATCGACCTCTTCCGTGTGCAGAACTTCACCGGTTTCAGTGTCGACGACCAGAATCTGACCAGGTCCTACCCTACCTTTGGCCACAACGTCATCTGGCTGGTAACCGTATGTACCGATTTCCGACGCCACAGTGATAAAACCGTCTTTAGTAATGACCCAACGGGAGGGGCGCAAGCCGTTGCGGTCTAGCATACACACAGCGTAACGGCCGTCTGTCAGCACGAGACCGGCTGGACCGTCCCAGGGCTCCATGTGCATGGAGTTGTATTCATAGAACGCTTTTAAGTCAGCATCCATATGCTCAATATTCTGCCACGCGGGTGGCACGAGCATACGCACAGCACGGAACAAATCCATGCCGCCCGCGACCAACAATTCCAGCATATTGTCGAGGCTTGAAGAGTCGGAACCAGTGCGGTTTACCAGTGGCATTAATTCATTCACATCTGGCAATAGCGGGCTACTGAAATTACTGGAGCGCGCCTCTGCCCAGTTGCGGTTACCTTCAATGGTATTAATCTCACCATTGTGGGCCAACATTCTGAAGGGTTGAGCTAATGGCCAACGGGGACTGGTATTAGTCGAAAAGCGCTGGTGAAAAACACAGATCGCAGTTTCTAACTCAGGATTTGCTAGGTCGAGATAAAACTTCGGCAAATCCACAGGCATTACCAAGCCTTTGTAGGCGATAACATCGCTAGACAAGCTGCTGATATAAAAATCAGGGTCGTCTATTGCATTCTCGGCATGGCGACGAACCACAAACAAACAAGTTCGCAATTGCTGAGCATCCATACCCTCAACATTGATAAACACCTGCTCAATTCGGGGTAAGCTGGCTAAAGCGATTTCGCCACATACCGACGGATCGACGGGCACTTCGCGCCAGCCAGCCGGCGTTAGGCCATTGTTAATCAACACCGTTTCAAACGCCGCGCGCGACGCTTTAGCGCGCAGCGGATCACGACTCAGGAATATTTGGCCGACACCGTAGGTCGCGGTTAACTCGGCACCACAATCCTTGAGGGCAACAGAGCGCATAAACCCATCTGGCTTTTTAAGCAATAAGCCGCAGCCATCACCGGTTTTACCATCTGCAGCGATACCACCGCGATGGGTCATACACGTCAATGATTCGATGGCTGTCTGCAATAATTTGTGACTGGCGGTGCCCTGCATATGGGCAATCAGGCCAAAGCCACAGTTATCGCGCACATCATCAGGTCTGTACAGGCCTGTACTCATAAAACGACTCTCGCAAAATTACTAAGAAAAACAAAAAGATAGTCGGAAAGAATGTTTCGGATTTTTACACATACCCGAAAAAAGGAGTGACATTCTACACGGACGAGACAGCAGCGACAAATCACGCCCGCTCCAGCGATCAATTTTTAATCAATCACCTACAAATTAACAACAGCTAAGCACCAACGCCGGCCGCAAGCAAGACTTCAGTAATCAATTCTACGCTGGCCTCGGAACTGACAACAGCCTCGCCCAAACCCGTCAACAATATTAAGCGCAACTGCCCATCGAGCACTTTCTTGTCACGCCCCATGAGTAGCAAAAATTGATCCACATTCATATTCGAAGGGGGCGCAATAGGCAAACCTGCCTGAGTAAGCAGTGTTATGCCTCGGGCTTCAACATCTGCGGACAGCCAACCCAATTTTACCGACAGCGCTAACGCGAGCGCCGTGCCAGCGCCAACAGCTTCACCGTGCAACCAATTGCCATAGCCTTCGGCGGTTTCAATGGCATGGCCAAATGTATGTCCCAAATTCAAAATTGCGCGGCGACCGCCCTCGCGCTCATCTTCTGCAACCACTGCCGCCTTATTGACACAGCTGCGATAAACCGCCTCGCTCAACAACTCCACATCGCGGGCCATCAAAGCACCAATATGTTGCTCTAGCCAGCTGAAAAATTGCGCGTCGCAGATCAAACCGTACTTTATAACTTCAGCCATTCCTGCTGAAAACTCGCGATCCGGTAAGGTTTTCAACAGATCCAAGTCAGCCAGCACGCAATTAGGCTGATGGAAAGCGCCAATCATATTCTTACCTAAGGGGTGATTTACGCCGGTCTTTCCACCTACAGAGGAATCTACCATCGACAGTAAGGTGGTCGGAATCTGAATAAATTGAACACCTCGCTGATAACACGCAGCAGCAAATCCGCACATATCGCCAACAACCCCGCCACCAAGTGCGATCAGCGTGGTACTACGATTGTGATTTTCTTGCAGTAAAGTATCAAATATCTTTTCAAGGACAGTGAGGGTTTTGAAAGCTTCCCCATCTGGCAATATCACTTCACAAACCTTTTTACCGGATAATTGCTGCTTCAAACGCGCTAAATAGAGCGGCGCAATAGTGTCATTACTGACAATACAGACCTGACTGCCCGCAATGTATTTCTGCCACATTCCGCCGTCAGCCAATATACCGGGCGCAATAAAGATGGGATAGCTACGCTCTCCCAAGTCGAGTTCGAGATGTTTCATCAATGTGTTAGTCCGGGAAAAGATTAAGGGCCGCTAAAAAAGGCCCCTAGTATATCAATATTGCGCGCTGAGGTCGCTGGCGCCAAGCTGTTCGCACAATTCCTGAACAACTGACTTAGGGGTGCGATTATCGGTTAATACAGTGTAATCGGCTATCTCTTCATAAAGCGGTTCGCGCTGCGCCATTAAATTGCGCAGCGTCGTTCCCGGATCGCCATTCTGCAATAGCGGTCGCTTGCGGTCTCGCGCAGTACGTCGAATTTGCTCTTCAACGGAGGTTTTAAGGTAAATAACCGTCCCTCGAGCGACCATTAATTTACGACTAACACTACGCAGCACCGCACCACCGCCTGTCGATATTACCACCAAGGAATCATCACTTAGCTCGGCAAGCATACTTTCCTCCCGGTCACGAAACCCTTCTTCACCCTCCATATCAAAGATCCAGGGAATATCGACACCACTGCGCTCTTCAATTTCACGATCAACATCGCAAAACCCGTAGCGCAAGGTTTCTGCCAACAACCGACCAATAGTGCTTTTACCCGCCCCCATTGGCCCAATCAAAAATACCGCACCAGACTTCATCATTAGCAATTAATCTACCAAACTGTCGGCAAGAATCCGCGGCGTAATAAAGATCAAGGTCTCCTGCTTTTCACGGGTCACGGTGGTTGTTTTAAACAAGTGGCCAAAGAATGGGATATCTCCTAGCAATGGCACTTTGGTCTCTGACTGCACATCAATTTGATCGTAAACGCCGCCGAGCACCACAGTTTCGCCATTGCTAACCAACACGCGGGTTTTCAATTCGGTGGTATCGATAGTGGGCACTTGCCCGCCCAAGCCAGTCGAAATAACCAAGGAACCAATAGTGTCCTGATTGATAGTGAGATCCATTATAATGCGATCGTCTGGCGTGATAATTGGCGTTACATCCAGCTTCAATACCGCCTCTTTAAAGGCAATCGTAGTTTCACCGTTCGCAGAAGATTGCGGGTAGGGAATTTCAGTACCTGACTTAATAACAGCGGGCTCTTTATCACCCGTCACCACTCGTGGCTGCGATACAATTTCACCACGGCCCTTTGACTCTAGCGCCGACAACTCCAAGTTCAACAATACATCAGGGCTAATGAACCCCAATGCAAACGAACCTGCCGCCCCAGAAACACCAAGGTCGGTAACCAAGCCGGGCACTGCGGTATAAGTCGACGACCCGGCAGCTAGGGCGCTCAAATAATTCGTCTGAGTAGACTGGTCGCTAGCGATATCGCCGTTGGCTGAATACACCTTATCGCCATCCTGCTTAACATACGCACCGCCCCACTTAACACCGAGGGAGCGGTCAAAGTCAGAACTTGCCCGAACAATACGCGCCTCAATTTGCACTTGACGCACAGGCACATCAATTAGCGCGATCAAGCGACGAAATTCATCTAAGCGCTCGGCTGTTTCAGTAATCAGTAGGGAGTTTGTGCGCTCGTCAACGATAACCGAGCCACGCGGCGACAATATGCTGCCGGTCGACGGCCCATTGTCATTACCATTGTTATCATTCTCATTGCGGTCGAACAGCTTGAATAATTCCGCTGCATCTGCATAACGCACCCTAATGAATTCACTCTGCAAGGGCGCAAGCTCTTCTACTTGTTTCTGCGCTTCAATTTCTTGGCGCTCACGCTCAGAAATTTCAGCAGCAGGCGCAACCATTAATACATTACCGACTTGACGCTTATCTAAGCCCTTGGTTTTTAACACCAACTCAAGTGCCTGATCCCAAGGCACATTCTGCAAGCGCAAGGTAATATTGCCTTTAACGGTATCACTGGCTACCAGGTTTAATTCGGTAAAATCAGCGATAAGCTGGAGAACTGAGCGCACTTCAATATCTTGGAAGTTCAGCGATAATTTTTCGCCAACGTAGGCGAACTCGCGACGGCGATCTGCCACCTCTTTTTTAGTTAAGGGCTTAACACTCACCACATATTCAGTGTCGGTTTGATACGCGAGGTAGTCATATTCACCCTGCGCCTCAATCGCCAGCTTCGCGCCTTTTTCGCCCATACGCGCCTCAACGGATTTAACCGGTGTGGCAAAATCGACGACATCAAAGCGACGCTGCAAACTAGCAGGCAGACCAACCCCGCCAAAATCGACTTTGATCTTAGAGCCTTCTACGTAGACATTAATATCAGCCTTGGCATCGGCGAGTTGCACTACTAAACGACCTTCGCCTTTATCGCCGCGACGAAAATCGAGGTCTGTTATATTATTTTGTGCGGGCGCCATGGTTTTCGTAGTGGCGACCAACGGGCTGTTGTATTTTTCTTTAAGGTAGGCCTGACCGCCGCCACTACCGACCTCAACGATCAGCATATTGCCATCAACACGGGTCTGGTATGACGCGAGCTTTACGAGATTCAATACAACCCGAGTTCGGTCACGCCCTTCCAATACCACCGCACTACTGGCGTTATCGTAGGAAAGGGGAAATTTTTTCTGAGATAAGTTATTACCCGTGGCCACCAAGTCCAATGCGATCCTTGCCGGCTTTTCAATGGTGTAGCCCTTTACTTCGGGGGCAGGACCATCAAAGGTTAGCCGCGCTTCAAAGCTGCCACCCTGAAGCGAATTAAATTGCACATCAGTTAGATTGGATGCTGCGGCGGCAATCGACGCCAACAACAAACACACGCCGCCGAGGAACTGTCGCCCCATGTTCGTGGTCGCGCCACCAGAGCGCTTGCCTTGCACCGCGCTTTGCATTTGTTTTCGGGTATTCATCTACTTCTCCGCCAATCGAATTCTTAGTTACGGACTTTAAGTTCAAGGGAGCGCGGCCGTTCAACCCAGCCATCCCCGCCGGTCGATACAATCTCGATAACCGTCAGGTAATTCTCCGCAACCTCTATAATTTTGCCATAATTCCGGCCTAGGTAATTCTTCTCACGAACGCGATGCACTCCGCCGTCAGAGTCTTTCACCAATGCCCATAATTTACCACTTAGCCGCACCGTACCCACCACTGTCAACGAATCAAGTGAGTATTGCTCGAGGTATTCTTTTTCACGCTTGGTATCTGGCTTAACACTGCTTGCCGCTTCTAGACGCGCGATCTCTTTAACATCCACTGGCCGATTAAACGGCCCACGCAAACCTGAAGCCGAATAGCTAAATGCTCGATACGCTTTCAAGGCCGGAATTGGTGGAATTTGACCGGAGGGCGCTGCACGCTTCTCGGCTACAAAGGCATCAAGATCTGCAAATTGGTCTCCACCCCCGCAAGCAGTTAGCAAAAATACACAGCTCACGCCAACTAGAACAAAACCCTGTTTAATCATGAACCCGCCTCCGTATCTTTGTAACGATAGGTTTTAGCGGTAATCGACATAGATTGCTGGCTTTGGTTTTTATTCGAACTAATATTGTAATCATGCAAGGTCACAATCCGTGGCAGTCCGGCAATTCCGCTGACAAAAGCAGCCAAATCATGGTAACTGCCACTGACTTTAATCGCGATAGGCAGCTCAACATAAAACTCTTGAATCCGCTCACGTTGCAATTGGATGCTGCTAATTTCCAAACCGTTGGACACTGCCTTCTCGGTCATATCCTCTAGGAGACCAGGAACCTCCGTATCAACTGGCAATTGGCTTAACAAAATCCCGAATGATTCTTCCATTTCGGCCATTTGCTTCTTCAAGGGTATGAGCTTTGCGGCTTTAAATGCCTTCTTTTCAAACTCTTGTTTTAATTGAACTTCCTTAGCCTCAACTCCTGCTAATTCAACACGCAAATCGGCTATCACATAAAAATATCCGCCTGCCAAGCACAGCACAAAAACGGCAACCCATACTGCAACACGCACCAATAAGGGCCAAGCGCCGATATTCTCGACATTCAGCTCGCCAATATCAAAGCTCTTTAGCTCTTCTACTAATTCCTGCCACTCCGCCACAGCGATCGCTCCCTACTTCTCGTCATCAGGTGCTGGCGCACTGATTTGGAAAGACAATTTAAAACTACTAGCCTGCTCGCCGTAGGCCGAGGCCGCACTCACTGCCGTTAAATTTGGATCGGCAAACCAAGGCGAGCCGTCGAGCTTACGCATCAAACTCGACACCCGATTATTCGACTCGGCAATACCTTCCACATTGATAACCTTGCCGCGCCGAACCACCGAGGTATAAAACAAGCCATCCGGCAGTGTCCGCACCATTTCGTCAAATACCCGAACAATTAAAGGCCGCGTACCCTGCAAGTCTTGGATTATGGTCATTCTATCTAGCAACTGCTGACGACGCTTTTCTAAGTTGCTAATTTCCTTCACTTCTTTGTTTATTTTAGTTATCTGGCCCTTCATATAATTATTGCGGGCCTCTTGGCTACTAATAGCACCATTCACTATCGACATTGCCAGCAAAATCAGCAGGGCGCCAATGACCGCAACCCCACCTAAAATCACGAGAAATTGCTGTTTGATTAGCTCACGGCGCTCTTCTCGCCACGGCAATAAGTTAATCGTTGCCATTAATCAAAACTCCTCAGTGCCAAACCACAGGCTATCAGCATGGCGGGGGCATCACTGGTCAATTTGGTGGCATCAACGCCAGAGGCGACCGACATAGCCGCAAAAGGATTAGCAACAACCGTATTGATACCAACACGCTCCTGTACTAATTCAACGAGGCCCTGCATGGCAGCAACACCACCGGCAAGCACGATAATATCGACACCATTGTATTGGCTGGCCGAGTAAAAGAATTGCAATGAGCGCGATACCTGTTGAATCACAGCCTCTCGGAACGGAGCCAAGACTTCGCTGTCATAGTCATCGGATAGTCCGCCCTGTTTTTTGGCCAAGCCCGCTTCTTCCACGGTTAAACCGTAGCGACGCTGAATCTCTTCTGTCAGCTGACGGCCGCCAAACAACTGGTCACGGGTGTACACCGTTTCGCCATCAACTACCACACTGAGCGACGTCATACTGGCGCCAACATCAACAATAGCGACAACTGTATTTTCGTCGCAGCCCAATTGCGTAGCAATTAGCTCAAAACTTCGCTCAACAGCGTAAGCTTCAACATCAACCACCTTAGGTGTGATGCCAGCAATTTCGAGCGATTCAACCCGCGTGTCCACGTTGTCGCGACGGCAAGCCACTAACATAACGTCGACCGACTCGGGATTGTCTTCAGACTCGCCTAAAACTTCAAAATCCAGAGAAACCTCATCAAGCGGGTAAGGAATATACTGGTCAGCCTCTAGGGAAATCTGAGTTTCCATGGCATTTTCATGAAGCCCTGCAGGCATATGCAGAACTTTAGTAATAATTGCTGAGCCAGGCACTGCGACCGCAGCCCGCTTCAGTTTGGAACGAGATCGCGCATGCACTGCGCGCACAATCTCGCCAACCTGCTCAACATCAGCAATATTTTTTTCGACCACAGCCTGCGAAGGCAGAGACATAACAGCGTAGCTTTCAACGCGATATTTCTCGCCACTGCGGCTCAACTCCAGTAACTTAACCGCACTGGAACTGATGTCGATACCGAGCAGACTCCGGGAACCCTGACCGCCAAACAAGCCATCTAGCACTGTAGTTTTCCTATTTACATCGTGGACTTAGGACGCACTTTTATATACAAGATTAAATACCAGTGTATACCAATGCGCAAATAGTTATGAAAAAAAGACGCCGATAATGTCACAGTTTTAGTTATCCTAGTCTTCGATTTTTACCAACATATCAATTTTCAGGAAAAATATGCCTAGCAAGACCCGTATTCTCCGTCTTTTCATCGGCCTAGGCATTCTTGCCAGCTGCGGCGCTGTGATGATTTTCGCCGCGGCCTTCCTTTATATTAGCCCCAAATTGCCATCAGTCGAGGCGTTACGAGACATTCAGCTACAAACCCCGTTGCGGATATACAGTGCCGACGGCAAATTATTAGGGGAATTCGGCGAGAAACGCCGCTCCCCCATCAGTTTCCAAGAAGTACCTGAGCTTTTCATCAAGGCCTTTCTCGCTGCAGAGGACGATCGTTTTTATGTCCACCATGGCGTCGATGTCACGAGTTTGCTACGCGCAGCCTCACAGCTAATCACCAGCGGCAGCATTCAGTCTGGCGGCTCGACAATCACCATGCAGGTTGCAAAAAACTATTTCCTCAGCCAGGAACGCACTTTTACTCGAAAATTTACCGAGATCTTTCTGGCCATTGAAATTGAGCGAGTACTAAGCAAAGGCGATATTCTTGAGCTTTACTTAAACAAAATATTCCTCGGCAACCACGCCTACGGTATCGAAGCCGCCGGTCAAGTCTATTACGGGAAATCGATAAAAGAACTTAACCTAGCGCAAATGGCGATGATTGCTGGCCTACCTAAGGCGCCCTCTGCCTACAACCCCGTTGCCAATCCCAGTCGCGCCAAAGTGCGGCGCAACTGGATTTTAGGCCGAATGCTCAGCCTGGGCTATATCACGCAAAGCGACTACCAAGCGGCCATTATCGAACCCATCAGCGCCAAAGCCTACGGCACCCAGCTTGATATCGACGCCCCCTACGTATCCGAGATGGTTCGCCTGCACATGCTCGACCGCTACGGCCGGACCGCTTACGAAGATGGGTTCACCGTAATCACCACCGTCGACAGCGGACTCCAAGAGACCGCGAATCACGCCCTCCTCGATGGCGTCATAGAATACGATACACGCCATGGCTACCGCGGCGCTGAGCGTCACTGGAGCTTGAGCAAAGGCACAGATGAAGAGCAGCGTCTGCGCCTAAGTCAAAAATTAGAAGAGATTGGCAGCATTGGCCCATGGCACCCGGCGCTAGTCTTAAGTGTTGCTGAAAAGAGCGCGACCCTGCTGCTGGCTACTGGCGACCAAACAACGCTGGAGTGGCAACACGGCCTAGAAGGCACTATTCGTTATATTAGCGAAGACAGAGTCAGCTACGCTGCCGAAACCGCGAGCGACTTATTGGCAGAAGGGGATGTAATACGCGTACGCATGAGCGCAAAAGAACCTCGCCACTGGGAACTCTCGCAGCTACCAAAGATTCAGGGCGCACTGGTTTCCTTGAACGCGGATAACGGCGCAATAATTAGCCTTGTCGGTGGCTACAATTACCAAAAGAGTGCATTCAACCGGGTCACCCAAGCAACGCGGCAGCCAGGGTCGAACTTTAAGCCCTTTATCTACACCGCTGCGCTAGACAATGGATTCACCCCCGCCACCATCATAAACGACGCCCCTATCGTGTTTGAGGATGCCGGCCTAGGCAATACTTGGCGCCCCAGCAACGACAACGGCACGTTCAACGGCCCCATGCGTTTACGCAAAGCCCTCTACATGTCCCGCAATTTAGTATCAATACGGGTACTTAGAGATCTTGGCATAGGTAAAGCGATTGACTATGTCGCTCGATTTGGCTTTGACCCCAACAAGCTGCCCCACGACCTTTCTCTCGCATTGGGCAGCCATTCATTAACACCACTTGATATCGTCAGTGGTTACGCGGTGTTCGCCAACGGTGGCTATAAAGTCAAACCCTATATTATTGAGCGCATCATTGATCGTGACGGCAACACCTTATACCGAGCCGAGCCAGAAACCGTCTGTCGCGACTGTCGCACCGATGAGGACGGCGACATGCTCGACCCTCGCCACACCATCGAAGCCGACACCCTAGACGACATGCTGAATGAAAATATTGAGACTGCCCAAGTCAAATATGCCAAGCGTGTACTCAATGAAGAAGTTGCCTTCCTGATCGACAGTATCTTACAAGACGTTATTACCCGCGGCACCGGTAGAAAAGCACTCGTGCTCGAACGCAGTGACGCGGCAGGCAAAACCGGAACCACTAACGGCCCCACCGACGCTTGGTTCTCCGGCTACAGTGGCGGTATTGTGACATCAACATGGGTCGGCTTTGACCAAAATCACAACCTTGGTCGTCGGGAATATGGCGGCTCAGTCGCACTACCGATCTGGATTGACTACATGAAGGAAGCACTTAAAAACAAACCAGAGCGCCACCTAAAACAACCTGACAGTGTTATTTCAGTACGGATCGACCCGGACACCGGCAATCTCGCCCAGCCTGGGCAAAGCAATGCCATATTTGAATTCTTCCGCAGCGACAATGCGCCCAGTGAAGGCTATAACCAATCGCAAAGCCCCTATGGCGGCAATAGCGGCGACGACCCGATAGAAATATTCTAAGTCCAAATAAATCTGGAGGCTTAAATAGCCTCCAGCGCTTCAGCAAGCGTTTTTACACCCACCACTTCCATCCCCGCCAGCGTCCCTCTTGGGGCGTTGCCGTGGGGCACAATTGCGCGGCGAAAGCCGTGTTTACGGGCCTCTTGCAACCGCTCCTGACCGCTGGGCACGGGGCGAATCTCACCAGATAAACCCACCTCACCAAACACCACCATATCCTCAGGCAACGGTCTGTCCCGAAAGCTCGATACAATGGCAAACAACAAAGCCAAGTCAGAGCCAGTCTCCAAAACTTTAACCCCGCCCACCACATTGACGAACACGTCTTGATCACCAACCTGTAAACCGCCGTGGCGATGCAATACCGCCAGTAGCATTGCCAAGCGATTTTGCTCCAAACCCACAGCAACTCGCCGAGGATTGCCAAAGCCTGAACTATCGACCAGCGCTTGAATTTCAACCAATAACGGCCGCGTACCCTCCCAAACCACCATCACCGTACTGCCCGAAGACACCACGTCGCCGCGATTCAGAAAGATAGCGGACGGGTTCTTAACTTCCTTAAGCCCCAATTCCGTCATGGCGAACACGCCCAGCTCATTCACTGCGCCAAAACGATTTTTACTGCCGCGTAGCGTGCGATAACGGCTATCACTGCTGCCCTCAAGCATGATCGAGCAATCAATAATATGCTCTAACACCTTAGGACCGGCGAGACCGCCATCTTTAGTAACGTGTCCGACCATAAGCAATACCGTGCCAGTTTGCTTGGCGAATCGCGTGAGCGCCGCGGCGCATTCCCGCACTTGCGACACGCTGCCCGGCGCCGAACTAACTTGTTCGCTGTGCAAAACCTGAATCGAGTCCACCACCAACACCGCGGGCTTATTTGCCATCGCTTGAGCCAAAATCAACTCCAAGCTGGTTTCTGAGCAAAGTTTTAAGGTATCCGCACGTAAATTTAGACGCTGGGCCCGCATGGCAATCTGCGGCAGCGACTCTTCGCCAGTCACATAAAGACACTCGCAATCATTCGCCAAGCGACACAAAACTTGCAGAAGCAAGGTGCTCTTACCCGCACCAGGGTGCCCACCGATCAATACCGCCGAACCCGCAACCAAACCGCCGCCTAACACACGGTCAAACTCATCAAAGCCGGTAGAGCGCCTCGGTAGCGCTTCTATACTAACGTTGGCCAGCATTTGTACCTCACCGCCAACCTCGCCCGCATAACCTTGGCGCACCGGCGCCGGCTTGGCACTGCCGGCAGGCCCTAAACGCAATTCCGACAAGGTATTCCAGGCCCCGCAATCCTGACACTGACCCTGCCATTTGTTGTGATCAGAACCACAGTCAACACACACATACGCGGTTTTTTGTTTTGCCATAATACTGAAGCAATCGCTCCCTCTCACTGATAATGAATGGACAATCAAAATCCAAAATTTGCTGTTGACGATAGGGCTGACAGCAGCCCATGCAAGGCCGTACAATGGCCCGCTATCCACAGAGTAAATAGCATGTCGGCCGCTTTTGTAGAACGCCAACTACTGGTATCCCCCTCCCTCGCCGCAACACTCGGCCTAGAGGCAGCCCTGCTGTATCAACTATTGGCAGAATGGTTACCGCTGCTCGACAGCCGCGAAAGCCAAGGAATTCACTGGTATATCATTGACAAACAGCGCCTCAATAAACAGCTCCCATTTTGGGAGATGAGCAAAATTGAAGAAGTACTACGCACCTTGAATGATCAAGGGCTCATTATTATCGGCGCTGCTTTAATGAGCAATGCGCAAAATATTCGCATTGCCTTTACCCAGGCCAAAACGACAGTACCGACAGTGCAATCAAGCCCCGCCCAAGCACCAGCAGAGCTCACGCCCCAAAAGACAATAACCCGAACACCCGAGCGCAGAGGCACACTAGTCGCCAATAGCACCCGAGTAAACCCTCACACGAATACCGCCAACCCACGGCACCCAGTGCCGGGTAACAATATTATTGCGGCTGACTGGCTGCCGGACCAAGCAAGTATCGACTACCTGACTCGATTCAATCAGGTCGACCCCGCATTTATCAATGCCGTGCTGCCAGAGTTTATAGCCCATTACCGCGAGACCGGCGAAACCCGCAGCTCTTGGAGCAGCGCTTTTAGCCAATACGTCAGTCGACGCTGGAAAAAACAGCAATACCAAAAAATTGAAGAATCCCGCAATTTGCCAATCAACGACAACTGGAAACCCAGCCTCGACGCGCTTGAAATTCTGGAACGCGACGGCATTAGCCACAACTTCATTGAAGACGCCATCCCCGAATTCACGTTATTTTGGCGGGAGCGCGGCACCGCTGATAGCAATTGGAATTCGCGCTTTATACAGCATATTCGCCTACAGTGGGCACGTTATACCAACGCCGTCAGCAATGAAAACGTCGTTGCACCCATTCCTAGTAACTGGCAACCGAGTGATTCGGTCTTCGATATTTTGCGTATGGCACGAATCGACCCCGAATTTGCCAAAGCACAAATTGCCGAATTTATTTTATTTTGGCAAGACAGCGGTCAAGCACACCGCTCATGGAACACAAAATTTCTCCAGCATGTAAAATACCGCTGGGCAAACAATCACCAACTGGGACAGAGCGATGCACGACAGCAACAAGCTCCTGGAGCAAGCAAACCGGCAACTGGCTTCATCGCCAAACACACCGACCGCAGCTGGGCAGACGAACTCTGAGCCACCGCCAGATAAAGACGCGGTCATCGACGCATTAAATCGCATGTTCGCCGAGTTTGAACTGGTCTACCACAACCAATATAACAAGGCATTTTCAAGCGCCGAAAAGCTCTCTTACGCCAAAAAAATCTGGTTTAGCAATCTTCGTCACATCAGTCCTGAGCGCATTACCGCCGCGACTCACCGCGCCATTCGTGAATCTGAGTTCCTGCCCACGGTTAAAGGAATTTTAAAATATTGCGAACCCGATTTTCGCGAATTAGGCCTACCCGACAGCCACAGTGCATACTTGGAAGCATGTCGCGCGCCGCAGCCCAAGGCCGAGTTCAACTGGTCTCACCCGGCGGTTTACCACGCCGGACGAGCCTGCGATTGGTTCTATCTAGCGGGCAGCACTGAGTACACCGCCTACCCTATATTTAAGCGCCATTACGAAGAGATCTGTCAGCGCGTAATCAATGGTGAAACCCTGAGCCTACCCGCACATATCGCCCTGCCAGAAACAATTAGCAAGCCGCTGAGCCCAGATGAGCAACGCCAGCGCATGCAGCAGCTTAGAGACGATCTCGACATATAGCGCACAGCCAAAATCCAATCGTGCAGGACGCCCACGCAAACGCTACAATAGCGGCCTAATGCAGCGGGCCGTCCCGCCAAGACCATACCAAGTAGGCAGAAATTATGGCAGACGACAATACCACCCACTTCGGTTACAAGACCGTCGACAGCAAAGACAAAGTTAAAATGGTCGCTGGGGTCTTTCACTCTGTTGCAGCCAAATACGACATCATGAACGACCTTATGTCCGGTGGCGTCCATCGCCTTTGGAAGCGCTTTACTATAGAACTGTCAGGCGTGCGTCCCGGTAATAAAGTCCTCGATATTGCTGGCGGCACCGGCGATCTCGCCGCAAAATTCAGTCGTTTAGTTGGCGACAACGGCAAAGTAGTACTGGCCGATATCAATGACTCAATGCTCACCGTTGGCCGGGAAAAACTAACCAACAAAGGCATCGTCGGCAATATCGAGTATGTGCAAGCCAATGCTGAGTGCCTACCCTTCCCTGACAATTATTTTGACTGCATCACCATCGCCTTTGGTCTGCGCAATGTCACTGACAAAGACGCCGCATTACGCTCAATGAACCGCGTCCTCAAGCCGGGTGGGCGCTTGCTGGTGCTGGAGTTTTCTAAACCGGTCAACCCGGTCATCGCCAAGCTTTACGACCGCTACTCCTTCGATATTCTGCCCAAGATGGGCCAAATGGTAACCAACGACGCGGACAGTTATCGCTATCTGGCAGAAAGTATCCGCATGCATCCTGATCAAGACACGCTAAAAGGGATGATGAGCGATGCGGGCTTTGTCGATGTGCGCTACCACAATATGACCGCAGGCGTAGTTGCTGTGCACCGGGGTGTAAAACCGTGATTCCGCCGGTACTGCAAGGTGCCGCGATTTCCGGGCTAGAGAACCTCATTAATAAAGCCCTGCACCTGGACCCGGCCGCCCGCGCAAAATTACTCGCGCTTGATGGCCAACGTTTTGCTCTGGAACTAAAAGAGCCAGACCTCAACTTAGGTATTGGTGTCAGCGGCAGTCGTCTCCGCTTATTGGGCAGCATAAATGACGGCATTAGCACACGTCTGAGTGGCCGCTGGAGCGAATTCGCCGCAGTGGCGTCCGCCCCCGACCCCGCGGCCGCACTCATCAATGGCAATATTCGCATTAGCGGCGATACTGCTCCGCTCTTAGAGTTGCGTAAAATTCTCACTGAGCTCGACATCGACTGGGAGCAGCCGCTAGCCGACTCCTTTGGCGATGTCGCCGCACACCAAATTGGCACGGGCTTGCGAGCAGGGCAACGCTGGCTGAATTCCACCCGACAAAATCTACATCGCCAGTTTGAAGAGTACTTGGTGGAAGAAAGCAATCTCGTTCCCCACCCTTGCCAGGCCGACGACCTCTACCGACAAATAGATGATGTTAAAGCCCGCAGCGAACGTCTCGAAGCCAAATTGCGCCGCCTGCAATCGCGGCTAACACCGCAAACTAATAAGAACTAAGGAAACACTATGGGGCTGCGCCGTCTGCTCGCAATTTGCTGGATTATTTGTGTTTACCGCCTAGACACCCTCATCCCCACTGAGCATCTACCCTTGCGCGCCCGAATCTTATTACGCTGCGGCCCGTGGCGTTTATTCTCCGCGGGCAAATACAGCCGCGGTGAGCGCTTACGCTTAGGACTGGAAAAGCTCGGGCCAATATTTATAAAATTTGGCCAAATTCTATCTACCCGCCGTGACCTCCTGGCCGACGATGTCGCCATGGAACTGGCCAAACTACAAGACCAAGTACCGCCCTTTGGTAGCGAACAAGCCGTCTCCGTCATTGAGGCCGCGCTCGGCAAACCCATTGACCAGTTATTCACTGCATTTGACCGCCAACCACTCGCCTCGGCATCGATTGCCCAAGTGCATACCGCCACGCTCGAAGGCAATATCGATGTGGTTGTTAAAGTCGTCCGTCCCGGTATCGAACACACCATCAAAGCCGATTTAACGTTGCTCCAAACGATCGCCGTCCTCATAGCACGGTATATCCCGGACGGGCGGCGCCTACGTCCAGAAGAAGTAGTTGAAGACTACCGCCACACCATACTCGACGAGCTAGACCTTCAGCGTGAAGGCGCAAACACCTCTCAGTTGCGTCGTAATTTCAACGATTCCGAAGTACTTTATGTGCCCGAGGTTTATTGGGATTACACGCGGCGCAATATCTTAGTTATGGAGCGAATTCACGGCATCCCAGTTACCGACATCGATACGCTGCGCAAGCAGGGTACCGACATGAAAAAACTTGCCGAACGCGGTGTCGAAATTTTCTTTACTCAAGTATTTCGTGACAGTTTTTTCCATGCAGACATGCACCCCGGCAATATCTTTATTGCCCACAATCGCCCCAACTCCCCGCAGTATATCGCCATCGATTGCGCCATCATCGGTAGTCTCAGCGATTTCGACCAGTATTATTTAGCGCGTAATTTGCTGGCAATATTTCAACGCAATTACCGCGAAGTCGCGGAGCTTCATGTTGAATGCGGTTGGGTGCCGCCAGAAACCCGCGTGCACGAATTCGAGGCGGCCATTCGTACCGTGAGTGAACCGATATTTGAGAAACCGCTTTCAGAGATTTCCTTCGGCCTGCTATTACTACAACTGTTCCAGACCGCTCGCCGCTTTGAAATGGAAGTGCAGCCATCTCTCGTTCTTCTACAAAAAACCCTCCTAAATATCGAGGGATTAGGTCGGCAGCTCTATCCCCAACTTGATTTATGGTCCACCGCCATGCCCTTTTTAGAACGCTGGGTGCGCGATCGTTACTCACCACAAAGCGTGTTGAAAAAAGTAAGTCACCGCATTCCCGGCTGGTTAGAACAGCTACCTAATTTACCTGAAGCACTACTTGAGCGCGGCGGCGCAAACAAAGAACAGGTTTCCGCAACGATTAAGGCGGAACGTCAGCTCCAGCAAGATTTCGCAGCAATGCTTAAGCAACAGGCAACACGCGGTCGCAATCAACGCATAGCGATCGTCGCAGCACTAAGTGCCGCGTTACTCAGCGACCCCGGAATTCGCACGGGCTTACAGTCGCTGCCAAGCATGAGTATTGGCTTATTTGCTGTCGCTTTGTATTTCTTTATACGTAGCCGCTGAGTTAAAGTATGGGCCACATAAATACGGGCAGCCCAAGTAAACTCAAAAGCCCAATGGAAACAGTATGATCAGTACACCCAACACCCACGCTTGGCTAGATCAAGTAAAGTGGAATGACGACGGCCTCGTTGCCGCCATCGCGCAGGACGCACTCAGCGGTCGCGTACTAATGATGGCATGGATGAATAAAGAATCTCTGCAGCTCAGCATCAGCAGCGGCGACGCGATTTACTGGTCACGCTCGCGTAGCAAATTATGGCGCAAAGGTGAAAGTTCGGGAAATGTTCAAAAAATTCAGTCCATCTCCCTAGATTGCGACGGCGACGCCCTACTTATGCAGGTTGAACAAATTGGCGGTATTGCCTGCCATACAGGCCGCCAAAGTTGTTTCTATCGCCAACTTCAAGGCGATGAATGGCAGAGTATGGAAGCGGTATTAAAAGATCCCGCAACAATGTATAAAAGCGTGGACCAATAAAATGGCAGAATCGATTTTAGAGCAGCTTGACCAAGTACTCACTGCGCGAAAAAGCGCAAGCCCAGACAGCTCCTACGTTGCTAGTCTTCACCACAAGGGCTTGAATAAAATACTAGAGAAAGTCGGCGAAGAGGCCTTTGAAACCGTACTCGCCGCTAAAGACGCCGAAATCAGTGGCGACAATAGTAAGTTAATTTACGAAACCGCCGACTTGTGGTTTCACAGCTTGGTCATGCTCTCGCAACTTGGCGAAAGTCACCAACCCGTTCTTGACGAACTCGCCCGGCGTTTTGGCCTTTCCGGTCTAGATGAAAAAGCCGCGCGTGAAAAATGAACAATTTTTATAACTAACAGGGGACAATAATCATGGGATTAGGCGGCATCAGCATTTGGCAACTACTTATCATACTTGCCATCGTGGTTTTATTATTTGGCACCAAAAAACTAAAAGGCATGGGCAGCGACTTAGGTGGCGCACTGAAAGGCTTTAAAGACAGCATGAAGGGCGACGAAGACGAGGAAGCAAAAAACCTTGAACGCAAAGCTGAAGAAGACAATAGCGCCACTAAAACTGAGACAAAAGACGAGTCTAAACTGTAAATGTTCGATATTGGTTTTGCAGAACTGCTCGTAATCGGGGTACTCAGCCTACTCGTAATCGGCCCTGAGCGACTGCCCGGTACAGTGCGCACCGTCGCGCTATGGGTAGGTCGCCTACGCCGAAGCTTTAGTGATATTCGCAGCGAAATAGAGCGCGAAGTTGGCGCCGATGAAATTCGTCGACAGCTACACAACGAATCTATTTTGGCCTCGCTTAAAGAAACCAAAAATACATTTAACAACGAAATGAATAAGGCTGGCAGCGAACTGAATAAGATCGAAAACAGCATTGCCGCCAAAGAAACGCCTAACACTATAGCCGATTCTGAATTGCCCGAATCAAACGAACAAACGGCAAGTCTTCAAGAAACAAGCAAAAAAGACCCAGCATCATGACAGACACCGAGCAGGACCAAGGCCAACCGCTGGTCGCCCACCTCACTGAATTACGCGACCGGCTACTGCGCGTAGTGCTTGCGGTACTGGTTTGCGCGGTCGGGCTAATGCCGTTTGCCAACACGATATACAGCTTTGTCGCCGAACCACTGCGCCGCTATCTGCCGGAAGGCACTAGCATGATCGCCACCGAAATAGCCTCCACCTTTTTAACCCCGTTTAAATTGGTGCTAGTCTCGGCATTTTGTTTAGCAATGCCCATTATTTTACACCAGATATGGCAGTTTATTGCCCCGGGCATGTATCGCCACGAAAAACGCATCGCCGCGCCCTTACTCGCATCAAGCGTTGTGTTGTTCTACGCCGGGCTGGCCTTCGCCTACTACGTGGTATTCCCTCTCGTGTTCGGCTTTTTTAGCGGCATCACCCCCGAGGGCGTTAACTACACCCCCGATATTGCGCGTTTCCTCGACACCGCGCTTAAACTCTTCCTCGCCTTTGGCATCGCCTTCGAGATTCCAATCGCCACGGTACTCCTCATCGCGTCCGGCGTAACGACCGCAGACGACCTGGCAGCTAAACGCCCCTATGTCATCATTGGCTGCTTTGTTTTTGGCATGCTACTCACCCCACCAGACATTATCTCGCAGGCCTTACTCGCGGTACCAATGTGGTTTTTGTTTGAAGTGGGGATAGTGTTTGGCCGCTTGGTGAAGAAAAAACAAACGGAGTCTGACGTCTGAGGCCGGGTGTCGGACGTGGGCTTGCTGTACACTTGATGGGAGACGGAAGACGCTAAAATTAAAAGCGAGCATTTAGTGAGCGCAGCGAATGCCTTTAAGCCTCAGACGCCCGAGCAATTAGTACTCATCTGCCTGGTCATAGCCAAACGCCAAATTCTCGAAGCGGGTATGCTTACCCACAAAGCTTAATCTCGCAGTACCAATCGGGCCGTTACGCTGCTTGCCGATGATGATTTCTGCCATGCCTTTATCGGCCGACTCCTCGTTATAAACCTCGTCGCGGTATATAAACATAATCACGTCGGCGTCTTGCTCGATAGCGCCTGATTCACGTAAATCTGAGTTTATAGGCCGCTTGTTAGGACGTTGCTCCAAGGCGCGGTTTAGCTGTGATAGCGCCACCACGGGGCATTCAAATTCCTTGGCAATTCCCTTCAAAGATCGAGAAATTTCTGAAATCTCGGCAGTACGACCTTCACTATTGTCGCCAGCCACCTTCATTAACTGAAGATAATCGAGCATGATCATGCCAACACTGCCGTGCTCACGTACGATCTTTCGGGCTCGCGACCGGACTTCAGTCGGCGTCAGCGCCGGCGTATCGTCTATAAATAGAGGCTTATCTTTGAGCTTGGTGACCGCAGAACTCAACTTAGGCCAATCCTCTTCTTCGAGGCGCCCGGTTCGAATTCTGGTCTGATCTATACGGCCAACCGACGACAACATCCTCATCATCAGCTGGTTCGCGGGCATTTCCATACTAAAAACGAGAATTGGCTGGTCGCTATTCATCAGCGCATTTTCGACGAGGTTCATCGCAAACGTGGTTTTACCCATTGAGGGTCGAGCCGCGACGATGATGAGATCGGAGTTTTGCAGGCCCGAGGTCATTTCGTCGAGTTTTTCAAAACCGGTAGTTAAACCGGTCACCGCGTCTTCGTTACTGAACAGCTCGTCAATCTTATCAACCGCCGATTTCAATAACGGGTTGATTGGCGTTAGGCCGCCCGTTTTGGGCCGCTCCTCAGAAATCTGCATGATAGCCCGCTCGGCCTCATCCAGAATCTCGTCGCTATTGCGCCCTTCCGGGTTAAAACTGCTGTCAGCTATCGCATTTGCCGCACTAATTAGGGAGCGAAAAGTGGCTCGCTCGCGCACAGCTTGCGCGTAGGCGCGAATATTAACGACTGAAGGGGTATTACTGGCGATCTCAGCCAAATACGCGGCGCCGCCCACCTGCTCAAGCTGCCCGGCCTTGGCCAACTCCTCAGCGAGGGTCACAACGTCTATCGGCAGTTCAAGGGTAATTAAACGCGCCATCTGCGCGAAGATCTTGCGATGTTCTGGCCGGAAAAAATCGCCTTCGCTTACCACGTCGGCAACCGAATCCCAGCTTTCGTTGGCGATCATCAGACCACCGAGCACAGACTGTTCAGCCTCCACAGAATGCGGAGGTAGTTTCAGTTGCGCAAAATCGCTCTCTTCTTCAAAGGGCGGTGGAGATTCAGAATAAGCTTCGGGGTACACAGAACCATCACTGGAAATTTATAGATCGGGCATTGTGGCAAAAAAAAAGCACCGCCGCTACAAAGAACGGCCGTGCTTTTTTAATACCTCACCGACACCTTACTGCAGCGGTGATTATTCACCGCCACGCTCGCAAAGACAGCCTTAACCGCTCCGCACGCTATGGGTCAGATCAGAAACAGATTAGCAAATTTACTCGGCAACAACCGCAATGCTAACTGTTTGAACAACATCGCTGTGCAATTGAATTGCAACGTCGTAAGTGCCCAGGTCACGAATCGGACCTTCTGGCATACGTACTTCGCTTTTGTTCAATTCAACACCAGCTGCAGTTACTGCATCAGCAATATCGCGAGTACCGATAGAGCCGAACAGTTTGCCGCCGTCGCCTGAATTCGCTTCAATAGTCACAGACAACGCCGCCAGCTTCTCAGCGCGGGCATCAGCAACACTGCGCTTTTCAGCAGCGGTCGCTTCTAAATCAGCGCGACGCGCTTCAAATTCAGCAACATTTGTTTTGGTGGCAGGTACTGCCTTGCCAAATGGAATCAGGAAATTACGGCCGTAACCGCCTTTTACATTAACCTGATCACCCAAGTTGCCAAGCTTGCCAATTTTCTCCAGCAGAATCACTTGCATGGTTCTCACCCTCTTAAATTCGCCTGCGTTTGCGCCGCTCTATGGTTGAGAGCGATTCGGCAAACGCCGCCTAATATCAATCCAACTATCCACAATCGCTATTAAAATCAAACCCGCCCACAGCGGCCCTAACAACAACAGCGCTACATAAAAAACTATTAACCATGCGCGGCCTAAACCCAAGCGTCCCGCTGCACCATGGACCAAGGCAATGCCAGATATCACAATGGGTAGCACACACATTACTCCCCAAAAACGATAATCCCCGCCAACATTGCTTACCAGCAACATCAGGGCAACCAAGGTCACTGTTATGCTTGGAGGCAAACGAAACTGCCACATTTCCTGGCGAAACCCGCCGGGATTGTACAATATCGACTGCCACCATCTCGCTAGCATCACTGCCAGCGTACTCCATAACACTGTGCTAACACCGATCACTGCAGCAATATCGCCGCTGCCAATTTCTGGCAAACGCCCCGACGCAGAAACCTGCATCCGCTCTAGCATGGGTTGTACCATTGCCAGAATCGAGGCCAGATAATCGCCAGCCATGTGCATCAAAATTAGTGCAGTTAGCACGCCAGCACCAACCGCAGCCAACATTGCGTACCCCCATTGCTGGGTACTCCGCAACACCGCCGCTGTCGCAGCCGCGCCAAGCAACATGGTCAAAGGACCAACGTCTGCCCCTATAGCGGCCACCGCGATTGCTGGTAACAGTGCCCAAAAAACAACGTAGGCACCTTCACTCAAGCCTTTACGCAACATCACCAATGTTGCGGCTGCAACGCCAACCCAAGCAAACATGAGCGTACCAACACCCAAGCCTGCAACGGCTACCGCCTGCAAGCGCCCTTTCATAATGAATTCAGCTAAGGCGCGCATAATTTTACGTCGTTTGATTACTTATGGCTGTCTGTGTAAGGCAGCAAAGCAAGGAAACGTGCGCGCTTAATTGCGGTAGACAATTGGCGCTGGTATCTAGCATTTGTACCAGTGATACGGCTAGGTACAATTTTACCTGTTTCTGAAACATATGCTTTCAGGGTTTCCAGATCTTTATAATCGATCTGGCTGACGCCTTCCGCGGTGAAGCGGCAAAATTTACGACGACGGAAAAAACGTGCCATAACTACTCTCCTAACTCAGTGCGCAATTATTCAGCGTCGTCTTCAGCCGTACTGGCTTCAGATTCACTATTGTCATCAGTCGTTGACTCAGATTCGTCACGGCTGCGCTCAACACGCTGTTCGCTGCGGCTACGACGCTCGCGGCTCTCATTCTCTGCTTTCATGATTGGCGACTCTTCAGTCACAGCTTCATCGCAGCGAATAATAAGGTTACGCAGAACGGCGTCGTTATAACGGAAGTTAGTAGTCAACTCTTCCACAGCTTCAGCAGACGCTTCAGCATTGATCAGCACATAGTGTGCTTTGTGGATTTTGTTGATTGGGTATGCCAGCTGACGACGGCCCCAATCTTCTAGACGGTGAACTTTACCGCCGTCTTTTTCGATGGCTTGAGTATAACGCTCAACCATACCTGGTACTTGTTCGCTCTGGTCTGGATGGACCAAGAACACTATCTCGTAGTGACGCATTTTTCAGCTCCTTACGGGTTAAGCCACCCTTTACGGTGTGACAAGGAGGACAGCCCCGACCAAAACAGTCGGAACTACCAATAAATCAAGAGCGCGGATTTTAGGTATATCGGAGGTGATATGCAAGTGATTCGCACACATATTAACCAATTCAGGCTTTTAAGCGTTGACGCACCGCCTCGAACAGACAAATACCGGTCGCCACTGACACATTCAAGCTGCTCACCGAACCCGCCATGGGTAGTTTTGCAAGGTAATCGCAGTTCTCACGAGTCAAGCGCCGCATACCACTGCCCTCGGCGCCCAGCACCAAGGCCAACGGCCCAGATAAGTCTTGCTCATAAAGCGACAAATCCGCCTCACCGGCCATGCCCATCACCCACACCCCCGCTTGCTGCATTTGCTGCAAGCTGCGGGCGAGATTAGTAACTTGCACAAAGGGCACAACCTCTGCAGCACCGCAGGCGACCTTCAATACCGTAGCACTCAAACCGACCGAGTTGTCGCGCGGCGCTACTACAACAGTAACCCCAGCTGCATCGGCACTGCGCAAACAAGCGCCCAGGTTATGTGGATCGGTAACACCATCCAGCACCAAGACCAGCGCAGAGCTTCCCGCGGCCGCCACCAAATCAAGAAGATCGCTCTCCTGAAATTGGGCCGCAGCCTCTACAAGAGCAACAAGACCCTGATGGCGCCCCTCGACCATGGCATCCAATTCAGGACGCGCACGCTGAACAACACGAACATTCGCCAATTTAGCAAGGTCGAGCACTACCTGCAGACGCTTATCAAGCCGCCCGGTTTGCACATAGAGCTCCTGAACACGTTCAGGGCTGCGAGCCAGCACACTCTGCACCGCATGTATGCCAAAAATCTTTTCTGCCACGGAATAAACTCTCTATCGACTACGACGCGTTCTTGGTGCGCCCGACTTCGCTTTGCCACCCGATTTTTTGGGCGCCTCACTTGCCGCGGCAGACCGGCTACGACGCGGCTTTGCAGTCGCGCCCGCTTTAGATTCCGCGGTCGTCGAGCCAGCCTTAGATTTTGCCGCTGTTTTGGGCTTAGTCGGCATTAAGCCTTTTAAGCCCTTAGCCAAGGCCTCGCGAACCGAAGTCTTTTTGGGTGCTGCAACAGGCACCTCAGCAACGACCGGCACAACTGCCTTACGTTTTTTCCGCGGCGCGGATTTGGCTGCCGGTGCGGCAGGCTCAGGTTTTCGGCGGCGCGGGGAAGCCGAAGCCGTTTTGGGTTCCGCACTGCGACCACGACTTTGCCCTGGTTTGCGACGCTGGCGCTTAGGCGCATCACTAGCTGGCTTGGCCGTATCAAAGGCAACTTTTTTACCAACGTCGTCCCCGGCCACAACGCCAAGGTCAATTTTGCGCTGATCGAGGTTTACCGCCAAAACTTGAACCCGCAAGGAATCACCGAGCTGGAACACTCGACGAGTGCGTTCGCCAATTAAACGCTGATGAGCTTGATCAAATTGGTAAAAGTCTTGCGGCAAGGCAGTGATATGCACCAAGCCTTCTATATATAAATCCTGCAATTCGACGAACATACCAAAGCCCGTCACCGCAGCAATAATACCTTCGTGCTCACTACCAACGTGGTCCTGCAAGAACTCACATTTAAGAAAAGCCATTACATCACGACTGGCCTCATCGGCACGGCGCTCGGCCATCGACGAATTGGCACCCTGCGCAACAAGCGCATCAAAATCGTAGGGATAAATGTTTTTACGATCAAGATTCGGCGCATCACCGATCTTGTGGAAGCAAGCCGCCGCTTCACCGCCGCCACTGCGCACCAAATACCGCAGCGCGCGATGCACAAGTAAATCTGGGTAGCGACGAATTGGCGAAGTGAAGTGCGTATAGCCAGCATAGTGCAAACCAAAATGGCCTTCATTTTCAGGGTGATAGACCGCCTGACTTAATGAACGCAGCATCATCGTCTGAATAACTGCGGCATCTGGGCGCTCACCCAAATTCGATAGCAGCATTTGATAATCTTTCGGGCTAGGCTCTTCACCACCCTGCAAGCTCAAACCAATTTCGCCAAGAAACTCACGTAAATTAGTGAGCTTCTGTTCTGATGGACCGCTGTGCACCCGATACAACGCCTCTAGCCCGGAACGGTCTAAAGCTCGCGCCGTAGCAACGTTGGCGCACAACATACACTCTTCTATTAGTTTGTGGGCGTCGTGACGACGAATCGGCACAATCGCTTCTATGCGTTTTTCATCATCAAACACAATCCGCGTTTCCACGGTTTCAAAGTCGATGGCGCCACGCTCAGAGCGCGCCTTACGCAACACTTTATAGAGGTCTTGCAAATAACGCAGCTGCGGCAGTAAATGGGCATTACGGCCCGTGTTGTACTTAGGGTCTACGCCCTCAAGCTCTAATAGTGCACCTACTTCGTTATAGGTCAAGCGAGCATGCGAGCGAATTAAGCCTTCATAAAAAACATAACCACTCAGCTTACCGCTAGCACTAATGGTCATTTCACAGACCATCGTCAAACGATCAACATCGGGTTTTAATGAACACAAGCCATTAGAAAGGGCCTCGGGCAGCATCGGCACAACGCGATCAGGGAAATACACCGAAGTCGCGCGCTTGTGCGCCTCCTGATCTAGCGCCGAACCAACCTGTACATAGTGCGAAACATCAGCAATGGCCACCCACAAACGATACCCGCCCGATTTTTTAGGCTCACAGTACACTGCGTCATCAAAATCACGAGCGTCTTCACCATCAATCGTAACGAGTGGCAACTGCCGCAAATCTACGCGATGCGCCTTATCCTTTTCTGCTGGCTCTGAACCAAAACGCCGCGCCTCTTCTTCAACAGCCTCGGGCCATTCAAAAGGAATATCGTGACTGCGAATCGCCAATTCGGTAGCAACACCAACCGTACGCCGATCACCCAATACCTCGGTAATACGACCTCGTGCCTGCTGACGCTGCCCAGGCTGCTGGGTAAGCTCAACCATCACGTAATCGCCTTCTTTGGCGGTCGCAACGTCGTTATCTTCTAGGGCCAGCCAATTTTGGATGCGAGTATTCTCGGGAACTACCTGAGGCAGACCACGGTGCATCATCAGCTTGCCAACTAATTGCTGGGTATTGTGCTCAACCACCTCAACGATCACACCTTCACGGCGACCGCGCTGATCAACACCAGTAACTTCAACTTTAACCGTGTCACCATCAAAAACCTGCTGCATCTGGCGATTGGCCAGATACACGTCTTCAGACTCACCTTCAATACTGACAAAACCAAAACCGTCACGATGGCCAATCACCTTGCCGACCATGCTGTCGCCGCCACTAATCGCGCGCAACTGGCCACGACGACCTTCAATTATTTGACCATCGCGTAACATTGCCTTAATTCGACGGCGCAGCCCCTCTTCCTGCTCTTCGCCCTCAATTTCGAGCTGACGGCGCAGCTGCGCTTGGCTAATGCCTTTTTCGCTTTCTTTTAATTGTTCTAGAATATATTCACGGCTGGGAACCGGGTTTTCGTAGTTCGACGCCTCACGTTCAGCGTGGGGATCGGGGATATTTCGGCGTTTAGCCATTCAGTCAGACTTCCTTTATACAATGAAAATTTAAAAATATAGGTGTAGTGTAACGCAACCGTTGACAAAAATACTTTCTATCAGTAAATTGCGCGGCTCAGTATTAATGCTGATCATCCCCCGCCCAGGTGGTGAAATTGGTAGACACGCTAGCTTCAGGTGCTAGTCCTCGCAAGGGGGTGGAGGTTCAAGTCCTCTCCTGGGCACCATTATATCCCAAAAGCCTCTCACGCAACCATTCTAGCGCCTTATCGGCGGACTCCAATCTAGACATGACACTCCGACGGGGCGTTGGGCCTCCACATGAGTTCATCATATATTTGCAAGGATAGACACGGCGGCTAAATTTTAGCCGCGTTATACCCATAAAACACAGACTATTCTTCAGTAATACGCGCGAGCTTCGCCGGTCACTTCAGACATTCCATCGACCGACCGCGATCGTGCGAGCAAGGCGGTATGCTATGGCCACGGATGAAATATTCGAAAACTTGACCAGATTACGTTTGCAATCACGGAAAGCAACGATCAAATAAAGGAATTGGCCGCAACCAAAGAGGCATCACAGTCCGTCTTTGACGCCATAGTGAGCGCCATCGAACACAGGGGATGCAAATCAACACCCTGAGACACCGATCTCGGCGGCAGCCGACCCCAAACACAGCGCCAATAGCCAAATCACCTTATCGTCACGTGCCAATTGAAGGACCCTGCCTGCAAACGGTTTGAAAACCACTACTGTGTGGCAAAGCAACGACAGTCAACAGGGAATGTTTAGGTTTTTGTTATTATCGACGACACTAGAACTTACTCAAAAGTCACATGCGTCAGCTTGTCTAAACCAAGCCAGTAATAGTCACGAGCAAAACCAGGCGCAGGGAAACAATAAGACTGCACATAGTTATTCATCGCAAAACGGGCTTTCTCCTCACCAGTTTCAATATCGAGAATGACGTTCTCTTCGCCATTTTTCAGACCTCGCCAGGTTTTCAGACTGCGGTAGTCTTCTGTTACCAATTCACCAGTATCTGCAAAATAGAGCCCATGACCTGCCATACCGAAGTCGTCACGTTGCCACAAGGCAGTCAGCTGATTAGTTTCTAGATCATGCCGCCACGCCTTTATAAATGCATTAGCTGAATCGTAGGCCACTAAAATACGCCGCTGACTACAGTACAGTGGCGGATTGCTAATGCTTCCACCACTTATGCCGCTAATTGGCGTAATACTAAAATCACGACTGTCACTAACACTGACACGAATAATATTATTGGGGCTTAACGCCACCCCCTCATTGAGCATCGATAGTGCTTTATTGGCGGTATGCTTGCCGTTATCCATAAACCAAATATTGTGCTGATCAATGACGGGGTCCCAGCCGTAGCTTTGTCCCGGATTTTGAAGGGCGTTGTCGATATAGTTAAGCGCCCAGTCGCAATCGCGCTCTAATGTTTTGCCGGCAGTATCAAAGTGATAACGGTGAATGGCGGTAACACCCGTGACATACACGGTGTTCCCCACCGCGCTTAACCTCGAGATTGACGGCTCTGGCATCTCAATTGCGTGACTTATGGTCAGGGTATCGGGATCAATGAGCAGTAATTGTGTTTGGCCATCCTCAGCAATCGGTTTGGTAACGAGATAGCCGCTATCCAAAATCACGTGGGAGTTATAAGGTAAGTTTTGCGGCAGTTTCAAGCTGTTGATACATTCGCAGTCTGGGTTCAAGCGATGCAAGTAACGACCAAATGTCACATAAAGATCACCGTTGCGATGAATGGCAAAGCCACCTGGCCAAAATGGACCGCCAACAAGCTTGGGCGACTTTTTAAGAGGTGCTAATGTTTGTGGGTCAATTTTTTCAATGTAAGAGTGGCAGTCAAACCCCAGGCCTCTTCGCAGAGTATCGTGGTGCATGAGATACACTTCACCAGGGTCCCGTAACAGCACCATATTACCTATGAGCAGCCGCCGGCTCACTAGTTTCACCCGATCAGTCGCCAGAATATTTAAGCCGCTAATAGAGGTTGGCATTTGCAATCGCTCAGGGCCTCCATCTTCACAAGACCAGGGACTATTGTAGTATCCGCTGGCAACCGCATTGCGATTGGAGATATATGCACTCACGTTATTGTCCTCCCCACCGACGCCTGACAAACCAAACCAACACTGCCAGCAATAGGAGCGATGGCGCGATTAAATAGAAGTAATACACGCTAAAGAGTTTTTTATAGGTGTTGCGCTTAATTTGTTCAACGGCGTCGTAGCCTTCGGGCATGGTCTGCACGCCGTGCGTCGCTGCGTACTGCTGGTAGTCGGCGAGCAAGGTGCTGAATACGACAGGTTCGCCTTCGGCTAGATCACTCGTCTCACCAGGGTCTTTGTGCAGATTATACAAGCGCCAAATACCGTCTCCGTAGGGAGGTAAATTACGCGCCAATTTATACTGGCCTTTCAAGAGCGCGGCATTACCCGCCACCTCCAGACCGACTGATTCACTGGGGCCATAGGTCTGCTCGCGACTACCGTTTAGCACCGCCTTTAAGCTGCGACCGGTGATGCCGATATCGTTTTTGCTTAGCGATGCAGACACACCGAGATAGTCTAGTATGGTCGGAGTGATATCGGTGACCATAGCCAGCGACGATTGCATCGTACCTTGGGGTATCATCGGCCCGGCAATAATCAGCGGAACACGAATACCACCATCACTGCTATAAAACTTAAACATTTTATTAGGCGATGCCGCCGCAGATGCCCACTCTGGGCCTATCGAAACTAAGCTGCCCTTTTCACCCAGGGTATCAATATCACTATTGTAACCACTGACTGCTTTCCACAATCCAATACCGGCGGTATTAACAATATCGTTAAATTCGGGGCCGTTATCGGACGTTATCACGAACAGGGTATTTTCCAATTGGCCGCTCTGTTCAAGCCAGCTGATAAGGCGTCCGATATGATGATCCATGGCCTCTAGCATACCGGCATTAACTTCCATAGCTTTGGCATAAAAACGCCGCTCTTCATCACTTAGCTTTTGCCAATCGCGCAGCCCTTCTGGCATCGCGGCCAAGGCGGCATTTGGGGGAATGAGGCCAAGCTGTTTAGCTTTTTGCCAACGCTGCTCGCGCAATACATGCCAGCCTCGATCGTAAACACCGTCGTAGTGCTCGGTGAATTCTCTTGGCGCTTGAATAGGAATATGAATGGCCTGGAAGGCTAAATAGGCAAAAAAAGGTTGCGCGCTTTTATCTGCAGTTTTGTTATCGGCATCAATATAGTCGATCATTTTATCGACTATAAAAGCAGAGGAATAAAAATCTTCGGGCAAGGTGGCCGGCTGATCATCTTCATACCAGGGCGCCGTGGTGTAATAAGGCATATACGGCTTTTGTTCCCAGTTATCTGCACCTGAGGCATCTAAAATAAAGGAGCGGTCAAAGCCGTGACTGACCGGCAAGTCTTGAACTCGCCGTCCCAAATGCCATTTACCCGTCATATACGTTCGGTAACCCGCCGTTCGCAAATGATCCGCAATGGTTTTCACACCCGGTTCAAGGGCTAGCGAGTAACCGGGTTTACCTTCATGTTCTGCGGGTATTACTTCAGGGATTGTCGCCACACCGGTGAGATGATTATCAACACCCGTTAGCAACATGGCGCGCGAAGGTGCGCAAAGCGGCGATGTGCGGTAATTACTGAAACGAACCCCCTGGTCTGCTAGGCGTTGAATGCTAGGCATACGCGCCTCACCGCCGTAGGGCTCAAAGTCCATTAAACCGGCATCATCAACAAGAATCACAACAATATTTGGTGAGGGCTGCGCTAGTACCGGGGTAGTCGCTAGCAACAGGCCAAGCAGCGTGATGGCAAATACCGGAAAATACAGCCTGTTATTTATCTTATTATTTTTAGCGTGGATACTCATTGCGACTCTCACCAAAAGAATTGTCCTAGCGTATGCCAATATATTCAATCCCTTAGCTGATTGATAGCCCGGCCATTAAAGAAAAAGGGCGAACTGACTCCAGCTCGCCCTTCTGTTCACCGAATAGACATCAGTCAGTCACGAATATCTTCTCACCCGGCCGCTCTCAGCCGGCGCATTAAATTAAATTGCGCACAAATGGCTCGCCTAGCTGTTTGTATAAATCCAAGCTGGACTTCAATAAATATAAAACTAGCTGCTGTCGTGCGAGAAGGTCAGAGGTAGACAGACATTGTCTATTCGGTAGATTATTAGTTCACAAAATAAGGCGCTGGCGGCGCACCGCTATATTCATTTTCGCCACCATCTATTGTGCCATGGAATGTTAATCGAAAAACAAAGGAGAGAGAGCATGAGTAACGAGCATGAAATTGAACAAGAATGCGATGTTAATGAGGGTTGTGGTGCAATTCGTTTGCTCATTAAGCCACGCGACAAAGATCTTGGTGAGTTCACCGTGCGCCGCACCCTGCCCACCCGCCAGTTGAAAATGGTGGGCCCCTGGGTATTCTTTGATCATATGGGCCCCGCGGAGTTTGCGCCTGGCAGCGGCATTAATGTTCGCCCCCACCCTCACATCAATTTAGCCACTGTCACTTACCTTTTTGAGGGCGAAATACTGCATCGAGATTCCCTCGGCAGTCTCCAGGCGATTCGGCCCGGCGACGTTAATCTCATGGTGGCGGGCAAAGGCATTGTGCATTCAGAGCGAGAGCGGCCAGAAGTCACCGCGAGCCATCATCGCCTACATGGTCTACAGCTGTGGTTGGCGCTGCCGACTACCGACGAGGAAATTGCCCCGTCCTTTCACCACTATCCCTCAGCAGAAATTCCAATGGTTGAAGTAGATGGTGTTCCGGTACGGGTGATCATGGGCCACGCCTACGGCGCTCGCTCCCCAGTCAAAACCCATTCCGAAACAATCTATATCGAAGCGCGCCTCAAGGCCGGTCAATCGCTAATGCTTCCCGATGCCGATGAGCGCGCGCTGTATGTTATTGAAGGCAGTCTCAATGCCCGCGGCACGCTGCTAAGCCAATACACAATGGCAGTATTTACTGCAGAAACCGGCATTAAAGTGACTGCTGAGGAGGATTGCCTGTTGTCGCTAATCGGCGGTAAACCCCTTGGCAAACGCTATATGGAATGGAACTTCATCTCCAGCCGAAAGACGCGCGTTGAGCAAGCCAAAGTCGATTGGGAAAACGGCAATTTTCCCTTGGTCTGCGGTGACGAAGATGAGTTCATTCCCCTACCTAAATAACGTGGCAAGTACTTGATCTTGGCTCCGTAATAGCGCGTTCACCCGACGCTTTTCATCGTCGTCACGACGGTGACGCCTTACTTTCGCGATTTAGGCAATGCAAACGCAACGATATAGTCCCCCATCTTGCGTTGGTACATATGATGCCCACCGGCGGCAATAACGACGAACTGCCGCCCACCGCGCTGGTAAGTCATTGGCGATGCCGGCGCATCGACCGGCAAGGTGTGCTGCCAAAGCATCTCGCCACTATCGGCAGAAAAAGCGCGAAAACGCCTGTCCATGGTCGCGCCAATAAACACTAGATTGCCGGCAGTCATTAGCGCGCCACCTAAATTAGGTGTTCCCCAATTAATATCAAAGGGCAGCGGAAAGGGCGCCATTTCGTGCACCGAGCCCAATGGCGTTTGCCACAGGACCTCGCCCTTGGCCAAATCAATGGCCATTAATTTTCCCCAAGGCGGTTCACTGCAGGGGATGCCCAATGGCGACAGCAGACTCTCGACCACCACCGTATACGGCGTACCCGCCATGGTAATACGCATGGTTTTACCGGCTGGCGGCAGGTGTTCGCCCGCTTCAGTAACGCTTATTGGCTTTAAATGCCCGACAAAGGGTGCGGTATTAACATTAACGACTAATTGTTGGCGCGCCGGCCAAAATACACCACCACCCCAATTTGCACCGCCAAGGCTACCCGGCAACATCAAGGTTGGGGTTTCGGCTAAGGCAGTGAACAACCCCTGATTGTTCAAACTGGTAATTTTTTTGGCGCAGGCGCCACGATCCCAGGCCGTTAATCCCCAAGCGTTTTCGGCATTTAAATCGTGACTCAATAATAAGGGCAGTTCAGGAGATGTGGGCTGGGTAGGCGATAACAGCTCCCCCGCCACCGCTGACTGCGGCACCGCCTTTTCAATAATAGGAAATAATGGCTCGCCGGTTTCGCGATGAAATACAAACACAAAACCTTGCTTGGTCAATTGCACAACGGCAGGAATAGCTTTGCCATCGCGCTGCAACTCAACCAGCATCGGTTGCGCAGGTGTGTCGTAATCCCACACGTCGTGATGAACAAACTGAAAACTCCAAACCACTTCGCCAGTACTGCCGCGCAAAACCACCAGTGAATTCGCGTAGCGATTATCGCCAGGACGCAGAGCGCCATAATAATCTGGTGAAGGCGCGCCGGTGGGAATAAAAACCAGATCCCGCACTTCGTCAACCGACAGCGGCGCCCAAGCATTGGCGCCGCCTGACACCGCCACCGCATCCACTGGCCATTGTTTAGCATTTGGAGCTTTGGCATCTAGCGGTATCGGCTCAAACTGCCAACGCGCTGCGCCACTGCGAGCGTCAAAGGCTTTAACCGTGCCGCGCGGAGTGTGAGCGCGAACAAAGTCCACCACCGCCGAACCGATGACGATCGTACCGTTCACCACGACCGGCGGAGACACACTGCCAATGTCACCGGGAATAAAACCCTCGGCGTCGCTATACAGTTTTACAGTACCTTTATTTCCAAAACCCTCGCACAGTTTTCCATTGCGGGCATCGAGGGCAATCAAACGGCGATCATGCGTTGCGGTGAATATGCGCTGCCGACACTGCTGACCAGCAAGTCCATCAGGGTCTGTCCACCAGCTCACCCCTCGGCATTTAAAGGGCCGATCGCCGGCAAGGGAAATTTCCGGGTCATATCGCCAGCGCTCCGCACCAGTTTCCGGATCAAGCGCAATTACCTGATTAAAAGCAGTGCAAAACACCAAATGGCCGCCAGCGGCCTCGGGCAATAATATCGGCGTAGTCTCTAGCGCGCTGCGGGGTAGCTCTTCGGCAAATTGCTGGGCCTCACCACTGCGATACTGCCAGGCCACTTGCAGAGTACTGACATTATCACTGGTGATTTGCTGGTGTGGCGAAAAACCAGAGCCGCCCTGATCGCCGCGATAGTAATTCCAATCTTGCGCTGCCGCGGGCAGCAATAGCGCGCAGCCCGTCAGCAGCAGAATAACGCGCTGAATCATCATTGCGAGTAGGGCTGAATATGAATCAAGGTCGGCTGCGCATCTTCTATTTGCCAGCTTGGGAAATGAGAGTTAGTGGTATAGACCGAACCGTCTTCCGCAATTTCTATGTCGCGTGTAAACGTGCGGCGGCGCGGCATGGGGTATACCTGCCAGGTCTCAGCGGCCATATCAAAGCGCATGATTGTATCGGACTGATTGCCATTAACCCACACGGCACCGCGTGCCCGATCAACATTTAAAGCATAGGGAAATTCGCTCAGAACTGGCAATGCATATTCCGTTAATTCCTTACTTGCGGGGTCATACATCACCAATAAGCCGGTTTGAAATGACACCATCCACACTCTGTTGTTCGCATCGACGCGCAAACGACGCGGACCGGTTACCTCGGCATCGACTACCGTCACATCACCTGTCTCGGGATCAATATAACCAAAATCATTAGCGTAAAGGCGTGCAAACCAAACCCGACCGTCGGGTGCCACATCAATACCATAGGGCATGGGTAAGCCGCTGGATTCGCGATCGACCGAGGGCATAGGCCGAGTTTCCGGATCAAGCCAAAAGATCAGTGGCAAAAGTTTGATCGTAAGCCACTCTTTAACATTGCGCGCGGGAATATCGAAATACGTGAAGACCTTTTTTTGACGATCCCACATTGCCACTTGCGACGACAGGGCGAGGGTAAACCACACGCGGTCCTGGTCGTCCGTACGAATAGTGTGGGGATAAAAGCCTCGCTTCATTTCATGGCGCGTAAAGGTTTTAGTCACTGGATCAAATTCCAGCAAAGCGCGCTGCATCGACGGCGTTGAAAAAATATGACCGTCCTTCGGCGATACTGCAAATGAATGTACGCCGAGATAATTATTTATTTTTCCGTAAGCCTTAAAGCGATTCCCCAAGAATCCACCCAACTTATCCTCGGCCTCATGAGGGACTTTGTACACTGTATAGACGCCAGTATCTGGGTTCACTTCATAAATCCGGTCCTGCAGATTATCGCCCACATAGACCATGCCATTGGGATGCAAAATAAAATCGTGCATCTGCGAGAATCCATCACCGATCGGCCACTCGGTATACTGCGCGCCAGACAGCTCCGCGTCCCAGGAGCGCGGCTCCGGCAACGTTGTAAAGTTTGCATTTAAGCGCTGGTAGCCCGCAGCCAAACCCTCAGCCAGAGGCTCACCTAGGTCGCCCGCAATGCGCGCACCATAGCCGCCCATACGATCAATGACCGTCAACCACTCATCGGCGCTGCGCTCAACCCGCATAAATGGCGAGGCCTGCTGATGACAAAACGCACAATTTAAGGCGAAATGCTCACGCAGTTTTTTACCACCGCCAATATCCAGCTGCGACAACCAGACGTTCGATGGTTTTTGTTCGGCGAGCATGCGCGGGTCCAACTCGCGCACCATCGTCACTTCGGTATTGTCAGTCAAATCCACGCTTCTTAAGTGCTGGTCCTTAAAGCCGGGCTTACGAAAGCGATAATCATAAACTGCGTCTGTTTCAGGGAAAGCAAGCTTGCCGCTAGCGTCGCTGAATCGGGTATTTTCAACCGCGGCCTGATTACTCACGCCATGTGCAGGATATCCGTCATCGCTCAAGCTCAGCACGGGCTTTTGCGCTAATACCCGAGTAACCATTACGGTGCTCAAAGGCTGTCCAGCGCTGTCAGTAAGCGAAAATTGCGCAGCCATTGCGTGCCCCGCCAGAGCCATACCGACGCACGTCAATATAAGTTTATTTATCACCGAAGCCATTTTCTTGTCCTATTATTGTTCTCTTAGCCTGTTCAGCTAACACAAAATATAAAAACCTTATATTACCCGCTAATAATTTAAACGCAGGGTCATACCCACGCTACGGGGATCACCCAGAAACGTCTGATAAGAACCCTCAGGCGAGCCAACACTCGCGTCGAGCACGGCGTGAAACGTCGCGGGACCTATGGCCGATGCGTACTGTTCATCCAGCAAATTTTTAACCCAAAAGGCGATATCAACGTTGGCGCTGCGCCAGCCAAGCCGGGCATCAACAACACCGTAAGCAGGCTCTTCATGGCGGGGATCAAGATCGGGAATATAGTAGCTTGAACCTTGATAGCGGTAGGCTAAACGACTATAGAGATCACCATTAAATAGTGGCTGGGTATAGCGCAGCGCCGCGTTCGCCGCCAGGCTTGGCGTAAAGGGCAAGTTATCGCCGCTGAGATCGCACTGCGCGTATTCATTATCTGGCTCACGGCCGTAATAGCACTGACCGCCATCGTAGCGCTTGTAAATAACGTCGAGTGCTGTAGCACTCACGCTCAGGGTAAAACGGTCCGACAACAGCAATAAGCCCTCTACTTCGGCACCGTCCATAACAACTTGATCAGCGCTATTCACCACAAAGCTTAATCCTACAAACGACGCATTTTGCTGGCCATCGTATATGGTATGAAAGACCGCGCCATTCACCCGCGCGCGTTGATCCCAGAATTCAGCCTTCCAACCAAACTCAAAATTCTCGACTTCTTCTGAATCAAAATCGCGTAACTCTGGCGGCACGGTTCCCGACTCCAAGTTAAAACCACCCGCCTTAAAGCCAGTTGAATAACTTAGATATAGCATCACATCCGGCGTGGCAAAATAACTAAGACTCGCCTTACCGGTCGTCGCAGACCAACTTAGCGATGCACCATAGGGGTCAACATTGGGGGCAACTGAACACACCGGGTTGGTATCAAAGGGCGCAGAACAGCCATTTGCCGCGGTATTAGAGGTCGCAATATAACCGTCTTTTTCTTCATCGGAATAACGTAGACCGAGACTCAGATTCCACTTTTCGCTGAGATCAAAATCGGCTTGGGCAAACGCGCCATAGCTTGTGGTTTGTTGCTCGGCACGATAAAAAGCTTCATCGCCCTCCACGCCCAGAATCGGCACCAAGCCCAGTCCACCGACGGGAATTGGCAGGGGCACCGGCAGCGGCGCCACGGCAAAATATTTGGCCACTATCGTGCCGTATTCTTCGACCTGATCTTCCATTCGCAGAAAGGGCCCGTCCCAGTCGCCACGCTGAAAATCATTGTAATAGTAATAAACGCCAGTCATCCAACGCAGACTGTCGCTACCCTCAGAGGCAATACGAAACTCTTGTGAGAGGGAGTCGCCAGCGTGTTTGTCAAAATTACTGGCGATATTGATCGGCATAAGTTCGACGTTATACATGTATTTTTCAGAATCGTAAGTGTCGAAACTGGATATCGAGGTAAAACTGTAACCCTCGCCACCGTATTGCACATTGAGAATAATGTCGCTGGAATCCTGCTTAATAAGCGGCTTTTCATTGTGTTCAACAATATGATCTAAGGGATCATTATTGCGAATATCGTAACCAGCTTCACTGATCATCTCCCGCGTCTTGGCACTGTAGTAAACATCGGCAGCCATGGCGTTCATATCCCGCTCCAACCACCCCGCGATCAGGCGCGCAGACCAGCGTTCAGAGAAGTCATATTGCAGCTGGCCGCGCAGTGCAATGTCATTCAGATTACCGCTATCTGGGCCACTGAGGTTTTCAGTCAAGTTGCCACGCCGCGTGGTACTGGCACTTAAGCGCCCCGCGAGCTTGTCAGTCAATGGGCCGCTGATATAAGCCTTGAGTTGATGTAAGTTATCGCTGGCGTATGTGAACTCTGCCATGGTTTCGAGCTCTCGCCCCGGCGGCGCAGACGACACCGCGATTAAGCCCGCCGACGCATTTTTACCGTACAAGGTACTTTGGGGTCCTTTTAAGACTTCGATGGCTTGCACATCGACAATATCCCCTAAGCCCACCCCCGAGCGCGACCGAAACGCGCCATCAATATACAGCGCCACCGCTGGCTCAAAGGTCGGCACATTGGCAGCATTACCAATACCGCGAATACGCACAGCAGTACTCATTGGCTGCTCAGTGGTCAAAATATACAGCGACGGCACCATCGCAGAGACATCGCTAATATCGCGGAAACCTGATTCCTGCAGATCATCAGCCGACAACGCCGATACCGCAACAGGCACATCTTGCAAGCTTTCTGTTCGCTTCTGGGCGGTCACCACCACCTCTTCGAGCACCGGTGCGGCAATAGCGGAATTGGCTAAGCCCATTGCCATGATCATCGGACTTAGGCGTAAGCCATTGATAGCAGATCTTATTTTCATTGTGTGCTCCTACGTTGTTTGCGGTGACCGCAATAATTATTATTTTTTAATTTTATAGGCCAACAAGACATTGCCTGGCAGCTGTCCAAACATACTGTAGCCTGAAAGCACGTAAAGCCATTCGCCCGCCACCACCTGTCCGGCCACATCGATGGCGCCGCCGTGCGCGGCAAGGCCGTTTGAGCTATCAATCGGCACCGCAGTGTTGTCTGACCACAATATTTCACCAGTGGCGCGATCAAACGCGCGAATGGTGCCATCCAAACCGCCGCTAAACACCAGCTCTTCAGTAGCCGTTACAGCCGCTGACAGGCCATAGTAAAAACTGCATTTATAGAGCTCGGCAGGATCTGTTTTTGTCGCGGAACGATTATTTTCTAAACCAACCAAGGGACGTTTACTGTAATCAAATTCGCAATTGCGCTTCGCCGAATATTGCCAAAGTGTCTCACCATTTTTCACATCCAGTGCATGCAGGCCCGGCTTGGGTGTATAAGCCGCTAACTCACGCTCTGGATCAGCAATGGGCACATAAAGTGCTTCACCGGCCAGCGCCATACCCCAGTGAATGCCGCCATTACTCGTACCTTGGCTAAGGCGCTTACGCCACACCACCCGTTCCTGATCAGTGCCATCGGGATCTAGCGCAAACACTTCGCCTGATTTTTGACCTGCCAACAGCAGTTGCTTGCTACCGACATCCGCGAGAATGATAGAGGCACCAAAATCGAAGTCTTGCCCCGGATTATCTGGGCAGTTAGCACCACCGTTCAAACACGCGGCATTCCAAATATCACCGGCGGTAGCCTGAAACTTCCACAGCAAATCGCCACTGTCTAAATCCAGCGCAACAACCGCGTCACTGGTATCGGTTGCCGGTGCACTGAGGTTCTCACCGGTACCTACATATAAGCGATTACGCTGTACATCAATGGTGGGCGTTGACCAAACTGCAGCACCCGAAGGCCCGAAGCGATCTTGCCCTGCCCTATTTACCCCCTGCAAAATTGCCTCTGGGGTGGCATGCCACGTCCACAGCTTTTTACCGCTGTCTGCCGCCAGCGCCATAACACCGCCGTGCGAAGTACAACAAATATGCGCGGGACTGCCGGCGGCGGCAACTTCAAATAAGGAGATCGGCACAAACACACGGTCGTCATAAAAACTAATCGATCCCGAAATCACCGAGTAATCATTTAGGCGCGCAGAACGCTGCCAGACGATCGCCAACGTATCGGGATCAAGGGCGTAAACCGTCGCCAGTGAATCAGCAAAAATCAGCAATTTTCGCGAATCACTCAAGGTTGCCACGGTGATTGCCGAACGAATACCGCTGATCATTTTAGTGTGAGCAATAACGCAGCCACTGTGGCGATTTAAAACAAAAAGTTTTCCCGCCTTATCGCCAACAAATAGGCGGTCGCCAATAACAGCAATTTGCGAACGCATATCACTGACCCGCGGAAAGCCAAAGCTCCACTCCAGATCAAGGCTAGCAACACTGCTCGCGTCAATATTGCTTTGCTGAGGCGACACATAACGGCGATTTTCTAATCCCAAGCCCCAGTTTGACACTGCGGGCCTGTCGCCATAAGTCTGATTGGATTCACACATCGCAGCGGCAATCCAGTCGTACTGATTAGTTGCACTGCCTGCCAGATAGTGGGCGATCAAACCCCGCTTTTGTTTGCTTAAATGCGCGGCCATCGGCTGCATTTTGCCAAATTCCATGGCAATCATGAGATCTTCTTTGGCTAGCATCGCCAGCGACTCGCGCGTCGGGGCATGCATTGCGGGGTCGTCATGGCAGCTGGCACAGTTTTGATCAAAGAGGTATTCACCCGCCCGCGCCAAGGGCAAGTGATCGGCATTGCGCAATACCCATGCCTCACCGCTCTGCATAAGCCACGCCTGCACACTGGGACGCGTTGCACCAACAGCAATGCCGATGATAACGATGAGAAATAAAAAAATGCGCCGACTCATAGTCGCCTCGTTATTATTGTATGTGAGCGCGCTTGTACGCGACGCTGCAGCGATTAAACCACAGCGTCGTTTTAGCGCTTACTCACTAATTTCAATCGTCGACAATGACGCATCGGCAACAACAGCTGCTTCGCAGAAGCGCCCCGCCACCCACTCCTTGCGCGAGTACATTTGAGTTTGATCGGCAAAATACGGTGATTCGCTATTGGCCGACTGAGAGTAAGTCAAAATAGTTTGCGTGTCTGGGCAGTCATCGTTATCAAAAGAGACTACCTGCACAAAGCTCGCGCCGTGAACCACGTCGTTATAGCCTTCCTCTGAATTACTCCAGGTACTGCTCATAGCATTGAATAAGCCGTAGCTGCCCGGACCGCCATGAATTGGGATTTTCACCTCACCGCGCGACTCCGTAACATATTGGCGCAAGCTTGCATCCAAGGGGATATTATTACCTTGTAAATCACTGATCGCCGACGCCAGTGCGTACTGCACATGCGGGTTTGCGATATTCAATCCGCTAGGCGTGTTTACTGGATCGTTAACGTCAAAAGGCGTTGTCCAAACGTCTGCAAACCCGAAGCTACTCGCAGCAGTACCCGTAGGCACATCGCTAATAAACAGATTGGCAACAAAGCGCCTAAATAATAGCGCGCCGGGCGCATCGAGATCGTCACGACGCGTCCAATTCGCCAGGACAGCACAGGCTTCAGTAGTTTGTACCGGGCCTCCAGCACCAATCATACCGGGCGTCACCGCACACAACTGCAGTAAATCATCCAGCCACAATTCCGCCGCCATATGACGATTATTAAAAAGCAGTTCTTGCAACTGCTGGCGGCTGAACTTCGCTCCCGACAAGCCGTCACTGCCGTCGATCCGCTGTTTTGTCATCAATAAACCAATCCGAGTTCGCATCCGGCGCTCAGTGCGTTCGTCACCAATGATGCGAAAGAAACCTTCTAGTGGCTCATCTGGGTTCGCCAACCAATAGCTGTCATTTGAGTTTGTGACATAATCACGGCGAATTAGCGACGGCATATTGTCGGGGCCAATAATACCGGGCTGCACCGCATCTGCGTCATCGTCCCAGGCACAGGCCGCGCGGGAGCCGTCAAGCACCGGCAGGCCCAAGGTATTCGCCGTCACCAAACCTAGCGGTGAAGCGCACTCCAGCGCTTTTTCATTGGACACATTTGGCGTCACTGAAATATCGGCATACAAGGCTTCACCACTGCTGTCAGCAGCAATCGTATTGACCCAAGGAATGCCTTGATTGCGCTCCATAATCGCCAACAATTCCCGAACACTTTGGGCGCGATTGGTTTCAACAAAATGGTTTAAGTAGCGAAAATTAAGTGCATTGGCGTCGCCCAGCGCAAACGCCACTGCGGGTGTCCACGGGAATACGGGCAAACCCAATATCTCGTTTAACATTGGGCCCCAGCGTGTTGAATAAAGTGTGCGGGATGCCAAGGAGCCGTCAGGCAATTCAACATTTAAGGGTTGAGCGACCATCGCCTCGGGCTGGCCATCCACCAAATACGAGGTCGGATCACCCGGCACTAGAGTCAACTGATAGGGCGTGAAGCGCCATGCCGACGAGACCGTGTGGCTCCACGCCATATTCTCGGTATGGCCAATGAGTATCATCGGCACCCCAAACAAGGCCGAGCCAGTGGTATCCAAAGTGCCCGGAATGGTCATATGAGCCTGGTGGAAACGCTCTGCACCATCCCACGGGAAATGGGGATTACCCAGCAGCATACCCTTACCATTTGCAGTCGCCTCAGAGCCGAGCGCAATGGCGTTACTGCCAATCTGAATGCCCTCCCACGCTTGACCCAGCTGCTCGGCAATCAAGGCTGGGCTAGCCATACTTGCAGTCAATGAGTCTGGCCCCGGCGGTTGCGCGCTGCCAATACCGTCTATGGCCACCGCTGAGCTGCCTAGTAGCGCGAGCTGATAGAAGCGACGATAAACGTCTAGTTCGGTAATCGGCCTTACCCACTCTGCGCCACGGCACGCCGGATCTGGTAAATTTGCTACACCAACATCTCGCAGATAACGGTTATAACCGGCAACATAGCCCTTTACCAAGTCCCTCGCCTCGGGCAGTGGCCCCAGTGGCGGCGCCTGCGCCATTAGCTTCTCGACCCGCTGTTCGGCATTAATTAGCTTAAAAAAGAAATCTGAATTTAAATTGTTATTGGTAGTGCCATTGCCGACCATATCCCAGCTGGCATCGGGGCCGAAATATTTAGAGCGTTCGCCCGATACCGTTACATAGACATCGGCAATTGTGCAGATATTGTCCTCAGCAAAGGCATAGCTATAGCCGTAGCCAATACCGGTATAGTCGCTGGCGGTAACGTGCACCATACCGAGCTCGCCGCGCCGTATTGTTGCCTGGTAAACACTACCATCAGAGATTGTATCCGGCGCGGCAGACGACGTTGAACTGCTTCCGCCACACGCCGACAAGAATAGGCCCGCGGCAACAATGTATACACTGCGATTTATCATTTGAACATCCATCTAATTTTTTTAAGGCTGCGACGGATACATTATTTGTTCGACTTGGCCGCCCTTGAGTTTGCTACAACACTCAAGAGTCACGTCGTCGCCACAGTATGAGCGCTAAAATCAGTCGCGGAATCTATTATTAAAAATGATTTACGCTCATCAGCTCAATACACATGCGTTAGTGTACCGGCAAGATGAGGCCCGCAATTGCACATGATAACGATAAAGTAACCTAATACCAAGAATCGAATCGAATCGACATTCAGCCTGAGACTTTCCGTTGGCCGATAGGAAAAATCAATGTATTCACTTTCAAGTTCATGAGTTAAGCCCCATTAATCTACCCCATACGCTTAGCCGCGACTTACAACAGTTTCACAAGCGCTCAATTAGAAGCTCTCTGCGCACGATGCATCTATGTAGGCGCAGAGTAACCCCTAGCGTAAAATTGTCAGGATTGACTGGGGTGTTGGTATTAACACATGCCGAAAGCAGACATAAAACCGGCGGCACCGAGCGGCACCGAGCGGCACCGCCCTGAAGATTAGACCAATTCGATGGCAAGCGCAGTGGCTTCACCGCCACCAATACACAGGCTGGCAATGCCTCGTTTCAAACCGCGATTACGTAGTGCATGAATTAAGGTAACAACAATACGCGCGCCGGAGCAGCCCAGCGGGTGGCCTAAGGCGCAGGCGCCGCCATTTACATTAATTTTATCTAAGGGCACGCCCAATAATTTATGGGGCAACAGGGCAACCATGGCAAAGGCCTCGTTCAACTCAAACAAGTCGACATCCGCGACACTCCAACCGATGCTCTTCATCAATTTTTCAACGGCATACACCGGTGCAATGGGGAATTGCTCCGGGGCGCCGGCGTGACGTGAATAGGCAACAATTTTTGCCATTGGCTCGGCGTCTAAGCCAGTGCCAATGAGCAGCGCCGCGGCACCGTCAGAAATTGAGCTCGCATTAGCGGCAGTGATCACGCCTTCTTTAGAGAAAGCCGGACGCAGCTGGCGAATTTTATCTGGGCGAGCATTACCGGGTTGTTCGTCATCGGCCTGACCGTCGTGCGCCGCTATTTCGTTGACAAAAGCACCCGACTTTTGCGCTGCGAGCGCGCGCTCTAAAGACAACAACGCATAGTCATCTAGCTCTTCTCGACTAAAACTGTGTTCAGCGGCTACCTGTTCAGCAACCAACCCCATAAGCTTGCCAGAGTAGGCGTCTTCAAGACCGTCGACAAACATGGCGTCGCGAAGCTGGCCGTGACCTAGGCGATAACCTTGCCGAGCGCGATCCATAAGGTAAGGCGCCAAACTCATACTCTCCATACCGCCGGCGATCACCAGCTTGCTACTACCCGCCTTGATTTGATCCATACCGCTCATAATGGCCTGCATGCCGGAACCACAAACCTTGCTTACCGTGACACTGGGAGTCGCTTCACTCAAACCGGCTTTTAGCGCAGCTTGACGGGCCGGGGCTTGACCAATTCCTGCCGATATAACGTTGCCCATGAGCACTTCATCAATTCGCTCCGCGACATCAAAGCCTTCGCAGGCCGCTTTAATGGCCGTGGCACCCAATTCTGGCGCGCTCGATTTCACAAACTGGCCGTTTAAGCCGCCCAGCGCTGTCCGTTTAGCTGAATAGATAAATGTCATGACTACGTCCTGTCTCTTGGATTTAATAAATTTGGCTAGCGATAATTTAGTGGTCAATATCGAGTAATCTTATTCCCATCATCTCTCGAGTCTCGCCCAAGCGGAGGAATATAGTTACTGTAGGAGGCAATAATACCATAGGACCGACAGAGGAAGAGAGTGGTGGCCATGGCGCCGAAATAGCCCGGGGCAGGTTCATTACGAACCATGACCCAGCAAGAATAAGCCGGTGGCCTGCAGGATCGCGCCTGCCGCCGCCGACACAGGATCAATACAGCTATAAGTCTGCAGAGCGCCGCAATAACAAATAATACATGTGCGCCGAATCGATAAAGCTTTCGATGGACACGCGCTCATTTGTTCCGTGCATACCCGCCAGCTCATCAGGTCCCACTTCTAGGCCAAGAAAGCGATAACTGGCATTGCTAATCGCCTCATAATGGCGGGCGTCGGTTGCACCAACCACTAAGCGTGGGGCAACGAGTGTATCTGGACGCAGCTGCCGAATAATCTGACTAAGTACACTAAACCCCGGCGAATCAAGCGACGCAACTTTAGAGGGGTTATTTGAAAAATCACTGTATAAGGATACCGAGACCAGAGGGTCATCGATAACATCACGTACGCGCTGGAGCACAGACTCCACCGTGTCGCCGGGTAATATTCTGAAATTAACCACGGCCTCGGCGCTCTGTGGCAGCACATTGTCTTTCTCTCCGGCACTCATCATGGTCGCCGCCGTAGTGGTGCGAATTGCCGCATCCGTCGTTGGCATCGCCGCCAACATCTTCTCTGCTAAGGGACCGAATAACCACAAATTTGCAAAGACCACTCTTTGTACAAAGGGCGCGGCTGAACCTAAGCCCATAATGGTGTCTTTTGTAAAACTGAGGTCTGCCGGAAAGGGGTTATTTTCTAGGCGATTAATCGCCCGTGCGACCAAGCCCAAGGCCGTATGCCTAGGTGGCATCGAAGCGTGCCCGCCTATGCCCTGGGCGCTAATTTTTAAACTGGTATAACCTTTTTCTGCCGGTCCAATAAGCGCTACCCGACCGTCCACGCCCGGTACCAAGCCCTTGGTAACAAAGCCGCCTTCGTCCAATAAAAAATCCAAGCGCACACCGCGATCAGCCAGCGCCTTAGCCATTGCCTTAGCGCCGTCACCGCCGTCTTCTTCGTCGTGACCAAAACCAAAATAAATTGAGCGCTCCGGCACAAAGCCTTCGGCCAATAAGCGCTCAGCGGCTTCTAACAAACTGATTAAACTGCCCTTGTCGTCAAGCGCGCCGCGACCCCAAATATAACCGTCGGCAACAACCCCAGCAAAAGGTGGGTGGCTCCATTCACTTTCACTTCCGGCTAATACCGGCACCACATCTTGATGCGCTAGAAACATCACCGGCAACTGCTTACCACTGCCCTGCCAATGCAGCAGCAACGACTGACCAGCAAGGACCTCGACCTCTAACTGCGAAAAAACAAGGGGATAACGCTGCCTTAAAAAGGCATGAAAAGCAGCAAATGCCTCAGTGTCGACGGCGATATGCTTTCCTCGCGAAATAGTCGGTATTTGCAGCGCGGCACTTATACTTTCAAGCGCGCGCGCCTCATCCCAGTCGATACTGGCCACCGATTCAGCCTGCGGCAAATCGCCCCCAAATTGTATGCCCCGCACGACTAATACCGCGCACAATAGCAATACTAGCAGCAGCATCCAGCCCAATAGCTTTTTCATACCGTATTCCCTTACTTAAATTGATAGCTCACTTCAACACCAAGGTGACGCGGTGCGCCCGGCACACGATTGGCCACGCCAATGACACTCGTCACCGCAATACCACCAACAAAATACGGCGTGTCTTTTAGGTTATTGATATAAGCACTGATATTAAGCTGTTCACTAACATCCCACATCAAGCGGGCATTGTAGGTTTCGTACTGATCAATAAACGAACTTTCGTAATTTCCGCTAAGATAGTCTGTGCCAATAAATATTTCGTCGGAATAGTAGTACTGCAGGCTTGGCACCAATAAACCGAACTCGGTCGGCCAGTCATACTGCACGACCATGCCGCGAACATTCTGCGGAACTTGAGGGAAAGCTTCATCGCTGCGGTCAACGATCGCGAAACCATCGGCCGTATTGGTTCCCAAATCGTATTCAATAAAATCACCGTCGGTGTAGCCGGCATTGGCATTCACCGTCCAGTTACCCAACAATGCCGTTAACTCAACTTCAAAACCGTCGACCACGGCTTTACCCGCATTGCCGGTAAACTGCACCACCTCGGTATTGGTATTACCGCGCTCGTAGAGTGCTACTTGCAGATCGGTATAGTCCAGCTGGTAGACCGCCATATTGAATCGCAGACGTTGATCAAGGGCATCAATTTTCACCCCAAGTTCAGTATTACGCACTTGCTCTGGTTCAAATTGCTGGATATTTGAGCCAGTTTGGGTCGAACGCACATCGAGACCACCCGATTTAAAACCGTCACTCACCGTAACATAGGCAATTAGACTGTCCAGGTTTAAACGATTGGCAAACTCATCCGGTGCGATCATATTAACGGTGAATAACGGCGTAAATTCCGAGAATGTCGTGCTGCCAGAAATCGATGGTAAGAAGACTAAAGGCACTTCGGGCGCTTGATAAGCCAAATACTGTGCACGGCTGACCGGGCTATAAATGCCGTCCATAAGGTGAACAACCGGCGCAAGAATGGCCAGATCACTACCAATCTGTGCATTGAGGCGATTCGCGTATTCATCGTAATCTGGCACGACCATGGTGTGCACACTACTGCGCTCTTCCTCGGTATAGCGCAACCCCAAGGTAAGCTGTAGCCAGTCGTTGGCGTCCCACGTCGCCTGGGCAAAAACGGCCTTAGTTTCATTTTCATAATCAGCTACCGAGGCGGTATTTGCCTGCACGGGTAGCAATAAATCCGAGGGCACTGGTACCGGTAAATCAGCGACCGCACTGCCAGGAATACCCACCAAGCCATTATCGCCAACGTCGGTGCCATCCAATGTGTTCGTCAATTCTTCCCGCGCGTAAAACACCCCAAAGGTAAGATTTAAAGCGTCGTCAAACAAGCTGCCATTGAACTTCAATTCTTGAGTAAATTGATTACGTTCAGCTTCCGGCGCGGTCATTCCACCGCCCTCAAACACGATGATTCCAGCGTTAGCACCAACACCTACACTGCGCACCGCGGTGCCGTCGGAGTCGCCACTGATGCGAATATTATCTTGGAAAGCAAAACTACTGATGCTTTCAAGATCAAAGCCAAAAACCGGTAAGCGTAGAGTTAGCGCATGCATTTGATTGTCGATGGCGTAGACCGCATCATCGTCGTTCTGACTTACCGCAAACTGATCTGCCAGCGCGGTACTCGCATCACATGCAGACTGTAAATTCTCGCCACCGTCGCCCCGGTATACACCCTGAGTCAATATAGCGCCGCTGTTCTGGAACTGACAGTTATAGGGCGTGCCCCGCTCGTCTATACGGCTAAAAAAACTAAAAAAGTCGACCTCAAGACTATCGTTAACATCCCAAATAGTGCGCTGTGAAAATGCAAGCCGGTCTTCGTCAAATAAGTTGTGGCTCGAGCTTACATTATCAATATAGCCGTCGCTGCGCTTAGAGCTCAGGGCCAAGCGCGTGCTTATCGCATCGCCCGCCCATGGCACATTGGCGTTCAATTTAGCGTCTTTACGGCCATAGCTACCAAGGGAAAACCGCCCCGATAATTCCAGCGCGTCGATATGCGGTCGTTTAGAATCCACCAGCAGCGCGCCGCCAATATTATTCTTGCCGAACAGCGTTCCCTGTGGCCCGCGCAGCACTTGGATATTGGCGACATCCACGGCATCGAGAAGCTGGGCATCAGAGCGCGGTACATAAACGCCATTTAAATAAATACCCACGCCGGGATCCAACACCGGGTTCCCCGAGCGCTGACCAATGCCCCGAATAAAGATAGCGGGCGCTTTATAATTAGTTTGTGAAAACTGCAAGCTAGGGCTTAGTGTTTCGACATCGGCAATGGAGTTAACACCCATGGCGTCCAAATAATCTGAGCCTAGGGCAGTGACTGCCAATGGCGTTTCTTGCAGGCTCTCTTCGCGGCGCCGGGCCGTGACAACGACTTCTTCGAGCACGCCTTTTACGCGGGGCGCCCCCTGAGGCTCGGCGTGCAGTACCGGGGATCCAAGCAGCAATGGCGATAACGCCGATAAACCCAGCAAGCAACGCTGTATAGACAGTGACATGGAAAGTCCCTCTACGGAATTATTATTAGCAGGGCTTATCCTAGCGTGTTACGAAGAATTAACCAATGTTCTCATGGATTACATTCGAACTCTAAAGGCAACTGCGCCCAATTCGGAAGTACATCGCTCGATTAAGAAAACAGCAGCGGGTGGCTCAGGGGCTCGTCGGTTTGCAACGCAAAATCATGTTCTTCGTCCTCAGGGTAGAGGGTGATAATGCTAAGCTGCGGCTGGGAGGCAAACGCGCTAGGCCCCAATGCGCCGGCCATGGTGCCAACACTGAAGAATCGTTTTAACTCTCCTGCAATATTAATTTGCACTCTAAAACTGGCCATCGGTTCGGTATGCGCGGCGCGCTGACGCCAATCTGCTGGCACACAAGGATAGGATTGCAAGCGTGTTAAAGCCCTATCAGCGCCTTCATCACCAGTAAGCAACGCAGACTGCTGAATCGACATTAAAATAGCCGAGAGCGTATCCGCCCAATTACCAACGGCGCTCTCGCCGCCACCTTGCGCAAAGATAAAGTCGTAAAAATTGCTCGCCGATGCTAATTCCCTAGAGTCGACAAGGTCTCCATAAAACTTTACCCAGCCACGATTAACCATAAGAATATTAACAGAGCCGTCTACCACCGCCGCCGGATAGGGGTCAAGTGTACGTAGGTGCATTGTCATTGCTTTGCGCAACCACTTCATTTCAGGCGCGTTAAAGTCAACACGCTGCTCGTTGGGCGCAAAGCCCGCCGCGATTAGCAGGTGATTTAAATCGCGTTTACCCAAGTTTAGTACCCGAGCAATATCCAGCACCAAGTTTTCGCTCGCCCGACTACTGCCGTTTTCCAATCTACTGATATGGCGCGGCGAACTGCCTAAGCGCCCTGCCAACTCTTCTTGACTGACACTGTGTACGCCGCGCCAAAATTTTAAGAATCGGCCAAAGACTGATTTTGTACTCTTACTCTGCATTTAAAATCATGCCCGCGTTTTGACCCATAAATTCGTGTATTAAAATGACCAAGAATAGAGATAGTTCCAGTTGAGTATTTTAGCAGTTGGAACCGCTTACCTTGATACCCCAACCTCTGCGCAGCGCCGCAGTTTAACCACCATTGCACCCCCGCGTTACGAAGCCACCGAAAAAACGGGCGGCGCACTGCCGAGTCCACAGGATTAATAGGCGCCAATCAGCAGGGAAACGATATAGGAGCTACGAGTCTACAATAACACCTCAGCGCCGCCGCCCCATAATGACTAGCCCGTGACCATAGCCAAAATGCCCGAAATTAGTCAATATTACGATTGCGGCGTTAGTGAACGTCGTATAATCACAATCGCGATTTCAAAAATCAATAATTGCCGCAACCCCATACTACGGAGCTATGCATGAATTTTCGGGCAATCCTTTTTATCCTTATTTCCGCCGGCGCGCTAGCACTGCTTTTCATCGTACTGAAGCCTACCCCACAACCGTCGATCGTTCAGGGCATTTCGGCAGAGAACGATGCAGCAAACACAGAATCACTCCCCGCAAATAAGCCAATAGCCATTGAGCTAATTATTGAGAGCGGCGTACTGACCTCTGGGCCCAAGCGTATTCAACTTAGCCAAGGCAGCGAAATCATAATCACCGTAACCTCCGACCAACGCGATGAACTCCATCTTCACGGCTACGACCACACATTACAGCTTATTCCCGGCGAACCCGCTAAATTGCTCTTTACCGCAAGCCACTCAGGCCGCTTTGGCTTAGAGCTACACCATGCCCATGGCGAGCTGGCAGTACTGGAAGTTAGCCCACGACCCTAGGCCTTGACCAAGCGATGTCACGAACCAAGCCGGCCTCGAACAAATCGAGGCTATAATCATCGGTGCTCCGGCACTCATGCTTTCATCGAAGGCAACAATCACCGCCACGCCGAAAACAGACCGTAGATTGCTTGCTTTGCGAACGAGATTCTAGGAAATTTCGCATAACACCAGAGCTTATTTCATTCCTACGTTAACAGCGCGGTACTTGTGTCGAAATAGCAACACTATCGCCACAAAGCCTACACATAAGGAAGCCGACACAAACAACTCATTCAGCACAGGCGAAAAGATAAACACGAAGCTTTTCCCCTTGATTAAAGCCGAAAAACTTGAAACGCCGAATGGCATCATAAACAAACGGAAATTCTGCCAGAATCCACCACCAGCGCTCACGCTAAGCATGAGTGCAAAGCCAATAATGGCGCTAATGCCCAAAGCATTTATCCAGATTTGCGGTGCCGGATCAAAATGGAAATACACCGTAGTTAAATACCAAATCAAATAACACCACAATACTATTTTACCGCTCTGCATTGTGGCTAAATATTGTGCTATTGCTCTCATACCATAGGCCCGTCGGCTGCTTACTTGCTAAGCACTTCTAGTTCGAGGAATTTATCTGCAGAAAGCGAATTACTCACAATACATATTGCCTCCGCCTTACGCAGCAACGTTTCAGCCTTTGACTTGCTGACTGGATCTGCAACAACCAATCTGACCTTATTAGTCATTTTGGTAAACACCATACTCCGCTCGACTTTATCCAACTCACCGCTACTACTACACTCAATTGATACCCAGTCCAACTTAGCGATACCCGCGACCGTACGAAAAGACAGCACAAAGCAATTTGCGGCTGCAGCCATCAAGAGCTCTTCTGGAGACCATTGATCGCCAGGGCCATCAAACTGCACAGGGGCATTCACTTTAATTTCTGGCAAATGATCGGCGAATGCACGAAGTGAGCCTTCAGGACTTGCTGCTACACTGACTGAATAAAGATGTGGTAATTGATTCATGGCTTTTCCTCATTATCGCGGTATTTAACTGAACACCGTGTTAAATTACTCTTGTAGCGCGGAATAATAAACAGATGTGAAATATGTTCATGCGAATAAAACACCCTAAACCTGCCATTGCATTTGCCATTATAAGCAGCGGCCTATTAATCCTGAGCACCGGCTGTGCAAACACCCAGGCAACAAACAGCGTGCAAATAATTCCGCCTTCAGCTCAAGCTGTTAAGGCTCTGTTAGATAGCGGCGGTGCGGAAGCGAGATTCGAATTCTCACCAGAAGAAAATATACTCGCTATAGATCCTGATATGCGCTATTTCGTTCAAGAGAACGTACCCGCGGCCCTGAGTCCTAGAGCGCGACTGAGCTACTTATTAGACAGCCTAATAAGACCATCTCAACTAGGCTTAACATACGATCCCGGTATTACCCTTAACGCAACTGAGACGTTTTATGCCCGCAAAGGCAATTGCCTGTCACTCAGTTCGCTATTTATTGCACTGGCGCGAGAAGCCAATTTAGACGCTTACTACAATGAAGTAAGTATTCCACCTAGCTGGGATATGATCAGCGACAATAGCATGGTGTTTTATAAACACATAAACATTGTGGTCGACTTTGGTAACGATGGCCAAGAAGTTGTCGACCTCAGTGTTGATAACTACGAGTATCACCATCAACAGCATCGCCTTAGTGAACAGGAGGCAGCTGCCCAACACTACAATAATCGTGGCGCTGAATTCCTCAATCAAGGAAAAACCGATCAAGCCATGCGTTATTTCCGCAGGGCACTCTACCTGGACCCACAAGCTGGCCATATTTGGGGGAATTTAGGGACGCTTTTTCGTCGCTTAGGACAACAAGAAAACGCTGAACTTGCCTACCGCCAAGCTTTACACCTGAACAAAAATGACCAGGTTGCTATTAGTAATTTAAGCCGTTTATATAGCGAGATGGGGAACTCTGAGCAAGCCCGCCTACTCAAAAAAGCTGCCGATAGTTTTAGGAAGAAAAACCCCTTCTGGCATTACAGTAAAGCTAAGGCAGAATTTGAACAAGGTGATTTTTCAAATTCCTTAAAATCGATAAATCAAGCAATCTCACTCGATCGGAATGAATATCGCTTTTATCAATTCTCTGCGCTGGTTTTACATCGCCTTGGCGACGATAACCGAGCGAGAAAACAAGCGATAAAGGCAGCTAGATTAAAACTCAATGCGGATTAAAGCGCAAAAAAAAGGCGCCCGAAGGCGCCTAGAAGTAGCTAAGCTAAACTTAAAATTGATATTGAACACTAGCACTAAATGACTGACCAACCTCTTCGGAATACGTCACAACGTTATCGCGTTCTATTTCCAGACTTTCATCAAGAATATTTTTCAATTTCAATTTAACGATAATCGCTTCAGTTGGGTAATAAGAATAGGTCGCGTCAAGTGAGTTAAATGGCTGTTCGTAAGCGTCAGGTTCACCGTTACGACCAGCGAAGTAAAGACGCTCGCCAAACACGTTATACGACAAGGTCGCAGAGTGTTGCTCATTTGGCGCATCGTAGCCTAGGATCAGGTTTGCAGAATACTTTGAAGCACCTACTAAATCACGTGTCGGATTCGTTGGAGCGTCGGCCTTTGAGCCGGCAACCAGCTCTGTATCCAGCATGGTTACGTTACCCTGCAAGAAGAACGGCATTAGTTGAGTAGAGAGATCGCCAAGATCTTTCATAAACTCAAATTCAACACCGGTGATCGTTGCGCTTTCTGCATTGATAATTTCAACAGCAGTATTAGTGTCGCCTGCAGCCGCCTGAAATTGTTCAATGGGATCGGTAATATCTTTATAGAACAACGAAGCAGTTAAATTATCACCATTGCTGAAAAACCATTCCGCACGAAGATCGTAGTTTTTAAACTGTGCAGGAGTTACATCAGGGTTACCAAAAACCAGGGCACCTGTAATCGGGTCAAAGTAACTGGCTTTGGATATCTCACGCAAATCGGGCCTAACGGTTGTCTCGCTATAACCGAATCTAAGCTGGAAATCCTCTGCAAAGAAACCCGGCCGCATATATGTTGCCGCCAATGATTTAAAGGTATCATCATTGGTGAACACCGCGTCTTGTAACTCTTGAGCAATAGCCTCTTGACCACCAGATTCCGAGGTCACAACTGGGATACCCGTGAAATCGAGGGGATCCCAAGTCAGGCCTACTTGTTGATAATCTTCATAACGCAAGCCAGCCACAACGCGCCAAGTGTCCTGCCAAGTAACATCAAATTTACCGTAGTAAGCATCAACCTTGTTAGCCGCGATATAGCTCTCTGAGTTACTACCCGCTAGCGCTATTTGATAACCTAAGCTGTCATCTAAAATATTTTGATCGCTGTATACGGTACCCAAGGAGCCAGTTAAAGCATCATTGGACGCATCAACACTGCCAAGGCCGAACTGTATTTGCCGGTATGTGCGCGCTTTTTGCCAATATTCACCACCACCGGATACCTCAAAGGCCCAATCACGTGTTGTGACAGGCATTTTTAATTCCCAGCCATAGCTATCTACTTTATCGTCCAGCTCCGTAAACCGATAATCTGCAGCGGAGCTATCTCGAACCACTGTAGTTACCGCAGGTGGTCCAACTCTATAGTTTGTTTGCACAGAGATTTCGTTGGGGATGTCTGTGCTCGACTCACTGTCAGAATAAAACCAGTTGAATGCCAGCCCATCCAGAAACTCTAATGACTCACCACCAAATAAATCACGGCTCGCTTCGCCTAATTTATGTTCGCCACGGATTTGATGGATTTCAAGCTCTCGCTGCTCATAGCGAATTTTAAATACACGATCCGAATCAGAACCAACAGAAAAAGGTTTATCCAAATCGTATTGATCTGTTATTGATATTTTGTCGTCAGTGTTGCGTAAAAATAAGCTCGTGGTTTCAATATAATGATCTTCGTTTAAACGCAGGCCAAAGCCAAGGTTTGCGGTTAATGAGACATTTTGCGTGGTCTCATTTTTTACTTCTACCTCCTCCGACTCAGTAACTGAGCGGCTAGTACTCTTCTTACTACGCCATTGAGAGTCGTACGCTACACCGGCAAGAAATCCAAATTCAGTCTCTTCGTTATCACCAAGATAAAAACGATTCCCTAAATTCGCTTCTACTGAAGCATCAGGATCACCACTCTCTTCATATATATCAATATTACGATAAAGCTCAGTTGCAAGCTGACGGTTTACCGCTTCGGCATCAGCAATCGTTGCATTAGCATTAGTTTTGCGCATTTCGGTCAAGATATCATTGCGGTCTAAACTACCACCGTAAGTGCTTAGCGCTTTGGCAAGAGCAGATGACATGCTACGGGTTCCGTCATCCGTACCCCAGGCATCATCACCGCCGCCTTGGTAACTCAAAAAATCACCGTCGGATTCAGTGTTTAATCCTGTTCCGACTTCAATATTAAACACTAAGTCGGTTGGAATACCTTTGGTTCGAATATCAACACTACCACCACCAAAAGCGGCAGGCATGTTTGCTGAATGTACTTTCTGAACTGCGAGAGATTCCACAATTGAAGTTGGAAAAATATCTAGAGGAATGACACTGCGCGATAGATCTGGCGATGGCACCACTGCACCATTTAGCAGTGTGCTTGAATAACGCTCGCCAAGACCGCGAACAAACACATATTTATCATCCACCAAGGTGACACCGGGCACACGTCTCAGTGCTGCAGCAACGGTTGAGTCCCCAACTCGGCCAATAGCTTCCGAACTCAAAAAATCAATTGCAACTTCTTGCTCTAGTCGTTCAATTACAATATTTTCGGCGCTACTTTTAAGGCGTCCGACAACGACAACCTCTTCTATCGGCTTACTCAGAGCAAAGCCATCAGACCCCGCTTCTTGAGCCACCGCACTTATTGCAAGGCTAAGTGCACTAACTGTGAATGCGGGCAGCACACCTTTTTTAATTACATTCTTTTTCATGAGAAAAGACCCACGTGCATAAATTGATCGAGTTTGAACAGAAAGGGCGCCGTAAGGCGCCCTCTGTTTTACGGCTTAAGCTGAAACTGTAGTGTCGTTTAATCGAACCAAAGTGCCTGGCCGCGATTTGCGGGGTCAAATCCGTACGCCCAGCCAGCAGTCCAATCATCATCTTTCACTACAGCACCGAAGAACGCGCGACCGATAGGCGCTACTGTTGGTGCCGCACCACCAATTTTCATTTCCGAGACTGGTAAAGAGTAAAAGCTATCAAGGATATCTAAATTCGCATTGCTCGCAGCAGTAGGATCTTCACCCGCTTCCAAAGTAGCAAGCGTCTGGTTAGATTCATTTAAGAACTCTAATTCAGTTTTTCCGTTTGGCAGATCAGCACCTTTAGTTAAATCTGAACAGGCGATAATTGAGCTCTCAATAACGAGATCACCGTCAACAGCGGCTTGCAAACCTTCGTCACTTTCAATACGTACACAGTAGTTGTGATCGGTATCGTTTAACTTCACATCACCCTGATATGCAGTAGTAATCAGTGCATTTTGAATAATAGGGAAGTGTGCCTCACGAATACGCATGCCAGCGCCTGGATCATGAGTACCTAAACCCATCGCTTCGGCTGGACCATCGTTAGATGAAATAATGCAAGTCAGGTTTTTGATTGTCGCACGCGAGTTCAAGCCTCGAGCAACAAAATCATCAATCGTCGCTTGATCTTTACTGCTATAACTACCAATACCGTCTGATTCCACACAGTGGTTACCGTCAGTTTCAGATTGGATGACCAAAGCGTAGTCAACTGTGCCGCTGTAGCCTTCATCAATATCGATAGAATCATCACGAACATACATTGCAATATAGTGGCTAATATTTACCGCACCACCAAACATTTCAATTCCATCATCATAAGTTGAATAGGCTTGCAGGAAATCAACAGATGTTCCGGAACCTACGGCATCAAAAGAAATACCATTAAGTTCATTACCTTCTTCAACTTGGGCACCAGTGTGCTTAACGATGAAGTACTTCAGGCTACCGGAGTTATCCGCGTTGTTAGCACCGCCGTAATGGCTCTGACCGGCACCAGCCTTGCCTTCCGCTGCAACATGACATCCTGAGGCTGTTGTCGCCAAATCATTAGTCGCTGGACTACCGGTATATTCGCACTTATTAGTCAGACCAAAACCATTGATGATCATGCCGCCCCAAGCCTGAACTTCTTCAGCACCAACAGTATTGTCAACAGCGTCAGACACGGAAGTAATTGTAATCGGAGCGGAAGCGGTACCTTCAGCAAAAACCTGTGAACCGCGGTTGATTACCATGTAGTCATCTTGAGATTTGAAGGCCAGAATCGCACCGGCTTCAATTTGAATTTTTGAACCATCACCACCTTCTGTAATACCCGCATCAGCAAGATCTGTATCGTTGCTGTAGTTACGGCCAACTACCAAACTGTCGTTGAATATATGCACACCGTCGTTGGCTAAATCAACAAAAACCACTGTGCTGGATGGGCCAATATCAATTGGGTTAACCAAGCTCACAAATTCAGTGCCATATACGCAATTTACACCACTAGCTGTCCCCTGATAGGTGGTACCAGATTTGCTGTAACTTGCGCAGTTATTTGAAGTACCTGTATCACCACCGCTACCAGTAGTAGTGCTGTTATTTTGAGCGTTGATATTAATATCACCACCACCGCAGCCCGCCAGGACCATGGCAGCAGCTATCGTGCTTAATGCAAATATCTTTTTCATAAAACTATCTCCGGTACAGACTCTAAGGTTTTCTAGGATTTTAGTAATGAGGCGTATGTTAGGGAGATACCGTGACAGATATATGAAAGATGTATTTCAGTTATGTGACAAATTAGGAAGTTCGGTATTTGCAGTGAGTTAAAGAATTTCGCGCTTTCAGTTTCCTCATAATAATGATAAGCAATGCCACGAGAAAGAGGCATTCAGCGTCAACATTGAATATGTGACTGGCGGGCAGTACGATGTGGCACTGTTTGTAAATCGACACCAAAGGTAAAAGCTATGCAGCTTCGCAATCCCAAACTACTTAGAAGTGAATCCTATTTTGGTGGAGAATGGCATTCGGCTGCGGATGGTCGCACCTTCAGCGTTGGCAACCCCGCCACAGGCGAGGCTATTATTGACGTAGCCGACTTGAATAGTATCAATGCTGCCGAAGCGATTAAGGCCGCTCACCTTGCTCAAGCTGATTGGGCCGCACTGACGGTTAAAGAACGATCAGCATACCTCCGCCGATGGTTCGACCTTATTATGGCAAATCAAGATGATCTCGCCACAATCTTAACCACCGAGCAAGGTAAGCCGCTCGCTGAAGCAAAAGGCGAAATTGCCTATGGCGCAAATTACATAGAATGGTTTGCCGAAGAGGCCAAACGGGTTTACGGCGATATCATTGCGCCACCCAACAACACCCAGCGCCTATTCGTAATAAAACAAGCCATAGGTGTCGTCGCATCGATTACCCCTTGGAACTTCCCCAATGCTATGTTGGCCCGAAAGGCAGCGCCCGCGCTTGCAGCAGGCTGCACTTTTGTCGCCAAACCCGCCCAAGAGACCCCCTTATCCGCATTGGCCTTAGCGGTACTCGCCGAGGAAGCAGGCATTCCCGCCGGCGTGTTTAATGTTGTCTGCAGCAGCGACGCGCCGGCGATAGGCCACGTGCTGACAAGTAGCCCACTCGTCAGCAAGCTGAGTTTCACAGGCTCGACCCAAGTAGGTAAGGTCCTATTAGCGCAATGCGCAACAAGCGTAAAAAAAACTTCAATGGAGCTAGGCGGCAATGCACCCTTTATTGTATTTAACGATGCCAATCTAGAATTGGCCATTAAAGGTGTAATGAGTTCGAAATTCCGTAATGCGGGACAAACCTGTGTTTGTACAAATCGAATCTATGTACAACGCGATATCCATGATGTTTTTATTGAGAAATTGGTCTCCGCGATGGAAACACTTAATACCGGTAATGGCCGCGATGACGGCGTGAACATCGGCCCGTTGATAACGAATAAAGCCGCCGCCAAAGTCACCGAATTAGTAAATGACGCCCTAGAACACGGTGCAAAGTTAGAATACCTAGCCAAGATGGACATTACAGCTGGTGATAACACCCGTTTTTACCCGCCGACGTTGATAAGCGGTGTTAACAAGCATATGCAAATAAGCAAAGACGAGATATTCGGCCCTGTCGCTGCCGTATCGATTTTTGATACCGAGGAAGAAGTACTCGCTGCAGCTAACAACACTGAATTTGGACTCGCGTCCTATTTCTATACCAATGACATCAGTCGAGTATGGCGGTTTGGAGAAGCGCTCGAATACGGCATCGTCGGTATTAACGAAGGCCTAATTTCAAATGAGATGGCACCTTTCGGCGGTATAAAAGAGTCAGGTTTTGGTCGCGAAGGTTCTAAATACGGCATAGAAGACTATATGGAAATTAAATACATGTGTCTTGGTGGGATTTGATCTTTACCGGGAGACGTTTGCCGGGGGGACGGAAAACGCTAAAAAGCCCCAGCAGGTCCTCCTGCTGGGGCTTTTTAGTGGATATTGCGTGAGACGGGGAATCGGAGACTTGGTGTTGATTCTATTTTTTGCGTCTTCCATCTCCCGTCTAGCGTAGGGCTGCTGGGGGTAGCGCGGGCTATCTAAAAACTAAAACAAAACAGCCTGCAATTCTTTATTGTGCGTGGCGAGTGCTCTGGCTGTGACCTACGCAGGCCATCGCCTGGTGGAGCCCACTTCCAGTAACCCATAAAAAAACCCGAGACTCTATTGAATCTCGGGTTTTAAATTAAAGCCTGGCGATGACCTACTCTCGCATGGGGAAACCCCAAACTACCATCGGCGATGACACGTTTCACTTCTGAGTTCGGGATGGGATCAGGTGGTACCATGTCTCTATGGTCGCCAGGCAAACTGGC
>NZ_BAABDM010000003.1:0-440228 GCF_039539625.1 Zhongshania borealis | reverse complement strand
TACGACAGGCTTCTTGCAAGGCTATTGCATCAAAGTCCTTAAGCCAGCTGTATTTTCGGCTTCGCTTTGCAATAGCCAATAGTGGCTTAATATCCTTTGATGCGCGTAAAGAATCACCGTGAACTTTGTATCGGTGGCTGATTATGGCGAGTGCCTTGTTATAAACAAAACGCACAGCGCCAAACTGCCGATCCAATTCGGCTTTTGCCTGATCGTTCGGATACAGCCTGACTTTCATTGCGCGTAACATGAAGGAAAATATACTGTATGTATACCCAGCTATCAAGGTTTTCGCACGTATGAAGATGCGATCTTATTTTGCCTGCTCTGCCGGTGGAGCGCCTATAGAAGTGCTTCGGCAGTACATCGAGCAACAAGAAACCCCACCAGGCTAGCGCCTGGACGCCTTATATCCCCGCCCTAATAGGGGCGAGGGTTTACGGCGTAACTGCTAAACTCGTTATTTACGGTATAGCAGCCCGAATCAATTTCAGTATGTGTTCTTCAATTTAAGGAACAAGCAATGAGTAACATTTTAATCAGCAATATCGAAGTGATTCCCGGAAAACGTGTTAGCCAGCACCTTGGTCTCGTTATGGGTAGCACGGTACGCGCCAAACATGCAGGCAAAGACATTATGGCGGGCTTAAAAAATATCTTTGGCGGGGAGCTCGGCGGTTACACTGAGCTTTTATCCGAAGCCCGCCAAGAAGCCACTGACCGCATGATCGAACAAACCAAAGCCATTGGCGGCAACGCCGTGATCAATGTGCGCTTCTCAACGTCGTCGATCACCGCCGGTGCCTCAGAGATTCTCGCCTACGGCACCGCGGTTGTGCTCGAGGACAAATAATGGAAGCCCTATTTCAATTTGGCATCTTCGTTCTACTGCTCGGGCTCGGTTATTTCTTTGGCCGCCGCGCGGAAGCAAAACACTACAAGAGCATACTGGCCCGCGAAGACAGCCTGCGCAGCTTGGTGATTTCTACCGACCGCTTTCCACCGCCAGAATTTATGAGCCACCACAGCGGTTTAGTAAGCGGCAACGTGGTGATCTCGGTAGACTATTTCAAACAAGTTTCTGCAGGTCTGCGGAGCATTGTCGGTGGTCGTATTCGCGCTTACGAATCACTGCTAGACCGGGCCCGACGGGAAGCCTTATTACGCATGCAAGAGCAGGCACACGCCGCTGGCGCCGAGGCAATTATCAATACCAAACTGGAAACCAGCCGTATTTCCGGCAATGGCAACAAAGGCATTGGCTCTGTAGAAGTGCTCGCCTACGGCACGGCCTTAATTCCCCGACCTGTCAAAACAAGCTGACGCTGAAATGTCCTTTGCGAAGCAAAACCCGAAAATTCCCGAGGGCATTAACGCCTCTAGCGAAAATCCCTTAAAAGAGTTCGTTATTTTACTCTGCGGGATACTGCTGGCCATTTGCACGGTCATCGCCTTGCTTTTGATATTTTCTCAACAACTGGTACCGCTAATTCCCTTTCGTTACGAGCAAGCCTTAGCGAATAAATTTGATCAACTCGCAAGCAAAAACACCGGCGCCGAACAAGTAATGCTCGACGCCGAGACCGCCCTCCAAGAACTCGGCCAGCAGATTGCAGGTAAATCTGGACTCCAGCCAGACATCGAACTGCACTTCCATTTTTTAGACGAACCCGATGTACCCAACGCCTTTGCCACCCTCGGCGGCCACATTTTCGTCACCACCGGTTTGCTCCGCGAAGTGTCTTCAGAGAATGCACTGGCAATGGTGCTGGCCCATGAAATTGCCCACATCAAACTTCGTCACCCCGCCCAATCCATCAGCGGCGGCTTATTAGTGCAGTTATTTTTAAGCATGCTGACGGGTCAAAATGCGGTGGCGCTGCAAAGCACCGCTCAGCAAGCGGGTATCATGACCGTGCTTGGCTTTAGCCGAAAAATGGAAACCGCCGCTGACCAAGCTGCTCTCGACGCCCTAGAACAGCACTATGGCCATTTGGCAGGAGCAGAAGCTTTTTTTGAGAAAATACTCGCTCAGCACCGACAAGCCAGCTGGCAGGCCATATTTGCCAGCCACCCTGATATGCAACAACGCATTAAACAGATTAAAAGCCGGACTCAAAACAAAACAACAAGCACTAAAGCATTAGATCCAAGACTCAACTACCAAAACTTATAAGATTGCGGCGGCAGGCTGCTTTTTCCTTGTGATATACACCAAAAAAATCAAACCCAATAACCAAAAAATTGAAATACTAAACGCCGTTTTTAACACCCCTTCCCACTGATAATTAAACAGAATCCAGCCAGCAGAAAATGCCGCAATCGCCTGCGCGCTAATCACACTAAATTCGTTCACCGCTTGCGCCTTAAAGCGTTCATTGCCTTGATAGGTCTCGGGTAGTAAAGCCGTGGCGGTCATAAACAATAGATTCCAACCAAGGCCAAGAAGTACGAGCGCCCACCAGTAATGCATCACCTCATGACCACTAAAGGCCACCGCAATCACCGCCAAATAGCAGCTCAAACCCGCAAAAATAAGACTCACCCTCAGCCCTTTTTTGAGCAATTTACCGGTGAGTAGCGAAGGTAAAAACATCGCTACGATATGCGACTGAATAACAATCGTCGCGTGATTAAAACTGTGACCGCTCATCTCAACCATACTGAGCGGTGTTGCTGTCATCACCAGCGACATTACCGCATAGCCTGTAGCCGCCGTGCCCGCGGCCAGAATAAAGCTAGGCTGCTTAATAATACTCAGTAGTGAGCGCTCAGCTGCCCCCTTCTCCGCCTCAGCGACACCCCGCTCTTGATAAACACACATAATAGCGAAGGCAATCACTAGCAATATCGCCAACAACAAAAACGAACCTGCATAGCCCTGCGGCGAGGCAATAATATCCCGCCCCAAGGCGCCAAATTGTGGCCCAATGAAGCCCCCTAATAAACTCGCCAGTAGCGCTAAGGTAAGGCCATCGGCTTGTTGTTTTTGGCTCTCCGCGTTCTCAATAATGATAAACCGGCCCTGCTGGGTAAACGCCAAATTAAAACCAAAGCAAAGGGTAGCAAAAATAAACAACAAAAAATTCGCCTGCAGAGTTGCCACCAGCGCACAAAGCGCGCCGCACAAAGCGACGACGATACTGATTAAAAAACCATTTTTGCGGCCAACTTTACGCATAATCATAGCGGCGGGAACCGTCGACAGCGCCGTAGCAATAATAAAACTCGCCATCGGCAAGGTTGCCAAAGATGTGCTTGGCGCCAAACTACTACCCAGCAAACCACTGACCAGTACCATTAACGACGAGGTCGCCAGACACAGGGAACTCACAATCGCCATTAGATAAATGTTTTTGGGTAACTCAAACATGCCCCACACCTTGATCTAAATTATTAAGTGGGCGAATAGTATCGGCTGATACGCCCAGCCGTCTCTCGGTTTATCCGCTTTCTACTGCGATTTACCAAAAAAAACCCAGCAACTGTCTCTTCTTAATGAATTCTTAAGTTTTGCCTACTAGCCTTGCTAGTCACTACAGAATCTTACACCGCAAGCCTACGACGCCCTGGGACGCTAGGCTTAGAACAAGGCCCAATACATGAAAGTAATGATCAAACGACTATGCTCTGGCCTGCTATTTATCGCCAGCACCTGGGCACAAGCCGCGCCTGAGTTTGCAATTGATGACTACCGAGGCAAAGTCGTTTACGTCGACTTTTGGGCGTCCTGGTGCGGGCCCTGCCGCGCATCCTTCCCGTTTATGAACGACTTAGTTAAAGAATACGGTGACAGTCTGGCCGTGGTCACCATCAACCTCGACGAGAGCCGTGACGATGCTGATCAATTCTTAACTGAGTTCCCCGCCAATTTCGCGGTGATATACGACCCCGATGGCGGCCTTGCCAAGCAATATGGCGTACGCGGCATGCCCAATTCCTTTTTGTTTAATCAAAGTGGTCAACTAGTGCATCGCCACGACGGTTTTACCGCCAAAGACCCACAAACCATTCGCGAACAAATCAACAACACGCTGGGGAAAGCAAAATGATCATACACAAACTTGGGATTGCAATCGCGATTAGCGGGCTGCTCAGTGCTTGTAGCTCGATAGGCGTAGACCCTTGGCAACGCCAAAATTTAGCCAAACCAGAAATGGCCTTGGACAGCTCACCGCTCACCAGCGCACTCGATGATCATATTTACTTCAGCAAAGAGGCCTCTAGCGGTGGACGTAGTTTTGGTGGCGGCGGTTGCGGCTGCAACTAAGAGCCTAGAGCTAAAGGACAGAAGGAAAACACATGAAAAAGAATATACGTTTATCATTAGCTGCAGCTAGCTGCGCACTTCTAGGCAGTCAGGTCGCAATGGCCGAAGACAAGCACGATATTGGCGAATGGGATGTTAGCGCCGCTCTGCTGTTTTACAGCGAGTCGGATCGCGTCAACGCCACAGAGCCGGTTATTTCGGCCAAAAAGCAAATTGATTCCGATGAAACCCTCAGCCTTAAATTAACCCTAGACACCCTAACCGGCGCTTCGGCCAGTGGCGCTTTACCAAGCGATCAGCCGCAAACTTTTACCAGTCCCTCTGGTGGTTCAATTGGCACCACTAGCGCAGGCGACACGCCCTTAGATGATTCATTCAAAGACACTCGCGTAGCCGTTAACGCTGCTTGGGAAAAACCAATATCCAAAGACCTCACCATGGTGCTGGGCGGCAATTTCTCCACTGAATACGACTACACCTCTTTCGCGGTCAATTCCAGCTTTGCCAAAGACATTAACAAAGGCAATACGACCTTGATGGCGGGCTTATCGCTGGGCATGGATATGATAAAACCGGTCGACGGCAAACCTATCCCCTTTGCCACCATGCAAGCTGGCCGAGATTACGGCGGCGATAGTGATAGCGTTAAAGACGGCAGCGACGACACCAAGAGTTTGGTCGACGTCATTATTGGCGTCACCCAAGTGATTGACCAGAACAGTCTGTTCCAGCTGAACTACTCACTTAGCTCATCCAGCGGTTACTTAACCGACCCCTACAAAATCATCAGTGTAGTCGACCCTGTTACCGGCGCAACACTATTCCAAAACGGTGCGCAATCCGACCTACCCACCGCCGTGTACGAAAATCGGCCAGACAGCCGCTTAAAACACAGTATGTTTGGCCAGTACAAACGCTATATTGGCGGCGATGTGCTCGATACTTCCTACCGGTTCATGGTCGACGACTGGGGCCTTACCTCTCACACCGTAGACGTGCACTACCGCTGGAAATTTGCTGACACCCAATACCTCCAACCCCATGTGCGGGTCTATCAGCAAAGCGCCGCCGACTTTTACACACCGTTTTTTGTTGATGGTCAGCAGCCTCTTGCCGGTGACATGAGTAGCGAGGCCTCAGCAGATTATCGCCTCGGCGAATTCATGGCCTACACCTTTGGCCTGGAATACGGTCAGGACAATCCAAGCAATTCGTGGAGCATAGCACTGGAATACTATCTACAGACCGGCGACGAACCCGCGCAAGCCTTTGGCGAACTGAAAAACCTAGAGATCTACCCCGACGTTGACGCCATGATGTTACGAGTTGTTTACGACTTTTAAACATAGCCAGTAAGGCGTTAAACGATTGGGAGAAAGGCAGCAATGTTTTTCTCCCCTTTTTTAGAAAACGCAGGGAGTGTTTGCGTGAAAAATCTTATTGCTCAGCTAGCGCTCATCACAAGTTTAGTAATGACGAGCTTTGCCGCTCAGAGTGCTGACGTCAGTAGCACAGCAGAAAGCCAATTTTTACCCGTAGAACAAGCCTACCAACTCACCCTAAAAACTAACCAACAACAACTCAGTCTGCATTGGCAGATTCATGACGGTTATTATCTCTACCGCGAACGGATAGGCATTAAACAATTTAACAACGGCGAATTGCAAAAATTTGACCTCGCAATGCCCAAGGGCAAGTTAAAACACGATCCCAATATTGGTGATACTCAGGTTTTTTACCATCAGCTGATCGCCCAAACCACATTGAGCAATACCCAGCCGCTCACGGTAAAAGTAAGCTCACAAGGTTGTGCCGATGCTGGCCTGTGCTATCCGCCGCATCATCAGTGGTTTAGCATTGAACCAAGCACTGGACAGATCACTGCCATTGATAAGCCAAAACCAGAAGGCCAGGCCAGCCCAAACACATCAAGCAATGAAACAAAAGGAATGCTCACCCCACCAACATGGTCGGCGCTTAAATTACTGAGCATGGCGACATTTGCCTTTGTTGGCGGCCTGATCCTTAACCTAATGCCCTGCGTATTTCCTGTCTTAGCATTAAAAGGCCTGAGCTTGGTGGAGTCCGCCGACATCTCCGTTAAGCAGCGCCGAATCCACGGTCTTGTTTATACCGCTGGGGTTGTCACCAGCTTTGTCGCAGTCGCGGGTTTGCTACTCATCTTACGTGCCGCAGGTCAGCAATTAGGTTGGGGCTATCAACTGCAATCCCCGTGGTTTGTCGCGGCCATGGTCTATCTGTTTTTTGTGGTGGGCCTAAGCTTTTCTGGCGTCATTGAACTTGGCGCGCAGTTTGCCGGTGCTGGCCAATCTCTAACCGAAAAAAGCGGCATGACAGGTTCGTTTTTTACCGGCGTATTAGCGGTATTAGTCGCCAGCCCCTGCACTGCGCCGTTTATGGGCGCATCCTTGGGCTTCGCGCTAAGCCAGCCAATGATCGTGGCACTTACCGTGTTCGTCGCCCTCGGTCTTGGCATGGCCACACCGTTTTTACTCTTGTCTTGGCTACCCGGAATTGCCCGCTTATTACCCCGCCCCGGCCGTTGGATGGTAACCATGAAGGAGGTCTTGGCCTTTCCAATGTACCTCACCGCCATCTGGTTGCTATGGGTACTCGGCAGACAAAGCGGCGTAAACGCCGCGATGTTAGTGCTTATCGGCTGCTTACTTATTGTAATAGCCCTGTACTTCTGGCCCCGTGAGCGCTGGCAGCGCGGTATCTCGGTAATGTCGGCCCTTCTAGCAGCGGTCATTCTCAGCTCAGCCATGCTAAATGCCACGGCAAGCACAACTGTCGACACCAGTGACGTAACAACGTACCGACAAGGCTTGCTAGAAGAATTACAGCAAGATCAGCAACCCATATTCCTCAACGTAACAGCCGACTGGTGTATTACCTGCCTCGCAAATGAACGGGTAGCGCTGTCTAGCGCAACAGTAAAGCAGCGCTTCGACGAGCTTGGCGTGCGCTACGTAAAGGCCGACTGGACTAACCAAGACGATAAGATTACGCAACTGCTGGCGGACTATCAGCGCAGTGGCGTTCCGCTGTATGTTTACTTTCCCGGTGGCAGCGCCAAGCCAATCGTGTTGCCACAACTCTTAAGTGTCGACACCCTACTCGCCATTTTCAGCAAATCGTCGTAGGCTATTTTATCTCAACATCGAAAAGCAGCGCGTATGCCTGAGCCAAAACGAGAAGTCACATTTAAAAAGAGCGCCACCGGTTTGGTGGCGCATTTTCGCGCCATGGCCAGCCCCTGCGAGGTGCTCGTCGACAGCACCGACGAGCACCTCATCAAATCCTTGGCACAGCACGTTGCCGATGAAGCCTGGCGAATCGAAAGTAAATTTAGCCGTTACCGCACCGACAATATTGTTTTTCAAATTAATAATGCCCAAGGCAAACCCGTCATCGTCGATGAGGAAACCGCCGAACTTTTAGATTTTGCCGCTCAGGCCTACCAACTCAGCGACGGCATGTTCGATCTAACATCAGGGCTATTACGGCAACTCTGGCGCTTCGACGGCAGCGATCAAATACCCACGCCCGAAGCTGCTGCCGCGCTATGCCAGAACATTGGCTGGCACCACGTAAACTGGCAGCGTCCGCAACTGCGCCTGCACGCCGGAATGGAAATAGATTTTGGCGGCATCGGCAAGGAATACGCCGTCGATCGCGCTGCCGCCATCGTCCACCAGCAAAGCGACTGCGCAGTGCTAATTAACTTTGGCGGCGATCTCTACGCCACCGCCCCGCCCCGCCATTCCCCGCACTGGCTCGTAGGCATAGAACAAATCGGCGGCGGCAAATCTGCCCTTATTCAACTCAGCAAAGGCGGCCTCGCCACTAGCGGCGACGCAAACCGCTTTTTACTAAAAGATGGCGTACGCTACCCCCACGTAATCAACCCCAAAACCGGTTGGCCGATAATGGACGCACCGCGCTCGGTCACCGTCGCGGCACCAAGCTGCGTAGAAGCCGGGCTTATTGCCACCTTTGCGATGTTGGCGGGGTCAGGTGCTGACGACTTTTTAGCGGAACAAGCAATACTGCATTGGATTCAACATTAGTTGGCTTGTTAAATCTGCTGAGAAGCCACTTTTAGAACACCGCCATCCCGATCACTTTGGTGCTACTTTCACCACTCACGCTAAGCCCTATATAAATTGTATTAAGGCGCAGGCGCGGTGTAATTTTATCGCAATGCTGAAAAAAATTAAGCCAAGTATTAACTAACGCTCGCCAAGATACAGATTCACTTTGGAGAACTCGTCGGATTCCGCCAGATCCGGCACAGTGGTGGCGCGCTGATAAGCCAGCCAAGCGTAGCCCTCAAACTGAAAATTTCGTACCCGCGAGTCGGCGATAAGCACTTTCGGCGCCCGCGCTAAAAACGCAGATAATAGCGGGAAATTGCTCCTATCGTATAAAACGTCGGCCACCAAGATCAGATCGTATTGTTCATTGCTGGCGAAGAAATCGTCGCTGTATTCCAGCGTTACGCCATTCAAGTCGGCATTGGCGCGACTGGCCAAAATGGCATCGGGGTCGAGGTCACAGGCAATCACCGAGGCCGCACCAGCCAACTTTGCCGCAATACCTGCCACCCCCGAGCCGCTGCCAAAATCCAATATACGCTTACCCTGCACAAGGTGTGGATTATCAAAAATATAACGCGCCAACACTTGGCCGCTGGCCCAGCAAAAAACCCAATAGGCGGGATAATTCATAATGCGCTGGGTTTGCTCTGGACTAAGATCCTGCTGGGGATAATCGGCGCTGAGCAGCCACAACTTCATCTCCGGCACTTCGGGCAAGGAGGTTCTCGCCAGCTGCGCATTTGGGATGTATTCCTGTAATCGCAGGGTGAGGGGCTGGCAATCTGTTGCCAAAGAAGCTTGCCGCAAAGCGCATTTCCTTCTATGTTAGAGGTGTGTGTGATGGCGATATTTTAGCGGAGTGTGCTATGAGTGGCCTACCTTTAAAGCAATTAGTTCATGATGTTCTGCTGCAAGTTCACGAAGCGGATCAGCACCAACTTATTTATTGTCAGGACTGCCAGCGGCCAGTAACAGCCGAGAATTATCGGGTACAGGTCCAAGGCGAACATCGACATCACTTTGTAAATCCCGAAGGCGTGGTATTCGAACTAAGCTGTTTTCAGGCTGCGCCAGGCTTAATTATTGCCGGTAAAGCCACCGACCACTACTGCTGGTTTCAAGGTTTTGAATGGCAGTACGCCCACTGCGAGTACTGCACTACCCAGCTGGGCTGGTATTACGAAAATGCCTTGAACGAATCCTTTTTTGCATTGATATCGGGCTATTTACGCGCCGGAAAATAAGCGGCGTTTTCCGGTATACTGTCCGCCAATTCTCTGTAACTAGTTAGTCTGATGAGTGCCAGCCCGGAAAACCCCAATGCCGATTTTATTGTGCCCCATTGCGAAGAGGCCATCGGCTACCTGCATAGCGATGATGACTTGCTCATCATCAATAAACCCGCTGGTCTATTGTCGGTACCTGGCCGCCACCCTGATAACAAAGACTGTTTAATCAGGCGCGTTGCCGAGATCTACCCCAGTGCGACTATTGTTCACCGCTTAGATATGTCGACCTCGGGTTTAATGATTATTGCCCTGCACAAAGACAGTCACCGCGCCCTCAGCCGTTTATTCCAAGACCGTGAAATCGAGAAAGAATATCAAGCGGTGGTCTACGGCAAGCTTGCCAGCATTGAAGGTTTTATCGACCTGCCGCTGGCCTGCGACTGGCCCAATCGCCCCCGCCAAGAACTGAATTTTGATTACGGTAAAAAAGCCCAAACCCACTACCATCACCAAGGCATGACCGACGACGGCCACAGTAAAATATTACTAACGCCAATTACCGGCCGCTCCCATCAATTGCGGGTGCACACTGCCAGTATAGGCCACCCCATTTTAGGCTGTGAATTTTACGCCCACCCTGCTGCTAAGGCTGCCGCAGGTCGGCTGTTGTTACACGCATCTCGTCTGCGTTTTACTCACCCCTACACCGGCGAAATGCTGGACATTCAACATGACGCCGAGTTTGTCGATTAACCCATATAATTCTGATGAACGTCAGTAGCTTTATCTAAAGCCTCGACGCCGCGAGTATTCGCTGGCTAACCTAACAGGCCTTATTTATTTCCATGCTTCACTAAAGTATTCACTATACAAAGCGACAGCAACGGGCACCACTTCTCGCAGGTGATCTATCCATACTTTTTGCGAAGCTATGGAAAAACCAGACAATACGTTAGATCTCGCAGGGCAGCTTACTCGTTAGTTGAGTAAGACATGAGGGTGAAGTTTTGGTATATGCGGTTACTGCAGAGGAGGTCTTTTTTACCTACCCCGGTGCAGCGACAAGTCGCTGTACCGGGGTGAGTCAGGGTTACCAGCGATAGCTAGCTTGCAGCGCTAACGTACGCGGGTTATTAACCAAGCCGTGATGGGTCGTCGCCCCAGTAATGGTTTTCGCGGTCGGCGCATCAACGCCGTAGAGTATTACCAACTCATCGCTAAGATTTTTACCCAGTAATGCCACTTCCCACTCACCGTCTATTGACGACAGAGCAAGTCGACCATTAAAGGTTTGGTAGGCATCCTGCTTGATGCGATCATCCAAGTTTGGCGAGGGGTGGTAGTCGTCCGTAAAGATTACATCAATATTGGCGCGCAGCATTAGTGAGTCACCTAAGGGGCGCTCGTAGGCCAACATCAAATTACCTGAGTAATCAGCAACGTATTGATTCGTCTTGCCACTGTAGTCACAGTTAATGCCATTGGCATTATCTGGCACCTGATCCTGAATACAGGTACCAAACTGGTGGTCCTGAAACTCAAAATCGAGGAACGCCAAGCCGCCGGCCAATATCAGGTTTTCGGTCAGGGCCATCCGGCCGTCCAGCTCAATACCCTGAGAAACGGCACCTGCCGCATTACCCACATTAAAACCTAGGGTGCCGTCAAAGACACTGACCTGAAGGTTATCGAATTCGGTGCGGAACAGCGCTGCATTCAGTTCAGCAGCGCCTTCGAGAAGGCTAGTTTTCATACCCAACTCAAAGCTAAGCGCTTCTTCTTCCTCAAACTCAAAGCTACCAATCAACACTTGTTGATTAGTGCCTGCAGGCGCATTGGGGTTAATCGGCGTAGGGTCTGCGCTAGGCGACGCATTGGAGCGCGCGTCAAAACCGCCTGACTTGTAACCACGGCTTGCGGAGAAGTAGGCCATTAAGTCATCAGTGGCATCCCACTGTAAATTTACCAGCGGTGCGAACTGCACTTCTTCACGCTCACCTTTTAGGTCGTGACGCTCGGCGGCAAAACTGACCGCAGCGGCGGTATCGACTTCACCCAGCGGCTGAATTGTCCCGTCGTCGAAGCCAAATTCGAGTTTGCGCGCTCCTTCTTTATTTTCCCATGTTAGGCGACCACCGAGGGTCAGCCGGAAGGAATCCGCCATATTCCAGGTTGCTTGCATAAAGGTTGAGGCGATGCTTGATTCGCTGTTGAAGTAACGCGGTGTACGGATGCCACGAAGCGCGTTACCCGCGTCACCGAAGCCTAGCAGCTCAAAACCACTGGAGCCGTCTGCACCTGGATCAGCATCACCACGGGCGCCACCTTCGAGGAGGTCAGAAGCGTTAACCAGTTGCGGAATAATGTCGGAGGGCAGATATAGCGAGTCGAAAAAGTCCAGTTCGCTGTATTGGAAATAGGCGCCCGCAATATACTCAAAGTTTTCGCCGGCGGGGGAAATCCAGCGGAATTCTTGGCTGAACTGTTGATACTCTTCTTGGAATTCAACTTGAAACAGCGGTGCACCGGTGAAGTCGCAGTCACAGTCTTCGTCGTACTCATAACCCATAATGCCGGTGATCGAAGTAAATTGGTGATCGTCCCGATACCAGTCAACATTGGCTGTAAAGTTATAGGTGTCGTTATTGCTATAGTCGCCGTTACTGTGGCGCTTGCGATCAGCTGTATTGTTCAGCACACCCTCATCGGAGTCGATATCGATAATCGAACCATTGGGCTGAAGTTGTAGAAAATTTAACACCGGCGCCGGCAGCAAGCCAGTCAATGCTGCCAAGTCGCCAGTGTCTGGGAATACTGTGCGATCCATGATCTCGCCGTAGGTGCGACCTTGGAACAAGAATACATCGGAGTCAGACGCGTAATTGGTAATAATTTCAGAGTTGCGACCGACTACATCAAAGCTACCCGCCTCAATTTTAAACTTGGCCGAGACATTGTCACTGACATCCCAGCTGAGCTTAATGCGAAAGGTTTCTTCGCTGCGCTGAGCTTCGTCGCGATCCAACACTAGGTTTTCCATAAACCCGTCTAGCTCGCGCTTGCGCACCGCAAAACGATAGCCCAAGCGATCATTGATCGGCCCGCTGACCACCATATCGATAATACGCTCGTTCTGTTCAGGCTCATAGGTAACCTGTACGTTGCCTTCAGCGTATTCGCTTGGGTTAGCCGTTTGGATACTGATCGCGCCAGCAATACTATTTTTACCCAACAGGATGTTCTGCGGGCCGCGCAGTACCTCTACTCGAGACAAATCGAGGAAGGGCGCACGCGCCAACTGAGCGCGACCGTAAGCAATACCATCAACGTACATACCCACCGATTGCTCAAAGCCTTGGTTTTCACCTGAACCGATGCCGCGAATATAAATATCGGTGCCAATACCGGATTCCGACATGGTAAAGTTGGGTACATAGGCCTGCAGGTCTTCGATCTTGGCAATCCCCGCCTCCATCATTTTTTCCCCACCGATGGCGCTAACGGAAACTGGCACATCCTGCAGGCTTTGCGCTCGCAACTGCGCGGTAACGACAACTTCTTCCAGCATTGGAGCAGCATGTGCAAGGCTGCCAAGTAGGCTCAATGGCAGTAGGGAAGAAAAGACACTAAATCTCTTTTTCATTGTAATCCTCATTTATCTAGAAGTAAGAGCGTTACCCTAGGCATAACTTCGGGCAGATTTATTGTTATGTAAGTTAAGCCACTATTCACGGTGGCTACTCAGCTCTGGTGACAACGATATCTTTCTAAAAATTATTCATTGCATATTACTCACACCATATTATGTGAGCAATAGATTAATGAGACATTGGCCACGACGTACTTTTAGCAAGTTTTTCGGTCAATGAGACGACGTTCCCGGCAATTCATAGTCACAAGCCGCCGGCATCCGCCCCTAGCATCTGTGCTGCGAATGGTGACCGGGCAACTCTCAAATAGTAGAGGCATATGGCATATAATCAAATTTTTGACCGATATATGATTTTAATGCCTAGCAAGTTTATGGATTAATCAACAAAACTTGAGCTGCGTAATTGCCCAACAACGTAGGCTAAATCTTGACTCCCCACCCCCAGCGCGTATCCTTGGCGCCAAAGTTTCAGGTGCTTGCGTCGCATAATCACTGCGTGCAACTTAAACGGGAAACAGGTGCGTTGCGTTCAAATTTTAAACCAGCAATGCCTGTACTGCCCCCGCAACGGTAAACAGAGAACACTATTCCGTCAGGCCACCTAGGTCCTGACAGCCACTGCGTAAATCGTGGGAAGGCGAATAGTTGCTATAAATAGCTACTGCGTGAGTTTTATCGCGCACTCTGTGAGTCCGGAGACCGGCCAGAAACCCAAGAATAGAACGTGGCGGGGTGTCACACCGGATTCGCTTTTTGGTCCATAGCCATAGCTAAAACCATAGTCTGCCAAGCACCCTGTCCGCGTTTTATTCCCACCTTGTTCAACAGCCGTATGCGGGCGAGCTACGGCGGGAAAATACTATGTCTGGCCGTATTCAAAATCTAGTCCGAAATCTGTTTGCCTTGCTCCTACTGCTTAACGCCACCAGTGCAATCGCATTGAATATCACCGCCATTGTCTCTGACCGCTCAGCACCTACCCTGATAGCAGGTGCCCACCAGCTGCTAGAACAGCGCCAAGATTTAACGATTCAAATTCGCACCGTTCAGCAAATAAGCAAGCTAAGCGACAATGAGCTACAAGCTCTGATCAGCCATAGCGACCGGCTTTTATTAGTGGCTATATTTGGCGAAGACGTGCCGCGTTTATTGGCCATGAATTACCCCGACCAGCAGCTGCGTACGGTGTTGCACAGCGACCGCGCGCTCATGCCCCTGCAAAAAGGTCGCCACGGCGAGATATTTGGCAGAAGCCTGCCAGAGGATATTCTCGCTGACAAAGCAGGTGTACAGAACGCTGCTGCTTTGGCAAAAAGTCAAAAGCAAGCGCCGCGCTACGCTGACTGGTTACAAGCCCGCGCCTATTGGCTAAACCGCTCGGTGAACAATGCCGCCAGCCTCTTGCAAATGCTGACCAACAGCAGCGCAGAATACCCCCGCCTAGAAGAGGTCGCGCCCCTGCGCTTTGCCCTGCACCACGGCGGTGGCGCCGACTGGCTCAGTGCCGCCGAATTGAATGCCCATCTCAAGCCCGCACAGCGCACAATGTGGATTATCGACCACGATACCGCCGACTTAAGCGGCGACTGGACCTTGCACCAGCAGCTTTGCGCAGCGCAAACATGGCAGTGTATTTCGGTGTTGGCGGCTTGGGGCGAGCCCAGTGTCGCGGCGTTAGAAACCATTCAAACCGCCATGCGTGGCCCGCTTAAAAATAGCCCTGCGGCCATTATTGCCCTGCAAGATTTTGTGATTGGCGGCGGCGAGGGTCGCGAAGCGGTAACCACGATTTTAGAAGAACTCAAGCTGCCAATATTAAAAGGCATTCGCATCAGCGAGTGGTCTAGCGCCCAGTGGCAGCTCTCCGCCGAGGGTATTCCCCGTGACTCAGTACACTACCGCGTGGCCATGCCCGAGTTGCAAGGGGTGTCCCAACCCCAAGTGTTAGCACTGGCCGCCACCGCCAAAATCGACCCGCGCACCGGCGCCAGCGTTTACCGCAGCGAACCCCTTACCGATGAAATCCAGCGCCAAACACGGCGGCTAGCCCGCTGGCTAATCCTGCAAGAGAAACCCAATGCCGACAAACGCGTTGCGGTGGTGTATTACAACCACCCCCCGGGTCGTCACAATATTGGCGCCGACAATCTCAATGTGCCAGAGAGCCTGCTCGAAATACTCCGCGCCCTCCGCACGGCTGGCTATAACACTGGCGAACTGCCCGCCGATGCCGACGCGCTACTCGACCTACTCCAAGCCAAAGGCGTGAATTTACCCGAAGACGCTGCGGCGCTTGCAGCCATGTCTGGGCAAATCAATTCCGTCTCCAGCCACGCCTACCAGCAGTGGTTTAACACCCTGCCGCCAGCGATACGTGCAGAAATGGTCAACGGCCCGCTCGGGGAATTACAGCAAAGTTTACAGACCCAATTGGCCGCACTGGCCGAACTCAGTTCGGTTACTGAGCGCCAAGATCAGTTAGCGCTAATTCGCGCCCGCATGGAAAACACCCTCACGGATTTACACCACGCCTTAGATGGTGTGCGCCACTCCGGCCGCAGCCGCGCCTTAGATTTACTCGCCCAGCTGGGCGGCGAATATCAGAATTTATTAGTACAGGCGGCCAGCGGCCAAAGCCTAGACTGGCAAGCCAGCCAAGAACTCAACCGCGCCTTAATCGACATTGGTATTGAAGGTATTCGCGGCTGGGGCAAAGCGCCCGGCAAGGTGATGGTGTGGGACAACAAGGTACTTATTCCCGGCGTGCAGTTTGGCAATGTTTTTCTTGGCCCCCAGCCACCGCGCGGCTGGGAGTTAAACGAAGAACTGCTGCACGCCAATATGTCCTTCCCACCACCGCACCAATATTTGGCTTTTTACCATTATTTGCAGGACGTGTTTAAAGCCGACGCCCTTGTTCACCTTGGTCGTCACTCTACCTATGAATTTTTGCCCAAACGCAGCGTGGGGCTTTCATCCAGTGACTACCCCAGTATTGCGGCTGGCGACTTACCGGGTATCTACCCCTATATTGTCGATGGCGTTGGCGAGGGCATTCAGGCCAAGCGCCGGGGCTTGGCGGTGATGGTCGATCATCTCACGCCGCCACTTGCCGCCACCGAGCTATACGACAAACTGCTGGAACTGCGGCAGCTAATTGAAAGCGCAGAAGCCGCCAGCGATGGCAGCACCAAAGCCCGCGCCATAGAAACCCTTCGCCGCAAGGTGGATGAGTTCAATTTACGCGACGAGCTTATCGCCAGCATGGACGAAGAACTGCAAGTGCGCGGCGTCGGTTTTGACGAAATTGACGACGATTTCTTACTCCACGAAATTGGCCACTACCTTACCAAGCTCCAAGAGCAATTCATGCCCTTGGGCCTGCACGTGTTTGGCCGCGACTGGCAGCCCAAGGCCATCGACACCATGCTCAATTCCATGCTGCAGGGTGAAACCGCCGACAGCAGTAAGCGCAGCGACTGGCTGAGTAAACTCAGCGCCTCACCCGCCGCTGAAATGCGCGCCCTGCTCAACGGCCTTAACGGCCAGTTTGTGGCGCCAGGTAAAGGCAATGACCCCATTCGCACCCCAGAGGCCCTGCCCACCGGCCGCAATTTTTATGCACTGGACGGCAGCCTCTTACCCACCCGCGTTGGAGTCGAAGTAGGCACGGCACTGGCCGCCAAAGTACTGGCTGGCGAGTCTGGGGTCGCCCTTGCCAATACCGATATTGCGAATAATAAGCAGGGCATTATTTTATGGGCCTCCGACGCCGTGCGCGACGAGGGCGCGATGATTGCCTTTGGCATGAAGCTGCTCGGCGTGCGGCCCATTTGGAATAGTCGCGGCATTATTAAAGGATTAGAACGCCTGCCCCTTGGCCCCGAGCAGCCCCGCCGTTTCGATGTGGTCTTTACCACCTCGGGCTTGTTCCGCGATCTCTACGGCCAGCATTTATTGCTGCTTGACAAGGCCGGATTACTCGCACTGGATGCCAGCAGCGACTTAATTCGTCGCGACTACCCCGCATTGAGTTTGGCCCTAAACGCTGCGCTAACGCCCCTAGACGAACCTCACGAAAGCGGCAGCGAACCGCTGGACAAAAACCAAGTCGCCAATAACTGGGTGAACGAGGCGCGGGAATTACTCGCCGCCAGCCCCGCAATCTCGGCCGCCGACCTAGGCCGTCAAGCCAGTGTGCGGGTATTTGGCATTGCGCCAGGTGCCTACGGCGCAGGGGTTAATCGCATGGTTGAACGCAGCGGCTCGTGGCAGGACCGCAGCGAATTGGCCGAGGTCTTTGTTAAGCGCATGGGCCACGCCTACGGAGTGGGTTTACACGGCGAATCTGCGCAAACTTTATTCCGTCGCCAGCTTACGGGGGTATCGCAAACCTATCTGGGCCGCGCCAGCCATCTTTACGGTTTAATCGACAATAACGACGCCTTTGACTACCTCGGCGGTTTTAATTTGGCGGTGGAAACCGTGAGCGGCAAAGTACCTGCCAGCGCGGTGATCAACCATGCCGACAACCGCAATCTGCATATCGACGCCCTGCCCGAGGCCCTACTGTCGGAATTGCGCGGCCGCTTTTTTAATCCCCAATGGATTAAACCCCTTATGGCCGAAGGCTATTCCGGCGCCCGCACCATGGGTAGCGAATTTATTGAATACCTCTGGGGCTGGCAGGTGACTAGCCCCGACATAATCAATGACCGCGTATGGGAAGAAGTGAAAGCCATTTATGTGGACGATGCCATGCATCTCGGGCTGGCGGAATTTTTGGCCCAAGACAATAACCGCTATGTGCAGAGCAATATTCTGGCGGTGATGCTGGTCGCCATCGACAAAGGCTTTTGGCAAGCCGACGCTGCCACCGTTAAACAATTGGCCGCGCAATTTAGCGACAATATTATTGACCACGGCAACCCTGGCAGTGGCCACACCCACGCCAATCACCCCATGTATGCGCTGGTGAAAAAGCAGCTCAGCCCCGAGCGTGCGCAGCAACTAGAGGCGGTGTTGGCAAAAAGCCGACTGACACCGGAAGCGCAAGCAAGCAGCTCGCCAAGCCATATTCAGGAAGTGCAGCTAGACGCGAATACTACTGCGCAAATTAGCCAGCAGGCGACCGCGTCTAAGCAGCAGTCAGAAGCAGCGTCAGCTGAACAACAAACATCAGCCAGCGCCATTAGTCCCTATCTGCCATGGCTATTTGCAGCGGCAATATTACTGCTCGTCAGCGGCCTGTGGCGCGGTCGTCAGCTTAAATTCTAAATGGAGTTCACTATGGTTACTGGATTGTCTCAAGGGCTTATGCACCAGATCACTTCACTGCTCTTAGAGCCGGTGATTTGGGCATTATTATTTTTTGTCGCACTGGCCATTTACGAAGTGGGCATTAGCATTGGCGAGCGCTGGGGTGGCATTCGCAAACTCCGCGACGCTGGTAACCGCGATGCCCTAGTGCTCGCCGGTAAACGCCGCATTGAGCGCGCTGACTTTATTACCCGCCTCGCGCCCATGCTGGGTTTGATGGGTACCTTAATTCCGTTAGGACCAGGCCTAGCGGCGCTTGGCGAAGGTGAGTTGCGCATTCTCACCACTGCCATGACCGTGGCCTTCGACACCACCGTGATCGGCCTGTTTGCTGGTATGATCGGCTTTGTACTCGCCCGCCTGCGCCGCCGCTGGTACGACCAAGCCCTACATCAGCTTGCCGCCTCGGGAACTAAGCAACATGGATAAGTGGCGCGACAGTGAATTTCTCGACAATAACGACGATCCCCTCGGCCCCATGGCCAATCTGGTCGATATTATTTTGGTATTTGCCTGCGGCTTAATTGCCGCCTTAGTATCGATGAGCCCCGACCTACAGCAACATTTTAAGACCGAGCCACAACAGCAGGATATTTCCCTAGGCAAAGAACTGCCCAGTGTGCCAACGACTGTTCAACAGCAAATTCAAAATGGTGACGGCTACGAGGCGCTGGGGCAGGTCTACCGCGACCCCAAAACCGGAAAATTGATCTTGATTGGAAGCTAAGTTCACACCACCCAGCGGCCTATTGCCACGCAAATAGGCTGCTCAATAGAAGCTGTATTATTTGCCTTGATTAAAGAATGATTCGCCCCAATAATCCGCGAACTGCAGACACTGTATTTAAACACCATGCCCAGCCCATCACTTAGTACAAAACCAGACAAGCGCGCCGCACCGCCAATGCTTGCCTGGCTTTTTGCACTTATTGGGATGCTCGCCACTGGCGTCAACTTACAAGCCGCGGCGCTGGATACCGACAAAAATTTTAATAAGCATGACTCGGCTCAGGTTTTTGTTTTTTCCAATGGCAGCAATGCCCCGCTTTTACCTGGGCGTGATGACAATGATCATCACTTTCATACACCAAGCGCGAATATTTTTACTACTAGCCAACTAAATTGGCGCTTTATTGGCCTTGTACAATCAGCGGCTAACTGGGCTCCCGCCCTACAAGCGCTAGTTCATCTAAGACCGCCGCTGCGCGCACCCCCCGTTTAAATAATCCTCCTTAGCTTTTGTACTTCGATTTTTATTTCATTAAATTGAAAGGATTATTCATGCGATTCTTTAATACACGGGCGGTGATTTATTTACTGCTCATACTGCTTGGTTTGTGCAGCGCGGCTCCTAACTTTTTGAATGCCAAGGCGCAAGAAAACTTACCAGCGTGGTTCACGCACAACACCTTAAAACTGGGCTTAGACTTGCAGGGCGGCTCACACCTGCTTATGAGCGCTGATACCACCCCACTCATTAACGGCGCGGTAGAGCGCGCTGCGGAGCAGTTATTGGCGCAGCTGCGAGAGAACAAGATCGCCTACGCAAAGCCGCAGAGCGACGGCACACACTGGCAGCTAAGTTTGCGCAACGCTGCAAACTTAGAAAAAGCTAAGGCACTGGCCACTGAGCATAATAGAACCGCTGCCGGCGTGCGAATGTTTAAAGTCGCTGGCCAAGAAAACACCCTGAGCATCACACTGACGGAAGAATATATTGCGCAAATCAGAAAAGACGCCCTAGACCGCAGCCTAGAAGTAGTTCGACGGCGGCTCAATGAAACCGGCTTGGTTGAGCCAAGTATTAGCAAGCAAGGCGACGATGGCGTACTCATTCAAATGCCAGGCGTCAGCGACCCCGCTTATATTCGCCAACTATTGGGCACAACGGCGCAAATGTCTTTTCACTGGGTAGCGCGCCCGCAAAGCACAATACCGACAATGACGGTGCTAAGCAGTCAAGACCAGCAAACCTATACCTTAGAAAAACAGATTGCCATGAAAGGCGAGCATATTAGTGACGCAAATTTAGGCTTTCACCAAAATACCGGCGAACCGGTAGTCACCTTTGCACTCGACAATGTCGGCGCCAAACTCTTTGGCGACATGACCCGCAAAAATATTGGTAGAGCACTGGCAATCGTCCTTGATAATGAGGTGATTACGGCACCGATAATACAAGGTGTTATTGGCAGCGGTCGCGGTGAAATAACAGGCAATTTTACATCGAGTGAAGCGAGTGACCTCGCCCTGCTACTCCGCGCAGGCGCTTTACCTGCGCCCTTGGCGGTTGTTGAAGAGCGTACCGTTGGCCCAGACCTTGGCCGCGATGCCATTCAAATGGGTTTGCTTACCGGCGTGTTCGGTGCCGCTTTAGTCTTACTATTTATGACGGCCATCTATCGAGGCTGGGGCTTAATTGCCTGTTCGAGCCTGACCATTAATATTGGCCTGATCGTCGGCATATTAAGCCTGCTAAACGCCACGCTCACCCTGCCAGGCATTGCCGGTATTATTCTAACCATCGGCATGGCCGTTGATGCCAATATTCTGATCAACGAGCGCATCCGCGAGGAATCGGCACGCGGCAAGCGCGCAATGGCCGCCATCAACGCCGGTTTTGATAAAGCCTATGCAACGATTATCGACGCCAATGTCACCACCCTTATCGCGGTTAGCCTGTTATTTATGTTCGGCAATGGCCCTGTTCGCGGTTTTGCGGTGACAATTGCCATTGGCCTAGTCACATCGATGTTTACCTCTATTGCGGTGACTCGCGCATTGATTAAATGGCATATACGCAAGCGCCAAAGAGATGTGCTTACTTTCTCTGGCTTTGCCATGCTGGATCGGCTTAGCAAGCGCAATACAAACTTCCTCGGCGGGCGGTTTATGGGCTTGGCGCTGTCTACAATATTGTCGCTGGGCTCGGTGGCGCTATTTTTTGGCGCAGGCCTAAATTATGGCGTCGACTTCACCGGCGGAACCTTAGTGAATGTGAAAACTGAGCAGCTCTCGGTGCAGGGTTTGCGCAGTAATCTGCTGGCCCACGACTTTGATCGGGCAAGCATTCAGGAGTTTGGTGAGGACAAGCAGTTTCTGGTTCGGCTACCCGCACATAGCGGCGACAAGCAATTAAGCGCCAACGAAATTGACTCACTGAAAGCCGCCATCCTCAGTGAAGACCCTGGGGCAACCTTTCCCCGCGTTGATATGGTTGGCCCTAAAATCAGCGGCGGCTTTGCCGACGCCTCCATACTTGCCTTGTTATTGGCCGCCGCTGGCATGCTAGTGTATTTGTGGATTCGATACGAGTCGCATTTCGCCACCGCGGCCATCGCCACCATTGGGTTAGACATCACCAAAACCATTGGTTTTTTTGCCTTAACTGGGCTGGAGTTCAACTTAACCGCTGTCGCGGCGCTACTCGCACTTATTGGCTATTCCATTAACGACAAAGTGGTTGTATTTGACCGCGTGCGCGAGGGACTGCGTGCAGATCCTAATGCGCCGCTGCTACGCATACTAAACGAAAGTATCTCCTCAACATTGACGCGTACAATCTTCACATCGGCAACCACTATATTGGCGATACTGCCAATGGCCGTGGCCGGCGGCGATGCAGTGTCGAGCTTTGCCAAGCCCATGCTATTCGGCATTATTGTTGGCACTAGCTCGTCAATTTTCATTGCCTCGCCGATCCTATATTTTCTTGGCGTGTGGCGCGAGCAAAAAGGCCTTAAACAGCTCAGACCTAGCCCCGAGGAACTCCAAGAATCCTTAGCACTTATCCCTTAAAACTTTGTAAGCCGCGTGGCAAATTTCCGCGCGGCACCTTAATGCTTGTTAAGGTTTAGAATGAAAAAATACCGCTTGAATAAAGTTCACAATATAGGTGGATTTCAACTCAAGCGGCATGAGAAGCTGTCGGCACTTCTATGCAGACATTCTTAAGTTCACCCACTGCCACAATCACGCCAATTAAGCCAACCGTAATTCATCCTCAGGTAGTACGTAGACATGACTCTCGCATTAATCGCCATCCTCGGAGGATTCGCACTGCTAATTTGGAGCGCGGACCGTTTTGTTGACGGCGCCGCCGCTACCGCGAAACATCTGGGTATGCCAAGTTTACTGATTGGTATGGTGGTTGTCGGTTTTGGTACATCGGCTCCCGAGATGGTGGTCTCGGCAATGGCCTCGCTAGACGGCAACCCAGACCTCGCTCTAGGCAATGCGATTGGATCAAATATCGTGAACATCGGCTTGATCCTCGGCATTACCGCATTAATATCGCCGATCAGCGTTCATTCAAATATCGTGCGCAAGGAGCTGCCGCTACTCACACTGATTGGCGGATTAGTCGGTTTCATTTTGCTTGATGGCGCACTCACTCGGTTCGAATCTCTTTTGTTGCTGACAGGGTTTATTGGACTTGTCAGCTGGACCATATTTGTGGCGCTGCGCACGCGAGGTGATAACTTAGAAACCGAAACAGATCAATTGCTATTAGCGCAAGCGATGCCAATACAAAAAGCCCTTTTCTGGCTAGTGGTAGGCTTAGTCGCACTGATCATCAGTTCGCGAATATTGGTGTGGGGTGCGGTGACTGTCGCCCATTCTCTGGGGGTAAGTGATCTAATTATTGGCTTAACGATTGTTGCCTTTGGCACCTCCCTCCCCGAGCTAGCCGCCTCGGTTATCGCGGCGCGGCGCGGTGAGCACGATATCGCCATTGGCAATGTGGTGGGGTCGAATATGTTTAACCTGCTCGCGGTCATCGGCATTGCCGGTGTTATCAAACCAATGGGCTCATTTCCAGCCGACATTGTTCACCGCGACTGGGCAACGATGATGCTGATGACCGTCGGTTTGCTTGTGATGACCTTCGGTTTTCGTAAAACAGGACAACTAAACCGCATCAAAGGCTGCGTACTGCTCTTTTTCTTTGTCGCCTACAACACTTACTTACTGCTAGATGTCATGGCTAAGTGATCAACGCCAAAGGGCTATTCAATCGACATACCCACGCCCTTTGGCGGACACAGCGCCGCATTTCATATTCTCGCTATTAATAATCAAATATATGTTCAAGCTCTAACTGCGTATTAGCCTGATTGCCAGAAAGGTCCTCTAGGAAATGCGTTAAGTCTGCTACGCCAACTAGCACAAATATTCGCTCCCGCTCGTCATCTGAAACCAATGGGGATCTAAACAATTCGCTGCCGGCGAGCGCTGAAGTTTCTACGCCCGCTTGACCTAATAGCGAAACGACTATTTGGTGGTTGCCGGAAATATCCATAATGGCCCATTCGTCGCTGGCAAAGCGCGGCATGGTTTTGGTAAAGCCACCCCAGCGCGGCAGTGCCATCAAGAAATCGTCGCCACCCCCGGCGAGCATTTCGACGCCATCAGGCTCCTTCGGCAATCGAATGCTATTGCTCATCACTCGCTGAGCGGTGAGGTAAATTCGCTTATCAGTTTCGCCATAGGTCGATTCGGCAGCATATTTAATCGCTTTCGCGTAAAGCGACTTCAGTCCAAACTCAGCGCTAAAGAATAATTTACGCTCCCATTTGCGCAAGGGATGATCCCCCCACAAACTGGTTTCTGCCCAAATGCGATCACGCCAAGCGGCAAAGTCGAATTCATACCACGCTTCATCGAATATCAATTCACTGTATGCCCGGTGCGCCTGCTGAATAAATTTATCTTCTTCTGTGTCTTCGCCACTTGCCGTCCAGCGAGTAAATCGCCCTATGCTCGCCTCGTAAGCGCCCTTAGCCAAATACTCCAGGGTGGTGCTAATACCAATAACCTGCAACATCGTTTGATACTCGGCATTGGCTGGATAGTTCTGGCGGCTAATCGCGATGGCTCGGTCATAAAGCGCCCAATATTCATCGATGCTTTCGTAAAACGGGAAATTGCTCGGGTTGCGCCCTTCGGCTAAATAATCAGCGTACTCCTTGGGCTGAAACACCAAATACCATTCCGGAATGGTGAGAAAACTTTGCTCTTCACCCCGATAGTAGTTACCTAAGTTTGCTTTGGTTTCTGCTAATAAATCGCGATTTTGCGGATAGTATTTTTCCCAAAGTAAATTGGCAAAGCGGTTTTCTGGATCAAGACGGCGCTTAAGTGCGAAGTATTCTTGTGCCTTTGGATACGCTGCGGCGAACTGTTCGGAGCTCGCCTGTAGTTGGTAAGGCAGGTAATAGGCGCCGCCCATAGCAATAGCAGCGTCGATCATCTCACTGCTCCACACCTTCACCGCCGCTTTTGCCTCGGCATCGGTGCCCTGACGGTAGTAAACCACAAAGGCAAAAACTTCCGACTTCGCCCAATTAAGCAGCGTATTCGGGTCAGCCTTAGCGTGGCGTACGCTAACATTAATGATATTGGCCTTGTTGCGCTGAAAGATATCCCGCATCAAGACATGAAATTCATCAAAGCGCTCAACAGGTACAAAATACTCTCGCAATCCGTAGCTGTATTCCGAACGATCCGCTGGCTCTAACTCTGCTACGTCATAACTGGCCTCGTAATTACGCCACTCCACGCGCTCAGGAAAATACACTATCGGATCAATAAAGTACTCACGCGTCCACTTGCCAAAATTGGAGGCCGCAACAAATTCCGCCGCTTTTACCTGCCAGTAGTAATCTTTGTCTTCGGGAATCAATCGCTCAGTAACTGTTGGTGTTTTGTCGCTGGCAAACCAGCTAACGTCCCGCAAGCGATTGTAGTGGGGTGGATAAATATCCGCGTTGTGAAAAACCACATTTTGCTTATCGCGGACATTGCTCCGAAAATGTTGGGCGTATTCCTCAATTGGCATTACCTTTACGCGACGCTCTACAGCAATATTGTCTTCAAGCTGTAAACTGACCTCAACGATAACCCCCAAGCCACCGTAACCACCAATCGCGCCATAAAATATATCCGCATTCATATCGGGCGAGGCCACGATGACACTTCCGTCGGCAAGCATTAGTTTTAACGCCAAAACCGACCCCACCAACGGCCCCTCACCGATATAGCGGCCATGAACATTCACACTTAGGGAACCACCAACGGTGAAGTTAGCGTAGGTCTGCATTATTTTGATCGACAAATTATGCGGGTCGATGGCGGTTTGTAGATCACGCCAGCGAATACCGGGCTCCACCGTCACCGTTTTGTGGTCAACGTCGATCGCCAGTACCTTATTGAAGCTTCGCATGTCGATATGCAGGCTATCTGGGTAGGCCGTTTGACCACCCTGACTAAAGCGTCCGCCGCCAATAGAAACACGGCCTGCCGTCGAACTCAGCGCCGTTTGAACATCGGCAATGGACTCAGGCCGAACAACTTGCCCAACTCGTACCGCATTCAATTTGCTCACGTCATTTACGGTCAACGGCAACGCTGGTGGCTGGAAATCGGGGTCTCCACTGCCCAGCACAGTGACTGTTGTAGCAATAAGTAAAGCGACGGTAGCCACAATCAGAATACTTGCCAGAATACGAATTAAACGCCAAAGTACACGTGCGGGCTGAAAGCGGCTGGTATTATTCAGTTTGAACACGGTAGATCAAGTCCCATTTGGTTTGGGCCAAGCCCAAATTTGAATATGAGTTAAGCATCATGAACAATAAAAGCAAAACCACACTCTTATCACGACGCCAATTAATAAAATATATCGCCCTGCTCAGTGCATCGATAAGCGCCCCGACATTTGGCGAAATCGAAAGATTAACACCAGCACCTGCACTGCCCGGAGGCAAAGATCTTGGCACCGGTAATTTTGCATTTATCTACCGCAATCCTCAGCTTCGCGAGGAGTTCTTAAATTTCTTAATCAATGTATTTCATCTTTACCCTGAACAGCAACTGCAAACGCTAATACAGGAAGCCGCAGAGACTTATAATACTGACCAAAATATCTACCGACATGTGCAGACCAAGCTCGCTGATATTAAGCCCTTTCTGGCTGAATTAACATTTGCCCTACCCGCATTAAACAAACAAAAAAGCACAATGGCGACACAAACAGTGCAATTATTGGACCCTGATCGTCGTTATGAAGGGTATTTAGAACTTGGTTCAACTGGTCGTTATATTGACGCACTGGAAGAGGAATTCAATATTGTTGGCGAGCGCTATTTTATTGCCGAAAAAGCGCCGAGCTATTCATTAAGCGACATGATAGATCGCAATCAAATTTGGCAAGCTGGGCCCTTTATTCCGCTGGCAAACTACCGCCCAGCCATCGCTAAGACCATTGCAAATAATTCGCTGGATTTAGTTTCAATATTTATTGGCCTGCACCACTGCCCAATTCCATTGCGTGAGGAATTTCTGAGTTCAATTCGCGACACCATGAAACCCGGTGCCTATCTGCTAATAAGAGACCACGACGCAAAGAACACCAAGATGCGCGCGGTAGTCGGCCTCGCCCACGATGTGTTCAATATGGGCACGCAGGAAAGCTGGGACTATAACGAGCGGGAATTACGTCACTTCTACAGTTTGAGTTTTTTGGATAACTGGTTAAGTAACTCGGGGTTTGTCGGCGACGGCCGCAGATTGTTTCAAAGTGGCGACCCAACCCACAATGCGCTAATGGTGTATCGGAAAGCCTAGCGCCAGACTGCCGCGTAAAGCAGCTATTTTTTCGATATACGATTTCCCCAAATCTGCTGCTAGACTCAAGGTAGCACAAGGGAGACTTGGCTATGATTGATATTCGCAAGATAGAACAGCGTTCAGAAATTATCCTGCGGCCAAATTGCTCGGCAGACTGGCCTGAAAACCGTCGTATAATTCAAACCATTTCATTATTTCTCGGCGTGCTTGGCGTGTGCTTTGCTGCCAATGGCGCTTGGCTGGTACTGCCATTTATCGGTTTTGAGCTTAGCATGCTATGGCTGGTGTTGAGCGCAACCTTTCGCAAGCTGCAGGTGCAGCACACTGTCTGTATCGACCCGCAAAACCTCAGCATTGACCTTGGCCATCGCAACTGCGAACACCACTGGCAATGGCCAAAAAACACCAGCAACGTCTTAGTAACGGTTCTCCCCCACCCTTGGGACCCGTTGCAAATTAGCATTAGTCACTGCGGTGAATGCGTCATTGTTGGCGATTTTTTGAATAAAGACGATAGCCGTGAATTGCTTCGCGCACTGCGTAAGTGCGGGCTTGCGATCCGTCATTACTGCGGCTTAAGCACACTGGAGGTGTAGTAAAATCAGGGTAGAACATTTATCGCCAGCTCCCCTAAACCATCAACCTTCGCCTCGTAGCGTCCAGTGTCTAAGGGCAACATTTTGCCAATAGCGCCCGTTAACAACCACTGCTCTGGCTCAATAACCCAGCCGTGGGCAATCCGGTCATTAATTAGATTCATTAAATTCTGCCACTGACCACCGTGCATATCACCACTACTTGCAACAAGGACTAAGTCTCCATTGCTGTGCAGCTTAACCGCCATCTCGTCGATGTCGGCCATTGGCTTGCCGAGCAACTCGTTTAATGCAACGGCATCGCCCACCACAAAACTATGCGCCGCCACATTTGCCCGAACAATACCCAAAATGCCATCGCTTGGCTGAGTTAGCAATGCAAGGTCAGGAAATTCAAAAGCGGGCGCAATTTCAGCGACAACTGACTTCAGTGTAGCAATATCCGCGATGGCTTCCGTAACGCGACGCTTCAAGCGGAAGGCGACTTCCAGTTCGATCATACCGCGACCGAAGTGTGAAATTTGTACTGGATTGCCACTCGCCTGCTGTGAACCAGCAAGTAGGACGCCATACACCGCGCGATCGCTATTAAATTTCTGCTGTGCTGCACCAGAGGTTAAGCCCGCCTTAAATCCAGCAGGGGTTCTGCCGTTTAGGCGTTTAAGCAGTGTCTCGTGCTGATCGGAATAAGCTTGTTGCCACTGAGCTTCACTAAGCGACTGCGCTGCTTGTATTAGCGGCGACACGCCGAATACAGCAAGGAACAAGGCAAGCAATTGAAGAGACCGCAAGAGCGGCGCCACTAAAAAGCACGGGTACGGCATTGCACGACCTCATTATTGTTATCTGTCACGGTTTAGTCAGACAAATAATACTCCACCGTGGAGACGACCCGCACCTTTTTAACATGGGGATTGTTTTTATCGCGATCGCCAATGGTGAACTGCCCTTGCGAGGCCCGCTTAATTTTCCCTAATACGCTGTCTGAGTCTGCCGCAAATTTTTCAGCGACGGCCCGCGCTTCACGGGTCGCCTCCTCAATCATTGCCGGTTTTACCTCATTCAAGCGGGTAAACAAATACTCTGTTTGCGCCTGATAATTATTGCCGGTAAAGGCAATGCCCTGCTTACCCAATACCGATAACTGCCGGCTAACCTCCCTCACACGATCAATCTGCACCGAATAGACGGTTATGCTTTGCTCCGCGGTGTAGCGAAACTGAGCGCCATTATTACCGCCGTATTGTTGTGCCGATTTATCAGTAATAGCGGGCGCAGACACGGTAATTTCTTCGGTTTTAAAGCCTTTTTCCTCTAAAAAGCTTTGGATTGTGGCAATTCGCTGGTCCAGCAGGGTATACAGCTTGGGGAGGTCATTACTGGCCTCGGTAAAAAGAATTGGCCAAATCACCACATCCGCAGGGTATTCGCGTTCAGACAGGCCCTTAACCGCGACGCTGCGCTCAAATTGCCGGTAATCCACCCCAGCCTTGCCGATTAATAGACCTAATGCAGATAGGCCGATCACCAGCGCTAAGCCTAAAATCACTGCGCTCTTGTTGCTCAAAACAGGCTTATTCATAACTATCTCCTTATAAATACTGATCAATCCAACTGCGCTATCGGCGCCAAAAGCCCCGCAGTCAAATCCAATAGATTTTGCGCTGCCAACTCAATTTCCAAGCCCCTACGCCCCGCGCTAACAAATATCGTCGCAAATTCAGACGCCGATGCATCAACCACAGTAGGTAATAAGCGCTTCTGTCCCAGCGGGCTGACCCCGCCCAGCACGTAGCCACTAGAGCGCTCCACATCAGCAGGGGCCGCCATCGCAACCTTCTTCACTTTAAGCGCCTTGGCCATGGCTTTTAAATTTAACTGCCCCGCCACCGGCACCACGGCCACCGCTAAGCCCTTAGGCTCCTGGGCCACCACCAAGGTTTTAAACACCTGAGCAGAATTCAAGCCCAGCTTTTCAACCGCCTCAAGGCCGTAGGAGTGACTCGCCGGGTCATGGCTATACTCATGCACGGTATGCGCTATTTTATGTTTTTTGGCGAGATTAATGGCTGGTGTCATGTAACTGCTCCGTGCTGTGAGAAATTGACTGCTGCGCTATTACGGAGTTCCCATCAGACGTCTGACTCCTGACGTCTGATGACCTCCAACCATGATTCCGCGTCACTAATCACAGAAACATAGGCGCCAGCCCCCCATTCCGGTAAAATGCGCCGCTTAAAGCATTTCAGAGGTTTCTATGACCAATCCCAAAGTCGGTTTCGTGAGTTTAGGCTGCCCCAAGGCACTGGTAGACTCCGAACGTATTCTCACCCAACTGCGCATGGAGGGCTACGATATTGTGCCCAGCTATGACGACGCCGACGTGGTGGTGGTCAATACCTGTGGTTTTATCGACAGCGCCAAGCAAGAGTCGCTAGACGCCATTGGTGAAGCCCTAAAGGCAAACGGCAAGGTGATTGTTACCGGCTGCATGGGCGACGACGCCAAAATTCGCGCTGTGCACCCCAATGTATTGGCTGTGAGTGGCCCGGCCGCCTACGAAGAAGTGGTTGGCGCAGTGCACGAATGGGCGCCGGCAGTACAAAATCACGACCCCTTTGTCGACCTAGTTCCTCCGCAGGGCATTAAGCTCACCCCCCGTCACTATGCCTATTTGAAAATTTCCGAAGGCTGCAACCACCGTTGCAGTTTCTGCATTATCCCATCTATGCGCGGTGATCTCGTGAGCCGCCCCATTGGCAGCGTGTTGGAAGAAGCAAAGCGCTTGGTTGACGCCGGTGTGCGCGAGATTCTGGTGGTATCCCAAGACACCAGCGCCTATGGCCTAGACACCAAGTACAAGCTCGACTTCTGGAATGGCCAGCCCATTAAAACCCGCATGTTAGAGTTGTGCGAGGCCCTAGGCGAAATGGGCGTTTGGGTACGCTTACACTATGTTTACCCCTACCCTCACGTCGACAATGTCATTCCGCTAATGGCTGAAGGCAAAATATTGCCCTATTTAGACATTCCTTTTCAGCACGCCAGCCCAAAAGTGCTAAAGGCCATGAAACGCCCAGCGCATCAGGAAAAAACCCTCGACCGAATTAAAAAATGGCGTGAAATTTGTCCCGATTTAGTTATTCGCTCTACCTTTATTGTCGGTTTTCCCGGCGAGACCGAAGAAGACTTTCAGATTCTGCTCGATTGGCTACAAGAAGCGCAGCTCGACCGCGTCGGTTGCTTTGAGTATTCACCGGTCGAAGGCGCTACTGCCAATGACTTAGAAGACCACGTTCCCGACGACATTAAAAAAGACCGCTGGCAGCGCTTTATGGTGGTCGCGCAAGAAATCTCAGCAGAGCGCCTACGCGCCAAAATTGGCACGCAGCAAGAAATACTCATCGACACCGTAGATGAAGAAGGCGCAATTGGCCGCAGTGTGGCCGACGCCCCTGAGATTGATGGCAAGGTTTACCTCGATGGCTTTACCGACGTCAAACCCGGCGACGCACTGGTCGTGAATATCATCGACTCAGACGACTACGACTTGTGGGCTGAACCCGCTTAATGAATCTGCTGCTATTGCAGCCTGAAGACTTAGGCGCCAACACCACAACAAAGCAAATAACCCTCAATGACGAGCGCGCAAAACACATTCGCCATGTTTTGCGCGCATCGGCTGGCGACACCCTCAAGATCGGCTTACTAAATGGTCTTACTGGCAAGGCAATTATCACCGCCATAACAGGTACCGGCGTCAGCCTTGAATTTGAACTACGTAACCCGCCACCGGCAAAGCTACCACTAACACTAATCCTTGCCTTACCTCGGCCCAAAATGGCACGGCGAATCATTCGCGCGGCAACCGAACTCGGCGCGGCAGAAATCATTCTGCTTAATAGCTACCGCGTTGACAAAAGTTACTGGCAAAGCCCGCTTGTCAGTGACGCGGCATTGCACAAAGCGATGTTAGAAGGTTTAGAGCAAGCTGGTGACACGATGCTACCCACACTGCGTCGGGCAACTCGTTTCAAACCTTTTGTTGAAGATGAATTGCCGAGGCTCCTAGCAAATAAAATCGGGCTGCTCGCCCACCCCTACTCTGATCAAGGTCCACCTCAGGCTATTCAGCAAGAATGCGTACTCGCCATTGGTCCAGAAGGTGGGTTCATTCCCTATGAGTGCGAAAAACTTATCGCGACTGGAATGCAGAGTTTTAGCCTAGGCCCGCGGATTCTAAAAACAGAAACCGCTGTTTCTACCTTAATAGGCCGCTTATTTCTGTAAGCTATCGTCCACTGCAAATTACTGTAAAGCGCGCTCCAAATAGTCCAGGCGATCTTGGCCAAAAAACATCTCATCACCAACGAAGAACGTGGGTGCACCAAAAACATGGCGCTCAATCGCGTCGTTGGTAATGTCCTTCAGTCGAGTTTTGACTTCATCCCGCTCACACAGCGTTAGCACTTCAGCGGGGTCGAAACCGGCAGCGTTTAAAACCTCGCTCACGCCGTCTAGCGTTGTCATGTCTTTTGCATTTACCCACAGCGCTGTAAAAATAGCGTTTAAATAATCGTGAAATCGCGGGCTATCGATATAGGCAACGGCGCCCCGCATTAACATTAAGGTGTTGACTGGAAAATGCGGATTAAATTTGAAGGGCGTATTGTAATAATCTGCGGCGCGCTGCAGATCCACCATCATATAGCGCGCTTTAGTTGGAATCATTGCAGGTGATTGATTGCCTGTCGCTTTAAATACACCGCCTAGCAACATTGGCTTATAAATAATTTCGGCGCCACTGCGCTCAGCAAGGGCCGCCATTTGTGCCCACGCAACATAACTTGCCGGACTACCCACGTCAAAAAAGAACTCTACTGCTTTAGTCATGATTACCATTCCTGCTAAAAGGTTTCTTGCCACGGGCGCAGATCAAATTCATGCGTCCAACAATCTTTGGCTTGCCGATGTATTTGCCAATACTGCTCTGCAATATGCTCAGGATCAAGAATCCCAGCTTGTGCTTTGCTTGCATATTTATCGGGGAAATTGTCTTTAATAAACGCAGTATCAATTGCGCCATCAATAATAGAGTGTGCTACGTGGATACCCTGCGGGCCGAGCTCTCGAGCCATACTTTGCGCTAAAGCACGCAGCGCAAACTTGGCACTGGCAAAGGCGCTAAAACCACTAGCCCCACGCAAAGAAGCCGTGGCCCCAGTGAAAATGATCGTACCCTTGCTCCTTGGCAGCATCACTTTTGCCGCCTCGCGACCAGTGAGAAAACCCGCAAACGCCGCCATTTCCCACACTTTTTGATATACCCGCGCCGTAGTTTCCGTAATCGAAAACATAACATTCGCGCCAATATTGAACACCACTACCGCTACCGGGCCAATATCGCGTTCGATAAATTCAAACAGGCCCACCATCGCCCCTTCTTTTCGTGCGTCACAGCCTAGCGCATGCATAATACCGCCTTCCGCCTCGATCTCCGCTCGCAAGGGCTGCAAAGCCTCGGCATTTCGGCGTGTTGCCACAACCGCAAAGCCCTCACGCGCGAAACGCTTGGCGATAGCGCCGCCGGTCGCATCGCCCGCACCAATCACCACCGTCACTGGCCGCCTGTTCTCTTTCCTTGCCATATCTCACCTTAAGTTCTAAAAAGGAACCAATAAAATATAGGTTCCTTTTTAGAACTTGTCAATTTATTCTAGCGATACCCAACACAGAGGATTGCGCAATGCGCTGGGAAGACTTAGACCAACAACCATGTTCTCTCGCCCGCACACTCGCCGTTGTCGGCGACCGCTGGACCTTACTCATACTTCGCGACAGCTTCCTTGGAATAAGGCGATTCGACGTCTTCGAACAACGCCTAGGTATTACTCGCCATGTGCTCACTGATCGGCTTAAAAAGCTTGTTAGCTACGGCGTTCTCTATAAGTCGCCTTACCAAGAGCGTCCTTTACGTGAAGAATACCGACTGAGTGATAAAGGACTAGAACTCTATCCCGTGATACTTGGCTTAGTCAGCTGGGGCGACAAACACATGAGTGACGAACGCGGTGCGCCTATCGTGCACACCCACAAAACCTGCGGCCTGCATATGCACCCAAGCACCCACTGCTCCGAATGCGGCGACGCCATTACCGCCAAAGATGTAAAACTGAGTGTTGGGGTAAATTGGCAAGGTCATTTAGATGAATTTTTGCCCAAGAAACCTGCTACACAAACGTAAGCGATGACCTAAGGCACGTAAAATCGACGAAATTACTATTCCCCTGCTGCTCTGCTAAAATGCCCGGACGCCCAAGCCTTGAGCAGGATCACTACATGGCATTTACGGATAAAAACACAGAACCCTATAGCGGCGAAGACCTCAATCGCTACATTGATAAAGCGCTACAGGTTTCCCCTCCTGACTCAAAAATCAGGAATCTAAGCTATAAAATCATCAAGCGGATGTTCCAACCGCAATTGATTAATACAAACAAAATTCCGGCCAAGCCCTGCCTATTTGTAGCCAATCACGCCATGTATGCGGTAGACGGCCCAATTATTGGTTTACCGATGTTAGCCGAGCAGGGTCGGTTTTTACGGGCGCTAAGCGACAAGTTTATGTGGAATTCCATCAACGAATCCGCGCTCTTGAATCAGGGAGCGGTTATTGGCCACCCCGATGTTTGCTCGGCGCTAATGGAAAATGGCAGTGACCTGTTGGTTTTCCCCGGCGGCGCCCACGAAGCTACCAAATCAACGAAAGAGAAATACACGCTTCTTTGGAAGGAACGCTACGGTTTTGTGAAACTCGCCGCGAAGCACGGCTACACGATTGTTCCGACTGCTATTGTTGGTCCCGAAGACTTCTACCGGCATTTAGTAGAGGGCGCGGACCTACCCAACAGCCTGATTGGCCGTGCCCTGACCCGGGTCGGTCTTATCAATGAAAACACACGTAGTGACTTAATGGGCCCCATCCCAATCGGCTTATTTGGCACACTTATCCCCAAACCACAGAAATGTTATCTGCAATTTGGCGAGCCGCTGGACCTCAGTAAATATAAAGGTAAACGCCTTGCTAAAAAGACCATGGTGAACCTGCGTCAACAAGTCGCCGATGAAATTATCAGCATGATTCAGCCGCTGATTGACAAGCGCGACGCAGAGCAGTTACAAAGCGGACGCATTCGACGCTTCCTCACAAAGTAAAATACTTACGCGCGCTAGCAAACTCAGTTAAAAACTGACGTAGCTAGCGCCAACTCTCGTTTAGCTTATCCAATACGTTCTGCCCCGGACAAAGTTCGGCCGCCGCCAAATCACGCAAGGGCGTTTTACTGGTGCCAAGTATTTCATGCAGGTCTTGTGAGTCTTCGTCCATGTACAACAAGCCGGTAAGTATCTGATCCTTGGCCTTGTAATCTTTAATCAAGCGTAGTGCGGAACGGCGACTGGTAATATCCAATTGCGGGTCTGCTTTGTGCAAATGCACGACAGAGCCATCGTGCAGAGTGACCTCCTTCGACTGCCCCTGTTCATAGTCAGTGGAGATCTCGTCTTTAAAGGGCACAAAATCGACCGTTCCTGTCGCGGCCAAATGCTCTCGCACATGCTCATAGCCTTTGGTCGATTTAGGGTTATTATTAAAGGTGACGCAGGGTGAAATGACATCGATAAAAGCGAAACCCCGATGACTAATTGCCGCTTTAATCAGAGGCACCAATTGCGCGCGATCGCCCGAGAAGCTGCGCGCGACAAAGGTGGCACCGAGCTGCAAGGCCACACTGGCTAAGTCGATTGGCTCAAAGTGATTAGGCTCGCCCTTCTTGCTGGCCGAGCCGATGTCGGCGGTGGCGGAATCTTGTCCCTTGGTTAAACCATAACAGCCATTGTTCTCGACCACGTACATCATATTCAAATTGCGGCGTACCACGTGGGTGAATTGGCCCATACCAATAGACGCAGTATCGCCATCGCCGGACACACCAATATAAATCAATTCCCGGTTCGCTAAATTGGCGCCGGTAGCCACCGAGGGCATACGACCATGCACCGAATTAAAACCATGGGAGTTACCCAAAAAATAAGTCGGCGTTTTAGACGAGCAACCAATACCCGACAATTTGGCGACCTTATGTGGCGGAAGCGACAGCTCAAAACAGGCTTGCACAATGGCTGCACTAATCGAATCGTGGCCACAACCAGCACACAGCGTTGAGATCGCACCTTCATAATCTTTGCGGGTAAAACCCAGAGTATTGCGAGGTAAATCCGGGTGACGAAAAGCAGGACGAATATAAGTCATTACACAGACTCCTTAACTGGGTGCTGTTTACGCAGGGAACGAATATTATCGCCACGCACCACCTGCAAAATTGCTTCGCGAATTTGCTTCGCAGTAATAGGGGTTCCGTTGTAATTCAAAATTGGAATGAGTTGCCGAGGTGAAATCAGGCACTCATTAACAAGCAGCGTACGCATTTGGGCATCTCGGTTTTGCTCTACCAAGAACACCGTGTCGTGGTCTTCAATGAACGCGTCGACCGTTTTATTAAACGGAAAGCCTCGCAAGCGCAGGGTATCAATTGCCACACCCTCGGCTTTAAGACTATCAACCGCCTCGAGGGTAGCGTCCCGGCTGGTGCCAAAATGAATCACCCCGATGGCACTGCCTTTGCTGGCCTTAATCAGCTCCGGCGCGGGTACGCATTGTTTGGCGGTATCCCACTTTTTAAGCAGGCGCTGCATGTTCTTCTCATAGGCTTCACCGTCTTCAGTGTATACCGCGTATTCGTCACGGGAGGTTCCTCGGGTAAAAAACGCGCCTTTGCTGGGATGGGCACCAGGGTAGGTGCGGTAAGGAATTCCGTCGCCATCGATGTCCAAATAACGGCCGAAACGCCCATTCATTGCCTCTAATTGTGCTTCGTTAAACACCTTGCCACGCTGGTATTCACGCTTGTCGTCCCAAATCAGCGGCGACGACATGGTGTCGTTCATACCCAAATCTAAATCAGTGAGCATAATCACCGGGGTTTGCAGCGTCTCGGCCAGATCAAAGGCCTGCGCCGTCATTTCAAAACATTCACGGGGCGTCGATGGAAATAATAGTACGTGTTTGGTATCGCCGTGAGAGGCATAGGCACAAGCCAAAATATCCGATTGCTGAGTGCGAGTCGGCATACCGGTTGATGGCCCAGCACGCTGCACATCAATCAGCACGGTTGGAATCTCAGCAAAATACGCCAATCCCAAAAATTCGCTCATAAGCGAGATACCCGGACCACTGGTAGCGGTAAACGCGCGCGCACCATTCCAGCTCGCACCGATAACCATACCGATGGCAGCCAGCTCATCTTCGGCCTGCACAATGGCGTAATTTTTATTACCACTGCCAGGGTCGATACGCAGGCGTTTACAGTATTTATCAAAGCCATCAACCACCGAAGTTGATGGCGTGATGGGGTACCACGCCGCTACCGTAGCGCCGCCGTATATCGCGCCAAGACCCGCAGCAGTATTACCATCAATCAGAATTTGATCACCGACGGCATCACGGCGTTCTAGGCGAATACCCAGTGGGCAGGCATAGTGTTCGCTAGCGTAGTAATAACCCAGCTCCAAGGCCCGCACATTAGGAGTAATTAACTTTTCTTTGCCGCGAAACTGATCCGATACCAGCCCAGTGAGCACATCGAATTCAATATCTAATAATGCAGCCAATGCGCCGACATAAATCACATTGCGAAATAGTTGTTGCTGGCGGGCATCAGTGAATTCCCGCTGGCACAGGTCTTTTAGGGGCACGCCAATAAAGTGGATATCATTGCGTATCAAACGTAAATCGAGAGGTTTGCTTGAGTCATAAAAAAAATAGCCGCCGCTATCCACTTCCTGTATATCTTTGGCCATGCTTTGGGCATTCATGCCCACCATCATATCAATGCCACCACGGCGGCCAAGATAGCCCTTCTCGCTTACGCGCACCTCGTACCAGGTTGGCAGGCCTTGAATATTAGAAGGAAAAATATTCTTTGGGCTAACCGGTAGGCCCATGCGGAATACCGCCTTGGCAAACATATTGTTAGCGCTGGCGGAGCCGGTTCCGTTTACATTGGCGAATTTAATAACAAAGTCGTTTACTGCTTCGATTCGTTTCATCTCAGACGCCCTGCCCTGCTTTGCTCACCGTGTAGTAAAACTTTTGCATGTCCCAGGCCGCGGTCGGGCAGCGCTCGGCACACAGACCGCAGTGCAAACACATATCCTCATCTTTAATCATAGCGCGACCGGTGGCCAAATCTGCCGATACATAAATATCCTGTTCAGTATTTTTGGCCGGCATTTTTAGCTTGTTGCGCAGCTCCGCCTCGTCCACATCGTTAACGATAATACTGAGGCAATCAGTGGGGCAAATATCCACGCAGGCATCGCATTCTATGCAAAGTTTTTCAGTGAACACCGTTTGCGCATCGCAATTCAGGCAGCGCTGGGCCTCATGAAATGCCGTGGCAGCATCAAAGCCCAATTCAACTTCTAACTTGCGGTTACTAAGCGACTTTTCCAGTTCTGCTTGTGGTACGTGGTAGCGAACATCATTGGCCACTTCACTGTCGTAACTCCACTCGTGAATGCCCATTTTTTGGCTTACTAGCGTTACTCCAGGCGGCGGTCGCTTGGCCACGGATTCGCCCTGACAAAATAGATCTATCGATATCGCCGCCTGATGACCATGGGCCACGGCGGTGATAACATTTTGCGGACCGAACGCAGCATCGCCACCAAAAAACACCGTAGGATTAGTGGATTGAAAGGTGACGTCATCGACTACCGGCATATCCCATTTGCCGAAATCAATATCGATGGTGCGTTCAATCCAGGGAAAGGAATTCTCTTGGCCAATAGCAATAAGCACATCGTCGCAGGGCACAATCACCGGCTCCTCACCGGTGGACACCAAACTACGGCGGCCTTTGGCATCGTACACGGCTTTAACTTTATCAAAAGCCATTGCGGCCAAACGGCCATTATTAAGAATAAATTCCATGGGAACGTGATTATCTAAAATCGGAATACCTTCGTGTTGGGCATCTTCTTTCTCCCAGGGTGAGGCTTTCATTTCCGCAAAGGGACTCCGCACCACCACCTTAACTTCATCACCGCCCAAGCGTCTCGCGGTGCGGCAGCAGTCCATGGCAGTATTGCCGCCACCGAGAACAATAACTCGCTTACCTATCGCCTCGATATGTTCAAAGGCGACACTCGATAGCCAGTCAATGCCGATATAAATATTGGCCGCGGCCTCTTGCCGACCGGGAATTTCAAGATCCCGGCCACGAGGCGCACCACTACCAACAAAAACAGCGTCATAGTCTTTATCTAACACCGCTTTTAGACTGTCGACGTAGTGATTAAAGTGAGTCATCACGCCCATATCAAGAATACGATCGACTTCCTCGTTCAGCACTTCTTCCGGCAACCGAAATGCCGGAATTTGGCTGCGCATAAAGCCGCCGCCAGCGCGCTGATCATCGTATAAATCAATACTGTAGCCCAATGGCATTAAGTCTCTGGCCACCGTGAGCGCAGCCGGGCCAGCGCCAATCAGCGCAATGCGCCGACCATTCTTTTTCTTGGGAATGATCGGCATCAATGCGCTGATATCGCCCTTATTGTCGGCAGCGACACGCTTGAGCCGGCAGATAGCAACCGGCTCATCCTCGACTCTACCGCGCCGACACGCTGGCTCGCAGGGCCGGTCACAGGTCCGGCCAAGCACACCGGGAAAGACATTGGATTCCCAGTTAATCATATAAGCGTCGGTGTAGCGCTGGGCGGCAATTAAACGGATATATTCCGGCACTGGGGTATGGGCCGGGCAGGCATACTGACAATCGACAACCTTGTGAAAATACTCGGCGTCGCGGACATTAGTGACTTTCAATTCGCCCCCTTAATTTATATTTATTTGGGTAGCGAGGCGCCGGACGGCAAGGAGGCCGACACCCCTAATCGAATCCGATTACAGCACAGCGCAGACAATAATTCACCAGAAAAATAGCGCCATTTCAAAACTATCAACTAAGTCCCGCCGCAAGCGCCCCGCCACGAATACCAATTGCACCTTTTAGATGAGGAGAAACCTGCATTTCTTGCTGTCTGTGCTAGGGTAAGCGATGCACATACGACTACGGTCAAAGGAGTTTCACCATGCAGTCCACAAAACACCTGCTATCAGAGCTGATTTGCGGAGAGCAGAGCTATCAGTATTACGACTTACAAAAATTGGGCGATGAGCGTTTAGCGCAGTTACCCAAGTCACTTAAAATTTTGCTGGAAAACCAGCTGCGCCATTTCGACGGCGAAACGGTAAATGCCGACATTATTGTTGCGTTCTCGCGCTGGCTTGATCAACCCAGCGGTGGTGAAGATTTAAACTTCTCGCCAGCGCGGGTGCTGATGCAAGACTTCACTGGCGTACCGGCCATCGTAGATTTGGCGGCCATGCGCGACGCTGTTGCCAAACGCGGCGGTGACGTTTCCGCCATCAATCCGCAAATTCCAGTACACCTCATAATCGACCACTCGGTGACCGTCGACCAATATGGTTCGCCCCAAGCCTTTGGCGAGAATGTTGCCAAAGAAATGGAGCGAAATGCTGAGCGCTATCGTTTTTTAAAATGGGGCCAATCCGCCTTCCGCAACTTTAATGTTGTGCCGCCCGGCACCGGTATTTGCCACCAGGTAAATTTAGAGTACCTAGCGCAGGTCGTGTGGGTCAGTGAAGACGGCGCAATGGCCTACCCCGACACGGTATTGGGAACAGACAGTCACACCCCAATGGTGAATGGCTTGGGCGTACTCGGCTGGGGAGTTGGCGGCATAGAAGCCGAAGCAGCGCTGCTAGGCCAGCCCTACTCAATGATTCTTCCTGAAGTTGTCGGCTTTGAATTAAGCGGTAAACTAACCGAAGGGGTGACTGCGACCGATGTGGTATTAACCGTGGTCGAACTTCTGCGCCGCGAAGGCGTAGTTGGCAAATTCGTCGAATTTTTTGGCGACGGCCTCGCCGAGCTCAGCGTTGCGGATCGCGCAACCATCGCCAATATGGCCCCGGAATATGGCGCCACCTGTGGCTATTTCCCAGTAGACGACGCCACCCTCGCCTATTTAAAACTTACGGGTAGACCAAGCCAAACCATCGCGCTTACCGAGCAATATTGTAAAGCGCAGGGCCTATGGCGAAACCCCGGCGACACACCGCAGTTTAGCCATAGCGTGACACTGGATTTAAGCAAGGTTGAACCTTGTTTAGCCGGTCCTAGTCGCCCCCAAGATCGCGTTGCATTAGGCGATCTCGGCAATGCCATGCGTGACTATCTAAGCGACAATAATCGCGACCAAAATGAATTCGTCAAGATCGACGAAATGAACATCAAACTGCACCACGGCGATGTTGTGGTGGCTGCTATCACAAGCTGCACAAACACATCCAACCCCGATGTAATGATCGCTGCCGGCCTGCTTGCCCGCAAAGCGCGTGAGCGTGGCCTTAGGGTAAAACCCTGGGTCAAAACCTCGCTGGCACCCGGTTCAAAAGTCGTCAGCAAGTATTTAAATGACAGCGGCCTGCAAGACGACCTCAATTCACTGGGCTTTGACCTCGTTGGCTATGGCTGCACCACCTGTATTGGTAATTCCGGGCCGCTGCGGGAGCCTATTGCCCAAGCGATTGACAGCAAAGATATGGTCGTTGCCGCACTATTGTCTGGCAACCGTAATTTTGACGGCCGCATCCACCCTCAGGTTAAGGCCAGCTGGCTGGCATCGCCTCCGCTAGTGGTTGCCTTTGCACTGGCCGGCAGCACCCTGCGCGACCTGAATAAAGACCCCATTGCTACCGACAATAAAGGCGCCAAGGTTTACCTAAAGGATTTGTGGCCCAGCGCTGCCGAAATTCTTGAGGTGCGTAAAATTGTTAGCGGCGCCATGTACCGCGACGCCTATCAAGATCTCTATCTTGGCACCCCCGAATGGCAGGCAATCGAAGTCGAATTAAGCGATACCTACCCTTGGCAGGTCGATTCGAGCTATATCCGCTGCCCGAGCTTTTTCGACAACGCTAGCGTCGCCGACGAGTCATTCCCGACATTGCGCAGTGCACGCATACTCGGCGTTTTTGGCGATTTTATCACCACTGACCACATCTCACCGGCGGGTAAGATCGCGCCAGACAGTCCAGCCAGTCACTACCTGCAAAGCCTCGGCGTTGCCCCAGCAGACTTTAACTCCTACGGCTCGCGTCGCGGGAATCACGAAGTGATGAGCCGAGGCACCTTTGCCAATACCCGGCTTCAAAATAAACTGGTCGAGCGCGAAGGCGGTTACACCCTTTCCCCCGATGGTGCGTCGGTACTGCCCATTTACAAAGCAGCGATGAAATATATTGAAGCGGAGAAATCACTCGTTATTATTGCCGGCAAACAATATGGTACTGGCTCTAGTCGTGACTGGGCAGCTAAGGGGACCTTATTACTGGGCGTTAAAGCAGTTATCGCGGAGAGCTTTGAACGTATTCATCGCTCGAATCTTGTCGGTATGGGCGTCATGCCAATTGAATTCGACAAAGAAATTCCGAGAGAAATGCTCGACCTGCAAGGCGACGAAAACGTAGATATTGTCGCCTGCGAGAGCGAACTAAAACCCAAACAAATGGTAAGGGTAGTGTTGTCACGCAGCGACGGTAGCCGGCATGAAGTGCTTGGTAGATTACGCATTGATACCCAGGAGGAGCTAGCCTACTTCCGGCATGGCGGCATATTGCAGTACGTGCTCAGCCAATTAAATAGCTAAACTCAGCCATCCCCTATTTTTCGCTAATCATTGACGCGGCAACTGCGGATGGCATACTCAAGACTTGTCGTACGGGATAGAGGAATACCATGAAAATTCATCTCGAAGTTGAAATTAGTCCAGAAGAAGTGCGCCGACTTGTTGGCTTGCCAGACGCTCAACCACTTTGGGACGCGGTCTACAAACGAATTGGTGAAGGCGACACCGAAATGATTCAGCAAATGGCGAAAACCGCCTTTACGGAAGGAATGAAAACCCTCGATCTTTCCGCACGCGTGCTTAAATCACTCAGCGGCTTAGCCACGAACCGAAAAGCCAGCGACAAAGCCAGCGCCGATGCAAATAGTGATAAAAGTACCGCAAAAACTACTACCTCTAGGGCTACCTCAAGCAAAGCGGAAGGCGTAAAGTCCGCCACTGTTAGGCGCAGCGCCAGCAGTAAAAGTAAGGCCTAGATTTCCAGCCCCATTACGAGTTAATTATCATGGTTAGAAACACCACTGGTGGTAAAAAAATAGCGTCCACAGGTAAAGTCCTGCGGGTTAGAAACGCAATGATTAAAGATATTCCCGCCATTGCTGATTTATCCAAGCGTGTTTATGAGGGCACAGGAATCGACCCCTATACCCGCGCAGAACTGCGAGGCCAACTGAATAATTTTGGCGAGGGTAAATTCGTTGTCACCCTCGAAGACGATATTGTTGGCTATTGCGCCACATTTAGAATTAGTGGCGAGGTATGTTTAAAGCCCCATAGCTGGGCGGCAATAACAGCAAATGGCTACGGCACCCGCCATGATCCTGAAGGTGAATGGATGTATGGCATGGAGGTTTGCGTAGACAGCAGTGTGCGTGGTTATCGCATCGGACAGCGCCTGTATAATGCTCGTAAGAAACTCTGTGAATCACTAGGGCTAAAAGGCATCGTCTTTGTTGGCCGCCTGCCCAGCCTGTCTAAACGCATGAAAAAATATGGCAGCGCACAAAATTACTTAGATGCCGTGGTCAGCCAAAAAACCCGCGACCCAGTATTGTCATTCCAACTTCACAATGACTTTGAAGTGCTCGACTTAGTCCCTAATTACCTCAATGCCGACAAGGACTCTCTTGGCTACGGCGTTCATCTGGTTTGGCATAACCCCAAAGTTGAAACCGCCGCCGCTGCGGCCCACACCAAGCGCCATGGTGGCCGCCAGCCCGATACCGTTAGAGTTGGCACTGTGCAGTATATGCAGCGCCGAGTGCAGTCCTTCACTGAGTTCATGTCGTTTATTGAATACTTTGTTGACGTGGTTGCCGACTACAAAGGTGACTTTGTGGTTTTCCCTGAATTGATCACCTTGCAGCTTTTGTCGATTGAAGACCAAGAGTTAACACCGATTCAATCGATTGAAGCACTGACCAAGTACACACCACGCTATATTGAAGCCATGCAAGACTTAGCCGTACGCTATAACATCAATATTATTGGTGGCTCGCATCCAACCCGCGTAGCAAATGGTCGAGTTGAGAACATTTCTTATGTTTTCCATCGCGACGGCCGCGTTGATGAACAAGCAAAAATACACCCCACCCCCAACGAGGTGTATTGGTGGAATATTGAAGGTGGTAACGAACTACAAGTCATCGATACCGACTGCGGTCCCATCGGCGTGCTGATTTGCTACGACTCAGAATTTCCTGAGCTTGGTCGACACTTAGTCGATCAAGGCGCAGAAATTCTTTTTGTGCCCTTTTGTACCGACGAGCGCCAAAGCTATATGCGAGTGCGCTACAGCTGCCAAGCGCGGGCCGTTGAAAATCAAGTTTATGTGGTTATGTCTGGCAATGTCGGCAACCTACCTAACGTTGCCAATATGGATATTCAATACGCCCAGAGCTGTATTCTGACGCCTTGTGACTTCCACTTTGCAAGAGACGGTATCGCCGCCGACACCACACCAAACGTGGAAACCGTGGCCATTGCCGACTTACGCCCAGAAGCACTGAGGGTTGCCCGGAATAGCGGCACAGTGCAGAACTTGCGGGACCGTCGTCACGATCTGTATCAAATGAAATGGCGGGGTAACTGATCGTCCGACGTCCGGCGCCTGACGTCGGACAATTTTCCCTACAACGGGCAAGTCACTCCGGTACCACCCAAGCCGCAATAGCCTCCGGGATTTTTGTCCAAATACTGCTGGTGATAGCCTTCGGCATAGTAAAACTCACCGGCTATAACTATTTCAGTGCTTATTTCTGGCAAGCCCGCTTTGCATAAGGCCTGTTGATATTGCTCGGCGGAGACTTTTGCCAATGTCAGCTGTGCTTCGTCTGAACAGTAAATACCCGAACGGTATTGGGTGCCAATATCATTGCCTTGACGCATGCCTTGAGTCGGGTTGTGACTTTCCCAAAACAGCGCAAGCAGCTTTTGCGTATCAACTTGCTCCGGATCGAACACGACTAACACCACTTCATTGTGGCCGGTCATACCCGAGCACACTTCTTCGTATGTTGGATTTGGCGTATGGCCACCGCAATAGCCAACCGCCGTAGTGTAAACCCCGGCCTGTTGCCAAAATTTGCGTTCAGCGCCCCAAAAGCAACCCAGACCAAATATCAGCTGCTGCATATTTGCAGGAAACGGCCCCTCCATCGGCGTTTTTAATACAGTATGCGCCGGCGGGACCTGCATTTTCTCACTGCGGCCGGGCAACGCCTGGTCCGCACTTGGTATAACGGCTGGCTTACGGTAGCGGTCAAAAATACTCATGGCGGGCGCTCCTTATATACTTATTTAAACAAGCCACTACTATGCCCTGATTTGCCACCCCCAGGCCAGCGTCGCAAAGTCATAAAACCTTAAGTTCTTCAACGACTTTGGCATATCGCCAGCAAGGGGATTTTTACAGGATTTTTTATTGCTATTTGAGGGGAAACACGTTTAAATCGCCCGCTCTTTCACCTATGCGGGGGATTTATGCTAAATGAAAAGCCTAGATCATATGCCTTCTTTGGAGGCCGGCGCTGCCACGTGTAACCCGATTACACAATCCGACGAAAATCTCGACCACCTTATAATTCGTGACGGCGTTGCTTACGCTGGTACGCATTTAATTATCGATCTGTGGGGCGCATCCCACCTCGACGAACTCCCCCGCATGGAAAAAGCCTTTATTGACTGCGTCAATGAATGTGGTGCAACGCTGTTGCATATTCACATGCATCATTTCACCCCAAATGGTGGAATTTCAGGGGTTGCGGTATTAGCCGAGTCACACATCAGTGTGCACACTTGGCCAGAGCGCGATTACGCTGCATTTGATGTATTCATGTGTGGCGACGCAAAACCAGAATTGGCAGTCGAGATCCTGCAAAAGGCCTTTTCACCCTCTCGTATTGAGGTGGGAGAAAACCTGCGCGGGAGAATGGACGATGTCTGAGTGGTTCAACGAAACACTTCATGGCGACTACCACCAAGGTTTTAATGTTCGCGAGGTTTTGTTTGAGAGCAAGACCGACCATCAGCATTTAGTGATCTTTGAATCCGGCAGTTTTGGCCGCGTAATGGCGCTAGACGGTATTATTCAAACCACGGAGCGTGATGAATTTATTTATCACGAAATGCTGGCCCACACGCCACTATTCGCCCATGGCAATGCCAAAAATGTGCTTATCATTGGCGGCGGTGACGGCGGTCTGCTTCGCGAAGTGCTAAAACACCCCGAAGTAGAGAGCGCCGTACAGGTCGAAATTGACCAAGCTGTTATTGATATGTGCGTTAAGTACCTGCCTAATCACTCAGCCGGCGCCTATGAAAACCCCCGCGCTGAAATTGTGATTGGCGACGGCATCGATTTTGTTAAACAATGCGATCGCCAGTTTGATGTCATTTTATCTGACAGTACCGATCCTATTGGTCCCGGTGAAGTTTTGTTTACGTCACCATTTTACGAGGGCATCAAGCGCTGCTTAAAGCCCGGCGGTATTTTCGCTGCCCAGAATGGCGTGGCATTTATGCAGCCAGATGAAGTCAGTACCAGCCATAAGCGCCTGTCACCTCTATTTAGTGACACAGCTTTTTATGCTGCTGCAGTACCGACTTACATTGGTGGCATTATGACATTTGCTTGGGCCAGTAATGACCCCAGCGTTCGCGCCCTGGACTTAAGCACCCTGCAAGCTCGATTTACAGCCAGCGGCATCAAAACCCGCTACTACAATCCAGCACTGCATATCGGCGCTTTTGCTCTACCTCAGTACCTAGTAGACAGCCTAAACTGAGACATTGCCCGCAGCGATCGCGGCGGGCAAACTTTCGGCGTTTAGCCATAAACTCCAGCTATAATCTTTTCGTGCGTCTGTCCGTCTTATCCGGCAAAATAGCGCCAATTTGACTGACAGCCGTCATGGATTATTGTTAGGGTAGTATGCGGAAAGCTAATATTATTTGCTGCACCAAGCTAACACCAAAACCCGCGCTGTTGTCCTGAGTAATACATACCGCGCTAAAGGGCCTGGAGATATTCCGGGAAAAGCCAAAACCAACCATGGCCGTATAAATGAAATTTCGTTTCCCCGTCGTCATCATTGACGAAGACTTTCGCTCTGAAAACATCTCTGGCTCTGGCATTCGTGACCTCGCCGACGCCATTAGCAAAGAGGGCATGGAAGTCATCGGTTTAACCAGCTACGGCGACCTCACCGCCTTTGCACAGCAGGCGAGCCGGGCCTCCTGCTTTATATTGTCGATAGACGACGAAGAGTTTGGCGACGGCAGCGATGAGACCGTGAGCCAGGCCTTAGAGTCGATCGGGCAGTTCATGACGGCTGTGCGTCAGCGCAATACCGATATCCCGGTGTTTCTCTATGGCGAAACCCGCACCTCGCGCCATATTCCCAATGAAATACTGCGAGAATTGCACGGTTTCATTCACATGTTTGAAGACACACCGGATTTTGTGGCAAGACACATTATTCGCGAAGCCAATAAATATCTCTCAGCCTTGGCGCCGCCGTTCTTCCATGCGCTAATGAACTACGCTAGCGACAGCTCGTATTCTTGGCACTGCCCCGGTCACTCCGGCGGCGTAGCCTTTCTAAAAAGCCCAGTTGGCCAAATGTTTCACCAGTTCTTTGGCGAAAACTTACTCCGAGCCGACGTGTGCAACGCCGTAGAAGAACTAGGCCAACTGTTAGACCACACTGGCCCGGTCAGCGCCAGCGAGAACAACGCCGCACGTATATTCGGCTGCGACCACCTATTCTTTGTCACCAATGGCACGTCGACCTCCAATAAAGTCGTCTGGCACTCCACTGTCGCACCAGGTGATATCGTCGTCGTCGACCGCAACTGCCACAAGTCGATCTTACACAGCATTATAATGACCGGTGCGATTCCGGTGTTCCTAATGCCTACCCGTAACCACTACGGCATTATCGGGCCAATTCCAAAGAGTGAATTTGAGCCCGCGGCGATCCGCAAAAAAATTGAAGACCACCCCTTTGCACGCCACGCCGAAGACAAAAAGCCGCGCATTCTAACCATCACGCAGAGTACCTACGACGGCATTGTGTACAACGTCGAAGAAATCAAAGATATTCTGGACTCTACCATCGACACCCTGCATTTTGACGAAGCGTGGTTGCCACACGCTGCCTTCCACAGTTTCTACCACAATATGCACGCCATCGGCGCTGGTCGTCCGCGCTCAGATGACACCTTGGTATTTGCCACACAGTCTACCCACAAACTCTTGGCCGGCCTGTCGCAAGCTTCGCAGATTTTGGTTCAAGACGGCACCCAGAGAAAACTCGACACCCACCGCTTTAATGAGTCATATTTAATGCACTCGTCGACCAGTCCTCAGTACGCGATAATAGCGTCCTGCGACGTGGCGGCGGCAATGATGGAAGCGCCTGGCGGTACCGCATTAGTCGACGAGTCTATTATGGAAGCCCTCGATTTCCGCCGCGCTATGCGCAAAGTGGATGCAGATTACGGTGACGACTGGTGGTTCCGCGTTTGGGGACCCGAAGCGCTTGCCGAAGAAGGCATTGGTGATCGCGACGACTGGGTTATTCACTCCGACGACCGCTGGCACGGCTTTGGTAACATCGAGTCTGGCTTTAATATGCTAGACCCGATCAAGGCAACCATTATCACCCCCGGCCTGGACGTTGACGGCAACTTCGACGAGATTGGTATTCCAGCCTCGATCGTCAGCAAGTACTTAGCTGAACACGGTATTATCATCGAAAAAACCGGCATGTACTCTTTCTTCATTATGTTCACTATCGGCATCACTAAGGGCCGCTGGAACTCCATGGTGACCGAGCTACAGCAGTTTAAAGATGACTACGACCAGAACCTTCCCCTGTGGCGAGTAATGCCCCAGTTCGCTGCCAAATACCCAAAATACGAAAAAGTGGGTCTACGCGACCTGTGCAGCGATATTCACAACGTTTACAAAGAATACGACTTGGCCCGGATCACTACCGAGATGTACTTGTCCGAAATGGAAGCAGCCATGATTCCGGCAGACGCGTGGGCCAGAATGTCCCATCGCAAGGTCGAGCGCGTCCCTATCGATGAGTTAGAAGGCCGAATTACGGCCATGCTGGTAACCCCTTATCCACCAGGTATTCCGCTGCTGATTCCCGGCGAGCGCTTCAATAATATTATTGTGCGTTACCTGCAATTTGTCCGCGACTTTAATTCCCGCTTCCCTGGTTTTGAAACAGATTGCCACGGTTTGGTTAAAGAGAAGGTCAACGGCGTTGATCACTACTTTGTAGACGCGGTTATCGACGAGTAGGCAGCTCCCCCAAAGGGGTTCACAAATATGCGATTCACTAAGTGTATTGCCCTAGCCGGCCCGACAGCGCTCGGCTTACCGGCCCTACTACTGATCGCCTGCACCTCGCTTAGCGTCGCTCTCGATCCAGAGTTCAGCGACCACGCTGAGCTCTGTGCCGTAAGCGGAAAACAAGGTCTACTTCTGCGCCAACAACTCCGCTTTGGCCGCAATAGAAACAATCGGCCAGGGCAAGGTATGGTTGCGCAAAGGCATTAGCAAGCCCGAAGCCCAGCGCCTTGCGGCTACCGCCAGCGCCCTACTGCTTTACGAACCGCCGCAGAACGAGCTTTAACACCCGATAAATGGTGTCACCGAATCGCTTAAAGTGAAATATCGCATTAAAATAGTGCCTTAAATGGGTGCGAATGCCGCACTATTAACCTTTGCAACCAAGTAAACCCGTAACGCCTGCCCGCCCCGCGCCCTCCCGTTAACTCCGCGTTTTTTATACCTTTTACAGACAATATCTCGAAAAATGGGATTTTAACGCAGGGATGCAAACATATTATTTGCTTACTGGCGTGAACTTTGCTAGCTTCAAGGGGTCCGATCAATAGTTGAGATAAGTCGTATAGAATTAGCTTTTACCGCGTAGTAAACACCCACGTACGGAAAAGCAGTTAGCAGCCAAGCACTTGCTGCATACTGACACCATATCAATGACCAGCAACTTTTGGTCAAATCGGCAAAACCAAGCAAAATTCACGCGCAAATAATACGAAGTGTCATTTGCTGTCGCTGTAACACTTAAGCGGCACAATTTCACGACGACATAGATCGCAGAAAATTTTGTTTAAAACCAAATGCTGTCATACCGGTGTCACATCAAACAGAGATAGTGACCAACAGCAAAATAATAGATGAAACCATATTGGCAATGGAAGAAGGCGCAGAAGCGCAATGGAGAACGACAATGAATAAACAAAATCAGGAAGTGAACGTTAAAAACTTATGCAGCCGCAAATTGTGGGAGCTATTGAAAAACGCTGAATGGCACAATAAGTCAGAACGCTTTGCAATTGAGCGCGAACTGTCAGGTCGCCGCCACTATATTAAAGAACTGGAACAGCTTAGCGCCCGAGAAACAATGCATTAAGCACCACAATATAAGGCAGCAAACCTAGTAGTAACCAGGGCAGCCAGCCCGCCCAAAACACTAATTGTTCCTCACATGACCGATGAATCGCCAGGCCCAATAGGGCCGGCACTTGTTTTGCGTCACGCATTTCTGATGCCGGCGGCATAACAACCCCGTTCAGAATACCACTTCTCAGCAAAGCACTTGAAAAGCGTTCTCCTGACTCGACGTCACTTGCCAATTTATAATAACGGTTATTGACTGGCGCATCAGGTAAACGCCGTGCCGATTGTTTTAATGCTTGCGGCAATGAAAAATCCGCACTTATACAGTCGGCCAAGTGATTCATATAATGGTAGCTTTGGTACTGGGCCAACGCAGAGCCAAGCGCCGGCAAACGGTAAGCTACCGCAAGACAGCGACGCCGAAATCCAGAAGAATATTGCGCTACAAGCAACATCCCATAGACAACACCGAGCGGCAACAAGCCAGCTATAGCAAGCGTAATTGCCTGAGGCATTGTTGCGAAATCCCGACTCAGCAACAGCAGCGGCAAGCCCAGCGCGCATATTACTATTACTAGTACTGGTGCCCAAAGGTGGCGCCGCACACTGCGCCGAAACTCTGACTGCAAACGGTAGTGCTCGGCAAGGCGTAAATAAATTTTCGCCAAATTCCCCACCGCCAACCCCAACTGCATAAACTGCAGCTCCCAAGACGTGAACATGCCGCCTTCACGCAACTCATCAAGCACAATGCGCTGACCGCTGGCGAATTGTTCTGCGAGTTCATCCAACTGCGCGCGTTGGGCGGTGCGCTGTCCCTTGCTTAATAATGCCACGACCTGATCCCAATTGTTTTCACCAGACTGACTCGCCCGATATAAGGCTTGAAACAAAACAAAACGCTGCGCGGGGGAAGATCCTGAAGCCATGAACAAATCCATTGAATACATTTAGTGGGTCTAAGGCCCACAAGGCTTTATACTTTAGCACAGCTTAAATCGTGGGTAGTGATTGCACACGCAAATGCCCCCAGCAAGGACTTAGCATGATAATTAGAATTCTTTTTGCAGCGCTGATTCTCTACGGCCTGTACCGATTTGTAAAAACCGTACAAGCCAAACCCGCGGATGCGCGCCGCGGCTATTACATCAGCCTGATCATTGGTTTAGGCGCTGCAGCACTGGTATTACTGTCGGTAACCGGTCGAGTGCACTGGATCGCAGGCCTCATTGGCGGCGCCCTACCCTTTGTGCGCCAGTACGTTCTCAAGCATATTTATCATCGGATCAGCGGTTCAAGCAAAGGTAACGCTGAAAACGAGCAAGCCGCTCCCCAGCGGCCAAGCAGCAACATGAACCAACAGCAAGCCTTGTCGGTGCTCGGCCTCAAACCCGGCGCTAGCGACGACGAGATTATTGCCGCCCATCGTCAACTAATGCAAAGATTTCATCCAGACCGAGGTGGCAACGACTTTCTCGCCAGCCAAATTAATGATGCCAAAGATGTACTGCTGGGTAAGCGCGGCGGCTAGCCCACAGTTCACCTGCTTAGGCAAACGCGCTAAAATTTGCGCCGTCTCCATAACCGCTTATCCAGAAAAGGGATTCAATGGCTACTATTTTTGTCATCCAAAACCAACACGGCCACTACCTCGGTAAACAACAGCAATGGCTGGACGGCCGCGACAAACGACTGTTATTTCGCACCGCCCATAGCGACGAAGTGGCGAATATGATCTTTGAGCAAAGCAGCAAAGATATTCACCTGCGCGCACAAGCATTAGCTTGCGAGCTCGATGAAAGCAACCAACCCATCGTCAAAGCGGGACCGCCAATATTGAGTGCCGAGCAATCCCTGTTTGACGAAGAAACCGATGAACAGGCAACGTTGACAGACGACATCACAGCAAGCGAAGACGATATTTCTGCTCCATGACTTGAAACTCATGCATCTCGCCACCATCTAAGCAATGTCATATAACATCGGAAATCCTAAGTCATGATGCGAATTCTGTTATTTCTTGCCACTAATTTGGCTGTCGTTTTCGTTGCCAGCATTACCTTGAGCCTACTTGGCGTCGAAAGCATCATGGCCAACAATGGCGTCGATCTCAATTTATCCTCGCTTCTCATCTTTTGCGCTGTGTTCGGCATGAGTGGCTCACTTATCTCGCTACTTATTTCTAAATGGATGGCAAAGCGCGCTACCCGCGCACAGGTCATTACCCAAGCGAATACCAGCGAAGAGCGTTGGTTACTAGACACCGTTGCTGAACTCGCCCAGAAAGCCGGCATCGGCATGCCCGAGGTGGCAATATTCCCCTCGCCCTCGCCCAATGCCTTTGCCACCGGTTGGAACCGCAATGCCGCTTTAGTCGCGGTGTCCGAAGGTTTGCTACGCCAAATGCGCCGCAACGAAGTACGCGCAGTACTCGCCCACGAAATCGGTCATGTCGCCAATGGCGATATGATTACCCTGACGTTGATTCAAGGTGTGGTGAACACCTTTGTCATGTTCTTTGCCCGAATCATTGGTCACACTGTTGATCGTGCCGTATTTAAAACCGAGCGGGGCCATGGCATCGCGTTTTATATCACAACGTTTATCGCTGAAATGGTCTTGGGCATACTGGCATCGACTATCGTAATGTGGTTTTCACGGTGGCGAGAATTTCGCGCCGACGCCGCAGGCGCAAGTCTAGCTGGACGTGAGGATATGATCGCCGCCCTGCAGCGACTGCAAGCCCAGCAGGGGATACCCTCTGACCTCCCTGGTGAAATGAGCGCTTTTGGCATTAGCAGTCAGACCAAATCTGATTTAGCCGCCCTATTTAGTTCACACCCACCACTCGAAAAGCGGATTCAAGCCCTGCGGAATAGCCAGTAATGGCCTTCACCGTAGAACGCTCCCAGCTGGTTGCGGCCCTCCACGGCATGAGCAATAGCGGGCTTAGCCCCGGCGCCAGCGGCAATGTTTCCGTACGCACCGCCGATGGCGGCATGTTGATTTCAGCGAGCGGCCAGTCAGCTGGTGATATTCGGCCAGGCGACCTCGTTTACATCGACAGCGATGGCGATCTCAGCAAGGGCCAACGCAAGCCTTCTAGCGAATGGCGTATGCACTGGCAGGTGTATTGCGACCATCCAAACGCCGGTGGAATTGTGCACTGCCATTCGCGCTACGCGACAGTATTAGCTTGCCAGCGCAAAGCCATTCCCGCCTTTCACTATATGGTTGCCATTGCCGGAGGTGACTCTATTCCCTGCGCCGAATACGCAGGCTACGGCACCCAAGCATTGTCTGACTATGTCAGCGCCGCGCTGCAAGAGCGCCGCGCCTGCCTAATGGCCAACCACGGCCAAATTGCCTATGCCGCAGACCCATTGCGGGCTTTGGCCTTGGCAAAAGACATCGAAGAATTGGCAGCCAATTACTATTTAAGCCTTCAAGGTGGTAAGCCTATCATCCTAAGTCAGACCGAAATGGACGATGTTTTGAGCCGCTACGCAGGCTATGGCAATCAGGATTAATACAGTTCAGATGCATACTAGCTACTTAGAATAGCCGGTAGAATCCAATAGGTAAAATTCCCATTCCCTCGCGCATTTGTCTCCAAAATAGTGTGTTAAGCTCGAGTTGCCTGCGCACCATTTTGGCGCAATATATATTTGCGACAAAGTGATACGCAGTAGGCAATTAGAAACATCACATAATCATAATGATCTTGTCACACCCTCTAGATAGGGTAGTCGACAGTAAACAACGGGGATCCACACAATGAAAAGAACACTTTTAGCCAGTGCAATCGCGCTTATAGCAACGGGCCATGCCTACGCTGATTATCAATTCGAACTCGGCGCCGTATACACCCAAGGCGAAACAGCCAATACCGACTACGACGGTTTCGGCATCGGTGGCGAATTCCATTTTGATAAAGTAGATACCAGCAAGGGTCCGTTAGCTGAAGCAAGCTTCCTTGATAAGTCTTCTTTTGTTGACTTTGCCTTTCTCAGTGTTGAGCCAGACGTTGCTGGCGCAGACGATGTAGACACGACGAATATCGGTGGCCGGTTTGTTACTGCAACCAACCTCATCATCGAAGCCAATTGGTCTACAGTCGACACCGGTAACTCCGATTCAGACTCAATTCGCGTGGGCGTAGGTACTTATTTAAATGACAACACTGATGTCGTTGTAAGCTATACCAGTGAAGATGACAATAACGCCGATGTAGATTACCTCGACGTCGCTTTCCACGGCGTAAACCCGCTAAACCAAGGTACCTCCGTTGCCTATGACGTAGCAGTAGGTTACATAGACACCGATAACGATAGCGGCTACCAAATCGCTGTTGGCGGCACTTACTACTTCAATACCATGTTCGGTCTCGGCTTAAACGCTGGCATCGTCGATGTGGGTGACAGTTCTAGCGACACCATCAGTCTTGACGCTAGCTTCTTCCCCAACCCGCAAGTCGAAATATTCGCGTCGATTTTTGATTCAAGTATCGAGGTCAACAATAATGACGCTGATGCAGACGGCATTTTACTTGGCGCTGCTTTCCGCTTCTAATTTAACGTATTTCTGAGTGACTCATACAACCGCCGTTAACCCGGCGGTTTTTTTATTTCAGGTCCCTCGGGGTTTCAAACGCGCTGTTGGTAAACTTTCTAACGGGTTTTCCGGCCATGGGTGCTTTGGGTATCGCCCTTTCATCTCTTTTTTAACATCGTGATAACTGCCCTGCCAAAACCCTGCCAAATCTTGAGTGACTTGCAAAGGGCGCCGCGCTGGCGAAAGTAGGTGCAGTAGCAAAGGTTGACGGCCGTTGCCAACTGCAGGGTTCGTTGTACAACCAAACATCTCTTGAAGCTTTACTGCTAGCACCGGCACCGGTTGACAGTAATCAATTTTAATATATGAACCCGACGGCACTGTAAAGCGCTCAGGAAACAATGCATCCAAGGCTTGGCGCTGCGACCAATCAAGGCATGTAGCTAATATCTCAGCAATATTCAAACGCCTAAAATCATTCAAGGAATTAACGCCGGATAAATACGGCGTTAACCAATCAGATACATTGCTCAGTAGTGTGTCTTCACGCAAGTCCGGCCAAGCACTTGGCGCACAATTCAATTTAGCCGCCAACAATACTCGTGCTCGCCACTGCTGAGCGTGCTCGGGCCAATCAAATACCGCTAAACCCCGACGCTGCACAAAGGCCAATAAAGCCGATGATTTTTGCTCATCAGAAATTTCATTTAGCATTTTCCGCTGCCAAACCAAGCCACCAATCAAATGCGTACGCTCTGCAACAAAGCGCCCTTTTTCATCGTTCCAGTCGGCTAGATCAAGTACTTTTACCCGACTCGATAACAAACCCTCAAAATGCGCTGGGTTCAACTCCGCCGCTAATTGAATAAAGTCGTTACGGCTACCTGCTGTTCCACCCAAACTGGCTACCACCAACCACTGTGCACCATTTAAAGGGTCGGCGTCATTCAGGCTGGCCGCTCGGCCGTTACTTAAAACGTAATCGCGGCCACGCTCACGACGTTGTTTTGCTATGCGATCTGGGTAGGCATAAGCTAACAGTAACGCCGCATCGACTTCCTTTGCTCCACCCTCATCACGCCCGCTCTGACCCAAGATTCGGAGGTATTGCGCTAGCTGCTTTTTCAAGCGCGCGACCACCCCTTGTTGCTGGCGATCTACGTGCCGCTCGCCCTGCAATACTGCCAAGCGCATTTGAATATCTGCACTGTTACGAGAGCCAAAATCCCGTTCACTGAGCAATGCCGCAATTGCGCAGGCCAAAGGCGCAGCGGCCAATTCACGCCCCTTCAGTAGCATATGCGCTAAGCGTGGATGAACCGGCAGGGCCGCCATGGCTTCGCCGTGGGGCGTAATACTTAAGCGCGCATTATCGGAATCTTCATTTACATCAAGCGCCCTCAAATCCACCAATAGGTCTAGGGCCTGTTGAAATGCTGCTGCGGGCGGGGGATCCAACCAACTTAATTGGCCGGGATCAGTAATGCCCCAACGCACAAGTTGCAGGGCAAAAGCGCTTAGATCTGCCTGCAGAATTTCTGGCTCGTTATAGGCCGCCAACTCTTTTTGCTGCGACTCGCTCCACAAGCGATAACATGCCCCTTCGCTCAAGCGTCCCGCACGCCCAGCGCGCTGCTGAGAAGATGCCTTGGATAATCGCTTGGTACTGAGTCTCGTCATGCCGGTACGCGGATCGAAGGCCGGTAGCCGCGCCAGACCGCTATCAACCACTACACGAATACCATCGATGGTCAAACTGCTTTCCGCAATACTGGTGGCCAATACCACTTTACGTTGCCCTGCAGCTACCGGTGCTATGGCTAAGCGCTGCTCTGCCAAGCTAAGATCGCCGTAAAACGGCGCGATAATAATATCGCCGTCCACCCGCGCTGCCAAATTGCTCGCACAGCGGCGGATTTCGCCCTGTCCTGGCAGAAAAACCAAAATACTGCCCTGTTCATTCGCCAAGGCGTCGCGCACAGCAGTGCAGACGCGCTCCACGGTATTTTGATCGTGACGATAGGGCTCGCCGTAATGAAGACTGACTGGATACTGACGCCCCTCGCTACGCAGCACCTCGGCGCTATCGCTATCCTCATTATAGAAAAGATCAGCAATTCGCTGACCGTCCAAAGTCGCCGACATCAACAATACTTTTAACGGTCTATCCCGGAGATCTCCAAACAGACTGCGACCTTCCAAGGTCAGCGCCAAGCCCAAATCAGCATCGAGACTACGTTCGTGGAATTCGTCAAAGATAAGCAAACCGATGCCCGCAAGTGAAGGATCATCTTGAAGCATGCGGGTTAGGATGCCTTCAGTTACCACTTCGATTCGGGTCTGCTTGCTCACCGCGCTATCCATACGCATGCGGTAGCCAACCGTTTGGCCTACCCTTTCGCCTAGGACCTCTGCCATTCGTTCTGCGGCGGCCCGCGTCGCAATTCGCCGCGGTTCCAGCATTAAAATTCGCTGGCCGCTAAGCCACGATTCATCTAACAACGCCAATGGCACCCGCGTGGTTTTACCCGCACCTGGTGGCGCCTCGAGTACTAATTGATCAGCACTGGCCAGCACACGGCGAATATCGGGGATCAAGGATTCAATCGGTAAGTCAGCCATACACGGACTACACTCCAAGTGACAATTGCTGATTTTGAGGCCCGTAGTATAAAGTAATTTTTCGGACACTTGATGAGAGAAGGACGGTGTGCAAGTACGCTAACTCACGGCTAAAGCGGCAACTTCATCGCGCGTTAAATCTCGGCTCTCGCCTGGCGCTAAAGTCGCATCCAAATCGACGGCGCCAATTCGGTAACGATGCAGGGCCATAACCTCATTTTGAAAACGGCCAAACATGCGTTTTATTTGGTGGTAGCGACCTTCCTGAATGCTCACTTCCGCCACATAGTCAGACAGGATTTTCAATTGCGCTGGACGGGTGGTGATATTCTCGTATTCAAAATACATACCCGCCGCGAAAGCGTCGACATAGTCGTGAGTAAGCGGTTTTGCGACAGTAACGGTATACACTTTTTCAATTTTCCGGTCTGGCAAACTCAATTGCCGCGACCAATAACCATCGTTGGTAAGCAGTAACAAGCCAGTGGAATTAAAATCCAATCGACCGGAAATATGCAATTGATCGCGGTCATCACGATGGAGTAAGTCGATGACCGTCTTATGATCTTTGTCTTTAGTGGCACTCACCACACCCGCAGGCTTATTTAGCATCACATACAATGGTGTTTGCCCCTGCAGAACCACACCATCGAAGTAGACTTGGGAGAATTGATGAATTAGCTGGGCGATATCATTTGCGACTTGTCCGTCAACATATACCCGACCCTGAGCAAGAACCGCGCGTACGTCACCGCGTTTCATTCCAGTCTTGCGGCTGACAAAGCGGTCTAGCCGTGATCTAGAAGAGGACAAAATATTAAGCCATTCGCTGTTTGCATTCTAAGATCTTTGCTCTGCGTTATACGTCGTTAGTTTAATATTCAGAAATTGGCTTTGGGTGCTTCACATAGAGGAGGCTCCCAGTATCAAAACCTAATGATCTCGCCTTATTCACAAAGCGACTAATCAGCTCATCGCTAACCACAGGGGTCCGTGCCAATAACCAAAGATAGGATTTGTTATAACCACTGACAAAGGCGTACTGATACTTTTCCGGACTACCTTTCAGCTCATTGGATTTATCGGCGTCAAAACCGAGGCCGAACACTATGTAAGCCGAATAAAACGGGCCGAAAAATGACACTTTTAAGTGGGCCGTGGACTCATCGCCCATAAAATAGGCACGCCCTTCTTTTACCTGCCATTCACCGGCAGCAGCGGAATAGCCGCGATTCACAACCCGAATCCCACCGTCATCACGCAGACTGTATTCGGCGGTAACCTGGCTCAAGCCGGCTTCAAAGCGCTGATCTAGACGCGCAATCTCATACCATTTACCCAGGTATTTGTTTTTATCAAAGTCATCCACCGCCTGTACGCCGGTGGGCGCTTTCGTGCAGGACACCAGAAAAACGATCAACGCGAGGCCAAAAAGCTTGGGCATGTTCTTTCCTAGTAAACTTGTGTATTAGGAAAGAATACCACAGACAAAAAAATCGGGCTGCGCTTTAAGTAATGAGTCACCTAAAACGCAGCCCGGATTTAACGAAGCAATACCTTGCTCCGCGGTGTGAACCAATATTTTATTCAGTGCTATGGTCGTCTATTTCGTCTTTAACCTCTTCGACACCTTCCTGATAGGCATCCTTGGTATTTTCGACACCTTGGTCAATACGCTCACCTGCTTTCTCTGCGGGCCCTTTTTCGCACGCACTGACCGCAAAAACAGCACTGGCGACAATAAAAAACGCGACCAAAATTTTACTATTCTGGGTCGATTTTAGATTTTCAAATAATGATTTCATATTCAATACTCTCCATGCATAGATTCAGTTTTTAGGGATTTATACGCTGAAAAACTTACTTCCACTGAAATACAATTACAGAAAAAAATGTCATTTCAGTCTTGGCGTTCAACACACCAAGTCCCGATAAAGTAAGCTTGAAATACAAAGTGCGATATCATCAACGGCCGCATCTAAATGTTTGCATTCAGATGTTCTGACCTGTCGACCCACGCGGATGTTCCTGAGATAAGTTATATTCCTCGGTAATCTGCAATAGTACCAATTACCCCTACCTCAGAAACATCGAACTAATTTTTAGTTTTTATTCAAAACGTATCTGCAGTGCCAGCTCAATACCTCGGCCGGATTCAGGCGCGTAATCGCGAATAAATGAACTTGCACTTCTGATCTCTTCATCACCCAAATTGCGGCCTTTAAGCATCACTGAATACTCAACTTTGGCCAATTCAAATATTCGAGAAACAGTCATGTCAATCCGCTGATAACTTGCTGTAGGCAACTCGTTAGTGCCTGGTTGGTTTTGCGCTTTGCCATAAACCACGCTCAAATCGGCTCGCCAATCCTGTGCTTGCCAGTTTAAACGAACACCGTCATGACCAGGAGGAAGTCGCGGCGCATCGTCACCGTTATCAAGCTCACCACTTATGCGATCACCAAACACGCTCAAGCTATAGCGCTGATTGCCCGCACTATAAAATGGCCACTCCAGCTCATATTCCAGCCCCTGAAATGTTGCGTCTTGCTGCCGATAAGCCAACACTTCAACGTCATCAAGTTCAGCTCCCGTATTTTCAAGATAGATGAAATTCTGAAAATGATTCGAAAACGCCGTAATTTTCCCAATTAGCACGTCCATATCAGCGCGCAAGCTCAAATCAATATTCTGAGCTACTTCACTGTCCAAATTCTCATCGCCAAGTTCGATGGCACCGGTTGCACCGTGAACAACATAACTGCCAATGGTATTGCCAATATTAGAAAAACGTTCCTCCGCTGTCGGTGCACGCCGTGAACTAGAAAACGACAGTGACGTTGTCCAGTTATCGGTAAAATCATATATGGCAGCTATTGATGCACTCATGCTATCGGTATCGTAATCAGCAATACTTTCGTCTTTCGCCGAGAGACGGTCCAGATCAGCGCGCATGCCAGCCTCAATAGACCAGTTATTTGCATGGTAATCTTCAAGCCAAAACAGGCCGAACTGACGAGTAGTATTTGCCGGCACAAAGGACTCTTCACCTAATGCTGAAAAATCCGCGTCGGACCACTGCAGGCCCAACACGCCATGCCATTCACCACCCAGCTGGCTAAATGGCCGATGAGCTAGCTCTAAACGTCCGGTCCAAGCTTCCTTATTGAAAGTGGTACCAATTTCACCGCCGGCCTCGATTTCTTGATGTTGATAATCGCTATAAGCCAAACGCCAACGCAATAGTTCTAAGAAACCATCAAAATGTTGGTCACCGGCGAGATCCCAGCGTTTTTGGCTCACTGCCAGGCTAACACCTTCTTCAGCTTCCTCGTCCTCATGGTCCTCATGCTCAACCTCGTCTTCATCGTGGTGATGATGAACTCCCGCAGGAATGCCATAAACATTGTCTAGCTCGCTATAGCTTAAACCTACGTAGCCGCTGTCATAGTGGTAGGCACTACCAAAGGTGCTACGACGGGTGTGGCCATCCGCATTGGCAATATAACCATCACTGCTTTCATCGGTGTCATCAATATTGCGGGGATTGAGCGCTAAGCCCGGAATATCAGGATTGCCCCAGTCCCGATACAAACTATCAATATGCAGCGCCCAATTGCCATCACCGGCATCAATTCGAAACACGCCACTGCGGCCGTCATCGACACTGGTATGACGAATTTCACCAACACCGCTAATACCGTTTATTGCCTTGTTCGGCACCCGACTATCAATAACATTTATGACTCCGCCGATGGCGCCGCCACCATAAAGCAAGGTCGCCGGTCCGCGAAGAATTTCAATACTGTCAGCCAAGATCGGCTCCACCGAAACCGCGTGGTCAGCACTATTTGACGATACATCCAAGCTCGACAGACTATTTTGCAGAACTTGGACCCGTGGGCCCTGCTGGCCTCGGATTACCGCTTGGCCAACCCCTGGGCCAAAACTGGCATTGCTCAATCCGGGAGAATGATTGAGGGTTTCGCCAATCGTCGACGCCGCTTGCCGGCGTAATTCCTCACCACTTAAAACGGTTAAGGGCAAGGCGGTTTGCGCTTCATTTTTATGAATTGAGGTCGTCACTAAAACATGTTCCAAGTGCGAATTTTCTTCCGCCACAAGGTATAAAGGCTGAGCACAGCTGCCCGCCAGAACAAATAGGGTTTTCCAGTTCATTGCTTTTTTCCTGAGTATCAAATGTCACCCAACGCTGTGCTAATTCACGTCAGAACTGCGTGGGCTGTAAATTAATTTACAGATAACACCAAGCCTAGTGCCGTCCTTAAACGCAGGTACACATTACTAACTGGCACGCACGCGCAGGTCAGTTCAGCAAGCAGCTTAATGTTTCGCAAAATACGATTTAGACAAGAAATACCGGAGGTGCCCGTGCGGGCGGATGGAGCACATCACTAGCGCGCAAAACCTTGGGTAAGGCCAGTTCATGACGGCTAGGTAAAAATGCGGGAATATAAGGACTGAAGGAATCGCTGGTTACCGCTGGGCCACTGTAATGACAGACCGCACACTCACTAAGCGGCGTGTGCTCGGCAATGTGGATATGGTGACCCTGCAGCCATAGCGACCAACTGAGGCAAAGTAATAACAATGCCGCCAGCGAGAAGCGCTTATACAGTGGGCTAAAATTCATGAGAGTTCATGCGGTGCTGCGTTAACAAGCGAGTGGCTATGCTAACGCAGTGTAATGATATCCGGCAATAGTACTGCCGAATAGAATTTACGCGTCAAAGTCGATTCCTAAGCGGCGGCCAACGAGTTCGTATGACTCAACTACATTACCAAGCCCTTGACGAAAGCGGTCTTTATCGAGTTTCTCGCGGGTGTCTTTATCCCACAAACGGCAGCCATCTGGTGAAAATTCGTCGCCAAGATGGATTTCACCGTCGCTAAACACACCAAATTCCAATTTGTAATCCACCAGCAACATGCCGGCATCTGAAAACATCTTTTGCAGCACGTCGTTAACTTTGAAAGTCAGCACTTTCATACGATCAAGCTGTACATCGTTTGCCCAACCAAATGAGCGAATATGGTATTCGTTAATCATTGGGTCGTGCAGAGCGTCGTTTTTCAGGAACATTTCAAAGGTCGGTGGATTGAGCTCTAAGCCCTCTTCCACGCCTAAACGCTTCACAATAGATCCCGCGGCAATATTGCGAACTACACATTCAATTGGCAACATGTCCAATTTTTTAACAAGCGCGTCATTATCAGACAGCAGCTTTTCAAAATGCGTCGGAATACCAGCTGCCTGCAAGGCGTTCATAATGAAGGCATTGAACTTATTGTTCACCATGCCTTTGCGATCCAGCTGCTCTACCCGTAAACCATCAAAGGCCGAGGTATCATTTCTGAAATTGAGGATATAACGGTCTGGGTCATCAGTCTTGAATACTGACTTTGCCTTACCGGAATACAACTCTTCGCGTTTTTCCATGGTTTGCCTCATTAGCACAATAAGCTCACGCTATATCCAGCCAGTCGAAACCAGCCTCTTGGTCGGCAGACAGCAGCGCGTCACTGTTCACCAACATAGGTTCTATCGCCATTCTCGCCAGCGCGGGCGTGTTGTTCTTTTCACTCAGGTGGGCAATGACCACATGTTGAAGCCGGGCAACCTCGGCATCTTCCAGCAAGCTTGCCGCCTGCTGATTATTTAAGTGTCCCCAGTCCCCGCCAACTCGCTGTTTCAATGAGTAGGGATAGGGACCATTGGCTAGCATGGTCACGTCGTGATTACATTCCAGCAGTAAGGCATCACAGCACCGGTAGTGCTCCCGAACGACGGGCGTAATACTACCTAAATCCGTGAGCAGCCCAAACGTTTTTTTTTGGTAACTGAACACAAATTGGCAGGGTTCGCGGGCATCGTGAGGAACGGCGACTGGCATCACAGAAATTCCGCCAATATCGATGCTGACGCCCAGTTCCAAATGCCGCCAGTGATGGGATAGTCGCAACTGACCATGTTCCCCGGTACCGTAGCTGCAATAAACCGGCATCTTGTATTTCCGCGCCAGCGGCAACACACCTTTTATATGATCGCTGTGTTCGTGGGTAACAAGAATAGCCGTTAAATCACTCGGCGTCCGGCCAAGTCTTGCCATGCGCCGCTCAGTTTCCTTGATGCTGAAACCGCAGTCGATCAAAATACAGCTTTGCTCAGTTTCGAGCAGGGTAGCGTTTCCTTTACTGCCGCTACCCAAGGATGCAAAACGCACTAATACATATACCCCATAATGCGCTTAAGCAGGTTTTCGCGCTCAGTTTCTTCCAATCGGCGCCCTTTTTGATAATTAAGCAGAATCAGCGACTCTGCACCACTGTCACCCACAGGGCGCAATTCAACCACATACCGGCTCAGGTTCTGGCGGCGGGCACTAAAAAGCTTGGTGAACCAACCCATTTCGTCAGCTTCGGTATCCCGGTAGGTCAGCCAATATTTATTGACTTCGCGGCTGTCGTCTTCAATCTCAAAGCCAGCCTTGGTAAGCGCTAAACCCAGTGCAGCCCACGCGCGGTCTTCCTGTAACTGCAGGCGTAAATAGCGGCCATCGGCGCCGTCTTCAGTGCCTTCTAAGAAAATCTTGCCCTTGCCATCGCTGCGCTGCGCCAGCATTGAAACAGAAGCTTCGCCTTCACTATCTGCTAAATACTGTGCGACAACCCGGACCATCTGCGATTCACGCTCCAAGGAGTCCGACACCGCCGGCCATTCTTCACTGCCATTGATCTGGGTTAGCATATGAATTTCGCTGGTACCCTTCTGCACACCTTGGTCTAAACGGAAACGGAAACGCTCGCGCGTTGTACCTTCACCGTTCGGGTCCCGCCACTCGGTTTCAATAGTAGAGGTTGCGGCATTGGCAGAGGCAACTTTTAAACCGGCGCGTGCAAGAAAGACTCGCATCCGTGGCCAAACTTGGTTTGGATCACCATCAAGCAAAATCCAGCTTTTGCCTTCCAAGGTTTGAATCTTAACTTCCGCTGTACCCACATTTTTAGCCAATGGCTCGGGGCGCTGCAGCTCAAAAGTACCGGGCAGTACCGTGTGGGTCTGCAAACCAGGCACCACATATTTGTCATCCAGTGCCGCGGAACTCACGCCGGGTGGCAATTCCAGTGGCGCCGTTAATTTGGCTTTGCGGTAGTCGTCACCGCGATCCCGGAATGAACCAGTGTCACCAAACATACAGCCCGACAAAACCGCCAGCCCCAGACTCACTGTCATTAATCGAAATACGGTGCTGTGCATATTTTCGCTCATTTAGTCTAATAATCCCGTTTGCTTCAAGGCTTCGGTCACTTGCGGTTGCGCTGTATCGCTGAGCGGAGTTAGCGGCAATCGAATACCGTCTTCCATCAAGCCCATAGCAAACATTGCCCATTTCACCGGTATGGGGTTTGACTCCACAAACAGGCGTTCATGTAAAATACGCAGCGGCGCGTCAGCCAATTCAGTGGCGGCTCTATCGCCGGCCATAGCGGCAACACAAACTGCTTTCATCGCGGCTGGTGCAATATTTGCGGTAACCGAAATATTGCCTTTACCACCAAGCAGCATCAATTCCGCTGCAGTCGCGTCATCGCCAGACAAGACATCTAATTTGCCGCCAACGGCGTCAATAAGCTCTTTGCCTCTGGCCATGTCGCCGGTGGCATCTTTTATAGCAATAATATTCGGGTGTTCAGCTAAGCGAATAGTGGTGGCATTTAACATATCGCAGGCAGTGCGGCCCGGCACATTATATAAAATTTGCGGAATCGCCACGGCGTTAGCAATCGCCATATAATGTTGGTATAGGCCCTCTTGCGTGGGCTTATTGTAATAAGGTGTGACTAAGAGACAGGCATCTGCGCCAACTTCACGCGCAACCTCAGTCAACTCAATGGCCTCAGCGGTCGAGTTTGCACCAGTGCCGGCAATCACCTTCATTCGCCCCGCCACTTGATCCACACAGGCTTTGATCACCATTTTGTGCTCGTCCATGGCCAAGGTTGCGGACTCACCGGTGGTTCCCACCGCCACGATACCGTCAGTGCCTTGCTCGACATGCCAGTCGATTAAACGTGACAAAGCCTGCCAGTCAATACTGCCATCGCTGTGCATCGGTGTTACCAGGGCGACAATGCTACCCGAAATCATGCCTGTATCTCCAGAAATAGTGCAAGCCGCCAATGGTACTGGCCTGCGCCACGCAGCTCAAGGGACAAATCAAGCTAAAGCAACTCTAGACTCAGGAATATCGAAACGATTCACCCTATACGTGGTCAATAACTTATGTCTCGGCTGCGTTAAGACCTATAATGCACCACGTTTAGCCATTATGAGACAGGAGAAAACACAATGCGTTTCCTAGCGATAGTAATTCTGTTTGTTTTGGCGCCAATGAGTATTGCCGATACCTGGCGCACCGACCCAATAACGCCAATGGACGAGCGTTATATGGAGAATAGTCGCAAGGCCTTAAATGACCTCGCACGAATCGAACTGGGTCGCAGCTTTGGCGAGAGCCGTGAGAATGATCTGCGGCTTATTCAAACCCTGCTTGATCGCAAGCTCGTTAAAGGCAATGAAACCGCGCTCCTGCAGGGTATGGGAATTATCATTGGCGACCACCTGCGTAAAGACCATAATTTAAAATGGGTTATTTATATTGACCGCGTAGGCCGCAGCCGCGCTTTAGAGGTGCCCCTTAAAGACGAGGCAATCTTCCCGGTCACACAAATATCGAGCCGCGCAGCTGTAGGCGGCGAGATCGACGTCACCGCTATTTATACTCGCCTTGAAGCAGAAATAGCCCGCGCCAAGAAAAAGATCATTGTTCGTTAATTCGATCAGCGCACACCAAGAAAGTAGAGTAAGACGGGAATGCTGACAAAGCTGATGACAGTGGAGCTTACCACCATACCAGCCACCGCTTCCGGCGCCCGTCGATACTGTATAGCCAATAGGTAATTGAAAACCGCAGCGGGGGTAGCCGATTGCAGAAGTACCACGTTGCGGACCATGCCCTCGAGTTCCAAAACATAGACCGCCGCAAACCCACCACCTAAGCCGACGATCAGACGCAAACACCCTAAACCCAATGACTGCCCAACCCCACGCAGTTTCAAGCTACTTAGCGAAACGCCAAGGGTAATTAACATCAAGGGAATCGACATGCCGCCCAGCAAGCTTAAGGTGTTTTGCAGGGTCAACGGCAATTGCCATTCATTGAAAACGAGTAAACCAGCGCAAAGCCCCGCGTAAATGATCGGCGAGCTAAGTATGCCTTTTACCACCGCCTTGCCACTGAGCACCGCAATGCCAATGGAAAAATGCGAAACAGTCGTTATCAAAAAAATACCTAGGCCAATTGCCAAACCCTCTTCGCCAAAAGCAAACAAACACAGCGGCAGCCCCATATTGCCAAAATTGCCAAATATTAGTGGGTTTAAAAAGTCGCGTAAATTAAGGCGCAACAATAAACACGCCACTACCGCGAACGCGGCGGTAAAGCCCAACATGCATATACTGGCCAGCAATACGTGTTGGAGAAGCGCCGGCGAGATCACTGCTTTGCTTAAGGTGCCAACAATCAGCGCCGGAGCGCCAATCCAAAGTACTATTCGACGTACAAATTCATTGTCGAAGGGCTGCTTAAAACACACCCAAAACACGCCAATAGCGGCGCACAGTAGAACGGGGAGGATGACTGGCATGAGCGGGGTAATTAACGACATCGGGTTCCGACTAAAGAAGGAAGTTTATTGAGCTAGGAACAGCCATTATCAGGGCTGAACACCCAACTTCCAAGACGCGACATCGAATCTATTCGCTACATTTATACGTAAACAGCAATATCCCTCGCTCACCTAGGACAACAGGATGAATGCCGTTAACCCCAAAAAGCTACTCAACAGCAAATGGACCGCAATCAGTCCGCAAAATAAGGAAAAGCATTTTATTATCACCGAGGTCGAATTCGATGAATTCCAAACCCTATACCACTGCGTGATTGAGGCAGTGATGAGCAAGCGCAGCTTCACCCTGCAGTGGCGTGAATTGCGCGATGCCAACAAATGGACCAGTGGCTGGAAATAGAAGGCGAGTTAGCTCGTCAAAATTGATCTGGACGTAACATTGCGTCGTGACCACCGTCGACAAATACCAGTGAGCCTGCCATAAAGCTGGCTTTCTCACTTAGCAAAAAACACACTACCTCCGCTATTTGCTCCGGCTGGCCGATGGCCCCTAGCGGTACGCTATCGCCAAAATCCCGCATTACTTGGCCCAGGTCTTTATCGGCAAGCACCTTATCACTCAGCGGCGTATTGACGATTCCTGGTGCCACTGCATTAATCCGCACGCCCTGCCGCGCATAATCTGGGGCATTACGACGCAGCCAGCAGCTCAGCGCATGTTTGGCGCCCGCATAGGCAGTATGGGCGTCTTTAGTTTCAATGAGCTCGCATGCAGCAGTCTCATCATCTGCCAACAAAAGTTCCACATATTCGTCGTGGGCCGTCATGGCCGCAGAGTTTGATGAAATCATCACAATACTGCCTTTACGCCGCACCAGCAGATCAAGCACACCTTCCGTCACCGCCACCGCCGCAAAGTAGTTTACCCTCGTAATCAGCGACAGTGGTCGCACCGAGGGACCAAGGCCAGCACAGGGAATAAACCCATCCAAGCCGGCAGGGGCCAGTGCGCGAATTCCATCAATCGCCTTTTGCCGACCCGACGCATCGGCGAGGTCAGCGCACACATCGCCTTCACGCAGATCAACCACAATGACCTCGTGTCCCAATGCCCGCAATTGTGTTTTGATCGCGGCGCCAATACCTGTGGCGCCACCAGTTAGTGCATAGATACCCATTATTTTTATTATCCTTGTGTCGCTTATGTCGCTGAACTATTCAGCTTGGTATAAAAGCTCAGTTTGCCACTATCACGTCATCCACGTTAATTTGCTTACTGCGCTCATATTTATGTGCTGGGGTATTGATCACGTCAACAAGTGGCGCCGCGCTTCGCGAACGCTGATTTTGCAGCGGGTCAGCCGGGCCATACAAGGTATTCCGTTGAAAAGCCTGGCGACCAGCACGACGAATACGTGCTTCCATCAGTTCCGGCGCTGCCTCCTGACCGTGCACCGCACCGGCAGCCCTCGTGATGGTTTCATTCATCAGCGTGCCGCCGAGGTCATTCACCCCAGCATTGAGCAATGCTTCTACTCCTTGCTCACCCATTTTGACCCAAGACGCCTGAATATTGTCAATTAAACCATTTAAAACGAGGCGTGCTACCGCGTGCATTAATATAGCCTCACGGAAACTAGGACCACGTCGCGCACGACCTTTAAGATAAATCGGCGCTTCTGGCGGCACAAAAGGCAGCGGCACGAACTCAGTGAAACCGCCGCTTCCACTTTGTAGACTCGCAGCCTGCAGGCCGCGAACTCGCATTAAGTGTCTGGCCCACGATTGATAATTATCAACATGACCGTACATGATTGTCGCGGTGGAGCGCAGGCCAACTTTATGGGCCGCGGCCATTACTGCAAGCCACTGCTCGGTATTAATTTTATCGGGGCACAACACCGCCCTAACTTCATCATCCAAAACTTCAGCGGCTGTGCCCGGCAAGGTATGCAAGCCCGCTGCTTTAAGCTGGCCAAGATAGGTTTCTAGATCCAATCCCAAAGTTTCCGCGCCCTGCCAAACTTCTAGTGGCGAGAAGGCGTGGATATGCATATCGGGCGTTGCTCCGCGCAAGGTGGCAACAATATCTAAATAAGTTTGGCCGGTGTATTCAGGATGAATACCGCCCTGCATACACACCTCTGAGGCACCGCGTTCCCATGCTTCGGTGGCGCGTCGGGCGATTTCCTCTCCCGACAAATCATATGGGCGGCCACGCAAATTTTCACTTAGCTTGCCTTTAGAGAATGCGCAGAACTGGCACTTAAAATAACAGACATTGGTGTAATTAATATTGCGCGTAACGACATAGCTAACGCGGTCACCACAGCGCTGCTCACGTAGAGTATTGGCGGCGCGGCACACCGCGGCAAAGTCACTACCCCTCGCCGAAAAAAGGCGAGAAATTTCGCCTTCGGCCAAGCTCTCCGCGCGCATCGCCCGCGTAATTATCTGCTGGATATCCGCTGATATCGGCGCACTGCTGGTGCCACCATTCAATAAATCCAGCTCAGCGGTCGGCGCATCAAAATCCTGACCGGCCACCCAATTATCTTCCTTGGGCAAACCTTGGCCGTCGCTATAGTGCAAAACTTTTGTGTGCAGCGCGGCATCGAGCCAGCGTGGATAATCCAACACGTAGCGCGGGTATATGGTCAAACGCTCGTGCAGGTGCTTACCTGCCGCCGCCGTTTCTCGCGCCAAGGTTTCTAAGTGCGGCCACGGCGCCTCTGGGTTTACAAAGTCTGGTGTCAAGGGCGATACCCCACCCCAATCGTTTAAGCCAGCAGCCACCAATTGCGGCAACACCCCTGGGCTGAGATTAGGCGGCGCCTGAATACTCATCTGGGCGCCAAATATTAATCGGGCTACAGCAATAGTCCACAGCAACTCATTCAAATCAGGTTCTGGGGCAGTCGCCATTTTGGTATTGGGTTTAGCACGAAAGTTCTGAACGATAACTTCCTGCAAATGCCCGTAGCGCAGATGCAGAGCGCGCAACGCCAACAGTGATTCAATGCGTTCTAAACGTGTCTCCCCAATCCCGATAAGAATACCCGAGGTAAATGGCACCGACGCGTGCCCAGCCCGCTCAATTGTCGCCAAACGCAGTGCGGGATCTTTATCTGGCGAACCGTAGTGCGGCATGCCTTTTTCACACAACCGAGTAGATGCAGACTCCAGCATAATACCCATGGAGGCCGACACCGGGCGTAACATGGCTATTTCGTCATCAGTCATACAACCGGCATTAATGTGCGGTAGCACATTGGTTTCGGCAAGCACACGGCCGGCAACGTGGGCGAGGTATTCTAGCGTCGTCGCAAACCCCATCGCGGCCAGCGCATCACGCGCCGCGCGATAGCGCAGTTCAGGCTTTTCGCCCAAGGTAAACAAAGCCTCTTTACAACCCATGCTTTCTGCAACTTTAACCTGCGCCAGCACCTGATCCACCGGCAAGAAAGCTTGTTCAATTTTCTTCGGCGTTTTCGCAAAGGTACAGTAGTGGCAAACATCTCGACACAAATACGTTAATGGAATAAAGACCTTACGAGAATAACTAACGCCATTATGAAAACCGAGATCACGCAGCCGCGCCGCCGCGTCCATCAGCGCCGGACTATCGTCGATATCGGCTAGTGCCAGTGCATCAGCCTCATTTAAACCGGTCGTATCAACCGCTGTTAACAAGCGCGCCGCTGTTTTCATCATAGGGTATTCCACTCGGACATTGCCGATTCAGTATGGGCAATCAAAGCCTCAGCGTTGGCTTCGACTCCCATGGTTTGAAGGCGTGCAGCAATACCGGTTTCCCTCAAAAAGGTAAGCGTATTCGCCGCCGCAGCCGAAGCCGGTAGAGCTAATAAACGCAGCAGGTCTGTTCGCGTATCAATATCTTGAGCAATACCGGGAAGGTGCAATACTTGCGAGGGAATACCAATACGCCGCGCCTCTTCAGAATGCAGCGTGCAGCTATCTGGGCCGTAGGCCAGATTCAGCGGTCGCGCGGGATCGCAAACCAAGATATTACTGCCGCGCTCATGACGATCAGTCACAATGCTCACGCCAGAATTTCCCGCGCTAAGCAGCGCGCGATGCTGGGCAATCACAGAATCAAGTTCCTGTGCACAGAGCAGCGGGAGATCGCCGTGCACAACCATCGCCGTATTTTGCGTGGCGCCAGCAATAGACTGTATTTTCGCCAGTGCCGCGGTAACCACAGCATTTAAACCTTTAACCGCAAAACTGCGCTCTGACCAGCACTCTACTCGATAATGCTCGGCCAATAATTGCGCGGCTGGATCGTCAGAGACCAGCACAATACGCGTAAAACCAGGATGAACAGCCATAACAGTTAATACGTCTTCAACCATCGCGTGAAATAAGCCCCGCCGTTCAGATACGGTTAGGCTACCCGACAGTCGCTGCTTGGCCTGAACAAAGTCCTTTAACGGCAAGAGTGCCCACATACTATTTTTCACTTCAGTTATGATTTTGTTATTGTCGAGTCGTGATTCCGGCGGCAAAATCCAGCACGATCTCGGCCAATCGTACTTTACTATCTACGTCGGTCATCATCGTTGGTGCGATACAAACCTCAATACCCAATGCCGCCACATCGCTAGCATAGTCTGCGTCTAATTCGTCCAAAACATAACCGTCCAATAAATCACCGTAGTAGCTGGCAACCGCCAATGCCGACGCCGGCATCGCTAATTCGCGCATCATTTTAGCGGCCGGCCCCTTGACCGCGCGGCCAGCAATAATCGGTGAAACAGCAATGATTGGTGCCGTGGCCGCTTCAAGCAGCGCACGACAACCCTGCAGCGACAAAATCGGGTCAACACTAACAAAGGGATTAGACGGACAAATAATAATGGCGTCGAGATCGTCAGCCTCTAATATTTCGACAATCGCTGGATGCAAGTCAGCCGATTCTATTCCCTCAAAGGCCAAACCACGCACTTCCGGCTCGCATTGGTCGCGAACAAAATACTCTTGAAAGTCGAGCCAGCCTAGATCGGTATTGACCTTGGTGGCGACTTTATCTTCGCTCATTGGTACCAAGCTCGGCGCAATACCTAAACCAGCGCACAACTTTTCAGTCACGTCGAGCAAACTCGCGCCACGAGCAAGCATTTGGCTTCGAAATATATGCGTCGCTACGTCCTGATCACCTATTTGAAACCATTCATCGCCACCAAGGCGGCGCATAGCAATTCCAGCCCGCCAGCTTTCATCTTTTAAACCCCAGCCCCGCACATCATCATTGAGATCAGCCAAGGCATACATCACGGAGTCTAAATCTGGGCAAATGCGCAGCCCCCAATAATCGAAATCATCCGCGGTATTTGCTGCAATAGTAAGTTGACTACCCGACAGTACACCCGCCAAGCCCCGCGCCAACTTAGCCCCTCCAACACCGCCAGTTAAAGCCAAAACCCGCCCACCAGTATTTTTATTAGGCTCCACGACATCGCTCATTAGCGGAACATATCCTTTTCACGATCACGAATTAATGCGGCCGAGCCCGCATCAGATGGACGCAATTTTGCGCCACGGATCAATACCAGTGGAATTGCTTCGTTGCCCTGCCCCATTAAAAACGATGCCGCGGCGGCGAGCTCATCGGCAACTGCGACTTCCGTTACTTCAAGCGCTCGACCAAATAGATCTTGTTCGCCAATGCGATTCTCCACCGCTTCGAAACCCGCTGTGCCAATAGCAAAACCGAGGGTGCCATTGCGCCAAGCGCGGCCAGCACTGTCGTTGATAATAATGTTGAGCCGAGCGCCAGTCTTCTTCTGCAGTGCTTCACGCAAATTTTGAGCGCTGGCATCTGGGTCTTCTGGCAATAAAAGCAAGCGTGGATTATCGTCTGCACTGGCGATATTCGAGCGATCAATCCCCGCGTTAGCGTGAACATAGCCGAGCTTATGCTCAACAATCACCACTCCCGGTCGTTGACGCAAAACCGAGTGCGACTCACCTAACAAAACTTCCATATGGCGGGGGTCTTTGTCGCAGTTACGTGCTAGCTCAATTGCCTCTGGCCCCGGCTCTACCTCATTTAAATAAGCATAGCGACCCTCAGCCTTAGACACTATTTTTTGGGCCAAGACTAATACATCACCATCTTGCAGGCTGAGCTCAGCTTGGGCTAAGGCGTTCGTTAGTAAGGCGCAGAGATCATCGCCGGGCTCGACCATGGGAATGCCCGGCACTGCTTGTAATATTAAGGTTTCAGGCAGCATTACTATTAGTGATCCAAGCCTGTTAACTTAATTCCTGCATGGCATTTGTACTGCTTATTAATGAAAATCAGCAGCGAAGTCATCGCTTCAACCGCTGCGGCATTGGCGATGCTACCGGCGTGAAAACCACGCAACCCAGCCGCTTCAACCAATTCAATAACCTTACCGCGCGCCTCTTTATTGTCGCCACAGACCAATACATCGCACTCCATACCCTGGCCGTCTTGCAAATGCACCGCGGCGACATTTTGAAATGCCGATACGACGTTAACGCCCTCGCCGAGTATATTTTGCGCTATCTGACCCGCAGAACCCTCTTCCGGCAATTGCACCCGAGCAACCTTTGGCGGCACTAGTGGCACGGTCACATCAATGAGAATTTTGCCTTGCAGAGCGTCTTTAACACTCAACAAAGTACTCGCATGGTGAGCAAAAGGAACGGTAAGCGCGGCGATATCGGCAGTTTGAGCCGCAGCAATATTATCCATAGCCAAAACTTGGACAACACCCGCACCGCGCGCTTGCATAAGCGCCCGCAAGTCTGCCGCCGCTTCCTCTGCCTTATCCTGACTCCGAGAGCCAATAATAATCTGGTAGCCCGCCTCGGCCCATCGCCGCGCCAAACCTGTTCCTAAACCACCGGTTCCACCTAAAATTGCGACGACTGGTTTGCTCTCACTCATTATCGATACCTTTATCTGTTTTATTCGCGACTGAAATGTATTACCGAGTGGCTATGTCACTGCAACACAGGCTTAAACTAACAGCATATAAGTCAGGACAACAATACCGAAAGCGCTATCACTTTCTTACAATGCGTTAATGGCAAAATTTAATTCTACGTCACGCCGTTGCGCACTGCAGTGTATATCGCCTGTTTAGGTGCGAACATTGTCAAAACAGCCTATATTCTGACAAAAACGGTCACTGCCCAGCCACTGCAGTTGGCCGCCAACTAGTCAGTTTAGTGTATAAAAATATACAGCCAGGCACGCTACAATGCTCCCCTTGCTAATAATTAAACAATGTATTTATTGGAGTTTGAATGCAAACATCACTCGACTACAACGCGAAGATTGTCATCGTAACTGGTGGTGGCAAAGGCGTTGGCCGCGGTATAAGTGAGCGCTTTTTAAGTCGCGGCGCGACGGTTGTCATTTGTGGACGTAACCAGCCCGAACAACTGCCCCACGCAGGCGAAAATCAAGCCATTTTTCACAGCGTAGACGTGCGTGATGCCGATGCTATCTTTGCATTTGTCGACCATGTGGCAACAACCTACGGGCGCATCGATGTCTTGGTCAATAATGCAGGCGGCGCACCTGCGGCTGACGCAGCAACTGTATCGCCGCGTTTTTCGGAGTCTATTATTCGCCTAAACTTACTCGCGCCACTCAATTTTTCGCAGGCTTGCAACACAGTGATGCAAAAACAAGCCAGTGGCGGCGCCATCGTTAATATCGCCTCAGTCAGTGCAGTTCGCCCTTCACCGGGCACGGCGGCCTACGGCGCCGCCAAAGCAGGCCTCGTCAATCTCACTTCCTCTCTAGCAGTAGAATGGGCGCCCAAGGTCAGAACCAATGCCATCATTGCGGGTCTAATTCGCACCGAGCAAGCCCACTTACACTACGGCGATGAAGCCGGTATCCGGGCTGTAGCAGACACTATCCCGCTTGGCCGATTGGCACTACCCGAAGACATTGGCGATGCCTGCGTATTTCTGGCCAGCGACGCCGCCAGCTATATCAGCGGCTCGACCCTAACACTGCACGGCGGCGGCGAAAAACCCGCCTATTTATCCGCAGCAAATACCGAATAGAACGCATTATGCGCCTGAGTCGCTGAATCGACAGTGGGCGCTTCGCCACAAATTCAACTGCTTGCACGAATTGCGGTAACTAGCTATACCACCCTCGGTTAGCTCTAATAATCTTCCCGCACCAAATACTCTAGATTAAAACCTACGATGAAATACCGACCGATATTTCTCTCGTGCAAAGACATTTTTGGCATCGACACGCGACCGCGAGGCGCTGACCATGACACCACAACAAATTAGCTGCATTCAGACAAGTTTTCAGACCGCTGCCGCCATCAGCAGGCCATTTTCACAGATTTTCTACCTACGGTTAACGCAGCGATCACCGGAACTTACTTCACAGCTTAATTGCTCAGCTGATCACAAAGGCCGGAAACTTCTGGCCCTACTCGGCACCGCAGTTCGCTCACTTCACAACCTTGACGGCTTAGACGTAGTGATTAGTAGCCTAGGCCGTCGCTATACAAAGCAAGGCCTTAACCAGCAGCATTATACTGACATTAGCAGAGCACTACTGGATACACTGGAAGCCGCCTTGGGTGATGAGTTCACTGGCGATATTGCGGCGGCATGGACCGCATTAAGCGTGCGACTATTAGAAACCCTGCGCGACTCTGCCGCACAAAACCGCCTTGAACACTGCGCATGGGGAAAAGAAGTTCCCATGGCACTCGCGGTGACACACTAGTAAATTGGGTAAAGAAAAAGGCGCCGAAGCGACGCCCTCTTAAGGTCTTAGGCTACTCTAACGATCTTTAAGGTATTGGTATGTCCGTCTACCCCAACGGTATCACCGGTTGTACCCAGAATAAGATCACCGGAATCCACATAGCCTTGAGCCTGAATTTTCTCGACACAGCTACTAATTTCAATACCCTCCGCCGGGCTGGGAACCGCGTAAACACCGCGATACAAGCTAACCCGATTACATGTCTCCGGATTTCGACTGAAGGCAAAAATGGGAATACCCGAGGTTAATCGCGACATCAGTAGCACGGTGCGCCCGGTCTCCGTCATCGAAACAATCGCTTTTACCCCCAGCTGGTGATTCGCCGCATAGACAGCACTCATGGCGAGGGTTTCTTCCACTGACTCAAAGGTGCGCTCAATCCGGTAACTGGATTTTCGCGCTGAAGGGTATAACTCCGCCCCCTCGCAATTGCGCGCCATTGCCAACACTGTTTCTACTGGATACATACCCGACGCAGTCTCGGCCGACAACATCACCGCATCAGTGCCGTCCAATACCGCATTGGCAACGTCAAATACCTCGGCACGAGTCGGTACGGGACAGCTGATCATCGATTCCATCATCTGGGTAGCGGTAATAACTGGCCGGTTCAATACACGCGCACGTTTAATAATGTGCTTTTGCAAGCCGATCAAACTGGCGTCGCCAATCTCAACACCTAAATCGCCCCTTGCGACCATCACACCATCGCAAGCGCGAATCAGATTGTCCAAGTGCTCATCGTTCGCCACCGCTTCAGCACGCTCAATTTTACCGATAATGTGGGCAAAACAGCCCGCTGCCTCCAGCTTTTTACGCGCGTCAATAATATCTTCTGCACTGCTAGGAAAGGACACCGCAATAAAATCCAGACCGATATCAGCCGCAAGCTTAATATCGTCCATGTCTTTCTCGGTTAGCGCCGGCGCAGACAAACCACCGCCAAGGCGATTAATACCTTTCCGAGAATGCAACTTACCCACGCTCTCAGAATGGCAATATACTTTCTCGCCAACCACACGACCCACCTTCAAGCGCAATCGTCCATCATCTAGTAACAAGGTATCACCTGCACTTACCGAGCGTGCGAGTGGCTCGTAATCTACGCCAAGGTGATATTCACTACCCTCGCCATCGGCCAGCTCGGTATCCAGAATCACTTCGCTACCTTTTTTAAGCTCAACTGGATCGACTGCTAATTTGCGCAGGCGGATCTTGGGCCCCTGTAAATCACCCAGTATCCCTACGAAACAATTTGCCTCGGCAGCCAGCTCCCGAATAATCGTCGCTCGGGCACGATGCTCGTCGCCTGTACCATGAGAAAAATTCAATCGAAATACATTTACCCCGGCGCCAATCATTTCGGCGAGTACTTCGCGAGAATGACAGGCGGGTCCAACCGTGGCCACAATTTTAGTACGACGCATGAATACCGCTATCCTTTAAATAAATAGTGAGTTGTGGCCCTATCTTACACGCCTGATCACGGAACGGCGACACATCGCCGCTGAGTTTATGCTCACCGACTTCACTGCCACTATGCAGGTATAAAAAAACCCGGCAATGCCGGGTTTCCGAAATAAATCAGCACTGGGTCAAACGAAGAAATCACCATTATCCATGCCCAGGCCAACGCCGCCTAAATTGCGCGCAAAACTGGTTGGGTTATTCGCAACATGCGCTCTCGCAGTGTGTATATCCAAGAAACGCTGCTGAATTTCGCTGCCCAGAAAAACCGATTGGCCACCGGCCACTTCAAACAAGGAATCAACAATGGCAATACTTTTACTAATGACCAAGGATGCGTGATAACGATAGCGCACGCGATCTTCAACAGGGACTGGCTGCCCTGCCTCTACCAAGGCCATCATTGCATCGAAATTACGGAACAGCAGCGCCTCCATCTCGTCGATACCATTCACTGCCGCCGCTATGCGCTCCTGCACTTGGGTATCTCCGGCGAGCTTAGTCGGGTCGCCACTGGCCTTATTCAGTACAGCGTGTTTATACAGATCAACGGCCGCTTTACAGGCACCAATTGCCGGAGTACACACCACGCGGATAAAAGTTTGTGCCCAAGGAAGCTGATACAGCGGCGCGGTATTAACTGCCTGGCCGGGGTTTGTACATGCAAAGCCGTCAGTTTGTTTGTGGGTCATATAGTCAGGAACAAAAGCATCCTTAACCTCAATATCATTACTACCGGTGCCCTCCAATCCCATCGACTGCCATGTATCAATAATTTGGTAATCACCCTTGGGAACAAGGAAGGTGCGGTAACCGTCACCAGGAATAATTGCGCCGAGCAAAGCCCACGTACAATGATCGCTACCACTAGACCAACCCCAGCGGCCACTGAGTTTAAAGCCACCGTCTACAACAGTGACTTTACCCATTGGCGCATACGACGATGAAACTCGCGTGTGAATATTGTCGCCCCAAATTGCTTGCTGGGCTCGGTCGTCCATCACCGCTATTTGAAACGCATGCACTGCAATAATGCCACTTGCCCATGCGGTGGACATGCACCCTTCAGCCAAGGCAATTTGCATACGGAAAAAATCTTGAGGATTTAACTCCAAGCCACCGTAACGCTTTGGCTGTAAAGCCAAGAAAAAGCCAATATCCTGTAATTCGTCAATCGATGCTTGCGGCACCTTGCGCTGAGACTTAGTCTCTGCCGCACGCTCTCGCAGACGTGGCTGCATGGCGGTAATCGCCGCCATCATTTCAGTAACGGATGCAACCTTGGCCTCATTTTTGGCTTGCGCTACGCTCATCTTTACTCTCCTGTCATTATCATTATCGCACGCCAATTAGCGCCGCATTTATTGTGCATTAAGCCTAAAGCTCAAGCATCTGGCATGGCGAATTTGTGGCCCCACAAACTGGGTAAGCTCGTGACGGTGGGCGTAAAACCCTCCCAATTCATTTGCAAACCATCGGTGCCAAATTCCATAGCAAACCCTGTTGGGGTCGCCATGTAAAACGACAGCATATTGTCATTGGTATGCCGACCTAAGGTGGACACAATTGGAATTTCTGCCGCTTGGACGCGATCTAAACAATAGCCCACTTCATCAACATCAGTTACTTCCAACATTAAATGCACACAACCAACGGGGTTCGCCGCGTCTTCATACAGGGCCAAACTGTGATGCCGGGGATTATTTACATGCATGAAATTCAAACCCTGACCTGGGTCATCTGGGTCTGGAGAAAAATGGAAATGCATATAATCACTATCGCCAAAGCCCAACACATCTTTGTAAAAAGCATGGGTTTCCGCAAGTTTAGACGCAGGCAAAACCGCGTGACCAAAGCCCATATCGCCATTAAAGCCCGTTTCGAAACTAGAAATACCCAGTGGCGATATAAACTTGCCGTAGTCCAACTCACCGCCCCAGTACAATTCAAGCCCATTGCCGGAGGGGTCTTGCAGCTGAATTAAACCGCGCACGCGACGTGACTTAGCGTGCTCTGCAGATGCTTCGGTAAACTCGACCCCGGCCGCCCGTAATTCTTCTTTCGCTTGGTTAAAACCCGCCTCATCAGCCAACTCCCAACCGCAGCAACTCAGACGATTTTGCTCGCCTTTCACGATCGCAAAGCGGTAAGGCCGTTGATCCATCTTTAAATACACATCACCGTTATTTGACGCCGCGGGCACAAGCATCAAACCCAGTATATTTGTGCCGTAATCAGCCCACTCTGCGGGGTTTGTTGACTCAATGACGACATAACCCAAACTGCGAACATCCATTTTTTATTCCTTTATTATCATTAGCGGGGCAACTGCGCTCACTCAGGTATTGCGTAGCGCGTAATCCACCACATATTCACGGCGTTCAGCATAGACTGCTGGCACGTCCGCAGCATTGACGTAAAACTGTTGGTACCATTGGCGCAATCGGTTTATCGGGCCATCGCCATCACATAGCACGGGATTATCGACCCGCGTCTTAGTATGCCAAATATGCACGTCTTGAAAAAATGCCGCGCGATTCTGCTCAGTATACTGCCGCGCCATTTCGTTATTCTGCTCCTCAGTCATACCCGGAATTTTCCGAACAGCGACGCCGAAGCGCAAATCAAAGCTATTAACATCGATCGGCACGTGGGTCACTAGCAAGCGCGAAGCGACCTCCATACCCTCAACCTGACCGGTCATAAAGGTGTTCATGTACGCCGGACCGTAATAGGTAGCTTCCGATTTTAGCTCGCCATCTTCTGCCAGCAATTCCGAACCACCCGTTAACTCCTGGCGGTAGGTGTGCTTGTGCACAATATTTTTAAATTCTTTAATCGGCGCGCCATGAATAGGGCCAAAATGGGCAACATCAGCCATATTATCGATAAGCTCACGCGCATTGGTATTTATGCTCATCAGGTCCATTTGCCAAATAGTCCAGTCGTCGCTAAATACATCGTCGATGCGCGGTGGCCGCTGCTCGTCTATTGGCGGATTGCCTTCTGGATCAAACCACATGAACAACAAATGATTCTCTTCCAACGTAGGGTATGAGCGAATCACCGCCTTAGCCGGTATACGCTTAGCATAAGGAATATCGTCACACACACCATCGGCTCCCCAGCGCCAAGCGTGGAACGGACAGCGGATCGAATTTCCTTCGACACAGCCTTCGCTTAAGTCCGCACCCATATGTGGGCAGTAACCATCGAGCACATGAATTTCACCGTCTTCGCCACGATAAGCGACTAGGCGCGTGCCAAAGTAATTAAGCTTAACCGGCGCACTGGTATATTCGCTTGCCAGCCCCAGACAATACCAACCGCGCGCATAGCGATCAGGTAATTCCGCCGCTTCAATAATATGCGGCTGACGCGGCGCTGACGCTGGCTGACTCATGGGTATTCTCCTGATTAGATACGGATCGCAATGGACTTAGCATGGTGAAAAATTCTCACACATGGCCTAGCGGCGCACCATCCTCCGTTTAGACGACCTGAAAAATTGCTGTAATCGATTGTTTTTTATTATTATTTTTCATTTCTGACGATCAAAAAATATTACTACTTACCGCATAAGACTATAGCTTCGTGGCTATTTCCACGGCCTCGCATTGGAGCGCTGCGCTAGCGTATCTTGCACACATAAAAAAAGCCCTCCGAAGAGAGCCTTTTTATTCAGTAACAAATCGCCTCATTTCGAGGCGCCGATTGCTTATCTGATAAACAACATTTCTGAGTACTTAGGCAGCGCCCACAAATCGTCAGCGACTAAGCCTTCAAGCGCATCAGCGTGACCACGAACTTCAAGCATTAAGCTACGCAGCGTTCCAGCGGCATACTGCATGTGCTCTTCGGTCGAAGCAAAATCGTGAACGGCCAAGGCCTCGCTTAATTTCGCGACCGCGGCCATCATCGCGTTTGCTTCACTCGCCACAGCAGTAGCAACACTGCTATCAAGAGAAATACCCATTGCCGTCAATGAAGAGCTAGTGCTACCCAACTGCGACAAATATTCAACTGCCGCTGGGTAAATGCTCGTGCTAGCCATATCAACCACCAACTTGGCTTCAACCTCAATCGCCAGCAAATATTGCTCTGAATAGACCTCAAAGCGACTTTCAAGCTCAACCGGCGTCAATACACCCGTGCTAGAGAATAACTTAACGATCGCCTCGTCACGCAGGTATGGAAGTGCATCTGCCGTAGTTGGCAAGTTCTTCAAACCGCGATCTTCAACCGCTGCACGGTGCCACTCTTCAGAGTAACCGTCACCGCCAAACACCACATTACTGTGCTGCTCCATGAGTTTTTTCAGTACTTTAATCGCCGCCTCGGCCGCGTTGGCGCTAGAAGGCAACTCAACTTCCAACTGATCTGCAATCCAATTCAATGAATCAGCCAGCATGGTATTCATCGCAACCAAAGGACCAGAAACAGAGGCGGAAGAACCTACCGCACGAAACTCGAAACGGTTACCAGTGAAGGCAAAAGGCGAAGTCCGGTTGCGGTCGCCAGGATCGCGCTCGAACTTAAGAATCTGATTAAGACCCAAGTCCATCAAGCCACCCAGTTCAGACTTCAGCAACTTACCTTCTTTAATGTCATTAAAAACACCCTCAAGCTGGTCACCCAAGTAAACTGACAAGATTGCTGGAGGCGCTTCGTTCGCACCCAAACGATGGTCATTTGACGCCGAAGCAATAACTGCACGCAAAAGAGGCCCATAAAGGTGCACACCGCGAATTACTGCACCACAGAAGAGCAAAAAGTTAATATTGTCGTGTGGGGTACTACCCGGATCAAGCAAATTGCCCTGAGTACCGTTACCAACAGACCAGTTTACGTGTTTACCTGAGCCATTTACGCCAGCGAATGGCTTTTCATGCAACAAACACACGAAGCCATGACGCTTCGCAGTCAGCTTTAACAAGGTCATCATCATCTGCTGGTGGTCAGACGCGATATTCGCTGCTTCATAATAGGGCGCGATTTCAAACTGGCCTGGGGCCACTTCGTTATGGTGAGTTTTAGCAGGAATACCGAGCTTATAAAGCTTGTCTTCCAGGTCTTGCATAAAGACTTGGACCCGCTCAGGGATGGCAGCAAAATAATGGTCGTCAAACTGCTGACCTTTCGCTGGCGCGGCACCAAACAAAGTACGACCCGCCAGAGTAAGATCTGGTCGACTAGCAGCAAAGTTAGCGTCAACAAGGAAGTATTCCTGCTCAGCACCACAGCTAGAGTTCAACGTGGCAATTTCAGTCTCGCCCATCAGCGATAATACCCGCTGACCCGCCTTATCCATCGCTGAATTAGAACGCAACAGCGGGATTTTCTTATCCAGCGCCTCACCTGTCCAGCTCATAAAGACGCTTGGGATCATTAGCGTTGAGCCATTCTCGGTGTGCATAATATAGGCTGGGCTCGTTGGATCCCACGCCGTGTAACCACGTGCGGCATTGGTCATCCGCAGGCTGCCATTCGGGAAAGAAGAACCGTCTGGCTCACCTTTAATTAACAGACTGCCAGTGAATTCAGTAATCGCATGGCCGTCAGAATTGGTAATGATAAAACCATCATGCTTCTCTGCCGTGGCGTTAGTCATTGGGTAGAAAATATGCGAGAAAAACTTAACGCCTTTACTTGTGGCCCAGTCTTTCATTGCTGCGGCAACCACATCTGCGGTTGCTGCATCAAGCGGCGCGCCGGTTTGTACGGTCTTTTTCACTGCCTTAAAAGCATTTTTAGAGAGGCATTGCTCCATCTTGGCAATATTAAAAACATCGCTTGCCCAAATTTTACTGAGTGGCTCAGGCATCGTGACGGCCATGGGCGTACGATTAGTAATCCGGGAAATAGCTTGAACGCGCGCTTGATTGCGACTCATTAAGGTGACCTCGCCTTATAGAATGTTAGGTAATGGGTATCACTTGAGCTGACTGAAAGCCAGAAACTAAAATGACTACCGTAGTGCTAGCAATAATTGCACCAGCTTAGCGCAAACAACACTAAAACCAATGAAATTTTACTCAGCAGTAATGCAGCTGGCGCAGTATAGCGCTAGTTCGCGCAAATACTAGCGCATCATTCCCACCCCACTTAATGTGCTACAGGCCTTATTTGGCGGTATACTCCGCGCCAAATACCCTTAGTAAAAGTGACTATTCTACCGTGCAAGCCGCCCCAAACCACTTCGACGTGATCATTCTTGGTGCAGGCGCATCGGGCTTAATGTGTGCCCTGACTGCAGCTCAACGCGGACGGCGGGTCCTAGTTATAGAAAAAGCGAATAAGGTCGGCAAAAAAATATTGATGTCGGGCGGTGGGCGCTGCAATTTCACCAATCATTTTGTCGAAGCCGACAACTTCATCTCTGGCAACCCTCACTTCTGCAAAGCCGCACTAACCCGATATACCCAATGGGACTTTATTTCGCTGGTCGAGCGCTATGGCATTCCATATGAAGAGCGCAAGCACAGCCAGCTATTTTGCCTAGACTCCGCCAAAGACATACTCAATATGCTATTGGATGAGTGCGCACAGGCTGGCGCAGAAATTCGCACCCACTGCAGCATCGACAAAATTTCTACATTGCCTGAGCAACCCCACTCAGACAAACATCAAGACGACAACCAGCGCCAACGCTACCAAGTTACATTACGCCAAGGCCAAACACCGCTATCATTAGAGTGCCACTCGCTAATCGTTGCCACTGGCGCGCTATCTATCCCCAGCCTTGGTGGCAGCGGACTAGGCTACGATATTGCCGATCACTTCGGCATTGCCCTAACCGAGCGGCAGGCCGGCCTCGTACCTTTTATGTTTAGCGATGCAATGAAGCCGCTCTGTGAGCGACTAGCTGGCCTCGCCCTCGAAGTCGACGTCAGCTGCAATCGCCGCCAATTCACCGAGAATCTACTTTTCACTCATCGAGGCATCAGCGGCCCGGCGATACTACAAATATCCAATTACTGGAATCCCGGCGACGAGATCACTATCGACCTTCTGCCTAACCTCGACGGCCACAAATGGTTGCGCACCGCTAAACACCAGCAAAGCAAGAGCCTACTGCGCACGGTGCTAGCCCAGAAGCTATCAAAAGGGCTCGTCAATGAATTGCAAACACTGTGGTGGCAGAATAGCGCCGAGCAGCCGCTAGCGACCTACAGCGACAAACAACTGAGCGTAATTGCCGATAAACTGCACTGCTGGCGACTTAAACCGTCGGCAACAGAAGGCTATCGTACCGCCGAAGTGACTCGTGGCGGTGTCGACACCGCCGCCATCAGCTCCAAAACCATGGAAGTTAAGTCCCAGCCCGGCCTGTACTTTATTGGCGAGGTATTAGACGTAACCGGCCATTTAGGCGGCTTTAATTTTCAGTGGGCCTGGTCCTCTGGCTATAGCGCAGGCCTAGTCTGTTAATCACGTGTATTTGAAAGCCTCAACCACGACCACAAACATGATAAAATCCCCCGCCTAAGCGACGACTAACCGGAACCACATTGCCTTCATGCTCAGACTCAACGACATCAAGCTCCCCCTCAACCACAACGACCTTGATCTGCGCAGCGCCGTACTGAGTAAACTGGCCTTGGCGGAACATGAGCTACTGAACATAACGATTTTTAAACGCAGCTACGACGCACGGAAAAAGCACAACATCCTGCTTATCTATTTATTAGATCTAGAGCTTAGCAGCGACGCTGAACAGCGCGTTTTAGGGCAATTTTCTGGAAAATCATTCGTCGGCCCCAGCCCAAACACCCAATACAACTTTGTTGGCCATGCACCCGCCAACTTCCCGACAGGCAACCAGCAGCGGCCCATCGTCATTGGTTTTGGCCCCTGCGGTATATTAGCCGCTCTAGTATTAGCGCAAATGGGGCTAAAGCCGATTGTACTCGATCGCGGTCAGGACGTGCGCCAACGCACCAAAGACACCTGGGGCCTATGGCGCGAACGCAAACTCAACACCGAATCAAATGTGCAATACGGCGAAGGCGGCGCAGGCACCTTCTCAGACGGCAAGCTTTATAGCCAGGTCAAAGATCGGCGTTTTCTCGGCCGCAAAGTCATGACTGAATTTGTAAAGGCCGGCGCACCCGACGAAATCCTCATGGTGAGTAAACCCCATATAGGGACGTTCAAACTGGTTAAAATGGTTGAGAACATTCGCGCCGAAATAACCCGCCTCGGCGGCGAGATTCGCTTCAATAGCAAAGTGGAAACCTTACACCGCGAAGCGAGCGATGGTGAGAGCGGCCAAGTCACCGGCGTAAGCTTAAGCGATGGCAACCATCTCGCCAGCCGCCACATTATATTGGCGGTGGGCCACAGCGCTCGCGACACCTTTGCTATGCTTTTGGAGCAAGGCGTTTACCTTGAAGCCAAGCCATTTTCCATTGGCTTTCGTATTGAACACCCGCAATCCGTGATCGACGCCGCCCGATTTGGCGACAATGCAGGCAATCCCATCCTCGGCGCCGCCGACTACAAACTCGTTCATCACTGCAAAAATGGCCGCAGCGTCTACAGCTTCTGCATGTGCCCAGGCGGCACCGTAGTCGCCGCCACCTCTGAAGAAGGCCGCGTGGTCACCAATGGCATGTCGCAATACTCCCGCAACGAACGCAACGCCAATGCTGCCATCGTGGTTGGCATAGAACCTGAAAAAGATTATCCCGAGCATGTTCTGGCGGGGGTCGACTTACAGCGACAACTCGAAAGCCTCGCCTATCGACTAGGGGGCGAAAACTACAATGCGCCAGCACAGCTCGTTGGCGATTATTTGCGTAATAAGGCCTCTACCGAACTTGGCAGCGTCATCCCCTCATACAAACCCGGCGTTAGCCTAGGCGATCTAAGCTTAGCCCTGCCCGATTTTGCCAACGCGGCAATTCGCGAGGCCATCCCCGCATTTAATAAGCAAATTAAAGGCTTTTCGATGAACGATGCCATTCTCACTGGCATTGAAACTCGCACCTCGTCACCAATCTGCATCAAGCGTGGACGCGACTACCAAAATCTCAACACCAACGGGCTCTACCCGGCGGGAGAAGGCGCGGGCTATGCAGGCGGAATTCTATCTGCAGGTATCGACGGCATTAAAGTCGCCGAAGCCGTAGCGATTGACTTACTAGGCTTAGACGTAGCGATACCAGATGGGCGCTGACTTGAGTTTTTAGATCGGTACTGCTCGCGTCCAATAACGTAGGAAAGACGCTTTTTCGTATCAGTACCGCAGCTCGTCAACTATAGGTCAAGATTGCGAGTCAGCACTTCGGCTGATTTGATGATACGGCTCACACGATAAAGCTCGTCATGCTTTTCTTCTGCAGAGTAACCCGCTGGCTCACCGGTGCTAGCATTCACTAACCACGAGGTTTCAGGCCTACGTTTACCTAACATTTTTTTCAATTCAGGAGCGGTAATACCTAATGCTTTGGCTGCTGCATTATTGCTGCAGCGAGTCTGATTCTCGTTCAGGTAATCAAGTATTAGGGTGATTTTATCTTGCATTACTATAGGATCCTTACAAAGTTAAGCATGCGACTTAATTAACTCTGTTATCAATAAACCGGAGTTGGATCGACCATTATACCGTATTTATTAGGCAATTATCTTGTTTGCTCCGCCCAGTCCCTAATATCTATGGTGGCATGAAATTCGCGTCACATAGCAGCGCGATTTCTACCACTCAGATCGAGGCGCGAAAATACCCGAAAACTCCACTTTATGCCGCCTACAGCGCGCAATCCATCAAAAACAAATAATGGCATTCGCTATTTAATGGTCCAGCCGCCATCCAACACCAGCTCTTGCCCCGTCATGTTTCGCGCGGCGTCGCTTATCAAATAATTTACGGCACCGCTAAGCTCGTCCATTTCAATAAAGCTCTTTTTCGGCATGGGCTCAAGCATGATTTTATTAACCACATCTTCTTCCGAAATACCGTGGACCTTTGCCTGACTGGCAATTTGTTGCTCTACCAATGGCGTTTTCACGTAGGAAGGACAAATGGTATTAATCGTAATATTCTGCTCGGCTGTTTCCAGCGCCACGACCTTAGAAAAACCTAACAGGCCGTGTTTTGCAGCCACATAAGCGCTTTTATGTGGCGAGGCCACCAAGGAATGGATCGAGCCAATGTTAATTATGCGACCAAAATTATGGCGACGCATCATCGGCAGCAACGCACGACTCAGCATCGCAGGGCCAATCAACAATATTTCAGTGAGCAATCGCCAACGATCAACCGGAAAGTCTTCCAACTTAGCAACATGTTGAATTCCGGCATTATTTATCAGCACATCTGCGTAGCCACCCGCGGCCTCAAGGGTGGCAACGACATTATCAATATCGGTTTGGCTGCTCACGTCGAGTTTCACCGCATGCACATCGAAGCCCTGCTCACGTAAATTTAGCGCCGCACGCTCAGCGGATTCAAACTGACTATCACTAATCCAAACGGTATAATTCAGCCTCGCCAAGGCATCACCAATCGCTAATCCGATACCACTGGCCGCGCCAGTGACTAAGGCAGTTTTATTTCTCATTTCCTACACCTGTTTTAATTATTTTCTACTTTTCACATACAGCCCTAAATCCAGCGGCCATAAAAGGAATCATGCGCTGATAAGCAGCGTCAAAATCAGAAGAATGGCATTTGCCGCCAGACAAGCGATCAATACGACCAGTTTGCGCTAGGGTTAGCGCCAATGCGCCAGACACATAGTGATAACACCAATGCAGGTCTTCCTCTTTAGCCGTGGGAAAGATTATTTTCAGCGCCTCAATAAATTCACTGACATGTTTGTCAAAATTATTTTTCATTAAGGTCTTACTCCACACCGGTGAAGTCATGACATAGGCCAATAACGCCATGTAATTTTTCCAGCCGGGGTCGCCGCTTTCTTGCGCAAATTTTAAGGGCAGCAAAAAGGCCTCAATAATCTGTTCCAAGGTTTGCGGTTGACCACTCGCCACTTCCAAACTGTTACGTAATACTTCGCGACGGGTATTTCCTAGCAGCTCCGCACGGCGATGGAAAACCGCATAAAATAAATCGAGCTTCTTACCAAAATGGTAATTTGCCAAGGCCACATCGACCTGCGCGCCGGTCGATATCTGTCGCATGGTCACGCCGTCGTAGCCGTGCAGAGCAAACAGCTCCTCTGCAACATCCAAAATGCGCTCGCTTTTGAGCCCACTGTCTTTTTTATTCATTGTAATACTCCAAGCACCAGCAAACCCGTTCGTCCGTGAAAGCGGAACCGCCTTACACCGCTAGCTTGTCAATATGGTTGTTTTTAAAGCCTTACTTGTTTTTTCAACAAGCGTTGAATATAGTGGCTCACGAATAATTAAAATACAAGGCAGATAGTACATGATATCGGCAGAAGTCTTTAAATATGTGCTCACCGGCACATACGTAATATTGGTCTATGGGCTTTCTTGGGTGGGCATGCGTCGCACCAAAGACATTAGTGGCTTCGCTATTGGCAATAAGGACATGAGTCCCTACCTCATTGGCATTACGCTCGCAGCCTCTATCGCGTCAACCGCGACGTTTGTCATTAACCCCGGCTTTGTATACGTGCACGGTTTATCCGCCTACTTGCACTACGGTGTGGCTGGCTCGGCAGGTATTCTCACTGCGTTTCTGGTGCTGTCACGCGGTTTTTTACGACTAGGGGAAGAGAGCAAAGCACTGACCATCCCCCAGTGGATATACAACCGCTACCACCATCGGGGCTTTAGTCTATTCTTTGCGTTCATTAATTTGTTATCTATTAGTTTTGTGGTGCTGATACTGGTTGGCTGCAGCCTTTTGATGACCGGAATATTTCCTATCGACCAGAAGCCAGCGCTACTCGTCGTACTGGTATTTGTGTTTTCGTATGTACTCATGGGCGGCACCTATGCCCACGCTTATACTAATACCTTACAAGGTATTATGATGATCATCGTTACCCTGCTCTTATTTGTGCAGGGTTTTCATTATTTTGACGGCGACATCCTAGGATCGCTACGCAATATAAGCCCGGGTTATGGCGCAGCGCTAAACCCCGACAGCAATCTTTACTACGATTTTTTCTCTGTGTTTGGCGGCGGCTTTATTGTCACTTTTGCGCTGATGCTGCAACCGCATATTTTGACTAAAGTGTTGTATTTGCGCAGCGAAGCAGACATTGGAAAATTTATTGGCACCACCGTGGTTGTCGGCACTTTGTTCACTTTGATCTTGATGGTTGGCTTTTATGCCCGCCTCGCCGGATTAGAAATTGAGAGCCAAGACACCGTCGTGAGGGAATACTTACTTCATGAATTTAGCGGCAGCCCACTTGGCCAGCTAACCTTGACGTTTATTTTCATCACCTTACTCGCCGCAGGTATGAGCACCTTAGACGGCATACTTGTTTCGTTGTCGGCAATGGTGGTCAACGATATTGTTACACCACTCAGCAAAGGTAAAACCAAAGGCCTCGCGTGGTCACGCTGGACCTTAATCGCGGTAGGTATAATTGGCCTGCTGCTAGCTTGGAATCCACCACCGTTAATTGGTCTATTCGCGCAAAAAGGTGTCTATGGTTTGGCCGCTGCGTCTTTGGTGCCAATGTTATTCGGGGTCTTAGTACGCAAACCGCTACCCCTACCACTGATCGCCAGTGCCTCCTTGATCGCCTTATTCAGTCATTACTATTTTAATTTGTTTGGTGGTGTCGCGAATCCGGCCGTGTCCGCCAGCTACGCCATAATCGGCTCTTGTGCATACACCCTCGCCGGACTAGCCTTGATTCACTTCATTCAACGTAAAAAATAATTTCTCTTTAAGCATATTGACATTTCAACACTTGTTGAATAATCTCGAATACAAATTCAACATGTGTTGAATTTGTATTCGAGATAGCACTGACACATAAATCAATAAACTCAACGCAGGTGCCCCATGATAAATATAAAAGCAGACAAAAAACGATTTGCCATGTTACTCGCCGTCAGCAGCGCGACAGGCCTATGCCACAACCTTGCGTGGGCACAACAGGGTACCGCCGTGGCACTAGAAGAAGTTCTCGTTACCGCACAAAAACGTGAACAAAATTTGCAGGAAGTACCGGTATCCATCACAGCATTTACCGCAACAGAATTAGCGGACAAGGGAATTAGCACCATTACCGAACTGGAAAAAAGTGTACCCAACACCCAGTTCCGTGCCAGCCGCGCCACCAATTCCACGCTCACCGCGTATATCCGCGGTGTCGGTCAGCAAGACCCTCTTTGGGGCTTTGAACCTGGTGTTGGCGTTTATGTTGATGACGTTTACTACGCCCGCCCCCAGGCCGCGGTGATGGATGTATTTGATGTGGAACGCATCGAAGTTCTGCGTGGCCCACAAGGCACCCTCTACGGCAAAAATACCGTTGGCGGGGCCATTAAATACATTACTCGGAAAATGAGCGGCGAAGCCGAAGGCAAAATCAGTCTCGCCGCTGGTGCCTATGACCAGCAAGACGTCAACATCTCTGCGCAACTGCCAGTGATCGACAATGAACTGTATATTGGCGCCGCCATCGCTAGAATGCAGCGTGATGGTTTTGGCGACGTCGACACTGGCTACGACATCAATACCGGTACCTACAGCGCGACCGAAGACAACTACAACAAAGACGTGTTAGTCGCGCGGGTCAGTATTGAATACAGTCCAACGGATGAGCTTTTCATCCGCTTGGCTGGCGATCGGACCGACGACAACTCAAACCAACCCTGTGGCTCACAGTCTAGCCCTACCGCGCTAACTCATCCAGCCAATGGCCAAACCTTCGCCGCGTCAAACAATCCCTACGATGGCGCTTGCGGCACCAGTCATATTTCAAATGTCGAAAACAACGGCTACTCGCTAACCGCACAATACCAAGTCACCGACAGTACCACCGTTAAATATGTGTTCGCCAAACGCGAGGGTGAAACTCAGCAGTTTATTGATTTTGATGGCACGCCGCTGGACTCCTTTGACGTACCAGCCAAATACACGGACGACCAAACCTCCCACGAACTGCAATTAAACTTCAACATAGACCGCATGGCGATCGTTGCCGGCCTGTACTACTTTACGGGTAACTCTGCCGGCGCGTTTGACGTCGTGTTAAATGGCTTAGGTGGCACACCTTATATGGATGGCGAACATTATGACCTCGCTATTGGTGGCGACGTCGACACAGAGAGCAGCTCTGCGTATTTTAATATTAGCTACGATATTCTCGACGATCTCACCTTAACCGGGGGCATGCGCTTAACCAAGGACGACAAGAACTCCAATATCAAACGCTATGCCTACAACACCACCGACTCCTATCCCTATAGCCAAAGCCAAGGTACTGGATTCACCTTTGGTGACCCCAGTAACGACACCTTACTTGCCATAGCTACCGACATTAGCGACAGCGAAGCAGATAAGGACTGGAGCGAACTCAGCCCCTCAATCAAACTTGATTGGCGTATGAGCGACGACATTATGCTCTACATCAGCTATGCCGAAGGCTTTAAGTCTGGTGGTTTCGACATGCGCGGCAACGCTGCCACCAACCCCAACGTAGCCCAAGGTTATGACCCAGAAACCGTTGAAACGCTGGAAGCCGGAATAAAATCGCAACTGTGGAATGATCGCCTGCGTCTCAATTTCACGGTATTTAACATGGATTACACCGACATGCAGCTAACGGTGCAAACCGCACAGCCCGCACCGGTATTCTTTTCATCTGACGTGGTCAACGCGGGTACAGCTGAAATCCAGGGTGCGGAATTAGAAGCCCTGTTCCAGGTCACTAGCGACATCAGCACTTCGCTTTCTGTTGGCCATATGAATGCGGAACTAACCGAAGTTATCTCCGGCGGCGCTGATGTCTCCGCCAGCTGGGAAATGCTCAACGCGCCAGATTGGACAGGCCAATTCGCGATCAATTATCAGCGCGATTTAGGTAAAGCCGGCAACCTTGCGCTCAACACCGCAGCCTCCTATCGCGACGCATCCAGAAACTTTAATAATGTGATTTGCAGCTGCGATCAAGACGAGTCTTACACTTTGCTTGATGCCGGTGCCAACTGGTATTCCGCCGATGAGCACTGGACCGTCGGCCTGCATATCAAAAACATAGAAGACAAAGAATACAAAACAGGTGGTTACAACCTTGGCTCTGGTGAACTGGCCTTCTACGGTGCGCCAAGAACCTGGACTGCTAGTGTCGCTTACGCCTTTTAAAGGCAAGCTAATCGGGTCGTGACGCAAGCTCACCACGACCCGATACCTCGCAGCGTCCATTACACTCCCAACCACTACTCATGAGCCTACAGTCCATGCAAAACCACAGAGACTACTGGTATACAAGCAGCGACGGCCTGCGCCTATACGCCCGCCAATATGGGCCAAGTGACGCCGAACGCACCATTATCTGCATTCCAGGCCTAACTCGAAACTCCGCCGACTTCGCCCCCTTGTGTGAACACCTCGCCGGTGACTTTCGGATCTTTGCAGTCGACCTACGCGGACGCGGAAATTCCGACTACGACAGCAAACCTGAAAACTACCACCCCGGCACCTATGCCCTCGACATCATCGCCCTTCTTGACCAACTCGACTTGAACACCGCCATTCTCATTGGCACCTCCCTCGGCGGTTTAGTGTCTATTGTGTTGGCCGCTACCGCCGCCGATCGCGTCACCGCCGCCGTCATCAATGACATCGGGCCCGAGGCAAATCAAACTGGTCTCGAGCGCATTAAAGCCTATGTTTGCAATGCAAAACCAGTTGAGAGCTGGCCTGAAGCTATCGCCAAAACCAAATTAAGCCTCAGCCAGGAATACCCCGAATTTAGTTACGACGACTGGCTGCAATTCAGTAAAAATTTGTATCGCGAAAATTCCCAAGGCAAGCCTATATTAGCCTATGACCCAGAGATCGCCGTGCTGCTACAAACCCCGAGCACCCCCGAGGCAAGCGATCTTTGGCCGCTATTTAATCACATTAGCGACCTGCCGCTATTGCTGCTGCGCGGTGAACTCTCAGACATTTTAAGCCGCGAATGCGTTACCAAAATGCAGCAGCAAATGCCCACTATGCAGTTTATAGAGATCCCCAATTGCGGCCACGCGCCATTGCTTAGTGAAGCAAGCGCACTTGCCGCTATTGACCATTTTCTATCGGACCCTCGCTTGGCCAGACCACAGAAATTAAGTTGACGTTAACGTAAACTAGAAGTAAGGTATTCGCCACCCTGAATTTTAGGCAAGCAGCCCATGCCACAAGCAAGCTACAGCATCTCCGAGTTAGCATCGGACTTCGACGTAAGCACTCGCACTATTCGCTTCTATGAGGAAAAAGGCTTACTCGACCCCGAACGCAAAGGCCAAACCCGCATATACAGCGCCGCTGATCGCATAAAGCTCAAGCTGATCGTGCGTGGTAAGCGCCTGGGATTGTCGCTGGAAGAAAGCAAAGACATTATCGAAATGTACCAGCCGGAACACGACAACAGCCCTCAGTTGATCAAACTGATCGACAAAATTCGCGAGCGCCAGCGCCTACTTAAAGAGCAATTACGAGACATCAAGGCCATGCTCGGCGAGCTCGACGAAGCCGAAGCTCGTTGCGCACAAGCGCTGGCAGAAATGAAGGGCGAGTAAGCTATAGCCAGCTGAATGAGCTATAAATTAATCCTCTAGGCAAATACTTTTTACATCTATTAAGGCAACGTAACCATGAGCACAACTTACCCCACACTCAACTTTGGCCTTGGCGAAGACATCGACATGTTGCGCGACGCCACCTACCAATTTGCCCAGGCCGAAATCACCCCGCGCGCCGAAAGCATCGACAAAGACAACGCCTTTCCCATGGACTTGTGGCGCAAGATGGGCGACATGGGCTTACTCGGTATTACCGTGAGTGAAGAGTTTGGCGGCAGCGATATGGGCTACCTCGCCCATGTTATCGCCATGGAAGAAATCAGCCGGGCATCAGCCTCAGTGGGTCTGTCATATGGCGCCCACTCCAATCTCTGCGTAAATCAAATCTACAAAAATGGCAATCAAGCCCAAAAAGAAAAATACCTTCCCAAGCTCTGTTCGGGCGAACATGTCGGCGCCTTGGCAATGTCAGAACCCAATGCGGGTTCCGATGTGGTAAGTATGAAGCTCAAGGCAGAGAAACAAGGCGACCACTACGTACTCAATGGCAATAAAATGTGGATCACCAATGGCCCTGATGCAAACACCTATGTCATTTACGCCAAAACCGATATGGAAGCGGGCCCTCGCGGCATGACAGCCTTTATCGTCGAGCGCGACTATCCTGGTTTTAGTCGCTCGCCCAAACTCGACAAACTCGGCATGCGCGGTTCAAACACCTGCGAATTGGTCTTTGAAGACTGTAAAGTTCCCGCCGAAAATATCCTCGGCAAAGAAGGCGACGGCGTAAAAGTGCTAATGAGCGGCCTCGACTTTGAGCGCACTGTTTTATCTGGCGGCCCGACCGGCATCATGCAAGCCTGCATGGACGTCGTTGTTCCTTATTTGCACGACCGCAAGCAATTCGGCCAAAGCATTGGTGAGTTTCAGTTAATGCAGGGCAAGCTCGCCGATATGTATACCGAACTCAACGCCAGTCGCGCCTATTTATACGCAGTCGCCCGCGCCTGCGATCGCGGCGAATCCAGCCGCAAAGACGCCGCCGGCGTCATTCTTTACGCCGCCGAAAAAGCGACGCAAATGGCGCTGCAAGCGATTCAGACGTTAGGTGGAAACGGCTATACGAATGAATTCCCTACTGGCCGCCTGCTTCGCGACGCCAAGCTCTATGAAATTGGCGCAGGCACATCAGAAATTCGCCGCATGCTGATCGGCCGCGAGCTATTTAAAGAGACCATGTAATCGCGATTTAGAAACCAATACCAAGACAAACGCCCAGCGAACCAAAAGGCACAAGGGAAATGACAGTACTCAAATCCATTATTAATACTCGCGACCCAGGCTTTGCCGAGAATGTGGCGCATATGCAAGCACAGGTCGACGACCTGCATAAAATTGTTGCGGCCACAAGTTTAGGTGGCGGCGAAAAATCGCAACGCCGCCATACCGAGCGAGGCAAATTACTGCCCCGTGACCGCATTAGCGCGTTGATAGACGTCGGTGCGCCATTCTTAGAGTTATCGCAATTAGCCGCCTATAAAGTCTATGACGACGATATTGCGGCAGCAGGTATCATCACAGGTATTGGCCGCGTCTGCGGCCAAGAGTGCATGATTATTGCCAATGATGCGACGGTGAAAGGTGGCAGTTATTTCCCGCTGACGGTCAAAAAACATTTGCGCGCACAAACCATTGCCCAAGAAAACCATTTGCCCTGTATTTACCTGGTTGATTCCGGCGGCGCCAATTTGCCCCAGCAAGACGAGGTATTTCCAGATCGCGAGCACTTCGGGCGAATTTTTTTCAATCAAGCCAATATGTCTGCGATGGGCATACCGCAAATTGCAGTGGTCATGGGCAGCTGTACCGCCGGTGGTGCCTATGTGCCCGCAATGGCAGATGAATCCATCATCGTGCGCGAGCAAGGCACTATCTTTTTGGCGGGTCCACCACTTGTCAAAGCCGCAACCGGCGAAGTGGTCAGCGCCGAAGATCTCGGAGGCGCCGACGTTCACTGCCGCACATCCGGCGTCGCTGACCACTACGCGCAAAACGACCACCATGCACTGCAATTAGCGCGCAATGCGGTTAAGCGCTTGAACCGGCGCAAGCCAGTGGATTTAGACGTTTGCGCCAGCGAAGAACCCGCCTACCCCGCCGACGAAATTTACGGCATTGTGCCCAAAGACAGCCGCAAACCCTACGATGTACGCGAAGTCATTGCGCGTGTTGTCGACGCTTCCGACTTTGACGAATTCAAAGCCCTGTTTGGCACCACTTTAATCTGTGGCTTTGCCCGCATATTTGGTTACCCGGTCGGCATCGTCGCCAATAACGGCATCTTGTTTTCTGAGTCGGCGCAAAAAGGCGCGCACTTTGTTGAACTCTGCGCCCAGCGCAAAATTCCATTGATTTTTTTACAGAACATCACCGGTTTTATGGTTGGCCAGCAGTATGAGGCTGGCGGCATAGCCAAACACGGCGCAAAAATGGTGATGGCAGTAGCGTGCGCGCAAGTGCCCAAGCTCACCGTTTTGATTGGCGGGTCGTTTGGCGCAGGTAATTACGGTATGTGTGGCCGCGCCTATGATCCTCGCTTTTTGTTCATGTGGCCCAATGCCCGCATTTCGGTTATGGGCGGGGAACAAGCAGCTGGCGTCATGGCGCAAATAAAACGCGACCAATATGAACGCGAAAATAAAGAATGGCCAGCCGAGGAAGAAAAAGCATTTAAACAGCCAATTCTCGATACCTATGAACAACAAGGCCACCCTTATTTTGCCTCTGCGCGACTTTGGGATGACGGCGTTATCGATCCTGCGCATACCAGAATGGTGCTCGGTCTAAGCTTGTCAGCTAGTCTCAATAAGCCAATCGAGGAAACCAAGTTTGGCGTATTTAGAATGTAAACACCTAAAAAATTGCACAACTACACAACCGTATTTTCCGTATTCCAAAAAGTGGAAACGCAAACATGTTCGATAAAATATTAATAGCGAATCGCGGCGAAATCGCTTGCCGCGTCATTAAAACTGCTCGCCGCATGGGCGTGCGCACCGTTGCAGTATACAGCGACGCCGACCGCACGGCTCTGCACGTGAGCATGGCCGACGAAGCCATATACATCGGCGCCGCACCCGCACGAGAATCGTATCTCGACATAGAGAAGATCATCGCCGCGGCGCTGAAAACCGGCGCCCAAGCGATTCATCCAGGCTACGGTTTTTTGTCGGAAAACGCCGTATTCTGCCGTCGCTGCGCCGCAGAGAATATCGTTTTTATCGGGCCGCCAACCTCCGCAATTGAGGCAATGGGCTCGAAATCGGCAGCCAAACAGATTATGGAAAAAGCGGGCGTGCCACTGGTACCCGGTTACCACGGCGACGACCAAAACCCCGAGATCATTCGCGCAGCGGCCAATGAGATGGGCTACCCCGTGCTACTCAAGGCCACCGCCGGCGGTGGCGGCAAAGGTATGCGCCAAGTGTGGAGCGCAGAGGAATTTGACAGCGCACTGGAAGCCGCCAAGCGTGAAGCCATGAACGGTTTTGGCGACGAAACCATGTTAGTTGAAAAATACCTCACCCAACCGCGCCACATTGAAATCCAAGTATTTTGCGACAGTCATGGCAATGCGGTGTATTTGTTTGAGCGCGACTGTTCTATTCAACGTCGCCACCAAAAAGTAGTAGAAGAAGCCCCCGCGCCAGGAATGAGCGAAACGCTGCGTGCCGAAATGGGTAACGCAGCCGTGCGTGCGGCCCAGGCGATCGATTATGTCGGCGCAGGTACCGTTGAGTTTCTCCTCGACGCCGACGGCAGCTTTTACTTTATGGAAATGAATACCCGTTTGCAGGTCGAACACCCCGTAACCGAAATGATTACCGGACTAGACTTGGTGGAATGGCAGCTGCGCGTTGCGGCAGGCGACTTTCTGCCGCTAAAGCAAAACGAACTACAGATTAATGGCCACGCGATTGAAGTGCGGATTTACGCCGAAGACCCCGATAACGAGTTTTTGCCGCAAACAGGCACACTCCACCTTTTAGAGACACCAGCAGAATCGGCGCATGTGCGTATCGACACCGGCGTGATTGAAGGCGACGAAGTCAGCGTATTTTATGACCCCATGATCGCCAAACTTATTGTTTGGGACAGCAACCGCCAACAAGCTCTACGTCGCCTCAGTAGCGCGCTTAGCGAATATCGCCTAAATGGCGTAACAACCAATATCGACTTCCTCTACACCTTAACGCGGCACCCATCGTTTTGCAGTGCCGACTTCGACACTGGTTTTATCGGCAAGCACGAAGCCAGCTTATTTACTAAAACAGCGAGCCAACTCGGCGACAATATCGCGCTAGCCGCACTGTATTTAATACTGCGCCAAAAGCAGCTAATCGCAGGCCGCGCAGCGAATAATAACGATGCCAACTCACCGTGGAATAACGCCCATAGCTGGCGTATGAATCAGCCTGCGCAGCACAAGTTTGACCTGCAATTTGGCGAAAAACTCGTCGCTATTACCGCCATTGCCCAGTCATCATCCTCAGACGCCAGTTTTGTTATTCACAGCGACGACAGCGAGTTCACCGTGAGCGGGGAACTCAAGGACCGAGTTCTATTAGCTGACATTAACGGCCATCGTCAGAGCGCCAGCGTTGCCGAACACGGTGGCGGCTACAGCCTCTATAGTGCTGAACGAGCTGTTCACTTCAACATCAAATATCCAGATTTGGGAGACGCCAGTGACGATGCCGCCGACAACCAGCTTATCGCACCAATGAATGGCACCGTCGTAAGCCATTTAGTTGCAGCGGGAAGTTTGGTAAGCAAAGGCGACCCTCTGCTGATTATGGAAGCCATGAAAATGGAGCACACTATCCGCGCTCCCGCTGATGGCATTGTTAGCGCGTTTTTCTATCAGCCCGGCGAACTAGTCAGTGGCGGCGCTGAATTAATCCAACTAGAGAAAAGCGAATGATGAATACCCTGATTCCAAGCAGCGTCCGCATTGTTGAAGTTGGCCCACGTGACGGTCTGCAAAACGAAAAGCAAGCAATCGATATTGCCACTCGGGTGCAATTGGTGAATATGCTCGGCGCCGCAGGCCTAAAGTCAATTGAAGCAGGCAGCTTTGTGAACCCTGCTTGGGTGCCACAAATGGCTGGTAGCGAAGAGGTATTCACGCAGATTAAGCGCGACGACAAGGTACGTTATGTCGCGCTTGTCCCTAATTTAAAAGGCTTTGAACGCGCAATTAGCGTTACCGCCAATGAAGTAGCCATTTTTGGCGCGGCGTCTGAAGCCTTTAGTAAAAAGAATATTAACTGCAGTATTGAAGAGAGTCTTGACCGTTTTAAACCCGTTATGGACGCCGCTAAAGAACGCGGCATTCCGGTACGCGGTTATGTTTCTTGCGTCATCAGCTGTCCCTACGAGGGCGAGATCGCGCCGCAAAAAGTTGCACAGGTTAGCGAGCGCCTATTAGCGATGGGCTGCTATGAAGTATCTTTGGGCGATACCGTGGGCACCGGAACGCCTGCGGGCGTTAATCGAATGCTGGAAGCCGTATTAAGCGTCATCCCCGCAGAAAAGCTGGGCGTGCATTTTCACGACACCTACGGCCAAGCACTCGCCAATATTTACGCCTCACTGCAAATGGGTATCGCTGTCGTGGACAGTTCCATTGCCGGTCTTGGCGGTTGTCCGTACGCCAAAGGTGCGGCAGGGAACGTAGCAACCGAAGATCTCGTGTACATGCTCAACGGACTCGGTATTCAACACGGCGTCGACCTCAACAAGCTAATAGCAGCCGGTCAATTTATCAGCGACAAACTAGGGCGGCAAAGCGGATCGAAAGTCGCCATAGCCACAAATAATCAATAAGACAATCGCCACTACGCCGTTTATAACGGCACACCAAGGAGATACGTATGCCTGGATTTGACAAAGTTGTAAGCAGCTACGAAGAAGCACTGGACGGCCTCGAAGACGGCATGACTATTGTCGCCGGCGGCTTTGGCTTATGTGGCATTCCAGAAAACTTAATTAAAGAAATACAGCGCAAAGGCACTAAGGGCCTCACCGTCGCCTCAAACAACTGTGGTACCACCACCAAGGGCTTGGGGCTCCTACTTCCTAATCGCCAGATTAAAAAGATGATTGCATCTTACGTCGGTGAAAACGCCCACTTTGAAGCCCAAATGATGAGTGGCGAATTGGAAGTTGTACTCACACCACAAGGTACCTTAGCCGAAAAAATGCGCGCTGGTGGGGCCGGAATACCCGCATTCTTCACTGCTACCGGCTACGGAACGGCCGTGGGCGAAGGCAAAGAAGTAAGAGTTTTTAATGGCCGACACTACATTTTAGAAGAGGCTATTCAAGGCGACTTTTCTATCGCCAAGGCGTGGAAGGCCGACCGCTACGGTAATTTAGTTTTCCGCAAAGCGGCCCGTAATTTCAATCCCATGGCCGTCACAGCCGGAAAAATTGCCGTCGTTGAAGTAGAAGAAATAGTTGAAGTGGGCGAGCTAGATCCGGATGAAATTCATTTGCCAGGTATCTATGTTAACCGTCTGATTCAAGGCAACTTTGAAAAAGCAATCGAGCAACGTACCGTTCGCCAAGCATAATAGGAGAGATAATAATGGCTTTATCGCGTGAGCAATTGGCGCAGCGGGTTGCGCAAGAATTTAAAGACGGCTACTACATCAACTTAGGTATTGGCATTCCCACCTTAGCGGCCAATTATATTCCCGATGACATGGAGGTGATTCTGCAATCAGAGAACGGTATCCTTGGTTTAGGGCCATTCCCTCTTGAGGAAGAAGTGGACGCCGACTTGATTAATGCTGGCAAACAAACCGTTACCCTCGCCTCAGGTGCGGCCATATTTTCTTCGGCAGAGTCCTTTGCCATGATTCGTGGTGGCCATGTAGACCTCACGGTGCTCGGCGCTTTTGAAGTCGATTGTCAGGGCAACATCGCCTCCTACATGATTCCCGGAAAACTTATTAAGGGCATGGGTGGCGCGATGGACTTAGTGGCAGGCGCAGACAATATTATCGTCACGATGACTCACGCCTCCAAGCATGGCGAGTCTAAGTTACTCCCGGAATGCACCCTACCCCTTACCGGTAAAGGCTGTATCAAAAGGGTACTAACCGACCTCGCGCTGCTCGACATAGAAGACGGCTCCTTCATTCTGCGCGAGCGCGCCCCTGGTGTCAGTGTGGAAGAAATCAAAGCTAAAACAGCTGGCACCTTAATCGTTCCCGATCACGTACCAGAAATGCAGTTTTAAACTGAATCCTCGCCAGACATCCAACATCATGGACGTCTGGCTCAATAAACTGCATCGCTATGCATTGCCCACAAATGTGCCGCCACCAAAGCCCGCCACGGTGAAAATTCGGTCAACCACTGCTGGGCTTGCCGCTCAGAAATTTCCTCTTCCCTGCCCAGTAATATTTTAAGGCTGCGGCGCACTGCCACATCGCCGTGCAGCGAGCCATCTAAATAAGCAAACCCCCTGAGTAGTACGTAATTAACCGTCCACGGGCCAATTCCCCTAATGCTCAACAATTGCGCGCGCAATGCGTCGGCGCTTGCGTGGTTCAATGGTTGGTCGCTATTAGCTGGCAACGCCAGCTCACCTGATTCAATGGCCTGCGCCAGTAAAATAAGGGTCTGCGCCTTGGTTTTAGATAAACCAATACCCCGTAGTAGTGCCACTTCACACGCCGCTACTTGGGGTGGCGATGGATGGCAGCACAAACCACCGGAATGCACCGTGCCGAGCAGTTGAATAAATCGCCGCCGAATAGACACTGCAGCAGATACGCTAATTTGCTGGCCAGTCACCGCCCAACACAGTGCCTCAAAGGGACTAGCTGATAGCGGCACTCGCAGATTCGCGCGGCGTAGGATCAACGCACCTATGTCTGGGTGAGCCGAAAATAGCTGTAAAAATGCTGCTACATCCTGATTTAAGCCCAGCATTCGCTGGACGATTATTTGCAATTCATGCCGCCACGACTCAAATTTCTTGGCGCAAATATCCTCCTCAAGCGATACGTCCACGGCTAAAACCACTGCCGCAGTGTCGCCACTAAATTGAATCCCCAAGCAAGCCGGGTAGCCGCCCCAAAGCATGGCTTTCTCAAAGCTACTCTGCGACGTTTGGCTTGATTGAGCTTTCAGCTCAGAAGCCACAAATGCACAACGCTCAGAGACCTGTTCACTATCGCGGCCATGAAAGGCGAGGATATCCGCTACGCCGTAGTTTTCTGGCAGCGCTAATTCTAGTGGTATTCGCATTTATTGGAGAAACTCCCTAATAAGCTGTCCGGTCTTACACCCAATTAAATGGATAGGTTCCTTACCAGCGACGACGCGGAAATAGGTATAAAGCGACATGATTTGCAACGCCACAAGGATTTCCGCTCACCAATACGAAATAGACAAAACAACAACGAGATTTTAAGGAATACCGACGGGAAATACAGCCCGAATCTTGCGCAAGCAGGGACTCATATAAATTAGAGGGCCGGAGCCCCCTAAAAGGCAGAAAACTTAACGGTGTAATGAAGAAAGATATAATTCAGCAAATTTTGGTGGCTGCTGAATCGAAATATCCATTTTGAGTTTACGCGCTATATCACTCGCGGAGATTACACCGCGAATCTGATGAAACTCACGTTCAACCACTAAACAATGCTGATGGCCGTATTGTCGCAACACCTCAAGCACGTCAAACACAGTCATTATTTCCAACTCGTGAAAGTCAAAAACCTTAAGATCCTGACGTTTGCGCATTAAATCGACAACTTGCAGTTCTTCGCGATTGTAACCTTCGGCAACCTTTTTAATTATCTCACTATTGCTTAAGTCCTCTAGGGCAATGACGCCAAGAAAGCTACCGCGTTCATCGATGACTAATTTCAATCGAACATGCGAGCGCTTCATCATATTCTCAGCTTCGACTGCAGTCGTTATGCCATCAATTACCATCGGTTCATAGACTCGAAAATCCGTGAACACCGTCATTGCAGGCGAGTCACCACTGAGCTTTTCAAAATTTTCCGGGTGCACTAAATGATCGACGCGATCAGCATCGTATAAACTAAACTGTTTCATTTTTTTACTCTCATTGATTAAATGCCAAAAAAATATGACTAGATCAACGAGATCTTGGTGGCGCTCGAATGGGGGCAGAACGAAAATTGCGTTGCGGGCCATAGACATGCTGCTGATTAGCAATGGTCGTGGCAATAAAGTATGGCGGACTTATAAACGCAGACTTAGTGGCTAGACCTAGCGGCTTTTCCTTGTCGTCTGCAAAGTTATTAGGGCACTCTGCTGCGTCGCTGGCAGTCGTAGCTAGCCAACTTTTTTCCAGCTGATGTCGATCTGCGAGCACATCAGCGCACAGTAGAAAAACAACAATAGCAAACAGACTACGTAGCATTTCAATCCAGAAAATAAAAAGGATTCCGCATCATAGCACGACCGAAATTCCTGTCCATCAACGTCAATGTAATCTCCCGGCTATTATTAAATGCAACTTTGTGTGGCAAAACCGTGGCCAAACACATTTTATTTGCACCATTTTAGACCGAAAATACATAGTTATAGCTTAGTTTCACCTCATGGTCGCACATACATTCCAAAAGAAATCAGTCAGTTGTAGAATACAAAACGACTGTACAATAACTAGCCATAAACTGCCTGAATTCGTCTCTGTAATTCAGCTTTCGCTATACGACCGAGGAGTTCACCTATGATCAACGGCAGTATCGTCGATTTGATTACACCCATTTGTAAAGACGGCTCACCCGACTACGACGTTCTCGAAACACTGGTTGATTGGCACGTAGAAAACGGCAGTGCCGCACTCCTTATTGGTAGTGCGACAGGCCAGTCCACACAATTCGATATCGACGAACGCAGCGAACTTCTTAAACGCGCAATCTGGCAGTCGGACGGGCGAATCCCTATTATCGCGGACCTCAGTGCTGGCGACCCCGAACAGATCTTTGAATTCGCCCGTACCGCAGACGAATTCGGTAGCAGCGCTATGCTACTTACGCTCACTGGCGAGAATTATTCATCTCTAGCAGAACTCATCGACTACTTACGCGAACTAAGCGCACTGGTCAAATTGCCGCTAATTGCCCGCGATGATTTCGCAAACCCAGGCGTTCTGTCGCCGGCTACACTTACTAAACTCACCCAGATCGACGGGCTATTAGGCTTTGTAAATAATTCAAGCCTAGCAACAAGCGAACACGCCGTGCAGGTACAAGACCTTCCCGCAAACTTTGCACTTTATTCTGGTCACGATAGCGACGCCTGCCAACTATGCTTATCTGGATACCGAGGCGGTATTTCAATAGTCGCCAATATTGCGCCTAACCTTGTTCAAAATATGTTTACCAGTGCACTGATCGGTGATCGGGATAACGCAGAGTCAATCAATAATAATTTACAGCCACTCGCCGAGGGCCTGCTGGAGGATCCCAACTCCATCCCCGTAATGTGGGCCTTAGTGGAGATGGGTTGCATTCCTGAGGGTGAAGAACCGCCGACACTGCCGCAATCCAGCGACTATGCAAATTTACGTCGCGCGCTGCGCACCGCCAAAATCGCAATTTAAATTCATTGAGAGCACACTAACTTGGAATCGTTATTTCGACTTAGTGTGCTTTACTCTAAACATAGTTTATGCAATTATTATTTTATAATAGAAGTAAAGCTTTCGGCTAGTATTGATACCATCAGGAGAATTTACAATCCATCCTCAACCCACCAAAACCGTCAATAGCTTAATCTCAGCATCTAATATTTTTAACTCAAGCTTGCGGTTTTTTCGGATTTCGCTTCCAAAACCTCCTGTTTAGCTTGCGCACCGTTAAGACATTCCTATATTGAAGCAGCAACCTTTTACCAAGTAACCGTGCTGTGGATTTAGAGTAAAAAAGAAAATTAATTTCTGAAACGAATTTTCTTTTTAAAGACCGCTAAACAAAAAAACTATTCTCACAAACGAACGATCAGCCCAGCATCAGCTGCGATCTTTCCGTTGCACACATCGGCAAATATCTCCCGTAAGCCAGCTAGACCTTCAATGTTAGATATTTTCAACCATGAGCGACTTTTCGCGACAGTATCCTGCATATAGTCCGTGCTACGACGCTCAAATTCATCAACGCCAATATCTTTACTACGACCTTGAATATAACCCGGCGCAAAGAACATCTCGCTACGCTCTTCTATAAAGCCTGGAAGTTTTGCGCCCTGCTCCCAATGGGTAAAACCAACACTAATCGTCTGGCGCATATTGTCACCCAAGTGCCGGTGCAAAGCCGCCATTAGCTCGCCATTGCCTGACATATCGACAATAGCCGTAGCCTTACTGCTATCTATAGCGGTGATAGCATCATAGGTAAGCACGCCGTCATAGCAGCCTAGCGCCGTCACTAAGTCCTGATTGCGGGCTGAGGTAAGACCAATAAGCTCGGGTGCCGCTACATCGCCCCGTACGCCATAAGCCAAACCGATGCTAGTCTTGCTCGACGCGCTGACAATGATAATCTGCTCTGCCGAGAAATATTCTGCAGTCTGCAATCGATCAAAAAGACAGTATGAGGTGATATGCAAAGGAAATAAAAGCATACGTTCATCTTCGCTCCGCGGGTCGTTCACTACCGCGGCGTCAATACGACGATACTGGTTATAGCCAGCAGGCAAAGCCTGACGATGCACTACATTATCGACCCAACGCAACGCATTGATATGCGCCGGCGCCATAACGAGTTCTGTCGCAGGCGGGAAATAGCCAAAAATGCGTTCGCCGACTGCTACCTTGCTACAACGCGACTCAGTAACGCAAGCAAAGCCCCACACTGGCAATACGCCCCAGATATTGCCATCGGCACTGATTGGCGGAAAGAACTTCCAGTAACCGAACATATCGGCGACCAAGGCATAGGTTATATTGTTTGCTGTAAACGAGAAGGCCTCGACCTTTACTCTCACTTCGCCATCATCTAAGGGCGTAGACAGGCAATCAACGATTCGGGTCTTACTGAATTGATCTTTAGCGATTTGAAATTGCTGCATGAGAATCCTCCGTTACATTAAATACTAGTAGACGCGTTAATTTCTGCGAGGTAAGTCGTCAATTTTTCCATCGCGGGCATCGCATTTGATCTCAATCTCGCTAAGACCGCTTTCTTATCCGTTTCATTATCCTGAACATTCGCCATTAGGCTCGTAAAACCGTCGAGCCGATTTTCAAGCAACCACGCTCGAATCTCTGGGTTTTGGCCCCAAATATATTGGTTAGTCATAAACGCTACCATTAAACGGATCCAGTCGTCCGTGCTGTTGGGCAGCGGTACGACGCCGCACAAGGCATTCTTTTCGTCCTCGGGATATGTCGCCTCTACATGGGCAATAAATGCAGCACTAAACGCCGGCTGATACGAGCGCACCGTTTGCGGCGTTATAACATTACCGCTAAATACTGGTTTAATCTCTAGATTCGTCAAAGCACTCGCCGAGCAGTCTATATGCAAATAACCGCTACCTGTTGGAATGCTGCCCCGCTCCAACACAATCTGCTCTGGCTCTATACTTGTGACACGCCCCATGCGAATCACCTGTTTAATCCGCTGTAACTCTGCAAGCTCTAAATGGCTAATCGTTGCGCCATGAAACATTTCCGGCCAAACATTCTGGTCTAGTCTTAGAAAAACACCGGTATCTTCTAAGCGTTTAAACATATCGTCTTTTGAGGTCGATTTAGCAATAGACTCCATTTGATTCGCTTGGGCACCAACGGTCGCTTCAAAAAAATCCTCAGAGGGCTGGGTGTTTTTTCGGTCAAGGAACCATGCATCGCGCGGCATAATCCAGCAAATATTATCGGGATTGACATTATTCTCGAGCAACCACAAACAAGCATCTATGCCGGTTTTACCGCCGCCAATCACCACAAACCCTTTTGGTGGCGCAGCGACCTTAGGTAGGTCGTTCAAAGGCATAAAGCGGATGCCCTCGGCAATACTAAAATTAGGCGTATGGGTTGCAGGTACCGTGGTATTTAAATAAGTGGCGTCAACCATCTTGCGCGTCACCTCAACATGGTATTCCGCACCCGTCAACATCGAAGTAAAGTAGCCGTTGCCCATATACTCACACATTGGAAAATAGCGAACTCGGCCACTTGGCAAGAACTGTTCGCGCATCACCTTTTCAAAATACGCACTGACCTCTGCCCCGCTAGCCAGCTCGTTCAAGCCTTTATTCAGGCCTATCTCATCAATAGTACCTTTACTCAACTCCCGAGAACTAACCCCATAAAACGCCGAAGGCTGATGCAAAGTAACAAATGGATAGGCCACGTTCCAATGACCACCCGGCTTGGGATATTTATCAACAATAACGACATCGGCATCAGTTTCACTGAGAAGGACGTCTGCGAAAGCCATTCCCACCGCACCGCTGCCCACTACCAAATAATCCGTTTTAAGCGAGCCCAATACCATGAGTGTAGCCTCCAAATACTTTTCACAGGTTCAAAAGCCTAGGCACTAGCAATAAGCGCTTGAACATAACAGTGTTATATATCACCATAACACTGTTATTGCAGTCAAGCCGAATTTACCTTGAGCACCGCTACCCATGAGTACAGCCAAGCAGGATATTTTGGCCGCCGCATCCAAACTCTTCCTCGCTGGCGGTATTGCCGCACTGAGCGTACGAGCTATCGCCAAAGAAGCTGGCGTGTCGACCATCGGTATTTACAGCCACTTCAGCGGCAAACAAGGGATTCTCGATATGTTATACATCGAGGGTTTTGAGCTAGTCGCCGCCGCGATGAACGTTGATGCCAGCGACTTATCACCCCGCGATGCAGTAATCAAAGGCGTGGAAGGTTATTTACACATGGCAGTAACGCACGAGGCACACTACCGCCTAATTTTTGGCGAAAACGAAGAGCGCTACACACCCTCAGAAGACGCCAGTGCTGCTGCAAAAAGCACCTTCCAGCACCTAGTCGACAGGTGCTCCCGCCTCCTGCCGGCGAACGCCCGCGCAGAGCTTGCACAAAGTACTGCACTAGAAATTTGGGCCTTTGTACACGGCTATGTCAGCTTACGACATCACGCTATAGCCGCTACGATGAGCACGGAGAAGTGGAATGCCATGGCCACGAAAGCGCTCACGACCCACATAGATGCTATTATCGCCAGCCACTCAAAGTGACGAGTATAGGAATTTCAGGAACGAATACTGCAGGGAATTTCCGCTTTGAATATCGCTAGGAATACTTGCGCCCTCGGCGCGGGGATTCGCCAACTGCGCAATTGACCATCGCCACCGAGGTGTTTTGGCGATGTATAGTCCACGATTAAACCGGGGCCTTGATAGGCTAGCTGCGAATACGTACGGTGGTAGGGCAAATTTTTATACGCAGGCGGGGTATTATCTTCCGTCCATGAGACGTACTCGCAAAGCGCTACACTGTCTATATAATCAAAAGGCACGTAGACATTTGCCCTCGATGCATTATCGCGCATACACAACATGTATTTGCCGGCGCCATCAACGCTAATCCAACTCCGGATACCCATCGTGCCACGAGCTAGCATATACGCAACTAAACATAGCCCCGAAAACCAAAGCGGTAAAAAATCATGAGCAAAGGGAAATAACATCACCGAAAATGCGGAAACGAAAGTAGCAATAAGGAAGCTGAGCCATCGTGGACTTTGAGCTCGCTGTTTTTCTACCGTACGACTGCCGAACATCTCTATTCCCGCCATTCCAATCGCTTTCACTTTGCACAAAAAAACGACTAAATAAGCAAAGCGAAGCCCAGTAAAATTACTTATTATTGGGGAAGAACTTATCTGCGATTACTTTATTACTATGCGAGCGCGCACTCACCCGCTTTACTCAACCCCCTTTTTTAAGGCTTCTACACAGCCTTTTAAACCAGGCTGCTCCGCTAGCACAATGGCCAAGGGAATATTCTGGCAAATACCACTAAACCGCCCTTTACTATTGAACCGTTTTCGGAAAATGTCTTCATCCAACAAGTCTAATATGCGCGGCAAAATACCGCCAGAGAGATAAACCCCATCATTGGCGCCCGTCATTAAGGCAACGTCACCGGCAACCGAGCCTAATATGGCGCAAAAATCATTCACTGTACGTACGCAATATTCATCGCCCGCGCGTGCCCCAGCAGTAATATCCGGCGCAGTTAACTCACGTTCTACACCATCCAATTGGCAATTAGCCCAATACAAATTGGCCAACCCCATACCCGACAATATTCGTTCTACAGACACGCGTTCATAGCGTTGCCATAGTGTTTTTAATAAATTGAGTTCGTGGTTATTAACAGGTGCAAAGGCCACATGGCCGGCTTCAGAAGGCAAAATAAACCCCGAGGGCATCATTGCGGAGACACCCAAGCCGGTACCGGGGCCAAGTACCGCCATGACCTGCCCCCCTTTCGGCCTTGGGGCGCCCAGCCACTTTAACTCAGACTCACAAAGTTGGTTTATTGATAAAACCTGAGCGCCAAAATCATTGATAATTGACACCGACGCCGCCAACGACGTTTGCAGTTCAGTACGGCTAAAGGCCCAGTGGTTATTTGGGAGATCGATCCAATCAGACTCTACTGGCCCCGCCACAGCCAAACAAATTTTGTCGACAAACTCAAAATCACTTTGATCCGTATAAGCGCGAATGGCGTCAATAAATAAGGGAAAGTCAGCACAAGGAAAAATCTTAATCCCTAATAATTCGTCGCTACCAGGTATAACGTAGGCAAATCTAGCGTTAGTACCCCCAATGTCCGCAACTAGATGCACAGATTTATTCATAGTATTTACTGTCGTTATATTATTGTCGCAATATTTACCAATCACGCTCGCAGCGACGCCAATTCAAATGAAATTACGTCGGTACACAGCGATTGAAACTTATTAAAACTGCAATTTACTGGCTCTATTACGCAGGCCGATAAACATATCATATGAAAAGCCTAAATTCGCGCCTTTAGGCTTTTCATCAGTACACTTCCCCCAAACCACCTTATGGCTCTGGAGGATTTTTAAGCTTGGGAAAAAACTGAAAAGCTGATGAAGCGAACACCGGATTCTGTGCGAGCCGACACTTATGCCTAGCCCAAGAAAAAATGCCCTCCTATTACAGAAGGGCTTTCCGAAATTCCGGATAAATAGAGGACGACAGGGGAGTCCCCTAATACGCTTTGCCACTACCTAAATAAATACTCGTATTTAATTAAGTTACACCATTATCCATGACACGGGAGGTAATTCAAGGCTTTTTAGTAATTAAACTACAAGCAGTTACTTAACTACCCTTCCAACGCCGCAAGCACTAAATCACAGGCGCGAACAGCTATTCAGTAGCCGCAGTGCCCTGCCAACGACGACTAACACTCTGCACTGCCGGTTCAATTTGACGAAGGGGGAAAACTCGCGAAGCTATACAACACCGGCTGTGCTTTATCCGTGTTAATAAAGGTAGTGGCAATGACTTTTTTGCCCGCCACCGTCCAGTACATATGACCGTGGTTATTAATGGTGACACTGATTTGATTCACGCCATCGTTAAATAGCGTCGCCGGAAGGTGGACGTACTTACCATAAACCCGTTGAATTTTTTTACCATTAACATAAAGGTGAGCATGCCCTGTCAGCATGCCACTCGCCGAATCGATTTCAACACCCATTAACTCGGCCATGGTTGCCGAATCTGGCGGCGGCGACAGCAAATAGTTATCCAGCTGCACCGCTAAATTAAAACCGGACACCGCATCAACAGAAACACTTAAGGCCATCGCCGGCGCTGCCACATCATCAGGTACTTCAATAGGTATATGAGAATGATCCATTGCTGGCACAGCATTGATTGCGAACACATGCCCACTGGCAAAAACGAATGCGCAAATAACGATATTGAGGCTCATATTCATCTCGGTGCACACTCCCGTTTAACTGATACGCGGTAATGCGTGCGGAGTTTAGTGCCCGCTCGCAACAATGACATTACAGAAATGAAGGTGGTCCGCCAGCGCCCGGCGGTGGCCCCATTGTGCCCTCGCCGGTATCGCAGCTGCTTGCGGCATTCGCCGGCAATTCACCGTAGAACCGTGGCCCAATGGTATACGGAAACGATGGTGTCAGTTTTCCAGATACCTCTTGCAGGGTTATATGATAGTGATAGCCACGACCATCACTATTATCATGGCCATTGTATTGATCGAGCTGACTGCCAGAGGCGGCTATGCCGGCATAGTAATAATCTTGATAAAAGTAACCATCGCTTGCGAGCAGGGGATTTCCAGACATCGTGGTCACACTCTGATCGACATCCGGCCCAGCGCTAACCGTCGAGTCCACCCCTTGGCTGATATCGTATTCATCGATCAATACACAGCTGCGTTCACCTGGGGTGCCGCACCCACCCTCGCTAACTGTCGCACCATAATCTCGGGTTTTCCAGCCGCTAACTGCAAGCTCACCCGCGCCTTCATAAGGGCCGTAAATCGGGTAGCCATCTGCAGCGTAGCCATAGAGCGGTGAATGCGCACTGCCGTCATCACCCACAAAATCCGCTAAACAGCTAGTGTAAAAGTGGTGATGGTACTCATTGTTGGCCGCGTGGCCGCCGCAAAAATCAACGTCGTACTGTTCGGCAACAGGCGCGAGATTATACCAAACACCTTGGTTGTTATAGCTCATACCGTCACCCCAACCAAACACGCTGGTACCATTGACTAGCAAGCCGGTAATACCCAACCCGTTGTCACACTCACCACTATTTGGCTGCGGATTTTTTGTAATATACACCTGCTTAGCCGTATCAGTAGGACACACCGGCCCCGGCGGCCAGTAGCCGGCGCCACCGGTTGAATCGCAGTTGTCTGTACTGCTGATATAGCCGATGTCCTCGCCAAACTCGACCAACTGCCCAGCAGTCGCGGTGGTGGAACCGCTGTAAAAATCGCTACTAGCGCGGGGCCGACTATTTAATTCGTCAACCATATCCTGAGTCATGGTAATGTCGTACTTGGGAATACCGGTGGCCTGGACATAAACATAATCGCTACCGTCAACGGATTCGATCGACACCGACTGCACATCTTGCAAAACACCAAGGCTGCTCGAGGATTCAAATATTTGCGTTGAGCGCTCAGTCGTATTCACCATCCACTCGCTTAAATCGCCGGCATCGGTTTCTGTCTCCGTGTCAGTGCCTGCTATTAAGGAGCCGCTGGAGCTGGAACCACCACAAGCCGCTAGCTGAGCAATGCACAGTGTAAGCATACTAATCTTCACGAGTTTACGAGACATTTCTAGCACCTGTTTCAAATAATCACCGGGACATGCTAGTGATAAAATGTGCAGTAAATGTGCAAGAATCGCAGAAACACTAGGGTATTGAGCTGCAACGCTACCACCGCCCGTTAGAAAGCACTACATTACGGCTATGAACTTACGCATCTCCCAAAAACTCATGCTGGCATTTGTCGGCCTAACCGTCGTTGTCTTACTCGCAACATTAAGCCTTGCCCGCTGGAGTTTTGAACGTGGTTTTTACGACTACGTAAATGCAGTTGAGAAAGTGCGCTTAGAAACATTAGCCTTAGAGCTCGCCAAAATTTATCAGCAAGGTGACAATAGCTGGCGGACTTTATCGCAACGCCGCTTTGACAGTTTGATTCAAAGTTTCGCTCCACCTACTCGGCCGCGTCTACCACCGACTGAACACCCTATGGAGAACCATCGCCCACCGCCCTCACATCTAGGCGGACCACCCCCGCCGGGACTGCCAAGCCGAACGCTGCTGTTAGACAAGCAACAAAATCGTATTGTCGGCCAAGGACCATATGAGCGCGACAGCGAGCTAAGCGAGATGGTTGAACTCCCCATCCTTATCGACGGCGCAATTGTCGGCGTACTGTATAGCGACCCTCGGCGCGAGCTGAATGATGTGCCCGAAACCGCATTTTCAAGCCAGCAATGGCAGGCCGGTTTGCTTATCGGCAGCTTGGCACTGCTTATTGCCAGCGCAATGTCCTACCTATTAGCAAAGGCCTTGTCGCGACCCGTAAACACCATGCTCGCGACGGTTCACCAACTGGCGTCAGGTAATTACACTTTAGACTCAACTACGCCGACCGCCGATAAGCACAAGTCAATAAATAGCAATGACGAGCTCAGTTTGCTGAATGCCCGCCTACACCGACTCGCTCAAGTTTTGGCGGAAAGCCAAACCGCGCGCAAACGACTCATCGCCGAAATTTCCCATGAGCTAAGGACACCGTTAACCATTCTAAAGGGCGAAATTGAAGCTATTAAAGACGGTATTCGTCCCTTTGGTCCAGAGCAGCTCGCGTCCCTAGACGAGGAGACCGACCGCCTTCACCATTTAATTGAAGACCTATACGAAGTGTCGCTATCCGACGTTGGCGGCCTGCGCTACCAATTCGAGAATATCGATATCCGTGCCATACTCGACGCCACTGTGCACCGCGCGCAGGCTCGTGCCGCCAGTACTAATATCGCCATAAACCTGCAGGCGTCAAATGAGGCATTGCTGGTGTATGGCGATGAACAGCGTATCGATCAACTTTTCCGAAATTTACTGGAAAACGCACTCGCCTACACTGATGGCCCCGGAGAAATCCAAATCACAGCACATAACCGCAACGGCCATTGTATCATCACAATTGAAGACACCCCGCCGGGGGTAAGCCAGGAAGAATGCGCGCAGTTATTCGACGCATTGTATCGACCGGATGCCTCGCGCAGTCGCCGCCGTTCAGGCGCAGGCCTAGGGCTTACCATCTGCAGCAATATCGTCGGCGCTCATCGGGGCCGAATTACTGCTCAACCGTCGGCGCTTGGCGGTCTTTCCGTCACCGTTGAATTACCTGCACACGAAGGATAAACCCGTGCCAGAAAAACACATTTTTATTGTTGAAGACGAGGCAAAAATCGCTGAGCTACTTGCCGATTATTTTCGACAAGAAGGTTTTGCGGTTAGTATCCATCACGACGGCAATCAGGCAGTGGAGTTTATCCGAACAAACACGCTAAGCGGTGTGATTCTGGATCGCATGCTGCCGGGCGTCGACGGCCTTAGTATTTGTCAGGCCGTAAGGCAGTTTTCAACTGTGCCCATCATTATGGCAACCGCGCGCATTGATGAAATCGACCGCCTGATCGGTTTAGAATGCGGCGCCGACGATTATGTTTGCAAACCCTTCAGCCCCCGCGAAATCGTCGCGCGCATGAAAGGCATATTGCGCCGTGTCGACGCGATCGAAGCACAAGCAGTCTCCCCCAGTGCCAATAAATTGGTATACCGCAATATTAGCCTCGACAAAACTCGCTTTGAATGCATGGTCGACCAACAAGCCATCCCCCTCACTGCCGTCGAATTCCGCCTCTTAGAATGCCTGATTGGCCAAGCCGGCCGTGTCTTCTCCCGAGATGAATTGATGTCAGCAAGCTATTTAGACCAGCGTATTGTCAGCGACCGCACCGTCGACAGCCACGTTAAAAAACTGAGGAAAAAGTTGCAAAACGTAGCTTCCAAACCCGGTGCTAGCGGCGCGGAAGTCGTCTCGCTTTATGGCGTGGGCTATAAAATAGAGTAAAACCTCACATCTCCCCAAAACCATAGAAAACAGCCCCGCCACCCCAAATTTTGTGATTATGGCGCGCACTGCGCCATGGCTAAACACCCCCGTAAAAATTAAATACCGGCAATGTCAGCGCCAGCTATTGCACAATAAATACACTTAAGTGTAATAATAGACCCGCGTTTATAAATAATAAGAGGCTGCTGCGCCGCAGCCGACAGAAGGGGAATTACCACCGTGACTAGCCGACCAGTATTACCCGGCAAGGGGCTCACCGCATTCGTTTTGCTCAGCGCTTTAGCCTGTAACGACATACACGCCGCCAGCGGCACCCTAGAAGAAGTACTCGTTACAGCGCGTAAACGCAGTGAAAGCATGCAGGACATCCCCATTGCGGTAAGCGCGATCAGCGCTGACGACCTTCGCGACCGGGGTATTAGCAACACCAGCGAACTCACCAAATCTGTGCCTAGTTTAGAGATCCGTAAGGGCCAAGCGAATCAAATTTACATTCGTGGTATTGGCGAGCGTACCGGCTTTGCCAGGGTCGATCCCACCGTGGGCGTGTACCTCGACGACCTATTTTTACCGCGTTCCGACGGCCAGCTACTCGACACCGTCGATATCCGCAGCATTCAGGTACTACGTGGCCCACAGGGCACACTTTTCGGCAAAAATACCACTGGCGGCGCCATGGTGGTAAGCCTACTCAAACCCGATGACAGTGACGATGCCTATGTCGAACTCGGGCTGGGCAACTACGCCATGAACCGCCTAAAAGCAGGGATCAACATCCCGATCAGCGATCACTTTTATAGCCGCGCGGCAATCAATATCACCAAAGACGACGGCTATCTAGAAGACATCGGTCCGAGCGGCAATACCGCAAGTAACGATCGCCAGTCCTTACTACTGCAAACTCGTTGGGAACCCAGCGAAAACTTCACGCTCGACACCCAGGCATTTCTGGGCAAAATTCGCGAGATGATGACCGGCACCACGTGTACCGTACCCAATAAAAACGCACTTTATTATCAAGGCCTCTGGGTCGCTCATAGCGGCGATACTGATCCGTCGAATCCGCGAGCATTTCAAGAGAATTGCGACGCCAACTCCCGCGCGCGCCTTGGCGATTTAAAAACCAATCTTGGCGAAAAACCCCGACTAGGCAAAGATCTAGATACCCTATTACTTGCCGCAACCGCCGAATGGCAACTAAGCGAATCCCTAAATCTTAAAACGGTAATTGGACTGCGTGGTGAAAAAGAAGGCCCAATTCACGCCAGTGACCCCGACGGCGGTCCAGCACTTTGGACCAGTTACATCAATACCGAAGACAGCGATCGTCGCTCCTACAGTTTTGAAGTTCAGCTCAACGGCGACGCAATAGGTCAGCGACTGCGCTACACCGTCGGCTTCTTTGCGATGCAAGAAACCAATACCGAGAATTTCTCCACGTCCAATGCTTTCCGCGGTATCGACGCCCAAACCTTGGCTGAAATCGCCGCCAGCAGTAACCCAACACAACCATTACCGGGGGGCACCGTTCCGCTCGTTGGCTTTATCGGCGCGCCCTTGGTGGTATCTGACTTCGATTTAGAAAATAGCACTGGCGCACTATTCGCACAGGCCTCTTTCGACATTAGCGAGCAATTAGAACTCACCCTCGGCTACCGCATTACAGCCGAGCAGCGCCACTCAGAGCTCAGCACCACTGAAGCAGACATGGACGCCATAGGTCAGCAACTCACCCTCGGCGGCCTATTTGGACCCGGCGCATCAGGCTTCTATCCCTATCTCGGTCCCTTGCGTTGGCTTGACGATCCCGTTGGCCTCGCCAATCAGATTTTCACTGACGCAGATGGCGACGCACTGATCGACTACCCACTTGACCCCGACTCCACACGCAGCGAAATGCGCGAAGAAACCTTCCGGCAAAGCACGCCGATGGTGTCGCTGGCTTATAATTTGCCAGATCACTGGCTGGCCGACGCCCCGATCAACAGCGCGATGTTTTACGCCACCTGGAGTCGCGGCTTTAAATCCGGTTTCTTTGAACCTCGAGGTGTTGACGGTCTGCAGCGTATCGAGCCCGAAGTGGTGACCAATCACGAGTTAGGCTTCAAGATCGACGCCTTTGATCGCAGTGTCCGCCTGAATGGTGCCGTGTATGCCATGGATTTTGAAGATCAGCAGCTCATCTCTGTCGGCGCCGACTCCGCACAAAATGTAGTCGTGGTATTTGGCAATGCGGGCCAGTCAGAAATTCGCGGCAGCGAACTAGAATTACTTTGGTTACCCACCATTCAGCTACAAATTAATGCCAGTCTGAGCATTAACAACTATCGCTATACCGAATTCAGCGAACTGGATTTACAATCGGCAGTCCTCGGACGTGAAGAAATCGTTGATCGTAGTAAGGAGACCTTTCCAGTCTCTCCCGATAAATCGGCCGCCATTGGCGCACAATACACTTGGTCAGGTGATTATGGTCTGATCATCTCGCGCCTTGACCTCAGCTACAAAAGCGAAATCTTTTACGGCTTCGATCCCGGCTCATACGCCGCTTTCAAAAACGATCCAGCAATGGCCGGCCAACCCGCCTACCACCTGCTAGACGCCCGCCTGAGCTGGCAAAATTCAGAAGGTGACCTCAGCTTATCAGCCTGGGTAAAAAACCTTAGCGATGAGCGCTACCGTATTGGCGTCGTTGCTGTGGCGGACTCATCCGGGGTTTACAACGAGGGCTGGGGAGAGCCCCGAATGTTTGGTATTGATTTGCGGCAAGAATTCTAAAGCGGCAAAGATTAACACGAATGGGTCGCCCGCCATGGCGGCCCTCACCGCCCCCAGCAAAGCCCAATTTAAAATATTAAATGTTAACTCGGAAATTTTGCAAAACACGCGACATCGTGTAAACCGGCGTCCCAGTTTGCCTTGTTCGCCATAAAAATATGGCCTTGCGGAACTAGCCCAACGTCAGTATCTAAACTCCCCGCAGGTACAACAAATTGATCCCCCTCGTTTAAGACATAGGGCAAAGCTGATCCACATTGTTTGCAAAAACTGCGTTGATGTCGAGTGCGCGGCAGAGTGAAAACAGAGACCTTATCGCGGCCACGCAGCCATACCAGCTCCCCGCCCTTGCCAAACAAATTAGCTGTATGAGCAGACCCAGAATCTTTACGGCAATATTTGCAATGACAAAGGAAAAATTTTTCAAAACATCCGCTGTATTCATAAGCGACTTCGCCGCATAGGCAAGAACCTGTTGCTACCATAGTTTGCACTCTCCATTTTCACCTTAACCGACAGTACCGCGCGCACTTACTTTTTAAGGCCAAGCACGCCGTTCAACATCCATTCCATCTCTTTTGCATCAGTGTCTGCTCTAGGCAGGTGGCGTAGCATCGGCTCCGCTATACCAATTGCCATCATCAGCCTTCCACGGCGATAAGCCTCTTCATCACTAAAACCCAGAGTCTTAATATTATTTTTCAAAAAGCCGAGCAACAATTTATCAGCGCGGCATACCGCGTCATATACCCTCGCATCGTGCTGCGCCCAGTGGCGTATAACTTGGTCAAGTTTTGACATATTACTGCTGAGCCAATAATAACTAATTTCTTCAATAACCGTCCGTCCGTTATCCACCGTCTGCGCCTCAATCCCCGCGTGAATGGCAAGATGAAAATTCCCTGACCAAGCGTCTATCAAGGCATCAATTAACACGTCACGGCTTTTAAAATGCCAGTAGAAACTACCCTTGGACACACCTAATCGAACGCAAAGGCTATCTATGGTGAGTGCCTCAGCCGTTCCTGCGTCTGCGATAAGCTTAAAGGCCTCATCGATATAATCCTGTTTGGATTTCCGCCCGCTTGCCTGCCCAACACCAGCCACTGCCATACTCCCCAAAGATAACGTCAATAGTATTGACTATATTACATACCATACCGTATGGTATTGTCGTAAACATCGACGCACATTACCACAACAATAACAGCGATAAGAAAAAGGTCGTTTCAGTATGAGTATTGATGCACTCAGCCAATGGCTTAGTAGCCACTACCTGCAAATCAAATTTATCCATATCAGCTTTGCCACGCTCTGGCTATGGAGTACGTCGGTCGCCTATCTCAATTATTTAGTACCAGTATTTCGAGCGTGGCAGGCCAATCCCGACGATATTGAACAAATCAAAAAACGCAATTGGGTTATGGAGCGCTTTGACGAAGGGGTAATCCTTGAGCACATAGCCTTTCCCGCAGTCTTAATTTCTGGTTTAAGCCTACTGTTCATTACCGGCTGGGGTCCTCAATCCTATTGGCTGGCAATGAAGTTAACCATTGTCGTTCTGGTCTTTTTGCCAATCGAGTTTTGTGATTATTGGTTATCTCATTTTGGTGGTAACAAAGCCAAAATACGACGCGACATTCCCGGTGGCGACAGCTTCGCATCACCCCGCTATGAAAATGCCGTCCACCTCCACTGGTGGTTTTTAATTGTGACAACCCCAGTTATTGCCGCTGGCGGAATGACGGTGCTATACCTTGCCGTTGCTAAACCAATGTAAATGAGGAATTTCATGACAACCAACATCACATCGCGACGATTCTCTGCGAATCCGAGCAAAATACGCCTTATCGCCATCACCATGGGCTTGTATATTGTGCTTGTAATGTGGCCGGCCTTCGATTTGTGCCGCATGCTATTTGCTGCGGACCCCCTCGCATTTTCAATACAGCGTGGTACATATGCAGTCACCGTAGCACTTATTTTTTCGCTCTACTCTTACTGGCAAATGGCAAGGCTATGCCTGCAAAAGACTGAGTAAACTGATCGCGCAGAAATATTCTTAGAGATAATAATAATGAATAAAATTCTATTGCTAAGCATTCTTATCGCGTCTAACCATATCTGGGCGGCAGACGTGAAAGAAAAAAAACGTCGAGACTATATTGAAGAAGTGATTGTGACGGCGCAAAAACGCGCGGAATCCGCTCAAGACGTACCCCTGTCTGTCTCGGTTATGAGCGCAGATCGCATGCAGGCGTCGGCAATAAAATCCTTTGAAGATGTTGCACTGGCCAGCCCCAACACCGATATCAATATGACCCCCGGCTACGTTCAAGTGGGCATGCGTGGGCTAAATTCGCCAATCAACGATGGCATGGAACAATCGGTTGGCTTTTATGTGGACGGCATTTATTACGGCAAACTCGCCTTTCTACAAGATGCTTTTCTCGACCTATCTCGCGTTGAGCTATTAAAGGGACCGCAGGGAACCCTATTTGGCAAAAACACGGTGGCCGGCGCCATTAATGTCAGCAGTGTAAATCCAGTACATGAATGGCAGGCGGCAACTACCCTAACCACCGGAAACTTCAGTGACCAAGAAGTCAGCGCGACAGTAAATGCACCGCTAATCGACGATAAACTTGCCTTACGGATTGCCGCCACCGCACATACCAAGGACGGCTATGTATACAATTCCCAGCGTAGGGTCGACGAAAAGCAGGTTGATAAAAAAGGCATTCGCAGCAAATTGCTGCTCGACGCCAATGACGAACTGAATTTTGTATTAACCCTGTATCGCAGTGAAGCCAGAGACAATGGCCAAGGTTGGGAGCCTTTTGTATTGCAGGACGATGCCGCTACAGTACACAGTTTATTCGATGCCGATTTAGAGGACAGCTTCGACTATGTCGGGCACAGCAATAGCGACAATTACAGCGCGAGTGATTCTACTGTCGTCAACCTCGACACCAATTGGACCTTTGGCGAAAAACTACTCACCATTATTGCCAGTCACGCTGAAATGGATGAATCACTCTACCTCGACGCCGACACAGGACCTGCCCCCATCGCCGACTGGGACCGCCAAACGCAATACAATCAGCAGATGCTGGAAATTCGTTTCACCTCCGCGCCCGGCAAAATAGAATATATTCTCGGCGCCTTCGGCTTCCGTTCCGACAACCACCTCGACGGTGATCTGCGTATGCTACCCGAGCCAGCGGTGAGCGGCATGCTGCTAAATGCGCTTTCTTCAGCACTGGCGGAGCAATTAGGGCCGGTCACTGGCCCCCTGGGTAATATTATTGACCCATTGCTCTACAGCGCTACAACCGACTCGCTTCATCAAATATTTCAGCAGGACACCAGCACGCTTGCTGTGTTTTCCCAGCTAAGCTGGAATATAAGCGATCACCTTACCGCTATCGCCGGACTGCGCGCATCGACGGAATCAAAGAGCGTCAATTTAGTCCAAGACTACGAACAAACCGGCATTTTGTTACAAAGCGCTTTTGGCGTCACAGAATACAAACTGCGCGAGGAGCGCAAAGAATCCAATGTTGCGCCCAAACTCTCGTTAAAATACGGATGGGACGATAAAATGATTTACGCGTCCTACTCAGAAGGTTTTAAGGCCGGGGGCTATAACCCCTTAGCGCGCACGGCCGACGAGTCGGTCTTTGACCAAGAAACCGCCAAGGCTTACGAGCTAGGCTACAAACTCACCGCCTTTGATGGCGCGCTAACCGCCAATGCCGCCGCGTTTCACACCCAGTTCAGCGATATGCAAATTCAAGCCTTTATCGGTAATGGTTTTATTGTCAGCAACGCAGCCCAAGCCACTACAGAAGGCCTAGAATTCGACCTCAACTATCAACCTTGGCGTGGCACGATGATTTACGCCAGCGCCGGTTACACCAATCCCGTATTTGATGAATATCCCGATGGTCCCTGCCCCGCGGGCTCACAAACTGAAACCTGCGACCTCACGGGCAGACAATTACCGAGAGCACCAAAATACAGTGCAAATTTAGGCTTTCACACCGCGCTACCACTCATTGAAAATAAACTCGCGTTGGTGTTGGGCGCGGACTATAGCTGGCGCGACGACATTTACTTCGACTTGGACCTCGATCCCGTCGACAGCCAAACCGCGTATTCCTTGGTGAACTTACATCTCGGCTTAGTCGACCCCCAAGAGCGCTGGCACTTTATCGTTCACATCAAAAACCTAGAGGATAAACTCATACGGCAATTCACCGCTGACCTGCCGATCTTCGAAGGCTCGCACATGGGCTTTGTAATGCCGCCACGCATGATCAGTGCTGAATTTAATGTAAGCCTGTAGTGAGTTAGGAAAAAACAAATTAAAGCCCAACATAATCACCCCCGAGTACTCGTGAATGAACATAGCAATAGCCATATTTCAGATTGTATTCATCGTCTTTTTTAGTATCACCGGTGCATTTAAGCTGCTAGCGCACCATCACATGGTTGAAGAATTTGACAAATTTACCTACCCACACTGGCTAATGCGCCTTGCCGGTGCTTTAGAGCTAGTCGCCGCAGCATTTTTGATTTTAGGTTTTTGGAATCCAAGCTATGCGGCACTAGGCTCAAGCCTACTCACGACGGTAATGATTGGCGCATGCTACACCAACTTCGTAAAGCGCCCCGCCGCCTATGGCTGGGGGACAATGGTAATCCTGCTGCTCTGCGCCGCGCTCGCCGCGCACTTCAGTATGCTCATAGAATTTAATGAGCGCGTATTTCACTTAAACCCCTAAGCGGGGTAAAAAACCACCACGGGAATCTCGCGATCCGTTGCCGCTTTGTAACGGGCGTAGGGGGCAAAATAATTTTCCATCAGCGTCCACAGCCTCTCACGCTCGTCGCCGCTGGCAATCTTCGCAACGGCTTTGAACTCGTCATTGGCTACTTTCAAATGAATATCTTGATTCGCCTGCAGATTCAAGAACCAGGCGGGGTGCGCCGGCGCACCGCCTTTGGAGGCAATTACGCAGTATCCGCCATCACCGCTAGGCCGATATATTAATGGCAGTATTAGTGTCTTGCCCGATTTCCGACCTTTAGTGGTCAATAGCAACGTTGTTAACATCCCCTCTCCGCCACCCAAGGTGGCGTCCCAAAGATGACCGGCCTCACCATCGGCAAGATAGGTATTAACATGATCGCTCATCCACGCAGGAAGATAATCTGGGAGTTTTATACCGGTCATGTTTTCACCTCTATCAGTTTACACGTCGCAGTTTAATTTGTGCTACTAGCGGTACTGGGCGCAGTAGCCGTAAAGGACTGACTAGTGCCGCAAAAACAGCGATTCAAGCCTAAGTAAACCAGCGATGACTTATGTTAGTTGTTTAACGAGCGCTTCGCCAACCGCTTGGGCGCTTGCCGGATTTTGACCGGTAATTAAACGCTCATCTTCAATTACAAACACACCCCAAGGTTGCACTTTGCTGTAAAGCGCAGCGCTGCGTGCTAGCGACTCTTCCAACAAGAAAGGAACATGAGCAAGCGTTCCGTAATCGATTTCCTCTTCCCGAGTAAAACCGGTGACCGATTTAGTGGCGAGTAATTTTTCGCCAGTACTTAAGGTAATGGGCAGTAATGCACCGGGACCGTGGCACACCGCGGCCAAAATTCCACCGTTTTCATAAAGCGTGGCACTCAATTTAGCAAAGTCTTCATTCGTCGCTAAATCAGACAGCAGACCAAATCCACCCGGATAGAATACCGCAGCATAATCGTCGATGTTTATCTGCGAGACTGGCAGCGTATTGTTAATCCGATTTTGGAACTCATCGTTGTTCAAAATCGCCGCATTGACCGCATCGCCGTCAATGTCAGTGCCATACAACGGCGCCTTGCCACCTTTTATTGAGGCAATGTCATAGTCGAGTCCGGCGTCTAAAATCACATGCAGGGCGTGGGTAAGCTCTGGTGCGTAGGTCCCGTTCACTTGATCGGTCTCTCCTAAGTTCGCGTGGTTAGTTACCGGAATCAATATTTTCTTCATAGCAATGTACCTATCTTCAGAATGTTTTGTTCGCATTAATACAGCGTGACACCATCCTAGTAGACTGCAGTATTGACAACAATATGGTAATTTAGCAAACCACTATTGCTAATTAACAACAATTAGGTCGCAATGGATAATTTTGAAGGTATTATTGAATTTGTCGCGGTGGCAGAAAGCCACGGCTTCTCTGCTGCCGCGAAGCAAATGGCCTGCAGTACTAGCCATGTTAGCCGCCAAGTCTCACGTCTTGAGGCCCGGCTCGGTAGCGCCTTGCTCGCGCGCACCACTCGTAGCGTAAGCCTCACCGAGGCAGGACAAATATACTACCGCCAATGTCGAGACTTGGTTGACGGCCTGCAACAAGCCAATGAACAAATCAACGCCCAGCAAGTGCAACTCAATGGCACACTGCGCGTCAGCGCAGCGGGACCCTTTGCTGAACAGCAAGTCGTCCCCGCGCTGATCGCCTTCGCCAAAGGACACCCCGAGCTCACTGTTGATATTGACTTCAATAGCCACAAAGTCAATTTTGTTGAAGACGGAATCGATTTCGCGATCCGCTACGGAAAACTCGATGACTCCGGCCTCATCGCCCGCAAATTACTGCCCCGCCCACTAATGGCGGTTGCCAGCAAGAATTACCTTGCCCGCCACGGCACGCCAACACACCCCAGCCAACTGAAAAATCACAGCTGTATTGTGTCGAATAATAACCACTGGCAATTTGATGACGCCGGTACCGCACTTTACGTAAAGGTACACGGACGCTGGAAAAGTAATAATGCCTCCGCGGTGCTGAAAGCCTGCGAGCTAGATCTCGGGATTGCATATGCGCCAAAAATTAATTTCTCGCCGGCGGTTAACGCCGGTAGGCTGCGCCCGATACTTGAACCGTATTGGAGCCAAGGTGCAGGCAGTTGGATCGTGTATCAGAATCGACGTTTTCTGCCGATGCGAGCGCGGCTAGCGATCGACTATCTATTGCAGCACTTTAAAGATTGGGAGGAATAAGACATAGCTCAGCGGCTAAATGCCTGGAGCATTCAGCCATAGGGTTTTACCGGACCGGCTACTCTCTTCAGCCAGCTCCAGAATATGAATAACGTTGACCGCGTCAGCCGGATTTACAGGATTTTGACCACCAAGCCGAATAGCCGCCGCGATCTCTTCGTAATATTTTTGATAACATCCAATTTCGGTCTCAACAAGTTCGCTAGCAAACTCCGAATACACCCGCCCAAAGTCCGCTTTGTGTTCCACGCCGTACGCCAGTTCCTTAGGCGTCATTCCACTTTTTAACTGCTCTTCCTGCGGATCTAGGCCAAACTTGACATAACTGCCCGTGGTTCCTTCTAAACGAAATCGGTGACTCGGCGCCGCTGCAAAGGCACTTGCATGAAGAATGCATTCAAGATTGTCGTAATGCAGTAAGACGTGAAAATAGTCCGTAGTTTCAGAACCCTCGCGCAGTGGCAAGCAGCGCGCCGTTACCGCAGTTGGCAAACCAAACAGAGTAATGGCCTGATCAACTAAGTGTGAGCCCAAATCAAACCAAACCCCAGAGCCCGGGCCGGGTTGCTCCCGCCAGCGCTGTCGAACAGCCGGTCGAAAGCGGTCAAAATGCGACTCAAAGACCCGAACCTCACCGAGCGAATCATTGCCCAGGAGCTTTTTAAGGGTTAAAAAGTCGCCGTCCCAACGACGGTTATGGTAAACCGACAATAACAGTGAGCGCTCGTTCGCGAGCGTTAACAAAGCCTCCGCCTGCCAGCGTTTAGTTACCATGGGTTTTTCGAGAACAACATGGATACCGCGGTCCAAGCATTGTTTCGCCAATGAATAATGTGCCTCATTGGGCGCGGTAATAATTGCCAGCTCTACGCCGCTTTGCTCAATCAAATCCTGTGCTGTGTCGTAAATCGCCACCCCAGGATATTGCGTCGCAACCGATCCCCGCCGCGAGCTGCTTATTGCAGATAGCGTCAGTGAGTCTGACGCCGCAATCAAAGGAATATGAAATGTATTCGCTGAAAAGCCACAACCAATTACACCAAGCTTTATCATTTATGGACCGATTCTTAGGGTTTTAAAGGCTCTATTACACACCCCACGAAGCAACTATGCCAGCCACTAAAGAATTCCGAGTCGTATTAGCCCTCCGCTAGCGGTCATTCATATTTCCGTGAACCACTTCTGTTGACCCGATTGGCAGGCTTATGGTCAAGCCATCAACGCCCAGCAACACGCCATTCGCCCTTACTGCGTTTACACCACGCATAAAAACCCATTCTGCAATACGGTTAGGCGGTGTAGGCACAAGGTGATACAGCACCAATTCTTTCACATTGGCCTTGTTGGCAATTTCAGCCGCTTCAATTGGGGAGCTGTGGTAATCCTGAATATCAAACATGATTTTTTCTAGCTGACCATTTTTTGTTGCATGGGCAGTGGCTTCCATTTGCTTCACCATATGCGGCGCCAAGCTTTCATGAAACAGAACATCAGCATCTTTTGAAAATCTCATCACAGGGGCAGTCTTGATCGTATCACCACTCACCACTACCGATCGCCCCTTGTAGTCAAAACGATACCCTACTGCCGGCGATATCGGTGCGTGATCGACTGCAAACATAGTTATTTTCAGTGAGCCGTCGTCCAACACCGTTGCCGAACTGCCGTTCAAAGCAACTTCCTTGGCAATCATTCGCCCCTTGTCGGGGTTCAAATAAGCGTCACCGTGATGGGCTGTGCGGTAGCTACTATCCAGGGCGTAGGCTTTGCTAAAGCCGTCGACAACTTGCTGCACGCCTTTAGGGCCATACACCAGCAATGGACTAGGGCGACCTTGCGCCCAGGTCATCATATTAAACTCGCCTAAATCGCCAATATGATCGGAATGAAAATGCGTTAGTAACACCGCCCCCACATTTTTTGCAGGGATTCGCCACAGCGCAAGGTTATTGTTACTGCGATTGCCAGTATCAACGATATAAAACTTACCACCGGCAATAACCATGACACAGGCTGCCGCACGTCCCGCAACCGGCATAGGTGCCGCGCTACCGCACAACACCGCCCGCAAGGCATCATCAACGAATAAATCATTGGAAATACTCGACATGCGCCGAGCTATTTCCCGACTCGTCATCATATCCTGCACGGCAGGGACCCTAAGCAAAACACTAGTAGCAATGAGCAAAGTGATAATTACGACGCCTAAACGCAGAATTATTTTCATTTATTATCCCTGTACATTCAGCCTGGTGAATTAAGGTAGACGTATATAATCACGACGATGCACAGGCAATAGCCTGTGGCACTGCCACATTAGGCTTAACGATTTCGTTTATTCTTATGATTTTGTGAATCCAGCCTGAGTTTAAGCTTTGTTCCCGGTAAAACTCAATGGAATAGCGAGCGTATGAAGAGAATTTAACGCAGACACAAGTTGGCAAAAGATCTTAGCGAGATCATAGTTCAATGCGGGGCTTTATCTCGGTGCACTGTTTTTGGATAGCGCTATATTCGGGTAATCTGCAATAGCTTAACGGCGATTGAACGAACGAAATTTGAGCTAAGCAAAAACCTTATATCACGTTTAATAACGCCGGTTCGAGGCGTTCAAATTGAAAACTAAAACCCAGACTTTCTAGCTTCGCTGGCCGCACCTGCTTTCCCGCCAATAATAGCTCACTTCCCATTTCACCGAGCAACAGCTTTACAAGGAATGATGGCATCGGCAATCGGCTGGGCCGCTTTAGGCATTGCCCTAAAACGTGGGTAAATTCTCTGTTGGTCACCGGATTGGGTGCAGTGCAGTTAATTGGGCCTTGGAAGCACATATCCGTGATACAAAGATCAATAATTGAAATTAAATCGCGCAAATGAATCCATGACATCCACTGTTTCCCGCTGCCAATTCGACCTCCAAGGCCAAGTTTAAACGGCGGAATCATCTTAGCCAACGCACCCCCGCCTGGCCCAATAACAATGCCGATACGCAGAATGCAAGTCCGAATGCCTAAGCCCTCCGCTCGCATCGCGCACGCTTCCCATTGCGCACAAAGGCAACTGGAAAAACTCGCGTCGCCAGTACAAGATTCATCTATCGAATCATCTGTTACACCAACGCCGTAGACACCGATAGCCGAGGCGCTGATTAACACCGAGGGCTTGGATTCCAGACCCTCGAGAAAACGAATTAGCTCCTCTGTCGTCTTAATACGGCTCGCAACTATCTTCTGCTTTTGCGCGGCTGACCAACGCTTACCCGCAATCGACTCACCGGCCAGATTAATTACCGCATCAATCGAGTCCTTGGCGGGTAGCTCACTCAGGTCGCTAACTGCTGTCATTCTTGAATCGACTAATTCAGGATGCCGCGTTTTAACTATTAAGCGATGGCCTTCTTGATGCAAGTGATTACACAAAGCACTGCCAATAAAGCCTGTACCACCCGTGATTAGAACATTCATATGCAGCCCCCTAGCGATTCATGGCTATTTTACGGCGAACGAAATACGCGACCGTACTAAGCATACGAAACGTATCCCAAAATAGATGAAGGGATTTCCCTGATAACACTGAATCGCGATAACAATTGAATTATAGCGCGAGGGCCGCAGGCCAAAGGCTAAAGCGCCCCAAAAGCCGAGCGGCTGTTGGGGCTAGGATCAGCGCGCTATTAAGCTTTATCTAACGCTTGGCTGACGTCAGCAATAATATCGTCGATATGCTCGATACCTACCGATATTCTGATCAAATCAGCGCTAACACCCGCTGACGCCAACTCTTTTTCATTCAACTGGCGATGGGTAGTCGATGCCGGATGACAGGCCAGCGATTTGGCATCACCGATATTCACCAAACGTAAAATCATCTGCAGCGAGTCAATAAACCGAGTGCAAGCTTCTATGCCGCCAGCAACACCAAAACTTAATATACCGGAGGCTTTTGAATTGGTAATTTTCTGGCAGCTAGCGTAGTACGGGCTATCGGGCAATGCCGCGTAATTCACCCACTCAACTTTTTCATGCTGCTGCAAATAGGCGGCAAGTTTTTCGGCATTCTCGCAATGGCGTTCCATACGCAAACCCAGTGTTTCTAAGCCTTGTAAAAGCTGAAATGCATTCATTGGAGACAGCGCGGCACCGGTGTTTCTGAGCGGTACCACGCGGCAACGACCAATGTACGCGGCCGGCCCCAATGCCTCGGTATACACCACGCCGTGATATGAAGGATCAGGCTCATTCAAAATCGGAAAGCGCTTCCTATTCGCAACCCAATCAAACTTACCTGAATCGACTATCGCACCACCAATCGACGTACCATGGCCACCGATGTATTTGGTTAGCGAATGAACAACAATGTCGGCGCCCAACTCAAATGGCCGGCAGAGGTAGGGTGTTGCGACGGTGTTATCGACGATCAGCGGCACACCATGTTTGTGCGCGATTTCGGCCAAACGAACAATATCAACAACATTGCCCGCTGGATTACCAATTGATTCGCAAAAAACAGCCTTGGTCTTGTCGTCAATCGCGTTCTCAAAGCCCTCATAATCGTCATGTGAAATCATTCGCGCTTCAACACCTTGACGAGGTAATGAATGCGCAAAGAAGTTGTAGGTTCCACCGTATAACTGGCTGGTACTCACGATATTATCGCCAACCTCACAAATGCATTGAATTGCATAAGTAATGGCAGCCATACCTGAGGCGACGCACAAAGCGCCAACGCCACCTTCCATTGCAGCAATTCGCTGTTCCAAAACAGCGGTTGTCGGATTCATAATACGGGTATAAATGTTACCCGGTACTTTAAGATCGAATAAATCAGCGCCGTGCTGAGTATCATCGAAGGTATAAGACGTTGTTTGATAAATTGGCACTGCGGCGGCCTTGGTGGTCGCTTCAGAGTCATAACCTTCGTGCAGGGCAATAGATTCTAATTTCATATTATTTCTCTCCTTAGTAATAATTTTTATTAAATGACAAACATACTGCGCTAAGCAGTTTTCCTGATCATTATTGGATTTTGCGTTGCCACCCCAAGGCAGCAACGCCCCCCTAAACTTTAGGCGCCTTACTCAACACCATAAACACACCCAAAGCCATTAACAGTAAGCCTATACCGCGTTGCGTGCCAAAGGCATATTTCTGAACACCGAGTAGGCCAAAGTGATCGATAACACTCATGGCAAGGAGCTGTCCAAGCAACACAAAGGAAACTGCATTGGATACGCCAAAGCGCGGCGCAACCCAAGTTATACTCAGTATATAGAACACGACAAAAAAACCACCAAAGTATAAATACGGCGGAGCGCCTGTACTAAACAATGAGGAAGGCAAACCTTCAGTCGCAATCAAATAGGCCGTTGCTAAAACCAAACCTATAGAAAACAGTATGGCGGCGGCAAGCGCGGTACTCTGCAGCCTCGCACCCAGGCCGCCATTGAGCGCTGCCATAACGGGAATTCCAAGCCCAGCAACCAACATTAGCGATGAGTAAATCAGAGTGTTACTCATATACCTCCTATCACAGATGCCGTGTCATATTACGTTCTCAGTTCTTCGGCTTACCCTACTGCATCCCTATAAGACAACTAAATAACCGCCACTATCACGCCGTAAAACAACACAAGAAAACCGAGTACCTCTGCCGCGATAAGCATCCACATATGCACTGAAATAAGTTTTGAGGATATTTTAGTTTTTCCGACATGAAAAGGCGGCTTTAACTGATTATCAGTATCTTGTAGAAGTCCATGTATGAAGTAGGTGAATATAGCGCTGGCGAAATACAGCAATACCGCACTAACTGCCACAATCTCTACCGTACTGGGCAGCTGACTCGTTTCGACAAACTTAGCAAGCAGGATCGCAGCAAATGCATATAGCAATGACGAGCGATGACAGATATCGACATAGGGGTGCGCCTCACCATTTTCAGAGGCCATAATTTGCTGGTATTTCCAAATGCCGGATAATAAGCCAACTAGAAAAAACACCCCTGCGGCGATCACTGCCAAGCTTTCTGCTGTTTCCATAAACTCTATTCTCGATGTCGATATCAAATACTAACTAGGCGACTAGGCCTTACCCAAAGAGGCAAATATTCAGATAAGTGCAATAGCGATAAAGCGGTACCTAGTGTGAATAACTGCGCGGTACTGTAACAGATTGTTTTGAACTGGCGGTAAAAAGCATGTGAAGTTTTGGGCTTACTAACCCCCAAAAACAAATTCAAAAAGGATGATAAGGAAATCAGGAATCGTTCATACATCGATATTTTGAACACAACATGCCACGGAGATTAACGGGGCCGTCCTTGGCCAGACTACGCGTTTCGCCTATTGCGCTCAGGACTTACTTCTTTCGACCGGGCAAAATTCCCATTGTCTTACAAATAATGCTGAGCATAACTTCATCGGCGCCGCCACCAATTGAGGTTAGGCGGCTGTCACGATAGGCGCGGGCAACTGGGTTGTCCCACATATAGCCCATACCACCCCAGTATTGCATGCAACTGTCACTAACTTCGCGCAATAACCGACCGACCTTGAGCTTAGCCATAGAGGCTTTGCGGGTAACGTCTTCGCCATCGATATAGCCTTCCACCGCATTGTAAACCAAGGCCCGCAGCGCTTCGACTTCGGTTTGCAGTTCTGCCATACGGAAATGCACCACCTGATTATCTAACACCGACTGACCAAAGATTTGACGATCGCGGGTGTACTCAATGGTTTTGTTGATACAATCTTCCATGCCTTTTAAGCCACCAGCGGCGGCAAACAAACGCTCTTCCTGAAACTGCAGCATTTGGTAGATAAAGCCGTGGCCCTCCTCGCCAATTAAATTACGCTGCGGTACTCGCACGTCGTCGAAGAATACCTGTGCAGTATCTGAGGACCGCATACCCAGTTTATTTAGGCGCTCCGAAAAAGAAACACCCGGCGTATTGGTTGGCACGATGATCAGCGATTTATTCAGGTGCGGCTTACCTTCACTGGTATTTGCCAATAAGCATAAGTAGTCAGCCTGAGTGGAATTGGTGATCCACATTTTGGTCCCGTTAATAACGTAATCATCGCCATCTTTTTTCGCGGTAGTTTTTATCGCGGCCACATCGGATCCGGCGTGAGGCTCACTTACGGCGATCGAAAACACCGCGTCGCCGGCAATAGCCGGTGCCAAGAATTCCCGACGCAACTCGTCGCTACCAAAGCGGGCCAAAGCGGGTGTGGCCATATCGGTTTGCACACCAATGCCCATTGACACCCCGCCGCTAGCAATACGCCCCAATTCTTCTGAAAAAACGATTTGGTAGCTATAGTCCAAGCCCATGCCGCCGTACTCAACTGGTTTAGCGATGCCTAGCAAACCAAGATTACCCATTTTTTTAAACAACTCATGGGCTGGAAAAATTCCGTCGGCTTCCCATTGGTCAGCATAGGGATTAATTTCGGTATCAATAAATCGTGCAATGGTTTCACGAATAGCATTATGTTCTTCAGTAAATTTCATGTTTGCTCCGTACTTATCATTAAGGGCTGCGATCAACCAAACAAATTAGGGACGTTTTCAAATGGATACGGTGTGGGCGAAAACAAGGATGTGTCCTTGCCAATAGCCTCGGTTTTTTGAAAGGCTGGCCGCGCAGTCATACGCTTAAAATAGTCGAGTACTTGGGGCTCGTAAAACTGAGAAAGCCCCAGTCCGTCCCCGAGGTATAGCGCATAGGCCACCGCGATATCTGCCACGGTAAAACGCTCATCGCATAGAAACTCACGTCCAACAATATGACTATTCAGACGCTTAAGCCGCGCTAAAAACCATTTGTAGTAATCGTCAACCACTTGGGGCTGACGGCGCTCAGGTGGCTCTAACTGCGAATACCGCAAGACTAAGGTTTGTGGAAAGGTAAGCGTAGCATCGCTGTGAAACAACCAATTAAGGTAGTCACCATACTCGGCATGATCTGCTTTTAAACCAAAATCATAGCGCTGATATCGCTCTACCAAATACAAGCCGATAGCTGATGACTCCGTCATATGGGTATCACCGTCGACAAAATACGGTACCGTGCCCAAGGCATTAACCTCCAGGTAGTCGCGCTGAAACATACGGGGCGGGAACGGCATGACCTCTAAATCGTGATCAATACCCATTTCTTCCAGCGCCCACAATGCACGCAGGGAGCGCGAGGTATAGCAGTGCCACAGTTTTGGTTTAGCTAAGTTTGATGTGCTCAATTTGGTGTCCTCATAACTGGTATTGGCGCGCAGCGAGATCGCGCATAATTTCTTCAGAACCGCCGCCAATGGCGTTAACCCTAACTTCACGGTAAAAACGCTCTACCCGATTGCCGCGCAAATAACTCGCGCCACCTAATATCTGGCTAGCCTCTCGGGCGCAATATTCCATGGTTTCGCTCGCTTGCACCTTCGCCATGGCTAAATCACCGGGATCGCAGCGGCCTTCCATTGAGGCTTGCGTAAGGTATTGCAGATAGGTTTGCGTGGCATTGATTTTTTGCTTCATGGTCGCAATTTTATGACGAATCACTTGGTGGTCAGCAAGGCGCTTTCCAAAGGTTTTACGTTGCTGCGCCCAATTAACGGCGTCTTCTAAACAGGCGCGGGCGGCAGCCTCCATGGTCACCGCCAACGCGAGCCGCTCGGGATTAAAGTTGGTCATAATCACCCAAAAGCCCTGCCCCTCTTCGCCCAGCAAGTTTTCGGCGGGCACACACACATTATCAAAATAAATTGTACCTGTGTCCGCGCACCACCAGCCCTGCTTGCGATTTAGTGGCGTTCTTGCCACCCCTGGCAGATCAGTGGGGATCAACAACATCGACACACCGCGCCCCCCCTCGCCGCCGGTACGCACCGCCGTAGATACCCAATCAGCGCCCATTACCCCAGAGATAAACGTTTTACTGCCATTAACAATATAGTGATCGCCATCGCGCACGGCCGTTGTGGTGATATTAGCCACATCGGAGCCACCCGACGGTTCGGTAATACCCAGCGATATACGCTTTTCACCGGCCAATACTGGCGGTGCAACCAATTGTTTTAGTGCATCACTGCCGTAGTTCATAACCGGCGGTAGACCAATACCGTGAACAAGTAAATTACTGACTAGGCCACCCGCAGAGCCCGCGCGAGTGAACTCCTCATTGGTGATATTAACGTGCCATTGGTCGATACCTTCTGAAACTCCGCCAAAGGCTTCTGGGTAGCCCAGTTGTAACACACCAATATCCGCCGCTTTTTGCCAGAGACTGTCTGGCACCTTGCCGGCCTCTTCCCAATCGTCAAGATAAGGGACGACCTCTTTTTCTAACCACTTGCGGAGTTGGGTGCGCCACTCTTCATGCTCGGGGCGTAAATAAGGGTTGTACAGGCGTGCGCTGTCAAAATTCAGAGACATATTTGCTACTCACTGCTGTTATTAGTCTCTTAGTCTATAGCGTCATGGAATTTCGGCTTGAGGATAAGTGCCAGCACCCTAGGGAATTGGTGCCAGAGGGCAATTCAACACTTATAAAACTGGGCAGCGCTCGTGCCTCGCCTGTTAAGTCCGCTCCGTTAAGGAGCAATAGGATGTTGATTTTGTGTGAAAATTAACCAATGTGTTCATTGAGTACACTATTTAATGTCTCTAAAATTCCTTCCAGAAAATCAGATCATTTGGGAGGTAGCCGGCCCAGTTTAACCACATGGACGCGACCTATGCCCTTTTTCACTATTTTCGCATTCAAACTTGCAAGAGCGTCACTCGTTCTACCTTTTGTGGGTGGGTTTCTCACTGTAATAGCCGGAATAACGGCGGTAGCCGGAGCGATACAGGCTCCCACTACTTTACGCGTAGCGCAAAAGGTAATCCTATGTAATATCGCAAACCTACTACTGATGTCACCCTACTTATTTTCTATGGGTGCCAAGAGCGGTATCGGCCCTTTCCCATTGATAGTTACAATGCTGCTGGCGGTACAGCTAAGTTTGTTAGCGGGTCTCATCGCCATAGCGAAAACAACGCTATTTATAAATAAAATCAAACTGGAAGTGTTCCTAAATTTCAATGAGGCAACCCGACCCATTGCTCCCGCTGCCGTGGCTAACACATTGCAAAATAGCGCGTCACCAAGTATTGAGCCTCATGCGATACGAGCACCTCAACGACCCAAAGGCCGTAAGCCGATTTCACATCAACAGTGTATGCCAGTGCATAAAGCCGCATAGCAAGGGCCACACCGCCAGCGTCGTCAACACCTCAACGAATGCCAGTAACGACTCAGGCGCCCCTAATCGCCTATCGAAACTCTCTAGGCGACTTACCATGCCAGATGCGAAACGCCGAGGAAAATGAGCTGTGATCGCCATACCCCAACAAAAATGCGATATCCGTTATACTGAGGCGCTCATCACTCAAATATTGCAGCGCCAACTCAGCACGCAATTCCTGCAAAACCTGTAAAAACTGGGTGCCCTGTTCCGCCAAACGGCGTTGCAAGGTACGGCGGGATATATTCAGCGCCTCTGCAGCCTTATCGATATTCATGTCACCGCTAGGCAACAAGCGCAAAAGGGTTTTACGCACCGCAACGATAAAGTCACTACTGTTGTTATTGTCTTCAAACAAATAGCGTATTGGCTGTGCTAAGGCCTGCACCCAATTGGCATCCAGCCGTATCAAGGCATAGTCGAGACTCGCTCGGTCGAGGTACAAGCAACTTGTGGGCTGGTCAAACAGCAAATTGTCGCCAAAATGCTGCTGCAGCAAATTGAGGTCTGCTGGCTGACTATAGCTAAAATGCGCCGCCCGTACCGGTATCGGCCGCACACACACCGAATCCACAATAGCGGCCGCCACGGCGAGCGAAGAATCAGTTAAATAGCGCTGGCTTGCGCTGTCAGGGGCGAGGGGCTGCCAATCGAGTCGGATGAACTCGCCTTCGCGCCGCACCTTAACCTCGCCAATATCCCCCACAATTCGCAGTACACTCGGCATTACATTGAGGTATTCGCGAAAGGTAGTGCAGGCGGAGCAGGCATAAAGCTGTAAATTCAATCGGTTGATGTAATCGATGCGGCCAATATACAGGCCAATATCAGGTGTTGACGTTTTACCCTCTACCAGCTCATACAAAGCAAACAAGGCATCAACGGGGTAGCGGCGGTCAGCGTCTTCTATGTCACTCAGAGTAATACCCGCCTCCCTAAACAGCACGCCAAGATCCGCGCCCAATGATTCAGCGGCCTGAAACAGCGCTTTAAAAGCGGAGCTATTAACGGTTCGTTCTGGCAACAAGGCCGTTGTTGGCGGTAAATCGAGCACAGGCATTAGTATGAACACGGCTTAAATAAGCTAGTGTATGCGAGCCGAATGCCGCTGGGTAGGTTTAATCCGGCCATCGCGGCACCGCGATCTCGCCGCTCAGCACGTATTGGAAACATAGACCTGAACAGTCACTGGGCTATAATGTTTGTCTTGCTAACATTGCTGTTTACTACGCCGGAGGTTCCTTGCGTCGCTCACCCTCTTCCAACCCGACCCACACCGCCTTAGCTACCGCGAAATTACTGGGTTTAAGCTTACTGTTATTCAGTGTCGCTAGCAGTTTAAAGGCCGAAGTCAGTGTCTCTGCTCACCTCGCTACCGTTGGCCCAGGCATAGAGCTCGGCTATAAGTTCAAACCGTCCTTTGGCCTGCGCGCCGGCTGGCAGCAATTTGAAACCGACTTTGACTTTAAACCAGAGGATGAAAATGGTATTCCCGGCGACGAACTTAACTACGCTGGCGATTTAGACCTTGCCAATGGCAGCCTGCTGGTCGATTGGTATCCCAATCAAGCTACCTTTCGGCTCACTGCAGGTATATTACTCAATAATAGCAGCACCAAACTCACTACCAATTGCCAGACCAATACCGGCGGCCTTGCAGCCGCGAATAACTGTGAGATTGGCGGTGACAGCGCACCCGGCAGCGATATTGGCGAGCTACGTATCGCGATTAATTTCGAAGAGAATATTGCACCCTATGTCGGCATTGGCTGGGCGTTTCAGCCGGACAATAACTGGCATTTTAATGCCGATCTAGGCCTCGCGTATTTAGGCAGGGCCGATGTCGACATTCAGTCGTCGGGGTCTTGCAACGACTCCAGCGCCTGCAGAGCACAACTCGATGATGAAGAACGCGAACTGGAAAAAGACATGGAATCCCTTGAATTTTTCCCCGTTGCAAAACTGGGTATTGGCTATCGCTTCTAACCAACACGCACTGGCTTAATACCGCCATAGAATAAAAATGCATCACTCAGCAGGGAGTTTGGGCATGAGCACGTTTGAGTTCCACACGACGAAATCCATTGTAGTCGAACGTGGCGCCGCCGCGAATATCGCCACGCGCGTCGTCGACCTGCACTGCCGATCGGTATTGATTGTGACCGACCCCGGCGTGCTAGCCGCCAATTTACTGGACTCAGCGCTGACGAGTTTCAAAGAGCGCAATATCCCGGTTAACGTTTTTTCCGATGTACTGGCAGACCCGCCAGAGTCAGTCATTATTGCAGGTATTGCCGCCGCCCAAGCGGTAAGCGCTGATTGCATAATCGGCTTTGGCGGCGGCAGCTCCATGGACGTAGCCAAATTAATTGCCCTGCTGGCTACGGGGGGGCAAAACCTCGCTGACGTCTACGGCGTTAATCAAGCCAAAGGGCCACGCCTGCCGTTAATTCTGCTACCCACTACGGCGGGCACCGGCTCAGAAGTTACCGCCATTGCGATTGTCACCACCGGCGAAAATGAAAAGAAAGGGGTGGTATCACCACTGCTACTCCCAGACATCGCACTGCTCGACGCGTGCCTAACGTTGGACTTACCGTCAGCCGTTACCGCCGCCACTGGTATCGATGCCATGGTACATGCGATAGAGGCCTATACTAGTAAACGCCTTAAAAACCCGATCTCCGACGCCCTCGCCAAAGATGCATTGCGGTTGTTGTCGGCGAATATTCTCACTGCCTGCGAGCATGGCAAAAACATCCAGGCTCGAGAAAACATGTTGCTTGGTGCCTGCTTAGCAGGTATGGCATTTGCCAATGCGCCGGTCGGAGGCGTTCATGCCCTAGCGTACCCAGTGGGTGCGCGTTTTCACGTCCCTCATGGTTTGTCCAACTCCTTAATGCTGGGGTCTGTAATGCGCTTTAATATGGGCGAAGCCGAAGCGCTGTACGCTGAACTCGCCGACATTGTTTACCCCGCAGCCAGTGGCAGCAGCTTTCGCCGCGCCACTATGCTGATTGAATATTTACAAAACCTTCCCGCACAGCTGGGCATCGCCACTCGCCTGCGCGACGTAGGTATTAGCGAGCACGACATCAACGACCTCGCCGAAGACGCCATGAAGCAAACCCGCTTGCTTATTAACAACCCGCGGGAGATTGCCCTAGCTGACGCCATTACCCTGTACAAGGAGGCCTTGTGAGCGAAAAACAACCCGTTCCAAGCCGCGCAGATTACTCACATTTTTGTGATATTCAAACGCGCTGGCATGACAACGACGTATACCAACATGTAAATAATGTTATTTACTATTCCTTTTTCGACACCGCCGTCAACGAACATTTAATTAGTAGCGGCGTCCTAGACATCGCGAATAGCCAGGCTATTGGCCTCGTGATAGAAACCCAGTGCCAATACTTTTCTTCGGTGAGTTTTCCTGACAAAGTGAGTGTCGGCTTAAAAGTTGTGCATTTAGGCAACAGCAGTGTCCGTTATGAAACCGCCTTGTTTCGCAATGACGAAAAAAATGCCGCCGCACTGGGCCGCTTCGTTCATGTTTATGTGGATCGCCAAACCAATCGCCCAGTGCCAATACCCAAACCAGTACGCGCGGTTTTACAAAGTATATGCGCTAATTAAGGCCACTCAGGAGACCCCTTTAAATGTCAGACCCACTCCAGCAGCTTATCGCTCTCCTAAGCTTAGAAAAAATCGACGAGAACCTGTATCGCGGTCAATCTGAAGCCACCGACTGGGGTCGTGTGTACGGCGGCCAAGTCATTGCACAAGCACTATCTGCCGCCGCGCAGCAGGTTTCGCCCGACCGACATATCCACTCCTTTCACTCGTATTTTTTGCGACCAGGAAACCCCGATCACCCAATAATTTTTGAAGTCGAGAGCAACCTTGACGCCGGCACCATTTCCAACCGTCGAGTAAAAGCGGTACAGCGCGGAAAAACTATATTTTTTATGACCAGTTCTTTTCAGCTTAATATCGACAGCTATGATCATCAAAGCGATATGCCCGACGTACCGCCACCGGACTTCTTGCCCCAAGAATTAGAACTACGTGAAGAAGACCTTCGTTATGCACCAGAAGAATGGCTGCCAAAATTTAACGCGGTGCGGGCTATCGATTTTCGCTCAGTGAATTACTACGACTTAAAAAATCCTGGCCACGGCCAACCCACAAAACAAACCTGGATGCGTCCCAATGGCCGCCTGCCAGACAACCCCTGCATTCACAATTACTTACTCGCTTACGCCTCTGACTTCTTCTTTCTGGCAACAGCCAGTCAGCCCCACGCCGTGTCATTTTTAACAGAAGACATGCGCATGGCAACCATCGACCACAGTATGTGGTTTCACCGTCCCTTCGACTTTAACGACTGGTTACTCTACGACATGGAAAGCCCTAGTGCCTCTAACGGCAGAGGCTTTGTGCGTGGCAAGATTTATGATCGATCCGGCCGATTGGTCGCCAGCAGCACCCAAGAAGGCATAATGAGGAAAAAACGCGGGAGTTAAATCTGACAATTATGTTTTAGCCGCAGTTCTCCCCGAGTAAATATAAAATTTTATTTTGGCCAGGACATGAGCAATGAAATTCCCTATTTCCTAAACTGCTTAAAATCCGGTTTACGTTTTTCCAAAATGGCCATCACGGCTTCGATATTTTCCGGGCTGCCGGCAAGCCGTGCCATGCCTTCAGTTTCGCCACCCATGGCAGAATGAATAGCAGCGCGGTGAACATTGCGCATTAGTTTTTTAGTTTCCACAAGGGAGTTAACCGGCCACTGCGCAATTTCGCGCGCTTTTTCCATGGCCTTGGCCAATACCTCCTCGTCACTAAACTTGGCGGTCGCAATACCTAAATCAAGGGCACGCTCTGCGCTTATCCACTCCGAGGTATACATCAGTTCTGCCGCTTTACGGGCACCGATAATCGCCTGTAACTGATAGCTGCTGCCCCACTCCGGCACCAAACCCAGCGCCGTAAATGGAAACCGCAAACGCAAGCTCTCACCAACATAGACTACGTCGGTGTGCAGCAATAACGTTGCCCCCCCGCCGACAGCGACGCCACATGCCGCGCTAACCACCGGTTTGTCAAAATCGACCAGTGCTTTTGCCGATATCGCAAAAGGATGCTCTTCGCCAGAGTCGGCAAAGTCATTTAGATCAACCCCAGACGAAAAATCCGTTCCCGCACCGGTGATGACCACACAGGCCACGGCGGGATTGTCGCCAGCGGCGACGAGGGAATCGCGAAATGCCAGCCATTGTTCATTGCTAAAGGCGTTCTTTTTCTTGGGCCGATTCAGCGTCAACAGTAACACGCCATCATCGTCAAGTTGTTGTAGTACGGTGTCGCTCATGGCATTTCTCTAATCATGTAATATCGTCAATAACGGGAGACCTTACACGGAAGACAAGAAATGCAAAAATCTTTGCAATTTCCGTCTTCCGAATAGCATCTTACTTAATCATAAAACTGCACACAGTCGGCCAAAGCCGCCCGCTCAGTCCTGCTGTTATTCACCAAATCGGCGTTGTCTTCATAGCCAAATGAAATGCCAAATAGCAGCCTATTGCTGGGGTCAATGCCCAACTCTTCTCGCACTACATCACAGTTAAAGCTCAATGCCGTTTGTGGACAGCTGGCAAGACCATGGGCGGTAAGGCTAAGCATTAATGTTTGTGCATACATACCTAAATCGGCTGCTTCGCGCAGACCAAAGCCTTCAGGTAGAAATAGAAACGCGACGTGGGGTGCGCCAAAGAAAGTGAAGTTAGTTGAAAACTGTTCGCTGCGGGCCGTTTTGTCATCTCGACTGATCCCCATGGCACCATACAGTGCAGCAGCCGCAGCGTACTGGCGATCTTTATAAACACCGTGATATTTCCCGTCGTAGGGAAAATCCATGGTCCACTGCCCACTATTGAAGGCCTCTGGGATCTTGCCGCGCAGTTTCTCGATTCGTTCGCCGCTGACCACCGCAGTCTGCCAAGGCTGAGTATTGCAATTTGACGGCGCGCGTTGCGCCGTGGTGAAGACCGCCTCCAGTATCGCCCGTTCTACCGGCGTGGCCAAAAAGCGACGCACTGAGCGACGCTGGTTTACTATTTCTGAGAATACCGCTGCTGTACCTGTCATATTATTCTGCCTGTTTTACGGCGCCTGTTGCCAGTAGTACTGAAATTCCAGCGGCATCAAAACCAAGGCCTTCCAACAAGGCTCGTGAGTCTTCACCTTCAGCAATGGGGCCGTTGCTGAGTTCACCGGGTGTGCGAGAAAATCTTGGGGCTGGCGCCGATTGTAAAACACCGTCGCGGCGCACAAGATTCTGTCGATGCTGATTATGCGAATAGGTCTCTGCCTCGTCCAGATCTAAAACAGGTGCAAAGCAGGCATCGCTACCGGCAAAGACCTCACACCATTCTTCACGGGTTTTCTCTAAGAAGCGCGTTGCCATAGCGGCGCGGCGACGCGGCCACGCGCTTTTATCGAGCTGATTTAGGTAATCGGCGCCGCCAAAATCCAGATCGAGCTTTTCTAACAGTTGCGCATAAAAGTGTGGCTCTATTGCACCGACTGACACTGAACGTCCGTCTTTACATAGGTAGTTTCGATAGAACGGTGCACCGCCATCAAGTAAATTTTGTTCGCGCTGACCATCCCAAAAACCAATACCTTTGAGACCGTGAATGGTACTGAGCAATGAAATTGTACCGTCACAAATTGCCGCATCAACTACTTGGCCTCGACCAGACTGCTGCCTCTCTAAGAGTGCCGATAAAACACCCAACAATAAAAACATTGAGCCACCACCAAGATCACCAATAACATTCAGTGGCACTGGCGGCGCCTCGCCCCGATTGCCAAAGCTATCCAATACACCGGTAATAGCTATGTAATTAAGATCGTGCGCAGCGGTTTTTGCCAGCGGGCCATCTTGTCCCCAGCCGGTCATACGGCCATACACCAAACGCGAATTACGCTGAGTGCAAACTTCCGGCCCCAGACCAAGCTTTTCCATAACGCCAGGGCGAAAACACTCAATAAGTACATCGGCGTCATCTATCAAACGCAAAACAACGTCAACGGCCTCAGTTTTCTTTAGATCTAATGCGATGGATTTACGACCCCGTGCAGTCACGTCGCCAGGATTCGCCCCCATACCGCCGCCACTAGCACGATCGATACGAATAACCTCCGCACCAAGATCAGCCAATAACATGCAGGCATAAGGCGCGGGGCCGATGCCTGCCATTTCAAGAACACGAATGCCGTTTAAGGGGCCGGACATGAAAGGTCCTCAATAATTTTGGGGGACGCTAGATGGGAGATGTAGAACGCTAAAAAGAAGCGAGCAGCACTTGTAGCTCCCCACCCCCTATTAGCGCTAAGCTTTTTTATTCGCCGGTAAAGACCGCTGGGCGTTTTTCTTTGAATGCACGCATTCCTTCCTTCGCATCTTTTGACGCGAATACTGGACCCGCCAGTTCGTCGGATTTTTGCATGGCTTCGTCTTCGCTAAGGTGTTCGGTGTGCTCGCGCAGTGAGCGCACGACCGCTTTAACTGCCAACGGGCCATTGGCGCAAATTTTAGCGGCAAACTTCTTGGCTTCGTTGAGGGTTTCACCTTTAGGAACTACACGATTGATGAGACCAAAATCCAGTGCCTGTTGGGCGCTAACTCGGTCACCTGTCAGCAGTATTTCGGCCGCTATGCAGTAAGGAATTTGCTTGCGCAATCGAATTGTTGAGCCCGACATAGGGTAAAGCCCCCGCGCCACTTCAGTCACACCAAAAATCGCATCTTCGGCGGCGATGCGAATGTCAGTGCCTTGCAGTATTTCCGTGCCACCTGCTAGGGCAAAACCCTCTACAGCGAGAATCAAAGGCTTGCATGGCCGGTTTTCCCGCAGCAGTGCCTGCCAGTGAACATTTGGGACAGTGGCCATGATAGTCATAAATTCTTCAGCGGTTGCTTGATCGCCGTCGGGGCCAACTTTTAAATCCATACCAGCACTAAACGTATCGCCGTTCGCTGTTAAAATAGCGCAGTGTAAATTGTCGTCTTCGTCTAATAACCGCCAAGCCTTGTACATGCCAAGCAGCATTTCTGAGCTAAAGGCATTTTTTGCCTCTGGGCGGTTTAAGGTCACAATTAAGACATTGCCTTCTTGTTCAACGAGGCAGTGCTTGGTACTGATGTTTAATTCTGTTGGCATATTCGCTCCGTTTAAATTACTCGATGCCGGACGGGAGACGCAAAACCCAAGTAACATGTGGGCCTTTTTCTGAGCTTAGCGTCTTCCGTCTCCAGTCAAGCGTCTTCCCCTTAGGCCACTGCACCAGCGCCGCTTTCAGCAAAGGCTTTAGCAGTTTTGTAATCCGGTTTGCCACTTGGGGCACGAGGAAGCTCATCAATAAGATGAATTTCGCGGGGTACTTTGTAACCAGCAATGTGCTTACGGCAATGCTCTTGCACGTTATTTAGGTCGAGTTTTATGCCCTTGCGTGCCTGAATAATTGCGCTAACGCGGTTGCCCCAGCGGTCATCGGCCACGCCGACGACCAGTGCATCAAAAATACCCTCGTGCGCTTTGAGTGCGTCTTCCACTTCTTCTGGAAAGATTTTTTCACCACCGCTATTAATACAATTAGAGCCACGGCCAAATACAGTTATTGAGCCATCGTCCTCAATTTTCGCGGCGTCACCCGTCAACAGCCAGCGCTTGCCATCGACTTCGATAAAGGTCTTTGCAGTTTTTACCGGGTCGTTGTAATAGCCCATTGGGATGTAGCCAGAGCGTGCAAATATACCGGTTTCACCGATTTCTGCGTGGCGCCGAGGCTGACCTTCTTCGTCGATGATAACGTCCATTTCGTCATTTCGACTTACATTACCAAGACCCGATGCCGTCTTTTTACTGCCGTTGTCCATCCCCATTTGGCCACCTTCAGAAGAGCCAAAGCTATTGGTGATAAACACATTAGGAAAATATTTTTTAAAGGCTTCTTGCTTAGCATCAGAGAATATCGCGCCGCCAGAACCCACGTTGAATACGTTTGATAAATCCCAACGATCTGGATTTTCAGCCAGCGCATCCAGCAGTGGAATAGCCATCGCGTCGCCAACAATTTGTATGGCGTGGATTTTTTCGTCGGCAACAATTTGCCACACCGCAGCGCCGTCAAAGGAACGATGATGATTTAGAATCAAGGTGTTACCGGCCAACAATTGGATACAGGCATACCACCATGAGGCACCGTGCATGAGCGGTGCGAGTGCGATACCGCGCAGTGGATTCTCGGAAACGCGGCTAGCCATGTCTTCTGGTACAACACAGGCGCCCAGTGGCGAAAAATGGCCACCCCCGCCCATCGCAGCAAAAAATACATTTTCATGGGGCCACATTACGCCCTTGGGCATACCCGTGGTGCCACCGGTATAGAGAATAAAATAATCGCTGCCGCAGCGTTCAGTAAAATCGCGCGCTTTATTTTGACCTTCTTTCGCCGCGTGATAATCCACCGCGCCGACCGCGCTTAAATCTTCGTCGCTCTGATCCGGCACTGAAATAAACACCTTCAGCTTTTTAGCTGCTTCGCGCACCTCAGCAATAGCCGGTATAAATTCCCGGTGGTGAATACACGCCACCATATCCGCATTGTCGAAGATGTAGAGCAACTCGTCTTTAACATAGCGGTAATTGACGTTAATTGGCACGGCGCGAATTTTAAAACAGGCCAGCATTGCTTCTAGGTATTCGCTGCAGTTATACATATACAAGCCAACATGATCGCCAGCTTTTACACCCTGCGCTGCCAAATAGTGGGCCATTTGGTTGGCGCCAGCATCTAACTCGGCAAAACTACTCCGATTGCTACCGCAAACCAGCGCTTCGCGCTCGGGTACTTTGTCGGCAACAGCCTCGAATAAATCGGCAAGATTAAAGTGCATTCCCATAAGCCAGTCCTTTCTTATTTTGAAGGCGGTAATTAGCTTCGCCCTGCGGTGTTGTGTGATTGCTAGCGCGGTCACGGCTACACCCAATACGACAGATGTTGCGCAGCGACCACGTTAATTTGTACGATAAAGCCCAATGTAGCAATCGCAGCCCGCCGTGGCCATCCTCCCAAGAGACGATGCCACCGACGCCGCTGCTACTGCGTATATTTAAGGCTTGTCAGCACTCACTACCCACATTGAAAAGAACTGAGCACCACCACCGTAAGCATGGCCTAGGGCTGTTTTAGCACCCTCAACCTGATGTCCATGGGCTTCACCACGCACCTGTTGTGCCGCTTCAGCAAAACGAATCATACCGGAGGCGCCAATCGGGTTTGATGACAAAACACCACCAGAGCAGTTCCACGGGATGTCGCCACCCTCATCAAGCGAAGTAGCGCCGCTCATGGTTAACTCCCAGCCCTTGCCAACGTCAGCAAAGCCGAGGTTCTCGAGCCACATTGGCTCATACCATGAGAACGGTACATAGACTTCGGCACAATCAAGATCTTTACGGGGATTATGAATACCAGCCTGCGCGTAAACATCTTTGGCGCAGTCAATCCCTGCCTGAGGGTTTACTTGTTCGCGACCAGCATACATCGTTGGCTCAGAGCGCATAGCCGTTCCGCGAATCCAGGCTGGCTTGCGCGGAGATTTAGTCGCTAATTCCTCATTGGCGATAATCATGGCACAGGCGCCATCGGATGATGGGCAGGCTTCCAAAAAACGCAGCGGCTCCCACAGCATTGGACTGTCTTCCACTTCTTTCATGGTGATATTAGGCAGCTGCAAATGCGCCAGTGGGTTTCTTGCGCCGTGCAGGCGATCCTTAACGGCCACTTTGATACCGGCGTCGTAAGGTGCATTTGAGCGGCGCATATACTCACGAATAATCGGCGCAAAATAGCCGCCAGCGCCCGCATTCAAATGTGGAGAAAACGGCTGGGGATTGGAGAGCGCCCACATTGCGTTGGACTCCGACTGTTTCTCAAACGACACAGTTAAAATGCGTTTGAAAACACCGCTTTGAATATACGACGCCGCCACCACTGCGGTTGAGCCGCCCACGGAACCCGCCGTGTGAACTCGTAGCATAGGCTTACCGTTACAACCCAATGCATCCGTAAGATACAGCTCAGGCATGATGACACCTTCAAACATATCTGGGGCTTTACCGAGGATAACGGCGTCAATATCATTCCAATCTAGACCCGCGTCTTCTAGCGCGGCCACTGCCGCCTCGCGCACTAATCCAGCAATGGAAACGTCTTTGCGTTTAGTTTTATATTTGGTCTGGCCTACGCCAACAACCGCTGCTAACTGGGCCATTATTTCGCCTCCAATACGGTAACCAGATTTTGTTGCAGACACGGACCAGAGGTAGCGTGTGCAACACCGCGCTTGGCTTCACCACGAATAATACGCATCGCCACTTCGCCGATACGGGACAAGCCCGATGCCATCATTACATTGCCAGCCAAAACACCACCAGACGGATTAATGACAGTATCGTCGCTTAGTCCCAAGGCCCGCTTGAGAATAATTTCTTGGTGACTAAAGGGTGCGTATAACTCGGCGACATCAACAGCGCCGTTATTTACGCCAGCCGCTTCACCTGCAATTTCGGTAGAGACAGAACGGCTTAAATCTCGCGAGCCGATATGGTGAGTTTCAATACGGTGATCAATACCTTTGATTACGGCATAGGGCTTACCCCATTCCTCTGCTTTTTCTACCGTACAAATAATCATTGCACAGGCACCGTCGGAAATTGGGCAGCAATCGTGACGACGAAGTGGCGACATATACATTGGTTCAGCCAACAGGCTGGCAGCATCACCGTCGCCCTTGAGCTGGGCGTGGGGGTTACTCAAGGCATTATTACGCGAGCGCGAGACAACTTCCGCCATATCTAACTCACTGATGATGCCCGAGTCCAGCATCGTGCGAGCTTGCATCGCGGCAAAGGCGATCGTATCTACCCAAAGCGGTGCCAAATAGTAAGGATCAAGCTGCTGGGACAACACAATAGGTAATTCGCCGGGTGACGATTTACCAAAGCCATAGAGCAGTGCCGACTCCGCGTGGCCCATTTGTATTTTTAACCAGCCTTCATAAAGCGCCCAAGCTGCATCCATTTCAACGTGAGATTCTTTGATCGGCGGTACCGCACCAAGAGCGTCAACACCCGCAACAAAGGCAAACGCGGCGCCTTGCTGGTAATCGCAGCTGCCCGAGCAGGTAAAATCTACGTCTTGCGCATTTTTAATACCCGCCTGCTTATATACATCCTGCAATACTGGCATGATCAGTTCTACTTCGTTTTGCGCTCCAGCATCGCGCTGGCAATTCGATTGCGCAAAGGCAACTATCGCAACATCCCGCATCTTATTTGCCCTCATCGATTAGTTTTCCGATTTCATTGACCGCCATATCAGGCTCGTCGATCGGTTTGAAATATTGAATATTCTCCATGGCGTAGCCCCATTCAGCCTCGGGCTTCCAGACTGCTTCAACCCGCATACCAATGCGCACGTCTTCGTTTTTACATTCGCTGAGCAGGTGTAGAAAGCTTAGGTTCGCGCCATCTAAAACCAGATTGGCAATAACATAGGGCGGTTTAATGGGATTCCCGGGAATAGGAATATAGACAATAGTGAAGGACTCCACGGTGGCCTTATTGCCCAGCACCACTTCTTCGACCGTCGGCACACCGCATGCAGCACAAGAGCCCCGCGGCGGAATATAAACATTGCGGCAATTCGGGCAGCGCTGACCAACCAACTGGCCTTTTTTAACGGAGCGCAAGTACAGTGCTGTCGCTTTTCCCGCGGTGAAGTTATAGGTTAAATAAATCGGCGCTTCCATGCCCGTAATCGTTTCTGTTGCTTCATTGACCTTTAATTCGCCCAACAAGGCTACCGCTTCAGGGACAAAGCCGTTTACATCAGACATCAATCCCTTCGTTTCTTCGGCCCAGCGTACTTTTACGCGCATTCCGGTGCTCATTGCCGCCTCGTCACCGGCGTCGACCCAGTGCAACATAGGTGTGTCCGCGCCATCGAGCTGAATCATTGCCCACGCAAATGGCTTGTCGCTGGGGTGAGCCTTTCGAGGGTGACTGACCCAGCACCAAGTTTTAACGACACCACTGTCGGCTAGCTCGACAAATTCCGTTAGGGCCGCAGCGCTGACGGGATCAAATTCGACCGGCGGCATCAATACCTTGCCATCACTGGCTTTAATACCGACCATTTTACGGTCGCGCAATGAGGTCAGGAACTGACCGACAATCGGGCCTGTCGAACGGGTATAGGTATACCCGAGGGTAAAGGCCTGGCTTAGCACTTCAGCCGATGCAGCCATCTGTTTTCTCCTTCACAGTTAAGTACAGTAAATTCCAACGCGGCCTGTAATATTGATTTACAACTATTGGCACGACAGCTTCGCGTAGAATGAGATATTCTTGAATTGAGTATCTCTGGGCGACCAAAAACAGACAATGTCGCAGCTGATCAAGTCGCTGACAAAAACGATCATGTCTAGCCAACACGATGAATAGGATGAACAATGGTGGCGAAAACCCCATACCAACATCGCAACCCCATAATTCGCTATGCGCTATTCATATTAGGGTGGATTTCATTTGCGCTCGGGATGATCGGACTGCTTTTACCTGTGGTGCCGACATCGCCATTTTTGATACTCAGCGCAGCATGTTTCTTACGTAGCTCGCCACGCTTCTACACCTGGCTTACGGAGCACCGCTGGTGGGGACGTTATATTCGCTATTTTTTAGACGGCCAAGGCATTCCGCGCCGGATTAAGGCGCTCATTCTGGGAATGTTGTGGATTATGATTCTGAGCAGCGCACTGCTCATAGTAAAGATTATCTGGGTGTCCATAACAATGGTTATCATCGCGATGGCAGTTTCCATTTATATTATTAGGCTGCCGAATCCCGAGCAAACAAAACACGAAGAACGTTAAACTACTGAACGAGAATAATATCTAGGCAGGAAATCATACGTTCAATTGGTAACCAAGATCAGCTGCTTCGTCACCAGTAATCCCGCGAAAGCCCCAACAATGTGCTGGTTGCTCCTTGATCGTAATTTCGATGTCGGCATTAGCGATAAATAGCTCCGCAGATATCCGTTCATAGAGCGCTTTTATCAACGCTTTTTTGGTTTCCACTGTACGACCTAGCATCATATTAATTTCAATAACGGTATACGCCTCAGAACGATCAGTCGGATAGAAGAAGTTTTCCAATTCCAGCGGGATAAAACGATGAGCACGCTTGCCTTCAGGCATTCCAAGCACCGCGACTACGCAGCCATGAATCACTTCGGACAGTTTTGTTTTTATCGGGTTAAGCTGTTCCCTAACGCCATAGACTACAATCATATATATTCCCTTAAGTAGACTGCTCAGTCGTCGCTCCCTAGCAACGCCCTAATAATAGTATATTACTGAACCGCCGCAACTACCCTCACTCATCAACTCTCAATGATGTTGACATATTTCCCGCAATGGTTCTTGCAATACGTTTGGCACGCTCTGTTTTTGCACCACTAAAATGTTCGTCCGCCGTCTCGATAAAATAGGCTAACCAAAGCTTAAAATCACTAAGCTGTAGATTCTGCTTAGCGTGTAATTGACGATGAATATTCATGGTGTGACGCTGATAGCCACTATCGCCTAATAGCAGTTTTTGCCAGTAAGCTTGAATTCGAGGAAAGTGTTCACGAACGTCGATATTGGCAACATCGATAAAAATAGGCGCTAAATGGGGATCAGCGAGCAAGCGCTCATAAAAAGCCTCGACAAAAACCGCGATATTTTCTGGGCTGTCGAGGTCTGGCTTATTAGCTGTATTCATCATAATTAAGTTAAATTTTAGCGAGAGTTTGATGCAAGCAATTCAAACCCTCGTTGCAATGGTAAGCCAATGGCATGAAGACTTATTTTTTCTTCTTGCTGGATTTTTTTGCGGTAAATTTTTTCAAGCGCTGCTTGTGTTCAATCTGCCGTTTCGTCAGCACATTTTTTTTGCCTTCGAAGGGGTTTTCTGAAGTTTTAAATTCAATTTTAATCGGCGTACCCATCATTTTTAATTCACGACGGAATACTTTCTCAAGGTAACGGGTATAACTACCAGGGACTTTCTCAGTCTGGTTACCGTGTATAACGATGATCGGTGGATTCTGGCCACCAGGGTGCGCATAGCGCAATTTTATGCGGCGGCCATTTATCATAGGCGGCGAGTGATCGTGCACCGCGCCTTCAAGAATTGTCGTTAACATACGAGTCTGCAATTGACGGGTAGCCGACTCATAAGCCTTCTCAACCGACTCGTATAGGTGACCAACTCCCGTGCCATGCAGCGCCGAGATAAAGTGAATCTCTGCAAAATCAATAAACTGCAATCGGCGGTCTAATTCGCTTTTGATGTGATTTTTCTGATCCGCAGTCAGGCCATCCCATTTATTAATGGCGACCACCACTGCCCGGCCGGAATCCACTACTTGACCAAGAAGGTGTAAGTCTTGATCAACAATGCTCTCGCGGCCATCCATAACGAGGATAACAACGTTGGCATCATCAATTGCTTTCAGTGTTTTAACTATCGAGAATTTTTCAACGGCCTCAGAAATGTGTTTGCGCTTACGAATACCCGCGGTATCAATCAGAGTGTAATCTTCGCCTTCACGCTGATAGTTAATATACACGCTGTCACGGGTCGTGCCCGGTTGGTCGTACACCACTACACGATCTTCTCCGAGCATGCGGTTAACCAGGGTTGATTTACCGACATTCGGGCGCCCAACTATCGCAATTTTCTTACCTGTCGCTAGCGCAGCTTGTTTGTCCTCAGCCTCCTGGGGAAACTTGGCCAGCACATCGTCCATTAAGGCCCGTACGCCTTTGCCTTGGGTCGCAGTTAGCGGGTAAATATGTTCGGCGCCAGTTTTATAAAATTCCGCTTTGGCGACCTCAGCATCAACACCGTCGACTTTATTGGCAACAAAGAAAACCGGTTTAGAACAGCTGCGCAGATGTTTTATTAAGCCTTCATCAGCTGGCATTAACCCCGCGCGCGAGTCCAGCATTAGCAGCACGACATCGGCTTCATCAATAGCCTGCATCGACTGCTGAGCCATCGGCCCATCTATGCCTTCTTCGTCGCCATTAATGCCGCCAGTATCAATAACGATATAACGACGACTACCATGATTGGCCTCACCGTATTTGCGGTCTCGGGTGAGACCGGGAAAATTAGCCACCAATGCGTCACGGCTTTTAGTCAGCCTGTTAAACAGAGTTGATTTGCCAACATTGGGTCGGCCTACCAAGGCGATTACTGGAACCATAATATTTTTACAACTCTGCTCGGCGCAATGCCGGTATATAACGTTTTAAATCAATTAACGATCTTTCAGTTTATAGGCGACCAATTCGCCGCTATTACCGTAGACATATAATAAATCACCATCGGCCGTCATTGGCGCGCGCAGACCGTCACTGTCAACACGAGTACGCGCCAACAAACGTCCATCGACTTGGGCTAACATGTGCAAATAACCTTCAAAATCACCAACGCCAATTGCGCCTTCAAAGGCAACGGGCTCGGTTAATTCACGACGGGCTAACACGGTTTGCGTCCAGCGCGCACCCTGACCGTTACCGTCTAGGGCATTAACACTACCATCGGCAGCGACTACATAGATATTACCCAGCGCGCTGGTAGCACCCACATAGCTTGAGGTTTCTTTCGCCCAAAGGGGGCGACCACTGCCAATATCAATAGCCATTACTTGGCCCTGATACCCTGTGGCGATCACAGTTTGGCCATCTTCCATGACTAATAGACGACCGTCGACATCAACTAAACGCTCAATTTCGGTGCTGCCCTTAGGAACAGCAACACGTTGCTCCCAGCGCACTGCGCCATTTTCAATATCAAAAGCAACAACACGGCCATTGGCAAATCCAACCATCACCACGCCACTTACAATTTTGGGCGTACTCGTGCCACGCAAGGTTAAACGCGGTAATTGTGAGGTGTAGCGCCACAATTCTTTGCCGTCGGTAGCACTAAAGCCGTGAACCTCACCGCTATACGTTTGCGCAACAACCACATCGCCATCACTTTGCGGCGCGCTAAGCACTTCGCTATTGACTGGTGTAGTCCAAATAATTCCACCCGTTAGGCGATCTAGGCCCACGACTTCACCGTCGGAGGTACCAACAAACAGCATAGTGCCAGACACGCCAATGCCGCCAGAGATGCGCAAATCAAGGGATTTTTTCCAGATCGCTTTGCCACTGGACTTGTTCAGCGCAGCCATTTTCCCATTAGACGAGGCGACAAATATCTCGTCACCATCGATCACCGGAGTTAGGCGGTGGAAAGCTTCCGCCTGACCGTCTCCCAGCGAAAAGGACCAGGCTTCTTTTAATTTTTTCTCAGCATCAAAATCCGTGAGATTTGCAGGCTCGCGACTCGTCGGATCAGAGGCGCAGGCCACTACCATCAGCGTAGCCAGTACGAGACTGAGCTTGCGAAATAAAACCATTAGTTAGTTCCTTTTTCAGTAGTAACGGCAGCGTTGAGATCATTTATCTTCAGATCCAGCAAAGCGTTATTGCTCGGCACCTCCTGCTCACGCGCCAACACTTTTGCTTGCTGGTATGCGCTCAATGCAGCCGCGCTATCACCTTGGGAAAACAATATATCACCGCGCAACTCCGCCGCTTGCGCTGCATAACCGCTACTGGCAGCCGCATCTAATAAAGCCAGTGCCGCAGGAAAATCATCGAGTGCGAAACGCACTTGCGCGAGGCGAACTTGAGTTTGCGCCTTTATTACTGGATCTGGGCCTTGATCTAATACCCACTCCAGTTCACTGGCAGCTATATCGTATTCACCGTCTTGTACGGCGTATTTCGCTTTATACAAACCAGCAAACTGACCGTAACTCAAATTGGCGTACTGGTCTTTTAGGGTACTGGCCAAGTGCTCCGCCGTGCTGCGACTAGTGCCGTCACGCTGCACTGCGGCATCGGCAACCATTAAATTATCAAAAATAGCTGAGGCTTGGGCTGCTTGGTCTTTTGTGTGGCCCTGCCAACCTTTCCAACCAAAAACGATTGCCAGCGCGAGGCCAATGCCAAAAACCGTCGATTTACCGTTTTCCTGCCACCATCTTTTAATGGCTTCGACTTGTTCTTCTTCTGTACGAAACGTTTCCACTTAACTTCCTCTCCGACGTAGGCAGTGCCCTAAGATTGTGTAATAAAATGCGTTAATAACTCACCCTAAGGGTGCTTAAAAAAATGTTTTGCCAATATAGCCAGGTATTTCGACCAGCGCGATAAGCTGCTGTTCACTCTGGCTATCACGCAGCGACTTAACCGCTGCCACTGACCGCGCCAATTCATCTTCACCTAACACGATCGCAACCGTAGCGCCGCTTTTATCTGCTTTCTTAAACTGACTTTTAAAGCTTCCGCCACCGCAGTTGATAAGCACTCTCGCCCCCGGTATCGCGGTCCGCAGTGTTTCCGCTAAAGTAAGCGCGGCAATCTCGGCTTTTTCACCAAGCGATACTATAAACACATCTGCCAAAGCGGGCATTTTCGGCGCCACAGCGAGGGTTTCTAGCAATAGACATAGGCGCTCTATGCCCATCGCAAAGCCCACTGCCGGGGTTGGCTTGCCACCTAGCTGCTCTACTAATCCATCATAGCGTCCACCAGCACACACCGTCCCCTGGGCACCGAGTTTATCGGTTGTCCATTCAAACACTGTCAGGCCGTAATAATCCAGCCCGCGCACAAGCTGGGGATTGAGCTTATAGGGGATTCCAGCGGCGTCAAGCCGCGCGCACAATCCCTGAAAGTGAGCGCGCGAAACCTCGTCGAGATAATCCGCTAGTACCGGCGCAGCCAACAAAATTTCTCTGGTTTTGGGGTCTTTAGTATCAAGTATACGCAGCGGATTACTACCAAGCCGACGCAAGCTGTCTTCGTCTAGTTGATCTTTAAATTCAGACAAATAATCGACAAGAGCCTGGCGATATTTGGCGCGGGAATCCGCATTACCGATACTATTAAGCTCAAGTGTCAGTGCATCACTGATACCGAGTTCGCGCCACAAGCGCGCACTGAGCAAAATCAGTTCCGCATCGATATCTGGCCCAGTCATACCAAAGGTTTCTACCCCAACCTGATGAAACTGGCGCAAGCGCCCCTTCTGAGGACGCTCATGACGGAACATCGGACCGGTATACCAAAGACGTTGAATCTGATTGTGCAGCAATCCATTTTGATCGCAGGCCCGCACACAGCTAGCAGTACCTTCCGGGCGCAAAGTCAGACTATCGCCATTGCGATCTTCAAAGGTGTACATTTCTTTTTCAACAATATCGGTGACTTCACCAATAGAGCGTTTGAATAATTCAGTGTGCTCAACTATCGGGAAGCGTATTTCGCTATACCCATAACGGCTGAGTACGTCGCGAATTTTTGCTTCCAGATACTGCCAAAGTGGCGTTTCTGTGGGCAGAATATCGTTCATACCCCTGATTGATTGTATACGTGCCAAAACTGATTCCTGTCTGCCGCTAGTGCGGCACTACTTTATTTAAATGCAAAAAACCTTAACTGCGGGCAATAAGGTCTTTTTCCTGCTCGGCTTTAACCGCGATCTTTTCACGGATCAATTTTTCAAGATGATCAACCAAGCCTTCATTCTTCACTTTATGATCTGGTTTGCCCGCCACGTACACCAAATTATTGGGTGTGCCACCAGTCAATCCAATTTCAGCTTCTTTTGCTTCGCCAGGGCCATTCACAATACAGCCAATAACGGCCACGTCGAGTGGAATGGTGACATCGTCAAGACGCGCTTCGAGCTCGTTCATGGTGCTGATCACATCAAAGTTTTGACGCGAGCAGCTCGGACAAGCAATAAAATTTATCCCCTTAGTGCGCAGTTTAAGGCTTTTCAAAATTTCATAGCCAACTTTTACTTCTTCAACGGGGTCAGCCGCCAATGACACTCGAATCGTATCTCCAATGCCGTCCATCAGGAGCAGACCCAAGCCCACTGCTGATTTAACTGTACCACCGCGCAAACCACCCGCTTCAGTTATGCCCAAGTGCAGCGGCTGATCTATTTGGCTCGCAATCTGACGATAAGCGGCCACAGCCATAAATACATCCGAGGCTTTTACGCTGAGTTTAAAGTCTTGGAAATCCAATTTATCGAGAATGTCGATATGACGCATAGCGGATTCAACCAAGGCCTCTGGCGTTGGCTCACCGTATTTGCGCTGGAGTTCTTTTTCTAAAGAACCCGCATTTACCCCGATGCGAATCGGGATATTGTGATATTTGGCAGCGTCGATAACCGCGCGCACTCGGTCTTCACGACCAATATTACCGGGATTAATACGCAGGCAATCTACGCCGTATTCAGCAACCTTGATCGCAATTTTATGATCAAAGTGAATGTCGGCGACCAATGGAACCGAAACTTGCTTACGTATTTCGCGAAACGCTTCCGCAGCTTCCATACTAGGCACCGAAACCCGCACAATATCGGCACACGCCGCTTCTAAACGTTTTATTTGCGCTACCGTCGCCGCAACGTCACAAGTTTCAGTATTGGTCATGCTCTGCACTGAAATAGGCGCATCGCCACCCACTGCAACGCTACCAATATGAATCTGTCGCGATATTCGGCGCTTGATCGGAGAGGCCATTTTCATAATTCACCTACCTTCACACGTACTGCATTACTATTTACCAAGTTCTTCAACTCTATTTTTTGGCCGTTATATTGGCTAATCACTGCCGGCCAATAAGCCATGCTAATGGTAACAGGGCCCTGAATATCAAAACGCAATTTTTCGCCTTTGTCCTGCACACCGCTCATCACCACACTATTCTGAACGTCGCGCAACTCTATCCAAACTGGTTCCAAAAGCTCAAATTCCACTTCTGCGGCCTCAGCGGTCGCACTAGACGATTCTGCTTGTTTATCGAGTGTCGGCGAGTCGATACCCGTGGCCAATAAAACCTCACCCAAAGAAGGCGTAATATCAATTTCCGTAAGGGGTTCAAAACGTTCCGCCAAAACACTTACGACTAATTCTGGCTCTGGCTTACCACCATATACCCAGACCGCAATACACCACACTAATAAGGAAACAATTAAAGCGGATATCAACGGTGGGTTACCTGGTGCCTTAGCAATGCCTTGTGGCCGCGTTGGCTTCTGGCCTTTACTGTCTTCTTCGCGACGACAAATACGGTCGCAATCTTTTAGTAATGGTGTTTCATCTAGCCCTAAATACCGGGCATAGCTTTTAATATAGCCGCGAGCAAATAGCGGGGAGTTAAACCGCGAGTAATCGTTGTTTTCTAGCGCCTCAACATAGCTATTCAGCAAATTTAGTGCTTCGGCAGTTTCAAGTACGGTCTTACCGGCGCTAATACGCGCATCATATAAAACTGAACCCGGTGGTCCCGGGTAGTAATCGTCATTTCCCGGCATTTAGAGGTCCTTAACGGCTGCCACCGTTACCATTCTGAATATAGGCTTTATACAAAAGATACTCTTCAGACTTAGGGTATAAATTCTTAAGCGCCAGCGCAAAACTCGCATGGGTGTTCTTGTCATCAAATTTATCAGCTAAACGAATACCCAACCACAAGGCACTGGCCGACTGATTAGGGCTTTTACTACGAAAGGCATCGTAATAGCGCTGGGCTTCAGCAAAACGGCCCATCCGAAAATAAACTTCGGCTAGTGACATTAAGACATTCGCATCATCGCCCTGCATCAAAAATGCGCGTTTGAAGGCCTCTTCCGCCTTGGGCAGTTCATTTAACTGCATATAGCAACGACCGAGATTAACAAACGCCTCGACGCGTTTTTCATAAAGTAATTCCTGTACTACGATTTCGAGCTGACTTGCGGCCTCATCATAACGACCCCGTGCATACAAAAACGCCGCGTAATTATTACGTACCCTGGAAACTTTAGGCGCCGAAGCTATTGACCTCTGATAGTACTTTTCAGCCATTTCCAGCTCGCCGGTATTCTGAAATACCAAGGCTAGCGCTTCTAAGGTCTCGGGATTGTTCTTGTCTTTTTCCTCAACATACTGGAGGTGGCGCTTAGCCTGATTCCAATTACCTTGAGAAATATAGTTTCGTGCTAATTGCAAAGAAGTATCGAAGGCCTTTTGCTCATCCTTCTTCGAAGCGAAGCCACCGTCTTTAGTGGTAACACAGGCTTGCAGTAATACCAGTGTTAGCGTCGCCATGACAACTCGGGCTAATACGGTGATGCCTTTTTTTCTTAAGCACGACATGCAGTACGCTCCCTTTTAAAAATTATACTAGACGAATCGGCTGCGCTAGTTCTGCCTTTTGGCGATGACGCTCACTGCGCTTGGTGCGATCTTGAACCTGACCTGCTAGCTGCCCACAAGCAGCGTCAATATCATCCCCCCGCGGCGTGCGCACGGTCGTTACATACCCGGCCTCAGTCATAACCAGCCAAAAACGGTTAACCGCGTTATTACTGGGTCGCGTATAGTTCGACAAGGAAAACGGGTTAAACGGAATTAAATTCACCTTGCATGGTAAATCACGCAATACCTCAGCCAGCTCTTTGGCATGCTCAACACCATCGTTAACCCCAGCTATTAAGGTATATTCGATCGTGACAACGCGATGAGTATCCTCTTGCTTGGCAATATAGCGTTTACTCGCGGCCAGTAGTTCAGCAATAGGGTATTTTTTGTTGATAGGTACTAACTGACTGCGCAGCTCATCGTTTGGCGCATGCAAAGAAATCGCTAGCGACACGGTGGAAACATCGCCGAGCTTATCCAGCATCGGCACAACACCAGAAGTACTTAAAGTAACCCGACGCTTAGACAAGCCGTAACCGAAATCATCCAGCATCAAGCTCATGGCCTCAACCACATTATCGAAGTTCAATAACGGCTCACCCATGCCCATCATGACGACATTGGTCACGATGCGCTTGTTGCCATTATTAAAACCGTCGTAGGACTTTATCGCCAACCACACCTGACCGATAATTTCGGAAGCGGTAAGGTCCCGCATAAAGCCCTGCTTGCCTGTTGCGCAAAAGCTGCAATCAAGGCTGCAACCCACCTGCGAGGAGACGCACAATGTGCCGCGCTGGCCGTCTGGGATCAATACCGTTTCAACGAGGTTATTACCGCCAACCTCGACAGCCCACTTTCGTGTGCCATCGATAGAATCGAGCTGCTTAACCACATTTGGAGGACGAATCTCGGCAAGCTCCTGGAGCTTGGCCCGCAAGGGTTTGCCGAGATTGGTCATTTCATCAAAATTGTCGATCCCCGAGTGATGAATCCACTTGAGGATCTGCTGGGCACGAAATGGCTTTTCACCTATGGAGCTGAGGTACGCCTCCATATTTTTGCGCGACATGCCGAGCAAATTTACTCGGGGCTGCTGCACAAGCGCGGTGGGGTCGGTTTGATTTTCTGTTGCCATTATCGTGCCCTGCAATGAATGTGTTACCGCTTATACGCGGTCACACAGCTCACTGGTCGCGAAAAAGAACGCAATTTCGCGTGCTGCAGATTCTTCTGAATCTGAACCGTGTACCGCATTGGCATCGATTGATTCAGCGAAATCAGCACGAATAGTGCCCGCAGCGGCTTCTTTAGGGTTGGTGGCACCCATCAGGTCACGATTTTTAAGTACAGCGCCTTCACCTTCAAGAACCTGCACAGTAACAGGACCAGAGGTCATGAAGTCAATCAGCGCGGGGAAGAACGGACGGCCTTTGTGCTCAGCATAAAAGCCTTCAGCTTGATCGCGGCTCAAACGCAGCATCTTAGCCGCAACAATGCGCAAACCGGCTTTTTCAAAACGACTGTAAATTTCACCAATAACGTTTTTGCTAACAGCATCAGGCTTGGCTATGGAAAGGGTACGTTGAACGCCCATCGGTCTTTCTCCAAAAAAGTAAAACAATAACATCGGGTAATTTTACCCGGCGCGAAAAATCGTCGAATTATACGCGTATTAGCGTCAAATAGGTACGCGAGTGAGGCTCAGACAGCGGGATATAGCATGGGTTTCGGCCCAGAACGGTTTTTCTACCAGAAATAGCCCTGCGTTCTAGCCGAAGTATCAATCCTGCTCGTCGAGCCAAGCGGCCTGAATTGCCTCAAGAACCTTCTCACCGCTGCGCTTTGGATCGTCATCAAAATCCTCAAGCCCAATCACCCATTGGTGTAAATCGACGAAATTAACGTAAGTTGGATCGATATCAGGGAATTTCTCTGCCAACTCAATCCCGATGTCCAGCACATCTGTCCACTTCAAGCCCATTTAATCCGTCCTCTAAACTGCCCTAAGGGCCATTAATGTTGTTCAGACACCATATTGATGGTGTAACGGGGAATTTCGACCACTAAGTCGCGGTCAGTCACCGCAGCCTGACAGCTGAGCCGAGAGTCAGGCTCTAAACCCCAGGCCTTATCAAGCATATCCTCTTCCAGCTCATCCGCCTCATCGAGTGACTCAATGCCCTCGCGCACGATCACGTGACACGTGGTGCACGCACAGGATTTCTCGCAGGCGTGCTCGATATGAATGCCATTGGCAAGCATAACGTCGCAGATGGTTTCGCCGCTGGCGGCCTCAAGTACTTCGCCCTCTGGGCACAGCGCTTCGTTTGGCAATACTATGATGCGTGGCATCGTGGCTTCCTTACAATTCGTCTACCCGCCGGCCGGCGAGTGCTTGGTTAATACTGGCATCCATGCGCCGCTCGGCAAACAGTTCGCTGGCTTTGCCGACAATTTCAATATGCTTGGCGATACTGGCAACAGTACCCTGCTCACGCTCAGTGTGCAGCACTTCCATTTTAGCCAATAAATCCTGTTGTTCGGCCTCACTAAGCATGGCTTCGCCGTCTTGCAATAATGCAGCAGACAATGCCTGCAGCAGAGAATCAGCTTCAATTTGATGCTCACGCAGTGCGCGAGCATCTTTGTCTTCGACTGCAGCTTCCCAAGAGGATTTGAGCATGTCTGCAATATCGGTGTCATTCAAACCGTATGCCGGCTTAACAGCAATATGGCTCTCGACGCCTGTGCTCTCTTCCGTCGCAAATACCTGTAATAGGCCATCAGCATCAACTTGGAACTTCACCTTTATGCGCGCAGCACCCGCCACCATAGGCGGAATACCCTGCAACTCAAAGCGCGCGAGCGAGCGACAATCTTCAACCAGCTCACGCTCACCCTGCACCACGTGAATGGCCATGGCAGTTTGACCATCTTTAAAGGTGGTAAATTCCTGGGCCATTGCCACGGGAATGGTGGTATTGCGGTGAATCACCTTCTCAGTCAGGCCGCCCATGGTCTCGATACCCAGTGATAGCGGGATCACATCGAGCAGTAACATTTCGTCGCCGCTGCGATTACCCACTAGCTGATCTGCCTGCAGAGCAGCACCAAGAGCCACCACCCGATCAGGATCTAAATCGACCAAAGGCTCGCGACCAAACCACTGAGCCACACGCTCGCGCACCCGCGGCACCCGCGTGGAGCCGCCAACCATCACCACATTGGCGATGTCTTCGCTGCGTAATCTGGCATCGCGCAGGGCGCGCTTACACGCGCGAATTGCGGTGTCGATTAAGGGATCGACCAAAGCATTAAACTGCTCCCGACTCAGACTTTGGCTCAAATCAGCCAGCACTAAATCAACTGCGTCCTCGCCACTTAAGGCTTCTTTCGCCTTACGTGCAGCAGTCAGCAAGCTGCGTTGCTGAAACATATCCAGATCCTGCAAACCCGATGCCGCAACAAACCAGTCGGCAATAGCGTGATCGAAGTCATCACCACCCAAGGCAGAGTCGCCGCCGGTAGACAGCACTTCAAACACACCTTTGGTGAGCTGTAACACCGAAATATCAAAAGTGCCGCCGCCCAAATCGAAAACTGCAATAGCCATTTCATCGTGCTGATCTAGGCCGTAGGCCACTGCCGCAGCCGTGGGCTCATTGAGCAAGCGCAGCACATTTATACCAGCAATTTTGGCGGCGTCTTTGGTGGCTTGGCGCTGCGCGTCGTCAAAATAGGCAGGCACCGTAATCACCGCCCCCGTCAACTCGCCACCCAAGGTTTCTTCTGCGCGACTGGCTAGACTTCTTAAAATCTCAGCAGATACCTGCACTGGCGAAATATCGCCAACTCGAGTACGGATTTTGACCATATCTTGGCCCTGATCCAGCAATTCATAGGGCAACATTTTTGCCCCCGCAGCGGCAGTACAATCGGCAAAAGACCTCCCCATAAAGCGCTTAACAGATAACAATGTATTACGCGGATCGGAGCTGGCACCGGCTAATGCCGCCGCGCCCACCACAGTCTCGCCCGCTTCTGGGTAATACACCGCAGACGGCAGCAAATGCGCGCCATCGAGATCTGCCAAGGTATCAGCGTGCGCATTGCGCACACTGGCAACCAGTGAATTGGTGGTGCCCAGATCAATCCCCACCGCCAGCTTACGCTGGTGCGGCTCGGGGGTTTGTCCGGGTTCTGAAATTTGCATCAAGGCCATAAAAGGTTTCTGAACTCCCGGCGATTCACTCGCCTTTTATCAGTAGTCGAGCAATTCGCTCTCTTTCAGTTCGGCTTCACTACGCAGCTTTTCTAAAAACTGAAGCTTGGCGTAAGCAGCCAGCGCCGAATCAAACTGTTGTTGATTGTAGGCTTGAGAAAAAATATTCTTCTGACCGGTGGCCGCCCCCTCTAAATCGCGATAAAACACATCCAATGCCTGCTCGGGATCACTGGCATCCTGCAATTCAGACAACTCTTCGCGAAGTTGCATTTGCTGCATAAGAAACTCAGGGTCTTGGAAAGTGGTTGAGGACATATCGCTATCCACCCCCGCCAACTTCAATAAATAGGCAGCCCGCCGGGTTGGCGATACCAAAGTTTCATAGGCTTCATTAATAAACGAGGACTGCTGTACCGCCAAGCGCAAATCGCGCTCAGAGCCACTGGCAAAACGATCGGGATGCGCATCGCGCTGCAATGCACGATAGCTTTTAGTCAGGGCTGCTATATCAACTTCATAGCCCTGGGGCACTGCCAACAGTGCAAAGTAATTTTCCTGGGGATTGAATACAGACATAGTTTTGGGGCCAGCCAGCAGGGCCGCTAGACGGTAAAGCTCTCACCGCAGCCACACTCAGCCGACACATTGGGATTGTTAAATTTCAGGCCCTCATTGAGACCTTCCTTCACAAAGTCCAATTCGGTGCCGTCTAAATAAACCATGCTCTTAGGGTCGATATACACCGCTGCACCGTCTTTTTCAAAGACCTGATCCTCTGCTTGAGGCTCGTCTACGAATTCCAATACATAGGCCATACCTGAGCAGCCAGAAGTCCGCACACCAATGCGAATCCCCAAACCCCGGCCACGACCGAGCATTTGTTTCTTTATATGATTAGCTGCCGCGCTGCTTACTGAAACTGGCATGCACTCTCCCCTAATATCTAATGCTAGTCGCTAACCTAGGATACGGTACGCTTCTGACGATAGTCAGCTACCGCAGCCTTGATCGCATCCTCGGCCAAAACTGAACAGTGAATTTTCACTGGTGGCAAAGCTAACTCTTGCGCGATTTCGGTATTTTTAATTTGTGCCGCTTCGTCAAGCGTCTTGCCCTTAACCCACTCAGTTAGCAGAGAGCTAGACGCGATAGCAGAACCGCAACCGTAGGTTTTAAACTTGGCATCTTCAATAACACCCTGCTCATTCACCTTGATTTGCAGACGCATTACGTCACCGCAAGCAGGCGCACCGACCATACCGGTGCCGATTTCATCCGCGCTGTCGTCAAACTTACCGACATTGCGTGGATTCTCATAGTGATCGAGTACTTTTTCGCTATAGGCCATGATCTCGTCCTCTCAATCTGAACAGCTTAGTGAGCTGCCCATACAATACTGTCTAAATCGACGCCGTCTTGATACATATCCCACAAGGGCGACAATTCCCGTAATTTCTCAACTGCAGCACGCACCTGCTTAATGGCGTAATCCACTTCTTCAGCCGTAGTAAAACGACCAAAAGAAAAACGCAACGAGCTGTGCGCCAGCTCGTCATTCAAGCCCAGCGCCCGCAACACATAAGAAGGTTCCAAGCTTGCTGAAGTACACGCTGAACCCGACGACACCGCCAAATCTTTCAGAGACATAATCAGTGATTCGCCTTCAACAAAGGCCAAGCTAACGTTCAGATTACCGGGTAAACGCTGTTCAAAATCACCGTTTACAAAGACCTGTTCCATGTCTTTCAAACCATCCCAGAACTGGTTACGCAACGCCATAGCATGCTCTGCATCTTGGGCCATTTCTAAGCGGCCAAGTTCACAAGCAGCACCCATCCCCACGATTTGATGCGTAGGCAAGGTGCCAGAACGCATACCGCGCTCATGACCACCACCGTGCATTTGCGCTTCCAGACGAATACGCGGTTTGCGGCTAACATACAACGCACCAATACCTTTGGGGCCATACATTTTATGAGCCGACATCGACAATAAATCAATTTTCATGGTCGCCATATCAATGACGACTTTACCAGCGGTTTGCGCTGCATCAACATGAAAAACCACACCATTCGCACGGCATACTTCGCCAATGGCTGCCACGTCGTTGATGGTGCCAATTTCATTATTGGCGTGCATCACACTGACCAAAACGGTGTCTTCACGCAGCGCAGCGGCAATCGCTTCTGCGGTAATCAAACCTTTTTCGGTCGGGTCTAAATACGTAACCTCAAAACCTTCCCGCTCTAGCTGCCGGCAGGTATCAAGCACCGCTTTGTGCTCGATTTTAGAAGTAATAATGTGCTTGCCTTTTTTACTGTAAAAATGCGCTGCACCCTTTATTGCCAAGTTGTTTGACTCGGTAGCACCGGAAGTCCACACAATCTCCCGAGGGTCGGCATTCAGCAAATCAGCCACTTGACGACGGGCATTTTCGACGGCCTCTTCAGCCTTCCAGCCAAACATATGCGAGCGAGACGCAGGATTACCAAAGGTACCCGTGGTCGTCAAACAAGCCATCATCTTCTCGGCCACACGAGGATCAACCGGTGTGGTCGCAGAGTAATCCAAATAAATCGGCAGTTGCATATACTTCTCCAAAACCTTGGTACGACTACAGCGACACCAAGCGAATAACTAATCTACCGCAGTCAGAATAATTGACTGCGCATTGCGCGCCTTTTGTAGCTGGCGCGCTGAAACTGATTGCACATCTCGACGCTCAACCAAACTGGCCAAACTGATATCACTTAAAAAATGGTGAATCTGATCACTTAGATCAGTCCACAAATTATGAGTCAAGCAAGTGTGCCCATCTTGACAGTCACTGCTACCAGCACAGCCGGTCGCATCCACACGCTCATCGACCGCATCGATAATATCGGCAACGAAAATTTCTTGACTGGGGCGACTCAGACGATAACCTCCACCCGGGCCTCGGCTGCTAGACACCAGCTCCTTACGGCGCAACTTGGCAAACAATTGCTCCAGATAAGACAGGGAAATATCCTGCCGGCTAGACACATCAGCCAAACTTATGGGACCTCGGTCGCCGTACAGCGCCAAATCCAGCATCGCTGTTACGGCATAGCGTCCTTTTGTCGTCAATCGCATAGCCATACCCGTTTAATCTACGGTGCAATTATGCAATAACCAAGCAAATTGGTCAACTATATAACCAAGGCTTTTAGTAGGGTTTAAAATGCGGAAGAGCGGGGATTATAATCACTCTCCCCCGTCAGCACCACTCTTTGGTCCAGCGCCGCCAGCCTCATCGGTCTTTGCTTTACGCACCCAGTACTGAGTTGAGGTTAGAATGCCTCTCAATATATTGACTTCCATCTCATCGAGTCGCGTCCGTTGATAGAGACGACGCAAGCGAGTCATTAGCTTCTTTGGCGCTTCCGGGCGTAAAAAATGGATATCTCGCAGAGTTTCCTCAAGATGTACTAGGTAGCGTTCTAAATCCTGCGCCCCCGCTACCGGCACATCCCAATCAGCCATATCATTATTATTAAGCTCACCACTAAGGTGCTGCATGCGCACTTCATAAGCCAAGACCTGAACGGCCATAGCGATATTCAAGGAACTGTATTCCGGGTTGGCTGGAATATGAACGTGCAAATTGCAGCGCTGCAACTCTTCATTTGTTAAGCCACGGTCTTCACGCCCAAACACCAACGCAATTTTATGACCAGCTGCTGCCTCGGCATAACCACGTTCCATGCAATGCCGCGGATCCAGCAGTGGCCAAGGCACAGTGCGCTCTCTGGCACTGGTGCCGATCACTAGCTGACAATCGGCAATGGCCTCATCCAATGTCGCACACACTACAGCAGAATTCAGTACGTCGTCGGCGCTAGCCGCTCGCCACGTCGCTTCATCGTGCGGGTATTTACGGGGCTCAACCAAGTAAAGCTGGCTAAGACACATATTTTTCATCGCGCGAGCCACCGCACCGATATTACCGGGATGGGAGGTATTCACCAACACAATGCGGATATTGTCGAGGGGGTTACTCTTTGGATTGTTGGGCGATAGATCTTCAGTAGTCATGACTGGCGCTCTTTTTACGAGCCGCGCATTCTAGCAGACCTCAGCGACTAGGTCAGCGCCTCTGGTTCCCAGCGTATATTCCAACCGGACTCCCCCAGCTGGGCACGAAACCCCTCACAAATAGCTATGCCGGCAATCGCAGCCAATTCACCCTTGCAGTAAATCAACGGCAGCGCCTCGCGCTGCCATGGCGGTACCTGCCATTCCTGCAATAGTTTTTTTAATGATCTACTGTGAGATTCACCAGCTAGCTGACAGCGCTCGCCACCTTGCCGGAAGCGGATTTCAAGCGCGCCGCGCGGTACAAAATCGCCCTCAGGCTCAGCGGTTATACAACCCACACCAGGGATAATAAGTGGTCGACCAATATCCCACTCGCCATCTGGCGCCACAGCCACTTGTGAAGCCGGCCCGAAAAACAAACGCTGCCGATAGACCCGCAGCACACTCCCACCAGCCAAACGAAACTCCGGCTGGCTGTCACTGCGCGCTGCGCTAAATTGACTAACAATCGTATCAAGCTGAGCGGATGCCAGCGCTAGGCCACTGCGCTTAATAATGAATTGACGCAAGATCGCGCGCTGGCGTATTTCGGGTAGCCCAGCCAAGGATATCAAATCAAGTGACGCATCATCGGCGGTCATGGCACACAGGTCTGCGTCAATGTATTCATCTAACAGCTGCGCCGCTTCCGCTTGTAAACGAGCCGCCCGTCCAAAACCGACCCGATAATCCGGCCAATGCTCGGCCAACTGAGGCATCACTCGCTGACGCAGGAAATTCCGTCGATAGTGGGTGTCAGTATTGCTAGGATCTTCTATCCAACTCAACTGATATTCCTTAGCATAGGCTTCTATACTGGCGCGCGGAACATCTAATAACGGCCGAAAAAGCTCACCACTACCGAGCGTGCGACGAATTGGCATTGCCGCCAACCCGGATACGCCAGCACCACGTAGTAACCGTAATAATAGGGTCTCAGCCTGATCGTCGAGATGATGCGCCAACAGCAATACATCACCTTCGCGCAAAACATCTTCAAATTCTCGATACCGCGCATCTCGCGCCGACGCCTCAATTCCGCGACGCCGCCCAGAAACGTCAACTGCTCGCAAAGTAAAAGGTATATCGTAGTCTGCACACTGGCGTTGGCAATGCGCAGCCCAAGTACCGGCCGGCGATTGCAACTGATGATTTATATGAATTGCATTTAATATAGGAAAGGGAGTTTCTGCAATGCTCGCCTGCTCGCGTAGGCGCCAAAGCAAATGTAATAATACTTGTGAGTCTAAGCCGCCACTATAAGCGAGCCATAACTTTTCACGCGCAAAAAACGGCGTCAAGGCCTGATTAACGAGGGGTAATAGTTCCGTCAACGCAGCGCTACCTCCCTCATTATCTAAGACTCGGCTAGCTCGTTCCGTATGACATTAACCGCGCATAACGGGTATCTAACAGTTCTTTTTCAGGGAGCGCCTGCAAACGTTTAATTTGAGTGACTAGGTGTTCACGAACACGCTCGGCACTGCTGTCGATATCACGATGAGCGCCGCCCTGTGGTTCCGGAATCGTTGCATCAACAATTCCCAACTCTTCGAGAATCGTCGAGGTCAAACCCATTGCCTCGGCCGCATCGGGGGCAAACTCTGAACTCTTCCAAATAATATTCGCGCAACCTTCTGGCGAGATCACAAAATAGGTTGAGTATTGCAGCATCGCAATGTGGTCGCCGACACCAATACCCAAGGCGCCACCGGAGCTGCCCTCACCAATAACGATACAAACAATCGGGGTTTTAAGACGCGACATGACGGCCAAATTTTGGGCAATGGCCTCACTGATACCACGCTCTTCACTGTCAATACCGGGGTAGGCACCGGGCGTGTCAATTAGCGTTACGATCGGCAATTTATAGCGTTCGGCCAGCTCCATAAGGCGTAGGGCTTTGCGATAGCCTTCGGGCTTTGGCATACCGAAATTACGTTTTACCTTTTCAGTAACACCTCGGCCTTTCTCCTGACCGATGACCATTACCGGCATGCCATTGATTTTGCCGATACCGCCAACGATGGCGGTATCGTCGCCAAAATGACGATCGCCATGCAGTTCGTCAAAGTCAGTAAAAATTCGGCGAATATAATCCAAGGCATAAGGCCGCATTGGATGCCGCGCAATTTTAACAACATTCCAAGGCGTGAGACTCGAAAAAATCTTCTCGGTTAATTTACTGCTTTTTTCCCGAAGTTTAGTGATTTCTTCGTTGATATTAAGGTCGTTGTCACTTCCGACCAACTGAAGCTCTTCAATCTTGGCTTCCAGTTCCGCAATGGGTTGTTCAAAATCAAGATAATTGGGATTCATCGCTCACATATTCACTTGTTGTCGTCCGTGAAACCTACCACCATCGGAATGATAAATAGGCACATTCAATAGGATGATTATACGTTAATCGTAATTGATGACCACGTTATTTGCGCCACACTCTTCACCTAAACGCAGTAATAACTCATCATTTGGCAGGATTCGCCAATTATCCCCGAGGCGAATTTTGCCACTGCCTTCATGACGTTGATAATTTATCACCACAGGGCAACGACCGCCCTTAGCTACACTCAACGCGCCTTTTAAACGGGCAATCGTGTCATCGTCTATGTGTTCGGCGCTAACTGAAAGTTGCAATTCACGCGCGTGCTGATCCCGCGCCTCAGCAATGCTGCGCACCGCTTTCACTCGCATTTTCTTACCACCGCTATACTCGTCGTTACTGCATACCCCTTCAACAACGATTACGGTGTCTTTAATCAGTTTTTCTCGGCATTCATCATAGGCATCACTAAATAGTGCCACCTCGATCCGAGCACTGCGGTCATCGAGCAATACAAACGCCATAGTGTCGCCGCGTTTATTTTTCATCGTTCGGGTGCTCATCACCAACCCAGCAATGGTCTGAGGATGCTTCTCGGGATTTAGGTCAACAATTTTCCGAGGCACAAAACGTCGCAATTCGGTCTCGTAATCATCAATGGGGTGGCCGGTAACGTATAGGCCAAGGGTTTCTTTCTCGCCAAGCAAGCGCTCTTTCGTTGTCCAGCGTCTTACGCTTTTAAAGCTTGCATAAACATCGCCCGCCTCGTCTTCAACTGCAAGACTGCCGCCAAACAAATCCATCATTCCGCTTTCGACATTTTTAGCCGCTTGCTCAGCACCCTGCACAGCATCAGGCATCGCCGCCATAAGTACAGCGCGATCTTCGCCAAGGTCATCAAAGGCTCCAGAGCGTATCAACGCTTCTATCGCTCGCTTATTCACTTTGCGGGGATCGGTGCGCTCGCAGAATTCAAAAAGATTTTTAAAAGGGCCACCTTCGTTGCGAGCAGCAATAATATTTTCAACGGGGCCTTCGCCCAAGCCTTTTATGGCACCGAGACCATATACGATTTGGCCGCGATCATTGACCGTGAACATATACTCACCTTCGTTTACTGAAGGCAATTTATAGTCCAACTTCATTTCCCTACATTCTTCGATGAAGATAACGATTTTGTCGGTATTGTCCAATTCCGAACTCATTACCGCCGCCATAAAGGGCGCTGGGTAATGAGTCTTCAACCAGGCAGTTTGATAGGAAACTAAGGCGTAGGCTGCGGAGTGAGATTTATTAAAGCCGTATCCCGCAAACTTCTCCATCAAATCGAAAATATTCGATGCAAGCTCTTCAGAAAAGCCTTTCTCTACCGCACCGGTCTGAAACAAGCTCCGCTGCTTATCCATTTCTGCAGCGTTTTTCTTACCCATTGCCCGCCGTAATAAATCGGCGCCGCCGAGGCTCACACCACCCATTACCTGAGCGATCTGCATAACCTGTTCTTGATAAAGGATAATACCGTAAGTCGGCTCCAGAACAGGTTTTAGACATTCGTGCTGAAACTGTGGATGCGGATATGCCAACTCAGCGCGGCCGTGTTTACGGTTGATAAAGTCATCAACCATGCCCGACTGCAGCGGGCCAGGTCGAAACAAGGCCACCAGTGCGATAATATCTTCAAAGCAAGAAGGCAACAGCCGCTTTATTAAATCCTTCATACCACGGGATTCCAACTGGAATACCGCAGTTGTCTCTGCCCGCTTCAACATATCAAACGTAGGTCGATCCTGGAGCGGGATCGACATAATATCGAGCGCTTCTTCGCCTAACTTGGCGCGCTGAGCATTCACTATTTTTAAGGCCCAGTGAATTATGGTGAGTGTACGCAGCCCCAAAAAGTCGAACTTAACCAAGCCCGCTTCTTCGACATCACTTTTGTCAAACTGGGTAACCAAGCCTCCACCGGCATCATCACAGTACAGCGGCGCGAAATCGGTGAGCTTGGAGGGCGCGATAACCACACCCCCAGCGTGCTTACCCACACCGCGGACCACGCCCTCAAGCTGAATTGCCATGTCCCAGATTTCTTGGGCCTGCTCGTCTGCTTCAAGAAACTCGCGAAGTATCTCTTCTTGCTCATGGGCTTTACTAAGTGTGATGCCCACTTCGAAGGGAATCATTTTCGACAATTTGTCGGCTAAGCCATATGCCTTGCCCTGCACCCGAGCAACATCGCGCACAACCGCCTTTGCAGCCATGGTACCAAAGGTGATGATCTGGCTCACTGCGTCGCGGCCATAATTATCCGCCACGTAATTAATTACCCGATCGCGCCCTTCCATACAAAAATCGACGTCAAAGTCGGGCATTGATACCCGCTCGGGATTCAAAAATCGCTCGAACAGCAGGTCGTATTGGATTGGGTCAAGATCGGTAATTTTTAGCGCATAGGCTACTAGCGAACCCGCACCTGAGCCCCGGCCGGGACCAACCGGAATATCGTGGTCTTTAGCCCACTGAATAAAATCCATAACGATCAGGAAGTAGCCAGGGAAACCCATTTGCAGAATAACATTGAGTTCAAATTCTAGACGATCTCGATATTCAGTCTGATGGGCTTCAAACTCAGGCGAATTACGGTCGAATAGAAAATTCAGACGCTGATCCAGACCATCATGACAAAGCTGACGGAAAAACTGCTCCTGGGTCAATCCATCCGGAATTGGGTATTCTGGTAAGTAATACGTACCCAACTGAATTGTAAGATTACAGCGCTTGGCAATTTCCACACTGTTTTGCAACGCCTCTGGAATATCGGCAAATAGCTCAGCCATTTCTTCTGGGCTGCGCAAATACTGCTGGTCACTGTAATTACGCGGTCGACGCGGATCGTCCAAGACCCGACCATCGCGAATACAAACCCTAGCATCGTGCGCCTCGAACTCTTCGGCATCTAAAAAGCGCACATCATTCGTGGCAACCACGGGGCAGTCATTTGTCTCCGCCAAGTCTATTGCCGCATGCAGGTAATCATCTTCGTTATGGCGCCCAGTGCGCTGTAACTCCATATAAAAGCGGTCATGAAATACGCCCAGCCATCGCGATAAACTACGCTGCGCAATTTCGGTCTTACCACTAAGCAACGCCTGACCAATATCGCCCTCCCTTCCGCCGGACAAAGCGATGAGCCCCTCGCTAGCCTCTTCAATCCAGCTGCGATATGCATAGGCCTTCCCGAGGTATTGACCATCTTGATAGGCGCGGGATATCAGTTCGGTGAGGTTACGATAACCCTTCTCATTTTGCGCCAATAAACAGATGACGGTAGTTTGATCAGGATCATCGTCATCGCGCATCAGTAAATCACAGCCAAAGATGGGCTTAACACCTTCGCCCATCGCCGCTTTTTGGAATTTAATTAAGGCGTAAAAATTATTTAAGTCTGTGAGCGCGACCGCGGGCATGCCGAGCTTAGCAGCCCTTTTGGTCAGCTCTTTCACTCTAACCAAGCCATCAACCAATGAATATTCTGAATGCACTCGCAGATGCACAAAACTGTCATTCATCATTATTCAGACTCCAGCGCCGCACGTACTGGCGCATAACTACGCCGATGAATTGGGGTAACACCCAAGCGCTGCAAGGCTTCCATATGTACCTTAGTCGGGTAACCTTTGTGACCGGCAATTCCGTAGCCTGGATAAACACTATCCAACGCGACCATCTCTCGATCCCGAGTGACTTTCGCCAGTATCGATGCCGCCGCAATGGCCGGCACTCTGCTATCGCCCTTCACCACCGCCTCAGCTTTATACTGCCACTTAGGGACTTTATTGCCATCCACCAGAACATACTCTGGCTGTATCGACAAACCCGCAACCGCTCGGTGCATCGCTAACAGACTTGCCTGCAGGATATTAATATCGTCAATCTCAGCGACCGAGGCCCGGGCGACACAAAAACTTAAGGCCTTTTTTTGTATTTCATCAAATAGCGCTTCACGGCGTTTTTCTGTAAGTTTTTTAGAATCATTTAATCCAGCAATCGGGTTCTCAGGGTCGAGAATAACCGCAGCGGTTACAACATCGCCACACAGGGGACCGCGGCCGACCTCGTCGACCCCTGCGGTCAACTCCGGCACATTAAAATCAGCAAAAAAATCATCCATCGTGGACATTGCATACTCCGGCGCAGGCTAATACAACATCCGCAGCCCGATCACTAGCACCTAATGCCAACTGGCGATGAATGCCCTGAAACTCGGTAATCAAGGAATCGCGATGATTAGCGTCGTTAAGCTGTTCTAGCAGTAATGGCCCCATGACTTCAGCCCGCACTTCATCTTGCAGGACCTCGGGTACTAAAGCCCGCTGAGCTAATAAATTGGGCAAAGAAAAGAAAGGCGTTTTAACCAAGCGCGACAATAATTTAAACGACCATTTACCAAAGCGATAGGCTACAACCATTGGTCTTTGCAATAAAAGTGCTTCTAAGCTGGTCGTACCCGATGCCATTAACACTACATCCGCCGCAGCCATCACTGTGCGCGACTTACCGCTGAGCACACGAACCGGCAGGTCTTGCGAAAACGAGCCAATAGCCTGCAATATTTGAATTTTACGTTCGGCGTTGGCCGCAGGAATGAGAAACTCTATATTTGGCTGCGCCCGGCGCAGCCATTGCGCCGTTTCTAAAAACGGTTTAATCAGTTGTGCAACCTCACCAGCGCGACTCCCTGGCAAAATTGCTAAAACCGGGTGACCGCCATCTATATCCAGTTCCAACCTTGCCGCACTGCGGTGATCATCAAGTGATATTTGATCAGCCAGCGGATGACCAACACAGGTCACAGGTACACCGTGATCTTGATAAAAGCGCTCTTCAAAAGGGAACAACGTCAGCATATGGTCGACTGCCTTAGCGATGCCCTTGACCCGCCCCTGCCGCCAAGCCCATACCGAAGGACTAACATAATGCAGCGTTTTCACATTACGCTTTCGCAAAAACCGTTCAATATTCAGTGTGAAATCGGGCGAATCAATACCAATGACTATTGCGGGTTGCCAGCGCAAAAGATACCGTTTAAGCATCCGACGTAGGCGCAGTAATTCTGGTAGACGTTTGAGAGGCTCCACAACACCCATAACTGACAAACGATCCATATTACATAGACTGCGACACCCTTGTTCAATCATCAAAGGGCCACCTACACCCTCAAATTCAGCGTCTGGGTATCGCGACTTTATCGCTCGAATTAAATCAGCGCCTAAAATATCACCGGACGCTTCGCCAGCGATAATACCGATTCGTAAAGCTGTCATAGAATTGCCATTGTTACGCGGCGGGAAGACGCGATTTAACGCACAATGCCGCGCTGAGATTGAGTCAAGGAATCTGCCAATAATTGCACATCTGGAAATTCAGTAATTAAGGGCTGTAAGGCCGTTAAAGCTTCTTCCACCGTATTATTCTGGCGATAAATAATTTTGTAAGCACGACGAATTGCAGCAATACTTTCTGTGCTGAAGCCACGACGCTTGAGACCTTCGCTATTGATGGTCTTTGCTGCTGCAGGCGTACCACTCACGGTCACATAAGCCGGTACATCTTTACTGATACCACAACCAAAGCCGGCAAAACTATGCGCACCGATCAAACAAAATTGATGCACAAGCGTATAACCACTCAATATAGCCCAGTCGCCAACAACAACATGTCCAGCCAATGAGGCATTGTTTACCAGTATGCAATGGTTACCTATGACCGAATCATGACCGACATGAACATAGGCCATCAGTAAGTTATGGTCACCAATAATCGTCTTACCTTGGTCTTGAACAGTGCCCCGATGGATGGTTACACCTTCACGGATTACATTATTGTCCCCGATAATGAGTTCGGTCTTTTCCCCTTTATACTTAAGATCAGGGGTTGCGTCGCCTACTGTTGAAAATTGAAATATGCGGTTATTCTTGCCGATTTTGGTCGGCCCCATTAACACGACATGCGAGCGAATTTCGCAATTTTCGGCGATTTCAACATCAGCGCCAACCATGGTCCAAGGACCAATCGTTACCCCAGCGCCAATCACCGCGCTCGGATCAATGATCGCGCGCGGGTCGATGACCGCTGTAGGATGAATATTTTCAATCACAATTACTTACTCTTTCGGTCAATACACAATATGGTAGCGGACGCAGCCAATTTATCTTCGACATAGGCTTGGCATTCAAATTTCCACAAGCCGCTTTTATCCGATACGTACTGTGCCTTTAGAATCAATTGATCACCTGGCACAACTTGGCGCTTAAAGCGCGCCTTGTCGACACCAGCAAACATATAAATAGAACCTTCTGCCGGCTTTTTATCTAGGGTTTTAAATCCCAAAATACCTGCTGCTTGCGCCATTGCTTCTATTATCAATACACCCGGCATAATCGGCAATTCAGGAAAATGACCGTTAAAATGATTTTCATTGCCGGTGACATTTTTTAACGCAACAATCGATTCACCCAAATTGAGTTCGAGCACCCGATCTACTAATAAAAACGGGTAACGCTGCGGTAAGTATTCTTTAACTTCATTGATATCCATCAGCATGACTTAGCTTTCATCCTTTAGTTTGTTTTTTTACGTTTCTTTCCAAAACACTGCTCGCGAAAATAATTCGTCGAGCTCCGCAAATCACAAAGCGCATTTTCGCCATACACCAGCGCCCATCATTCCCGTAGCACTGAAATAAGAACAAAACTCTAAAATTGACTTAGTAACACCATACCGCGCGGCAACATGTACATGATTTGCAATTGTAATATAGCCACCCGCAATTAAGGCAGCACTATCGCCGACAATGACATTATCCTCGAGTACCGTAAAGTCATCACAGATAACATCATTGCCTAACAAAGTGCCTTCCAATGCGAAGCGCATTCACCCATGAATTTCGAGCTAATTACCAATATTTAACCTACCAAGGTGACATTCGTCTTGCCAGCCACCTTGGCGAGCCGTAAAACCAAAACCATTGCTACCGATAACAGCGCCAGAGTGAATTACAGCATCATCTCCGATACTCATATCGTGATATACCGAATCATTAGCGTGAATATAACAATTTTTACCAAGTCGCGTATTAGAAGCAATTACCGTACCCGGACCAATTACAGCATCCGCACCAAGAACACCGCGCTGTTCGATAATATAATTCGCGCCGATACTGGCTGACTCATAAACATCGGCGGCGGCTACGAGCGCACCAGGGTGCACCCCAGCCCGAGGCCTTTCCGGAGGATCAAACAGTGCGCTTAAGCTTGCATATATATAATAGGGGGCGGTTGCTACCAAGCAGTTACCTGGGTAACTGACAGCGAGTTCAGGGGGAAGAATAACCGCACTAGCAGTGCTGGTCTGCAGCGCGGCTTTAAACCTACTATTTGAGCAAAAACTAAGATGACCAGTTCCAGCGGTAGCAAGTGGCGCTATACCCACCAGACGGGTAGCGGCGTCACCCTGAAAGCTTACGTTCAGGATCGCCGCAAGTTCAGCTAGGCTGAATGATGTAACCGCGGACATTACTTGGCGTTATTCAACTTATCAGCAACTTTAGCAGTGATGTCGTAGCTGCTATCAGCATGAAGAACTGCTTTACGCGGTAGCAGCAATCCAATATTTTCATCTTTAACAAGCTGCGGAAGAATAGCCTGCAGTTTTGGTCCTAGCTCTTGCAGAATTGATTGTGCTTCTTGCTGATTCGCACTTTCGATTTTGCGAGCGATATGCTCACCGTCAGCGCGCGCTGCATCAATTTTGTTCTTAGTGGCCTGACGCTGTTCAGCGCTAAGAATATCGAAATCTTTCTGAAATTGTTCGACAACCTTGTCGTATTTTTTCTTTAATGACTCTAGCTCAGAAACATTCTTTTTGTATTCAGCCTGATTACGCATATCAGTTAAGCGCTTTTTGGCCATATCGGTATTTAATACCGCTGCTTCGACATCAAATACCGCGATCCGACCTTCAGCGGCTACACCGCAAGCCCACAACGCCATAACAGCAACGGCAACTACCTTATAAAACTTCATGAAAAGCTCCTATACTTATTTGAATAATATTTAAAAAGTACGTCCCAATGAGAACTGAAATATTTCAGTGTCATCAATTCTTTCTGGGTTCAGTGCTCGACCCAGACTAAAGGTCAAAGGCCCAAAACCTGTAATCCATGTTGCACCAAGCCCCACTGAGTATCGTAAATCTGACACGCTCGGCGTTGAACAATTCAACTGGGAAGTACCACAGTTGGTACTAAAAACGTTACCCGCATCAAAGAAAAAGCCGCTCCGCACTGAGCGCTGGTCTTTCACAAAAGGTAGCGGGAACAGTAATTCAGCGCTACCTTCGATCAGCACGTTGCCACCGAATGGATCTGGATCGCGATTGTAAGTATTCGCGCTATCGACCACAAGCATCCCAGTTGTCGGATCGACTACATATGCGCCCTGTGCAGATAAAGCTCGCGCATTGCCATCGGCATCGATCGCTGTTGCAGCCTGACTTATACGGTAAATATCGGCCGTCGTACTACGTGGGCCAAGGGTATTGCTCTTATAACCACGCACGGAGCCAAAACCACCGGCATAAAAGTTCTCGTAGAACGGCAAGCCGTTGAGCTCGCCATATCCATCGCCGTAACCAAGCTGAGTCCGGAAACGAAATGTAAAGCTACTGCTGATCGGCACATATAGCTGACCTTCATAGCCAATTTTAAAGTACTCCAGATCAGACCCCGGAACGGCAGCCTCAAGGGAAAGCGACTGCGACGCGCCACGTGTCGCTAATAGACCTCGGTTCAAGGTCGACTGGCGCCAAGACATTCCCGCAGTGAAGTTATTAAACTCCTCACCGTATTTATCCAAGAAGCCTTCTTCTTCACTGATAGTTAGCGCACTAGGATCAAGCTCATCAATATTTTTAAGCACCTCAGCAACAGTATACTCACCAGTGGTTGCATCCTGAGTGCTGACAAAATAGTTATCGATAATGTCTAAGATACGCGGGCTAGTTTTAATTTCTTTGACCGCACTCACACCTGCTTCGATAAGCGTACGACTAAAGCCCAAATTAAAGCCTAAACGCTCTGTTTCTGAAATTGGGTAACCAAAATTAACACTTGTGCCGTAGGTGTCTGTGGTATAGCTAGCAACGTTTATCTCTTCGTAGTCGGTAGTGCGATAATACATTGAGAAGCCGCGACTTACGCCATCTTCCGTAAAGTAAGGATCGGTGTAATTAAAATTCACACTAGTAGAGAAATCGTTACGGGAAACCCCGAAGCCAACCTGTTGACCAGTACCAAAGAAGTTATTTTGTTGAATATTCGCGGTCAGTAATAAGCCACTATCCTGGGAGAAGCCCAAACTCGCGCCGAGGCTACCAGAACTTTGCTCTTCGACTTTATAGCTAAGGTCAATCAAGTCATCGGTACCCGGCACTTCAAGCGTGTCGACTTTCGCCTCCTTGAAGAAACCTAGGCGCTCCAAACGAATCCGAGACATTTCAATTTTATCAGCTGAAGCTGGTGCGCCCTCAAATTGGCGCATTTCTCGACGCAGTACTTCATCTGATGTCCGCGAGTTGCCTTCAAACTCAATACGGCGAACATAGGTGCGTTTACCGGGATCAATAAAAAACTTAATCGCAACGGTATTCGCGTCTTCATCTTGCTCAGGAATACCACGCACCTTTGCGAAATTATAACCTTCGTTGCCAAGCCTCTTTGTCAAAAATTCTTCGGTACTGGTAACCAATGCCTGCGAGAAAACTTGACCTTCTTTAACCAGTACAAATCGCGACAAATCTTCCTCAGGCAATACCAAGTCACCAGACAGTTCAGCGCCACTCACCGTAAATTTCGCGCCTTCGATGACGTTAACCGTGATATACACCGACTGACGATTGGGGCTAATTGCAACTTGAACGGAGTCCGAGTTAAATAACAAATAACCGCGATCCAAATAATAGGAGTTAAGTTTTTCGAGGTCGCCTTTTAATTTTTCGCGGGAGTATTTGTCGGCACTGCTAAAAAAGGAAAATAGGCCGCCGGTTTTTAATTCGAAGAGATCAAGCAATGTTTCATCATCGTATACAGTATTACCAACAATATTGATATGTTCGATGGTTGCATTGCTGCCTTCATCAATATTGATACTGATCGACACCCTGTTACGCGGCTCTGCTACCACATCGGTTTCGATGCTAGCATCGTAACGGCCTTGCGAAACATACTGGCGGGTCAATTCCATACCCATACTTTCAAGAGTTGACCGCTTAAAAACCTGACCCTCGGCCAAGCCTGCGCCTTTAAGGCCGTCCATCAATGCATCGGTGGCAAGCGCCTTATTACCTTCTAAGTTGATAGCACTGATTGCCGGACGCTCGACAACTTTTACGACTAAGACATCGCCGTCAACACCAATTTGAATATCATCAAAGTTGCCGGTATTGAACAAAGCCCGCGAGGCATTGGCCAAAGATCGCGGCTCAAACTTTTCGCCAACGCTGATAGGGAGCGCCGAAAACACCGTTTCCGATGAAATTCGCTGCAAACCTTCAATGCGGATATCCGTCACTGTGAGTGAGTTTTGGGCCGCAGCGTAAAAGCTCGCCGACCACAGAAAAAAACTAAGTGCTAAAAGGCGTTTCATCAACAGCTAAAAACCAAGGCTCGGGGCGACTGCCAAAACATAACCAACAGCGCCAATATGTAAGATAAAAAGCATCGCATAGACTTGAAATTACAGCCGCAACACATCGTTATATAAAGCGAATACCATGACAAAAACTACCATCACCAAGCCCAGCTGATTCGCCCACACCTGAACTTGTTCAGCCACCGGTTTACCTGTCACCCATTCGAAAAAGGCGTAGACGATATGGCCGCCGTCTAATACTGGAATTGGCAGTAAATTCAATACGGCAAGACTAACACTCAATAGCGCCAAAAACGTAAGCCACGAATAAAAGCCGTACTGCACTGAGGAGCTCGCCACTTTAGCAATGGTTATAGGCCCACTCAAGTTTTTTGGTGATAACAGGCCAGTTAGCATCTTTTTAATTGATGTCAATGTAAAAGCGCTCATCTGCCAAGTTTTATCAACTGCCGCCACGGCTGCGCCAAAAACACCGTATTCAACCGAACGTTGCATACTTTTCGGCCATTCAGGCATGGCAACGCTGACACCAACATAACCATAGGCCGTTGCCGATTCATCCAATTTCCGTTCAGGGGTTATCTGCAGCTCACGCTGCTGGCCATCGCGATCGATAAGTAGCGTAACACTCTGTTCAGGAACATCCCGAATATAGTCGACCCACTCAGACCAATTGGCAACTTCATTACCGTCCACCGCCAGGACAAGGTCTCCCGACTGTAAACCTGCGCGCTCTGCGGGGCTGTCAGGCATGACTTGATCCAATTTTGCGAGTAACGCAGGCATATAGAGTGTTACGCCTAGCTCCCGCACAGGGTTTGGCTCTTCAATACCTTGCATCCAGCCATTCAATGGCACGGTGCTTTCGTATATAAGGTCGGAATCGGGGTATTTGAGAGACAAGTGAAGATCACCATCTTCACCAATACGCTCGAGCAACTGCATTTGCAGCGTTTCCCAGGTCGGCGTTGACTTACCATCTACAGCTATAAATTCTTGGCCAGCAACAATACCGGCTCTCGCTGCCAGTGAATCAGCTGCAACTTCTGCCACTACCGGCGCAACCCCAGTCACACCGTTTAAAAAAATAAGCCAATAGACAAAAATAGCCAACACGATGTTTGCCAAAGGACCGGCTGCAGCAATCGCAATTCTGGACTTCGGAGTAGCGCGGTTAAAGGCCTGGCTCAGAAACTCATCCGCGACAGGCGCCTCGCGCTCGTCAAGCATTTTCACGTAGCCACCAAGAGGGATACCGGCAACAACAAATTCAGTGCCGCTGCGATCAGTCCACTTCAACAACGGCCGACCAAAGCCGACTGAAAATCGCAAAACTTTAACGCCACAACGCCTTGCCATCCAAAAATGGCCAAACTCATGCACAGCAACCAAAATGGCCAAGGTCGCAATCGTTATTAACACTGTCTGCAAAATATCTAGCACGCTAGTGGTCCCTTATCGAAGCCTTTACGTAACTTACTACTACTAAAAAGCGTTTCATTATAGTACTTACTAGAGCTGAGTTTTAGCGCTAATAATCTGGGCAGCCAACTGCCTAGCCGCGAAGTCCGCAGATTGGACATCAAGTAAAGACTGGGGTTCACCAATATTTGTTTGAGCCATCACTTCGGCAATCACATACGCAATGTCAACAAAGGCCAGCTTGCCTTCTAGAAAAGCAGCAACGGCGATCTCGTTCGCCGCGTTCAACACAGCAGGCGCCGTGCCGCCGCGTATCGCCGCATCGCGGGCCAGTCGCAAGCAGGGGAAGCGCTGCTCATCCGGCGCCTCAAAGTCTAGGCGCGCCTGACTGATTATATCCAGACTCGACACCCCAGAGTGAATTCTCTCAGGCCAAGCAAGTGCGTGAGCGATCGGCGTTCGCATATCTGGATTACCCAACTGCGCAAGCACCGAACCGTCGACGTATTCGACCATCGAGTGAATAACACTCTGTGGATGAATAATGATATCGATATTGCTAGGATCAGTTTGAAATAACCAGCAGGCTTCTATCAGCTCCAACCCTTTGTTCATCATCGTGGCCGAATCAACCGATATCTTCCGCCCCATAGACCAATTAGGGTGCGCGCAGGCTTGATCTGGCGTAACTGAGTCTAATTCTGCTAGCGGCGTGCTACGAAAAGGCCCGCCAGAGCCAGTTAATAATATCCGCTGAACGCCTTGCGCCTTAATCCCGGCGTCGACAGCCAAAGGCAGACATTGGAAAATAGCATTATGCTCGCTATCAATCGGCAGTAAGGTAGCCCCACTCCGAGTAACAGCATCCATAAACAGGCGACCCGCCATCACCAGTGACTCTTTATTGGCAAGCAATACCTTTTTACCGGCTTCGACTGCAGCCAAGGTTGGCAGCAGTCCCGCCGTGCCAACTATCGCCGCCAACGTTATATCTGCTGCTGCCGCCACACGACACAAGCCCGCTTCGCCACTCAACACTTCAGTCTCACTACCCGCGGCGCGAATGCGATTAGCAAACTCCATCGCCAAGGTTTCATCACGTAAAACGGCATACCGAGGAGTGAAAGTAATAATTTGCGCGAACAGCTCATCTACACTGGTGTTTGCTGTTAACGCATATACCGAATAGCGATCCGGGTGCCGAGCAAGCACATCCAGCGTGCTAAGGCCAACCGACCCAGTGGAACCAAGTACTGTTACCGACTGCATTACACCCAACCTGTAGCAAATAAGCCAAGTGCAAATACCGGCGCAGCGGCGGTAATACTATCAATCCGATCCATAATCCCACCATGACCAGGCAAGATATTGCCGCTGTCTTTAATGCCACGATGACGTTTTACCATGCTCTCTAGCAAATCACCCAGCACTGAAGCCAGACCAGTGACCACTGCGAGCATCAGCGCAGCCACCAAACTGATTGGCATAGCGCCAGGCCATACCTGCCACAAGATAGCCATCAGCGATACACAGCTCGCCAAGCCTCCCCAAAATCCTGCCCAAGATTTACCTGGACTGACCGCGGCCGCCAACTTGGCTTTGCCAAGGGCGCGCCCCGTAAAATAGGCGCCAACATCAGCGGCCACCACTAAACCAATCACGACCAAAATCAAATAAACACCATCGGGAAGATAGCGCAAATAACTCAGCGCCAACCAAGCTGGCACCAGAACCAACAGCCCCATCACACTGCGAGCCGCTTTCGAGCCCCACAGCACAGCACTTGTCGGGTAGGTTTTGACCCACAACAAGGCAATAGTCCACCAGAGGCAAGCTGCGACAAATATATCTCTAAGCACTGCGGTATTTTGCTCAGCCATCAATGCCGACTGCCACGCCACCATCGCCATTACTAATGCGCTACCGAACACATACAACCCGCGCCCTGGCTGGCTTTCAAAGCCACTCAAATTAGCCCACTCCCATGCAGCCAGCAAAAATGCACCTGCAATCAAACCGGTTAACGCTGGCATAGATAAATACGCCAAGGCTGCAAATATCGCCAATACAAGCAACACGCCAGTGATGATTCGCTGCTTTAGCATAAAGTACGTCTCCTATTCTGCTGTGGGCGAATCGTTATCATTATCTCGCCCCCCAAAGCGTCGATCCCGCTGGGCATAGGCTTGCAAGGCTCGATCCAACTCCACATCGTCGAAATCAGGCCAAAAACAATCGGTGAAATACAGCTCGCTATAAGCCAGCTGCCACAGTAAAAAATTACTAATGCGCTGCTCGCCAGCCGTGCGAATACACAAATCTGGCTTAGGAACATCGGACAACGACATATGCTGGTCAAATAACTCAACACTGAAGTCGGCAGGCTCAATCTCTCCAGCCTTAACCCGCTCAGCCAAGACTTTAGCGGCGTTAACAATATCACCTTGGCCACCGTAATCGACAGCAATCACCAACTGTGTATCACGATTAAACCGTGTCAGTTGTTCACTGTAGTCCATTTGTTTACGTAGGCTTGCTGAAAACTGCCCTCGCTCACCAATAAACCGCATACGAACACCGTCGGCGTGTAGCTGCTTGGTTTCCGAATCCAAATAACTCGAAAACAGCCGCATTAAGGCCTGCACTTCCAAACTGGGTCGCTGCCAATTCTCACTAGAGAAAGCAAACAAAGTCACCACTTCAACGCCCCGCTCCCGCGTCAACTTAAGCAGAGGTCGAATAACTTCAACACCAGCTCGGTGACCGGACGAAGATTTGAGGCCCTGGCGCTTGGCCCAACGATTGTTGCCATCCATAATGATGGCAACATGACGAGGAATACTGGGGGATGCGGCTGGCCGCGTAACTACTGCCATGACAAGGTCATTCGCCGCCTAGATGACCATCAGGTCAGTTTCTTTAGCCGCAAGAGCTTTGTCGACTTCCGCGATAAATTGGTCAGTAATTTTTTGAACCTCGTCCTGGGCACGACGCTCATCGTCTTCACTGATTTCTTTTTCTTTAAGTAGCTCTTTAATGTCAGACAGCACGTCGCGACGAGCATTCCGAATCGACACGCGAGCACTCTCGGCCTCGTGACGCGCAGTTTTGATATAGCCTTTACGCGTCTCCTCAGTCAACATCGCCATCGGAATACGAATAACACTGCCAGCCGTGCTGGGGTTTAAGCCCAGATCCGACTTCATCAAGGCCTTTTCCACATCGGGAACAATATTCTTTTCCCACGGTGTAACTGTGAGAGTACGCGCATCCTCAATACCAATATTCGCAACCTGCGACAAAGGCGTATCGGTGCCGTAATAAGAAACTCGAACGCCGTCTAGCAGACTCGGGTGAGCGCGACCGGTACGAATTTTATTAAAGTTACCACCCAAAGCATCAATGGCTTTAGCCATACGTACTTTGGCATCTTCTTTCAGTTCATCTATCACGATTTTTTCTCCTCGCGGCGTGAAGTGGCCACCAGCGTTCCCTCTTCGCCACCTACAACAATATTCAAAAGTGCGCCTTGTTGCTCCATCGCAAATACGCGCAAGGGCATATTGTGATCACGGCACAAACAAATCGCAGTAAGATCCATGACCTCAAGCTTTTTGTCTAGTACTTCATCATAACTAAGGTAATCGTATTTTTCTGCGTCTGGATCAAGCATTGGGTCGGCACTATAAACTCCGTCGACCTTGGTTGCCTTAAGCACTAAATCAGCGTCGACCTCGATACCGCGCAGAACTGCAGCTGAATCGGTGGTAAAGAACGGATTACCGGTACCGGCGGCAAAAATTACCACTTCACCACGGGTCAGGGCGCGAATAGCCTTGCGACGATCGTAATGATCAACAACACCACTCATCGGTATGGCCGACATAACTGAAGATTTTATATTGCTACGCTCAAGCGCGTCACGAAGCGCCAGTGCGTTCATAACTGTTGCTAGCATGCCCATGTGGTCGCCGGTGACTCTATCGAGTCCCGCCGTCTGTAATGCTGCGCCACGGAACAAATTACCGCCGCCCACCACCAGACCAACCTGCACGCCAATACCAACGAGTTGCCCTACTTCCAGCGCCATTCGATCCAAGACCTTGGGGTCAATACCAAACCCCAGACTCCCCATTAGAGCCTCGCCACTTAACTTTAAAAGTATGCGCTTGTATTTCTTATCCCGACTTACGCTAGACATTATCTACCTCACCACATTGCACGATATTTATATCACATTTGTATATCGCCTATAGTAAATCGGGGCCCGAAGGCCCCGATTTACTAAGTGGCTTAGCCTTTCAGCTGAGCAGCCACCTCGGCGGCAAAATCCACTTCCTCAACTTCAATACCTTCACCCACTTCAAAGCGAACGAATTCTTGTATATCAGCGCTGCTGTTTTTCAGCAGTTTGCCAACGGTCAATTCAGGCTCTTTAACAAACGCCTGATCAACCAATGAGCTTTCTGACAGGAACTTACGGATACGGCCGTCGATCATTTTTTCAATGATCTCAGCAGGCTTACCGCTTTCCGCCGCTTGAGCAGTGAAAATTTCACGCTCTTTGGCAATTTCTTCCGCAGGCATGTCTTCGGCTTTAGCAACACGCGGATTAACCGCAGCTACGTGCATTGCCACGTCGCGAGCCAATTCAGCGTCGCCGCCTTTTAGTGCAACCAACACCGCAATGCGGTTGTTTGAGTGAACATAGCTATCAACTACGCCATCTGCAGCAGTGACAACCAATGCGCGACGCACACTGATGTTCTCGCCGATTTTTTGAACCAATGCTTCACGCGCAGATTCCAAATCACCAGCCATCAGCGCAGCAATGTCAGTTTCTTTAGTGGCAAACACTTTTTCGGTAACCAATGCAGCAAAAGCCTGAAAGCCTGGCTCACGCGCAGCGAAATCAGTTTCGCTATTCACTTCAACAACCACGCCGTAGCTACCGTCTTCAGCTACCTTAGTTGTTACAACGCCATCAGCCGCAGTACGACCGGCTTTTTTAGCCGCTTTCATGCCACTTGATTTACGCAGCTCTTCAATTGCCAGATCGATATCACCATTGGCTTCATTGAGTGCTTTTTTACACTCCATCATGCCAAGGCCAGTGCGATCGCGTAGTTCTTTAACCATTGATGCTGATACAGCCATCCTAAAATCCTCGTATTTGAGCTTGAGTACCGCTTTTATAACTAGCCCTACTCAATAGATATCCAAAAAAAGGGGGCCGCGCCCCCTTTCGCAGACTGCTTGGCGGCGAGTATTACTCGGCAGCGCTCTCGCCTTCTGGGCTTGCAGCAACTTCAACAAACTCATCTTTTGCCACAGCATCGTTGGCGGCGGCACTAATAGCGACATCGGCAACAGCAGTAACATAAAGTTTGATGGCGCGAATCGCGTCGTCGTTACCAGGAATTACAAAATCAACACCGTCGGGGTTGCTATTCGTATCCACGATACCAAATACTGGGATACCCAGTTTATTGGCTTCTTGGATCGCGATCCGCTCGTGATCAACGTCAATAACAAACAGTGCATCTGGCAGACCTGCCATATCCTTGATACCACCAATGGAGCGCTCTAGCTTCTCCATATCACGGCGACGCATCAGGGCCTCTTTTTTGGTCAATTTGTCAAAAGTACCGTCTAATTCCTGAGCTTCAAGCTCACGAAGGCGACGCACTGACTGACGAATGGTTTTGTAGTTGGTCAGCATGCCACCCAACCAGCGGTGACTAACAAAAGGCATACCTGCACGGGCAGCCTGCTCACCAATAATCTTGCTTGCAGCACGCTTAGTGCCAACAAACAGGATTTTGTTCTTATTTGCAGCCATCTTAGCAATTGCATCCAGCGCGCTATTCATCGCCGGTACAGTGTGCTCAAGATTGATTATGTGGATCTTGTTACGAGCACCAAAAATATACGGTGCCATTTTTGGATTCCAGTAACGAGTCTGGTGACCAAAGTGAACGCCGGCTTGCAGCATTTCACGCATGCTTATATGTGACATGATTTTTCCTTAATTAACATCGGGTTACAAACTTGCAGAGACCCCGTAAGCCAACCCCAGCATTACTGGAGCACCCGGGATTACGTGTCGGTTTCTGCGCGTCATTTAACCAATTACAGCCGGAGCCATAATTGGGGCGCGTATTTATACCACAGAGGCCCCACCACATAAAGTCAAAACCGCATTTGCCGCTAAAATTCCCCGCCACCTTCGCCACACTATAAGCGATGGTTTACAATAGCCTGCTTTGATCGCCTGACACTTCCGTATATCGGTACCTTATTTATGAATGTAAGCATAAAAACTCCTGAGCAAATCGCCGCCATGCGCATTGCAGGCCGCCTAGCCGCAGACGTCCTTGAAATGATTACGCCTTACGTCAAACCCGGTATTAGCACCGGCGAGCTAGACCAAATCTGCCACGACTACATAGTCAACGTTCAAGACGCCATTCCTGCGCCACTCAACTACAACGGCTTCCCCAAGTCTGTGTGCACGTCGCTAAACGAAGTCATATGTCATGGCATCCCATCTGACACCAAAATTATCAAAGACGGCGACATTCTTAACATCGACGTCACTGTCATCAAAGACGGCTGGCATGGCGATACCAACCGTATGTTTTATGTTGGTGACGTCCCTGAGCACGCCAAGCGTCTCTGTGTCGTTGCGCAAGAGTGCCTATATCAGGCCATTGAAATTGTCCGCCCCGGCTGCAAACTGAGCGACATTGGCACTATTATCGCCAAGCACGCCCGCGGTAAGCACTACAGCGTCGTTGAAGAATACTGCGGCCACGGCATTGGTCTCGTCTTTCACGAAGACCCACAGGTTCTGCACTACGGCGAGGGCTATAACCGCCGCAACGATTTAGTATTAAAGGAAGGCATGACCTTTACCATTGAACCGATGATCAATGCTGGCAAGAAACAAACTAAGCTCAATATGAAAGACGGCTGGACGGTTACCACCAAAGATCGTCGCCTTTCGGCGCAATGGGAACACACCATGGTCGTTACCGCCGACGGCGTTGAAGTATTGACCGCAAGGCCCGATGAGCCTTTTTACCAGGAGCTAAAATGAGTTTATCGGCGCTACCGGACGCTCAACTGCTCAGCCAAGAAAAGCCATCAACGAGCAGGCCTATAAAGGTATACAAAGCCTACCTCAAGGATTTGGCCAAGGACTTAAAAACCCGCTTTGAAGCCAAAGAGAACATTCGCGACCTTGTCGCACTGCGTTCTGCACGCATCGATGCCTTACTGCAAAACATCTGGGCAAGTTACCAATGGCAAGATGACATCAGCCTGATCGCTGTTGGTGGCTACGGTAGGGGCGAACTACACCCCTACTCAGACATCGACCTGCTAATTTTGACCAAAGACAACGCTGGCGACTACCGCGACAACATCGAGAGCCTCATCACCCTGCTCTGGGACATCAATCTCGAAATTGGCCACAGCGTCAGAAGCATTAGCCAGTGCTGCCAGACGGCCGCTGAAGATATTAGCGTCGCCACAAATTTGATGGAATCCCGCCCCCTCGCTGGCACCGACAGCTTGCACAGCGAATTGATGGATCTGGTGGGTCCAGATCAAATCTGGCCAAGTAGTGAGTTCTTTCGCGCCAAATGGGACGAACAAATTCACCGCCACCGCAAATTCGCCAACTCAGAATACAATTTAGAACCCAATGTAAAAAGCTCGCCAGGTGGTTTGCGGGATATTCAAATGATCGGCTGGGTGGTAAAGCGTCACTTTGGCGCCCAGTCCATCGACGAGCTTTTGGAGCGCCAATTTCTCACCCAAGACGAACTCGACACCTTAAAAGAAGGCCAAGATTACTTATGGCGCGTGCGCTTTGCCCTGCATCTGCTTGCCGGTCGAGAAGAGGACAGGCTGCTATTTGACCACCAGCGCACCCTAGCGGAATCATTCGGCTTTACCGATGGCAATGGCAAGCTCGCGGTAGAGCAATTTATGCAGCAATACTATCGCTGGGCCATGCACCTTGGTGAGCTCAATGATTTGCTCATGCAGCACTTTGACGAAACCATATTGCGGGCCTGCGAAGCGGAAACCGTGCTCGAGATCAACCCTCGCTTCCGCATCCGCAACGGCCACATTGAAGCGGCCAATGACAAAGTGTTTGCCCGAACGCCCTCCGCGCTCATGGAAATTTTCGTGTTGATGGCCAGCCACGAAGGTATTGACGGGGTACGCGCCAGCACCATTCGACTAATCCGCAATTCTCGCCACTTAATCAATGACCGTTTTCGCGCCGACCCCAAGAATAAGCGTTACTTCCTAGAATTACTGCGCTCACCCAACCGCGTCGCTCTGAATTTACGGCGCATGAAGCGCTTCCGCATTCTGGGTAAATTTATTCCTGCCTTTGCCCACATCGTGGGCCAAATGCAGCATGACTTGTTTCACATTTATTCCGTGGACGCTCACACCCTTGAACTGATCAAAAACATCAGCCGCTTCCGCTACCCCAGCATGGTCGCGCAATACCCCATGGCCTGCCGAATTATGCAGCGCCTGCCCAAGCACGAGCTGCTGTATTTAGCCGGCTTATTTCACGATATTGCCAAGGGCCGCGGCGGCGATCACTCCAGCCTTGGCGCCGTCGATGCTCGTGAGTTTTGTGATTATATTGGCCTGAATAAACGCGATGGCAATTTGGTGGCCTGGCTGGTCGAAAAACACCTTGAAATGTCGTCGGTCTCCCAGCGCAAGGATATTCAGGACCCCGAGGTCATTCGCGATTTCGCCCTGACCGTGGGCGACATTCAGCACCTCGATTATTTATTCTGCCTTACCGTCGCCGACATCAACGCCACCAATCCAACCTTGTGGACATCCTGGCGCGCATCACTAATGCGCCAGCTCTACGCGGAAACCCGGCGAGCATTGCGTCGAGGCCTAGAAACCCCGATCGACAAACAAGAGTGGATTGACGAGACCCAAGCTGGCGCGATCGAAAAACTCGAAGACTACGGTTTCACCGAAGCCGAAATCCGCAATCTATGGGCTGATACCGGCGAAGACTATTTTATTCGCGAGCAGATTGACGACATCGTCTGGCATACCCGCGCAATTGCTCAGCGCACCAGCGCAAATGCGAGCGTGGTACTAGTCAAGGAAGGCGGCTTGCTCGACCACGAGGGCGCCACCCAGATTTTTGTGCACACCAAAGCCAAACTCGGCCTATTCGCCCTGCTCGCTGAAGCACTAGAGCAGCTCGACCTAAGTATCCAAGACGCTCGGATCTATAATAGTGGCACCGGCTTTACCCTCGACACCTTTTACGTCCTCGATGCGGAAGGTGAGTCTATCGGCGACAACGCCAGCCGGATTGCCCATATCATTGAGTTTATGCAAGAACATTTAGAGCATCCGGAGCGCTTCCCCGCGACCTCTGAGCGCCGCACACCACGACAGATGCGGCTATTTTCCATTCCGACTCGCACCAGCATGGCCACCGACATAAACAAGGGCTACACCGTACTCGAAGTAATCACCCCCGACCGGCCAGGCTTACTGGCCCGTTTAGCGCGAATTTTTAACCAATATGAAATTCGCCTGCAAAACGCCAAAATTGCCACCCTCGGCGAGCGAGTTGAGGATGTGTTCTTTCTTACTGACGAGAGCCAACGGCCTATAGACGACCCAAAGCTCTGTGAAGAAATTCAACAAGCGATATGCCGCGAACTGGACGAAAAAGCGAGTAGCAAGCCCCTATGAACCCCAATCTATCCGCACTGCAAGCGTATCCCTTTGAGAAATTACGCGCCTTATTTGACGGCATTGCTAGTCCGACGCAAGCCCATATACCACTCTCAATCGGCGAACCCAAGCACGCGTCGCCAGACTTTGTTGCCCGCGCCATCAAGGACAATATCGACAAGCTCAGCAATTATCCCACTACCAAGGGCATTCCCGAATTGCGAGAAGCGATCGCCCGCTGGGCTACTCAGCGCTTTAACTTGAACAAACTCGACCCCGAAACTGAAATACTGCCGGTTAACGGCACGCGCGAAGCGCTGTTTGCCTTTGCACAAACCGTGGTGGCCGCAGGGCCGGAAGCAGTCGTGTGCAGTCCCAACCCCTTTTATCAAATCTATGAAGGCGCCGCGCTGCTCGCCGGCGCCCAACCCGAATTTTTAGCCTGCCGCGCAGAAAATGGCTTTATTCCTGATTTCGCGGGAGTCAACCCCGATGTTTGGCAGCGCTGCCAACTACTATTCATCTGCACGCCGGGCAACCCTAGCGGCGCCGTAATGAACAGCGCTCAACTAAAAGAGCTCATCGCCTTGGCCGATCAATATGACTTTGTCATCGCCAGTGATGAATGCTACTCAGAACTGTATTTCGACGAAGCCAATCCGCCCGCCGGATTATTACAAGCCTGCGCTGAACTTGGCCGCGACAATTATCAGCGCTGTGTGGTTTTTCACAGCCTGTCTAAACGTTCAAACCTACCGGGTTTACGCTCTGGTTTTGTAGCCGGTGACGCTGATATTCTCAAAGAATTTTTGCTCTATCGCACCTACCATGGCTGCGCCATGCCTGTTCAGCACCAACTCGCCAGTGTCGCTGCATGGAATGATGAAGCTCACGTTAAAGCCAATCGCGACCTCTACCGCCGCAAATTCGCCGAAGTACTGGAAATACTCGACGGCTGCTTAGACGTTAGCAGACCCGACGCGTCATTCTATTTGTGGGCAAAAACCCCCATCAGTGACACGGAATTCGCCAAAGGCTTATTCGCTCAACAACATGTTACCGTATTGCCCGGTAGTTATTTATCCCGCAAAGTCGAGGGTTATAACCCCGGCGCTAACTATGTACGTATGGCGCTAGTAGCCGACGCGCAGCAATGTGCCGACGCCGCTCATCGTATAAAAGCCTATGTGCAAAGTCTGAACGAGCGTGCTGCATGCTAAAGAAGGAACGCGCCGCGTATATAGAACATCGCTTACAAGAGCTGTATCCTGAGCAACTAATTCCACTGGATCACAAAGACCCATACACCCTCTTAGTTGCGGTGCTCTTGTCTGCGCAATGCACCGATGAGCGGGTAAACCAGATCACCCCAGCGCTATTCGAGCTTGCCGACAACCCCTTCGATATGGCCAAGCAGAATGTCGAAGTTATTCGCCAAATAATTCGCCCCTGCGGGCTGTCGCCACAAAAATCTAGCGCTATTAAACGCCTGTCAGAAATTCTCGTTGATAAATTCCAAGGCGTCGTACCCCAAGATATGGCCGCGCTAGAAACCCTCCCAGGCGTCGGTCACAAAACCGCAAGTGTCGTTATGTCTCAAGCATTTGGCGTACCCGCCTTCGCGGTAGACACTCATATTCACCGTCTGGCTCAGCGCTGGGGGCTCACTAACGGCAAAAATGTAGTACAAACCGAAAAAGACCTCAAATCCCTCTTCCCCAAGGAAAAATGGAACCCACTGCATCTTCAAATTATTTTTTATGGCCGAGAATACTGCAGCGCTAGAGGCTGTGACGGCACTGTGTGTGAAATCTGCACCACCTTATACCCTACGCGAAAAAAGCCGCCAAAAGTTTACAAGCCCTAGTAATGTGATCCGCGTGACGAATTTTGTTATCCTTAGCGGCTGATTTTCTCGCCCACATGCAACAAGAGCAGAACCATGAGCACCAAACTCTACGGCATTAAAAATTGCGATACCGTGCGTTCAGCCCGCCGTTGGCTAGAAGAGCACAATGTCGACTTTAGTTTTTACGATGTACGCGACACGCCACTTACTGCGCCGCAACTCGCTACTTGGCTGCAAGAACTAGGCTTAAACGCCCTAGTTAATAAACGTAGCACCACTTGGAAGCAGCTTAGCCCAGCGCAGCGCGACGACCTGAGCATCGAAACAGCCATCCCCTTGTTATTGGAACATCCGACCTTAATGAAACGCCCTCTGCTGGATACAGGTAGCGCGTTGCACCTTGGCTTTAAAGCCGATCATTACCAGTCGCTGTTCACTCATCACACCCTTTAAGCTATTTAAGAGACCACACAATGACCCAAACCTACTTCGCACTCGGCCTCGGCCTCGGCACCCAAAATCGCAAAGGCGAGTGGTTAGACACCTTCTACGCCAAGCCGGTACTTGCCCCCGCAAGCAAAACTGTAGACGCCATCCTCAGCGTCCTTGAGCCCGTACAGGGCAATACCGCCAGCGCTGTAACTAAAGATCAAATGGCACAAATCGCCGAAGCACTCAAAGCCGCAGGCGATAAAGACCAAGCAGAACTCGCTGTACAATTGGCCAGCGGTAGCCAACCTTTGGTCGTGACTATTCTCAGCACCGACGATGCCCCCAGTTCCGTACCCGAAGGCTACCTAAAGCTTCACCTGCTGTCACACCGCTTGGTAAAGCCACACAGCATTAATTTAACCGGCCTATTCGGCGCACTACCCAATGTTGCATGGACAAATAAAGGCGCAGTCGATATCGGCGAACTTAAAGGTCGCCAGCTTGAGGCTCGCCTTAAGGGTGAAATGCTCGAAGTCATGTCCGTCGACAAATTCCCCAAAATGACAAACTACGTCGTTCCAGCGGGCGTGCGTATTGCACACACCGCACGGGTTCGCCTCGGCGCCTACCTTGGCGAAGGCACAACCATCATGCACGAAGGCTTTGTTAACTTTAATGCCGGCACCGAAGGACCAGGCATGATCGAAGGCCGTATATCTGCGGGCGTTATGGTTGGCGCGGGCTCCGATCTTGGTGGCGGTTGCTCTACTATGGGCACCTTGTCAGGTGGCAACAATATTATTATTTCAGTGGGCAAAGAGTGCTTAATTGGTGCCAATGCCGGTGTCGGCATTCCACTGGGTGATCGCTGCACTATTGAAGCCGGTCTTTACATTACTGGCGGCTCTGTCATCACCATGATCGACGCCGACGGCGCCGTTGCGGGCACCACTAAGGCACGCGACCTGTCTGGTCAGTCTGACTTACTGTTCCGTCGCAACTCTAAAAATGGCGCGATAGAAGTACTAACCAATAAATCGGCCATCGCACTAAACGAAATGCTCCACGCACACAACTAAGCGTTGTTCTGCGCTAGCGCCATGCAACGGCGCTAGCGCTATTCACACCAAAATCCCCCACTCCGCAGCACACCTACTCTTCCCAAACGCCTTTTTCTAAGAAAACGCCCCCAGTAATACAGCATAGCTTTATATTCAGCGCGAAGATCAACATCTGACACAAACCCTGACATTACTTTACTTATTACACCAATATGGTAGTTTGTTACCTAGACCTGCCCGGTCAATATAAAAACTATAAGTCCGACGCGCCTAAGAGCGCATGTTCTGGAATTCAATATGTATAAAAATAACGCCTGTGTTCAATCATCAGTAGCAAAACTGGTATTCGGCATTTCCGCTGCAATACTTAGCAATAGCACGATCTCCAATGCCGCCCAGCTAGAAGAAGTCATCGTTACGGCCCAGAAGCGCGCCGAAGACATGCAAACGGTGCCCGTATCGGTATCGGCATTAACAGCCGATCAACTTGCTGACATTGGTTTTAATGACATAAGCGATATCGCCGCGCAGGTACCCTCGCTGATCGTACTAACCAATATCAGCCCCCTAGCGACCACCTTTCGAATTCGCAATATTGGCAATGCGGGCAATATTCCTAACTTTGAACCGGCAACCGGCCTCTTTATCGATGGCGCCTTTCGGTCGCGCTCAGGCATAGGTATGGGCGACTTAGTGGATGTTAGCTCTGTCGAAGTACTAAAAGGTCCACAAAGTACCCTGCACGGCAAGAACGTGACCGCCGGGGTAATCAGTGTTGCAACCCAAGGCCCAACGCAAAATTTTGAAGCCATGGCCGAAGTCAGTTTCGGCAGCGACAACCTAAAGCAAATCAAAGCCTATGTTAGCGGCCCGTTTAGCGACTCAATCGCTGGGCGACTCAGCATCGTTGATACTGGCCGTAGCGAGTTGATCGACAATGTCGCCGGTCCCAATAGCGAAGGACTCAACGGCTACGCTATTCGCGGGCAGTTACGAATGGATATCAGCGATGCACTCTACGCACGCCTCATTGTGGGTTACTCAGAAAAAGACATGAACACCACCACCGGCGACGTATTTTTGAGTGACGCCAGCCAGCGAATTTTAAGCAATGCGGGCGCGACTTTAAGCATCCCCAATGATCCCACCGACCGGCTGATCGAATACAGTGAAGGCAGCGGGTATATCGGCGATTCCAACGACATTATTTTCACGATGGAATACAGCGGCGATGGCTACACCTTCACATCAATAAGCAGCTATGACGACTACGACGGTTTAGCCTACCTCGACGATGTCGAGCAGACGAGTTTACTGCTGGCCGATTTCAAAGATCGTCAAGCGGGCGAGTCGCTGTCTCAAGAGTTCCGTATAGCCTCCGACAACGAAAGTCAGTTCAGCTGGCTAGCAGGGACATTTGTTTACACCAATGAATTTCGACGTGGTGACAAAGATCTTCCCGAGTTTCTCGCCCAAAGCGACATTGAAGAGTATGGCGCTGCTGTCGCAGGTGAACTGATAAGCAGAGGCGTCTTACCGATTAATCTTGCGCCGCTCGGCACGCCAATACTTGGTGTTGAAGGTGATCGCGGCGATTACGACATTACCCAAGACACCGACAGCTTCGGCGTATTCACCAAGTTCGACTACGAGTTCAATGATGCTTGGAAGGCCGCTTTTGGTCTGCGTTATTCCTATGAGAAAAAAGCGGGCGTGGTGATTCAAACCACAGAGTTGTCGGCACTCGGCTGTATTCCGCCCTTAAATACCAACCTCATGTGTCTCGTCACCCCCGACGGGAATAATTTCGACGATTCAGAAAGCTTTGACGCAATCACTGGCGCAATCTCCAGCAGCTATTTCTTAAATGAAGACACCATGTTTTACGGCGTCGTTTCAACAGGCTTCAAAGCAGGCGGTTTCAGCTTACAAAACGGCACAGCAAGCGATGAGATGCGGCCCTTTGGCGAAGAAGAAGTCATCAACTTTGAGCTAGGTGCCAAAACTGAATTTTTAGATCACCGGGCGCGTGTCAACGCCTCGGTATTTCACACCGAGTATAAAAACTTTCAGAACGCCAGTTTTGCCGGTTTGGTCTTTATTATTAATAATGCCGAACTCGTCACCGTCGACGGCATTGAAGTGGATTCAACAGTTATTCTGACGGAGAACATGTCTACAACGATAAACTTCGCTTACATAGACACCATTTTCGACAGCTACGACGGCGGCCAATGCTATTACGGACGTGAACCAGACAACGACCTAGGGCAATGTATTTTAGATGGGGAGGCGCTGGCTTCCGCAACCAAGCTAAAGGGAAACCTAGCACTTAACTGGCGCTACCCGCTGAGCAGTGGCGATATTTATACACGACTAGATTACGCCTATTCTGGCGAGGCCAATGCGAGTTCGGCATTAGATCCTCGCTTTGACCAACCGGCATCGAACACCCTGAACATTCGCCTCGGCTGGCGCAATGCAAATGTCGACATCGCTTTCTGGGGACGAAATATTACCGACGAAGTACATATCGACCAAGTCGCCCCCGCCAATATCTTTACAACTATCGACACAAGAGTGGGATCGCCAGTCGGCTCATACCAAGCCTTCACCAGCCAACCACTATCACTTGGCTTAACAGCCCGCTACACCTACTAACACGCACTTCCCATGCAATACAGGCAGCCAAAACGCTGCCTGTATTCAGACACACTCCATAATTAAGCCTTTTAACCAGCTGTGACCTTTGTCTTGGCTCATCGCCCGATGCCAAATCAAGTAGATTGGCAGCGACGGTAGACCGAGCGGCAGCTTGAATATTTTCAGCCGGTCTTTATACAAGAAGAACTCAGCCATTGGCCTAGGCACAATAGCAATGCCGTCAGACTGCATTACCACCGTTGGCACGGCAATATACTGATTCACTTCAGTGAGTATCTTACGAATGCCACCCTGCTCTTCCATAAACTGCTGCAGTAATTCACGCCGGTCACTGCCAAAACTCATCACGATGTGCTTTTCATCAAAAAACTGCTTTGTACTGATAGACGATTTTGTCCCTAGACGAGGGTGATCACGGCGGGCAATCACCACTATTTCTTCGGGCTTAAATTCGCAATAGTCCAAGCGCTTGTCTTGCGGGGAAACAAAGTCAAAACAGAAATCTATCTTGCCCTCTTTGAGTGACTCCAATCCCGTTTCCTGATCGTCCAAATGGGAATAGATACTGATATCCGTTTGCACCTGATTCACCTTTTCCAAAATTCGCGGCAATAAATTCAGCTCACCATAGCGGCCAAAGGCAATTCTAAAGGCCCGATCCGACTCGGTTGGCTCAAAATGCTTATTAGAGTCCAGCGTGTCGCGTATTTTGAGCAAAACTTCCTGGATCGGCCCCGCTATCTCAATGGCTCTGGCTGTGGGCTTCATGCCATTACGAGTACGGATAAAGAGTTCATCGTCAAAGGTCTGCCGCAGCCGTTTAAGGGCATGACTGGTGGCTGGCTGAGTCATGTGCAGCTGCGCCGCCGCCTTCGACATTTGGCCATGGTTCATTATCGCGTCAAAGATAGTCAGCAAATTAAGATCAACTGAGCGTAAATTAAGTTTCATGCATATCACTTATGCTTTAATTGAATTGTACTAATATTATCAAATTGATTAAGGTCTAACCATAACAACATAGTTTGAGACAAGGCCGAGGCCCCAAATGGAAAATGTGGAAAATGGCTATACCAATTGGTCGCTCGGGGTTATTGCCTTTTTTATCTTGTATGAAGTGGCGAAAGGCGCTACGAGGAATGGCAAGAAGATCAGTAAAGACTGGCAAATGCTCGGCATTGCCGTTACCTGGCTGCACTTTATTGAGCGACCTCTACTGATCTTATGTAGCTTTGGCCTCTATACAGTCGTCATGCCCGAGCATGCTGGCGCCTTGGCTTGGCTGGAAGACCAGCACCTCATTGCCTGTATTATTGGCTTTGTGATGATCGACGAACTTTTGCATGGCTGGGTACATAATTTCTCCCATGCGCGCACGCCAAACAATCCGCTGTTAGCAAAATTGCAGCGCTGGTATAAGGTCACCCATAGAACCCATCATTTACACGGCGGTGCCGACAATCGCGGCGAGCTTGGTGTTAGCCAAACCATTGTCGTCGGCTGGGGCTGGGCCTTCACCTTACCCAATTACTGGTTCGGCTATCTGTGCCTTTACCTTGGCTTATTCCAAGCGTGGGCGATTGGCACTGCCATTAAAAGCATATGGGGGATCCACACTCACGCCAACCTAGATTACGATTTAAAACTGCTGAACCACCCGAACCCCCTCATTTCCAAAACCATGTACGCGCTGTGTCATGTTCTAACGTTCCCGACCCAGCATCATCACCATCACAGCCGCAGCCGAACCTCCGGCTGCAATCTGCAGAATATGCTCGCGCTCTACGACTGGCTTTTGTGGAAAAAACTGGCTATCGAATTTGAACGTCCAGCCGTCTACGGTTGGCGCAAAAATGAAAGAGAAGAAAACAGTGTGCTCTACCGCTATTTCTATCGCCCGCTCAAAAAGAACTAACAAACTCATTTTAAGATAGCGCCCCGAAAGCGTGACTCACGCGGGCCTAAATTGGAAAAAAACAATGAATAGCACTACAAATACCAGCGCTACTGAAAATCACATTGCCTTTCATGAAACGATTGTCATTGGCGCTGGGGTTTCTGGCATTTGCGCAGCGATAAAACTTAGCAAAGCCAAGGTCGATTATATCGTGCTGGAAAAAGCCAATGAAGTCGGTGGTGTTTGGCGCGAGAACGTCTACCCAGACTGCGCTTGCGATGTGCCGTCGGCACTGTATTCCTATTCCTTTGCACTTAACCCCAACTGGGACCGCGTGTTTGCTAGCCAATCAGAAATAAAAGCCTACACCCACGACACCGTGAATCGTTTTGGCGTTACTGCGCATATTCACTTCAATCGCCAACTCACAAAATGCGAGTGGTTAGAAACTGAAAAATGTTGGCAGCTTGAAACCAACAACGGCGTCTATCGCGCGCGCTTTGTGATTATGGCCTGCGGACCAATGCACATACCGCTAATACCCCACATCAAGGGCATAGAAACCTTCAAGGGAAAATCATTTCACTCAGCAACGTGGGACCCAGCCTATGATCTTAGCGGAAAGCGCGTAGCTGTAATTGGTTCCGGCGGTTCAGCTATCCAATTTTTACCTGCTATTCAACGCCAAACAGCGCAGATCACGCTATTTCAACGCACCCCACCGTGGGTACTACCAAAAGTAGATACTAAAATCTCAGATCGCTGGCGAACTATCTTTAAGCGTTTCCCCTTCACCCAATCGCTCTTTAGAAAGCTGCTTTTTTTCCAGTTTGAATTCCTCAACCACAACTTAAAAAACAAGTGGTTCTCGCAACGTCTCGAAACAGCGGCAGTCAAACACATCGCGCGCGGTGTAAAAGACGAAGCCCTGCGAAAAAAACTAAAGCCCGACTACTCCCTAGGCTGCAAACGCATTCTGCTATCAAACAACTGGTATAAAGCGTTAGGTAAAGACAACGTTGATGTATTTCCCGGTATTACCGAAATCCAAGGCAACAAACTGATTGCCAGCGACGGCGCGAGCTGCGAGGTAGACGTAATTATTTACGGCACGGGCTTTGAAGTATCTGACCCGCCAATTGGCAAACTCATCTATGGTCGCAACGGCCGCAGCTTGTCAGATCAATGGGCGGGATCACCCACTGCCTACCTCGGCACCATGGCCGAAGACTGCCCTAATTTATTCATGACTTTAGGGCCGAACCTGTACACCTACACATCGGCCTTTGTGATCATTGAAGCCCAGGTTAAATATATACTGAGTGCAATCACCAAAGCCCGCAAAAAGAATATTGCGACAATTTCCGTCGATGGCGAAAAAAGTGCAAAACTGAATAAGAATCTGCAAAGCGCCCTGCAAGGCACGGTTTGGAACAGTGGTTGCGCCAGTTACTTTATTGATAAAACCGGTCGTAATAGTGTGAATTGGCCGTGGACAACCATGAAAATGCAACGCCGTTTGAGCAAGATAAATCTCAAGGAATTTCAAATTGAGAGGCATTCATGAGTAAGGTCCGTGGGTCAGTAACGAGCGTTTTTTTAGCCTGCATTGCACTAAGCAGCGCAGCCGTTCATGCCAGCCAAGTTGCTAACGACAGTCGGCCACCCGCAGCCAAGGCGCCAAATATTGTACTCATCCTCGCCGACGACCTAGGATTTAGTGACACAAGCCCCTACGGTAGCGAAATTCAAACCCCGCACATCGCCTCGCTCGCAGATATGGGTATGCAGTTTACCAATTACCACACAGCCGCAAATTGCGCTCCGGCACGGGCAATGTTGCTAACCGGCGTCGATAGTCATCGCAATGGCGTTCCTAATATTCCAGAAACCATTCCGCCAGAACAAAAGCGCTTCCCTCATTACCAAGGCACCCTGGACCCAAAGCTGAATACGGTTGCAGACGTCTTGCAGTCTGCTGGCTACCACACTTACATCGCCGGTAAATGGCATTTGGGCAATAGCCCAGCGCAATTACCGAGCAGCCGAGGCTTTGAACGCAGCTTTGCCCTCGGTGCAACTGGCGCAGACAACTGGGAAGATAAACCCTACCTCCCTATATATGATCGCGCCGATTGGTATGCCGATGGCAAACCCGCATCGCTGCCAGAAAAATTTTACTCATCAGAATTTTTGGTTGATAAGACCATTGAGTTTATCGACTCGAACAGACAAGATCGGCAGCCGTTCTTCGCCTATATTCCCTTTCAGGCGGTGCACATACCCGTGCAAGCTCCCCAAGAATTCACCGATAAATATGCCGACACATACCTCAATGGTTGGCAGGCGTTGCGGGAGGCTCGGCAGGCAAAACTCAAAGACTTAGGCCTAATCCCCCGCGACAGCGCAATGGTAACAATGGCTACCATGGGCGATTGGGACTCACAGACGGACGTACAAAAACGCTATCAGGCAAAACGCATGGCTGTGTACGCGGGCATGGTCGACGCTATGGACTTTCATATCGGCCGCCTCATTGCGCATTTAAAATCGATTGATGAATTCGACAATACCGTGTTTATCTTCACCTCCGACAACGGCAGCGAAGCTACCGGTCACAACAATTCCCGCGATCTTTATGGCCGCGCCATCGTTAAATTTCTGGGCTACCGCAACGACTATGAAACCCTAGGCCTTAAAGGCAGCATGAACAACATCGGCCCGAGCTTTGCGAGTGCCGCAGCCTCGCCGCTTGCCTTCTATAAATTTTATGCCGGCGAGGGTGGCATGCGCGTACCACTCATTGTTGCCGGTAAACCGCTGCAATTTAATGAGAAACGACTAAGTAAAAGCTTTAGCTTTGTAACAGACATTAGCCCGACAATTATCGACATTGCCGGTGCAGCATACCCCGACGATGCCAGGAAACTCGTCATAGGCCGCAGCTTATTGCCACTCGTCAAAGGCGAAGTACAAGCTACCTACGGTCCCGATGATGCCGTAGGCTATGAGCTAGGCGGCAACGCCGCGCTGTTTCGTGGCGACTATAAGCTAGTCAAAATCACCGGCAAAATTGCCGACGGCCAATGGCATCTCTACAACATTGCAAAAGATCCCGGAGAAACCCAGGATCTAAGCGCGACTATGCCGGCCCTACACGCCGAAATGCTCGCCCAATATGCCCAATATGCCCAAGACAATCATGTGCTTGAGATGCCAGACAATTACAATCATGAGCGCCAGGGCATCATTAATGGTCTCAATGCGAGGTTACCCAATCTTCGTCTATACGGATTGCTAATAGGCGCCGCACTATTTCTTATCGCGTTTGCCAAAATTATTCGCTCCCGGCGCAAACATTGATACGCCATTGCTAAATATACTGATTTTAGAGGATTCAATATGAGCTGGCAGAATTTTATTCTCAGCGCCGTCATCCGACGTCAGCAAAACGCAACGATGAAGCTAACGCCCGAGCACAGATTCAAACGCCAAAGAAAATTCATGGCAATGGATATCGGCAAGCCAAACAAAACTGTCACTTGCACAACCGATGAACTGGCGGGCGTAAAGGTTGAATGGCTTGCGGCTAAGGGTATAAATATCAGCCCAAGCACACCGGTGTGTGTTTACTGCCACGGTGGCGCCTTCATTATGGGCGGCATGAATAGTCATCGCCAAATGTGCAGCGAACTCGCAGCACAAGCAAACATCAGCGTGCTCATGGTGGACTATCGCCTCGCCCCCGAGCACCCATTTCCCGCCGCACCCGAGGATGCCATGAGTGTCTATCTGGCGTTAATTGAAATGGGCTACGAGTCCCGCAACATTATTATTGCGGGTGATAGCGCCGGTGGTAACCTCGCACTGACTACGCTGCAAAAACTGCGCGACGACAACAAACCAACGCCAGCCGCTGCCATACTCTTTTCGCCTTGGCTGGATTTAAGCCACAACAGCCAGTCCTTCACCGACAACAAACAAAAGGATGTACTACTCAACAAAACGCTACTTGAGGAAGCCGTGGCGATGTACGCCCCCAAGCTCCCACGCAACGATCCCCGTATTTCACCGCTAAATGCCAATATGGCAAACCTTCCACCGCTATTAATTATAGCCAGTCGCGCCGAGGTTCTACTCGATGACGCCACGGCGCTACACCATAAAATTCAAGAACTGCACGGCGACAGCACCTACCTCGAATGGACGAATCCTCCCCATGCATTCCCGGTAATGAGCCGTTTTTTACCCGAGGCACGCGACGCACTAAAACAGTCTGCAGCCTTCATCACCGAGCATATCGCTTAATCCGATCGCTACCGAAAAGTGGAGACTGTCCCGTGCCGGTCTCGCCTTTTGTGGCCGGAGGGAGCTTGACCACATTGTTTGGCTTTCGCTCAATACCGCACAAATCATTTAGCAGCCGTAGTGATCTACTTTTACCGCATTAAGCTGAACGCCAGCCCCGCCACTAGATAGGCAAATAGTGAACTCCTACCCCCAAAAACACTCCAAATTAGCCATGTAGCTGCCAGTTACCCCGAATTTTCTCGCTGCGCTGTCACAATCTCAAGGGAGAATAATATGCAGATTTATATTACTAGCCTACTGGGATTCGTAATATTCATTGCCGACATTTGGGCCATCTTTACGATTGCGCAGAGCAAAGAAAGTGTTATTTCCAAGCTACTATGGATTGTGCTGATTTTATTTCTACCCTTAATTGGTCTAGTAATCTGGTGGATTTTCGGCCCAAGAAAATAACACTCGTCGTATTAACAAGAACAAACTCAACTAACGACATCTAGCTAGGAACTATGCCTAATAAAACGGCCGACTGGCCGCTAAAAATCATCGCCGTACTCGCCATTCTGTATACCCTACAAGTGGCTCGAGACGTGATGTTGCCAATTACCTTGGCGCTCATTTTCTCCTTACTATTGAGCCCGGTAGTCAGCCGCCTGCAGGCCATACACGTACCTCGCAGTCTTGCGGCCCTCACGGTGATGAGTATTTGCCTCAGCATTGCCGGTAGCGGCGTTTACGCCCTCGCCAAACCCGCGAGCGAGTGGCTACAGCGCGTACCAGAAGCCGTTGAGGTCGTGAGAGAGCAACTTAGTAGTGTTAACAACAGCAGCCCAGATGTAGACGCCGCTACCCGCAGCATTGACTCTTTAGCCCAAGAATTCAGCGCCAGCGCTAACCCCCGCAATCCGGAACTCACTAGAGTCGTTATTACCGAGGCGGGTTGGCGTTCGGAATTGGGCGAAACAGCAAAAAATTTCGGGGTTTACGGCACACTCAGTATTATTCTTTTATTCTTCCTGCTAACGTCAGGCGAAGCATTAATGAGGCGCTTCATCCACAGCCTGCCGACCCAGAGAGACAAAGCCGTGGTCACTCAAATAGCCCATCGCGCCCAAACCCAAATGTCCCGCTACCTCATGACGATAACTGCAGTTAATATCGCCATCGGTTGTATTACGGCACTCGCCTTATATCTATTTGATTTCCCAGACCCTGCACTGTGGGGCGCAGTTGCCGCGCTAATGCGCTACATACCCTATCTCGGTGTGAGTATCACTTTAATACTTTTAAGCATTGTCAGCGCGGTAAGCTACCCAACCGCCACCGCGATCATTGCCGTACCCGCAGCCTACGCACTGTTTAGCGCCGCTGTTGGTCAATTTATCGACCCATTGGTGCACGGCTTCCGGTTTAGCCTAAACCCCATTGTGGTGTTTTTGTGGATCTTTTTTTGGGGCTGGTTATGGGGTGCGCCCGGCGTATTATTAGCGGTGCCACTACTGACCCTATTCCAAGTAGTTTGCCAGCACACCGAACGCCTACTCCCACTTGCTCACATCATAGGAAGTACCAATGAATAAACCATTAGCAGCCTATCGTAAGCAACTTTGGCCACTGCCCTTGCAATTGCATACCAACACGGGTGCGGTGCGTCGCCTTGGGGTAGAAATTGAGTTTACCGGCATGGAAGTGGACAGCATTGTCGACACTATTATTACGCAGTTCGGCGGCCGCGCCGACACGCTGTCGGACTACGAAGTAAATGTCATCGACACCAGCCTCGGACAATTTGGAGTCGAGCTGGACTTCTCGTACATCAAGCGCATTAGCCGTGAACGCCATGAATCTGCCGACACCAATGATTTAGAAGAATTGGCTGAGGCCATTGTTGGCGCCATCGCAAAACAACTCGTACCCTTTGAAGTCGTGGCACCACCCATCGCCATGACCGATCTTTGGCAGCTAGAAGATCTTTTTGTAAGCCTGCGCAATAGCGACGCACAAGGCACCCACGCCTCCGCCAAAAATGCCTTTGGTTTACAGCTAAACCCAGAAATGCCTGATTGCGAGGCCGCGACAATTCTCAACTACATGCGCGCGTTTTTATGCCTATACGAATGGCTAAAAATGCGTTGCGACGTTGACTTCAGCAGGCGCCTAACGTCCTACGTCGACCCGTTTGGCAAAGACTATGTGCGCAAAATCCTTAAACCAAGTTACCAACCCACAATCGACCAGCTCATAGACGATTACCTGGAATTCAATCCCACGCGAAATCGAGCCTTGGATATGTTGCCGCTATTCGCCCATATCGACGAACCTCGGCTGCGCGCCAAGATCGACGACGATCGCGTCAAGGCAAGACCCACCCTGCACTATCGATTACCCAACAGCTTGATTGACGACCCCCAGTGGGGCCTGATCCACCCCTACCGAGATTGGCTGCAGGTCGATAATTTGGCCATGGACAAAGCCAGACTAGAGAAAGTTTGTCAGGCATACCGTAATTATTTAGATAACCCAACCGCCAATTTATTTACAAATTGGTCACACAGTGTCAGCGAATGGCTAATACCGGAGCTACTGTGAACAAGCCGCTAATAGGGGTAACCGGCGACGACACCCGCTGGCCACTGGCTTGGTGGTTTATTCGCGTTGCACTGCAGCGCTGCGGCGCTGAAGCCTATCGGCTCACGCCTAAACTCAGCGCAATTCCCGCCAACCTAAATGGCATTATTATTAGCGGTGGCGACGATATTGATCAACGTCTTTATCTGCCCGACGAACCCGAAGTTGCGCCTATCAACCGCGAGCGAGATCGATTTGAAATGATTGCATTGGAGCTTAGTCTCAGCCGCAACTTACCCATATTAGGTATTTGCCGGGGAGCGCAATTACTGAACGTGGTGCTAGGTGGCACGCTTCATAGTGACCTAAGTGATATGCGGCGGCTTACGTCGAATAAGCGCATGCTGTTGCCACGTAAAACCTTGCACTTAGAAACCTACAGCAAACTTCTACAAATACTTGGTCAGGAACAATGTAAAATAAACAGTCTTCACCATCAGGCGATTAAAGACCTTGGCGAGGGTATGCAAATTGCCGGGCGCGACGCTGACTTTATTATTCAAGCAGTCGAAGACCCCCAGCACCGCTGCCGCATTGGTGTGCAATGGCACCCCGAATACCTGCCATTTCAATTTCGTCAGTTGCGTTTATTTCAACATTTAGTCGCGAGTGCCCGCCTGTGATCTCGGCCTATCTTCTCCTCTTTGCCGTCGCCTTTGGCGCCGCCACACTGCTGCCTTTTTACTCAGAGATTTTACTGGTAGCGCAATTGCGCGAAGGCCTGCATCCCGGCTGGTTATGGTTGGCGGCCACCAGCGGGAATACCCTCGGTGCCGGAGTGAATTGGTGGATGGGCTCAAAGTTTGTCCAATACGCCGATCGTCGCTGGTTTCCAGCTCGCAAGGTTGACCTCCAGCGCGCCCAGAATTGGTTTGGTCGTTACGGAAAATGGACACTGCTGATGTCGTGGATGCCAATTGGCGGCGACGCCTTAACGGTGGTCGGCGGTATGATGAAAGTGCCTGCCCCCGCCTTTTTTATCTTGGTTGGCGTCGGTAAAGGCCTGCGTTATGCAGTGGTTATTATTGGTTTAAGCGCCTTTTAAACGCAAAATCAGCGTAGAATAGCGCTTCTTTAAATACCGTGAGCAAGACCATGGCCTTAAATGCCACTCTGTTTAAAACCACACTCGATATCAGCGATATTCGTCGTCACTATTATCAGACCCACCAGTTCACTGTTGCTCGCCACCCCTCCGAAACTGACGAACGCATGATGCTGCGAATTCTCGCCTTTGCCCTTTTTGCCGAGGAGCATTTGGAATTCACCAAGGGCCTGAGTACCGATGACGAACCCGATTTGTGGCTCAAATCGCTCACAGGCGAAATCGACTTATGGATTGAACTCGGCCTTCCCAGCGAAAAGCGCATGCGCAAAGCCAGGGGTATTGCCAAACAAGTATTATTGCTCATCTACGGCGGCCGCACCGCACAAATGTGGTGGGACGAACACGGCGGCAAGATTAGCCGTTACGGCAATGTGCGGGTCATTGAAGTGAATACTGAAGATTCGGCCGTACTCACCGCCATGGCGCAGCGCACCATGAAATTACAATGTACCATTGACGAAGGTTCGCTGTGGTTTTCTGACGCCACCAGCAACGTCGACATCCAATTAATCACGCGCTGCTAAATCCGCAGCGCAAAATAATAAAAAGCACCAAAACCCTATCCGCGACGTATAAAACCCGTATTCACGCTCTACAGATTGCGCGAATTTAAAGCCAGCCAAGGAGATTTTCATGCGTACACTTCTCATTCTATTCACTGCCACTGTAATTAGCGCCTGTAGCAATACGCCGACGCAAACCGGCAGCAACAGCACATTAGCGCCCTGCCCCAACGCGCCGCACTGCGTTTCCAGCGTAGAGGCCGGCAGTAAACACATCACCGCCATTACCGTGACTTCAGCCGAACAATGGCAACTGCTGCAAGAAACACTGTTAGCGATGCCGCGCACCAACGTCGCCGAACGCAGGCCAAACTATCTCCATGCGGTAAGCCACAGTGCAATTATGCGCTACCGTGACGATGTCGAATTGCGCTATACACCTGCGAACAATCGAGTCGATGTGCGCAGCGCTTCGCGCCTTGGCTACTATGATTTCGAGGTAAACCGCGAACGCATTGAAACCCTGCGCAATCAATTCAATACAACAAAACACGACTAAAAACGGGCGACCTCTTGCTGCTGGTAACGGCGAGGCGACAAACCGGTTTCTCGCTTAAACGCACGATTAAAGGCGCTTTGTTCAGAGTAGCCTAACAGTAGCGCGATTTCACTCAAGGTCAGCCGTTTATCCCGCAGGTATTCCTGCGCCAATTGGGTACGGGTTTGCGCCAAAATTACTTTAAAACTTAAGCCCTGCTCACTAAGCCGACGAAACAAAGTGCGTTCCGACATATTCAGCGTTGCCGCAATATGGGCAGAATTGGCACGACCGCTTTGCATGGCCCGCAGCAGCGCACTGCGCAGCCCCTGCATAAAACCCTCACTGTGGGGCAGTACCGACAAGGCAGCCTGAGCCTGCCGCTCTAACAAGAGTTTTAAACCAGGGTCGCTATTGGTTACCGGCAAGTCCAAATACGCGGTGGGAAACTGCAGGGCTGTACAACGTTGTGCAAACCGGACCGGCGCGCCAAAATTCGCCACGTAAGCTTGGGTGTCCTTCGGTTCCGCAAAGGTAAAATCCACCGCCAGCGGCAACAAATCAGCACGGCCCGTCATTAAACGCACAAAGCGTAAAAGACCGCCGACCAGAACCTCGTCCGACAAACTGGTCGAAGGGCCATAGTTCGCGCTCCAGCTCAAAATCATGCGCTCGTCCAACACCTCAATGCTGGCGCGGTCGCCATCGTGGAGTAAACCTTGATAGCGCTGAAATTCCAATAAGGCCTCAGCCACCGTGTCGCTGGCGAGGGTCAAATAGCCGAGCATACCTAAATGCGCAGGCCGCACACGCTGGCCAAGCTCTAAGCCAATATGGCGCGGTGAAAATCGCTGCTGCAGGCGATCAAGTAAGGCCCACCACTGACCAAAACTAATTCGGCTACTTGGACTAAAGCCCTGCAATTGGGTATACAGTTCGCAGTGAACATCGCCTTCACTTTCGAGAAAATCACGAAGCAAACCGGCTAAATCGCCACTAACCTGTAATTGCGCTAGCTGCATCATCGCTCCCGTCATTCACCTAAATAGGCAAACATCATTGACAATATGGCAGGAAATGTCAAAAAGATGTCTGTTTTAGTCAATCTCTACCGACTAACACCGCTTATCCTCTACACTCCAAAGATCACGTATATGCGACTATTGATTACAATAACGAGGATTTCCCGTGCAAGACGTTCTCCACGCCCTGTTTTTTGTCACTGCCTTCGGCGCCCTCTTTCTCGCCGTTATCGGCGCAGAATACCTTTATACGCGTAAAACCGGTCAAACAGGGGTTTACCACCCCCGCGAAACTCTCGCCAATTTAGCCGCGGGATTTTCCTATAAAGTGGTCGACGGCATCGCGATCGCACTTTTTATTCAGGCATTTTACTTAAGTGTTTATGAGTGGGGCCTACAGTGGCGGCCAGAGGCGTCAGTACTCAGCATTCTGGCCCTTATCGTGTTTATTGATTTTTGCTTTTTTGTGAATCACGTGATGATGCACAAAGTGCGTTGGTTCTGGAGTGGCCATATCACCCACCACTCGTCAGAACACATGAACTTCTCGACCGCGCTGCGCCAAAACTTTACCTTTGCCCTGTCTGGCAGCTGGGTACTATGGTGGCTGCCTGCCGCACTGATTGGTTTTGACAAGGATTGGGTCTTAATGGCCATCGAGGGCAACTTACTTTACCAATTCTTTTTACATACTGAACAAGTTGGCCGCCTCGGCTTCTTAGAGAAGTTCATGAATACGCCGTCGCACCATCGCGTACACCACGGCAGCAACCCCGAGCAGATCGACCGCAATTTTGGTGGCATCTTTATTTTTTGGGACAAAATCTATGGCAGTTTTCGCGACGAGGCTGATGCCGGTACAATCAAATACGGCGTAACCCATATGCCGGCAAAGCCCTACAATCCATTTTACTTACAAGTTCATGGCTGGGTAGAAATGGCCCAAGACGTTTGGCGCCATAAAGATTTACGCATTCTTTACAAGCACCCGGAGTGGGTAGACGAAGTCTACCCCGGCGAAGTTGGCAAAACTGTGTGGCAAGGAGAAAAAGGCCTAGCTGAGTAGCCAAGGCATTAAACAAAAGTGGGTATTTATCCGCTAGTCACATTAGCAGACATTGGAAATGCTCTAATACATATACAAAGCTGGCACTCCCTGGCGTCTCGGTCGTACGAGGAACGATAGGTCGGATTGACACTACGTACGTAACGGCGTACGCTTCGATCATATGGAGGAACCTATGACCACACTTAACGCCACAGAAGCTCGTTCCAAGCTTTACGCGCTGATAGATGAAACGTCTACTAGTCACCAACCTATTATTATTACTGGAAAGAGGGGCAACGCTGTTTTGCTGTCGGAAGACGACTGGAATGCCGTCAATGAGACACTTCATCTGCTATCCACTCCCGGTATGCGCGAATCTATCCGAGAAGGTATGGACGTCGAACTCGACAAGTGTAGTAAGAGCCTTGATTGGTGAGCTGGACTCTTTATTTCACTAAACAGGCTCAAAAAGATGCTCGAAAACTAGCGTCGTCCGGGCTAAAGGATAAGGCTCAGGAGCTGCTGAAAATTGTCCAAAGGAACCCGTATCAAAATCCTCCTCCCTTTGAAAAATTAATTGGGGATTTAGCGGGCGCCTATTCTCGCCGAGTAAACATCCAGCATCGCTTGGTATACCAAGTCTTAGAAGAAGAAAAAGCGATTAAAGTATTGAGGCTATGGACTCACTATGAGTAAAGCCTAAAACGGTAGAAATATCCCTAATAACGAAATACCTTTACTTCCAAACGTGCGCTTAATTACCAGATCAGGAAGCAGCCGCTTACATGCGTAATGTGGATGACTCCAGCGTCACCAGACTGTGTGAAAACTTTTGATCACCGTTTATCTCACGCTTATGATGAATCGGTCTTAGCCGGCGATCCAAGTTTAAGGCCGCATTTAGTATAATAAATTGGTAAGCCAAACCAGAGGCAATCTGCGATGACTCACCATATCAAAGGTCAATCAAGACACCAATCCACGTTGTTTCCAGAAGTAATTGATAACTTTGTTACTGAAGACAACCCTGTTCGAGTTATTGATGTTTTTGTCGACCAACTTGATTTGTTGAGCCTAGGTTTCGAGAGTGTTACTGCAAAGCAAACTGGTCGTCCAGGTTATCATCCAGCCACGATGTTAAAGCTCTACATTTATGGTTACTTAAATCGTATTCAATCCTCTCGCCGGCTAGAAAAGGAAACTCACCGCAACGTGGAGTTAATGTGGCTGCTAGAGCGTCTAAGACCTGACTTTAAAACCATTGCCGACTTTAGGAAAGATAACGGCAAGGGGATTAAAAATGTCTGTCGTAAGTTCGTTGACCTGTGCCGGCAAATCAATATGTTTGATGATTCCGCTTTCGCTATTGATGGTAGCAAGTTTAAAGCGGTCAACAATAAGGCTAAGAATTACACACCCAGCAAAGTCCAATTTCATATCGATCATGTTGAGAGCAGTATTCAAGATTACTTAAGTCAAATGAATACCAACGATAACGACGAAAAGGACACGTCCAGCTCAGTCTCAGCGTCAAAATTAGCATGGTATAAGCAGCGCTTGCTCGAGCTCAAGGCGCTTGAAAAAGAAGTGAACGAACACCCCGATAAACAAGTATCACAAACTGACCCTGATGCACGATTAATGAAGACGCATCATATGGAGCGGCAGGTCTGCTATAACGTGCAAAGTGCTGTGGATACTAAACACCACCTGATTGTTGCGCATGATATTGTCATGACAACTGATCGCGGCCAACTTGCCGTAGTGGCAAAGCAAGTCCAACAAGCACTAGATAAGAAAAATATCACCGTTATCGCCGACAAAGGCTATTTTAGTCGCACCGATATAAAGGCGACCCAAGACTTGGGTGTAACGGCTAGCATCCCTCAATCAGATACGTCAGGTTCGAAGAAAAAGGGTATATTCAATAAATCGCTCTTCAAATACGACAAACATAAAGATGTCTATATCTGCCCAGCGGATGAGGAGCTGCCGCATCGACGTAATGTGACGGACAGTGGCCTTGAGCTAAAGGTATACGTCAACCACATCGCTTGCCGAGATTGTGCGATCAGAGCTAAATGCACAAGATCACAAAACGAACCAAGAAAAATGAAACGTTGGATTTACGAAGATGATATCGACGTGATGCAAAAACGACTTGATGACAATCCCAGCCTATCTGTCCTGAGAAAACAAACAGTAGAGCATCCGTTTGGCACCATTAAAATGTGGATGGGTGCGACCCACTTTTTAATGAAGCGCAAAAAGAATGTGAGCATAGAAATGAGCTTACATGTGCTGGCTTATAACCTGAAACGAATGATGACTATAAAGGGAACCATTGGGTTAATGGAGGCTATGAGGCAATAACGGAGAAGTCGCCTTGTTTGGTATGTAAAGCCGCGAAAATCATCATTCTTGCCTCACCTTTATATTGCAGCGCAAAAAGTTAGTTCTAATCCTCATTATCGGTGACTATGTCATTTGGTAGGTGAGCGAAGCTTGTGACGATGTTTGGCGGCGTGATTGCGGTTTTCACACAGCCTCTCACATTAGCGGTCAGTCGCAGATCGGACTTCCTTATCACGTGGCATAGGCAAGCTTTTAATAGTGAGTGAATTAACTCTTAAGTTATTTTTGAGTCACCGACAAAGTTTGAAGAATTCCGCACTCTTTAACAGTGCTTTGACTGGCACAGCTATTTCGTAGCGCCATCAATTTGTCTTGAAGGTCTTGTAACTCATTTATTCGAAGTGCAACTTGCTCTATATGGCTATCAATCATTCTGTTCACATCCTCGCATCCCATTCCCGGCTGCTGATTTAGCTCGATCAGCTGCCGAATTTCGGCAAGCGAAAGATCAAGGCTCCGACAATGCTTGATGAACTTTAGCTGATCTACCGTTGCCGAATCATACAAGCGAAAGTTACCGTCACTGCGCCGCAGCGAGGCCAACAGCTTTTCTTTTTCATAGTGCCGTATGGACTGCACAGAACACCCAGTTAACTTGGCTAGCTCTCCAATTTTCACCAATCTCACCTCAATGCTTGACTCTATAGTTACCATAGAGTTTAGGCTAAGCATGATTTAAAGTAAAAGGAGCGGCGCAATGACACTGACTGGCAACGGCCAACCTGCAGAGAATACCGATGATAAAGGTGCTATAAGCACCCTGCAGCCCGATAAAATCTACGTTAGCCAGTTTGTGGTTTCCAAGATGGACTGTCCTTCTGAGGAACGCATAATTCAGATGGCTCTAGAGGGCATGGAACCGGATGTGGTTCTAGAATTTGACACGCCCAACCGCATGCTGAAGGTATTTCACAGTGGCAACCTTGTCGCCATACAGTCTCGTTTGGATTTGCTTAGCCTCGGCGCGAAAATTAAAGATACTCACAATTTAGACCACGATGAACTGTCGCAAGTGATAGCTTCAGCAAAAGAGGCAAGTTTAAAAGAAGGTACCATCCTAAAATGGTTACTTGCGATTAACGCAACCATGTTTGTTGTTGAATTTTTGGTTGGGTGGTTGGCGCAATCTGCTGGGCTTATTGCAGACTCGCTAGATATGTTCGCTGACGCGACAATTTATGGCGTGGCACTCTACGCAGTTGGCCACAGCGTCAAAAGGAAGCTGCAGGCTGCTCACCTTTCAGGCTGGTTGCAACTAGCGTTAGCTTTAGGTGCGCTAAGTGAAGTGATACGACGATTTATGTTTGGCAGTGAACCTGCGTCCACTTTGATGATGAGCTTTGGTTTTATCGCTTTGATAGCCAACGTAGTATGCCTAATTTTGATATCTAAAAGCAAAGATGATGGCGCACACATGAAGGCCAGCTGGATTTGCTCATCGAACGATGTGATCTCCAATGTGGGTATTATTTTAGCCGGCGTGCTTGTCGCAGCAACAGGTTCGCGTTACCCTGACTTGCTGATTGGCTTGGTTATTTCCGTCATTGTGTTGCATGGCGCGCACCGAATTCTGAAGTTAAAAGCTTAAGCAGTTCGGCGTTTCGAACGCTACCAGATACCAAACGGCATTCATTAAAAAGGTTAATTGTGACTAAACATTGGACATCTTATCTGCTGATAATACTGATTGCTTGCCAGTCAGTATTTGCTTTTGCGGATAACCATGACGTTCAAGACGCAAGTCCATTGGCTGTATTTGATCAAAGTAACATCACTCAAAACGAATTAATTGTTAAGCAGCTTAATACCAAAAATTCGACACATCTAGACAACTGCGACCACTGCGGTTTTTGTCATCATGGCCAGCTAGTTCCGGCACTCCTGTCATTTTCATCTGCTCCTAGCACTGTATTACTCAAAACCCAATATAATATGGCGATTCCTAACGACCCGCTATTCTCCTTCTACCGCCCTCCCAAAGTTTAAGCCTACGTTTTACTAATCTAACGACATTTCGGTTATTTCCGTAATGTTCAGCATGATTCCGTCTATTAAACGTGGATTTTTACATGGCTATTCGCTTTTTTATGCCTACGAGATTCGTATGGCGCACGCAACACAGCTTTAGAAAGCTGATGCTTTTATGTTTGTTTTTCGGCTGGCAAGTATCTTTTGCGCACGCTGAAGCTACAAATAACTCCCTTACGCTCAATGCCGCACTTAAGCGTGCTATCGAGCTAAACCCGTCATTAAAGGTTTTTGAGTTTCGCAATTCTGCGCTAAGTGGGCAGATGCAAATTGCGGCGCTAAAACCTGCCTATGAGCTAGGAATTGACGCAGAAAACTTTTCTGGCGCTGATGAGCTCAGTGGGTTTGATGGCGCAGAACTTACCGTTTCGCTCTCCTCTGTTTTGGAAATGGGTGATAAGCGCTCAGCGAGGCGGGGTATTGTTTCAAGTAGTCGCTCAGTGATCGATGCACAGCGACAAGTGGAATCATTGGAATTATTAGGCGAAGTGACCCGACGTTATGTGGATGCGCTTGCTGCACAGGAGCAGGTTACCCTTGCGAGAGAAGCCAATAGGCTTGCCAATGAAACGCTTAATATCGTGAGACGGCGCGCCGAAGCTGGGGCAGCGCCTGAAGCAGAGGTGAAACGGGCACTCGCGGCTGCGTCACAGGCTGGCCTAACGCTACAGTCCACCCAACAGCAGCTTAACTACTTAAAAGTTTCCCTCGCTGCTCACTGGGGTGAAAAAACGCCTAATTTTGTGACACTTGAAGGTGATTTATATCACTTTGGCACCGATATTGAGTTTGACTCGCTCTTCGCAAAAATGGAGAAGAATCCAGCAATCCTCATTTTTGCGGCTGAAGAGCGCCTCAAGGATGCCGAACTGCGCGTTGCCACAACACAGTCGAAAGCGGATGTCAGTTGGTCGCTAGGCGTGCGTCGATTTCAAGCAAACGATGATTCTGCACTGGTGGCCGGCTTCAGCATGCCGCTGTTTTCCGGCAGAAGAAACACAGGGGCGGTCTCTGCCGCGCGTGCCCAGCGCAATGAAATCTATGTACAAAAAGAAGTGGCTTTACTGAGTATGCACACACAATTGTTCCGTGCATTCCACAATAGAAAGCAAGCAATTCTCGCGGCCAAAACACTACAAAGCACCATCATCCCTGCGCTGCGAGATGCACTCAAAGAAACGCAAACTGCCTATGAACGTGGGCGCTATGGCTATTTGGATTACGTGTCTGCACGGCAGGAGTTACTGAATGCTCAGCGCACACTGATCGAAGCGGCTGCGTCTGCACTCACTTATGGCGCCGAAATTGAACAGCTAACAGCAGAGCCCTTGTCCTCGACGCTCTATAGCGTATCAAGCGATTTCTCAGGAACAGTACAATGAATATATACGATACGATTAAAACACCCATTATTAATGCCATTTTCTACGCCACAATTTGTTTTTCAGCATTAGTCGCCCATGCCGAAAGTGGACATGGCGATGAAGAAGATCATGACGAGGGCCACATTGAACTCTCTCAAGAGCAAATGAAGCACGCGGGTATCGGCCTAGCCCAAGTTGGGCCTGGCGCAATTCGCGAGACATTAGCCGTTTACGGGGTTATTACGAGCAACGCGGAACAAACCCAAGCCGTCACAGCCCGCTATGACGGCGTCATCCGCGCCGTCAATAAAACCATTGGCGATAACGTCCGCAAAGGTGATGTGCTTGTCACTGTTGAGGCGAATGAAAGCTTAAAAACCTATCCTATTTATTCTGCACTTAATGGTGTCATTAGTCAGCGCAACGCCAATATTGGCGAACAGACAAACGATAAAACACTGTTTGTTGTTGAAGATTACTCTAGCGTTTGGGTAGATCTTTCCGTGTTCCCCAAAGACATCGCCAAGCTCTCATTGGGGCAAACGGTAAGGATAAAAAGCACTAACCACGCCAGCACTGGCGAAGGGAGAATTTTCTTTATTGCCACTCAGGGTAACCCTTCTAATCAAGCCACCACAGCGCGCGTCCTGCTGAACAATGTCGACAATCTATGGAAACCTGGACTTTTTGTTAATGCCGAAATCACCCAAACAGAAACTGCTGCAGCCACTGTTATCAACAATGAAGCTGTGCAACTGATCGAAGGTGAAACCGTTATTTTCGTGAAAGGAGACGAGGGTTTTGAACCTCGTAATATCACCTTAGGTCGCACAGATGGCGAAGCCAGCGAAGTACTGCGTGGACTAAAAGTTGGCGAAACATACGTAATCAAAAATAGCTTTGTTTTGAAATCTGAAATGGGCAAGGAGGATGCTGAGCATGGACATTAATCACATCCACCGCACTGCGAACTCCAACCGCAGCTATTGCCACCAGCACTACGTTATTTCGTGGTGCGAGACCGTAGTAGGGCCTCGCTATGATCGATAAACTTATTCATTTTTCAATTGCACGCCGTTGGCTGATCATGTTTTTTGCGCTCGCCATTAGTGCACTCGGTGTGTGGAATTATCAAAACCTGCCCATCGATGCTGTACCCGATATCACCAATGTACAGGTACAAATTAATACGGGTGCACCCGGTTACTCACCGCTGGAAGTAGAGCAGCGGATTACCTACTTGGTCGAGCTGGCAATCACCGGATTACCTTACGTAGAGAGTACCCGCTCTTTGTCGAGATATGCGCTCTCTCAGGTCACCGTTGTGTTTGAAAAAGGGATGGACATTTACTTTGCCCGCAACCTGATCAATGAACGTTTGCAGCAGGCCAAAAGTGATATGCCCTCGGGCATTGAACCCGTGATGGGGCCAGTAGCGACCGGCCTCGGGGAGATTTTTCACTACGCGGTGCACGCAGACGACGATGCCCGACAGCCAAACGGCGAGAAATATGATGCGACTGCCTTGCGCACCTTGCAAGATTGGGTCATTCGTCCCCAGTTGCGTCTGGTCAATGGTGTGACGGAAATCAACACGATCGGAGGTTTTGAAAAAGAGTTTCACATCACTCCGACCCCTGCGCGACTATTAACCTTCGGCTTAAGCTTTGATGACTTGGTTGAGGCAATAGAAAAAAACAACGCTAATGTTGGTGCGGGTTACATTGAAAAAAATGGTGAGCAATATCTTATTCGCGCACCTGGGCAAGTTGCCGACATTGCTGAACTGGAGAAGATCATCGTCACTCACAAAGACGGTATCCCGATAACAGTAGGAGATGTCGCCGACATCAGTTTTGGCAAACAGCTCCGTACCGGCGCGGCAACCCGCGATGGGGAAGAAACCGTACTCGGCACCGCCGTGATGCTGTTGGGCGGTAATAGTCGCAGTGTTTCGGAAGCGGTTTCCGCAAAGCTGGTGGAAATCAATAAAACACTGCCCAAAGGGATCACCGCCGAGCCCGTCTATAACCGAACGGTACTCGTCGATAAAACCATTGCAACCGTACAGAAGAACCTACTTGAAGGTGCCGTACTGGTTGTCGTTGTTTTATTAGTCATGCTCGGCAACGTCCGCGCCGCTTTGCTCACTGCGATGGTCATTCCGCTGTCAATGCTAATGCTCATGACCGGTATGGTACAAGCCAAAGTCAGTGCCAACTTGATGAGCTTGGGAGCGCTCGATTTTGGTCTTATTGTCGACGGCGCAGTGATTATTGTTGAGAACTGCATACTAAGACTGGCTGGTAGGCAGCATCAACTCGGCCGCATACTCAAACTTGATGAACGCTTCCAAACCGTTTTCGCCGCGACACGGGAAGTTTTCACGCCAAGCTTGATCAGCGTTCTGGTGGTGATTTTAGTAAACTTGCCGATCCTCGCTCTCACCGGCGTGGAGGGGAAAATGTTTACGCCCATGGCCATGGCCGTGATCATCGCCTTATTGTCGGCCTTGGTGCTGTCATTAACCTTTGTGCCCGCTGCAGTTGCACTGTTGCTCAGTGGTCATATTGAAGAAAAAGACAACATCATTGTTCGTCAATCAAAACGGGTGTATACCCCAGTTCTGGCGTGGGTACTCAAATTCCGTTTCAGCGTATTAGCCGGCGCGGTACTGCTAATCATCGCTGTTGGTGGATTGACCACAAAAATGGGCACTGAGTTTATTCCAAACCTGGATGAAGGTGATATTGCCATTCAGGCTTTGCGTATTCCCGGCACCAGCCTTACTCAATCCCTCGACATGCAGTTTCGGCTTGAACGCGCCGTACTGGAAATACCGGAAGTAAAAACCTACTTCTCACGCGTCGGTACCGCAGAGGTTGCCAGTGATCCCATGGGGCCAAACATCTCTGATGGCTATGTGATGCTGAAAGATCGTGCAGACTGGCCCGACCCCGACAAGTCTAAAGCCCAATTGCTAGAAGATATCCGGCAAAAACTAACGCTCATCCCCGGAAACGCGTTCGAGATCAGCCAACCGATACAGCTTCGCTTTAATGAACTGATTTCCGGTGTTCGCTCAGACCTAGGCATTAAGATTTACGGCGACGATCTAGATCAGTTATTGAAATCAGGTTCTGAGATTGCAACGGCGCTTAACGGCGTTGAGGGTGCCGAAGGCGTCAAAGTAGAGCAGGTTTCTGGTTTACCTATATTGTCGGTTGAAGCCAATCGGCCGGCGCTATACCGCTACGGTCTGAACGTCGCTGATGTCCAAGAGGTATTAGCAGCTGCGACAGGTGGCGAAGAAGCCGGATTAATCTTTGAGGGTGACCAACGGTTTACCATCGTTGTACGGGTAGCGGAGGAAATCCGCAACGACTTGCGAGCGCTAGAACGGTTGCCGATACCGCTCCCGCAAGGAGGCTACGTACCACTCAATGAAGTCGCCACGCTCACGCTGGCACCGGGGCCGAATCAAATTTCCCGCGAAAATGGTAAGCGTCGTCTCGTTGTGAGTGCCAACGTACGGGGCCGGGATTTAGGTGGTTTTGTCGCCGATGTGCAAACTCAAATTGAACGAGAGGTGACCTTACCGCCCGGCTACTGGCTGGAATACGGTGGCACGTTTGAGCAACTCCAATCCGCAACGGAGCGGTTAAGCCTCTTAGTACCCGTGACACTTGTCATGATTTTTGCCCTACTCATGATGACCTTTGGTTCTGCGAAAGATGCGGCACTCGTATTCAGCGGTGTGCCACTTGCGCTAACTGGCGGTGTCATTGCGCTTTGGCTGCGTGACATCCCCTTGTCTATCACCGCAGGCGTTGGCTTCATTACGCTATGCGGTGTTTCGGTGCTCACCGGCGTAATGATGGTCTCGGCGTTTAGAGATCAGCTGGAGCAGGGTAATGATATCGATCTATCGATCAAAGAAGGCGCGATGTTACGGCTACGGCCGATATTAATGGTCGCGTTGGTAGCCGCGCTCGGATTTCTCCCGATGGCCCTCAACACCAGCACGGGTGCAGAAGTGCAACGCCCGCTCGCGACGGTGGTTATCGGTGGAATCATCTCCTCTACTCTATTAACCCTATTGGTTTTGCCCGGTTTATACCGTATGGCTTACCGCAAGCCCAAAAACATCCCTAAGGGTGATGAGAGTCAAATGGCATCTTAATCCTTCATCGTCTGGCCATTACTTATGGCCAGACGAATGCTCAACCATAAATATCGCTCTACTAATTCCTGGAGTACCGTTATGAAACAAATCAAAGTGTAGTGGCATAGTAAATTTGGCCACCTGACTAGGAGGGATATGGGGGTTGAGCCTGCATAAAAGCCTACGGCCTTCGTCGGATTACGTGTTTTTGAGCGTCCGCTTTTTACCATAAGGCGACTCATCGCATGTGATCTCTCCAGATTTCTTGGTAGCTATAGAAAAGCCCTACAATACTTTCAAGCTCTCATTGCAGCGCGGTTCCCAAGATTTAAAATCAGCTCCCCCACTTTTGCTTAATGCCTTACATAGTAGCAGGCCTTTTCAGCCTTATAGCGGGTCAGACCACACGGCAAATTCATTGCCGCTAGGTTCGGCAAAATGAAAACGACGGCCGCCGGGGAATTCATAGATTTCTTTCAGAATACTGCCGCCAGCGCGCACTATCTCGTTGCGAGTCTCCTCTAAGGTCGCGCTGTAAAATACAAGTAACGCACTGCCACTTTCGACTTTTGCACTCAGCGGCGCGCGGTAAAACCCGCCGTCAAGACCAACATCTGCAAACGCAGTGTAATCAGGACCATAATCCGTAAAAGACCACGCAAAGGCTTTGCTAAAAAACGCCTTGGTTGCGTCGAGATCAACCGCTGCGAACTCGACATAATTCAGCTTGCCGTGGATATTCATGTACTCACCTCTTTTAACTGGATGTTTGCATACTGAATTCTTAATGCAGAATTTCAATAATTTCTAAGGTAGCGGCAAGTAAACGTAGACGTCGGTCTTCAATTTCAACTGTCACGTAACCATAATCATCAATGGGCTGAATAATGCGCCCATGGCTGTATACATCGCGCTCTAGGTGATGGCCTACTGCCAATTTTTTCTGCCAACCCGGTGGCAGCGAACGGCCTTCCTCAACTTTCTTTTGCAAGCCTGGTGGCAAGGATTTCCCTTCTTGTTTGGCGAGGGCTGGCGTGGTTACCAGCAACAAAGCCGACGCAAATACAAATCCTAAAATCGCTGTTATTTTCATTTAAGTAGTTCTCACAATACACGACATAAACATCGCAACTAAGGCTCAGACAACAATTCATAAGCTAAGTGCTGCTGAGCGACCAAACAGCCAACTTTCGCTCGAGATCGCCTTTTACCTTATACTCTCCGCCCTGCCCCCAAGACCAGTCAGCATTATGCGTAAAAAAGACAAGAAAGCCGAAAACGACATCATAGAGGTGCTTACCCAAGCCTGCGATGAAGCCTTAAGCAATATTGCCGATTTTCGTTGGCTGACCCACGAATTAGACTACAGCAATATCAAGCAGAGCCTGACTGTACGTTGTATTTTTGATCCCGACGCTGACCTCAAAGCGCTAAATAGCAGCCCTGAAGGTCTCGCCTTAAAACATTCCATACGGGATAAGCTCCGCAGCGTGGGCTACTTACCCGGCAACAACTTAAGCTGGATCGAATTTGAACTCGATGCACCAAGGGGCAAACGCAAGAGCACCGCGAGTGAGCGCAAGGTTCACTAAGCTACTCGCGAATAACACAAAGGAAAAAATCCATTACCGAAAATCTACATCGCCAAAACTGGCGTGTTCCCAATTTCAATCGAAAACGTGCAAATGAACTATAATCCACAGCGCCGTCTAGTGCTTTTTGCGCGATTCATTCCAAATTGTTAGCCATGTGCCAATTTAAGACCAACAATGCCAATAAAAATAAAACCTAGGCTAAGTATTTTCAGTATGTCAGCGGGCTCATTGAATAGCATAATTCCTAGCATTGCCGTACCAATAGCACCAATGCCTACCCATACAGCGTAAGCTGTACCTACAGGCAAGGTTCTCATTGCGATACCCAGCAGCAAAATACTCAGCACAAGTGACAACGCCGTGGCTATTGTCGGCCAAAGTTTTGTAAAGCCATCAGTGTACTTCAGGCCTATTGCCCAACAAATCTCAAGCAGGCCCGCTGCCACAAGAATCAGCCAATTCATCAATACCTCTCCATCACAGGGGCCGTCCCCTAGTAATTGCCGAGAGGTGAGGTCGTCCTCACTTCAGAATTCCTAACGCCTAAAGCAACAGCGAAAATTCGCACAGCGTTCTTGGTTTATGGATCGTTTACCTAAGCCACGCTGTTCGCGACTCTACCATCGGTATGTACTAAAATATAGTGGACGACACTACGATCACTGCCCGCCCCGCGCCATGAAATCCTAGGCACTATCCTTGGCGGTTAAAAGACTAAACGCCCTTCTCAATGTGTGTCATAAGTTCCGATATAACATTGATAAGCGTCAGAAAATCAGGCGACAATACGGTTTACCCAAACCTCGATTTTAAGAATAAGGAAAACCCCAATGATTCAACCCTCGGCAATTTTTGCCCCTATTATGGTATTGGTATTATGGAGCTTTGTCATGATGACATGGATGGCCATTACCCGACTACCCGCCATACCAAAGTTAAAATTAGGCCGCGATGTTGGCAAACGCACCAAGGAATTAGGCGATCAAATGCCGGCACATATTCAATGGAAGGCCGACAACTACAATCATTTGATGGAACAACCTACTATTTTCTATGCCACTGCATTGGTATTGGCAATGCTGGGCGCGGGTGATGGCAGCAATCTCATATTGGCGTGGCTTTACGTTGGCGGCCGCATTGCCCACAGTTTGGTTCATGCAACAAGCAATGTTGTTCTACTGCGTTTCAACCTGTTTGCGTTGACCTCAATAGTACTATTGATCATGGCCATTAAAGCCTGCCTGATCATTTTCTGAAATCGCGTTGAAGTAAGGTAGTGTAGTGACGCTGCGAAGCCCTATAGCCTGGGCTTGCAGCGTTTTTTTATTGTTTTCTTAAACTGCTTCAGTAATTAGCGCATTACTGATACGCACCGCGCGATGAGGCTGAAACTGTGGCCCGTTTAACTGCTCTATTTTGCCGCCGCTGTTTAGAAAATCATCTACCTGCCGCGAGATCTCTGCCCGAAGACTTTGCTGATATTGATTAGAATGTGTGCCATGTTGTTTGATGTAACGATCCATATTTCCACCCCATTTACACTATTAGCATCTACGCCGCCGGCTCAGCGACAGTGAGAATGCTATACGTCGCTAATGACATTTTCGGGATGGTTTTATGACAGCTTTAAAAAAATAAAGGCCGCATAGCGACCTTTAAGAGTGTGACAAGCTTTTAGTATTTATACCGCAGGCATTTCGTCCGCCATTTCACGCAGCTTATTTTTTGCCACTTTATCCAAGGTAGCCCGAGGGAACTCATCTACCACATACACTGCACGGGGTACTTTAAAGTCAGCCAAATTGGCTTTGCAGTGGTCAATGATAGTTTGCGCAAACTGCTCATTATCCTCCGGTGCTCCCCAGCCTTTAATCACAAAGGCAACGGGCACCATATCAAGCATATCGTGCGCTTTGGCCACAACCGCAATTTCACCGATACCACCACCGGGAACCTGCATACAGACTTCCTCGACCTGGCGGGCAGAAACATTTTCACCCCCAACTTTTAGTGCATCTTTATCACGATCGCTGAAGTAGAAATTACCTTCATCACCCACGTGCACCATGTCGCCAGTTTTAAACCAGCCATTAGGCGTAAACGCCTTAGCCATCGCCTCAGGGTTTTTATAATACTCCAGAAATATATTCACGCCTCGCGTGCCCTGCACCCAGAGTTCGCCGATTTCACCCTTTTTACAGGTTTCACCGGTCTCGGGATTAACCACCGCCAAATGATAACCCGGTGTGGGTTTACCGATAGAGCCCTGTGGCCAATCGCTAACAAAGTCTGACCGCGTTGCGTGCGTCACGGTTTCGGTCATGCCCCAGCTGGCGAAAGACTTGGCTTTTAACCACGCTTCAATATCTTTCCAGATTATTCCCATGGGCATAACTTTTAAACTGTGTTTTTCTGGCACAGGCTCTACGCCAATCGCCTTGAACACAAAGGGAATCATTGAGCAGTGGCTTACCTGGTACTTCGCAATCACTTCCCAAAAACGGCTTGCCGAAAATTTGGGCATTAGCACCGCGGTACCACCCACCCCCAATGACCCCCAAAACGCCCAGCTTTGGCAGTTCACATGGAAAAATGGCAGAAATCCCAAATACACACTATCGGCCGTCATGCCCATACTCTGCGTGCCCATCACCCCAGACCACAATGCATTGGCGTGGGTGTGCACTACCGCTTTAGGCAGTGAAGTCGTCCCGGAGGTAAACATAATACCGGCCGGTAACATGGGCTCTGCAGGCCGCTCAGGTAAGCTAGCCTCGTCGGCATACAGATCTGCAAATGCATCGCCAGCGCAGCTGCCTTCTGCTGGCTCACCAGAGTTATCCTCGGTCACCACAATCCATTTAAGGTCTTTAGCGTGGGCCTCGATCTCTTTATAAAATTTGGGCTGGGTAATAGCGCCGACGGCTTCTGTATGGCTCGCAAAATAACTAATTTCACCGCCAACAGAACGTGTATTGGTGGTGACACCGACCGCGCCGATTTTAGAACAGGCATACCATGCCAAGACCATTTCTGGGCAGTTCTCGGCGTGGATCATGATTTTGTCGTGCTTGCGAACGCCTTTGGCGTACAAACCCGCTGCAATACGGCTGGTCTCGTCGTCGAAGGCGCTGTAGGTCCAACGCTTTTCCTCGCCAGAACGCGGCTCCCAAATCATAAATGGATGATCGGGTTTAACGCGCGCCCAGTGACGCAGCCGCTGGGGAATGTCCTGATCGGCAAAGTCAAATTCGGCGGCGGCTACCGCAATATCCAAATCCATGCTCATGAGTCTTCCTCTTATATTAATTAGTTATCACTAGGCTACAGTCGTATGGGGTGCAATCGCGACCAGATAACACTTATCTTAACCAAGGCATTGAGCCTGCTCTATGACATTTCCACTCAAATCCCTCGTAAGTGAGTGATTCGGTCAGTCGCTAAACTTCTGTTAGAATACGCCGCTTACATCTGCGCACGCCGCACCGCCTATTTACGCCACAGAAGCCGACACCCTATGACAGCTCTCTCCCCCACTTTGCAACTGGCCTGCGAACTCATTGAACGGCCCTCAGTCACCCCTGCCGACGCCGATTGCCAAGCTATTATGATGGCGCGCCTGAGCGCAATTGGCTTTGAATGCCAGTCTTTACGCTTTGGTGATGTGGATAATTTCTGGGCAGTACACGGCAGCAGCGGACCCATTTTTTGTTTTGCCGGTCATACCGACGTAGTGCCGACTGGCCCCGCCGCTAATTGGCAAACCCAACCCTTTAACGCGGTCATTCAGGACGGCATGCTACGCGGACGCGGCGCTGCCGACATGAAGGGCAGTCTTGCCGCGATGGTTACCGCCTGCGAGAACTTTGTTGCCGCCCACCCTGACCACAGCGGCCGTATCGCATTTTTAATCACTAGCGACGAAGAAGGCCCAGCCATTAACGGCACAGTAAAGGTGGTTGAGTGGCTAGAACAACAAAATGAGAAAATCACTTGGTGTTTGGTCGGCGAGCCTTCCTCTACCGATCATGTTGGCGATGTAATTAAAAATGGTCGCCGTGGTTCCCTCGGGGCGGTGATGACCGTCCGCGGTATCCAAGGTCATGTCGCCTACCCCCATTTAGCGAAAAACCCCATCCATGTCGCCGCCCCGGCGCTAGCCGCACTCGCCGCCGAGCAGTGGGACGAAGGCAATGATTTTTTCCCGGCCACTTCTTTTCAGATCTCTAATATCAATGGCGGCACTGGCGCCACCAATGTGATTCCTGGCGAACTCGAAGTGGTGTTCAATTTTCGCTTCTCGACTGAGCTCACTGCGGAGATATTAAAAGACCGCACCCACGCCATACTCGACAAGCACGGTGTGGACTACCAGATTGACTGGAACCTCAGTGGCCAACCCTTCCTTACCTCAGAAGGCCCGCTGGTAGAAGCTGCCCAACACGCCATAAAAGCAGTGACAGGTAAGGACACGATTTTGTCGACTGCTGGCGGCACCTCAGATGGGCGATTTATCGCACCCACTGGCGCGCAAGTTGTTGAACTCGGCCCCGTGAATGCAACGATCCACAAAGTAGATGAGTGCGTTAAAGCCGACGATTTAGATAAATTATCTTTGATGTATGAAGGGATGTTACGGGAATTATTGGCTTAAGTTTTTTAAAACAGCCACGAGCTACGTTCGATCTCCTTTGCCAAGGCCGAAGTCCACCCCAGTAAGGGAGTCCCAACATCGACACGAGGCACTCGCCACGGCGAACGCGAGGATTTAGCCTTAGCGTTCGCCGTCTCCCGTATAGCATTCCGTATTCGATTACTTAGGGAAGGCTCGCAGCGGGTAAATATCAAAGCGCACCGCTTTACCCGCCACAGACAACTGGGGTTTACGCTCGGCGAGATACGGCGCTTTCGGCGGGCGCTTAACCACGACTCGATGCCGCGCGCGCTGCAAGGCGATATCCAGCAAGGCGGCACCATCCTCATCCAAGCCGACCAGTGAATGGAAAAGGCGCATTTCTTTTTTGACCAAGGCCGACTTCCCCGATACGGGGAACATAGGGTCTAAATAGACCACATCAGGGCAATCGCCTTCGCCAAGCCCCGCCAAGTAATCCGCCGCGCCCAGCTTAAACAAATTCATCCGCGCTGCGATATCCATGGTATCGATGCTGATATTGGCACGCATTAAGCCATCTTCCAGCAGCGCCGCAACGACAGGCATGCGCTCACACATTGTCACTGTGCAGCCATTGCTCGCCATCACAAAACTATCACGACCGAGTCCGGCTGTAGCATCAACCACCGCTGGCCGATTGCGACTGCCGCCGAGGGCTTTGATCAATAATTCTTTACCAGGATGGCGATGATGCAAGGCGTGAACAAAATCAACGGCGACTGGGTTCTCACGCTGGGAAGGCGCTAAACCGATGCCCAAGCGGCCTTGATCGAAAAACACATAGAGTTGCTCGGGGTCTGGCAGCCAGTTTTTTACCAGCGCCAAACCCAAGCGGGCGGCCAAATCATCACAGGCAGCACTGGTTTTGAAAAATACCGGCGCTGTTAGCGATTTGCTCAAGACTTGGGCTTGGCCGCAGCGAAATCCAACATGCGGGTAAGTGGTATCATGGCCTGAACACCAAGCGCAGGATCAACGTGCACTTCGTTACCGCCGTGTTCTAGCACATAGGCAAGATTATCGAGGGCGTTCATCGCCATCCATGGGCAATTTGCACAGCTGCGGCAAGTAGCACCGCTTCCAGCGGTTGGCGCGATGATAAATTCCTTATCAGGAACCAACTGTTGCAGCTTATAAAAAATGCCCTGATCGGTGGCAATGATCATTTGCTTATTGGGCAGGTCACGCGCTGCATTAATAATCTGGGTGGTTGAACCCACCATATCTGCAATAGCAACGACGCTTTCTGGTGATTCTGGATGTACTAGCACAGCCGCGTCGGGATAGACCTTTTTCAGATCAAGAATACCCTGAGCCTTGAACTCCTCGTGAACAATACAGGCGCCGTCCCACAGCAATACATCGGCACCCGTTTCACGACGCACATAATCGCCAAGATGCTTATCTGGTGCCCACAGGATTTTTTGCCCTTCGCTGTCGAGATGATCAACCACATCTAAAGCAATACTAGAGGTGACCACCCAGTCGGCTCGGGCCTTTACCGCCGCAGAGGTATTCGCATATACCACCACGGTGCGGTCGGGATGCTGATCGCAAAAAGCAGAAAACTCTTCAATAGGACAACCGATATCTAAAGAACAGGTAGCCTCTAACGTTGGCATAAACACCTGTTTTTCAGGCGACAAAATTTTTGCCGTTTCGCCCATAAACTTAACACCAGCAACCACCAGTGTTGACGCCGGGTGGTCACGGCCAAAACGGGCCATTTCAAGCGAGTCGGAAACGCAGCCGCCAGTCTCTTCGGCCAGGGCCTGAATTTCTGGGTCGGTGTAGTAATGAGCAACCAGCACCGCATTGCGCTCTTTGAGCAAGCGTTTGATTTTTTCACGCAGATCCGCGCGCTCGGCAGCCGGCACTTGCGGCTGCTCGTGGAGCTTAGCTAAATGATCGCGAACCACCTGCTGGGCTGATGCTTGTTCCGTCATATTCAATCTCGTTCTAGGCGGATACTGGGGCGCGAAGTTTAACAGATTTGTTATAGGCAATCCCAGTAGACCGCTAAGCACGACTCAAATCGCAGGACCATATCGTAAAAATAGTGGTACAAATTAGCTACCAGCCTTGCAGGCAAGTCGTAGAAAAACCCCAAACCAACAATTAAATCCTTATATTTCATAGCCTTATATCATTAAAAAAACGACCTGCACGACAAGACAAATCAAACATCTATTTGTGAACATCTGTTGACTTAAGCAGCAGAAGCACATAAAGTGCACAAATGTTCACAAATAATATTTATAAGTCACACAGGCCAAGAGGAAATAGGCATGAACCTCAATACTAAACAATCGCGCAGCACCTGGCGCCGCATCGCCGACTCGCGACTAATCAATGCACTGGCAGCGCCCAACGGAATGGGTCGCTATTTAGAGGCCTTAAACCCAATGTGGTCGCTGGATCAAAATCGGATTCCGGCCATTATCACCGCAATTCATCGTGAAACCGACGACGCAGTGACCTTAGAACTGTCCCCTAATGGTGACTGGCCCGGCTTCCGTCCCGGTCAATTTTGCCAACTGTATATTGAAATTAATGGTCGCTTGCACAGCCGCAGTTACTCATTGAATAGTCGCGGCGGTCGAGTGAGCCTCACCGTAAAAGCGCAAGCCGACGGCCTTGTCTCTCGCCATATAAACAGTGCACTCAAGCTTGGCGATATCGTTCGTCTTTCCCCTCCGATGGGAGACTTTGTGCTTCCCGAGCAACTACCCGACGCGATCCTCATGGTTGCTGCCGGTAGTGGTATTACGCCAATCATCGCGATGATTGAAGCGGCGCTCAAACGCGGATACAAGGGTGGTATAACCCTGCTTTATTACAACCGTAGCGAAGCCGATACCTTATTCAATGCCCGCTTGCAGAAACTTGCCAGCAGCCACGGAAATTTTTCAGTCCTAGCGGTTTACAGCAACGGTCAAAGCGAGCTGCGCGGTCATTTTGAGCAGCAACATCTGCTCACCGCATTGGGTTTTCAAGATACCCTGAACTCACACACTGGTGCACTCAGCTTGCCAACATGTTTTGTGTGCGGGCCGGAAACATTAATTCAGTCGGTTAGCGAGGAATACAAGCAACTTGGCTATTCTGACAAGTTCCACGCCGAACGCTTTAAGGCCGTAGTCAGCCTGTCGGGTAATACCGAGGTCGTTGGCAAACTCGCCTTTAAGAACAGCCAATGTGAAGTAACCAGCGACAGTCGCAATCTTTTGGACCAAGCCGAAGCCGCCGGCCTTCAACCCCAAGCCGGTTGTCGCATGGGGATATGCCACAGCTGCAGCTGCCTCAAAACCGAAGGAAGCGTACGCAATATAAATAGCGGCGAAATTAGTCACGGCGAAGAATATATTCGCCTGTGTATTTCCCAGCCACTAGGCGATGTCAGCCTCGCGATATAACGCGCACGCATTGCAGGAGAGAAACAAATGAACACAAAGACAAATACCACCGCACTTACGCCTGAGATACTCGACGCCTTCGGCGCTGAGATAGAAGCCGTGAAACAACAAGCCCTCGCTGATCGCGGCGAACGGGATGCCCGCTATATTAAAAAAATTGTACGGATTCATCACATCTTAACCATATGTGCGCGTATTAGTATTTTTGCGTCGCTACTATTTTTACCCGCCGAACTGTTCGGTTTCAGCATCGCGCTGGGCTTCGCCAGTTGGCCCTTATTCTGGTTGTTCGCTGCTAGCGGTAGTATCGCCCTAGGGATAGCCAAAATTCTCGACAATATGGAAATTGGCCACAATATTATTCACGGTCAGTACGACTGGATGGGCGATCCACGCTTTCATTCCCGCTACTACGATTGGGACACCAACTGCCCAGGCGAACAATGGGCCAAATCGCATAATTACGAGCACCATACCTACACCAATATTCTCAATAAAGACCGAGATATCGGCTACGGCATACTGCGTATGGATCCCGCGCAAAGATGGCATCCGACGTATCTTGCCAACCCTATTTCTGCCACCTTCCTAATGTTATTTTTTGACATGGGTGTTGCCCTGCACGACGTTGAAATCGACAGCCTCCGGACGGGCCGAAAAACCTTCAAGGACGTATTACCCAAACTAAAGCAATCACTGCGTAAAACCGCGCAAATCTGGGGTAAGGATTTCATTCTCTACCCGCTTTTAGCTGGGCCATTTTTTCCGGTGATTCTTGCCGCTAATATTGTAGCCAGCGTCATACGAAACATCTGGACCTTCACTATTATTTTTTGCGGTCACTTTCCAGAAGGCGTACACAGCTTTACCGTAGAATCTTGTAAAAATGAAAGTCGCGGCCAGTGGTATTACCGTCAATTACTCGGTTCAGCCAATCTTAGCGGTGGAAAACTATTTCATGTCATGAGCGGCAATCTCTCTCATCAAATTGAGCATCATCTGTTTCCCGATGTACCAGCCCATCGCTACGCAGAAATGTCAGTTGAGGTCCGCAAGATCTGCGAGAAATATGGCCTACCCTACAATACAGGGCCGCTTTACAGTCAGTATGCTTCGGTATGGGTAAAAATATTCAAACTAGCGATACCACCACGCAACACCTCAACTCCGGTAGTAGTGTAGTCGGCCGTAAGGGCATAGCAATGAGTACAAGTCATAGCCTCAGCTGGCTGTGACTTGTACAATTAGCCCATCAGATCAGTAGCAGCCGAGAACCCCGCGCCGATGAGTCGCCCCCAAAAACGCCACCGCAGTCACAGTGACACCTTGATTAACACCCGACAGGCCTTGTTGGAAGCTGTTCTGGAGCTCATTAGCCGAGATAAAAGCTTTGATGCCATCAGTCTTCGTGAAGTCACCCGCGAGGTAGGTATAACGCCAGGCGCTTTTTATCGGCACTTTCCAGACATGAATACCTTGGGGCTGGAGCTGGTAACAACATCATTCAGCACCCTGCGCGCCATGCTTATTACCGTACGCGCCAATCCCATTCCCGAAGAGTTGATCATCCGCCGCTCAGTTGAGACGTTTGTAACTTACGTAGGGGCTTACCGACGCAAATTTCAGTTTATTGCCAGAGAAACCTTTGGTGGCGTCGCCTGCATCCGCGAGGCAATCAACGATGAGTTCAAACAGTTAGAGATTGAGCTTGCCCGCGACTTAAGCCGCATCGTTGCCAACGACAACTGGAGTGAGGACGACTTGCGGATGCTCGCCAACCTAATGATCAGGTCCATGATTCAAATCGTAAATCAGCAACTAATGGCAAGACCCAGAGGCGAAGATGACGCGAAGCTGATCGAATTAGCCGAGAAACAACTGCGCCTAATCGCACTAGGGGCCAGCTTGTGGCACAGTTCCGAAAAAAACAGTGATAAAAGCCACACGAGTACGCCGTAATGGATCTTAGCCAAGATCCCCAACAGCTTGTTGATGCAGTAAATCAGGTGATGCCCTTTGGTAAATACAAAGGCCGAAAACTACTAGAACTACCGGAACCCTATTTAGTGTGGTTCCACAAACAGGGTTTTCCGGCAGGGAAACTTGGCGAGCAATTAGGTTTGATGTATGAAATCAAGCTCAATGGTTTAGAGGGCATGCTCCGCCCCCTATTGCGTTAGTCGTCGAAGCTAGGGAGAGGTGCATTGACAAGAGGAATGGCTGGCAACGCCAACTCCTTTGAAATAATAGTGCCGCCTTCCATAAAGTAATCACCAAGGCTCAAGGGATTTTCAACCAATACATCCAGCACGGGAATTAACTGGCCTTTTAACGGCCCACCCACTCCAAGGACCGTTGACACAGGACCTTGATCACTCAGTAAAATATCTTGGCCAGCCTGAATAAACACGCCACCATTTTCCAAACTGTTGGGTAATACACCCAATTCAAGTATTGGCGCAAACACAATAGCAGCAGGACCCGAGTTAAGGCTGAATAAGTTGATCACATCAAACTGCGCATAGCTCTCCGTGCTCATCAGCAGGGAAGATACTAACACAAGTGTAGAAAGTGTTGAGCGTGTTTCTTTTTTTATGATTTTCATATCACGAACTCCATTTTTATCAGAATTAAAAAAGCCGGAGCGCTGAGCACTGTCAATGAGTAAAGCTACAGGCTCCGGCAAGGCATCTAACTTATCCGCCAAAATCCCACTTTAAACGCAGACCATAAGTGCGCGGTGGTGCCAAGGTCACAGTGCGACCGAAGTCTTGCTGTACCATCGCTTGGGTATATTCTTCATCTTTAGCGTTATTCACAAAACCAGTCAGCTGTAAACCAAGCGGGTCATAGAAGTATGATATACGGGCGCCCCAAGTTTCATATTGGCTTTGCTCATAAAATGGCGAGTTTTGAGGCGTAGTGTTGTAGCCGCTGTTAAAGTAATAATCCACACCAAATTCAACATCGCCAAAATCACCCATGCTGAAGAACTGATTAGCCGAAACACTCGAACTAAAACGCGGCGTACGAACGATCTTATTACCACTAAAGTCACGAGAAGTATCACCGACCAAACTGTCTGAACCAAAATACAGACCGGTGTCGTCGTCAAAACCTGCGCCATCTTTATAATCAGTATAAATCGCATCTAAGTAAGTTGCGCCGCCAGTGAATACCAGTCCTGGATTCCAATTCGGCATCGCCTGCCATTGGAAGTCGAACTCCGCACCTTCAATTTCACCGGTACCCGCATTTTTAAACGTCACGACACCACCGGAGGGAATAGCAACCAAGGCGGTGAGCAAGCCGTCTATTTCCGTCTTAAACAATGCGCCGTTCAAACGCAGTGTTCCGTCCAAGAAGTCTGTTTTAATACCGAGTTCAAAAGCGGTTGCCTCTTCACGTTCAACCGGATCTGGGTTGGTAAAGAAGTTAACAATATTGTAGGTCGGGCTCTTATAACCACGCTGCGCAGATGCAAATAACTGAATATTTTCAGTAGGGAATATCTGCAGAGCGATACGTGGCGATACTGTTTTCTCTTCCAAATCAGGCGCAGTAAAATCAGATATACGCGTATTTTGTGAACGGTCACCAGATTTATAGTATTCATTTGGTGGATCACCCGCGAGCGGACTAACCACATCTAAATAACTATTGGTAATTCCGCGGACTTCTTCTTGGTAACGCACACCAGCTGTCACATTCAGCCAATTCGTGGTGAACCACGTCGCCTGAGCATAAGCCGAGTTCGATTCCGTGGTCAAAATACCGCCATTACCCAGCACGATATCAGGCACGGTATTGAGAATCGGCCCAAGGATCGGTGCCAAAATATCCGGCAATCCCAGTGCCGCTGAAGCAACACCCGCGGCATTGAGCGTAAGGTATAAACTACCAAAGCCACCTTCGCCCTCTAAACGATACAAACCCGCTACCCATTCAACATCGTCAGATAACCAAGTGTCTTCGTTAGATAAAATCTGCAGTTCATAGGTTTTTTGATCGTTAAACTGATCCGCACTATAGAAATAAGCTTCAGCTATTTCGGTGGAATCGAGATCGTAATGCGCCTCATCGACAATGGCGTAGTTTTCAGAATAAATAAACTTAAGGTCAACAGGACCGGGGTGCCATTCAAAAATACCACCGTACAGCTCGTTCATCGTCGAGTTGCCGCCAAGGTCATTATTGTGCCAAACCCGATCTAGCTCATCAGGTTCAACACCACCACCAAGCAGCGGCGATGGGCGAGTATTCTCTTGCGATAAGGAGTTACTAGAAAATTGGTTTCCGTAGGCCGCGATCAGGGTCATGGCAAAACTATCCATGGGATCCCAACGCACTTTTACACGGGCGCCTTCCGCAAATTCGTCGCGCATTGGACCGGGCTCGCCGTAAACTTCATTACGGCCATATAGATCTTGGTAACTTTCAAACAATGACACAGTAGCGCCGAGGCTATCGCCTATTGGCAGACCTAAGTACAACTGGTTTTGGCGGGCATTATAATTGCCAAATTCTGTCTTAAAGTAACCGCCAAATTCCGCTGGTGGATCCTCTGTAATAATGCTGATCGCACCACCCGTCGCATTACGGCCGAACAAAGTACCCTGTGGCCCTTTAAGTACTTCGACGCGTTTAACAGCACCAAGGGTGTCTTGCTTACCTTGGCTCGGACCAATATTGATACCGTCAATGTAGGTAGCAATACTGGGGTCTGCGTTGGGCAAAAAAGCGTCACTACCAACACCACGCAAATATATAACGGTATAGCCATAGGCGTAGGTAAAGGTAAGACCTGGTGTCACTTTCTGTAAGTCGGCGGTTGATTCTACGCCCATGGCGTCTAATTTCTCGCTACTAAAAGCGCTGATCATAATAGGGATATCTTGCGAATCTTGCTCACGCTTTTGAGCGGTAACCATCACTTCTTCTATCATACGACTGCCCTGATTCGCAGCCATACCGTGCATTGGGAAGACTAAGCCAATTCCCGCCACGATCGCTAAACTCGATTTTATGCGACTGTCATTCATCAGTTTTACACCATATTATTAACATATTTTTGTTATGAATATCTTGATATTTCATAACATCTTTTTAAATTTTTATGCGCGTTATGTTTTCGAGATCATTGCCTTTAATAGCACTAATGCCGACAGAAAATCTGCCGCGGCCAATACTAGAAACGCAGGTGATAGGCCGTATAAATAAGCGCTCAATAGCCAGGAGGCTGCAGCTGCCTTAACAAAAAAGCTGATACTTGCCACCAGTCTCGAATCCGCTATTTTCAAGCGAAGTAGCGAAAACCCAAGACCCAAGACCCCAGCAATACCCACAAAGGTATTTACTGCTGACTTTGCCCCACCTTGGTAAAAGTCACTGTTTCCAAAACTCAGAATGAATTCTATAACAAATTCATTAAGCAGCGGCGTGGCGAGCAATAAGAATAAGCCCACATCCGACGTATAAACACTGCGATGATTAGGCGCCATTGGGAGCAAACGCCTTTTGTGCCACAGCCGTATTCATGAAATCGCGGAACCAAGACCAACGCCCATCTTTACAAGTAATCACGTGTACAAATGGCGACTTAATTTCATTGCCATTGCTTTTTGTGGTTAACCTCAGTTTTCCAACAACGATAACGCGGTCGTTTTCACAAATAAATTCATCGGCGTCGAAGACATGAATATTAACTGACGCCAAAACCGTGCTAAAGAATTCTCTACACTGGTCTTTACCGTGGTATTCACCCGCGTATGGAATTACCTCTGGACCATAAAATTCGATGACAGCATCGTCGTGCAAAAGCTCAACGATACCGTCGACATCGCCGTTACCAAAGCGCACAAATATTTCCTTGGTAAGGGCCAGATTGGCCGCCTCTAGACTTGCTGTAGTATTCTCAGTCATTTTTATTTCCTCTTATTCAGCGGGTGCAATGGTTATTTCAAGATGCTCTATTTCCGTCTGCAATGTCATTTGACACAACAAGCGGCTGTTCTCTGCAGCGTGCATTAGGCCGTCCAATATCTCTTGCTCGTCTTGGGCAACCTCATTCACTGCATGCTTATATTCATCACCGAGATACACGTGGCAAGTCGCACATGAGCAACAGCCACCGCAAAGTGCATCAATTTTCATCTCGTCGCCGAGCGTGCTAAACAACTCTTGGACATCGCTCACCTCATAGGTGCTCTGCTGTTGCTCTCTGTCTACAATAACTACGTTCACGATCTACCTCATAAAGCCAAATTTAAAAACATTTGCTTCAACAACTAAGGATTAGTCGATACCAACTTCAACGGCAAAGTGCTAAAACCGTAAGCAAGTAAACCACCAGATTGACGACTAGAATTGGCAAGCGTACCTTCAATTGCGGCGCACTTATCAAACATTGTGTTTAACATTATCTCTGCTTCGATCCGCGCCAATGGCGCACCTAGGCAATGGTGGATTCCGCGCCCAAAGGTAACGTGCTTAGAAACATTTTTACGCCCGAGAATGAACTGTTCAGGGTTTTCGAATACCGATTCATCGTGATTCGCCGCAGCCATAAAGAACGCCACCCAGTCACCGGCCTTAATTGCTTGCCCACCGACTTCGCAGTCTTTTAGAACACAGCGGAACAAACGCTGTGGTGGACCGTCGCGACGCAAACACTCCTCCATAAAGGGGCGGATTAAACTGCGATCTTGCTTGAGGCGCTCAAACCAGCTGCTGTCTTCCAGCATGACGCCCATTAAGTTGCCTAGGAAATAGGTTGTTGTTTCCGCTCCGGCAACTACCAGAGTGATACAGAACAGCACAACTTCTTCTTTACTCAGGCCATTGCCTTCGTATTCCGCAGTAATAAACGCGGTCATCAGGTCATCGGTTACTTCTTTACCTGCTTCAATATCGCTATAGCGCTCGCCTACTTTTGCTACAAAGTAGTGAAATAATTCTTCATTACAGTTTTGGCGCTCCTGAGGGGTAAAATCAGATGACACCATAAAGGCGTTAGCCCAACGTACTAGTTTCTTGTAATCTTCCTTCGGCAAGCCCATCAAATAGGTCATTACCAACGCGGGAATAACACCGGCAACCTCTTCCATGAAATCAATTGATTGGCCAACATTGCAATCAACAATTGCGCTAACGTCGCTGCGTAGGCGCTCAACGATATTGTCGTGAATCCGTTTGGGCGTGAAGGCCATTTTGGCTAGATTGCGCAGATCGGTGTGACGCGGCTTATCATGGTTTACCAGCATTAAGCTCGGCGCGCTTGAATTTGCCTGCATTGGGTCTTCAGAAGAAAAAATATCTGGATTGCTAAGCACGTAATCCACATCGGCGTAGCGGGTAATTACCCACGCAGGAAATGGCGTGTCTACACCGGGTACAGTACCAGGTGGATAATCCAGCAAACCGTGTACTGGCGACTGAGACCGCAGTTTTTTATACACAGGATACGGGTTTTGAATACACTCAGGTGACAGCATATTCGCAACAACTTCGTTCAAATCGGTGTCAGCACCGTCTACTACGTGACTACTCATATCTTCCTCATTATTTTGTTAAGCATTCTGAATTGTGGGTTGTAGGGCGGGGTCACCCAGCCAGAAATATCCAACCACCCAGATTTAAATATTGCGCGGGTATGTGAAAATTCATTAAAGCCATCTAGGCCGCGATACTTACCCATACCGCTACGACCAACACCGCCAAAGGGCAGGTCGTCATTGGCATATTGAAAAATCACTTCGTTTTTAACCAAGGCACCGGATGAGGTTTGCTCTGCAACGGTGTTAAATTCGCTTTCGTTATTACCAAAGTAATAAATAACCAAGGGATGCCCACCCTTGCGAATTTCAGCCAACTGGGCATCTAAGCTGCCAATGGTTTTGATTAGCAGCAACGGGCCAAATATTTCATCGCAACTAATCTTTGTTGATTCCGGCGCGTCGATGACGACATTCAGTTTGTAGGGCTGCGCTCCACTCTCTTCGCCGAAGCTCACAACCCGCGCGCCCTGCCCCTCAGACTCCGAGACCAAATCGGCAAGACGTTGGCGATGGCGGTCGTTAATCACAGTTACGCTGTCTACCGAGTCGGCATTGGCGTTCATTGCGGCAACGGCGTCTTTTAAACAATTAAGAAATTCATCAAGACGTTCTGGAGCGATCATTAAATAATCTGGCGCAATGCAAATTTGACCGGCATTGAAGTACTTGCCAAACGCGATACGCTGCGCGGTCTTTTTCAAGTTTGCTGACTGACTAACAATGACTGGCGATTTACCACCAAGCTCAAGGGTGAGTGGCACTAAATTCACTGCGGCAGCAGCCATAATGTGTCGAGCAACAGTTTCACCTCCAGTATAAATCAGGTGATCAAAGGGCAAGGTGACAAATTGCTGAGCAAGCTCGGCTTCGCCGCACACCACAGCGACTTCTGTTTTTTCAAAGTATTTCGCTATTAGCTCTGCCAATAACGCCGAACTTGCTGGTGTGAATTCAGAGGGTTTAATCAAGGCGCGATTTCCCGCTGCAAGCACTGACACCAGTGGTGATAGCGCAAGATTTATCGGGAAATTCCAAGGGCTAACAATACCCACTACACCCTTAGGAAAAGCCTGAGTAGCCGTCTTTGCACCGCTCATCCGCAAGCTTAAATCCGGCGTGCGGCGCGAGGCTTGCATCCAAAATTTCACATTCTTAAGTGCGTAGTTAACAGACTTAATCGTGGTGGTGATTTCGGCAAACGAGCTTTGATCTACCGAGCGATAACCAAAATCCGTAGATAAGGCGGTACAAAGCGGCTCTTCATTTTCGACCAGCAGGGCCTTTAAACGACTTAAACGACTAACTCGCTGCTTCAAGGACGGGAAGCGCTCTTCGTTGTAACCGTGGCGAAGTACATCGAATGCACTTTGTAATTGGATATCGATTTGACTGCTCATTACTCACTCGCATTATCATTTTTCGACAAATATAATACCGAGAGGAAATAGTGTCAACAGGAAACTGTTTCTTTATTATTACAGTGTCATTAGTGATATATCTTGACATAGCCCACCTAGGAACCTAAATTCACATACAAATCAGTATATTGAGGCCCACCTTGAACAAGCACTGGAAAAGCGCAGACGACGTACCTGTAACTGCAGATAACGCACCTAATATGTTTCTGGACTATTTTTACCCCATACATTTTTCCCTTGGGATGAAAATTGAGGCTGGATTAATGGAATGTGGCCGACTAGATCGCCACCAAACAGTCATCATGTGGATTTTGCGGTCAGAGACCCAACGCCGCGAGCAGTCAGTAATCAGTCGTAAAGACATCGTTAAAATGATGACCAACTGGTATGACATTACCAGCAGCAGTGTTTCAAAAGCCTTGCGCGCATTAGCAAAAGAGCCGTTGAGCTATATCACGATCTTAGAAGACCCCAAATCAGGCCGCGAGAAGCTCATTGAAATGACCCCGGCGGGCAAACAGCACTGCGACGAAATGATCGCTAGCGCCTGCGAAGTTATCAAGCGCATTACGGCGAACTTTGACGATGATGAGAATAAAATGGGTGTCTATATGTTTATGCGAATGGATGAGGAGTTCTCCAAAATCCGCAGCTAAGCAGACCTATTGCCAGCCTCAACGCTCTTCAGTTACTTGTGATATGCCCTATCTGTGGTCGCAGGATAATATCCTCGACCACCACATTGCGATCAAGTTTATAGATATCCAAAAAAGCACGCGCCACGTCTTCGGCAGGCATTAACTGCTCCATAGCCACGCCGCTGCCCTGCCATGAAGGCGAATAAGTGGGCCCTGGTGACACGCAGCACACACGCACGCCCTTACCTCGAACCTCTTCGCGCAAAGCCTTGGTAAAGCCACTCACCCCATGCTTGGCTGCACAGTACGCCGAGACACCGGCGTAGCCCTCAAATCCCGCGGTAGACGACATCGTGAAAATATCACCCGCCTGCCGCGCAATCATGCCCGGCAGCACCATTTTGGTAAGTAAAAAGGTACTGCGTAAATTTGCCGCGACAATCCGATCAAAATCGGCAACCGCCATATCCACAATATTCGTGCCCAGCCAGCTTCCCGCATTATTGATCAGCACGTCGACCTCACCCATTTCGGCGCTCAGCGTTGTCGCGAACTCGGCGACCTGATCTGCATCACTTACGTCTACTGCGTAAACCTTCACCTCAGCAGCTTCAGTGCATTCAGCGGCGACTTGGGTAAGGCGACTGTAGATTCGGGCAACAAGCGCGAGCCGAACCGGAAAATCGGCGTTAGCAAAACACCTAGCAATAGCGGCGCCAATACCTTGGGACGCCCCGGTAATCAATACCAAGGGCGCAGTATGTTGATCTGACATGGCAAGCCACCTAAGTCGTTTAATAATTACAGATAGCGCAAAGTACAGGTCTCTACGCTATTTCTTTAGCCCACTTTCAATTAATGTAAAATGGTCCAGATTCACTATGTTACCCCATTTATAGCGCACTATTCCCGCTCTTGGACCAGGCTATTAGGATAAACCCATGACGAGCAATACCCTCAACAACAAAGCCACCCGCTTGTTTATTCTTCTCGGCGGTTTTTTTGTAGCCAACGCCCTAATCGCAGAATTGATAGGCGTAAAGATTTTTTCCCTAGAGCACACCTTAGGTATTGCGCCATTGGATCTCGCGTTTTTTGGCATCGAGCATTTGTCATTTAACCTCACTGTAGGGGTGTTGCTGTGGCCCTTTGTCTTTGTACTGACCGATATCATTAATGAGTACTACGGTAAGCGCGGCGTGCAATTACTGTCGTATCTCACGGTAGGTTTAATAATCTATGCCTTTGCCATGTTCTTTATTGGTATTCATTTAGTCCCGGCCGATTTCTGGCCCCAATCTCATATTAACCCCGCACTGCCGCAAGCCGAGCAGGACAATTTGCGAGGACTGGTCAGCGACTATGACGCCGCGTTTAAGTTGGTATTTGGCCAAGGCCTGTGGATTATTCTTGGCTCACTGGTGGCGTTTCTCGTCGGACAAATTATCGATGTCATGGTCTTTCACCGAGTAAAAGAGATTACCGGGGAACGTTGGATTTGGTTGCGTGCCACAGGCTCAACCTTGGTTAGTCAGTTTATCGACAGCTTTGTAGTGTTGTTTATCGCATTTTATATTGGCGCTGATTGGAGCTTACAGTTGGTTTTCGCGATTGGCGTAGTCAATTATATTTATAAATTTTTAATGGCCCTGGTGATGACGCCAGTACTGTATGGCGTACATTACCTTATTGAAAAATACTTGGGAGAGGAGCTAGCCAGCACCCTAAAACAACAGGCACTGGCCGGGTCTGAATAAAGTACAATCAACTGAAAATATTACGCGAAATGATCATGCGCTGAATTTCGCTAGTGCCTTCATAAATACTCGTAATACGCACATCTCTAGCTAAACGCTCCAGCGGATACTCGCGATTATAACCATTGCCACCCAGAATTTGGAGGCCGGTATAACACGCTCGGTTGGCCGCCTCCGACGCAAACAACTTGGCCATTGACGCTTGTTTACCAAAATCGCCACCGCTCTCCTTCGTGAAGGCCGCTTGCATCAATAACAGCCGTGCGGCCTCCATTTCGGTGTATGCGTCCGCCAACATCCACTGCAAACCTTGGAAATTAGCAATTGGCTGACCAAATTGCTGACGCTCCTTGGCGTAGTCTCTAGCGTAATCTAAAGCAGCCTCACCTAATCCCAAAGCCATAGAGCCTACACCAATACGGCCACCAGCCAGTTCGCCTAAGGCCACTTGGTAACCCCGATTAACCGTTCCCATTAGCGCATTCGCCGGGATGCGGCAGTCGTCAAAATACACCGGATTCGTCGCCGAACCCTTCTGGCCCATTTTTTCTTCGGCGGGGCCAACAGTAAGACCCGGCGTTTCACGCTCAACCAGGAAGCAAGAAATACCTTTACCACGGGGCGCATCTTTATCCGTTACCGCCCACACAACAAACACCCCTGCGTATTCGGCGCTGGTGATATAGGCTTTAGAGCCATTCAAGACCCAACAATCGCCATCACGTACAGCACTCGTTTTCATACTAGAGGGATCAGAACCAGCGCCAGACTCGGTCAAGCAGAAACCGGCAGCCAAATATTCACCCGCGCAAATCTTCGGCAAATAGTGTTGTTTCTGCTCAGGACTCGCCACCGATTGAATAACCTCCGCCACCATATTCGTTACCGATACAGTAACGGCCGTCGACGCGCAGGCCCTAGCGAGGCCGGTAATAGCCAAGCTAAACGCCACAGTGCCAGCTTCAGTGCCGCCAAACTCAGCATCGACGTTCAGCCCCATAAAACCGAGGTCCGCTAGCTTTTTGAGATTTTCCAAAAATACACTACCGCCCTGCCCAGCATCTAGTTTAGCGGCATTGGCCAGCAATTCCTTGTCAGCGAAATCCCGTGCGGTTTGCTGAATAAATTGCTGCTCTTCCGAAAGATTAAAATTCATACCGACCACCCACTCTTTAGCCTATATGTAATAATAAAGGCGAGCGGGAGTCAGAATCACGCTCACTAAATGCCCTTTTATTTTCGATCACGGACGGCGACAACGCAGCCCACAAAATCAAACTCGGATCTTACTTTGGCTGCATCCGCAAACCGGCATCCATACGGATACACTCGCCGTTGATGTAGTCATTTTCAATAATACTGGTCACCATGTGCGCTATTTCGGCCGCACGGCCTAGCCGCTTCGGAAACAGCGGCGTGCTGCTCAGCGCCTCGTACACAGGGGCCGGAAGCGATTCGAACATTGGCGTATTAATTAAGCCAGGCGCAATACAATTAACACGGATACCAACGGTTGAGAGATCACGGGCAATTGGGAGTGTCATGCCAACAATACCGCCCTTGCTTGCACTATAGGCTGCCTGACCAACCTGGCCCTCAAAAGCTGCCACTGACGCAGTATTAATAATAGCGCCGCGTACCCCATCTTCATTTTCTGGGGTGTTCTTCGCCATTTGTTCGGCACATAACCGCAGTACGTTAAATGTACCAGTTAGATTTACTGCCAGTGTTTTACTCCACAAATCCAACGGGAAAGGGCCATTCTTCCCAAGAGTTTTACTGCCAGTAGCGATTCCAGCGCAGTTAACGCAGATATGAATTGCGCCGAAAGCGGCCATCGCCTGTGCAATACCGGCTGCAACCGAGTCTTCGCTGGCCACATTTACCTCGGCAAAGATAACTGAGTCACCTAACTCGGCAACCACTGCCGCGCCCGCAGTAGCGTTCAAATCGAATATCGCCGCCTTGGCGCCAAGGCTTAGCAGGCGACGCACAATCTCCAGCCCCATACCGGAAGCACCACCACTGACTACGGCCACCTTACCTTGAATATTCATATCGACTCCCAGCACCTATATGTGCCATAAAATAACGGGGTATTTATCACCCAAAGTTTGGCTCGATATGCGCCGCAACGGCGGCGCATATCAATAAGCGAGTATTTTGCCGGTATCACTACGGCTAAGACAATGACATCCAAGTGGAAATAAATAGACATTTTGTTATAATTTAGCGCCGACACTCTTGGCCAAAAAAACATGCGATCGCCCACTATCGCCATCCATTTCGTACGCAAATGCTTACAGAATTTACAACATCGGCCAGACCTCCAGCGCAAGCTCCTCAGCCAAAATAACATTAGCCCGAGCTTATTAGAAAAGCCCAACGCAAGAATTCCGGCAATTAGCTATGCCAATCTTTGCAGAGACACCATGCAAGCGATGGGCGACGAGCTAATGGGGTTTGGCAGTCAAGCCCAAAAGCTCGGCTGCTGGACCACCATGACAGAACTCGCTGCCAATGCACCGACGCTCGGCGAAGCATTAAAACGGCTCACCCGCTTTTACCGGCTAATTCCCTGGGGCTTATACACCAAGCTCGACGTGCAAAATGACGTGGCGAGCATCTCGCTTTCCTCGAGCGAGGCAAGTTCAGAATTCGACACCTACCTTTTCGAATCCTTTCTTTTTTATATTCACCGCACTGCCAACTGGTTAATTGGCCGCCAAATTCCGCTGTATCGTGTGGACTTTGGCTTTAGCCAACCGGACCATGCCGCCGAGTACTGGAATCTATTCCTGTGTAAAAATATTCACTATCAACAAGCACGCGCGCAAATTCATTTCTCTGCATCATTGCTTGATCACCCGGTTAACATATCCGCCCATGCTTTGGAAAAATTCTTAAGCCACGTCAATATTGCCATGATCACCCAAAGCTATACATCAAAGAGCTGGCACTACAAAGTCCGCTCGGTGCTCGAAACGAGACTTAACGCCAACCCTTGTTTCTCCGATATTGCCAGCACGCTTAATTTACATCCCCACACTTTACGAAGCTACCTGCGCCAAGAAGGCTTTCAATACCAAGATATAAAAAATCGGCTTCGCTGTGACAGCGCCATTTTCCACTTGAGTCACACAGGGCGTAGCGTCGAAGAGACAGCAGCACTCGTCGGCTTTTCAGAACCGAGCTCATTTATTCGGTCCTTTAAGAATTGGACTGGCGCCAAACCCCTTGAATATAAAAAGCGGGCATAATCAACTTAAGTTTTAATCCGTAAAGCAGCAATCGTTCGCTAAAAGTCGAGTTTAACTTTTATATAGCCGCCGCGCGTTACCTCAACTCGCGGAGTACCAACGACTCTATCGACATATTCTTCATGAGCTGAATCAAGTAAATTTTGACCAACAAATGAAATGCTTAGTCTTTTACTAAATTTCTTACTGAGGTGAAGATCCAGCTCTGTGTATTCATCAATGTTCTGGCTATCAACATCATCAACATAGCGCAGCGTTGAACTGACGCTCCAGTTTGCAGGTAAATCCCAATTTGAGCTGAGTGTAAGGCGGTGCTGTGGGCTTTCACCTTCAGGGTTTCGTACAGTCGGGTCATTGCTGCCCCGCGAATCCACATGCAGCTGCACATTACTGTATTGCAATTCTGCCTGCCAATAGGAGTTCAGCTCCGCATTTAATACCAGTTCTCCACCCCAAGAACGGGCATCGGCGCCATTATTAGCGATCAGCGGTACAATAAACGTCGGCGGTGGCGAGCCATTCAGCTCAGGCTGCCCCGGCTCAAATGTTCGCAAACCGCTGTACTCGTTAAAAAATAATGCCATATCCAGACTCAATGCTGGAGTAAAGCGATGCCGCCAACCGAGCTCATAGGCCCGGAGTGTTTCTGACTGAAAAGATTCACTGCCTTGAATCTGCAATTGCACTTCTGGCGCAGCATAATCAAAGCCGACTCGAGCATCATGTTCAGAGCGGCTCGGGGTACGCTTGGCTTGAGAAACAGCGAGCCAAGTGGCCCCAGCAGCACTGTAACTCCAAATAGCTCGCGCAGTAGGTTGAATTTCATTACCGCTAAAATCATTGCGCTCAAACTTACTGCCTGCGATGAATCGCCAAGTGTCGAAGGCTTTAAGCTCATACTGAAAAATACCACTGGCGACATCATATTGCCGATTTTCACGAGTAAATCGTATGTGCTGCTCCGGCAATTGATCTTTGGTATAGCGGTAGGCAAGCCCCCAGACAATTCGCTGCCGATCATCTAGGCGGTAATTCTGTTGAAAATCCAGATCATAGCTGTCGACGGTAAGATCAAAGAGCGAATCAGTTCTTTCTGTGTGATCGGCGTAAAATTTAACACTGTAATGCGAGCGCTCGCTCCGCTGGTGCTGCCAATGCAGCATCGCGTTGATTCCAGAGTATTCAATTTTGGTGAAAAACAGATTTTGTAAATTTGGCGAGCTCTGATCTGGAAGTAATAATTCTTCACCCTCCGAGCCTTCATACGCATTTAACTGCACGCTCAATGCACCACTGCTAGGGTTTCCTTGATCGTACCTAATCCCAGCCTGCGCGGCACTCCAGCCATCACGATTACCAAGACCATTTGGACGACTAGCATCATCGCGCTCAAAGGCCTTAATATGCGCGCGCAGATGCTTTTCTTCACCAAGGTTCATACCATAGCGATAAGAGGTAAACCACTTTTCTTCATCACCAATACCCGCCTCTAATACGCCCCCCTGCGTTTCAGCGCTGTGTTGAGTAACGATATTAATAACGCCATTAAAGGCATTAGAACCCCACAGAGATGCGCCGGGACCGCGCACTACCTCTATGCGTTCAATATTGCTTATTAAGGTATCTAAGCTGTCCCAGAACATACCGATTTTAGCGGGCGAGAACACACTGCGGCCGTCAACAAGAATCAATAGGCGATTTGTAAAAACCCCCCCATTAAATCCGCGAATACCAACCCCCCACTTGCCCGTGCCAAATCGCGTCACCTCGACCCCCGGCACTAAACGCAACAATTCAGGGATACTCGTCGCCGCGGATCGCTCAATCGCGTCCCGATTTAAAATATACACCGCAGCGGACGACTCACGCAGCGTCTCGCCGCGACGAACATCCAGAGACACATCGATATCTAATAATTCTTCAAGGCTTAAGGATGCGAAATCTTCTAACTCATAATTTTTAGCGCTCAGCTCACCCGCACACAGTCCCGCGCAAACAAACAACGCAGCCGCGGGATTCCTGTAAAATCTTCCATAATCGAGCATATTATTATTTTCCCTGAACTTCGTCCGCAGCGCTGAACTACCTTAGCACCGTTAAACTCACGACCCCTAAGTGAAGTGGAAATACCCTATTTACACCATAGGTAATTACACCCACTCAAATCAATCAAGGCGAGCTATGCTTTAGGAATAGCGATAAGCTAATCAAGATATTCAGGCGTCGTGACGGCCGCCGAACAGTGCCTGAAAAAGTATAGTGCAATATCAGATTTGCGCGAATTTGAGGGCAGCGGTCAATTAAACCAGCACGAGTGAAATGGCTACGGAAGTTTTCAAAAAACAACTAATAGTGATGAATGACATAGCGGAGGCTTATGGCAGAGTACCGCTGAAAAAATACAATCGCGGCACTCAGCACAATTGACATGCATCCACATAATGAGTAAAAAGGATCAAGGTTTTTTATTTTTTACCTAATAAATCAACAAGTTGCTGCAGATTTTCAACAACATAATCCGGGCGCGCGGTAAGTGGGTATGTCACGGTACCAGGCCGCTGCACATAGGCTGTTTGTAAGCCTACAGCCTTAGCACCAGCCAAATCCCAGGCATGGGCCGCAACCATTAATGCCTCTTCAGGCTGAATATCTAGCTGCTCTAGCACCCAGCGGTAAGGACGCGGATCAGGCTTATAGGCACGAATGTCTTCCACGCTAAAACGGTGGTCAAAATACTTAGTCAAACCTGCGTATTCAAACTGCGCGGCAACACCAGCATTAGAGGAGTTGGTCAAACTCACAATACGAAATCCAGACTCCGACAACGCTTGCAATGCAGACACCACATCTGGGTGGGCAGGCAGCTTGGTAATGGTACCGGCAATTGCCTGACGAGCCACAGCGGCGTCAAGCTCAACACCCTTACTGCTGGCAACCATCGTTAGTGCTGCCGTGCCAATCTGCGCAAAATCGTGGTAATCACCAGTTAAAGTATCAACTAGCGAGTAGTGCAACATGGTCGAGAACCACAGTGGCAACAGCGCTTCGCCACTAGGCAGCGCCGCGCCGACCGAGCGCCGCAACGGCGCGAGGTCCAATAGAGTTTCGTTGACATCAAAAATAATGACTTTGGGCGTCTGCATGGTATTCGCCTCCGCGGCATACGTTAAGGTCGGCAGCGCAGCTATCGCCACTACCATGAAAGAAAATACAATACCAAACCGCTTCAGTGTGGCAACGCACGCCCGGCAGATTAAGATTCGACTCACTGTCAAGATACCCTCAGTTAATAAGTTGTTTTGCCTCTGCGGCAATGGTTTTTAACGCAGCCTCTGTATACGCGCCGCGACCAAGAACACGAATAGCCAATGCCAGCGCCACCATGGCCTTCGCTTTCGACTCTGCATCAATGTCTTTGCGAATGTCACCGCGCACCTGGCCAACTTCAATACAGCGCCGGAAAAACCCCTCAATTTCGCGTAGACCGTTTGCCACGATGGCATTGACCTCGGCGCTGTGCGAGCCGCACGCCAAGACGGTATTAAACAAAAAGCAGCCCTTGCGCTCTGTGTCGGCCACTGTATTGGCAACAATGCCATCGAAGAATTCACAAATCGCTCGACACGGTTCATCGAGCGCTTCGAGCTTCGCCAGGGTGGTTTTGCGATTTTCGCTATCGTATTTAAGCAGGGTCTTTACAAACAGCGCCTGCTTGCCGCCAAAGGCATTGTAAAGGCTCCCGCGATTGATTCCGGTCTCTTTAATGAGATTTGCCATAGAAGCGGAGTCAAAGCCCTTACTCCAGAACACCTGCATGGCTTTTTCTAGCACAACATCTTCACTAAACGACTTTTCCCAGGGCATATCTTAACTCCTGCGCGATCACAACGGCATTTATAGCATGTATATACCGATCGTTACAAACTAGATACAGCTACCCTTAAATCCTAGAACATAACTACTCGAGATTAAAAAGCACTAAAAACAATAAAATTATCTTATTATAATTAAGGTATATCGATATCGTATAAGCAAATTGTTGACCAACTGTAGCGAATAATACTAATCTAGACCAATCGGTACAAACAATTCAACAAAGCAATGAATCGGAGAGTAGAACCCCATGAGTACACTCACCCTTCGCGATAGCGAGCAAGCTCAACGTTTTATGGATGCACCGCACTTCTTTGATGTTGTCTGTGGCGCCACACAAAAAGGAATGTTCAGCCACATCAACCACTTCGTAAACACCACAATGAACGACCCCCTCATGCAGTTCACGCGGGCCAAAGTAGTTTAACTATTGAAACGAGAGGCCTGCCCAGACTCTGTGCTAGCCTCCCAACACTAACAAGTGTTACTTACAGCGCGGACTAGCCTGCCTTTAAACGCCTGCCACCAGCCAATCAACGGAACAAGTGAATGAAGAAAGTAATTTTATTGACGATAATAGCGGCGCTTGTTGCTGCTTTTTTCTATTTCGATCTCAACCACTTGCTCACGCTGAATGGTTTAAAAAATGGTCTGGCAGACTTCGAAGCCCTACGTGCAGCGCAGCCACTACTGGTTGGCGGCGCCTTTTTACTTCTGTACATCGTTATCACTGCGCTCTCACTACCTGGCGCAGCAGTAATGACACTCGCCGCAGGGGCCTTATTTGGCCTTTTATGGGGCACTGTCCTCGCCTCGTTTGCTAGCTCTATCGGCGCGACGCTCGCTTTTTTGGTATCGCGGCATTTACTGAATAACACCGTACAACAGCGTTTTGGTGATCGCCTAAAGGCGATTAACGAAGGCGTCAGCAAAGACGGTGCGTTTTACCTGCTAACCCTACGATTAGTACCTGTCTTTCCTTTTTTCCTAATTAATTTAGTGATGGGCCTAACGTCCATTAAAACCGTCACCTTTTACTGGATAAGCCAAGTCGGCATGCTCGCTGGCACCCTAGTGTTCGTCAACGCCGGCACGCAATTAGCGCAAATTGAATCGCTGTCGGGCATTTTATCGCCATCATTACTCCTGTCGTTTGCACTACTGGGCGCATTCCCTCTCATTGCTAAAAAGCTTTTAGCCGTGATTAAAGCCCGACGCGTCTACGCCGAATACCGCAAACCTAAGCATTACGACCGTAATCTAATTGTTATTGGCGCCGGCGCCGGCGGACTAGTAACTGCCTACATTGCCGCCGCAGTTAAAGCCAAAGTCACTCTGATTGAAGCCCATAAAATGGGCGGAGACTGCCTGAATTATGGTTGCATACCGAGCAAGGCTCTCATAAAAAGCAGTAAAATTGCGCAACAGATGCGCCATGCCAGTCATTACGGTTTAGAGGATACCGAGCCGAGTTTCTCGTTTCGCAGTGTGATGGCACGAGTCCATGAAGCTATCCGTAAAATCGAACCACACGATAGCATCGAACGCTACCAAGACTTAGGCGTTGAAGTTCTACAAGGCTACGCCAAGCTTATCGACCCTTGGACCGTGGAAATTAAACACAATAGCGGCGAGATTCAGCGTCTCACCAGCCGCGCCATTGTCCTAGCCACAGGCGCCCAACCATTTGTGCCGCCACTGCCAGGAATAGAAGAAACCGGTTACCTGACCAGCGATACCATGTGGGATGAACTCGCCCAGCAAGATCACGCGCCAAAGCGCCTATTGGTACTTGGCGGCGGCCCTATCGGCTGCGAGTTAGCGCAAAGCTTTGCCCGTTTAGGATCACAGGTAACTCAGCTTGAAATGGCGCCGCGCATTATGGCAAGGGAAGACAAAGACGTTTCTGCATTCGCAACCACGTCGCTCGAACACGACGGCGTGACGGTGTTGTGCAATCACAAGGCCCTACGCTGTGAAATAGCTGGCGATAGCAAGCGGTTAATCGCGGAGCATCAAGGCGAGGAAATTAGTATCGAGTTTGACACTCTACTCTGCGCGGTGGGCCGAGTTGCTCGACTTAAGGGCTACGGGCTCGAAGATATCGGTATTGAGACCGACCGCACTATTGTGACCAATGATTACCTAGAAACTTTATACCCCAATATTTACGCCGCAGGCGATGTTGCAGGACCCTATCAATTTACGCATACCGCGGCGCATCAAGCCTGGTACGCCGCGGTGAATGCCTTATTTGGCCACTTTAAAAAGTTCAAAGTCGATTATCGCGTAATTCCCTGGACGACATTTATCGATCCCGAAGTGGCTCGAGTCGGGCTCAACGAACAGGAAGCAAAAGAAAAAGGCATTGCTGTTGAAGTCACCCGATATGGGCTAGACGACTTAGATCGCGCAATTGCAGATAGCGCTGCAAAAGGCTTTGTCAAAGTACTCACTGCGCCGGGCAAAGATCGCATTCTTGGCGTAACAATTGTCGGCGAACACAGCGGTGATTTATTAGCTGAGTTTGTACTTGCCATGAAGCACGGCCTCGGCTTAAACAAAATACTCGGCACAATCCACGCCTACCCTACTTGGGCAGAAGCCAACAAATACGCAGCCGGTGAATGGAAGCGCGCCCATGCACCGCAAAACGTCCTACGCTGGCTTGCCAAATACCACACTTGGCGCAGAGGCTGAACACAAGGCGATATCTTAAAAATCACCAAGCGTTTCAATGTAAATTCACTATTAAGGAGAGCAAAGATGAACAGCAATACCGAGATACCTGACGCCCTACACAAACCCCTGTCGCGCTCACTGCTTGCGCTTCGCCTGGGTGTCTTTGTGGTTATGCTAATGTGGACGCTCGATAAATTTGTAAATCCGGCCCACGCAAGCAAAGTATTTAGTAAATTTTACGGCGTGGATTGGCTGAATCACAACCTATCGGCTATTGTCGGCAGTGCCGAAATGCTCCTTATACTCGCCTTTGTTACCGGACTATGGCGGCGCTGGACTTACGGGGCGGTGTTATTGCTCCACGCTTTCTCGACCCTTGTGTCATACAAGCAGTATATGGCGCCTTTTGATAACTTACTGTTTTTTGCGGCGTGGCCTATGCTTGGCGCGTGCCTTGCACTGTATTGGCTACGAGACTGGGATACTCTGTTGGTTTTTCCGAATGGTAAACCGAAGCCTTGAATTAAGCTCAATCAATAAAGGTATTATGGGCGTGGTTTCACACAAATCTCGCCCGCAATACTTTTATAGCCAAACACCTCATCATGGCCCTTAATAGCGTGACTAGGCCAACAATAAGTCTTTGATTAAGGAAATAATGATCTTCACGCTAGCGTCCTTGCTTATAGACTGACTGACGTGCAAGCGATGCCAAAATTCAAAAGACGCTATCGCGTCTATGGCTTCGCGTGTATCAGGCGATACCAAATCTAACTCTGGCAGCCAAATATCTAAGTCTTTGCGCAACTTAAGCTGATTGTCACCGTAATTACTTCGTAATACTGCCGAACGCCACAGCAAGGCATGCGTCGCTAAAATTACTGGAGACAAAGTGATGTAGGCATTCGCATGACGCTCTATCGCGTGCTGTAAACGCTCGTCTAAGCTCCCGCTACGATCGCCGCCCCGAAACAAGTCCATATAGTGATCACGGATACGCGCGTCCAGCTCATTGTATAGCTGTTCCATTTCAGAGAAGTGCCGAAACACCGTACGAATGGCAATATTTGCTCGGTCTGCCACTTGCTGCGCTGTTGGGATCAGCACACCCTCATTAATTAAATCTAGCAGCGCATCAATAATAAGCTGACGACTACGCACACTGCGTTTAACACGGCCGTCACCAGCATCTTTTATTGACGGCAGTTTCGTTTCTTTCATAATTATCGCGACCAAAAACCGAGAAGTGTACTATAAGCAAAGACGCTTCAAACATTGCGATGCGCCTCAGTAGAAAAAGGAGAAATAAGGTCACCACGCCGAGCGACCTTGTTTTCGCTATAACGATTAAATCAAGACACGCTATTTCTGCAGCATATTCCGGGCAGAATCTTTAAATTTTTCAGCCTCGGAATCATCGTCAAGTAAATTACCCAAACTAAAAGGCACTTCGATACCCTTGGCCATACCCGGTTGGCTTTGCATAACACTTAGCCAACGCGCCAAATTATCTAAGCCATCTACCGAGACGCCAGACCATTTATACGTTCGCACCCAGCACCAGTTAGCAATATCCGCAATGGAATAGTCGTCGGCCAACCACTCGTTACTGGCTAAGTGCCCATCTAGCACCTCGAATAGGCGGCGGCACTCATTTTGATAGCGGTCAATTGCAGGTTGAATTTTTTCAGGAAAATAACGGTGAAAAACATTCGCCTGGCCCATCATTGGACCCACACCACCCATTTGAAACATCAGCCACTGAATGACTTTTGAGCGGCCCTTGGCGTCCGTTGGCATTAACTTGCCCGTCAACTCAGCCAAGTAGATCATTATTGCGCCAGACTCAAAGACAGCAAAATCATCATTGGCGCGATCAACAATCGCAGGAATACGTCCGTTCGGATTCAATGCCAGGAATGGCGCTTTCTTTTGCTCGCCTGCGCCAATATCCACATAGTGCGTCTCATAGGGCAACGCCAACGCTTCCAGTGTGCAGGAAGCTTTATGTCCATTTGGCGTCGGTGCCGTATACAAATCAATCATAGCTAACTCCTTTAAAATTTATACTAGTAGCCATGTTGGCCGCTGATGATGGACTGATAAAAATCATTGTCTAACACTTCATAGCAAGTCGACTTCGGTTTTAAGACATACACCACATCGTCGATTTCACTCAGATTGTATGACTGCTTGCGCAAATTGGCCTTAAACAGTTTAAAAGTTACGGTTGTCTCTGCCGCGGGTTGAATGCGTACAAACACCGGCCGCGCATAGGCCGGCATTTCGTTCATCACATACGTCGAAAATTCGACAGGATCGAACTCAAGCCCCGATTTCAAGGTGATTGCAGCCATACCCGCCCGGCCTTCAACCTCGGGAATTTGAACGCCATAAACATTGGCTATTTCAACTTGCGCATTGCCATTCAATATTTCCCCTACTTCATTGGTAGAAACATTCTCTGAGCGCCAGCGGAAGGTATCACCCAGTCTGTCAACGAACTCATAGTGTGCAAGGCCCAGCGAAAAACCGACATCAATCTGCTTAATCACATCACCGGTGTTAAACCAGCGATCATTCTTTTTGCGAACACCGGTCATTACTTTGCTACTAGATGCTTTTTTGTCGTTATAACCGTCAAACTTGAAACGATCATCAATCTTCATAAGGAGAACACCCGGCTCCCCTTTTTTCACTTCGACTAATCGCCCCTTTTTATCGCGGATCATTTCATCTGCATCAAAGTCATACTTAACCAACAGTATTTTGGCCGAGGTGGTTCCGATTGTTTTATCTTTATTCAGCAAATTTATGAAAATTGCATTGCCTTCACTCGAACCGTACATCTCGCTAATACGCGGGATCTTAAATCGCTTACGAAACACATCCCATACATCTGGCCGCAAGCCATTACCTACCATGGTCTTAATTGGATTATTGACCTCATCAGGCGATTCTTTTTGCATTGCCAAATACCGACATAACTCGCCAACATAAACAAATAACGTCGTTTGGTGTTCTTTTACTTCGGGCCAAAAGTTACTCGCCGAGAAGCGGCGCCGCAAAAATATCGATGCCCCAGAATACAAGCTAGTACCAACTCCAGGGCCTAAGCCAGTGAAGTGATAGAGCGGTAAACAAATATAGATTCGATCAGTCTGCTTTGCGCGGAACGCAATACGTGAGTACGGTTCTGCAGCTGACAAATAGCGACGATGGAGAATAAGCGCAGCCTTAGGCAAACCCGTGGTACCGGAGGTAAGGATATAACAAGCCTTTTCACCAGCGGTAATTTCAAGGGTTTCCGGCAAATTTTCGGTAAGCATACTAGCGAGGCTAGCCACAACATCGACAGCCCACGCGGGTGCAGCGGATTGCTCGCCCGTCGGCTTATTTAGCGCCTGATCTCTGACCCATATAAAATCATTATCTGCGAGGGGAAGCTCTTCTTTCACTTCGGCAATACTCTCAATGAGCTCCTCGCCGACTATGCACTTTGTTGAATTGGTTATATTGATACAATGAACCAGTGAACGACCTTTTAAGCTAGTGTTAATTAAGCCTGTCGCCGCACCCAACTTAGCCAAGGCAAAAAAGCAGGCCAACATTTCAATGCGGTTTTCCATTAACAGGCCAACACAGTCACCCCGCTTTACGCCCTGGCCCTTTAAAGCATGCGCAAACCGGTTCACTAAGGCATTAAACTCGCCCCAGTTTAATTCACGGCCTTCAAATAGAATGGCTGACTTATCTCCGTAACGCTGCGCGGTCTCTTGAAAGAGCCGTCCTAGGGATTTCTTTTCCGCATCCTTTGGCGGCCTAAACGTCAAGGCTGGCAGTACGGACGTAAAATCGCGCATTACTCTAGAAAATTCAGTCATTATTCAATATCTCTCATTGTTATTCGTTTGCTGCACTTAGCTTAGCGTCCCAGTATAGATAGCAACCTTACGAAGATACGCTTATTGGCGCTGCCCTCATGGCAGATGAAACTGTAGACCAACGGCTTAATTGCGAGGGTATTTTTATTGGCATATACTATGACAAAAAAATGATAACAAACATAGCAAAGCTCACATTATTACAGCCAGTTCGTATTCAAACACAGAGTAGGACTTCGGCATAATCAGTGCCTAAAAGTAGTGAGCTATGCCTAGCTGCAATCAAAACAATTATAAGGAATTAAGGTCACTATGCTAAAGCTACTCCGCATTCTCGTGTGCGCACCGGGCATCCTATTTACTTTCATCGGCCTGCGCTGGGCAATAGATCCCGCCGGTGCCGCAAAAGGCCTAGACGTCCCGCTACTCGAGGGGCTTGCGCGAAGTTCGCAAATCGCCGATACCGGCGCATTCTTTTTAGGCATGGGTCTAATGATATTGACCGGCTTGCTAACGGCCAGAAAAGTGTGGTTCCACACTCCAGCGCTTCTACTTGCCATTACAGCGCTCTACCGCGTTCTCGCATGGCTACTTCACGACGCCGCCTTTGCCCCGCAATTGATTGGTGTTGAAGTTGTTATTGCGACCATTTTATTCGTCGCGGCGGAAAAACTGGCAACCAAGCCATGATGCCGGCAACTCGAATTGCCGTCGCAACACTAATGGCACTGCTGACAGGCTATGGCGAAGCCGCGCCCACCGCTGAAAACAGACCCAACATCGTCCTCATTCTGGCCGACGACCTAGGGTTTAGTGATATCGCCTCTTACGGCAGTGAAATTCAAACGCCATCACTCGACGCACTTGCCGCCACTGGGGTCAGCTTCACCAATTACCATACCGCCGCGAGCTGTGCACCGACGCGCGCCATGCTATTAACCGGTGTAGACAGCCATAAAAATGGCGTACCCAATATTCCCGAAAGCATTCCACCTGAACACCAATCACGCGAAAACTACCGAGGCGTTCTCAGTGGCAATGTCGTCACCGTTGCCAGCTTACTGCAAACCGCTGGCTACCATACTTACATGGCCGGAAAATGGCACTTGGGCAAAGCCCGCGACGAGTTACCCTACCGGCGCGGATTTTCGCGAACCATTACCATGGCGGATACTGGTGCCGACAACTGGGAACAAAAGCCTTATATCCCTATCTACGAAAAAGCGAATTGGTTTGCCGACGGTGAAGAAACCACCCTGCCGACGGATTTTTACTCATCAGAGTTTCTGGTGAACAAAACCATCGAATTTATCGATTCAAATCCAGACACAAAACCTTTTTTTGCCTATATACCGTTTCAAGCAGTACACATCCCCGTGCAAGCACCACAAGAGTTCACCGACAAATACATTAATACCTACGAACAAGGCTGGCATGTTTTGCGCGAACAGCGTCAACGCCAAAGCAAGGCACTGGGTATTATCCCAAGCGACAGCGATATGGTGACGATGAGCAGCACCAATGATTGGGACAAACTAAGTGCCGACGAAAAACGCTTCCATGCAAAACGCATGGCCGTCTATGCGGGCATGGTCGATGCGATGGATCATCATATTGGCCGTTTAATCGCCCACCTAAAAGCCATCGGCAAATACGACAACACCATTTTCATTTTTTCCTCTGACAATGGCAGCGAAGCCACCGGAGGTGATAATCCCCGGAGTATCCCAAGTCGAATCGGCCTGCAACTGCAAGGCTATCGCAACGACTACCAAACCCTCGGCACCAAGGGCAGCTTCAACACCATTGGCCCGAGCTTTGCCAGCGCAGCGGCATCACCACTGGCCTACTACAAATTTTACGCTGGCGAAGGCGGCATGCGCGTGCCACTAATCATCGCCGGCAATGCTATCAGCGACCGGGCTAAACTGAACAATGCCTTCGCTTACGTTACTGATATTACTCCCACTATTCTCGAACTCACCTCCACCCCAGCGCCTATCGAATATTTTGGCGGTCGTCGCATAGAACCCATCGTTGGCCGCAGCCTCGTTGCGCTTAGCCGCGGCGAGATTGATCAGGTGTATACCGAGGACGACTTCATTGGTTACGAATTAGGTGGCAATGCCGCGCTCTTTCAGGGTGAGTATAAGATCGTTAAAAACCGTGGCCCCGTGGGTGACAGCGAATGGCATTTATATAATATTGTCACCGACCCCGGTGAGACCAAGAATCTAAGCGACGCCATGCCCGACAAGATGGCCGCCATGATGGAGCAATACCACCAATACGCACATAAGAACGGCGTACTAGAGGTGCCAGCTAATTTCAACGGCACCATTCAAGTCGCAATAAATGGCCTGCGTGATCGATTTGGCAAACAGATCCTAGTACTGCTACTCACCGTGGTAATTTGCAGTGTTTATTATGCCTTGTATCGAGGAAACAAAGACCAAGCGCCATAGTCAAAGTGAACATGGCGCCCAGCTAGACTAGATAGTTAAACCGCCGTCGACAACAATGCACTCGCCGGTGGTGTAACTTGAGGCATCTGATACCAAATACAATACAGTGCCGGCCATTTCCGCTGGCTCAGCATGCCGGTGCATTGGGATCGTTTTCACTGCCGTGTCGTAAATTTCATCATTACTAAACAGGGCGCCAGCAAACTTGGTTTTCGTTAAACCTGGTAATAGCGCATTAACGCGAATTCCGTGTTGTGCGCACTCTTTCGCAAACGCCTTAGTCATACTCACTACCGCAGCCTTGGTAATGGAATAAATACCCTGCAATGGCCCAGGCTGCAGCGCATTGACCGACGCCGTATTCACAATAACCCCACCGCCGTTTTCACGCATAATTCGGCCGCCCTCGACCGACATAAAGAAATAACCTCTAACATTAACGTCAACTGTTTTGGTATACGACAGTAGATCGGTATCAAGAATATCGCCAAAATAGGGATTCGCCGCGGCGTTATTTACCAATATATCGAGCTTGCCGTGACGCTCACGGATATGCGCAAATATATTACTAATGTCATCCATGCTCCCCACATGGCAGGGAAATGCTTCTGCACTGCCGCCACCAGTATTAATAGCATCGGCAACAGCCTGGCAGGCTTCAATTTTTCTACTAGAAACAATAACATGCGCGCCCTGTTCGGCTAATAATTTGGCAATCTCTTCACCAATACCACGGCTTGAACCCGTCACTAGGGCAATTTTGCCATTTAGATCAAATAAATTAGTCGCCATTATTATGTCCTTCCAGGAAAGTTGTTTATCGAGTGATATCAGAGCTACAGCAAGCCACCCCTATTCAATCACCCATCATTGATTTCACTGATCAAATTATTGATCGTGAATACGGCAATATTCTGTCGTCATAAATACGCAGAAAATTCTGTCATAAATACTGACATAATGTAAAGATTTAATAGAATTTCGCCGTATTACTCAGTAAAGTAGCTTTTTCATGGCATTGCCAATTTCATAACATAAAACGCTAAGCAATTGATTGCAGATAAATAAATACCCCAGCCACATCAATTTGCCACTACATCTAGGAGCCTCCATGATCGTATTACACGGTAACTCAGTTTCGCCCTATGTTCGCAAAGTCCTCACCGCACTGGCTATAAAGAAACTCGATTTTGAACAGATTCAACAGATGCCCTACTCTGGCGATCCCGGGTACTTAAAAATCAGTCCACTTGGCAAAATTCCAGCACTGCAAGACGGCGATTTAAACCTTTGCGACTCTACCGTAATCTGCGAATACCTCGAAGACAGCTACCCGGAGGTCGCTGTTTACCCACGCGACCCTAAGGCCAAGGCCAAAGCCCGCTGGATTGAAGAACTTGCCGGCAGCAAAGTTACCGAGTTGGCTTCCGGTATTTTCTTTCAGCGTTTTATGCGGCCCATGTTTCTCAATCAAGAAACCGACGAAGCCTTGGTAACAAAAATTATAGAGAAGCAACTGCCGCCAATCTTAGATTACATTGAGTCTATTCTGCCTAAAGAAGGCTTCTTGTTTGGCGAGCTTACTATTGCCGACATTAGCATCGTCAGCCCCTTCATTAACGCGGCCTACGCCAATTACCATGTTGACGCCGCGCGCTGGCCAATATTCAGCGGTTTTATCGAGCGAGTAAAAGGCCATGAAGTAATTGCACCATTGCTAGCGACAGAAGCCGCCATACTCGGTCTGTAAAGCGCCGTCGCATGCAGCTGCCACTCTCAGCTGCATGCCAGCTAGCAGTTTTTAAAATAATATAAATTAAAAAATATAAGACGGACGTCACAATGCCAATAGACCAAACCAAAGTTGACTCACTCATCGCCGAACTCGGCCAGCACGGGCTCGACAAATTAAATCCCAGCGAATCGCAGTTACGGAATTTATTAGCTAATGATCTGGGCGGGCCTTTGCAATTTATCAATATGCTCGCTTTCCATGACACGGCACAATATGGTGACAACAGCGACGCGGCCCCAGTCAGCGGTGAAGAGGCCTACAATCGCTATGGTGCGGTTGCAATTCAGCACGTTATGGAGCGCGGCGGCACACTGTTCGCAATGAATACTGTGGAGCAAACCCTTATCGGCGAAGATGATGGCTGGCAACAAATAATCATAGTGCAATACCCCAATGTCGATGCCTTCATTGATATGCTGTGTACGCCAAGCTACCAGGCCGCATTACATCACCGTGACGCCGGATTAAAAGCAACTAAATTATTGGTAAGCCGGCCACTGCTGGCGCAATAAATAAACTGACAATTTTCTGCTGTAAAGTGGTTATTCATATTAAAAGAGCACTTTTATGAGCCGTTTAACGCCTTATGTTTTTAGCATAGTGACCAGTCAGCGCCTCCTAAGGTGGCAGCGAAAACTGGCGGAGTTCCGTCGCAGCAAAGCAGGCAAACCTCATCTAGTCACGGTCTATTTGCGAATTAGCGACCCACACAGCTATATTTTACTGCAGGTTTTGAAGGCCTTATCCACGCGATATGATATCGCTTTCGATTTTAGAACCGTACTTCGCCTTCAAGAAAATATGTACCCTGCCCCCGGCTTGTGGGAACAAAATGCCTTTGCCGACAGCGCCTACCTAGCCAATATTTATGGCCTCGATTTCCCAATCGCACCGCCAATTACTACGCCAGAATTGGCGCATAGCGCTACCGCCCAGCTTTTGCACTGCGAGCTGCAAGGCGATTACCTCGACAAAGCATCGGCAATTTTCGAGACCTACTGGCAGGATCAAAGCGACGCACTGAACAGCCTAATCGATGCGCGTATCGCCAATAATGTTGAATGCTATCAACACCATCTCCTCGCCAATGAAACCCTGCTCCAAAACAAGGGCCATTATTTAAGCGCCATGCTTCACTACGGCGAGAAGCCCGGCAGCGAATGGTATTGGGGCCTGAGTCGCTTAGAATATCTTGAACAGCGCCTAACAACGCTCGGGGCCGTTAAAAATGCCACCGTTGATCCAATTAGCGCTCGCACCCCAACACCGGTTGAGCCAGAGCCAGCTACAGACACTCGAGCAGCAAGCGCTTCGCCCATCATCAACTATTGGTCAGCGCGAAGCCCCTATTCCTATATTGGGCTGATTCGCGCCAGAGAACTCGCGGCTCGTCACGGAGTAGCACTCGTCATAAAACCGGTATTACCCATGGTCATGCGGCGCATGCAAGTTCCTCAGCAAAAGGGCATGTATATTATTAGAGACACCAAGCGTGAGGCCGAAAAACACAATATTAAGTTCGGTTTTTCCGCTGACCCATTAGGCGCTGCCGTAGAGCGATGTTATGCCCTATTTGAACATGCTAGCGAAAACAATCTAGGGAATGAGTTTTTAGAAACCTTTGCCCGAAGCGTATGGGCAGAAGGTATCGACGCAGCCACCGACGCGGGAATGAAGACGATTGTCGAAACTGCAGGTCTAAATTGGTCATTGGCCAAGCCCTTGCTCAATAACGAGGACTGGCGTGGCTGGGCCCAAGAAAACCTGCTCGACATGTACGAAAATGGACTCTGGGGCGTACCCAGTTTCCGCTACCAGCAAATTGCTGTTTTTGGCCAAGACCGACTCGATAGATTAGAACAAGCCATTATCGATGACCGCAGCTAAGGCCAAACCCTGTTTGGTCTAGCCCTCAATTTGGCCAGTAGATGTATTCATCGCCGGGCAAGAAGTCCTCAGCCAAGGTTTTATCAACCGCAACCGGCGCTTCAAGCGTGTAAGGATAAATAGGCTTGCGGCCCGACGCGGCATGCTCGTCAAGCAGCCCCTTTAACCTCGCCAGTACGGCGGGTTGCGACATTGCTAAATTATTTTGCTCTGTAGGATCTTCAGCAAGATTGTAGAGCCAGTCTTTTTTTGGCCGCTCAGAAACATGTAGCTTCCAATCACCATCGCGGACAACACGATAATAACCGCTCTGCCAAAAGAGCGTGTCATGGGGCAGGGTCTCGGCCGGTTCCCCAAAAGCCCAGGGCATAATATTTCGACCATCAACAACAAGGTCTTCTGGCAATATTGCATCAGCTGCAGCACTCAAGCTAGGCATAATATCAATGTGATTAATCGGCGCGTCCACCTGCACCCCAGGCTGAATTTTAGCGGGCCACTTGATAAACATCGGCACCCGAATTCCACCCTCAAACATGGTGATTTTCCAGCCGCGATACGGCGAATTTATATCGGGCAAGCCGAGATAACCCGCACCACCATTATCACTCGTAAACAGAATAATGGTGTTCTCGCTAAGCCCCTCGGCCTCTAAACTCTCAACTATACGACCAACACTGCGATCCATTGCGCGGACCATTGCGGCGTACACCCGCAAGCGGTGGGGCTTAATATCACCAACCGCCTCATAGTCTTCACGCGTGGCTTGCAACGGCGTATGCACGCCCCAGTGCGCCAAATAGAGAAAGAATGGTCGATTTTTATTGGCTTTTATCACCTTAATCGATTCATCAGTCCAATAATCAGATAAGTAGCCCGCTGGCTTAAAGCGATCATCACCACTATTATTAAATGACGCCGCGTACTGCATTTTTGCCCATTCAAACTTGTCAATTGGGTCGAAATCCAATTTAGCGTTAACAACATTCGGGTCGTCTTCCGGTAAATGCATGCCGCTGGCCATAAACAAACTTTCATCAAACCCCTGGGCGTTCGGCGTGAATTCTGGCCCACGACCCAAATGCCATTTACCAATATGCACGGTATGGTAACCACGCTCTTTTAATACTTCGGCAATGGTAATTTCTGATCCGGGTAAACCTTTATCTTCATAGCTCAAGCCCCCCATATCAGCGTCGCGATTATAGAACGCGGGCGGTAACCCATGGTTGCCACTGTTGGCAATTTTAACCACCGAAGGCCCCATACCTGAGGGTAGCGGCGTAAATTCAAAACCTGTGCGGGTCGGATAGCGTCCCGTCATAATCATTGCACGGGAAGCCGCACATATCGGCGCCCCAGCATAAGACTGATTAAACATGGCACCCGCGGTGGCTAAGCTGTCTATATTTGGCGTCTGCACGCGTCCGTTAGCAACGCCGCCGCCAAACGCAGAAATATCATTAATGCCTAAATCATCCGCGACTATCACGATAATATTTGGCGGAGTCTGTTCACCTACCGCACTGGCGGTAGTCGGCCCCTGCTGCCATTCTATCTGCCGATTGGGGCCAATCGGCACCTCGCGTTCAGCTTTAAATTTAACAATCGCGAGCATAATATCAATGCGCTTTTGCCATAAGCCACCCCCGCCGATCAACAGCACAATGACTAGCCCGAGCAGAACTTTCTTTTTCATGAGCCAACACCTTTTACTTTATTATGGCTTTAACATTGCGCCGTTATGAAGATATATACAGCATGTAAAAAATTATAATAATAAGTCAAAAATACGTTAGTATTAACGTTCATACTAGTTCACAGATCATCACCACTGACAGTTACTCGCGTTCATTACAAGACCAGAGAATCAACTCACCGTTTTGCAGCGACACAGGCGAAGAAGGAATAACCATGGCACGCCCCTATATGAATAAAATCGCCCGCCGCAAAATGTTGCTAGAGACCGCCGCAGTCATTGTTGACGAATACGGCTGGAATACCCTAAGCATGATATCCCTAGCCGAACACGGCAAAGTAAGTCGGCAGCTCGTCTATCAGAATTTTGATTCAGTAAACGACCTTACAGAGCAAACTGCGTCATATATGTTTGAAAAACTCTATACGCAAACACATGAAGTCCTAGTTAGCCACACTGACGATATTGTTGTTGCCATCACCAAAGCCCAGCAGATTTTATTCAGTTTTCCCGAGGGTCGCGTACAAGCATTATGGGCCCTACTGTCCGACAACACCTCACATAACACGCCATTTAGTGCGGTTAGTCGCCGCTATCGAAAATTAATATCCGACCTATACACGCCAATAATTTCGCGCTCTATGAATTTAGACGCCCAGCACGCTGGCCAAGTAGCGTGGCTATTAATGATGTCATTCTGGGGTGGCCAGCAACTTATTCACGACAACACCATTAGCCAAGCCCGATCCTTAGAATTAATACAGTGGTACATCGAGCGCTTCGTTGCTGGATGTAAAATCAGCAACGAAGCCAGCTAAGATCAGTAGTTATAACGCGCCGTAATTCCCAATGAGCGCTGCGGCAAAGAAAACGCTTGATAGGAACCCTCTTCAGCGCCAACTCTTGTATCGACAACGGTATGTATATTTGCTGGCGCCACCTGATTAATAATCTCTTCGTCCGTGAGGTTCTTAGCCCACACCGCCAGATCAATAGAATCATTGCGCCAACCAAACCGCAGATTTGTGACGTTAGAGGCCGGCATATCGAACCGCGGATCCAAAGAAGAACTAGCATTAGCGGAACTGGAATACACATGATCTAGACGAGAGTAGACGTCGCCGCCGGAAAACGGTCGTCGCCAGTTCAGGGCGATATTGGCCTTAAACTTTGTGCCGGAAGGCAGCGCCTCTCCACTTAAATCACATTGACCAAGGTCGTTGTCAGCTTCACGTCCGTAATAACACTGGCCGCCTGTGTAGCTGTCATACAGCGTGTCGATGTAGGCAAGATTCACCGTCGCCATCGCGTTTTCAGTCAATATCATGGTCGAATCAACTTCAATACCGTCGACGGTGACCAGTTCAGCGTTGTTAACAATAAACACTAAACCGGCAAAGCTCGCATTTTGAAAATCTTTGTATTCGGTATGAAAAATAGACGCATTCACGCGCGCTCGGCGATCGAGGAATTCCGATTTCGCGCCAAATTCCACATTAATCACATTCTCTTCATCAAAGGGCCGTAACTCATCGGTGGCCGTGCCGTTTTGCAGACTAAAACCGCCGGACTTAAAACCAGAAGAGATTGCGCCATACAACATAGTGTCAGCACTTAAAAAATAACTTGCCGACAATGAACCTGTCACCGCTTCAAAGGCATCACTCTGGTCAAAATTATTGCCGTCTGGCGTCACTTGACAGATCAGATTGGTATTGAGTGGCGGTACACAGCCGAGTGCTGACAGTTGTGAGCTCTGATTCACTACACCGTGTTTGTCTTCGTAGGAATAACGAATCCCCAAGGCGCCTTTCCATTTTTCACTGAACTCAAAATCAAGCTTAGCGAATAGGCCAATATTGTCGGTATCTTGGGTAATATAGTAATCGCCACGATCACCCTCTACCCCAAAGGCAGGAATGACCAACGGCAATAAATTCAGTGGCAATACACCGCCGGAAATCAACTCATCGACAATCGCATCACCGTAGGCTTCGACATCTTCGGTAGCAAGGAACTCTGGTAGACTTTTGTCACCACGAATAAACTCGTTATTAAAGTAGAAACCGCCAAACAACCAATTGAAGTCATCGCCACCATCAGAAGCTATACGAAACTCTTGGGAGAACGAACTGCCCTGCTGACGGTCGATAAAATCAGCCACATGCAAACTGCTCTGTTCAACATCACTGACAAAATTTAGGCCATCGTAATCGTCATAGCTAGTGATAGAGGTCAGCGTGTAGCCATCTCCGGCGTAGCTTAGATTTAAAATAATGTCGTTTGAATCGCCTTGGTAGTAACTGCCATCACCATATTCAACTAGTCGGTCACTTGGATCATTGGGGATGGTTAAACTCCCGCCAGCATTGCGAACAATGCGCTGACTCTCCTCACTCAAATATACGTCACCGGTTAATGTGTTCATGTCTTTCTCTGCGTAACCGACAATCAGCCGAGCGCTTAGCGCATCTGAAAAATCGGCTCGTAGCTGGCCGCGAACTGCATAGCTATTTAAGCCATCTGCGCCAGGGCCGGCGACATTATCCATGAGTTCACCGCGGCGAGTATCTACCACACTTAAACGTCCGCTCAACCAATCGTTTAATGGGCCACTGACATAAGATTTAATTTGCCGTAAATCATCGCTGCCAAGATTGACCTCAAACATGGCTTCTAGCTGCTCGCTAGGTCCTTGGGTCTGCACACTTATCACGCCTGCAGTAACGTTTTTACCATGCAGCGTACTCTGCGGGCCTTTCAATACTTCGACTGAACTCACATCCACTAGATCGCCAATACCAATCCCTGAGCGAGAGCGGAACGCACCGTCAATAAAGAGGCCGGTAGCGGGTTCAAAATTCGGTATATTTCCGGCATTGCCAATATTACGAATGCGGAAAGTAGTCGCCAGAGGGCTGATATTGGTAAGTACGATCAGTGATGGCACTTGCGCGGCAATATCGCCAATATCGTTAAAGCCCATATCAACAAGCTGATCTGCCGTGAGCGCAGATACCGATACCGGCACCGTTTGCATATCTTCTTGGCGCTTTTGCGCCGTAACAATCACTTCTTCTAACTGCGCAGCCTGTATTGGCGTAGCAGAAATGGCGGCGACAGCGGCCAGCCCACAAAATCCATAATTCCGTTTATTCATTTTTATTTACCAGATTTACTCTGTGAAAGCACCTGCGAGTACAGCCGTATTAGTCGCCGGTACGGATTGATTATTATAGGAGCAAATCTAGCAGAAACTTTACATTGCGTAAACTTTTAATTATTACTGCTGTTAACCATCACGAATACATTATTTAAAGGCGGAGAAGTGAGTATAAGCAGCGCCAATTTTTGCTTTGGCTACTCGCGCTACTCAAGACCGCAAAGGATTGCCAAAAGGACAGTAAAGCTGGGCCCGCAAACCACCACCAGGCTTGTTGGTCAAGCGAAGTGTGCCCCCGTGGCTGAGAATGATTTTATGCGCAATGGCCAAACCTAGGCCCATTCCAGACGAGGTCGAAGTACGTGACGCATCAACGGTAACAAACGGCCTTAGCACATCCTCCAGTCTACTCTCCGGGACGCCAGGCCCCTGATCATCAATATTGATAAATACGCCTGCTGCCTGTACTTGCATCTCCACATAGGCGCTACCTGCATGCTTACAGGCATTATCAATCAAATTCTGTATAGCGCGCCTCAAACTCATTGGTCTACAGTACAAATGCACTGTTTGATCCACGTGATATTCGATGGGTACCGACTCCTCAATCAAGTCTTCACACAAGCTCGCCAATAAATCACCCAAGCTAATACGCCGGATCGGCTCCTCGGTACTATCACCACGTACAAAATCGATAATTGACGCGATCATAAAGCGCATGTCTTTCACTACGCGCTGCAAGCCTTCCCTCTCCTTCTCGTCATGTAATAAATCACAACGCAGCTGCAAGCGGGTCACAGCTGATTTCAAATCGTGGGAAATGGCCGCAAACATTTCAGTTTGGCCATGCAATTGTCGCTGTAGGCGTACTTGCATTTCATTAAAGGCTCGCAGTGCCACGCGGGTTTCTCGTGGACCTACTTCTTCTAAAGACTCAACATCGAGGTTAACGCCAATTTTTTCTGCCGCTCCCGCCAGCCTATTGATCGGTGCGATAAGTTTTAAGATAAGATGCCATGCCAGTAACAAAGCTAGGGCGGTAACCACGACAAGATATATGATCACCCGATCACTAAAGAGCGAGTTTGCCTCAGGAAGCTCTGCATGAAAGGACGCCGTTTCATCATCAGGAAAATGGATATTCACTAAAATATCCACGCGTTTTTTTTGCTCCTGCCCCAACAGCGGCCAAACACCACCAAAACGACGCACACAAACATCAACCTGATAAGAGGGACGTGTCTCGAAAGGTTGAAAAATGCGCCGCGATATTTCAGAAGAAGCACCATCTTGCTGACAAGCAACAGCTTTGATCGGTACGATATCTGGATAAGTGGTTAAAAACTGAGTTTGCGCAGCGCTTAAAATATCATTCCGCTGATTTGCGGGGAAACGGTAAGCTAGATCCACAATCCCCATTATGCGCTGTCCAAAATCTGTCGCTTCGGTAAGGACAACACTCGCATAACGATTCTCCTTATAAATCATTATGCTAATCATGTGTGATACCACAAATACTAAGGTCAGCAGGAGAAGCGCACGCGCCTTAAGCGTATCGGGTATCACCCCTTTCATATCTGGTCTACAGCGCAAGTAAACAGATAGCCCGCCCCCCAAGCGGTTTTAATAATTTCCGGTGACTTAGCATTATCGCCGAGCTTACGACGCAAACGACTAATATGAGAATCAATACTGCGATCAAACGCGGCACTATTACGCCCCTTAGTTAAGGCTAGCAGCCGATCTCGAGACAGAGGAATCTGCGGATTTTGCACAAAAACAAGCAACAAATCAGTTTCGCTGGTCGATAGCGGAATCACTGTAGAGTCATTATCTAACAGTTCCATTCTGGCAGGCTTAAAACGCCACCCAGCAAAACAATACACACCTTGCGCCCGCTGCACAGACGTATTACCACTGCGACGCAGCACGGCCTTAATCCGAGCAATAAGCTCGCGACTCCCAAATGGTTTTACAATGTAGTCATCGGCACCCAGCTCCAGACCAACTACCCTATCGATTTCGTGATCTTTTGCGCTGAGTATTATCACCGGGGGGCTTTCTGGGTCAGCACGGAGTTGACGACATAGCTCAAATCCGTCACGACCTGGCAGCATGACATCCAGCAGGATAAGGTCTGGTTTACGTTGCGAGAGTGCCGCATACATCTCTTCACCATTATCTGCTGTCACGGCGTCATAGCCTTCAGCAACTAACAGCTCTGACACCAACTGCAATATATCTTCGTTGTCGTCGACAACTAGGATACATAACTTTGAATCTATTCCCATCGTGTTTGCCACCAATCCTGCATAAATCCCGCCGAAACTTGCACGCTAACTAGGTACTTGTGGAACGCTTCAATTGGCCTATTTCAAGCCTACTGCGCCTTATCACCTAGCCCAAACAGCCCTAAACTACTATAGTTGCTCGGCTAAAGCCCGCATAAGCAGCTTAGCAGTTCGACAGTCTGGCGAACATCGCAATGGTTTGACAAGTACTATTCTCCGAGTAGTTACTGTTGCAATCAAACTCGGCTATCTGGCACACTTTGTTACAATCCTGACAATACTTTTCACACTTTAGATGCCAAAGTGCTTCGCATAAAATCGGTTAACAGGAGCCTAGATGCAGATTGGAAAAAGCTATTTTAAGCTATCTCTGGCTATCTGCTTCGGGCTTTTGAGTAGTGCCAAGACTATTGCTATTGAGACGCTCAGCGCCAAAGAGCTGAAATATAGTTGTGTCGAATATATTGCAAGCGCCACAAGCCCTAAAGGGGTAATGTGTGATGCCTATCTGCAAGGTTTTGTTTCTGGTAGCAGCCATATTACCGTAGCCGATGCCGAGCAATCAGAATTTACGCAGCGAGCGATAAGAAACCGAGCCCCAGGAGGCAGCATAGCAATTGATTCATTGAAGGGCGCACGGTATTGCCTACCAAGCGACATCAATATTCCAAGCCTCGCCGCGCAGATTGCCACTACCGAGCTGGGTAAAGCTGATCGTTTGGCGAGCGGCCTAATGACACAGGTTTTGAAAACCCACTACCGCTGTTGAGCGAGACTTTGTAGTTACTTCGTCAACAGGGAGTTTCTACAGCAGTATTCATGCTTAACAACACAGAGAGATCTATGAAGCATACCTTCAGTATTTCTGCCTTACTAGCGACTATATGGTTAGCTAATTCGGGCCACTACACAGCCCTGCTGCTGTCTTTCGGTGCAGTCTCGGTGGCACTGGTAGTTTGGCTTAGCCATCGCATGGATGTTGTTGATCACGAATCACAGCCAATACACTTGACGCGAAATATTCCTCGCTACTATTGCTGGCTCGCGGTACAAATCGTTATCAGCAATATCGATGTAGTAAAGCGGGTATGGACTGGCAACAGCAGTATCAGCCCCGGGTTTAAGCGCTTTCCCGTTAGTCAAGAAACCGATATTGGACGTGTAATCTATGCCAATTCGATCAACCTCACTCCCGGCACAATTGCCGTTGAGCTGAGCGACAACGAGGTGCTAGTACATGCCCTCACTCAAGCTAATCTCAATGATCTCGATACAGGCGAAATGGCCCGTCGAGTGGACCTGCTGGAAAAATGATGCTCGCTGTAACGACGGTTACCTTACTACTGGTAATGGCCATGGCAATGGTCAGGGGGTTTGCCGGCCCCACAATATTTGACCGTGTCCTAGCGGCCAACTTATTCGGTACCAAAACAGTTTTACTGATTGCCGTGCTTGGCTTTTTGTTTGGGCGACCTGAGTTCCTCGACATTGCACTGCTTTACGCATTGATGAATTTCATCAGTGTGATCGCGCTCTTACGTTATTTTGAGCACACTCAGAAAGCTGAGGAAGGGCGTTCTGCCGATGAATGATCTATTGGGTTTCTTAAGTGCCGCCCTACTCCTTATGGGCAGTGTTCTCATTTTCACCGGCGCTCTCGGCGTTTTACGGTTTCCTGATATATACAGCCGCATGCATGCCGCTGGCGTAACGGAAACCCTTGCCACCACACTTTTATTAGTAGGCTTAATGCTATTGGCGGGCTGGACTCTGGTTCTGCTCAAACTCGTAATGATCCTATTATTTATTCTATTTACCAGCCCGACTGCAAGCCATGCCCTGGCAAAAGCGGTCTGGCGACACCAACAACACGAAAACAAAGAAGGCGCCTCCCATGACGCGTAACAGCACCAGTGGCATCGCTGCGGCGAGGAGGGTATTACTATAGAACTCTTTATTAACATCAGCCTGCTCAGCCTACTTTTCGCAACAGCCTTAGGCATTGTGTTCAGCCGTGACCTCGTAGCCGTAGTTATGTTAAGCGGTATTTATGGTTTTCTATCCGCTAGCTTTTTCGTCTTGATGGATGCTGTTGACGTTGCCTTTACCGAGGCGGCAGTTGGCTCTGGAATATCACCATTACTTATGTTGCTGACCCTAGCATTAGTTGGTCGCAAAGAAAAAATCAATCGCGGCCGAAGCCTCCCAGCTTTAATTTTGGTATGCATTACCGGTGTGTTATTGCTTATCGGTACGCTTGGCATGCCGACATTTGGCTCGGCAGACGCACCAATCCACTCCCACGTGAGTTCGCGGTATATCAGCCAATCTGCCGACGAAATCGGCATTCCGAATATTGTCACCTCCGTACTGGCCAGCTATCGTGGATTTGATACCTTTGGCGAAGTAGCCGTGATTTTTACCGCCGGCATCGGCGTGTTGTCATTGCTCATGTTAAAACCCACTCAAAGCATAAAGCCCGTTATAGACGGTGCCCATCACCACAAAATACTGCGTATCGTCAGTAAAATTTTAATTCCCCCAATTCTTCTGTTTGCCCTGTATGTGCAGTTTCACGGCGAGTACGGCCCTGGGGGGGGATTCCAGGCGGGCGTAATATTTGCCGCCGCCATTATTTTATACACCATGTTTTTTGGCGTTGACCTCGCCCAGCAAGTTGTCAGTTCAGCCGCGCTAAGGGTGCTAGCCGCCTTCGGTGTGCTTCTCTACGGATCCGTGGGGCTCGTGTCCATGCTCAACGGTGGCACTTTCTTGGATTACTCTGCATTAGCTGAGAACGCGATCACCGCGCAGCACATTGGCATTATTGTTATTGAGCTTGGTGTCGGTATTACCGTCGCCGCCGTGATGGTGATGATTTTTTACAGCTTTGCCACACAGCTGAATAATCCAAGAGAGCCAAACGAATGACACTTCTGTATTCCCACTACAACTATTGGATCGTTGTCGCACTCATGATGGTTGGTTTTTTTATCGTGATTGCCCAAGGCAACTTGGTAAAGAAGCTGGTTGGTCTTAATATCTTCCAGACCTCTGTCTTTATTCTTTATATCAGTGCGGGAAAAATTAACGGTGGTAGTGCGCCCATTCTGAATGACAGTATCACTGTCTATTCCAACCCACTGCCCCACGTCCTCATCCTCACCGCCATAGTCGTCGGTATTGCCACCACTGCGCTTGGCCTAGCGCTGGTAATAAGAATTAACAAAGCCTACGGCACTATTGAAGAGTCTGACATTCAGCAGCGAGACCACTTGTGCTAAGCCATTTACCTATTTTACAAGTTATACTGCCACTACTCGGTGCGCCCGCCTGTCTAATATTAGGGCGCGGCAAGCTGGCGTGGCTATTCGCGCTGTTAGTCAGCGCCCTCAGCTTCATTATTGCCGCTACACTACTCAACACGGTCTATCACGACGGTGTAATTAGCTATGTTCTCGGCGGCTGGCAAGCACCTTGGGGCATTGAGTATCGCATTGATTTATTAAATGCGTGGCTGCTAGTCATCGTATCCGGCAGCAGCACGGTCGCCTTACTCGCCGCACAAAGCAGCATTAATGTCGAAATTCCACAAGACAAGCACACAATCTTTTTTGTCGCTTGGCTACTGTGCCTTGCCGGTCTGCTGGGAATACTCGCTACCGGTGATGCGTTTAACGTCTTTGTCTTTTTAGAAATCTCTTCGCTATCCACCTACACTCTTATTTCGCTCGGGCCCTCTAGGCAGAGCTTATGGGCCGCTTTTCGTTACTTAATTATGGGGACGATTGGCGCCACATTTATCTTAATTGGTATTGGCTTCCTCTACATCATGACCGGCACGCTGAATATGCAGGACTTGGCTACGCGCCTGCCACCAGCGAGTGAATCCTCTACGGTATTTGCCGCTTATGCGTTTATTCTGGTCGGCATCAGCCTGAAACTTGCCTTATTCCCCCTCCATCTCTGGCTACCAAACGCGTACAGTTATGCGCCATCAATCGTCACTACTTTTTTAGCAGCCAGTGCCACCAAGGTCGCGCTTTATTTACTAATTCGTTTTACCTACACGATATTCCCGAGTGAATTCAGTCAAATCGATATACCACTTGAGGATATCTTTATTGCACTGGGTATCGTTGCGGTATTCAGCGCCTCTATTGCCGCGATCTATCAGGCTGACATAAAACGCGCGATCGCTTATTCAAGCGTAGCGCAAATCGGTTATATGATTATTGGTCTAGGTATTGGCGGCGTATTAGGACTACAGGCAACATTACTTCATATTTTCAACCATGCACTCATGAAAGCCACCCTGTTTATGGCACTCGCGGCCATCGCCTACCGTATTGGCGCTACTACCCTAACGGCCATGCAGGGACTAGGTCGGAAGATGCCATGGACAAGTTTGGGTTTTGTAGCCGGCGGCCTAAGCCTTATTGGTGTGCCCTTAACGGCGGGTTTTGTCAGCAAGTGGTATTTGGTTTCCGCGGCTGCATTAAGCGGGCGCTGGCCCCTCGTATTTCTGATTCTATTAGGCTCACTGTTGGCAATCGTCTACATCTGGCGAGTCGTTGAGGCGCTGTACTTTAAACCAGCCGCCGACAACGCCCCCGTTAAGGAAGCTCCTTTTGCAATGCTACTGGCACTCTGGTTGTTAGTCTTCAGTAATATCTATTTTGGCATCGACACGCGCCTGCCTGTTTCTATCAGCGCCGAAGCGGCAATTGCATTACAGGAGGGTCGGCATTAATGAGCGCGCCAAACCTGTTAATAGATGCAGCGATTCTAACGCCCTTAATTGCGGTGCTGGGTGTACTTGCCTTTTCTCGCATGCAGAATATCCGCGAAGCGGTATCGATCCTCGCCGGTTTTGCGCTGATCGCAATCAATTTAGCGCTGTACTTCAGCTTTAATGAAGGACAAGAACTGTCTCGGCACTGGCTGGAGATTCTGCCGGGGCTGAGTTTAAGCTTCAAAGTTGATGCAATGGGGCTGGTGTTTAGCCTTGTGGCCAGTTTACTTTGGCCCGTGACCACCTTATATGCCATCGGCTATATGCGCGGTCACAATGAAGATAATCAGACCCGATTCTACGCTTGCTTTGCCATATCCTTGGCGGCAGTAATGGCGATTGCCTACGCAGAAAACCTGTTCACTCTATTTGTTTTCTACGAAGTTTTATCGTTATGCACCTACCCCCTAGTAACCCATGCTGGCACCGAAAAAGCCAAACAAGGTGGCCGTATCTACCTTGGGATACTAATGGGTACGTCGATTGCTTTCTTCCTTCCTGCGATTATTGTGACATGGCTAGTGTCCGGCACCCTCGACTTTCGCCCCGGCGGCATTTTCCCTGAGCAATTAAGCACTGGCTTACTGTCTCTGCTTCTCGCGCTCTACGTCTTCGGTGTAGCAAAGGCGGCTGTCATGCCATTTCACCGCTGGTTACCTGCGGCAATGGTCGCTCCAACTCCGGTCAGCGCCTTACTCCACGCCGTGGCCGTGGTAAAAGCTGGGGTGTTCAGTCTTGTTAAAATTTTAGTCTTCATTTTCGGGCTAGAGACGCTGCAGCAAATCCCAGCAACAGATTACCTGCTGTATCTAGCCGGTGCAGGCGTGGTCTTGGCATCGTTGGTCGCCCTCCGCCAAGACAATCTTAAAGCTCGGTTAGCCTACTCCACAGTCAGCCAACTAGGTTACATCACCGTTGGGGCGCTGCTTGCTGTTGAAAGTGGCGTAGTGGGCAGCGTGATGCACATAGCAACCCATGCGGTCGGCAAAATAACCCTGTTCTTCTGCGCAGGCGCCATTTTAGTGGCCAGTCACAAAAGCGATATTAGCGATATGGCCGGGCTCGGCAAACAAATGCCCATCACGATGGCTGCCTTTTTTATTGCCTCGCTCAGTATTATTGGCCTGCCACCCACTGCGGGAACGTGGAGCAAATGGTGGCTACTTACGGCTACATTGGAAACCGAGCAACTTGTTCTCATGGCCGTATTATTACTCAGCTCCCTACTAAACATCGCCTACCTGCTGCCCATTCCGCTGCGCGCCTTCTTTTCGGGCAATGGCCAGCAGGCCGGCCCGGTCGTCATTAAAGAGGCGCCACCAGCGGCGCTGCTTGCACTGTGTATTACTGCCGGAGCCTGCGTACTCTTGTTTTTCTTCCCCAATCCGCTTTTCGAATTGGTATCCCAGATATTTACGGAGGGAACGCGATGAGCAATTCCCAGGACTTTTTCGACCGGCCCGAAACACTGCGCCGTATTCTTTTTAGCCTTTATGTTATTTGCGGCCTGCTATTCGGTTTGGATTTTATTATTCATCGCCATACCGAGCACCCGCTGGAAGGCCTCTACGGATTTTACCCCTTATACGGCTTTATTGGCTGCGTCGTACTTGTGATCGTTGCAAGCTGGATGCGCAAAGGTTTAATGCGTGACGAAGATTATTATCAGCAGTCCGGCCTGATTCGCAAGGAGGACAATCATGCTGGGGATTGAATTACCGCCGTTTCTTATTTTTTACCTAGGCGCTGTCATCGCCCTCCTAGGCGGCGCAAGCTGGCGCGGCCCGGTCATGATCGTGGTCATTCTTCTAAGCGCTCTAAACCTCTGGCAATTACCTGCGATCTATAGTGTCGAAACCGAGCTAATGGGCATGGCCCTCAAGCCAATTCACATTGATCGCTTGAGTTTATTGTTCGGCTATTTATTCCATATTGCCGCGCTAATCAGTGTAATTTATTCCCTCCACATCAAAGATCGCATGCAACAAGTGGCCGCTATGCTCTATGCAGGCAGTGCGTTGGGTGCCGTCTTTGCTGGCGATTTACTGACTTTATTTGTTTTTTGGGAAATGCTGGCCATCACCTCGGTGTTTTTAATTTGGGCCAGACGCACCGAAAGAGCCTATAGCGCGGGGATGCGCTACCTGATTATTCAGGTTATCTCAGGACTACTTCTGCTGGTCGGTATCATCTTGCATGCCCAACAAAGCGCTAGCCTGATGTTTACCGAAATCGGCCTAGGCTCTATGGCAAGCTGGTTTATGTTCATGGCGTTCGGCATCAAGTGCGCCTTCCCGTTCTTCCATAACTGGCTAACCGATGCCTATCCTGAAGCAACCCCAACCGGTACTGTATTTTTAAGCGCCTTCACCACTAAAGTTGCCGTGTATGCTATGGCAAGAGGCTTTCCCGGCACTGAATTGCTGGTGTATATCGGCGCCACCATGGCCTGTTTCCCTATATTCTTCGCCGTTATTGAAAACGACTTACGTCGCGTACTCGCCTATAGCTTGGTTAACCAGCTAGGTTTTATGATGGTGGGTATTGGTATTGGCACAGAGCTAGGTATCAACGGCGCCGTTGCACACGCCTTTAACGACGTCATCTTTAAAGGCCTGCTATTTATGTCTATGGGCGCGGTGCTATATCGCACTGGGCGCATTAATGGCTCCGAACTCGGCGGCCTTTATAAATCGATGCCGAAAACCGCCATACTCTGTATTGTTGGCGCGGCCTCTATATCAGCATTCCCACTGTTTAGCGGCTTTGTCAGCAAATCAATGATCATGTCGGCAGCGCTCAAAGAGAACTTTGATATCGTTTGGTTATTGTTGCTATTCGCGTCAGCGGGTGTATTTCATCACGCCGGTATTAAAATTCCTTACTTCGCTTTTTTTGCACACGATTCAGGTATTCGCTGCAAAGAAGCCCCTTGGAATATGCTATTAGCAATGGGCATTGCCGCCACGCTATGTATTGCCATAGGCATCTTTCCGCAATTGCTTTATCAGCATCTGCCCTTCCCCACCAATTACAGCGCCTATGACGTGAGCCACATTCTCACCCAGACTCAGCTGCTATTTTTCTCGGCACTGGCGTTTGTTTGGCTAAATCTGAAAGGTTTGTATCCACCCGAATTACCGTCAACCAACTTAGACGTAGATTGGCTGTATAGACGCCCGATACCGATGTTTATCAATGCCTGCGGCCGAGTTTTCCGTAAGGTAGACACATATGCTCGTGGGCAAATAATCAGCGCAGGCCATGCCTTCGAACAAAGACTAGGCAACTTGCACGGCAGTAATGGAATATTTTCCCGCACTATATCAATTAGCAGCATGGTGGCATGGATGGTCGCGCTACTCGCATTGCTACTAATAATCCGATTTATATAGTAATACTAAGGCCCGTCGTCGGACGGGCCTAATTTTACCTACAACTACCCCCTCCAATAAAAAACTCCCTTTTAGTGAAAAAGCCCTTCATCGCTTAACCCTGTCTTAACCCGCAATCCACTACTCTTCACTGCAAGAATAGTCCTCGCTGTCTGGCGGCCACGGACTATTTCCTTTGACAGCAAGCGAATACAGGGAATCAACCATTGCCTACATCAACCACTACTCAGCGTTTGGCCGCGCTTTGCCTGAGCTCTGCAATTTTGGTTGGCTGCGCGGCTACACCGAATAGCCATAGCTACGCAGATCAAGCCCGACGGGATTTTGCGCCTATTACGAACACCACTGCAGAGAAAAGCGAAGCGAATTTGATAAGCCTGCCGGACCTTATCGGTTCAAACAGTCTTAATGCACTAATTTCACGTGCCGTCGACGCTAACCCTAGCCTGCAGCAAACCTTACTCACCTTAAAAATAAGTCAAATGGAACGCCGCCAAACTGGCGCGGCCAGACTTCCCGAACTGGACGCAGGTCTCAACGCAGCCAAGCAAGATACAAAGGACAGCAGCGCAGCAAACAACGACACAAGCTATAGCGGCTCATTGACACTCAACTGGCAACTCGATGTGTGGGGCAAGTTGAACGATCGCTACCTGGCGGCCGCTAAAGATATTGCCGAGCAGCAGGCGTTGTATCAATCAGCAAAGGACGCACTCGCGGCCGAAGTAATAACCGCCTGGCTAAACAGCATCGCCCTAGGGCATGCCATTGATATTGAAAGCCAGCGACATAGCAGTCTTGAACAAACCGCCAAATTTATCGAAAACCGCTACCGCAGCGGACTCGGTAAACTCGAAGATATCGATACTGCGCGCAGCGCCGTGTATCGATCAAAAGCCACCATGGCGGAATACGCTGAAGACTTAGCTCGCCAGCGGCGCGCTTTAAGCCAATTACTTGGCCAGAGTGATCTTGTCGATTATCAGCCGACCACACACTACCCTGATGTATTGCTGCCGATAGAGGCTCTGCCTAATCAAAATCTACAACGACGCCCGGACTTACAAGCCGCGTACCTAGCCATTGAGGCCAAAGCCCTACGCAGCAAGGCCGCATACAAAGACATGTTACCCAGTCTTAGCTTACAGGCGGCACTTACCGACTCAGCGACATCCCTCTCATCGGCATTACTAAAAAGTCCTGCTTGGTCGCTGTTAGGACAATTAGTCGCGCCGATATATCGCGGCGGCGAGCTGCGCGCCGCCGCAAAAATTGCTGATTTAGAAACTGCCCAAGGCTACCAAGTGTTCAGAGAAGCACTTCTCACCGCAGTTGCCGAAGTAGAAGATGCACTTGGCAGTGAACAGGAGTTAGCCAAACGTCAGCGCCACATTACCGATGCACTTGCTGCCGCCGAACGCACCGAAGCCCAGTATCAAAGTAAATACCGCGCGGGCTTAGTGGACATTCTCGACTTGCTCAGTGTGCAACAGCAAAACTATGACCTAGCAGCGCAACTCGACAATCTTATTTATCAACGACTCGCGAACCGGATCACCCTCGGTCTCGCCTTGGGCCTTGGAGTACAAGCATGAGCCGCAAACTATCCCCTAAACTTATTCTACTGCTAACCATCGCCCTGCTCATTTCTGTTGTTCTCTATGTGATGGCCGCCAGCAAAGCGCAAATGAAAAAACCCATGCCAAAACCGGCAGAACAGCACGAGAAGGCTAGTGTAAGTACCACCATCGTCAATATCGGCGAGTATCAGGCCAGTATTATTGGTCATGGCGAAATGAAGGCCCGGTATCAATTAGCCTTAACAGCCTACGTTAGCGGCCGCATCGAATCCTTATCAACCGACTTTGAAGCCGGTCAGTTGGTTAAAGCCGGCGCCCTACTCGCAAAGATCGAAGACAGTGATTACCGCGCGACCGTTGCCAAGGCAAAATATGATTTGGAAGCCGCTAAGCAGGCCCTACTTGAAGCCGAACGTGAGCAGGCTCAGGCCCAAATAGAGTGGCAGGCGTCAGGTTTAGACGGCGATCCTGACTCAGAATTGGTCTTGCACAAACCCCAAGTCGCTACCGCTAAAGCCGCCGTGAACCAGGCCACGGCCACTTTAAGCAGTGCATTAAAAGACCTCGAACAAAGCCGTATTACCGCGCCTTTTGACGCGGTAATTGTGTCGCGCGATATTGCACCAGGCAGTTTTGTACAAACAGGCAGTGCGATTGGCACCTTATACAGTGCCAGCCGCTTAGAAGCAGAAATTCCACTGAGCGCCCAACAGTGGCAAAGCCTGCCCACGACCGAGAACATAAACGCTACGCCATTAACGGCAACAATTACGGATGTGGAGACCGGCGCTTCATGGACAGGGCAGGTATTGCGCACCGAGGGTCACCTCGATAGCAGCACCCGCCAACGCGCACTGGTGGTGGCAGTAGAATCACCCATGACGAAATCACCAAGCTTAATTCCCGGCACCTTCGTCAAAGCCAGTATTCAAGGCCGTCCGGTAGAGGGACTATGGGAACTGCCAAGCTCCGCCCTTAGCCAGCGGGGCAAAATTTGGTATATCGACGCCAACAGCCTGTTAGCAAGTTTCGATGCCACGCCCCAATTTAGTATTGGCGACAAACTCTATCTAACTCCCCCAGCGCAACTCGCCAGCGCCGCCCAACACGTGCTGATTCATCCATTAAGTAGCTATACCGAAGGGATGGGTGCACAGCCCCAGGAGTTAGAAAATGAATAACGGTGGACCCATGCGGGGTATTATTTCCTGGTTTGCCAGCAATCCGGTCGCCGCCAACTTGATGCTGCTACTGGTGATCGTGCTTGGCGTAATGGAAATGGGCAGCATTCGCAAAGAAGCTTTTCCCAGTTTAGAACCCGATAAGATAACCGTGTCGATGGTCTACGACAGCGGTTCAGCCGAGCAGGCAGAAGAAGGCCTGACCATCAAAATCGAAGATTCATTAGAAGATGTTATCGGCATTAAATCCCTTACCAGTAGCTCGACTGCCAATGGTGTGTCGGTAACCGTCGAAAAGAAAACCAATTATGATTTAGACGTATTATTGCGCGATGTAAAATCCGCAGTCGATGCCATCTCCAATCTTCCCGACCAAGCTGAACAAGCTGTTATTGAGAAGGCGCAACGACAAGAACACGCGCTCTGGCTGCAACTTTATGGCGAAATGGATCGCCATAACCTTCAACAATTAGCTGAGCGACTCAAAACGGATTTACTCGCCAATCCCAATGTTAGCAAGGTCAGTATTAGTGGCAAGCTCGACCCCATGATGTCGATCGAAATTGATGAGGGCCGCTTGCAAGCCTACGGCCTAAGCTTGTCCGATGTTGAAACCGCGGTTAACAATGGCTCTACGACGACGCGCACACCGGTGCTGAATGAAAAAAATATCTATCTGCAATTAAAAACCGCACAGCAGGCATATGAGAAAAAAGAGTTTGCCAATATTCCTCTGTTAACAAGCACTGAGGGCACCGAAATTCGCCTCGGTGACGTTGCCACTATCCACGACACATTTGATGACGAAGGTTCAGTTTTGTCCCGCTTTGGCGGCAAAGACAGCATCGCTATGCAAGTTATCACCACTGGGAACGATGATATTTCCAATACCGTAAAAGGAGCTCAGCAGGTTGTAGACCAGTGGCTTGAAGATGGCCGTCTGCCAGAGTCCGTGCGACTGGCAAGCTGGTATGATCGCAGCGAAAGCATCATGGATCGCCTCAATCTACTCGTAAAAAATGCCCTGCTCGGCGTAATACTGGTATTTGTTATGCTGGCGCTATTCTTAAATTTAAGTGTGGCAATCTGGGTTGCACTGGGCCTGCCGTTTATCTATTTCGGCACCCTGTTTTTAATGGGCGATAGCGTCATGGGCATGTCGCTAAATCAATTCTCTACCTTCGGGCTAATCATGGCGCTGGGGATAGTTGTCGACGATGCGGTGGTGATAGGCGAAAGTATTTATACTCAGCGCGCTAAATATGGCGACACCTTGGACAATACCATTAAGGGCACGATGAATGTCGCCCTGCCGACCCTGTTCGGCATACTCACCACCGTCGCTGCTTTTTATTCACTCTCCAAAGTCAGCGGTAATTTGGGTCAGATTTACTCTCAGTTCGCCGTGGTAGTGGGTATCTGTCTGCTACTGTCAGCAGTGGAATCTAAATTAATTCTGCCGTCTCACCTCGCGCACTTGAATACCCGGCAAAACGCAGCGAAAAATCCATTAACAAAGGGCTGGCAGAAATTACAGAACGCCATTGATGCAGGCGTATTTTGGTTTACCGAACGTTGCTATCGCGAAGTGATTGAAACAGCTTTGCGCCAGCGCTATGCCGTTCTGGTGTTGTTCCTCACTATTTTCATTGGTGTGGCAAGCATGCCATTCACCGGCGCAGTGAAATTGAGTTTCTTTCCTTCCATTAGTGGCGATACCACCCAAGCAGCTCTGACTATGCAGGCTGACGCCAGCTTTGGTATTACCCATCAAAATTTACTGACACTGGAAAAAACCGCGTATACCGCCGATGCTCAGTTACGTGGCAATGTCGGAGACACCAGTATCGTCAATCTACAACTGCTATCAAGCGGTATTCAATCTGGCCAAGTGACCGTCGAGTTAAGCGAGGACACCCCTTATAGCATGGATGCATTCACCTCGCGCTGGCGTAAACTCGCCGGCAACTTAGAAGGCGCACTGTCCTTAACCATTCGCAGTCACCGCCACATGGCAGATGCCCTGCGCGTTGAATTACGCTCTAGCGATGACGACGTATTGGCCGCAGCGGGCCAAGCATTGAAAGAAAAACTAGAAGCCATCCCCGCGGTGAATGGCATTGAAGACAACCTTACCCCCGGTCAACCCCAGGTTGTGCTGAAGTTAAATGACCAAGGTCGAGCGCTGGGTTTAACCACCCAGGGTCTAGCAACTCAAGTCCTGCAAGCCTTTGAAGGCCAAGTAGTACAACGCTTCCAGCGCAGTACTGACGAAGTCGAAGTAAAAGTGCGTTACCCAGAATCTGACCGAGGTAATCCATCTAATTTATTGGCAGCCAAGATTCGCACCAGCGATGGCAGTGTGGTGCCACTGTCGAGTATTGCCACCATCGACTATGGCTTCACCCGGCAATCGATTTCCCGTATCGACAATATGCGCGCCATCTATATTTCATCCGATGTCGATAAAAACCTGCTGTCTTCGACCGAGCTCGTTGCCCAACTAAAAAACCAGATCATTCCACCACTGCTTAAAAAATACCCCGGCTTAGATGTGCATTTTGCCGGCGAAGCTGAAGAGCAGGCAGAAACCCAAACATCAATGGCTAAGGTGTCGATTATGGCGCTGCTGATCATTTTTATGCTGCTGGCCATTCCGCTACAATCTTATGTGCAGCCCCTAATTATCATGACCGCCATTCCCTTTGGGGTGGTCGGCGCTATTCTAGGCCACTGGTTTAATGACCTGCCCTTGGGTATCCTCTCGTTTAACGGCATTATCGCCCTGAGTGGCGTAGTGGTGAATGACAGCCTATTACTGGTATCGCGATTCAATGAAATTAAAAAAGAAGCCGACAATATCCACGATGCGATCAGCGAAGCTTGCCGCAGTCGCCTACGCGCCGTGTTTTTAACGTCGGTCACTACCTACGTAGGTCTAGCACCGTTAATGGGCGAAACCTCAACGCAGGCGCAATTTCTCATTCCCGCGGCAGTATCACTTGCTTACGGCATTCTGTTTGCGACAGTTATAACGCTTATCATTATTCCCTCTCTGTTGTATGTTCAACACGATGTTGCCACGCTATTTACTCGGGCAAAGAATCGCTTACTTACGACTACCATCACATAATTGAGCCTTTGCTGTTATGAATATTCTTCTAGTAGAAGATGATCTTGATCTGGCAGCCACCGTGGTGGACTTCTTTGAACTGGAGTCCACCATCTGTGACCACGCCGCCAATGGTGTAGCCGGACTCAATCTCATTCAGCAAAATGACTACGACGCGATTATCCTCGATATCAACATGCCGAAGATGAATGGGCTGTCGGTGTGTGCGTCAATGCGTCAGGAGGGAATCGATACCCCAGTACTAATGCTCACGGCCCGCGACACCCTTGAAGACAAACTTGAAGGCTTTGCATCCGGTACCGATGACTACCTAGTCAAACCCTTTGAACTCAAAGAGTTATTGGTCAGAGTCAATGCACTCGCCAAACGCCGCAGTGGTCAAGTCGAGAAATTTCATATCGCTGATTTGGCGATCGACACGCGCCTAAAGCAGGCCGTGCGCAATGGCGAAACACTTAAGCTGTCGCCCACTGGATATAAGATACTAGAAGCTCTTGCTCGGCGCAGCCCTGCGCCCGTAAGTCGCGAAAAACTTATCCACGCAGTATGGGGCGACAATGTACCTGACAGCAATAGTTTAAAAGTTCACCTGTATAATTTACGTAAGCTAGTCGATCAGGATAATAATAAAGCCTTAATTCAAACCATCGGCAGTCAGGGCTTCGCCTTGCGCTCGCCCGCTGATTAGAGCAAGAATAAATGCAAACACGAAAACTTGGTCTAAGTCTCCGCCTCTACGTTTTACTCAGCTTACTGTTTCTTATCTCCAGTATGGTCGCGCTATATTCAGTGGTAACCGTGCAGTATTTTATTCAGGGTTTGGACACCATCACTCGCAAAAATATGATCGACGTAGCCAAAGCCGTGAAACTGGACGAGAACGGACGTGCAACACTACTCGACTTTCAGATCAGCGACGACTGGGCAAAGGTACCAGCGCTTGTTAGAGAGCACATCAGTGAACCGCCAAGCCAACCCTATGAATTCAAAAAATTTATTATACAGCCCAGCATATTTTCCAAACCTGTCGCTGCCTATTTTGTAACTCAAGCCATAACCGCAGATGGCAAGCTATGCTATATCTCTCGCCATTCTACGCGTAAAACCTTTGAGAAAATGGCCTTCACTCGAAAAATTAACCCTGTAAGCGGAGCATTATTTACAGCCATCGCAGTACTTCTAGTGTTTGGCACACTCTTACTATTAATCCTGCGGTCTGTCGCAAATCCAGTTGAAGCATTGCGTGACTGGGCAAAAAGCTTAAACCCCCAGCGTTTAGTCCAAGACCCGCCAACATTCCGCTATAGCGAACTCAACACCCTCGCGGAGCTCATTCGCAGTAGTCTATTGTCAGTACAACAGTCACTCGAACGCGAGCAAAAATTCCTCCGTCACGCCAGCCACGAGTTACGCACTCCCATCGCCACCATCAGCAGCAACATAGAATTACTGAACAAAATTCACCCTAATCCCGAAGCCAATGAAAAACGTATTATCGACCGCATTGACCGGGCCAGCGCGACCATGCGCCATCTTACTGAAACATTGTTGTGGCTGAGTCGCGAGGACGGAACGCAATTGCCAAAACAGGCCACGCGCTTAGATTCTCTGATTCAACAATGTCATCAAGAATTGCAGTATCTTTTGCAGAACAAAGCCGTGACTGTGCATATTGATACCAAGGAGGCCACTCTCTCGCTACCGGCTATCCCCACTAAAATTCTCTTGGATAACTTAATCCGCAACGCTTTTCAACATACCCACGAAGGTGAAGTCCGCATACACCAAAGGGGCAGCCGCGTCCGTATCAGTAATCGCGAAACAGAGCCCGACAAAGCGTTGAACGAAGACCTGGGTTTTGGTCTGGGACTGGACTTAAGCCGTAAGCTAGCCGAACGTTTTAATTGGACATATCGCAATGAGCACAACACGCTAGGTCACGAGGCTGAGATCGAATTTCGCTAAGTTCGGGTACACAGTAGGCGCAGGATACGAGCTCGCTATACCCGCAATATTAAAATCCGTAAACTAGCGCCACACACTAGTGAGCAATTAGGATGACTACAGGCTTATATCCGCGCTCGACCAGTATTTCGACAGTAATCAACACTGAGTCCGTGCATCAAATCTACGTTGAAGCGAGTGGCAACCCTCAGGGTATACCGGTGGTTTTTCTGCACGGCGGCCCAGGATCAAGCTGCAATCAAAATCATCGCCGCTATTTCAATCAGGAACATTACTACATAATTGCCTTTGACCAGCGCGGCTGTGGACTCTCGACACCAAAAGGCGAGCTTAGCGACAACACCACCCAAGACCTAATTCACGACATTGAAGCTATTCGCCAGCATTTCAATATTACGCAGTGGCTAATATTCGGCGGATCTTGGGGCGCCTGTTTGGGTTTACTTTACGCGCAGGCCTTTCCTCACCGCGTTAGCGGCATGATCCTGCGCGGCTGTTTTCTAGGCCGGGAACAGGATCTATTTTGGTTTGCCCAACAAGGCGCCAGCGCACTATTTCCCGATGCTTGGCAAGCGTTTATCCAAGACATTCCAGAAGCCGAACAAGCGGATCTGGTGAAAGCATTCTATCAGCGCCTGCATCACGGCGATCACACCAGCCAATTAAAATATGCGGGGATTTGGTCAGATTGGTCGAGCAAAGTCGCCACTCATAACCTGAGTTCCGGTGCATCAGCAAGGGTGCCGGATGACGCGCTTATTTTGAAAGTACGGATAGAGACACACTATGCGCTACATCGCTACTTTATCGACGAAAATCAAATACTGAACAATATCGATAAACTCCCCAAGGTACCGGTCACCATTATTCACGGTGAATTAGACCGCACCTGCCTATTAAGTGCATCACAGCAACTGTCGGCCAGCATTGCTAATAGTGAACTGATCGAACTCGCCAACACTGGCCATTTAATTGAAGAAAAAAACATGATCGACGCACTCGTGAACAGCACCGACCGCTACGTCGAGATGTTACAATACACGGCCGAGACCGCTACTAAGTAACGGCAATCCCACGACTTTTGAAGAATATACCCACAGACTTTGCGCTGCTAATCTTCGCGCAAAACTTTTAGCGAGATGTGCACTATGGAAAACATCGTTATTGTTGGTGGCGGCGCCGGTGGTTTGGCACTTGCGACTCAACTCGGCAATAAATTCAAACGCAGCAAAACCACACAAATAATCCTAGTCGACAAACACCCTAGCCATATCTGGAAGCCTCTCCTTCACGAAGTTGCAGCAGGCTCACTCGATTCCGCCTTTGACGAACTCAACTACCGCTACCATGGTAAGAAAAAGCATTTTAATTTTCTGCAGGGTAGCTTAGAAACCATAGATCGCGAACAGCAAAATTTAGTATTAGCCGCACGCTACGATGAAGACGGCGAATTGATTACCCCAAAGCAATACCTTCCCTACACCTATGCAGTGATTGCCATTGGCGGCATTAGCAATGATTTCGGTGTACCTGGTGCGAGAGATAACTGCTATTTCTTAGACGACAAAGCCCAAGCCGAACGTTTCCATCAACATTTATTAAACCAGACCGACCGCCTCAGCTGCGAATCCTTAAATGGCGACAAAAATACCGCCGAGCGTAAAGATCCGGTATTACGTATTGGCATCGTTGGCGGCGGCGCCACTGGAGTAGAGCTCGCAGCCGAACTACAGCACACTGCCGCAGGTCTGTCGGGCTACCAGCGCAATGCGGCCGCTAAGGTAAATTACAAAATCACCTTGATTGAAGCTGGCCCGCGTATATTACCCGCACTTTCTGAAAAACTCTCAAAAGCCGCCACGCGTACCTTGGAAAAAATCGGTATTGAAGTACGCTGCGATACAGGCGTAAAACACTGCTCAGACGAGGGCTTCACAACCTCAACGGATGTGGCCATCGATTGTGATATTCGTGTCTGGGCCGCCGGTATTAAAGCGCCACCGCTGTTAGCCGAGATTCCAGGTCTAGAATCAAACAACCGCAATCAGCTACTGGTTTTACCCACACTCCAATCAAGTAACGACGAGCGTATTTTTGTGATTGGTGATTGCGCCAGTTGCGCACTCCCGGCCGGCGGCTTTGTACCACCCCGCGCTCAAGCCGCGCACCAAATGGCCAGCCTCGTATATAAAAACCTCCTGCGTAGCCGCCGCAACAAGTCCTTAAAAGATTTTCGCTACCGAGATTTTGGCTCCTTGGTATCGCTTAGTAATTACAACACCGTCGGCGGCTTAATGAGCGGATTTGTTGGAAGTGAAATGCGCATTGGCGGCCCCATTGCGCGCCTAGCGTATTTATCGCTCTACCGTATGCACCTATTGGCAATACACGGCGTTTTCAATTCCTTGCTCATTGCGCTGGCCGGCCGCATTCACCGGGCGATCAAACCGAAACTTAAATTACACTAACGCAACAAGCACTCTATGGCAGCGACTTATAAATTCAGCCGGCCGCTGCCTTATGTTGTCGTAGACTAAGACTAGAAATCAGGGCGTGAAACAAGCATTGAGATCGCTAAACCAATACCTGCCGTGTACTCGCAATATAGTGATGAACCTGCTGTTCCGTTTCAGGATCGACATATTCAACAGGGCGCCGGTCATTCGGGCAAGGCATGCGCGGGGTAGTGCCAAACAACCGACATATTAACGGCCGCTCGCCATACACAGTACAACCGTTGGGGCCTAAGTGTACGCAGCTAAGCTCACCCAAGGCCGCTTCATGCTCGGCGTCTGTCTTCACCGGCAAGCGCGACATCTCTTCCGACGAGGTCGTTACCGGCCCGCAGCAGTCGTGACAACCCGATACACATTCAAAAGATGGGATACGTTCACGCAGGCGCGCGATAATATCTCTATTCTGATACATATAATTCAGCCTCCTCAGAAGAATCCGCCGCGAGTTCACACTCTTCGTCTCTGAGTGTAAGCACCTCATAAGCGTCCGCGGTCACCGCGATGGTGTGCTCCCACTGCGCCGACAGCTTTTTATCGCTGGTCACCACAGTCCAACCATCCTTTTTGGTTTTCACCTTTGCCCGACCCTGGTTGATCATGGGTTCTATGGTGAAAGTCATGCCCTCTTCTAAAAGTAGCCCCCTACCGCGCTGGCCATAGTGTAAAACCTGAGGCTCTTCGTGCATTTCTCGGCCAATACCGTGACCGCAGTATTCGCGAACGATGGTGTAGCCATGTCGTTCCGCATACTGCTGAATGGCGTGACCGACATCACCTAGCCGAGCGCCGGGTTTCACTTCTCTGATGCCCGCCCACATAGCGTCGTAAGTGACGTTAACCAGACGTTTAGCCTCTGGCGCCACATCACCAAATAAATACATTTTACTGGAGTCCGCAATAAAGCCGCCCTGCTCTAGGGTGATATCGACATTGACGATGTCACCAGACTTCATCCTTTGATTACCCGCAGGAACACCATGACACACCACATTATTCACAGAGGTATTGAGGGCGTATTGATAGCCATACTGGCCTTTGCTTGCTGGCCGTGCACCCAGGCTGTCGACAATATAACGTTCAGCGAGGTCATTAATCTCCATCGTAGAGATTCCAAGCTCCAACTGCGTGTCCAAATAACGAAATACCGACGCTAGCTGCTGCCCCGATTCACGCATTACCTGCAATTCTGCTAGGCTTTTTAGTCTAATATCAGCCACCGACAATCTGCCGTGTCTCGACATTGGCGCGCTTCATCTCTTCATTCACAATCTGCGTAAACGACATGCTCGGATTCGCCTCGGCGAGCATCCCCATTTTCATCCAATATTCAGCTTGAGCATTGATTGAACGCACCATAACTGCACTGGCTTTACGAATCTCTTCATGCAGCTCATCACTTATTTTCACAATACCCATGACCAACCTCAATATACGGTTTATATACGAATTGTATACTCCCAATATGTCAGCGGCAAGTTGGGAAAACAGTTTTTACAATGAGCAAGGCGCTCTGGAACAAATATACCCATGAACTTATTCCACTCTAAGCCGATACAATCAACAAAATCCGCCACACACTTTCTGCCGTACAAACATCTATAACACCTAATAATTTTGGCCAGAACGCTTAATTCACGGTAGCTGCCGGTATACAACGCGAACAATAGACCGAAACCACCCTTGGACTGATGGCGACAGCAATCTTGACACTGTCTACATAGCGCGTTAACCTTCACAAACTTGACACCGTCTAGTTACGAATTCTGACTCAAAAAAATCAATCGGAGACCGTTGGCATGAGCCTATACCCAAATATGTTAAAACCGCTGGATCTCGGCTTTACCGTGCTGAAAAATCGCGTGATTATGGGCTCTATGCACACAGGGCTAGAAGAAGCTGAGAATGGTTTTGAGCGCATGGCTGCCTTTTTTGCAGAGCGAGCGCGCGGCGGTGTATCGCTAATTGTCACCGGTGGCTTTGGCCCCAACATACGCGCAGCGACCCATGAGCACACTAAAATGCTGCGTAGCGAAGAGGACTGTGTAGGCCATCGCATTGTTACCGAAGCAGTACACGCAGAAGACGGAAAAATCTGTCTGCAGATTCTGCATACCGGACGTTACGCGTTTAACGAAAATCCCATCGCACCGTCAGCTATCCGTGCTCCTATTAATGCATTTACCCCGGAAGCAGCCAGCGTCGATCAAATCGAAGAGCAGATTCAGGACTTTGTGCGCACTGCGGTGCTAGCCCAGAAAGCCGGTTACGACGGCGTCGAGATCATGGGTTCTGAAGGCTATTTCATTAACCAGTTTTTGGCCAAACGCACAAATCAACGCGAAGACGAATGGGGTGGCGATTACGCAAACCGTATGCGATTGCCCGTTGATATTGTGCGCCGTGTGCGCGAAGCCACTGGCGAAAACTTTATCATTATTTATCGTTTGTCGATGCTCGATCTTGTTGAGGGCGGCAGCAGCTTTGACGAGGTAATGACCTTAGGTAAGGCAGTTGAAAAAGCAGGTGCAACAATCATCAACACCGGCATCGGCTGGCATGAGGCGCGCATTCCAACCATCGCCACCAAGGTTCCTCGCGCCGCGTTTACCTGGGTTACTGCAAAATTCCGCGAAGGTCTAACGGTACCTGTAATTACCTCAAACCGTATTAATACACCCGAGGTTGCCGAGGAAGTATTAGCGCGCGGCGACGCCGACATGGTCTCTATGGCGCGTCCCTTCCTTGCCGATTCTGACTTTATCATCAAGGCCGCAGCGGGTCGCAGCGACGAAATTAACACCTGTATCGGCTGTAACCAAGCCTGCCTCGACCACATCTTCAGCGGCAAATTAACGAGCTGTCTGGTGAATCCCCGCGCCTGCCACGAAACCGAACTGACTATTTCACCAACAAATGCTCGCAAAAATATTGCAGTGGTTGGCGCAGGTCCTGCTGGACTCGCTTTTGCCTGCACAGCAGCAGAACGCGGCCACAGCGTCACTTTATTCGACGCGGCTAGCGAGATCGGCGGCCAATTTAATATTGCCAAGCAGGTTCCGGGTAAAGAGGAGTTTAATGAAACAATTCGTTACTTCTCTAAACGCCTAGAAGTAACCGGCGTTCAAACGAAGCTCGGCGTAAAAGTTGATCAGCAGGCCTTAAACGAAGGAAATTTCGATGAGGTTGCTCTAGCGACCGGTATCGTGCCCCGCATGCCACCTATCGCCGGTATCGATCACCCGAAAGTCATGAGCTATCTAGACGTGATTCGTGACGGAAAAGCTGTTGGCAAAAAAGTCGCCATCATTGGCGCCGGCGGAATCGGCTTTGACGTTGCTGAATTTCTTACCCACGACAGCGACGCGAGCACAAACATTCAAACCTTTATGCGCGAATGGGGTGTGGATATGAGCATGCAAGCCCGTGGCGGTATAGAAGGTATGAAAGCAGAATTAGGTGAACCATCCCGCGAAGTGTATTTGCTACAACGCAAAGCCTCCAAAGTCGGCAATGGCCTTGGCAAAACGACCGGCTGGATTCACCGTACTGGCTTGCAGAAAAAAGGCGTTAATATGATTCCTGGCTGTGAATACCTAAAAATTGATGACGCCGGCCTGCACATCCGCGTGGGGAACGAAGAGTCTGTGCTCGATGTCGACAACATCATCATTTGCGCCGGCCAAGAGTCACTCACTGAGCTGAGCGAAGGTTTAAGCATGCCTTACCACTTGATCGGCGGTGCACACCTTGCCACAGAGCTCGACGCAAAACGTGCCATCGATCAGGGCACTAGAGTAGCCGCAACGATTTAAACTGCAGTGCTTGTGCAGAGGCGGCATCGTGTTCGCCTCTGTATCTTTTTCCAATCAAGCTATCCGCACACAGCCTCTTATTGCTCTTCTCAGGCGACGACAAACTACTCCGCTATGGCGTAGCCAAATTGACCCCTGGCGACATATAAATATCATCGTAACGTACACCACCGTTGCCATACGGTGCATCTACTGGCCCGGTATTACAGATGGCCATAAATGAGATAAGTGGCTCCGCCCTCGCCATCCGAAAGTCAGCCCCTGTAAATACCTTCTGCTGGCGCGGAAATTCACCTCCACGTAGATATAAATCAAATGTTTGACCACCATCATCTGCGGGCGCGTTATTGACCACATACCACATCTCATACCAAGTATCGGTTTGCATCTGCCGCGCACTTTCACCGGTAACAGGATCAATGATATTCGCGTACTGCTTAAATCCCTTCGACACCATCAAGGCACCCGTATTTTGGATACCATTGGATTCAGCTTTATCGGTAATACGAATCATTGCTTCAAAAGCATCATAATTAAGCTCCGCAATTTCCGACGCCGTTTTATTGCTTAAACCAAAGGAATGATTATTAGGAAAGTATTCAACGCTAACGCGAGTATAAAAGGTATACGTTTCCCCGACTTTAACCGCCACTGGCAGAGGCCGCGAGCTTAGCGCTTTACGATTTCCAACTACCCCATCCGCCGCCGGCTTTTTGATCATATAGCGATTCCCAGTTGCGACATCAGTTCGTATTTCGGTTATTTGCGGCGTCTCTACACGGGGCTGGGTTTGATTGTCTGGATCGGCTAAAGACCAAACTTGAATTCCTTGGGTGTTTTCAAAATTATCAATTTCTATCCAATCAGCAGCGTTCGCCGTTAACGACGCTGCCAATACAATGGAAATAATCAGCACACTGTTCCGCATAGTCATCAATACGAACCTCAATCCTCTAAAAAACATCGTACGCCAATTTACAAACACCGCGGCGTACCACAAGTATTACAATAGCAAGACGTGCTATTGCTCTGCGCGCGAGGGATACAATTCGTAAAGAATCCGCCGCAGTCCTCGTTCAACTTCCGCGCGCTCTGTCGACTCAATAAAACCAATTGAAAAGGTTTGCGGTGTATCCAAAAACTTTTCCTTGCCGCTGCGACCAAAGCCTAACACCGTCATATAAGGCCGACTAACATAATCATCAGGATACTCGTCGTCCTCATGATGCAGTATGTAGAGCATTCGTGATGATTGGACATCGCCAAAGGCATACCACTCCGGCGCTGGCAGGTCACCTTTAAAGGGTTCATCAATTAAATGAGATTTGTTATCGACAGAAGCATACCAGAAATCATCTTTATCCATCTCGCCCCCAGGAACCCCTTCATACTGCACCCAATATTGATGGCCTTCACTGACTTCCGTCATGGTAAAATCGCAGCGGTCAGGATAAAAATCCCACTTACCCTGCCATTTACCATTTCCTGACGTGAAAATTATTTGCACATGATGTGCTTCCTCTATTGAAACAACAGACGTCGATGGGTCAGTTCCCGCATTGATAGCATGAAAATAGCTGCCATCCTGCTTGTGTATTGCATTGGGAAAACCACGATACTCGCCCTTCCAACCAGACCCCACTTCCGGCTTAAATCCAATCCAATCAACACCGTCCCTATCGATCATGCTTGAAAGTCCACCACCTTCCTTCTCAAGGAAAAAAGTCGCATTCGCGACACTGATAATATAAGCGGAAACTCCACCGGCCGAGTCATCGACACCATGCGCCAAACGCACCGTCTTTTCAGATGGGACCACCGCACATGCGGACACCAAGAACATAAGGGTGAACATTAGAAGGATTAACTTTTTACCTTTAAACATAACATTTACTCACCATATAATTATTTATTGAAAATACTGAAACGTATTCATTACCGTCATTTCAAATACAATAACGGCTCATGCAGATCCTCCTGTATTTGTAAAAAGGAATTGTCTTAAACAACTCTTCCGCAGGAATCATTGCAAATGCCCAAAAAACAGAAATATCAAAATATAGAACTAACACCGCACAAAGGGGAATCGACATCACCCACTGGGTGAAGAAATGAATTTTTAGAACACGTGCGCTTTCACCTAGAGCCCTCAGAATATTACCGGAAACCGTATTGTAGGCACGAATAACGGGCAGCATAATATACAGCGGCGCAATAGTGGCTAACGCCAGCTGGGTTTCAATTTCAATATTGGGGTAGATATATGGCATACATTGGCTGAGTATAAAGAAGACCACCGCGACCAACATCGACATCAAAATTCCCACTCGCATGCAGTCGTTAACAAAGTCTCTTAGCTGGCGTGCATTTACCGTCCCCAGGGCTTGACTGATACTAATTGCGCTAGCCTGAGCCCAAGCATTAGTAAATTGTGTTCCTGCTCGCAGCCAAGGAAAGATCAGCGTAATCGCAACAAATGAAAACAATTCAAGCTGTGCATACAGTAATTGGTATACCGTCGCCCCAACCGACAAGACAAAGAAATTGGCCGCAATAGGAAATATTTCTAGAGACTGGAGCCGAATTTCAGTCAGAAACCGACGACTCTTGGGGTAACGGAGATCCACTTTGGCGTCTATTTTTAGTGAATAATAGAAGTATATAGCACGTAAAAGCACTGCAAAAACACTACCCCAGGCGGCACCATCAACACCAATACCCTTAAACGCGGAAAGACCGTTTATTAATATATAACTCACCAACACATTCACAGGCAGCTCAATTAAGAAACCTTTAAGGGCCACCTTGGAACTCCCACAGCCATTACAAAATGCCGTGCACACTTGCGTATAAGCAGTAATCAGAATCACGTATTTGCTTATCGACATATAACTCTCAACCAACGGCGAAAGCGCTATATCACTAGTAATTGCGGCGACAATATCGCCACTAAAAACACTAATTAAGACGAAAAACAAAAATGCTGTTGCCACATTGATAATCAAGCCAACCCAATAGGCAACCGCAAGATCGGCTTGATTTTGTCTTCCGTACGCGCGCCCAACAAGCAGTTGAATCCCGTTGGCGATAGCCACTTCGATACCCAAAGCAAAAGCGACAATCGTCGCAGCGATACCCATCGCGGCAACGGGGAGCTCGCCGAGTGGCGCCACCAAAAGTGTGTCGATCATTAGCATCGATTGAACCAATAAGGCATTGACTGCCAGTGGCCACGCTAACGCGAAGTTACTGCGCATACCATCATTGGATTTCACTAGGATAAACACCCTTTTACTGAGCTTTCACAGCTCGCCCAAAATGCGCCAAGTATGTCTAGCCAACAACAGACAGAGACCATCGGCGAGCCGCCACACTATAAATAACAACTCGTAGTGTGGCAGCAAAGGCCTAAACCGCAGCGGGCCTCTTTTTCATCAACGGTAGCGTTGAGCTTTTCTGCAATAATATGCCAATTGTCAGAATGATGGTTGCGCAAATGACGAACATCAATCGACCCCACAATGGATTCGGTATCAAGCACATCAGCATTATCGCTGCGCCCATTATCATCACCATCAAACCTAACTTATGGCGCTGCTGACTATCGGCCTCTCCTTGCAAATCATCGGCGATATAGGGTGTTTTTAGGTCTTCAAAAAAGCGCTCAGTTTCTGCTCTATTCTTATCTGCAGTTTCATTGTAGAAAAATGAGGTAGCGCAGAAAAATCCAGCAGTAATAAACAAATGGCCGCCAATCGTTAGGATAATATTCATATCGACGGTTTCACGATTAGTGAGTGACTCAATCCCCAGCATTGCTGCAAATACATCTGCCGTAAAAACATTCATCACAAACCATGAAACAAAGAAACCGACTGCAACCGTCGCCCAGGATGCCCACGGCGGTGTTTTCTTAACAAAAATCCCAAACAATAAGGGCACGAGCAATGGTACTTGCACCATTGTCGACACAGACATCATTAACTCAAACAGGCTAAGTTCTTTGAGGGACGCAAAGAATAAAGCAGCAGTGATTACCAAAAGACCACTTATAAAACTAATAAGCTGACTAATTCGCAGTAACTTCGTATCGTCTTTGATCTTGTTCCGCCGAGCCAAAAACGGCTGGTATATGCTTCGAATGAAAATACCGGCGTTCTTGTTCAAGGCTGAATCCATCGACGACATAGACGCCGCGAAAAGTGCCGCCATCAGTAGGCCAACGGTCCCCGCCGGCATAACAAGGCGAGTAAACTCTAGGTAAACAGCATCTTCCGCTTTGTTGCCGAGGTCCGAATAAGCTGCCGCAGCATCCGGATACAGGGATGCCGCCGCCCAAGGGGGGATAAACCAAATAATGGTACCAATGCCCATTAGAGTCATTGCCAGCAAAGAGGCTTTACGGGCATTTTCGGAGTCTTTTGCGGTTAGAAACCGAAATGAATCATGTAGATTCATAATCGTAATGATTTGCTTCGGTATAAAGAACAGAAACGTACCGACCAGTATCATGGTGTGATTCATATTCGGACCGACGAGGAATCCCCCCGGGAAATTGCGAACCATCTCTACTGGGCCACCTACTTTAACCAATGCCACAATAGCGCAAGCCACGGAGATTACAGCAACCACCAATGTCTGCACGAAGTCAGAGGCGACTACGCCCCACGCCCCAGACAGCACCGACACAAAAACCACCGTCAGTCCTATGACAATAATGGTTAAGGTGATATCTGCACCAAATACCGCACTGGTAAAAACCCCTAAAGCATTTAGCCATACACCAGCGTTAAGGAAGGAAAATATAATTAGCGCCCACGAGAAGAAGAGCTCATTACCGTGACCAAATCGCCGCCGAACAGCTTCAGTCGGCGTATCAACTCGCATCTGCCTGAAGCGATGAGCGAAAAATGCCCAGCCCACAAAGTACGCAAAGGTATTGGCAATATAAACAAGGGAAATAGCAAAGCCATCCGCGAAAGCCTTGCCGGCGGCTCCAGTGAACGTTACGGCGGAAAATTGCGCCATGAATGCCGTGGCGCCAACCATCCACCACAACATCCGACCACCGCCTCGAAAATAATCACTGGTCGATTTTTCTGCCATTCGTGCAAACACGGCACCAACGGCAAGGATCATGACAAAGTAAACAGCGATCACAATATAATCGTAAAACATGATTTTACCTATCTATTGCAGATGACTTACATCTGTCCAGTTATTATTATTTCTGATTAGGTCAATGAGTTGTTGATACTGACTGCCTTCCTTGAACGATGGGTAAGGGGTATATGGTTCACCACTAATATCTTTGACGAATTGCCGAGCTAAGTAATGCCAGTTCCGCTCAGTGTCGCCAGATATATCTGGCAAATCGTCAACAATATCTTTGGGTATCGGTAGTTCTTCCCAGGTTTTACTATCGCCCCAGTAAAACAAAGGGCCCATGCCGTAATGGCCCTTGATATAAATCGCACCTTTGGTGCCATGAAAAACAATATGATTATCATCAAAATTAGGCGTTAGCCCGCCGTGCTTAAACAAGGCTGACACAGGTTTCTTCGCAAAAGGGCTTTCTAACTGTGCAAGTACTGTGTACGACCACTCGACATTGCTCTCGCCCCACTTCAACGCTGGGTCGTTCAAATCCTTAGGAATAAAATCTCGTCGTGTCTTGAAGTTGTGCACACCCTCTACAATGGGGGCTCGACCGAGGTCATCTCGCACCTCCCCCATGATCGATAGAATTTTTTCACCAACCACAGACGTGACAATCGAGATCATATGAGTGAAATTATTATTCAGGCGACCACCACCCTCTTCCTTGCGATGGGACCAACCGAAGGGAATGTCCCGTTCCAGGTTAAAGTGCGATATACACTCAACTTCAACCGGCTCCCCGATCGCGCCACTCGCCACCAGCTGCTTAGCGTGTAAGATATGCGCCATATACCGAAAGCTCGCCGCGAATGCCGTTTTAACCTTTTTCTGCATCGCCATTTGGTATAGCTCGGCAGATGTTTCACCGCTGTCGGTAAGCGGCTTGTCACTGAATACATGGCAGCCAAATTCTATCGCTTGTTTAATCGCATCATAGTGTGCCCCGCCGGGCGTCGCGATCGAGACGATGTCCGGTCGGCAGGCTTGCAATGCCGCTTGCCAATCTGTGCTCGCGTAGGGAATAGCCATTTTTTCTGCAACGTCATTCAGCACGCTGGGCGTTCTGCCAACAATACCGACTACCTCAGCGCCAGCACTCCGGAATGCGTCCGCATGCCCTTGGCCTGCAAATCCGGTCCCCAAAATTAGCACTTTTAATTTAGCGTCCATTTTTCCTCCTGTTAAATTATTATTAAATCCAAGCGCTATGTAACTACCAGTTCCACATAGTGCCGTCTTCCAAACGACTGACTGGCAAATATGAGCGTTTATAAGGAAAGGCTTTAGCAGCCTCCTCATCAAATTCAATACCCAGACCCGGCGCATCACTGAGATACGCCATACCATCAACGATTTCCGTGCGGTGTTGAAAAATTTGGCGTAGATTCTGGTCGCCAAAGCCAACAAACTCTTGAACACCAAAATTAGGTGCCCAAGTATTCAAATGCATATGTGCAGCAAAGCAAATAGGTGACAGGTCTGGCGCGCCGTGGGGTGCCGTTTTAACGTTGAAAATACTGGCAAAATCTGCGATTCGCCGCAGCGCCGTTATGCCACCGGCATGTGTCGCTGCCACCCTAATGTAATCAATGAGTTGGTTCTGAATAAGGTCCTTACAGTCCCAAATGGTGTTATAGGTTTCACCAATAGCGAGTGGTGTGGTGGTGTGCTGCCGGATAAGCTTGTAGTTCTCTTGATTCTCAGCCATTGACGCATCTTCAAGAAACATTAGATTGTAAGGCTCTAGCAACTTGCCCAATCGCGCCGATTCAATTGGTGTGAGCCGGCTATGAACATCGTGAACAAGCTGCACCTCATTCCCCAGACGGCTTCTAGCACGCTCAAATAAATCGACGATCATGTTGAAATATTTTTGCGTAGACCACGCTTCTTCAGGAGGGAGCGGACGACTACCTTGCATTTCAAAGTAATCTTTCTTGTCACCCAACACACCGTAAGTGACCGCAAGCCCCGGAATGGCAGATTGCAATCTGACGGCTTTAAAGCCTGCAGCGACATGCTTCTCAGCGTTGTCTAGGGTGTGCTCAATATTCTCGCCATTGGCGTGTGCATACAAAGTCACGCCTTTGCGGCTCTTGCCACCAAGCAACTGATAAACAGGGAGTCCAGCGACTTTACCCTTAATATCCCACAGCGCCATATCAATGGCGGCGACCGCCGCCATATTGATTGGCCCTTTGCGCCAATAAACACCGCGATATAGATACTGCCAAATGTCTTCTATATCGTGCGCATTTCGACCGATTAAACAGGGGATAATATGCTCTTCTAAGAGCGTTACAACCGCCTGCTCGCGGCCATTCACCGTGGCGTCGCCTACACCATAAACGCCTTCAGACGTAGTGACTTTGACCGTGACAAAGTTTCTACCAGGGCAGCACACAAACACTTCAATCTTATTTATTATCACTTAGCAAGACTCCGGAACTGCGAATATAAATCGATTTACTAAATCGGTTTAGTTGCTTAAGTTACCATAGTAAGGCAGTATGTCAACAGGTTTAAGAAATCATCAATTCAACGCAGAACACACTGAATGGCAAAGGTAAGACTGGTCGATGTAGCAGCCCACGCTGGCGTGTCCAAGAGTACGGTATCGCAATATTTAAGTGGGCGTTTCGACTATATGTCGAAGGAAACAAAGGAGCGGGTTCAACACGCAATTGCAGAACTCAATTACGTTCCAAACACCATCGCACGCAGCTTAAAGACCAATATAACCAAGACCATTGGCATCATTGCACGTGATGTCACGGGTTTTTATACCAGCAGGACAATACGGGGCGTTGACGACTACTGTAAAAGTAGCGACTACAACGTATTAATCTACAACACAGATTTTGACCCCGATAAAGAAGCCCAGGCACTCAATAATCTAAGACAAATCAATGTCGACGGCATTATCATTTCACCTTCGGGCACAAACACCAGCCTAATAAACCATTTTGTTGAACAGGGTTTGCCAATCGTCCAATTTCAGCTCGAGCACGATGGCACTGAGAAAAACATTATTCTGTCGGATTACAAAAAGGCGGCCTTTGATGCAACCGAGTACTTAATTCAACTTGGTCATCGCAGAATTTGTTTCGTCACCCAAGAATTTAACAAAGTGAAGTCGCGCAAAGATCGCTTTCTTGGCTATTGCGCCGCATTAAAAGCACATGGCCTGCAATTTGATGAAAGTCTAGTGCAGTACTGGCATCGCGAAGAAGGCTTTATTAGCTCACCTCTGGCCTTACTTGATCAAGAAAATGCCCCTACCGCTTATTTTACTCAGCACTTAGCGATAACCTCAGACTTACTCAAGCAACTCAATCAAACAGATTTAAAGATTGGCGAAAACATTTCGCTAATTGGTTTTGAAGACCTGCCAATGGTCGAATTTTTCAAAACGCCAATTACGGTGATCAAAGAAGATCCCTACAATATCGGCATGGAAGCTGCCAAATCATTACTTACGCTGATTCAAGATAAAACTGCGCCCGCTAAAAAGCTTGTCTTACCCTGCACGCTAACAATCCGCGAATCGTGTCATAAGGTAGTATAAACCGCCGAGGTTCGCCCAGTTTCCATTTGTTTGAAATTAGGGCGAGCGAGTAATCCTGATCAAGCCTAAGGAATAACATCCACTATGCCTTACTCTTTAGGCTCCTTAGCCGGCCCCGTTAGCAAATTCAAAAAAGTAACTTGCGCATAATCACCATTGGCCTTATCAATCTCCCACTCCCCAGTACCTAAACATTTTGGATACCAAAAACCAGGATCATCTTTAATACTGCACTGATTGTAGGCGCCTGCTTTGAAGAAATGGGCGTCGCCGGTATAACCTCTAGGATAATCAAGCTCATCAACTTTACCGTAGGCATCGACGTTATCAGCCAAATTTATTTGGTACTCAACCGTGCCGTGGCGCGCCGTGGAAAATCTTAAGTACATCGTATTTTCATATACATTAACTTCGTAACTAAATGCCTCGTCTAGCGCAATACCTGCATCGCCCGGATCAACCGGGTCACCCCAGTCCTTGCCCCACACTACATAACTTATATCTTTTCTGGCAGGATTATCTTTCTCTAAGTTTCGTTCGTAATTCCAGAAAACCGAACCGTATTCGTGATCTGGCCATTTTTTATAATATATTTTTAGTGGCTCGTTACCCCAGCCATAGCCCTCCCCCGCGGCGACTAACGCCGGATCCTTAGCGCCATGGATTTGACCAACCACCACCGAAAATGCCGGATTTTTCTCTGGGTAAGTCGCTCGCTTCGCAACATGATTTACCATAACAGTGGCCTGCAGATTGCCACCAATTTGCGAAAAATCACTAGCGCGCTTGTGGTTTTTTAGCGCGAAATTGTGGGCAATACCTTTTGGCTGACCTGCAGAAGCGGGAATTACATGATGTAATTCGCTGCGAGTATTAGTTGAATTAGGGGTTGTAAACGCCTTATTCGGCGCGGCGAATACCATATACCCCTCAGAATTTAGGTAGAAAAAATCAGGATGTTGATAGACCTGAATTTCATCCACACCAATCTCGTCAACTTTGCCGTTATTATCACTATCCGTTGGGATTGTGATTTTCCAGGTGCTTAAATCAAACTTATCCGCTGGAAGGAGAACTTCCTCATTAGGCCTCGTTTCGCTCGGCGAGCCGCAAGCAGACAGGAATAATGCCGTTAATAGCATCATTTTCCCTAGGAAAAAAGTTACACCAATTTTCATAATATTCACCAAACCAATTATGAGAAAGCAAAAAAAGACGGGGCTCAATAGACCCGTCTCTTTCCACGCGTTACTTACTTATTGCTAAATTTAGCCAGCGCTAGAATTTAGCCCGCACTCCCATCACGAAGCGGCGGTCTGACTCTTGTACTTCCCACAGTGTACCTGTAGCACTGCGATTAACCGTTGGTTCACCAGTGAGATTAGACACGTTAGCAACCAAACTGATGGTTTCATTAACATCCCAGTTAGCGGACAAATCCCATTGCTGTAACTCATCTCGGTAATCATTACCTGTGGTTGGGTCATCGATGTCAGGGTTATTATACGCAACCAATTCACCAACGCGCTCTACTCGCTTTTCGTTGTTTTCATCAAGGAAACTGTCACGGTAGGTATAGGCTAAACGAATACCGACACCGCCGTATTCCCAATACATCTGCAAGTTATACGAGTTCTCTGAGATATCAGCCAGAGGCACACCATCCGGATCCTCGCTCTGCGAGAGAGTGTAGTTGGCATTCAGTCCCAAGCCAGACCAGTAGCCAGGCAAGAAGTCAAAGTTTTGCTGATAGCCAACTTCAAAGCCTTGAATAGTACCAGATGAGCCGTTTGTGGTAGTAGATGTCAAGATTCCTCGACGACCTTGCGCATCGTAGGCATCAAATTCTGCCTGATCAGATGTGAATACATACGTGGAAGAGTCACCGGTTGCCTCAGGTCTTATACAGATATTTCCAGGTATTGTTTTGTTTTGTATCGCAAGCGCAGTAGGCTCATAAGCGCAATAGGTTTCCGTTTTTAAGAACGACGCAACAGACTTATAAAACAATGTTGCCGACACCATATTACCGCTGCCGAAGTAGTGCTCAAACGCGATATCGAATTGCGTCGCGCGGTAGGGATCAAGTGCAGGGTTACCCCGAGTCGCAAGAATATAATCACCATTAAAATTAAAGGTCGGGCTTAACTGCTCAAAATCAGGTCGCGCCATTACTTTTGCAGCAGCAAAACGCATTAAAGTGTCATCGGTAAGGTCGATCGTCGCATTAAAACTCGGCAGGAAATCTTGGTATTTATTGGAATCACTGACCAAGGCATCACCGGCTTGGTTATAAGCAGTAGAGGTAATTTTTGTTTCGACAACACGACCACCAATGACAAATCTTACGTGATCAAAGTCCATATTTGCTTGAATGTAAAATGCCGTCGACTCCTCTTTGATATTCGCAAAAGCACTGGTAAGGGCCTGTAAATTATCTTCTAACGAGCCCGTCGTAGCATGGCTGGTACCCGCTAGGAGCTGTTGCACCATTGCAAATGAAGCTCCCGCATTCTGCAACAACTGACCGTCATACACTGAGAAGTTGGTTAAGTGACTCGGGCCAACCATGCCGGAATGGTCGAATGCATCACCGGAGTAATTCTGATTGACGATGGTGCCGGGAAACATTGCAGCAATATCATCCTGCCAAAACACAATAGGATCACCATTTGCGTCTGTCACTTCGCTATGGAGGTTAGCCTGACGCAATTGCGAGGCCGTTTTACTGTATTCATTTTCAGCCGTACGGAAACCCGCTTTAAGTGACGAGATCCACGTCAAACCACCCGGATTAAAGTATTCAAAATCGACGCGAAATGCCTCTTCTTCATTGTCGATATACTCGCGTTCATGCCGGAATTCCCGTAGCGCGAGGTTTTCCGTCATTAAATACGGGTTACCGTCATCATAAATAATGCTCGCAGCCTGGTTGTCACCCATGATTACCGTACCACTTGGCCGGTACTCATTCGACGCGGAAGGATTGAGCGCCTCCGCTTCAGGGTCTAATGCTCGCCAATTGAACTCTGAACTTGGCAAGTAAGTGCTCGATTCCGCTGATGAATATTCAGCCGATACATTTAACTGATCGCTAAGATTCCAATCACCACCGAAGGCAAAGGACGAAGATTCAGTTTCACGAAACTCGCTCCATGTTTTCGGAATAATGAGCGCATTCTCAATACGATAATTATTTAAAGCACCATTTGAATCTTCATAGCTATCGCTGCTCGCAACCGGTGTTTCAGCCGCGTGCAATATAGAATACGCCTCTTGACCGCCGGTGCGCTCGGTTGCATTCAAATCGAGATAGACACTACCCGCCTCTGATGCCGGAGCCCACTGCATAGAAATATTATATGCAGTGCGCTCACGTTCTTCCGTAAACGGTTCAAACTTGTGTTCAGAGGGAACAACATAATCACCGCTAGCGGTATTTTGTGCATCGGGCAGCCCAAGTGCGGCGCCATCATAAATAAACTGACTTACCTGAAACGTATCTTGACGCAGGGTACGATCTTGATATGACACCATCCCCATCAAACCAAAACTACCAGCGTCGCCTAGGTCCCAGTTATCACCACCGGCAACACTTACCACTGGCGCCCATTCTTTAGCTTTGTCCGCGTACTCTGCATCCATCGACACCGCAAACAAACGATCAGGCAGATCGAGAGGCCGCGCTGTTTTTAAGCTAATCGTGCCGCCTAGAGCGCCTTCCACCATATCCGGCGTAGGTGATTTAATGACCTCTACAGCCGACAGAAAACTCGCCGGGAAATCCTGAAAATTGACGCCATTACGGCCATCACCCATGGTGGAACGACCGTTTAACTCGACCCGGTTTTGGGAAAGGCCACGTATAGAGACCTCCGAACCGACACCAAAATCGCGATTAATGGATACCCCGGTAACGCGCTGAAGGGCCTCAGCAATATTGTTATCAGGCAATTTACCGATATCCTCAGCCACGATCGAGTCGGCGATACGATCGGAACCTTGCTTCATGTCCGCCGCCGCCGCCATGCTGCTTCTGATCCCGGTAACAACGACCTCTTCAAGCGGGGAGTCCTGTGCAAATGAAGAGACTGGAAGCGCCGCAGCAATAGCGCTTACGAGAAATTTAGCCTTGAAACTTGGGCTGCGTTTGATAGACCCACGCTGGGTATCGCGTTCTTTGCTCATATTATTATTTCCATTTCTATATCTGTTAAGAGATAGCAGCACTTCCTATTGCCGAAACGTATACATAAATCGATTTACTAAACCGATTTATGTAATTTATCACAAAGATTAAATAAGTCAAATTACTTCTAAGAATGAGGATCTAGAATGGATATCAACATCAATGCCTTCATAACGGTGCTTGCTTTACTAAAAGGCTCCTCAGTTAGATGGCGATACGGAGTAACAGTCAAACCTCTGCTTATTTTCTAAAGATCACATAGCCGTCCACAAAAAAGCCCCGCATGGAATCCACGCGAGGCTTCATTTTGGCTGTCGCCGTTGATCGGCGACATTAGTTAAATATTTTAGCTTTTCGGAATTTTAAACGTCCACACACTGCCACCTTGGTTCAGGTTCTTAGTGCGTTTGGCGACCTCGCCTCCCCACAATGGAATCGCGCCACCCCAACCAGAAACTATAGTAACGTATTGCTCGCCATCCTTGTCCCAGGTGATAGGGGAACTAACGATGCCAGAACCGGTATTGAATTTATAAAGTAATTCACCGGTTTTAGCATTGAAGGCCATTAAATAACCTTCTGGATTACCCATAAATACCAGGTTACCCGCCGTAGCAAGGACGCCACCCCACAATGGCGCGTTGTTTTTAAACTCCCATTTCACGGTACCAGAGACCGGATCTATGGCTTTAAGCGAACCAATATGGTCGTCAAATATTGGCCGGATCGTAAAGCCAGCCCCCAAATATGCCGCGCCCTTTTTGTAGTTAACCGGCTCATTCCAAATATCCATGCCCCATTCGTTTGAAGGTACATAAAAGTAGCCGGTATCTTGGCTATAGGCCATTGGCATCCAGTTTTTACCACCCAGAAAGGATGGAACAGCAAATACCGATTTACCTTTATTACCGTCAGTACCCGTCGTCGCAGGATTACCTGGGCGCATCGCCTCATCAAAGATCGGCGAACCGTCTTTATTCAAGCCCTTAGCCCAAGTCATTTCCTTAATAAAGGGCAAACCACGAATAAATTTACCGTTGGTGCGATCAAGCACGTAAAAGAAACCGTTGCGGTCAGCGGTTGCCGCCGCCTGAATAGTCTTACCACCTTGCTTGTAGTTAAACGATACCAGCTCGTTTACACCATCAAAATCCCAGCCATCATGTGGCGTGGTTTGGAAGTGCCATATAATTTTGCCGGTATCGGGATTAATCGCGAGGCGCGAGGCACTGTATAAGTTGTCGCCGGGGCGCAGATGCGAGTTCCAAGGTGCGGGGTTACCAGTACCAAAGAACAGCAGATCAACTTCAGGATCGTAAGTGCCGCCTAACCACGTGGCCGCGCCGCCGGTTTTCCACATATCGCCGGGCCATGTTTTACCAGCTTTGCCACCAGTAATACCATTCTCTTTACCGTTCAAGTAGCCCATATGGCCCTCAACGGTTGGCCTACTCCAAATCATTTCGCCGGTTTTCGCGTCGCGGGCCTCAACCTTCCCCACAATACCGAACTCACCACCAGACACACCGGTAATGACCTTGCCTTTTACAATCAGTGGCGCAGCAGTCATTGAATACCCTGCCTGATAATCGCCAACAGTTTTGCGCCAGACTGGCTTGCCCGTTTTAATATCAAGCGCAACCAATTTGGCGTCGAGGGTGCCAAATATAACTAAATCACCATAAAGTGCGGCACCGCGGTTAACCACGTCACAGCAAGGCATAATGCCGTCAGGCAGACGTGCATCGTACTGCCAAAGCTCTTCACCTGAGGCAATATCCACCGCATAGATCCGTGAGTACGACGCGGTAACATACATAACCCCATCTTTAATCAAGGGCTGGGATTCTTGACCACGCTGTTTCTCACCACCAAAGGAGAATGACCAAATCGGCGACAGTGATTTTACATTTTTGGTGTTAACAATTTTCAAAGGGCTATAGCGTTGCCCCTGTGGCCCAAGGCCGTAAGATACAATATCACCCGTCGTTTTTGCGTCGTTTAGTATATCTTCATCAGTGACGCCCGCATTAGCGAGCGAACCAAAACCCACAGCAGCCACCGCAGCGGCAACTGTTACAGACCTTGCCAAGCACATTATTCTCATCGGAAATCTCCTTCCTTATACTTAGATTTTATTGTCGAACACTGAATTTAATAAAAATCTCAATAAATAATTTTATTAAGCTATCGCAAAATCTTGTCCACGAATTATTAACATCGTGAGCATATTATTGCGATCCGGACCTGAGTATGTGGCGCCGACGAAACACTCACAATTGATCTAGAGGCGTGTACCTACTATCCATTGGTACTGGTTTAGTACTAAAAATTGCAAAATAAATTACTGAGGCATAAAACCGCGGCACGCTTATTCCGCGTCAAGTTCGTAGGTCGAGGGTAGGTGGTAGGAAACACGGTACTGGGAGAATATTTTTTCCATGTCGCCATTTTCAATCATCGCTGTAATAACGTCATTCACGGCGTAGCCAAGCTGGCGATAATTCTCTTTAATGGCAATACCAATATCCCAAGTTTTTCGCCCAAGGGATTCAAGGCCGTCGTCATCTATATCGAAATTGCCGGGTCGATTTGGCAAGCCCCATTCCAACTGCGAGCGCATCCCGGCAACTGCGCTTAATTTACCGGCATTTAGATCTTTAAGCGCGCCGAAGACCGTAGCATAATGGTGAACGTTTTCACGCAGACGGCCCTGATAGATACCAACTAGAAAAAAATCGGGAAGGCTGTCTAATTCCACACCAATGGCTTGATACTGAAAGATGGCAAGGTTTCTCACCTCACCGGTCTTGTTGAGGTCTCGCACTAGCTGCCAAGACTCTTTATGGTAGGGCGCAAGCATAACCACCATGTCATTGCGAGGCAGGCCGTAGCCGTCTTGAGCGTAGGAGTACTCACGGTCATAGGGCACTCGCAGCATTACGTCCGCTTTTTTCCGATCGATAACACTGCCTTTCCAAATAGCGTTACGCAAATCGTCGTCAACACTCTCATCGGCGGTGAGCCACAACCAACGCGCCTCTAGTCCAAGCTCCCGTGCAATGTACTTGCCGAGCTCTACATCAATACCGGCAGGCTCACCCTCTTGCATAAACGAATAGGGTGCAAAATCGCGATACACGGCAAACTCAATATATTTAGACGCAATCACGTCGTCGTATGTTCGCGCATGAGCAAGACTCGCTGTCATCAGAACGAGCAGCGCATACAACAGCGTCGTCAGCTTAAACATATATGAGCTACCCATTATCGAACACCTATTCGTCAAGTTTACGGGTGTCTAAGTAAGCGCGAATTGCCCACATAGCCTCTTGGCTGAGAATGCCCTCAAACGGCGGCATATAAACCCGACCGTCGATCACAGCACCATGCCGAACTCGAGTCATAAACCACTGGTCCGACTCTTGAATATCAATATATTCAGCAGGGTCATTCAATTTCCGCAAATCTGGGGTCATTCCACCGGAAATCGCCTGTAAACCATGGCAGCGTGCACAGTTCTGATTGTAAGCAGAGTCGCCCACACGAATTGCCTCAGCATCGCCACGATAGGGATTCTCTTCACGCCATCCTTCACCCAGTTGTGGCAGAGTGTCCGTGTTTACCGCCTGGGGCGTCACATCACCGTGCGCGAAGCTCAAGTTCGCCTGTAACCCTAGAAAGAAAACAACACTACCTAGCACGGCACGCCTAACAGATAAATTACGCATAATATTCCTCAACCATTCTGACATTATTTTTAAACTCGACGGCACCACGTTCAGGCAATCCGTATTGTCCAGATAGACTAACAAACGGGGCATTTCCGACAATTGTGCTTTGGTGCCGTGCCGCAAGCCGACAACTACTCCCTAAGTAGTAGTGGCCGAAGAATTTGATTGGGAAGAGTTAAGCGAGTTTATTAGCAAAATAATCTACTACTTTAGTGCTAGTTCTTTGCGACCTTTTGCATATATCAATAGTGCTGCGCCGGTCATAGCATTAGCGATAGATCTGGTCTTGTGCTTTGAATGCCGCTAGCACCCCGCGTATCACGATTATAAAAATAGAGATATAAAGTGTATATAAAATATAGAGCAACGCCGCTGCGCTGTTGTGCTTGCGTCATTGTGCCACTGAAAAATACGTGGCTAGCGAAGGGATTTTTACTCTGCCTAGTAGCGCTCACGTCGGCAGCTTTAGCGAGCGCCGATGAACCGCGCAATGTCGCGGTATTGTTTCTTGAACAAACTCAAATAGCTAAGCCGGTACTGTCACGAATTCGAATTACCCCCAGTAGCGCCGGTCTCGATGGAGCCAACGTCGGCATTAGCGACAACAATGCCAGCGGACGCTTTACCGGCGACCACTACCAACTCAATAGCAAGATAGTTGAAGACAGCAGCGCAGCGGCGCTTGCCGCCAAAGACTGGCTAGAAGCGGGCAACAGCCTGATTATTGCCAAGCTACCTGCGGCCACCTTACTCAGCCTTAGTCGCGATAAAGCCATTGCTGAACATGCCATTATTTTTAATATCGCCGCCAAAGACGACGCCCTGCGCAGCAGCCAATGCCTCCCCCGCTTGCTGCACACCATTCCTAGCCGCGCCATGCTCACCGATGCCCTAGCGCAATTTTTAATGTCAAAACGCTGGAAGCGCTGGCTAATACTGCGCGGCCAGCAAAGCGAAGATAAATTATTCAGCGCCGCACTCACGCGATCGGCCCAGCGTTTTGGGGCGAAAATAATCGACGAGCGAGAATGGAAATTTAATGCGGATTTACGCCGTTCTGCACAGAATGAAATCAGCCTGTTCAGCCAAGCTAAAGATTACGATGTAACGTTAATTGCGGACGAAATAGGCGATATCGGCGAGTACATCCCGTACAACACCTGGCTGGCCAGACCCGCCGCTGGCACCCAAGGCCTAACGCCCACGGCCTGGCATTGGAGCATAGAGCAATGGGGAGCCGCCCAGTTACAACACCGCTTTGAAGACTACGCTAAACGCGACATGAGCGATATCGACTATGCAGGCTGGCTTGCAGTACGCGCCATCGGCGAAGCAGTGAGCCGAGCCAAAGCCAATGATGCCAAGCATTTATATACCTACTTGCTCAGCGATCAATTCCAGCTCAGCGCATTTAAAGGCCGGCCCCTAAGTTTTCGTCGTTGGAACGGTCAGTTGCGCCAGCCAATACCACTGGTGCAACCCAATGCGCTGGTAGGCCAATCGCCACAAGAAGGCTATCTGCATCCCAGTTCAGAAATGGACACCCTGGGCTACGACCGCCCTGAAGTACATTGCCTATTCGAGGTAAAAACACCATGACCCGCTCCCGTTCAACCGCAGCGCTTATTTTAGTGGGCTTGTCGGCCCTGCCGCTCCCCAGCATCGCCGAACAAGTCTATGTGTCCAATGAAAAAGACAATACTCTGTCGGTCATTGATCTCGAACGCCTTGAGGTCGTTGCCACTATTCCCGTTGGCTTGCGCCCGCGCGGCATTACGTTTAATAACGACTTTAGCCAGCTGTATATTTGCGCCAGCGACTCCGACAGTGTGCAGGTCTTAGACGTTGTGAGCCAAAAGATTATTGCGAATCTGCCCTCTGGTGAAGACCCCGAGCAATTCGCCCTGCACCCAGACGGTAAACACCTTTATATCTCCAATGAAGACAATGCCATTGTCACCGTAGTCGATACTGAAAAACGCGAAGTGATAAGCCAAATCACCGTGGGCTTAGAACCTGAGGGTATGGCGGTAAGCCCAGATGGAAAATGGGTGGTAAACACCTCTGAAACCAGCAATATGCTGCACTGGATAGACAGCAGCAGTCACGAATTAGTCGACAATACTCTAGTAGACCAGCGCCCGCGCCATGTGGAATTTAGTGCAGACGGTAAGCAATTGTGGGCCTCATCAGAAATTGGCGGCACTGTCAGCGTTATCGATGTAGAGACAAGAACCATAGGCCAGGTATACCGCTTTCATATTCCCGGTGTACACCGCGACAAAGTACAACCCGTTGGCATTACCCTAAGCCGAGACAATCGCTACGCCTATGTGGCACTGGGTCCCGCCAACCACGTTGCCGTAATCGATATAGCCAAACAGAGCGTAATTAAATATCTGCTCGTAGGCCGCCGCGTGTGGCATTTGGCCTTAAACGGCGACGAGTCCCGACTGATCAGCAGTAACGGTATCAGCGGTGACGTCTCGGTTATCGATGTCAAATCCCTTACCGTGCTAAAAAGCATCAAAGTCGGACGTTTTCCTTGGGGGGTCGCGGTCAAGCCGTGATAGACGTCATATGACACACTCTGCCCTAAGCATCAAAAACCTAAGCTACTACTACGGTGAGCGCTGCGCCCTAAATGAACTGAGCGTAGACATTGCCGAGGGTGTGTTCTTTGGATTACTCGGGCCCAATGGCGCAGGTAAAACCACACTTATGTCATTGCTAACACGGCTATTAAAACCCGCCAGCGGCGAGATTACGGTCTTTAACTACGCCTTAAACAAACAGGCCAATCAGGCGATGCGTAATATTGGCGTGGTATTTCAACAAAGTACCCTCGACTTAGATTTAAGCGTTGCGCAAAATCTCGCCTACCACGGCGCATTGCACGGCATTGCCCCCAAAGAAGTGCGCATCCGCATCCAACAGGAACTCACCCGCTTTGATCTCGCGGACCGCCGTCATGAGCGTGTACGCAATTTAAACGGCGGACACCGCCGTCGTGTTGAGCTTGCCCGCGCCCTGCTACACCGGCCTAAATTACTGCTGCTAGACGAAGCATCCGCAGGCCTAGATATTGATACCCGCGCGAGTCTAAATCGGCACCTGCGGCACTTATGTCGCGACGAAGGTATTGCCGCACTGTGGACCACCCATTTGATAGAAGAAATACACGAAGATGATCAGTTGCTCATACTGAACGGCGGTCGCAGTCTCGCCCAAGGTCAGGTGCAAACCTTACTAAGCAAACACGACGCAAAAAACCTGCCCGCGCTATTCTCTCAGCTTACAAGGCCAGCGGCATGACTTTTTCTGCGTATTACTTCTGCTTTGTGGGTATTCTCAAACGCGAGATGTACCGTTTTGTGCAACAGCGCTCGCGGTTCTTGTCATCCCTCGTTCGCCCGCTATTATGGTTGGCAGTATTTGCCGCGGGATTTCGCTCTGCCCTCGGCATTGCAATTATCCCGCCCTATGAGACCTATATTAGTTACGAGGTCTATATCGCACCGGGACTCATCGGCATTATTCTATTGTTTAACGGCATGCAAAGTTCACTATCAATGGTCTACGACCGCGAGATGGGCAGCATGCGTGTACTACTGACCAGCCCCATTTCTCGCGCCTACTTGCTGGCCTGCAAGCTCCTAGCAAGTTCATTGGTATCACTATTCCAAGTCTATGCCTTTGTTGCGATTGCGCGCCTCTTCGACATTCACCCGCCGCTGCTTGGCTATGTTTACCTGTTACCCGCCGCACTATTGCCAGCGCTAATGCTCAGTGCACTCGGGCTATTTTTATCCTCAGTAATACGCCAATTAGAGAATTTTGCTGGGGTAATGAATTTTATTGTATTCCCTATGTTTTTCCTCTCTTCAGCACTCTATCCACTATGGAAAATGCGGGAATCAAATGAGATCATTTATCAGATTTGTGCACTCAACCCCTTTACTCACGGTGTCGAGTTAATTCGTTTTGCACTCTATGGCCAGTTCAACACCCAGGCTTTTGTCGTCTGCGCCACCACCACCGTGGTGTTTATGGCGCTGGCGATAATTGGCTACGACCCAAAGCATGGCCTACTCAAACGCAAAGCAGGGGGCAACTGAGCTCATGAACAGGTCCAAGCAGACTAGCGCATTGCGCGTATTAGACATAAACAACACGTCGGTATTGCGTTATATTACAGCCGCGTGCATGCACAAAAATATAAATGTCTTATCGCCGCACGAGGTATCAAGACCATGATTCATATCATTATTGCCGACGACCACCCCCTATTCCGCGAGGCCATTCGCAATGCAACCCAGCAGCGTTTTACCGATGCATTGATTGCCGAAACCGCATCACTAGACGAAAGCCTTGCGTACATTGAAGTACATCCAGACGTCGACTTAGTGTTACTCGATTTGAATATGCCGGGAATGGACGGACTCAACGGCATTGTTACCCTCCGTAGTACCTACCCAGATGTGCCGGTTGTGGTGTTGTCGGCTGAAGAAGATAAAAACATTGTGCTGCAGTCCATGACCTACGGCGCAGTTGGTTTCATCACCAAGTCGATGCCCCGGGAAAAAATTATCGCCGCTATTGAGCAGATTCTCGATGGCCAAGCTTTTCTGCCACCAGACATTATTCGCCGTAGCGGCAGCGATAACAACAACCGTCGCCGTGAAAGCCCCGGCATACCGAGTGAGATTATCTCCTCGCTGACACGCCGCCAATTATTGGTATTTGAGCGCATGGCAAAGGGCGAGTCGAACAAGCAGATCGGTTTTGAATTAAACATTGCCGAAACAACTGTTAAAGCGCACGTATCAGCAATTTTACGCAAGCTAAAAGTCCACAATCGAATGAAGGCAGTACTGTGCGCGTCGGCTATTGATTTTGAACACTATTTACATCGCTCCCACTGAGAGGCAGGCGCAACACTAGTTTATTTTCTGCGCTTAGCAGCGCTTATTTTTCTGACAGCAAATAGACCAAAATCGATTTTAGCTTTAAGGGCTTAATCGGCTTATTCAATAAATGAAAACCCAAGTCCTTAACCTGCTGCCGCAGCTCGTTGCTGTAGTTCGCGGTTATCATCACACTGGGCACAGCGGTCGCTAAGCGCTCGCGAATAATGACTTCAGCATCTAAGCCCGTCGTATCGTCGTCTAGGTGATAATCCAAAATCAAGGCATCTGGCGGCGGATTGAGTAATTCCGGTTTATTACGCAAGTCGTCTAAGCTCTGTGCAGATACAAGCTCGCAGCCCCAATTGCCTAGCACCTGTTCCATGCCATCACAGATCGACCAGTCATTATCGACTAGCAATATGCGTTTACCGCGCAAAGGATCCTGTAACTGCTCTGGAAGCTCGTCTTCCTCAACAAAGCTATTTTCATTAGCGCCGCCGTAGGGAACACACACCGAAAATACCGAGCCCTTGCCCAAGTTCGACTGCAATTTAATCTCGTGATTTAACACCGTAGACAATTTATCGACAATGGCTAACCCCAAACCTAAACCTTTATCCTCGCGCTGTTTTTTGGCATTGACCCGTTTGAACTCTAAAAATATTTCTTGCAACTGATCTGGAGGTACACCTACACCAGTATCGCACACTTGAATTTCGAGGTGGTTAGCACGACGTCGGCAGCCCAGCAGTATTCTTCCCTGATCTGTATACCGAATAGCATTACTCAAAAAATTACGCAGTATTCGCGCTAGTAACTGACTGTCAGAGTGAACAGAAATATTGCAGGGCACAAAACTAAAAGACAAACCGGCTCTCGCCGTCTGTTGCTCAAACTCATTGGCCAAATTGCGCATTAAATCATTTACCGGAAAATAATCTAAGATTGGCTCAACGATACCGGCTTCGAGCTTTGAAATATCAACCAAGGTTCCCAGTAGCGACTCAACATCACTGAGTGAATAACTTAAGGAGCTCACCAGTTTGATCACTTTATCTGGCAGTTCGTAATCCATTAAGGCCGTAGCAAAAAGACGCGCGGCATTTAAGGGCTGCAATAAGTCGTGACTCGCGGCCGTCATGAATTTTGTCTTAGAGAAGTTAGCCTCTTCGGCCTCCCGCTTTGCCTCCAATAGCGACTGCTCGGCTAAAGCGCGCTCGTCAATTTCTATGCGCAGCTGGTGATTTAGTGCCGACAGCTCAACCGTACGTTCATGTACTCGTTGTTCCATATGCTTATAGGCATTTTTAAGGGCCTCAGCGGTACGCCGTTGTTCAGTAACATCTTGATAAGTATTAACATTGCCGCCACCGGGTATCAGGTGGCTCTTAATAGCGATTACTCGGCCATCGTCGAGCAGTTGTTCGGTTTCAAATAATGAGCGCTGTCCGCGGTGGCTCGCGGTATCCGGCACGTACTTAAAACGTTGAAGTGGCGAATCATTAAACAAGCTATCAAACGGCGTGCCGCGATCGAGATTTTTCGGTTCTAAGCCAAGTAAATTGGTAAAGTGCTCATTCCAAGCCTCTACCTGGTGCTCGTCATTCACCAGCACAACGCCGAGAGGTAAATTGGCGATGAGTGATTGTAGTATTCGGTTCTGCTCAGCCAAGACTTTTTCTTGTCGGGCAATTTCGCTTTCTTTTACCTGAGTAATATCGCTGTAAGCAACCACTAAGCCGTCGTCGGCGGTTGGTCGTTCAGAAATTTGCAGCCATCGCCCATCAGCTAGACGAATAACGGTGTCGCGAAAAACATCACCGCGTTGCACGAGTTTTTCAAATGGCTGACCTTCCGGATCGTATATACCGTGTTCAAGGGCCATTGGCGTAAGCTCTTTAAAGGTGGTAACACCCACTTGTATTTTGGCCTTGGTGTTACGCCAGAACTCGTAAAAATGACTGTTCGCTAGAACTAAGCGACGGTTTTTATCAAAGAGCACTATCGCATCAGAAATACTTTCAATCGTATCTAACAAGCGTTGCCGAGAATGAGCAGACTCAAGCCGCGTCTCTGTCAGGCTTTGGTTAGCTTCTTCAAGTTTATAAAGCGTTTTACGCAGTTTTATTGTGCGATCTTTAACTTTGTCGGCGAGTAAAGCAGCATTCTGAAACGAACGGTAAGCATCACCGTAATTTGCCCAGCCCTGTTCTACCCGTTCGATGAGCACTTGATTGGTCTTTCTAAGCTTCTCGTTTTCGTAGCGCAGGGCTTCAATCACACTTTCCACGCCATCACTTTGCGCGATATTGCTATCCATCATCAGTACTCGCTTGCGATTGGATTACACCGGCTTCAAGCCGTAAATGCGTCGGCCTCACCGATAACCACACCGGTGAAAGTGTGATTCACATGCATGGCGTCGCAGTGTTCGCCGTAGGTGTTAAAGCCAACAACCTTATAGCGTTGATACAGCGCCGACAATTCCTCATATACGCCCTTGCCTTCTGCCTCCATACGACGGTGAATACAGTCGTAACCGATGACCAATTGTGGCTCGCCTATTTCCGCGACAACGTCTTCCATGCGGTCTTCAAATTCGGCAACTAAACCGCCGTCACGCATTTTGGTCAGCACAATACCGGTATCAATCGCACAAAAGAAGGTTAGGCTAAGGTCATCATTCACTTGCTGTATAGAGCGGGCAAATGAATTTTCACCTACCTGTACCGACAAAGGATGCAAGGCATAAGACACTGAATTTAATTCGTCGAGGGAGATACCCATCACCCGGCAGTACTCTAAGGCTGCGGGTTCCGCGTTTAATTCATGGGCAATACGTTTAGCTGGGTCCGCTTTGGTCACCACCATTTTCTCACCATCGGCGACCAGATGATGACCACTCAGCACGCTAAACGGGCAGGTGGTATTAATAAGAATAATAACGGCAGCATTGCTAAAAAACTGCTTATCGTAGTAAACATGGGTATCGCGAAAATGCAGGTTATCGCCGGCCGACCCACCAACCAAGGGAATACCTGTTAGCGCCTCATTCAAGGCGCTGAGCACTAATTCCTCGCGAATCGACATTCCATCGAGTAGCGACAGAGCAAAACTGTTGTATGCCATTGGCGCCAATGCGCGGTTTTCCATCCGCTGCATCATTTCCTTTACGGTGTCGTAAGCGCCGCGTTCAGAAAATGTTGCTAAGTTCTGCAGCAGTGCGGTTTCAACCACAAAGTGCTCTGCCGACAAACAGAACCCCGTAATAGATCCGGGTGGTAATCCCAATGGCGATATCTCGCCGGCGGTAGTGCAACCTAATACCGGTACATCACCAAACAATTCGGCCAAGGTATCGCTCAATTGCGCGCGGTCATAATCGACGCAACAAAAGAAAATCACACAAGCGGGACGCGCCATAGCAAGACATTGATGCAGTTCTGTTGCGGCGTCTACTGCATTCTTTTTAGCAGAACCGCCGTAACTAACGGCCGGCCCCAACTTATTAAAATACGGCTTTTCTGCGGTATTCATGTTGTTTCCTCTATGCATATCGTTATTTTTATTGCGACCGTGACACGATCTCGATTTAGCTAAATCGCTATGCCATGCGTCCATTCAGCAGATCGACGCGGTCAGCTAAGTCGATATTTAAGGCGTCAATATCCTGACGTCGACGTGGACGCGGTAATTCGATGATTTCTTCTCTAATGACTCTTGCTGGCGAAGTCGACAAAAACAATATTCGGTCGGCCAAAGCAACAGCCTCGTCCAATTGATGGGTAACATAGACAACCGTAAATTGTCGCGCCTGCCAGACACTGAGCAATAATTCACGCAATTCCGCTGCCGCCGGCTGATCTAACGACACCAAGGGCTCATCGAGTAGCATTATATCGGGCTCGGCCATCAGCGCCCGTGCCAAGGCCACCCGACGCTGCATGCCACCAGAGAGTTGATTAGGATATTGATCCGCTAAGCCGGCCAGCCCTACATCATTTAAGAGCGTATGCGCGCGCTGAATAGTCAGTGTACTCTTTTGAGATTCTGACACCAAGCAGACATTTTCAAGCAAAGTGAGCCACGGCATTAGCCGCGCCTCCTGAAACATCATGCCCACGTTTAACGGCGTTAAACTCGTTCTTTGGTCGCGAATACTACCTTCAAATTTGCAATCAATACCGGCAATAAGGTTCAGCAAACTGCTCTTACCAGCCCCGGAAGGACCTACAATAGCCACGAACTCACCGCTATTAAGCGCAAATCTCAAGTCTTTAATAATGGGCACGCTAGCATTAGGATAGCGTTTTTCTGCAATGTGCACATTCATCATTGTCGCCACCTCATAACGGCATTTTCCCAGCGGCGGATCACGCAACCGTCAAGCAGCAATACAATACCGACAAAGGCAAAGGTGTAAGCCAAGATACCGGCAATATCAAAGTATTGAAAATAAATCCCCAGCTGAAAGCCCACCCCATCACTGCAACCCAATAGCTCAGCAACCAGCACGATCTTCCAGACCAAGGCCAGTCCAGCGCGGGTTGCCGCCAGTAAATAGGGGTATAGTTGCGGGAGGTACACTTTACAGAGAGTTCGCCAACGCGAGATATTAAAGGCCTTGGCGACCGCCATCAGCTTGCTATCAATGGCTTTACCACCCTCGCGCAGGGTCACCACAATAACTGGTATTTTGTTAATCACCACCGCAGCTACCGCAGCCACCTCATTTAAGCCCAGCCACAAAAAGCACAGAATAATAACGACCAGTGCGGGAATGTTCATGAACACGGTTACAATACCGTCAAGTAGCAAATCGGCTCGACGGGAATAGGCCATCCACAAGCCAAGGGGAACGCCAAACAGCATGGCAAGTACAAAGCTAAAGCCAACACGCTGCAAGGTCGCCAGCAAATTTGCCAGTAAACTGCCCTGTGCCGTCTCATGCCAAACGCGCAGCCCAATTATATAAGGGCTTGGTAACAGTTCTGGATGCCAAAACATGACGGCGGCCTGCCAGAATACTAGCACCCCGAGAAAAGACATAAACCGCCACTTTGCTGTTACCACTTAATTCACATTAAGACTCCTGGCGCTGCAATAACTGCCACCAGAACATCCCCTCGTCGAAGTTATTATTCTTATCTTTTCTATTGGGCTCGGTATTTTTTAAGCTCATCATTGTTGCTGCACCCGCCTCCTCCACTAAAGTGGACGCCGTAGACGGATATAAAATGCCGTAAATTGTGCGTATCGCCACGGCGTCGGCGGGGCTCAATGGCTCAGGAATACCTGCGCGATACGCCGCTTTCAAGGCGGAAAACACCGCATAGCTGTCGGCTTTTAGCAGGGGCCGTATTGCCTCCCACTCGGTATCTGACTCGGCCAGAATCGCCTTGGCCTCAAACGAGGCAGCAAAAAAGGCATTCATTAGCTCTGGTCGACGCTCAGCGCTGCTGCGCTCAAATACCCAGCCGAGCATCGGCACTTTGTGTTCAATACCAAACACCCCAAGCAGCTCCTCGGTACTCAGCAGGGTTTTCATCCCCGCCGCAATGAGCCGCGCGTTGTAATGCCAGTAATTAATCACCGCGTCTAATTCACCCGCTAGCAATAGGTGGTTTAACAGGGGCGGCGCGGCAAATTTAATATCGCTTATCTCGTTTAAATCGACTCCGAGTACTTTTTTACTGTATGCGCGAAACAGCAACCAGCCCTTATCCACCGGGCCACCGGCAACCCCGATGCGTTTGCCACGCAAATCCGCCAGCGAATGTATATTGGCAGCTGGCGACACCACTAAGCCGCCAATCGCAGTGGAATACGGCGAGTAGCCATATTCACGGCGACTGTTTTTCTGCTTGTTCACCCACACCCAGTCGTTCACCACTAGGTCGACACGACCACCTTGCAGCGCAATGACCGTCGCTTGGGGTGAACCGAGATCAACTACTGCCAGTTCAAAACCGTGTTTGTAATCTAAGTTGTGACGTTTTATGACGTCCAGTTCCCAATTCACGGTGCCGTATTTTAAAGCGCCAACGCGCAACACCTCGGCGGCATTCACACTGAAACTGGCAATACCTAGCAGCACCGCGCACAAGCAAAGGCAACGTTTAATTAGCCCGCGCACAGCGTTCATGACTCTGCCATCTGCCGAGAATTTTTGACATTTCTGAACAGCAGCGGTCGCACATCATTGTGACTTTGCGCTTGCGCCACCGCGGATTGAATCAAATGGTGATGGGAGGATTTATCACACACGGGATCAGCATTATCCGCGCTACCGGTCAGGTGATAGGCCTGGCAGCGACAGCCGCCAAAATCATCGCCTTTCTCCGGGCAGCTCCGGCAGGGCTCCGCCATCCACGCATCGCCACGATACTGATTAAAACCGTCTGAACCGTACCAAATATCTTTTAAAGGCGTGTCCTTTACATTGGGAAACGCAATAGGCAAATCTCTGGCACTGTGGCATGGCAGCGCAAGGCCGTCTGGCGCCACCGTCAAAAACAGTGAGCCCCAGCCATTCATACAACCCTTGGGCCGGGTTTCATAATAGTCAGGCACCACAAAGATCAGCTGCATTTTTTGCTGATACTGTTTTCTATAACGCTGGGTAACTTCCTCGGCGTGGCGGAGCTGCTCTTTAGAGGGCATTAAGCTCGCGCGGTTATGCAAGCCCCAACCATAATATTGCACATTAGCGAGCTCAACGTAGTTGGCGCCAATCTGCACACAAAGCTCAAGTATCGATTCAATATGATCAATATTATGGCGATGCAAAACAAAATTAATCACCATGGGGTAGTCAAACTCTTTGACTACCTGCGCCATCGCCAGCTTCTTATCAAATGCCTTGTGGCTGCCGGCAATCTGATCGTTAAGCTCTTTATCGCTGTCTTGGAAACTAAGCTGAATATGGTCGAGGCCAGCCGTTTTTAGCGCAGCAACCCGCTCGCGACTTAAGCCCATTCCCGAGGTGATTAAATTACTGTAGTAACCTAGGCTGCGTGCCTCGCCGGCGAGATCTTCTAAGTCTTGACGCAGCAGAGGTTCGCCGCCAGATAAACCGAGCTGCGCGGCACCCAGCTTTCTACCCTGCCGCAATACTTGCAGCCACTGCTCGGTATCCAATTCATCCTTAATTTGCGCAAACTCAATAGGGTTCGAACAATACGGACATTGCAGTGGGCAACGGTAAGTCAACTCCGCTAGTAGCCAGAGTGGCGGGCCTATACGCTTAGGTGCCACTGGGCCGGATAAAACAGGGCTAGACAAAACGCGTCCAACCTTTGTCATTTGCGCCTGTAAAAAAATCGATTACATCTTCGGCAATACCTTCACCCTCTGGATATTTTTCTTCGAGGAAACGACTGATCTCAGCCACGGACCGCACGCCATCACAGGCACTTAAGATTTCACCGGCACTTTCGTTTAGTTTCACCATACCCTCGGGATACAGCAGTACAAAGCCGTCTTGCACCGGCTCCCATTGCAGGCGAAAGTGCCGATGTAAGGTTGGTATTTGCTGAACGTCGTTCATAGACTCGTCCTCACAATTTGCTCATCACCGAGATGATGGTAGGGTGGCTGCATATGCACATGAGCCATACTAATGGCGTCTAATAGACACCACAGAATATCCAACTTAAATTGCAAAATATTCAGGGCATGCTGCTGTTGTTCGGCGCTGCGAAAATGCGCCAAAGTGACGTTTAAGCCGTGATCGACATCACGACGCGCCTCGCCCAATCTTTTACGAAAGTAACCGAGGGCCTCGGTATTCACCCAGGGGTAATGTTCTGGCCAGCTGTTCAAACGACTTTGATGAATTTCGGGGGCAAACATTTCGGTGAGCGATGAACATGCGGCCTCTTGCCAGCTCGCTCTTCGCGCAAAATTAACATAGGCATCGACCGCAAAACGCACACCCGGTAATACATGGCGGTGGGTGAGCAAATCATCTCGGTTCAGCCCACAGGCCTCGCCTAAATACAACCATGCCTCAATACCGCCCAAATCGTCACCACGACCGTCGTGATCAATGATGCGTTGCAGCCATTCACGACGAACCGCTTTGTCGGGACAGTTCGCTAACACCGCAGCGTCTTTTATTGGGATATTGCTTTGGTAATAAAAACGATTAGCCACCCAGGCGCGGATCTGATCCTTGCTGCACCGCCCCTCATGCATCGCAATATGGAAGGGATGGTGGATATGATAAAAACGACCTTTGTCGCGCAGGCGCTGTTCAAACTCCTGCCGCGACCATGGCGCACTATAGTCGCCGTTTGGCCAATTACTCTGCGCTAGCTGGCTCACCGGTTCGCTCCCTGACTCAGTGGCCGAGCCGCCTTATCAAGACTCGCAGCCTGGCTTGCACTTACCCCACTCCTGCATGCCTCAAGCATAATTTCCATACCATCCGCAGCGACCTCGATACCCTCGCCGGTTAATATCGCCCGCTCGGGGGAATCTTCATCAAGAATCGGATTGGTGTTATTGATATGGATAAGAATTTTGCGCTGGTGACTGAATTGGCGCAGTTTTTCGATCATCCCGCCGCGACCTGATTGGGGAAGATGGCCCATCTCTTTGGCCAATTTAGTACCGACACCCGCAAAGATCATTTCGTCCTCACGCCAGAATGTACCGTCAACTAATAAGCAGTCACTTCGCTGCATAAAGTCGACAACGCTATTGTCCAGCCCGGCTAATCCCGGCGCGTAGAGCACGCTGGTCCCTGCGTTTACATCTTCAATATAGAGCGCGACATTGTCACCGGGGTGCGGGTCGTGACGATGAGGCGAATACGGCGGCGCTTTTCCGCAAATTGGCACGGCGGTGATACGCAGGCCGTCAAAGCCATCTGGGATGACGGCGCTGCCATCAATGGCCAGTTCGCGGTAATTGATACCGCCGCTCCAGCTTTCCAGCATGGTAAAAATAGGAAAACCACTGCTTAAATCTTGATGTACCATGCGACTGGCATAGACATCAAAGGGGCAGCCCTCGCGCAACATCAGCAAGCCGCTGCTGTGATCAATCTGGCTGTCGACCAGCACCACGGCACCAATGCCGGTATCGCGCAAACCACGCTTGGGCTGGAGGGCGACATTGGCTTCTAGCTGAGCGCGGATATCCGGTGAAGCATTAATCAACAGCCAAGAAATACCGTCGATACTCACGGCTATGGATGATTGGGTTCGCGGCACTGCGCGAATCTTGCCATGGCGAACGCCGTAACAATTCTGGCAATTGCAGTTCCATTGCGGAAATCCACCGCCTGCGGCAGAACCTAATACATGAACTCTCATTGCAATCTACTTCTCTGAGGCGGCCACCTAAACAGGGTTCAGGCGGCCAGCAAATTTAACGGTTTGCAAAATACATAGTGACTTCAAAACCTAATCTCAGATCTTGGTACGCTGGTTTAATCCACATAAGACTGACCTCTGTTATTCAAGTAATTATTGAGTTTGTGCAGCAGAGAACCGGGAGTCGTGTTTCTGCCACCCTTCGATAGTAAGCACCACGCCTCGGCGCGAACACTGTACTTTAGGACTATACTCGACGACTTTTAGTGCTAGATTGCACTGGAGCCAACAGACCATAAATCCAACGAATAAAACCTGGTAGCCACAAAATAGGCAAAAAAAAGCCGCGACCTTAAGTCGCGGCAAATACAACGTCCTACCATTGCCCAGCGCGCCCCCTGACATAGGCCGCGCCAATTCAAATCACGCATTAGTACTACGGCGTCACAATAGCCTTCACTTCCAAAGCGCGCCCGCTAAGCGTTGTAAACCGCTGCGATTAATACCAGCCTAGACTCAGAAGAAACCCAGTGGACTGGTGCTATAGCTCACCAACAGGTTCTTGGTTTGCTGGTAGTGATCTAACATCATTTTGTGATTTTCGCGGCCAATACCTGACTTTTTGTAACCACCAAAAGCGGAGTGAGCTGGGTAGGCGTGATAGCAGTTAGTCCACACCCGACCAGCTTGAATGCTTCGACCCATACGATATGCCCGGTTCATATCCCGCGTCCATACACCCGCACCAAGACCATATTCGGTGTCATTAGCAATACTCAATGCCTCTGCTTCGTCTTTAAAGCTGGTTACACCCAGTGTTGGTCCAAATATTTCCTCTTGGAAAATGCGCATTTTATTGTTACCGCGCATCAAAGTCGGTTGCATATAGTAACCACCAGCAAGATTGCCCTCTAAAACATTGCGGCTACCGCCAATCAACATCTCAGCGCCTTCGCCGCGACCGATTTCCATATAACTGAGGATCTTCTCCAGCTGCTGCAAGGACGCCTGTGCGCCAACCATGGTTTCAGTATCCAGCGGATTACCCTGCTTAATTTCTCGCGCGCGAACCATTACCCGCTCCATAAACTCGTCGAAAATACTCTCTTGAATCAGTACGCGCGACGGGCAGGTGCAGACTTCGCCTTGATTAAAGAAACCCATCAACGTGCCTTCAACGCATTTGCTGATGTAGTCTTCTTCGTAATTCAAAACATCTTCAAAAATAATATTGGGTGATTTACCACCGAGCTCTACGGTAGACGGAATCATGCTGTCGGCGGCGTACTTAAGAATTTGCTCGCCCACTGCGGTTGACCCGGTAAAGGCAATTTTGGCAATACGTGGGCTAGTGGCTAAAGCTGCACCCACGTCCTTACCGAAGCCGTTAACAATGTTAACGATACCAGCAGGCAGTACATCCGCAATCACTTCCATTAGCACAAGAATACTTGCTGGCGTTTGCTCTGCTGGCTTCATTACCACGCAGTTACCTGCCGCCAATGCAGGTGCCAATTTCCACGCCGCCATCAACAGCGGAAAGTTCCAAGGAATAATTTGACCAACTACGCCCAGTGGCTCATGAAAGTGATAAGTAGCGGTATTCTCATCCAGCTCCGCAGCGGTCCCTTCTTGCGAGCGAATGCAGCCAGCAAAATAACGGAAATGATCAACCACCAATGGCAGATCAGCATTGAGCGTTTCACGCACGCCTTTGCCATTTTCCCAGCTTTCCGCTACTGCGAGCATTTCAAGCTTACGTTCAATACTGTCGGCAATTTTAAGCAATACATTGGCGCGCTCACCGGGCGATGTCTTGCCCCAGGCATCCTTCGCTTTGTGTGCGGCATCCAGCGCGAGATCAATATCGGCGGCAGATGACTGCGGCACTTCACAAAATGGCATACCGGTTACCGGCGTGATGTTTTTGAAGTATTTGCCGTCTACGGGAGCGACCCATTGGCCACCTATGAAATTCTCGTACCGGGGCTTAAATGTGATTACTGAGCCGGCTTCACCTGGTTGCGCGTATATCATTTTTCCAACCTCGCTTTATATTATTAACATGATCGATTCTAAATTAAGCCCAGCAGTCGTCAGGGCTGGTATTCATCATGCTATGTTGATTAACGACAATCATTAACTGTACTTTGGTCGCTTCGATCCTAGTCACTTAGTAGTAGACCTAGTTCGATAGCCAAGGCAGCCGCGTGCGCCAAAGAACACAATGCTTATTATTTCCGCAAAAAATCCGGGTTCTCTCGGTGAGAAAAGCCCGGAAAGCATCGACCCTAGGGGAGATAAGTATTAAAAGTTTGCGATAAGACCCAGCGCAATTGTGCTGATTTCTTCGTCGTTGCTGCCAATTTCCAAGGTGTTCACGTTGTATTCCACCACGGTGCGTAATACCGCATTTATGTCGTGAAACCAGGCAACCTGGCTGGTGCTGTTATTCCACTCTGTCGCGGTTTCTACCGTGGTTTCACCATAGGAAATAACATAGCGCTCAGCGCCCATGGTGTACGAGGCTTGCGCAACATAGCCATTGCTGTCGACTTCCTTCCCGTTCTCAGAGATCAAACCCTGCAACGCCAAGGCCGAGTCCGTCGCGGGCCCAAGGAGTAGGCCCAAGCCTTCGCCCGAGAACCCAGACAGGTTCAAGGCCAAGCCACCAGTTTTAAATTTGGCACCGTACGAAAGGCCCTGCGAATCAACATCGGCAACGCCCACAGCGTCACTCTCTGAGCTCTGTTTCAAAAATCCCAACCACGCAGTGAGGGAATTCCCTTCGCCCAAAGTGGTATTGTAGGTAAGTTCGCCTTCAATGCGCGGCATGCTCTCTTCACTGCTGCGACCGGCGCCGGTATCGGTAGTGGTATTACCCGGATCAATTAAGCCAAGCGCCAGTTTAAAGCCATTGGCAAAATCGGGACTGCGATACGTGATCTGTGCATGCGGGAATGGATAGTGGTAGCCGCTACCGATATGACCAAACGACACGCCTTGGCCGTCAATCAATCCCAAGGTGTCGTTAACCGCGCCGTAGCCTTGCAACATTTCATCCAAGAAGATATTTGATCGGCTGAACAAGGTGAAGTCCTTACCAAATAACACCTGCCCCCAATCAGCGTCGACCGTCGCGTAGAATTGACGAACATCAATACCCGTCGAGGTTACCGCTGTGTCGCTGTCATTAATCGTTACCCAGAAGGATGAGCGTCCACCAATTTTCAGGTCTCCCATCTGCTTACTAAAATTAAATCCAACCCAGTTCGGCAACAGACCCATTTTGATCCGCGACTGCGTACGATCTACGCCAGATATATTGTTATCGGTATCGCTTTGCACAAAGAAGGTATTGAACGACGCATCTATCGATACGCTCGTTTCATCTTGATTGTAAATTTCTACAGCCGACATAGCTGGAATACTAAAAGCCAGCGCTGTAGCGCCAGAAACCATGTGCCGTATTATTAATTTCTTATTCATGAGTTCCCCCAAAATTTTGGCTGGTATAGCCATCATCAGCGCCGCAATAAATTGCTCGCTACATCTAAAGATATCCCCGCTCTGCGGCGACGCACTTAATATGCGTACTTTTATGTCATTCCCCCATACCACCTTGCGACACAATCGAATGTCTTTTGGCTATGAGACCCCGGCAATAAAGTGCTACTTCTAAAGGATTAAATGCCGCGACTGATTAGGCCTGACATTGCCCTATACGAGACAAAACTCGAAAGCTAAGTATCAAAAAATCCGGTAAGCAAAGGACTTAGATTCAGGAAGGGAGATATGCCGCAGAAGGTATCCTTCGCCCCGGTGCTTTACCGAGACGAAGACGAGGTCTTACCAGCTGTATTTTACCCCTAGCGCCAAACTACGCGGTGCTGCTGGACTTAGGAAACGTGGACTTTCATTGTCTAGATCATCAATTACTTCGTCGGGTTCCCCATACAAACCAAAACGCTCATAGTCTTGATCAAATATATTCTTGGCCTGAATATGCCACACCATATTCTTTAGAAGCTGATATTCCACCCCAGCATTCACCACCGTATATGACGATGTCCTGTCATCTGCATTGGCTTCATCGCCACGTAAATACACACCGCTACTACTATTTATCGCAAGACTGCTATTGAGTTTTTCGGTCCATTGGTAAGCGAGTGACAGCTTGGCGCTGTGCTCGGGAATTGACGGAATTTTATTACCTTTATCTACTTGCAGCGCGCCATTAACGCTATTTGGGTGATTCGGTGAGAAAGAGGTAAAAGCCGTTTCATAGTACGCATCCAGATAGCTGTAACTTGCGTCCACTAGCCACCTACCACGATTTAGCGAGGCGTTTAACTCAAGTCCCTGATGCCGCGTATCGCCAATATTGGTGAAGAAGCCTTCGTTAGACGAAACACCGCCTACTGTTTGAAAATGAATGTCATCACGATTAATTGTCGTAAACAGTGCCGCACTCCATATCAATGCGATAGCAGATTGCTGCAGCTCCCCACTCAGCCCCCATTCAACACTGCGAGCAACAACATCCTTCAGGGGCGGGTCGGCGAGGAAGGTATTGGGTAATACGCAGGGTGCATCGGGATGCGAACACGCCAACTCTACCGGCGTTGGTGCGCGAGACGATTGATACAAACCGGCATAAACACTCAGCGCCTCGCTCACTAACCAGCGTGCACCAATACCGCCATTCAGACTTCTGTAGCGATGCCGCGCAGTTAACTCTGGTCGCTCGCCACTCAAATCCTTGGCGCCAACGCCAACATCGTTATAACGTAAAATGGCCGTTATACTCATGCTATCGCTAAACCGAAACGTATCGGAAAAATACCACGCCGCCATGTCGCTACTCGCGCGCAACACGGTAAAGCCTTCACCATCATATAAGCCAGAGCGCGTGGTCGATCGTGTTTCCGTTAAGCTGGCAAACTCGACCTGTGAGTTAAAATCAGTGATTCCGGCCAGATAATCAGCGCCCATGGTAATGTGGTGTTTTACCCCACCGGCCTCGTAGAGCCAATACAACTGGGCGCTGGCGCCCCAGCTTCGCTGCTGCCGACGACTAATATTATTCACCGCGTCAAACTCGCTACTCACCGGCTCACCAAATTGATCACTCGCCAATTCATCGCTATCGTCTTCGCATAGAAAATCACTGTTTACGCCGTCGCACTCTTCAAACTCTGTGCCGTCGCCGTTAAAACTATTACTGTAAACTTGCCGATAGAAAATATTTGAAGAGAACTTTACATCATCCGCCAACCAGCGCGAGTAAACGATATTCGTCATACTCATTTGATTTTCAGTTAAATCGGGATGTGTAAACACCGCCTCTCGGTCGGTTTCCAGCAAACCCAGGGGTACCGCGCCGTTACCCTTTAGATAAGTGTCTGAAAAATTAAAGAACACATCCAACTCGCTCTGCTCGTCGTGCCGACTTAGCGCCCCATAGAGATTCCGCGCCTCAGTCGGCGAATAATCGCGCCATCCGTCTTCTTGGTATTTTTCTAACGATAAAAATCCACCCCAATGCTCACCATGAGCACCCTGAGACACCGCCACAGCAGATTGGCCAAAGCTACCAACGCCGAGTTCTACAGCACCTCCCTGCGCGGTAAAACCGGTCTTGCCTTTAATCACGATGGCGCCACCGAGCGCATTTTGACCAAAGATAGGATTAACCCCGGCAACCAAGGCCATTTCTTGTACGCTGCTTGCGGGCAATAAATCCCAGTTCACGGTATCGCCGAACAACTCATTAACTCGCACGCCGTTAAAATACACCACCAAGCCCTGCGCGGAGCCCAGTAGCGGCGATGCGGCGTAGCCACGGAAGCGAATATCTGGTTGCAGAGGATTATTCTGGGCATCGTTCACCGAAATGCCACCGCCGTGCTGGTCTAGAAATCCTGCGACCGAGTAGGTTTTACCTTTTGCCAACGCCGCCGCCGAAAATATTTGCACCTGAAACGGCGAAAGCTCGGTAAGCGAGCCTACGCCCATCGGCGACATACCCACCACTCGCACGTTTTCAAGAGCCGGCTTTTCAGTTGCAGCAACAGCCAAAGGCGTGACACCAGCCGCGAGTACAGCGCCCAGCAAAAGCCGCTGAGTAAAGGCCACTAAACTGTTCATTATTATTCTCCACCGTACAGTTTATAAACCACCAAGCTTACGGACTGGGCCCGGAGCTACAATCCAACCAAAGTGGTTAAACTGAGGTGCGAAGTACTACTTTCGTCTTATTCGCCACCAAAGTAGTAACTAATTAAACGTTAAGTGCTATTCATGCGCAGCAGTCCCTACGAGACACTGATATTCAATAAATCCGACACAGCCATCCCTAAATAACATATAAAATAATTCGGTGTCGCCATGACTACATTACGCCCTTCTCGCCAGAATTTGCGCAGCAAATACCAGACTGAAGAGTTCGCCGCTTCAGGCTATCAAACATCAATATTATGCATTTCAAGTAGGCCAATAACGCCGGTTTACCAAGGCCTGAATCTGGCCGCGATGCTATTGCTGCTACTATTTTGGCTAGTGCTACCGGGTGCCGCCTTTGCGAGCGAAGACACCGGCGCAAGCACGCAGCAGGACCTAGAGAGTGACATTCTCGCCTTGTTCCCCCGCGCAAATCGTCCGCCGGAACTTGACCCTACAAGCGGAATTTGGTCGGTGTATCAGCTCAATGAACTGATCGGCTACGCCTATGAATCCAACAACTTTGTGGACTTCAAAGGCTTCTCAGGTGAACGTATCAATGTATTGATCGGTCTAGACATGGATGGCCGCTTCACTGGTCTACACATACTTAATCATCACGAACCCATTTTTCTGCATGGCCTTGGCCCCAAGCCACTAAAGGAATTTATTAACCAATATCCCCAACACAGCTTGTCGGAACATATTCTTTTTAGCGACCGTAAAACCGGACAAGGTGACGGCGGCAGCCACAACACTTACTTCGATGGCGTGACCAAGGCCACAGTGTCGATCATCGTTATCAACGACACCATCCTCTCATCCGCGCGGGAAGTTGCACGGCGAGTGCTTCCGGCTTTTGCACAACAAGCGCCCGCGGTGGTGCGCTCCGATGTATTTACTGCAATGGATTGGCAGGCGCTATTGGCGAGCGAGTTTGTTAAACACTGGACCATCCCCAGCGCAGATTTAGAAACCAAGCTTGGCCACTCGCTGTCGAGCTATTTAGCAGACCAAGTTGACCTAAGCCAGGCAGAGAGAGATGGCGATAGCAAAACTGAGCTTTACTATGCGTATCTAAATGCACCGAGTATCGGTAAGAACCTGCTTGGCGAGGAAGACTATCAGCGCTTAATGACCAAGCTCAGTGACGGCGAGCAAGCTATCGCCATTATGTCTAGCGGGGTTTACGACTATCTCGGCGCCGACTTCCGCCCCGGTACGATTCCAGAACGTGTCAGCCTTGAGCAAAACAATATCCCCATTACACTCCGCGATATTAATTTCTTTGATAGCAGTCAGCCCAATCTCCCTGAGGGCGCGCCAGCGCTCGACAACCTACGGATATTCAAAATACGACCTCAGGCCGGTTTTGACCCCAGCAGCGCCATGCAACTGATACTGAATGTAAAGCTAGATCGCAATCATTTGGTTCATGACAGCATTTATGTAAAGAGCGACTACGAGTTACCCGACAAGCTCTTTAGTCAGCTAAGCACACCAGAAGCTAGCAAACCCGACGCCATGTGGATCAAAATTTGGAAGGGCCGCCTCAACGATATTGCAATACTCCTGTTGGGATTAAGCCTACTCACTGTCGCTTTTAGCCTTCAGCGCAAAATCGTCGACCATAGTCGTGGATTCCTATGGTGTAGACGTGGTTTTTTACTCTTCACCCTTGTTTATATTGGCGTTTACGCCCAAGGCCAACTGTCTATCGTGAATCTTATCGCGTTGTTTATGGGCGCTATAAATGGCTTTGATATCACTGTATTTCTGCTCGACCCCATCATATTTATACTTCTCGCCTACACCGCAATCAGTCTTGTGTTTTGGGGCCGCGGGCTGTTTTGCGGCTGGCTATGCCCTTTTGGCGTGATGCAAGAATTCCTCGCCAATGCCGCCAGCAAGCTGGGAATAAAACAGTGGCATATCAGCCCTCCGCTGCACCGCCACTTACTCAAGTTGAAGTACCTGATCTTGATTGGCTTACTCGGCACTGCGCCCTTCTCCCTTACCGCCGCAGAAAAAATGGCTGAAGTTGAGCCCTTTAAAACTGCGGTCACATTAACGTTTGTGCGCGACTGGCCGTTCGTTATGTACGCGGCCATCCTACTTGTACTGGGTTTATTCATTCATAAGTTTTACTGCCGCTATATTTGCCCGCTGGGCGCGGCACTGGCAATTTTGGGAAAGATTCATCGCTTTGAATGGCTGCACCGACGTCGGGAGTGCGGTAGCCCCTGCCAGCTGTGTAAGCATCGCTGTGGTATTAACGCGATCGACAAGACAGGCAGCATCGACTACGACGAATGTATTCAATGCTTAGAATGCGTGGTTATTTTACAAGATCCAGCGCAATGCGCGGCGGCGATGTCTGCTGAGAAAAAAAGCCAGAAAACCCGCGCGCCACGCATTGACACTGTCACCATTTTTGAAGGCAACAGTACACCTTAGTGGGCGGTTGCTCTGAGCAAACGCCCCATTGGCTTGTTGCCAAACTGACTGGAGAATTCATCATTTTCCCAGGCGACATTACCGGCAATCATTACCAGCGGCACAACACCGTCGGAACGATTCACTAATTGATCGTGATTGTATTCGGTGCGGAACTGGCGAATAACGTGGGCTTCGCCGTCGTAGTTCGCCAGCGCCTGTGGGTCAACTAAAATCAAATCTGCAGTATCCCCTTCGTTGATCGTGCCGCCTTTAACACCAAAGAGATTTGCGGCATCTTTGGTAAGTCGCTTCACCATATACGAAACGTCTTTATCACCGCCACTGGAGGCGAGTTTGAGGCTGCGTAAATTAACATCGTAAAACGCCATATTGGTCAGATGCGCGCCGCAGTCGTTGAAGCCTGGCATAAGCAGGGGATTCATTAATAATTCGCGAATAGTCTCTGGGTTGCGGTTCGCTGTGACTGTGCTCCAGCTAAGGTCAAGGTCAAAGCTACGCAACAGCTGCAGCATAAAGTCCGCTTCGTCACTGATCCAAAAGAAATCACTGTTAATAATCTCTTTCTCTGCTTCATTACATCCGCTCGGCGTCTCGCCGCGTTTAATCGCGATGATCCGGTCCAGCAGATCCTGCATATTCAAGCCTACCCAATTATCAATTGGGCAGCCTTCCACGGTCATATCACTTAAGTTGCGATTGAAAGCATAATCTTCCATATTGAGAATACGCTTTAGCCTCGCCACGCTCCAGCCATGCTTACCCTTTAGCCACATTGCCCTAAACGCTTTAATGTAATCGGCGTCATTCAGGATACGTAGCCGCGCGTCGCGATCTTCAATGTCAGTTTCATTCAGTTTTCTAAGCTCAGGTATCTCTTCTGACAGCGGCGTTACTGCACCATCTGACCAAACTTTAAACGGCGCACCCAAGGCCTGCAGATGAAAGTCACCGCGGAAAAATTTGGAATTTAAAACTTTGCTAAGCAACTTCGCTAAGCGTAGAAGTTTCCTATTATTCGCCACATCTAAGGCAGCGACGACCGTGGTTCGCAATGGTCGTTTATGCAGTCTGCCACTGGTCAACAAAAACGTTTTTAAGGTGTTAATCGCACTGTCTTTTGGTGGTGTTGCCTGCCATACCGCGCCGTTGTCCCGCACGACCTGAGTCAAAGCTTTAATTTCTTCGTATTTGGCAAATTGGGTGGGGATAGTTTTTCCGCAATTCGGCTGATTAGCCAAGTAATGAAAGGGCAAGGCGTCGGTCGAAAAACCCGCGTAACCCAGTTTAAGCGCAGCGCCCAAGGTCGCTTCCATGTTCTTTAATTCACTGTCACTTGGGTCGCGGCTAATACTGGCATCAAACCCCATTGCATCAATACGCAACATTGAGTGCGGGAATAGGGTGACGACATTAGGCCCTAGATTAAGTTGTTCTAGATGTTCCAAATACGCTTTTGGTGAATCCCAATCGACTTTGTCTGCGCAGCTGCGCAATAATGACTTTGGTAGATTTTCCACCCGAGCAAAGCAATCAACGATGGGGTCTATATCGCCGCTGCGCTGATTACCGAACGCCAAACCTAAACTGCAATTCGCGATAACAACAGAGGTAGTACCGTGCCGCACAGACTCGGGTAAACCGGGCGCAACTTCGAGCTCTAGATCATAGTGGGTATGAATATCAAAGAGCCCCGGCATAAGCCATTTGCCACTGCCATCGATTACGCGTGCCGCGCCCTCGGTGGCTAAATTTTTACCCCGCGCCACAATTTTACCATCCGCGATTGCGATATCTTCTATAACAGCAGCCTCGCCGTTATTAAAAATTTTGGCATTTTGAATTAGTGTGTCTACTATTGCTGATGAGCTCATGGCTTATTATCTCTATTTTTATAAGTTATCGAAATAACTGGCGAGCATGGCTGCGCCCAGTTGTAATGTAAGCACTTTTGATTGTTCAGGGCGGCCAAATACCTGGCGATGCACCAAGCCCTCTGCCATGGCAAATAGATTAAAGGCAACGGCATCGGCGTTTTCAATATTAAAGCGATTCACAAACATCAATACCCGGTCATACAACATTTTTTCGCCCTGGCCTAAAATTTCGGCCAACTCAGGATCGAGTTCTTTGCGCTGCTCTAATATTTGGTGAAGCTCAGGCGCTTGCGCATGAAACGCATAAATTAACTCCAAAACCTGATGAAAAATCCGCTCCGTGGCACCCGGTTTTACACCGGCCGTTTCCGCCTTACTACTGAGTTCAAGGAACTCGGTCGCCGACGGCACTTGTTGATAAAGCTCTTCCATGCGCTGTTTTGCTATGACGCGCAATATGTCTTCTTTATTTTCAAAATACTGATAAAAAGTACCCGTCGCGACGCCCGCTTTGCTTGCCACGGTCTTTGCCGTGGTGTTGTGATAGCCGTAGCTAACAAAACACTCGCTTGCCGCCGCGATTAAGGCGGCGCGTTTTTGTTTGGCTCTCGCTTGGCTTGGTATGGCTTTCATTGCGTGGCTCTAATTGTCGACTTGTAGGGCGCATTAAACGGTTGATCTACGCAATATAGCCAAAACTTGAACTAGACGTCAAGTTCAGCTTTAATAGCAAAACATCAGTCCACTCTATTTGCGTAATGCATGGTTATATTGGGGTAAACATGAACACTCAAAATAAAAACAACTTAAATACAGCCCTTGCCAGCTGGAAAGCCAGTGGAGAGTGGCTAGAACTCAAGGGCCATCAAATATTCGTTAAAGACGACGGCGCGAGCGACCTCCCGGTATTGCTGCTTATCCACGGGTTTCCAACCTCAAGCTGGGACTGGTACAGCATTTGGGATACGCTAAAATCACGCTTTCGCCTAGTCACACTTGATATGCTGGGCTTTGGCTATTCAGACAAACCCAATGTGAGTACCTACTCCATTCATGGCCAGGCCGATATTGTTGAGGCGCTGGTAGCGGCCAAATTCTTAAAAGAATTCCATGTATTGGCTCACGACTACGGCGACACCGTAGCCCAAGAGCTATTGGCAAGACAGCAACAAGGCGTCGGCGCGGGCACATGGCTGTCATGCTGTTTTTTAAATGGCGGCTTATTTCCTGAAACACACCGCGCAATATTGACCCAAAAATTACTACTGAGTCCCTTGGGCCCAATACTCAATAAGCTATCTGGTTACAAACAATTTAGCGCACGATTTAGCTCAGTATTTGGTGACCAAACCAAACCCACCGAAGAAGAACTCCGAATCTTTTGGGCGCTTATTAATGAGAAAGGCGGAAAGCACATATTTCACAATTTAATTACCTATATGCGGGACCGTAAACAACATCGCGAACGCTGGGTAAACGCCCTGCATAACGCCACTATTCCGCTCGCCTTAATCAATGGCTCGGTAGATCCCGTCTCTGGGGCTCACATGGTCGCGCGCTATAAAGAGCTGAAATGTCGTTTAGATTATTTGGCTGAATTGGCGACCATTGGCCACTATCCTCAGGTTGAAGACCCCGCCGGGGTCGCGCGGCATTTCTTCAACTTTATTGATAGCCAAAAATAAGGTTTAACCAAGCATAGCTCGTAATGACGTGCTAGGTGACATTTTTAAAGGCACCTAGCACCATAATTTTTAAAGCGTTTTTTGTAAATATATTCCTACGCCCCACCGCAAACTTCCAGCACCTAATTAAGCACCACCCGCACCGCCCAGCAGTAGCCGCCACTTTCTGTGTAGAGGCTTTACGACTTTAGTTCAATTGTTATCAGCAGCAAGCACAGTGACACTTAGCACCATAATTTTTATGTCGGAACGCCTGCCATGTCTAAAAACCTCGTACACAAAGTGCCTAAAAATTTTCACGATGCACACATCACCCCACAAAAATATAAAGAGATGTATCAACGCTCAATAGATGATCCAAATGGCTTCTGGGCAGACATGGCAACTGAATTCTTAGATTGGAATCAGACATGGAACCGCGTCGTTGACTACAATTTTTCTAAGGGCAAAGCCCAGTGGTTTAGTGGCGCCGAACTTAACGTTAGCTACAACTGTATTGACCGGCACCTACCCAAGCGTGCGAAGCAAATCGCGCTAATATGGGAAAGCGATGATCCTGAAGAGAGCATGGAGATAAGCTACGCCGACCTCAAGACAGAAGTGTGCAAGCTTGCCAACACCTTAAAATCGCGCGGTGTTAAAAAAGGTGACCGGGTGTGCATCTACTTGCCAATGATCCCCCAAGCAGCTTACGCAATGCTCGCCTGCGCCCGTATTGGCGCGGTGCACTCCGTGGTGTTTGGCGGATTTTCACCCGAGGCGCTTAAAGACCGAATACTGGATGCCGATTGCCGGCTCGTTATTACCGCCGACGAAAGCACCCGGGGCGGTAAAAACGTACCGTTAAAGGCCAATGTCGACAAGGCACTCGCCCATTGCCCAGATGTCCACACCTGCCTTGTTGTTAAGTGCACCCACAACGATATCCCATGGGTGGCGGGCCGCGACATCTGCTACCGAGATTCCGTTAACGTAATGAGCGCCGACTGCCCACCCGAGTCGATGGCTGCCGAAGACCCGCTTTTCATTCTTTATACCTCGGGCTCAACAGGCAAACCCAAGGGCGTACTCCACACCACGGCAGGCTACCTATTGCAGGCGGCCATGACCTTTAAATACACTTTTGACTATCGCGAAGGCGAAGTCTACTGGTGCACCGCCGATGTTGGCTGGGTCACCGGTCACACCTACATTGTGTATGGACCGCTGTGCAACGGCGCCACTAGCCTCATGTTTGAAGGCGTACCAACATACCCGGATGCCGGTCGTTGCTGGGACATTGTAGACAAACACAAGGTTAATATTTTTTATACGGCGCCAACTGCGATTCGCGCACTACAAGCCCAGGGCGATGAGTTTGTTAGCCGCAGTGATCGCAGCAGCCTACGCTTACTCGGCACCGTAGGTGAACCTATTAACCCAGAAGCATGGGAGTGGTACCACCGTGTCGTTGGCGACGCGCGTTGCCCGATAGTCGACACGTGGTGGCAGACCGAGACCGGCACTCATATGATCACCGCACTTCCCGGTGCCACCGACCTAAAACCCGGGTCCGCGAGCTTCCCCTTCTTTGGCGTGCAACTGGCGTTGCTGAATGAAGACGGCAGCGAAGTGCAAGGCGCGGGTTCGGGCTACTTGGTGGTTAAATCATCTTGGCCAAGTCAAATTCGCACCATCTATGGCGACCACCAGCGCTTGATCGACACCTATTTTAGTACTTACGAGGGCTACTATTTCACCGGTGACGGTGCCACCCGCGATGCCGACGGCTACTACTGGATTACTGGCCGGGTCGACGACGTGCTCAATGTGTCTGGCCACCGCATGGGTACCGCTGAAGTTGAAAGCGCCTTGGTGCTGCACCCTAAAATTGCCGAAGCCGCTGTGGTCGGCTTTCCCCACGACATTAAAGGCCAGGGTATTTATTGCTACGTTACCCTTATGGACAACGCTGAGGTCGACGACAACTTACGCGCGGAACTCATCGCGCTGTGCAGCCGCGAGATCGGCCCCATTGCCAAACCCGATGTAATTCAATGGGCGCCCGGTTTACCAAAAACACGCTCTGGCAAAATTATGCGCCGCATTTTACGCAAAATAGCCGAATCAGATATGGAGTCCCTCGGCGACATTACCACCTTGGCCGATCCCACCGTCGTAGACACCTTGGTAAAAGACCGACTTAAGATCGTCGCCTAAGTCAGCCGATGGCGCATTTTTGCCGCCTAGCTAGAGCAGCAGGTTTAACCGCAGTGCTGCAACGCGCGGCGATTTCGGTCTTTGGTATGGGCGGCAATGGCCTCAAAATTTTGCAATAGCACTTCTTGGCCTCGGGCTGGCTTCGCACATTGGCTGCAGGCCAGCAAGGATTTCGCCTTTATTTCAACGCTGTCGAGTACTTCAAATTTACCTTCGCTGTATTGACGGCCAATATCCGACATATCCAAAGGTGGTGCGCCAATATACTCGATATTAATTTTGCCTTTACTCACCTTGTAATGGGCAAAACCGATACCGACAAATGCCTTTTCTGACCAGCTTTGTGTGCCGTCATCATCTAATAAACGAATCGACGCACCGCCAGTGCCCACCATCATTTGCACATAACCCAGCGGATTTGGCAGCCCCAAAAACATCGGCGCGGAACGCTGATAAATATGATCATGGCCAACAATAACGAGGTCTACGCCGTAGCGAAGAAATATATTCTCCTCCAAGGCCACCAAGGTGAAATTGGCCGGGCTGCGATCAAGCTGATCAGTCCATATAGTGAAATGCTGCATAACAATAATAAAATCTATTTCGCCGCGCAGACGACGCAGCGATGCATTGGCGAGATCGGCCTCAATATTCAACAGCTCTTCTGGCAGTGTACCGTCCCCGATTAAGGCGCCTGCCGTGGTCACCAAAAAGTGCACGCGATTAAAGTCGAAGGAATAAAATGTGCTGCCCGGATCACTAGGCCCAAACGAAGATGTTAACGGCTTGGGCGGATGGCTGAACCGATTTTTAAACGTATCGCCACCAAAGTCTTTTTCTTCATGGTTACCCGGCGCCGCCATAGTTAGACGACGCGCCAACAGCGGCTGCATTTGCTCAAACCACACATCCCATATTTCTTGATCGCCATTGGCATAGGACAAATCCCCCGCGAGCATCAGCAAATCAGCTGGTGTGCGCATCACTTCTTCCGTTACTAATTTCGGAAGTTCACCGATGCCGTGATCGCCAAAATGGATAAAGCTCCACTCATCACGCGGGCTCGGCATCACCACATAAACCGCTGACCAGCCTCCCTCGTCTGAGCCGACCCGGTAACGTAAAGGCCGATCAGGGTCGATACCCACGGCACTGGCTCGATGGGTAAAGCTCTCGATGCCGGTCGTTTGTGACGTACTCGCCTCAACACTATTTTCAAAGGCGTCGTCTTGAATCGAAAACTCATCCAGTCCCAGTTCAAACGACGAAAACTCCAACCACGAGACCGGCGCATCTTCACCGTCGGTAAACCAAGTGATGGTTCGCGAAGTGTGACTATCTCCCACCAAGCTACTGTGCAAGCCGCGCGGCATCATCGGCCCCGGCACTTCTGTATCCGGTATCGGTTCCGGCTCAGGGTTTGGCAAAGGAGTGGGATCCAGTTCATCTACCACAGCGCCATCAGCGCGACGACGAGTGCTGCTATTACAAGCGGTTAAAGCTATACCAGCAAGACTGCCCGTCACAAAACGCCGACGTGTTAACGGCCGCAAGGGAAATTGACGTGATTTTGGATCGCGAGGTAAAGACATAGAGAGCTCCGGAATTTATGCCCGCAGAGTCTATACGCACCCTATGAAGAAATGATGACACCGCTGAAATTGGCCAAAACTAAGAAGAATTGCCCTGAAAATACCCACACGTACTCATTAGCGCAGGCGAGTCAACAAAGCAAAGTATTTCCATAAGCTAACGCGCGACGATCCCACGTAGGCGCATCATCATTTTTATTATATAAATCGATGCGGTGGGCAGTAACCTTGCGAGTATGTCTTGCGCACGGCCGTCACTGATAAATATGCGGCCCACATTCTTTTGTACGCCACGTAGAATGATCTTTGCTGCATCGGCAGGCTGGGTTCCGCGCTGTAATTCTTCGTGAAATTGTTGGGTGCCGCTATTGTGGTGATCTGCATTGAGGGTGATATTGGTTGCTACCGCGCCGGGATGTACTGTGTGTAGCGTTACATTGCGGATGCCGCGAATATGGTGTTCAGCGCGCAGGCTATCGGTAAAGCCGCGCACCGCAAATTTGGTGGTGCAGTACGGCACAAGATACGGCAGCGCGAGAATACCTTGTGAGCTTGAGAGATTGACGATAGCCGCCTCTGGCCGAATCAGCAAATGCGGATAGCAACGTTGGGTAGTGTGAATGACACCCCAGTAATTGATGTTGGTAATTTTTTCAAAGTCTTGTTCGCTCGCTTCGCCAAAGGTCAGGTCACCCAAGGCAATACCGGCGTTGTTTATGAGCAGGTCAATGCAACTAAAGTGAGCGAGCACATTGTCGATGAAGGCCGTTATGGCTTGTTTATTACCCATATCGACGGTTTCACAGTAATAATCTGTACCTAACGCCGTTAATTTTTCTTCTGTGGCATTAAGCTTTGCGATATCGCAAAAGGCGATTTTAGCGCCTTGGCGCGCAAGCTCCATGACCAAGTGATGACCAATACCGTCGCCACCCCCGCCCGTCACGATGGCGACTTTGTCCTTGAATGTTTTCATGGCGGATCCCTTATGTCATTGCGGCTAGCGTTAACGATGCTTGGCGAGAAAGGCGAGCACGTCTTCAGCACTCTGGCGCGGCGCTTCTAACATGGGCATGTGGCCAAGCGCTGGGTACGTAATCAATTCGGCATTCGCAATGCCATTCTGCCACACCGTTGCGGAGCTAATATGCAGCAAGCGATCACGTTCGCCCCACAATACCAGTATCGGCACGTGTATTTCGGTCAGGCGCTGGTCCAAAAAATCGGTATTATGGAAGTCTTCAAATATACGGGTAAGTGACTCGCGACGAACCATATAGTCCTCGGCCATATAGTCTAAGATCATTCTTGGCAGCCAAGGCGGCTGAGCCATTGTCATGGCGTAGAAATCAATAAACTCCTCGCGACTGTGAATCTCAAAGGGGTTACGACCCGCCGCGAGCATTTTGGCCATGTCGCTCTTCTGCGGCGCAACGACACCCGCTGCATCAATTAGCACCGCACTCTGCACGCGGTCGGCGTAGAGCAAGGCTAACTGCCCAGCGATAAACCCCCCCATGGAATTACCTACTATGTGAGCGCGCTGAATACCCAATACATCCATGGCCTCAACGACGCGTTGCGCCTGGCTCACAGTGTCGTACTTAAGTGCGGGGTCGAAGATAGTTTCGCCGTGGCCGGGCAAGTCGAGAATTAAGACCCGATAGTTTTCGGTAAAGTGACTGGCAAAGCGCATCCATACGGTTTTTTCTGAGCTGTAACCATGGATCATCACCACGGTTTCTTTGGCGTCTTGTGGGCCGCCTTGCCAGCTCATCATCAGGCTATCGCTAATCTCAACTTCGGCGCGGTGCAAGCCATAGATACGTGTTTCAATACTGCTGGCCAAGTGCAGCACGTCACCGCCAATACGCGGGTATGTGACACCAGCCCAAACGGCAAAGCTGACGGCCAACGCGACAACGACGACAATTAGCGGCTTCTTCATCCTGCATTCCTTTCTTTGATCGGTGTAGCTGTAGCTGTAGGTGTAATCATTGGCTTAGTAGCAGCTGGCTGTAACGGATAGTCGCTACGATCAATCACGTCGCGCATATCCCACCAGATGATTTTATTGAGAAAACGCAGGGGCACAAAGTTTGCGCCGAACCAGGTTTTAAATGAATCTTTGCCATAGACAATTTTGGGCGTGCCACGGCGTATGCCGCGAATGACATAACGCACAATGGCCTCTGGCGGCGTTGACAGGTATTTATCCGAGAAGGCTTGATGCTGAGGCACATTGGCAATATTGGTGGCAATACCACCGGGATGCACAAGGTGTACGCTGATAGGGCTGTCGTGTAACTCAACCATTAACGCTTCAGTAAACCCGCGCACCGCGAATTTCGCCGCACTGTAATCACAGTTGTTTGGTGGTCCGATCAAACCAAAAATACTCGACACGTTCACCACCGCGCCCTCACCATTTTCAATTAACTGCGGTAAGAAAACTTGTGTACCGTGCACTACCCCGTAAAAGTTAATATTCATCACCCGCTCAATCGTCGCGAGCGGTGTTGCCCATACCGGCTTACCTTCACCAGACACGCCAGCGTTGTTAATAATGATATGGGCATTGCCGAGCTGAGTCTGTACGTCTGCCGCAAAACTTTCCATGGCAGCGCGATCCGAAACGTCGAAGCTTGCGCTGTAGACTTTGTTCGGACTACTGTCGTCGAGCAATGCCACTGTTTCAGCGAGTCCCTTGATGTCGTAATCGTTAAGTGCAAGCCGCGCGCCCAGTTTGGCAAACTCAACAGCATAAGCGCGGCCCATACCTGAGCCCGCACCGGTAATAACAACGATTTTATTATTAAAGTTTTTCATATTATCTGCCTCAGCTGAACAAATGGTGTTTCGCTTTAAAGCGATTTGCGAGCCGGCGGAAGGTAAAGCTGAAGCCAGGGAACATAGCAACTACATGGCCACTTTTACTCTTATACCAGCTAGTACAACCGCCGGACTTCCATACCGTTTTTTCCATTTCGGAGTGAACCATTTGGGTGTATTCATCTTCAGCCTCGGCGCTCACTTCTACCGCTTGCTTGCCCAGCTTATCGAGCTGCTGAACACTGTTGGTGATGTACTTCATTTGCGACTCAATGATAAAAATCGCCGAGGTGTGACCGATGCCGGTATTCGGCCCAGTGACAACGAAGAGGTTGGGAAAACCGGGGATCGTGGTACCAAGATAGGCCCGAGGATACTCACTCCAAACATCGGCCAAAGACTTATTGTCCCGACCAATCACCGGATAAGAGATCATGCCATCAGTGGCGTCGTAGCCGGTTGACCATACGATAAGGTCGACATCAAGCTGCTTACCTGTTGTGGTGAGAATACCGCTCTCGTTGATCTCCGCGATGCCATCTTGCTTGTCATGCAAGCTAACATTCTGCCGCGACAAAGCCGGATACAGGGTGCTAGATAGAATGACGCGCTTACAGCCGATGGTGAAATCGGGGGTTAATTTTTTACGCAACACTGGGTCCGGCACTTGTTTTTCAAGGGTCTTTAATGCGACTCGCCCAGCGACTAGGTCTAGCATAAGCTTGGAATACTTAAAGCCGATAACGCGGGTTTCAAGACTCCAGTAAATAGTCCAGCGCAAGAGCTTGTGCAGCAATTTAATACCTAAAAGCTTGCGCTGAAACGGCGAAAACTTGCGATCTGGCCGTGGCAATACCCAGTGCGGACTCCGCTGAAAAACATGCAATTCGGCAACATCGCCAGCAATAGCCGGAATAACCTGCGCGGCACTTGCGCCACTACCCACAATAGCCACTTTTTTACCACGGTAGTCATAGCTGTGATCCCAGCCGTTGGTATGAAAGCTCTTTCCTTTGAAGGTATCACGGCCGGGAAAATCCGGAATCACCGGCGTACTCAGCGGCCCAGAGGCATTAATTAGAATTTGCGCCTCAAATGTCCCCGCAGCGTCAGTCTCTACGACCCAGCGCTTGTCACCCTCATTCCAAAGCACCTGCTTCACGTTGGCGTTTAGCGTGGTCTTATCTCGCAAGCCGTGCTTATCAATCACCTCATTGGTGTATTGCTGCAGCTCATCGCGCTCAGCAAACATTTGGGACCAGGCATAGGGCTCTGAGGAGATTGAATACAGTGGCGACTGCACGTCTACTGCCGCGCCGGGATAGCTATTCTGGCACCAGGTTCCACCCATAAAATCACGGCGTTCAAGTAGGCGGATATCGGTGACGCCCTGCTCCTGCAGGCGAATTGCCGCGCACTGGCCGCCAAAACCGCTGCCGATAATAACAACCCGATAACACTGCTTTGTTTGCATGTGATTATTCTCCCCCTGAGGGCACTAGAAATTTTATATGTGATGACGCATAACATCACTTTACTTCTGATGACACTTGTCGTCAAATACTGAAATGCAAAAAAGTGAACAGAACAGAAAATCAGGACGAACCTACGGCGGTGAAAGTGCAGCGGAACGGCTGGCACGACAGCGTCGGACCTTTATGGACGCCGGATTAGAACTTTTTGGAACGGTGGGTTATCGAGCGACAACAGTTAGGATGCTGTGCAAGCAAGCGGGCTTAATCGATCGCTACTTCTACAAGACCTTTACTGATACCGAAGATCTTTTAGCCGCGGTCTATACCGAGTCACTAGACCAAATCCAAACAGAGGTCGTAACGGCGATAGAAACAATTACCAGCGAGCAAGCCACCGCGAAGCAAATCGAAGTCGGCCTTGAGGCATTTTTCAGTGCGTTCGAGAATTCACGGGTGGCCAGAGTGTGCTGGCTGGAGGTGCTTGGTGTCAGCCCACGCATCGACGCCCTGTACACCAGTCGCATACAACAATTTGCCGAGCTACTGCTACAACTTGGCAAATCGATTATGCCAAATTGGTCACTGGACGATGAAGAAACACGCATCACCGGCATCGCGTTGGTCGGCGCCATCAGCCAATCAGCACTGCAGTGGTTGCTAGACGATTACCGCTCACCGCGAGCAACACTGGTCAGTGCAAACGCGCGCTTAATCCGTGGGCTAATCAACACACTGCCTGACAAGAAACAGAATACTGACAATCCCTAATAATACTCAGGGCTTAAACCAAGTAGCTCGGTCGCACCGCGAGTTGCAGTATATGCTCTGACTTCCAAAGCGCCGCCCCATCGAATAATACTCGGCAAAAGCACCAAACTATGAATGCCCAGGTAAAAGCGTTTTGCCTTCGGCGTAATCTTGCGCAATTGCCTGATCCAACTTATTTAGCAAGGCTGCGCGAGACTTCAATTTGGTCCCCGCATGCGCCGGCATATTTAAACCAGACAAACGTAGGGCTTGCGCTTGTGCCTCGGCCATTAAGTTTTCTGCCGGTACGATTTTGTCGAGCAGGCCAGCAGCAACGGCCGTTGCGGGATCGTACATTTCGGCACTGATAACCGAACGGTCAAAAAATGGCTTATTTAAACGTGCACGTGACAGCGTTATGCCAACCTGATGCATGGTCATCCCAATTTGAACTTCGTTCAGGCCAAGCGTGAAAGGGCCGTCTATGCCAATACGGTAATCACAGGCCATGAGTGTGAAGCAGCCCTGTGCGATGGCATGCCCAGTACATACGCCAACAATGGGATAGGGAAATGCCAGCATTCGCCTACACAGCGACGACCCTGCATTTACCATTTCAACTGCTTCTACCGGATCACGCTGAATGGTTGATAAATCAAAACCCGCCGAAAAAATACCGTCCTTACCTACCAGCATAACCACTGCTTTGTCAGATTCAGCCTGATCTAAAGCGGCGCCAATTGCCAGAATGTGCGGCAATGACATGGCATTCACTTTGCCATTCTGCATGGTGATGGTCGCGATACCATCAGCTAAGGAATAATTTACTAAGTCGGCCATAACATCACTCTCGAAAATGTGGATAGTGAAAAGCCTCTGCAAACACAGAAAATCGGCGTTTTAGCGCCGATTTCGCGTATGGCAGAGCCATTTTCTTTAAACTAGGAAAATCATAGTATCACTGATGTTTTGCTCCCCCTAGTTCAGCTGTTTTATGGCGGCATTTAGAGCGACAATGCACCGCCACTTATTGCGATACACTGCCCCGTCATATAGGTGTTAGCTGGCGATAACAGCAGAATCATGGCGTTGGCAACTTCGTCCGGTTGGCCAAGACGCTTCATAACACAGCCTCGACTCAATACACTTTCTGCCGCATCCACACCCTTATGAACAGCAATAGACGACTCCGCCACCATAGGCGTAAGAGTGAAAAACGGACAGGCTGCGTTCACACGTATATTAGCAGGGCCAAGTTCCGCCGCTGCTGATTTTGTCAGGCCAACCACCGCGTGCTTAGCCGCGCCATATGCTGCGATACCCGGTGCTGCGCCGATACCCGCCATTGACGATAGATTAAGAATATTGCCGCTGCCCTGCCGCTTCATTTGCGCTATTTGGTGTTTCATACCGTATTGCACGCCATTGACGTTAACTTCCCACTGGCGCGTCCATACACTTTGTTCAATTTCTTCAAAGGGTATAAAGTCGTGACTGATGCCCGCATTGTTAACGGCGATGTCTAAGCGCCCATAGGTTTCTACCGCCGTCGCAACCAGGCGCTGGCAATCTTCTTCAAGCGCAACATTGCATAGCTGCGCAACGGCCTCAAAACCATCCCCGCGCAATTTTTCAGCGAGACTTTGAACGGCGCCTTCGTTCACATCACCTAATACTAGTTTTGCGCCACGCTGCGCCAAACCCTCGGCGATGAGTTTACCAAAGCCGCTCCCAGCACCCGTAATAAGTACGCTCTGATTCGTGAAATCCAGTAGTGAATCCATAGTCAAAATGCCTTTGCTTGATTAATTTTTAAAAAATAATTTCCATACGATCGGTGTTCGGCTTAAATCGTTAAACCGCCATCCACCACAATACATTCGCCGTTGGTATAACTACTGGCGTCACTGGCTAAATAGATAACCGTACCTGCCATTTCATTTGGCTCGGCATGACGGCCCATGGGAATTTTCGAGATCGCTTCGTTGTAGATGTCTTCGTGAGTGAATAAGGCACCGGCAAACTTGGTGTTGGTCAGCCCCGGCAAAATCGCATTACAACGAATGCCGAGATTTCCGCACTCTTTAGCAAAGGTCTTGGTCATATTAACCACCGCGGCCTTAGTGATTGAATAAATGCCTTGAGCCGGCCCTGGCTGTAATGCACTGACTGACGCGGTATTAATGATCACTCCGCCGCCCCGCGCCTTCATCAACTTGCCAGCCTCGACTGACATAAAGAAAAAGCCGCGAATATTTACATCTACGGTTTTCTCAAATGCCGCCAAATCGGTGTCCAATACATGGCCAAAGTAGGGATTGGCCGCCGCATTGTTCACTAGAATATCGAGTTTGCCATCGTGCGCATCTTTGAGATAAGCATAGATTTTCGTAATATCCTCTAACTTACCAACATTGCAGGCGAATGCTTCAGCCTTGCCGCCCGCGGCAATAATTTTTTGCGCGACCTCTTCGCAGTCCGCTAATTTACGGCTAGACACAATCACGTAGGCACCAGCCTCTGCCAAGGCCATCGCAATCGCTTCGCCAATACCGCGACTGGCACCACTTACCAACGCGGTTTTTCCCGTTAAGCTGAATAATTCTTTGTACATAATCTGTCCTGTCTCTAGGCAGTAATTTTAATACGAGGCCAAGAACTAGGCGCCGTCTTTTATAATTTGCATGCCACTGGCCGCCAAGGGCTGCACAAAGGCGCCTGCGGTTTGCGCCTGTTTGCTGGACGCATTACCCTGCGAGGCACGCTTCGCAACACCTTGAGCGATCGCCGCCAAGCGGAAGAAACTAAACGCAAGGTAAAACTCCCAGTTTACAATTGGATCAATACCGCGAATTTCGCAGTAGCGAGCCACCAATTCTTTCTCACTAGGGATACCAAGTGCAGCGGCATCGATACCCGCAAGCCCCTTCATGGCAAGACCTTGGCTCGGCATACGTAATTGCATGCAGTGATAGGCAAGATCCGCCAGTGGATGCCCTAGAGTAGACAATTCCCAATCAAGCACGGCGATAATTTCTTCACGCTCAGGATGAAACATCAGATTATCTAAGCGGAAATCGCCATGGGCGATACTCAGTGAACCATCGTCGGCAGGCACATGCGCACTGAGCCAAACGATCAATTCTTCCATCGCATCTATGGTGCCCATTTCACTAGCGCGGTATTGCGTTACCCAGCGATCAATCTGGCGCTGATAATAATTTCCAGGACGGCCGTAATCCTCTAGACCGACGTCAGCAGGATTCACCGAATGCAGAGTAGCCAATACCTCGACAACCTGAAAATGGATACGCGCACGCGCGGCGCTATCTGCTATCTCCGGCAGCGCCGAATCCCAAAATACTCGGCCTGGCAAATACTCCATGAGATAAAACATTGAACCGAGAACCTCGGTGTCTTCACAGAGATGAAATACCTTGGCAACCGGCACCGCACTGTCATTCAATGCGTTTAACACCCGGTACTCGCGATCTACCGCATGAGCCGACTTCAACAATTTGCCCGGAGGCTGGCGGCGTAATACATACTGCCCAGATGCCGCACTAATTTTAAAGGTGGGGTTAGATTGCCCACCCGGAAACTTTTCCGCCGTCGCTGGGCCTTTAAATCCCAGTACATGCTGTTCCAAATACGGCACTAATACATCTATATCGATACTGTCTACTTGTTGCATAACTGGCTCACCGTCATTCAATCGGGCTTGAAAATGTGTGCTACAACTCGCGCTATGGCCCCTAGCTGTCCAAGCGGCGGCGGGCCATATCACGACCGAGTTGCATCATGTGTACTTGGTCAGGGCCATCGGCTAAGCGCAAGGTACGCATCATTGCGTACATATTTGCTAAGAAGGTGTCTTGGCCAACGCCTGCCGCGCCGTGAATTTGAATTGCTCTGTCGATGACATCGAGTGCCATATTGGGGGCAACAATTTTGATCATGGCGATAATATCTTTAGCGCCTTTTGCACCCTCTTCATCGATTTTTTGAGCGGCTTTCAAGGTCATGAGACGTGCCTGCTCAATCTGACATGCCGATTTGGCGATATCCTCACGCACAGATTGCTTCTTGATCAGCGGCTCACCAAAGGCGACACGCTGATTAGCACGGTCAATCATCAATTCCAAGGCGCGCTGGGCAGCCCCAATCGAACGCATGCAGTGATGAATACGACCTGGCCCTAAGCGACCCTGGGCAACTTCAAAGCCGCGCCCCTCACCCAGTACGATATTGCTTACCGGCACACGCACATTTTCAAACGTCACTTCAGCGTGGCCTTCGGGTGCATCGTCGTAGCCAAAAACCTTCATCGGACGCACAATGGTCACGCCCGGCGTGGATTTTGGGACCAAGACCTGCGACTGCTGCAGATGGCGATTACTGTTAGTCGGGTCGGTTTTGCCCATAACAATGAGTATTTCGCATTGCTTACGGCAGGCACCAGAGATATAGAATTTACGGCCGTTGATGACATAATCGTCACCGTCGCGTTCAATGCGGGTTTCGATATTGGTGGCGTCGGACGAGGCAACTGCAGGTTCGGTCATCGCAAAGGCTGAACGCACTTCGCCTGCAAGCAGCGGCTCTAGCCACTGTTTCTTTTGCTCGTCATTACCGTATTTGGCAAGGACTTCCATATTACCGGTGTCTGGCGCGGCGCAGTTAAAGACCTCCGGCGCCCACATCACCTTGCCCATTTCCTCGGCCAATGGCGCGTATTCCAAATTGGTTAAACCCCCACTGTATTCACCGTAAGACACCGGCAAAAATAAATTCCACAAGCCCTGCTCCTTGGCCAGCGCCTTGAGTTCTTCCATCAGCGGCGGCGTACTCCAGCGCTCTAGTTCAACCTGCTCGTGCATCAAGGCTTCGTTGGGGTATACATGCTCGTTCATAAACGCACGCACTTGCTCCAATAAACCGATTACTTTTGTGCTGTATGTAAAATCCATGGTATCCACCTATCATGTGATGTGTCTGCCGGTCTACGCGACCGAACAGTGTGTTAAAACTGGCCGGAGCATCAAAAATAACTGATTAACTCACGGCGTTCGGACGTATCTAAATGCGGCACCGCATTAAAGCTACTCAAGCTAAACCCGCTACTATTAAAGTAGCAGTGACTGAGGCTAGCGTTACGTGTTTGTAAATTTAGTTTTACCATCATGCTCGGTGGCGACATCAGGATAAGTCGCAGCGCCATGGCAATTGCACCGCCGGAACTGATCACCAGTACCTTTTCGCGTGATGAATGACTTTGTAAGGCGTCTAATTGCCGAGTAAGACGCCCCTCGAATTCAGCCCAGCTTTCAGGTAGCTCGCCCTGAAGCTTACCCGCCGCCCAGTGCTCTAGGGCCTGTTTTAGCAAGCCGTATCGAGCCGATCTAGGGACATCATCTGCTAATCGAAAAGTGGGGTACTCAGTAAGGAATTGGCTAATCAAGCGATCGAAGTCGAACTCATCCCAATCAGCGGTGGTTTCTACCGCGAAAGACGGCTTACCAAAGCCCGCGAGCACGCCTTCGGCGGTTTCGCGATGACGGACCATTTGGCCAGTAATTATCCGGTCGAAGACCAAACCGCGTTCAGCAAAGTACTCGCCAAGCCAACGTGATTGTTGATGACCAAGGCTAGACAGCTGGTCATAGTTATCGCTCTCGATCGATGCTTGACCGTGACGGACAAGAAATAACTCTGCCATGAGGGAATTCTGCCGGTTGATAGTATTTATCTATCTTATGACAGTGCCACCACCACGAAAAATTCTAATTATTCATGGCCCACTATGAATCTGGCGCATGGCCGAGCAGCCGACACACCTAAGCGCCGATAGCTTGCCTAATCAGGCCCGCCCTGCTCGCTAATATTGCGTTGGAAGACCTCGGTAATGAAGTCTCTAAACCATAGGCTGGCCGGGTCGCTGTCTACATTCTGATGCCAGTATAGAAAGAGGCTCAATGACGGCACTTCAATCGGGAATGGCAAGACCACTAATTTGGCATCGCGCACGGCCTCATGCGCATAGGCATAGCCAGCCGACACAACGAGATCAGAAGTAGCAACCACCGAAAGTGCCGCGTTTATATTTTGGCAACGAACTCGGATATTTCGCTCATGGCCAAGCCGATTTAACTCGATATCCTCAATACCCCGGCCCGCACGACGCCCACTTACCTGAATATGCTCCAAACTAAGAAATCTTTGCAAGTCTAAGCTCGCACTCTGGGCCAAAACAGGGTGGCCCTTTCGGGCAACCACAACTAAGTCATCGTCCTGCAGCTTGCTATGACGCACACTGCCCGACAACGGTTGTAAAACGTCAATCGCGACATCAAAAACACCGGATTTAAGGTCTGCTTCAAGGTTGCCACGGTCTAAACGCACGGTCGAAATGCGGATCTGTGGGGCGATTTCTAAAAGGCTAGTAACAATAACGGGCAGCACCACCGACTCTACCGGCTCACGCACGCCAATGGTAAAACTACGTTCAGAAAGGGCCGGATCAAAGGAGGAAAAATCGTTCAAGGTTTGCTTTAGATTGCTGAGCAGCGGCTGTACTCGTTGGTATAAATTGCGCGCAATAGGCGTAGGTTGCATGACCTGGCCACTGCGAACAAATAAAGGATCGTCAAACGCTTCACGAAGGCGCGATAAGGAATGACTCACTGCCGACTGGCTTAGGTGCAACTTCTTGCCTGCGGGTGTAATGCCGCCCTCGCTAAAGATCGTACTAAACACCACCAGCAAGTTGAGATCTATGCGCTCAATATCCATTATTCCCTACTTCTAAACTCATTACCGCGACAGTATACGACACACACCTCCGTGTTGCCTTTTCCAAGCATCCTATACCTACAACTAAAAAGCCCCCAAAAAGGGGGCAAGGTATCAGCTGTAAAAATGCAAACAGCCAGTGAACTTAGCTGCTCAAATGGCCTAGTCGCGCAGCTCCCGACGCAATATTTTGCCAACATTCGACTTAGGTAGGTCCGCTCTAAACTCTATTTTGCGTGGTAATTTGTAGGCCGCCAGACGTGACCGACAAAAATCGAGAAGCGCCTTTTCGTCAGTGCTTTGATCTGCCACAACAACAAAGGCTTTAACGGCCTCCCCGGTCTTGTCACTCGCTTCACCGACTACCGCACACTCGACAACGTGTGGATGCTCATAAAGCACTCCCTCAACTTCGTTGGGATACACATTGAAACCAGAAACAAGAATCATATCTTTCAGGCGGTCAACGATACGAACAAAACCATCGTCTTGAATAATCGCAACATCACCTGTGCTAAACCAGCCGTCGGGGGTAATGCTACTTTCAGTGGCCTCTGGGTTATTCCAGTAGCCAACCATGACTTGCGGCCCTTTGAGCTGGAGCTCGCCTTCTTGCCCCGGTGCCAAGATCGTGCCGTCAGTAGCAATTACTCTGACATCACAGCCTACTGTCGCCTGACCAACCGTTCCGATCTGTCGTCCATCGCCACGGCCATTACAGCAGGCCACTGCAGCTGTCTCTGACAGGCCATAACCCTCGTATATTTGGCTACCAGTTAAACGCTCCCAACGCTCACCCACTTCATGTACCAGTGCTGTACCCCCAGAGATAACACCACACAACGCCGAGAAATCGATATCACCAAATTCAGAGTGATCCATCAGCGAGGTAAATAAGGTGTTCACGCCAGAAAAGGCAGTAATAGGAAATTGCTTGAACGCCGAGATAATTGAGGCGGTGTTGCGCGGGTCAGGAATTAGAACCGACAGGCGCCCATCGAGCACGCCACTCACCACATTTACGTTAAAGCCAAATATATGATAAAGCGGCATTGCGCCTATCAGTACCGGCCGCTCAACATCCGGAAACAAATTCATCCAAATTGCCGCTGACTGCCTACCTGCAGCATAAACATTGCCCTGGGTGAGCATTGCGCCCTTGGAAAACCCCGTGGTACCACCGGTGTACTGTAGTATCGCAAGGTCATCCATTGTGCAATTACTGCTATCCAATGCGGTTTGCTCATCTGCCGATGTCACCGCATCAAATGCATGTAATGAGGCTAGCTTTGAAACCGCCAATTCAGCCGTATCGATCGGCCCCGCCAGCGAGACCACAACAAGGGCTTTGACATTTGTATCGGTAATGACTTTCTCGATCATCGGTAGCAAGTCACTTAAGGTCACCACCACGCGGGCGCCGGAATCTTTAAACTGGTGCCGTAATTCACGCTCGGTATACATCGGGTTGGTGTTCACCAACACCATACCCGCGCGCATTACCCCCCACGCTGCAATCGGGTATTGCAGTATATTAGGTAACTGCACCGCGACCCGGTCTCCGGCGCTCAGCTTCAGCTCCTCTTGCAGAAAACGCGCAAACGCCCGACTCCGAAGGTCTAGGTCCTTAAAACTTAAGTCCTGCCCCATACAAGAAAACGCAACGCGATCAGCATTGGCCGCACAGGACTCATCAAAGGCCTGTATTAGATTTCGGTGACCTAAGGGATTGAGTGCATTCAATCTGTTTATTATATCCATATCTATACCGACTCCGGTGCTAGGCGAACATTGAATCTACATCGCGAGGCTCCTTCTAGGCAAATTTAGTTGGCCATACAATGCGTATCTTACGAAACCGCCCGGTTGTCCAACGTAGTCAAAACATCACATCGCCTCCGTGATACATACACGCAGCAGAAAGTGAGGACTATTTGCACAACACCAATCTAAAGACTGGTTATCTCTAAGTGATCACGTGCTTAAATCGCATGATAAAAAATAATATAGACATAAATATGATATTAAGAAATCACATCATCGCTGCCTGCAGTGTATCCATTTTTATACTTTGCTTTATTGCAGGTTGGTGGGTGATCGCTGGCTTAGTACCGCCGCTCTCCCCGTCTGCTAGCGCAGAGCAAGTGGCCGCTTTCTATCAGCAAAACCAACTCCGAATACAGTTAGGGCTCGCGCTGGCGATGTCTTCTGTAGCCTATATCATTCCCATGGCTAGCGCGCTCGGTTACCAAATTCGGCGGATTGAAGGCGGTAAGCCAATGCTTGCGAATGCCCAACTTGCCTGCGCGACAGTGACCGTAGCTGTGGTAACTGTAGCGCTAATCATCTGGTCGGTGGCCGCCTACCGCCCCGACAGACCCATTGAAATCACCTATTTGCTCAATGATTTAGCATGGATTGGCTTTACAATGCCGGTATCCGGCATCGTGGTATGGATGCTTTGTGTTGGCGTGGGGATACTCTCTGACAAATCAGCTGAGCCGATATTTCCGCGATGGGCAGGTTTTCTCAGCCTATTTTGCGCGACGTTAACACTACCAGGATTCCCCGTTGTCATTTTTCAAAATGGACCATTTGCCTGGAATGGACTTTTCGCATTCTGGATAGCGCTGACCGCCGCGATCGTATGGATGATTATCATGTCCGTTCTAACAATTCGCGCAGCGATCAATGAAAGCAAGTCCAACGCATTGGTACAGAATTAAGAAGATAAACTCACTAACGTTGATTAATTTACGGAGAATAATATGGGATTAGGTGGAATTGGAATTTGGCAGCTGGTTATTGTACTTGCCATTGTCGCACTGGTATTTGGCACTAAACGGCTAAAAGGAATGGGCGGCGACCTCGGCGGTGCTATCAAAGGCTTCAAAGATAGCCTCCAAGACGATAGCAAAAAAGACAGCGCATCATTATTTCATGAAAGCGCTAAGGCCGACATAAACGAAAGTCCAGCGACGAACAACAAGTAAACCCTTGCACTCAAAGTGGCGCCTGACGATAAATATCTCGTCACTGGTATTCGGCAGCACATGAAACTGCGGTATTGGCGCCACTGCAGCGTATTCAGCTGTATTGATGAGTTTGCACACTCAGTATCGCGACGTCTAATCATTGTCAAAAACGCGCATAGTTCAAGATCGGCGCGTTGTTCAGGCTTCACCATAAACGTTTGGATAGTTTATGTACAACGAGCCTGAGAGCCTGCTAATTCCAACTACCTACTCGCGTATTATTGCGCGAGTCCTCGGCTTATACGAAAGAGATCTAGGCCGCTTACTACGGGGCACTCAGCTTCCGAATTCAATATTATTGCCTGGCGACGACACGCATATTAATGTCCAGCAACAGATCAGTATTGTTGAAAACGCCCAGGACATTATTGGCGATAGGCAATTCGGTTTGAAATTTGGCAGTCAGCTGCTCCCATCAACCCACGGCGCGCTAGGTTATTTGATCCTAAGCAGCCCAGACCTAAAGACAGCATTAGATTCATTTATTGACTACCTTCCTTTCAGAATTCCATTCATTCGGGTGAGCATCTCATCCGATTCAGAATACATGATTTGTACACTTGAATTGCTTATTAGGCCCTCAGAGCGAGTTACTAGCATTCTCCATGAGTGTTTCTCCTTAATAATACAGGCCGTAGTAGAGTCCGTTTTAGGCCGGCCATTATTGACCGGTCTAGCCACCTTCACTCACCCAACGCCCAGCTACCATGAACACTATCGCGAGTATATTCATTCACCGACGCTGTTCGGACAAGTCTCAACCTCATACCAAATACCCCTAGTATTAGCTAATGCAGTAAATGCCTCGGTCGACCCAGACTCTTACGCCTTGGCAAAAAAACAATGTCATAAGCTACTGCGCAATCTCCCAGTTAACAGAATATCGACGGCAGATCAGGTCCGGCGTTTAATTCTGTCTACACCGATGGGCACGCTAAAAGAAGACGACGTTGCGAAAGCGCTATTCACCTCTAAGCGTACCCTTAGCAGAAGACTCGCGCGCGAAGGCTCCAGCTACCGAGCGATCACAGAAAAAGTTCTTTCGGAACTCGCTATTCGTCATTTGGCGGAGAAGGGGCTATCAATAGATAAAATCGCGCTAATGCTCGGCTATTCGGACGCGGCGGCATTTCGTAAGGCCTTCCATCGCTGGTACGAAAAAAGCCCGTCGGAGTACCGTTTATGTCAGAGTGAATAGGAATAGATGTAGGTAACGAGACATAACTCGCAGCTAGCGAAACTCGCTACGAGTCATGCTAAACAAGCGCTAAGGTGCTGCTCGGAATGATCGAATGGCGATTGTCGCCACCAGCCAGATTACGATGCCAATACCAATAATAAACAAAAAGAAGGCAATATCGCTAATCAGGCCCGACTCTTTGGTAAATGCCAAGCCCCGTGATTCAGGAAACAATGGATCTAATACCGATGCTATTGCGATTGTCCAACCTACGATGACAGAACCGACCGCCAGCCGATATGTGCCCGCAATATAATTAGACAATATTGGCATAACAGCAGCCAGTATCCACATCATCAGGCCATTGAGAATACCTTCAATATGCGCCATTCGCCATGCATCGTAAGTTCCGGGCATTTGATATTCAATTGCGCCAAACGGCCAGAGTTCGATTTTCCCCAACAGAAAAAACAAAAAACCGAATCCTACAAGAAAGCCAAAAAGCAGTACAAGCGCACCGTGGCCAAGCAATAATCGCTGTGATTTCTCTAACTTGCTAATCATTATTATTCCTCTCTACATATCTTATAATTTTTATGAAAAACCTGGGGTAAGATTCTTGGTATCTATCTGTTCAAGCGTATGTCCCTCTTTCTGATACAGATCAAGCCATTCGTTGCACCACTGCGGATCAGGACGCTTAGATGGGTGATGGTTAGGGAGACAAGCTTCAAAAAAGGAAGGGAGAACATTTTTATGGAAACGAAGTATAATTTTCATCAAACGCCACCGCGACGCCAAGTTACTCCACAAACTATCTCGCTCCAGCATTAATTTGTAGGCAATTCGGCTGTACTTCAAAACATGAAATGTCGCGTACAGCACCCCATATATGCGATAAAAATAGTCTCCATAAACATAGTTGTAGGCGTCTATCGCGACATTCTTATGCTCAATCTCTTCAACAAAATGCCAGAGTATTAGTGATGCGACTTTGGTATCGGAATCGCCGAACAAATATTCGCGATCACGAATGAGCCAATGACCAACACCTAAAGCCATAGATTCAAAGCCAGCAGCGTATGCAAGATTGAACTTCAATGAGCGATTTTCTTCCATATTCTTATAATCTTCACTCAATCTCCTTTCCACCTCGGGTAGCTCTACGTAACCGTTAGCAATTAAGGTGTCATTAAACTTTCTGTGCTGCTGATAGTGCTGTGCCTCCTGCCCCATATACAGCTTTACATCAGCCTTTAACGTTTCCGAGTCGATTAACTCACTTGCTTTTCGCAAAGTGCGAATGAGGTAGGGTTCAAGAAAGGGCATTGCCAGCGATGCGCCATTGGCCATGTGACTCCATTCGGGCAGCCTAGGATTCCAATGCGGATCAATTTCGTCAGGAAACTCGAAGGGCATTCTACGTATCTGCATTTCTCTTGCGGACTCGCCCACAGCAGTCTTCGATGAAGAAAAATCTTTATTCATAGGGTTATCTCCTGATTTACCTAGAAATTATTTTTTTATTTATGAATAGGAATATTACTCCGCTTAGCATTCTACAAAGGGGTTATAAGTTGCCATCAAGGGGTTATATATGGCCATTATTCTCTGTCTAATATAAAATATATTTATACTATAAAAATATTTTAATAATATATTTTTTGTGAAACACGATATCCCGAAAATTTAGGAGCTACAATTTATGCAGTACGTCAACAAAAATTAACTAGAGACGTATGAGGAGACAGGGCACATTTAGAGGATAAACAATTAAATTTAAAGGGAATAATTTTCTTATTTTGGTACTGGTATGGTCCACCCTATACTTCAAAAGAAAGATTACTAACACTAGCTATAATGTAGCTTCACAACCAATCCGAAACCAATCTAAAGACGGCGCGATGATACAAAATAACTTTAAGTCGCGCCTTCCGTTCTCATCTAATACGTTCAGCATTAATCAATAACACCAGCACTTTCAACCCACTTATTGAGCAGTGCTGCCGTTTCTTCCGACCGCATTGTCATGAATAAATGTCCGCCGCCGTGCATCACATGCAATTTTGCATTGGGTATCAACTTGGCGAGTAAGTGAGCATTGCCAATATGGATCAAAGGGTCATCGTCTCCGCAAATGACCAAAGCCGGACAACGCAAGCGATGCAGCCAAGGCAGGCTGCTAAACCCCCACATAGCAAGCAATTGCTGAATGTATGCTAGGCCAGTAGGTGGCATAATAAAGCGCGCGTGTTCCACCGCCTTGTGTGGTGAGTTGAGCAATTCACCACCGTAAATTGCGCTCGCATTTTTCGCCATATAGCCACGCGACAAATATCGCTGAGGTGTGGCCATGCGACGAATGGCACTGATCCTGCCAGGAAGCATAATAATCCCAGGGCTAGTGGCCATCAGTATCAGGTGGCTAACGCGTTTGTGTTGGTGCCTTGCTATTTGCTGTGCCAGACCGCCGCCCCAAGACACACCCGCCACGGCAAATCGACCGGTATAGCCTGCGTGATCTAAAACCTCCATAGCAAATCGACTGTAGCGCCGTAGGCTCGGCCAAAACAATGTCGATTCAGATCCGCCAGTGCCAGGCAGATCGAGTACAACAACTGGACGCTTGAGATATTTCAATAGTGGTAGCATCAACTCCAGATTGGCACCAATACCATTGCACAATAATAATGGTTCACCGACCCCAGCTTTAACAGCATAACGAATACGGGCACACCCTATTTGTGCGTGCCGGATGTCGATATTGGCTGCCTGTTGCGCCTCCAACAGTCTCGCGCGGCGGGATGGCGAAACCCGCAATAACCCCGGTTGCTCAACCATGAATATAGGTTCCCGGTGCTGCGTCTAGTGCAGGATAGGCTGCATTGCCCACATTGATATCGACAGCCTTTTTGCGCCCAGAGCGTTTGCCCAACCATGCATGCCAGTGAGGCCACCAACTGCCGTCGACGTGCTCCGCCCCGGCTTTCCAAGCGTCAGCGTCTGGGACAGTTTCACCGCCCGTCCAGAATTCGGCCTTTTTCTTGCCAGGAGGATTAAGAATACTCTGGATATGTCCACTGTTCGAAAGCACAAAGGTGCTATCGCCGCCCAATAACTGCGTACTTCGGTAGCAGGCTTTCCATGGCGTGATGTGATCGGTGGTGCCAGACAGTATATAGTTATCACAAGTGACTTTAGTCAGGTCAACAGGTACACCTTGGAGCCGCAATGCGCCTGGCTGCGTCAATGCGTTATTTTTATAAATATCCAGAAACTGGCCGTGCAGACACGCAGGCAAACGAGTGCTGTCACCGTTCCAGTACAGCACGTCGAAGGCCGGCGGCGGGTTGCCCAGCAAAATATTATTGACCCAGTAATTCCAAATCAGATCATTAGGCCGCAACCAAGCGAAGGCGCTGGCCATATCCTTGCCGTCGAGCACCCCTTTGCGCTTCGACAGGCGTTTTGCAGCCTTAAAAACGCGGGGGCTGGCGAACAAACCGAGACCGGTATCACCCAGCGCACCAGTGTCCAACACATTCACCAATAAGCTCATGCTGTTAACGCGGGTATCACCCACTGCGAGTCGTGCTGCCGCAAATGAAGCCAAGGTGATGCCTCCTGCGCAGGCACCCAAAAGATTGACCTTAGTCTGGCTGGTTATATTACACGCTACTGACACCGCTAGCTCGATACCTGCCGAGTATTCAGACAGCCCCCAATGCGCGTGCTCTGGTCCTGGATTGCGCCAACTCACAACAAACACCTGGAACCCCGCATCCAACAACCCTCGCACCAAACTCTTCTCGGCACTAAGATCGAATACGTAATACTTATTAATCTGCGGGGGCACAATCATCATTGGAATCGCATGAGCTTTTTCCTGAGTCGGATGGTACTGGATGAGTTCCAGTACTTCCGTGCGTGCCACTACCGCACCGGGCGTGTTCGCAACATTTTCGCCAATTTTAAAGCGAGTGGTATCTACCTGTGCGGGTAAGCCGCGATTGTCGCGCAGATCTTTCATAAAATTGCGCAGTCCCGCCCTTGCGCTTGCGCCCCGCGTTTCCTTCATTTTACGTAGCGCAGTCGGCTGAAAAGGAAAGTTTGATGGTGCGATCGCATCGTTGATCAGGCTGGTCAAAAACTCCAACCTAGCTCGCGCAAACTGACTAATTTCGGGTTGCTCCTCAACCCAACGGTTTACCCCATTTACCCAGGCAAGATAAGCTTGCAACCATTGACGATACGCTTTGTTTTCCATCCACTCAGGGTCGGCGAAACGGGCATCGCGATCGGCTGGAGCAAGCTCTGAGTCGTCTTTAAATACCTTTACCCATTCATTGACAATACTCTTAGCGACCGTACCAGTCAGGCGCGGCTGGCGCAATGCAATACTAACTGCCCGTGCAGTTTCACGGGCAACGTCAGTGGCACGAAACCCCACAATGGGATTGGGGCCGAGTATGACATCAGCACTATTGATACTGTCCTTATCAGACGATTGATCCACGAGGAGTCTCCTTTGCTTGGTTTACGCCGAATATCACTACAGAGTCATCGGCGATGAGTGCCACTTCCTTTTTGTTCTCAATTTCTAGTACATTTTTGGTCAGAATAAGCACCAGACCCTTGCCATTGCCCTTCTATTCACGGTTTCACCCTGGCGCGAATCACTTGGACTGCAAGCACAGGGATATAAATTTGACATTACTACCATCTGCATTGACGGCCTGCATGAGTAGCCCATGCAAGCATGTAGCGCCGAACCAAACTTAGTTTCCGTACTTCTCGCGCAGCACTTTCTTATTGATTTTGCCAACACTGGTTTTGTCGATACTGTCAATAAACAGAATTTGATCTGGGACTGCGTAACGCGACATCTGTCCTTCGTCAGCAAAGACTTGCAGGTGCGCCTTTAACTCAGCCACTGAAGGCGGTGTATCGTTATTCGCGACAACCAAGGCAACCGGACGCTCCCCCCACTTCTCATCTTTGGCACCGATCACCGCAGCTTCGATAACACCAGCGTGTTTAGAAAGCAGATCTTCAATTTCAATTGAAGACACCCACTCACCACCGGTCTTGATGACGTCTTTGATCCGATCAGTAATCTTCAAATAACCGCGCTCGCTAATACCGATATCTTGGGTATGAAGATAACCGCCAGCCCACAGCTCATCCGACGCCTCGGGATTACCAAAGTAGCCTTGTGTTAGCCAAGGGGTTCTAACGACCACCTCGCCGCTAGTTTGACCATCGGCGGGCACGTCGTTCATATCGTGGTCAACCGTACGCAAATCCACCAGTGGCACTGGCGTGCCCGCTTTACAGCGATAGAGAATCTGTTCATCTTCACTCAACTCACCCAACGCTGGGCGCAGTTGGGCCAAACTGAGCAGTGGGCAGGTTTCAGACATACCATAGCCACCAAAAACATCAATACCCCGTTTAATTGCTGCGCGGGCCAGACCGTCGGACAAAGCCGAACCCCCAATAACTACCTTCCATTCACTGAGATCAACCTTGTCTGAACCCGGTGTATTTAACAGCATTTGCAGAATGGTCGGCACGCAGTGGGAAAAAGTGACACCTTCGTCCTGTATAAGCTTGAGTAATTGGTCAGGCTGATAGCGACCGGGATAGACCTGCTTTACACCCAGCATCAGGGCTACATAGGGAATACCCCAGGCATGAACATGAAACATAGGGGTAATGGGCATATAGACATCACCCGTGTGGAAGTTTTGCCCCTTCGCCGAAGAACCGAGTGCGGCCATAGTAGCTAATGAATGCAGCACCAACTGGCGGTGACTGAAATACACGCCTTTGGGATTTCCGGTGGTGCCAGTGGTATAGAACGTTGTCGCTCGGGTGTTTTCATCAAAGTCGGGGAAGTCATAATCAGCGCTAGCCTCAGCCAATAGCGTTTCATAACTACCTAGCACGGGAATCGAGGTCGGAGCGGCCTCGGCTTCGTCGCTTATCCAAATCACCGTTTCGACCGAAGTGAGTTGCTCGCGAATTTCCAAGTACAGCGGTAAAAATTCACTGTTAAGCAACACAACCTTAGGGCCCGCGTGATTCAGAGTGTAAAGCACTTGGTCTGGCGACAAGCGAATATTCACGGTTTGCAGCACGGCACCCATCATCGGTACCGCGTAATAGCTCTCAAGGTAGCGATGCGAATCCCAATCCATTACGGCCACAGTATCACCCATGGAGACACCCGCCCCACTCAGCACATTTGCCAGACAAGCAACTCGGCTTCGAACACTGCTGTAACTAAGACGAATATTACCTCGGTAGACTATCTCCTGATTGGGAGAGTGCACCAGTGGCGCGCTCCACAACTGCTTTATTAACAAAGGATAGTTATAGGCTTCTGCCGCAATAACAGCGTTATTATTTTGCATATAATCGACTCTTAATGTGATTAGAACTGTCAGTATGGCAACAGTCTAAAGTCGAGAATGCCTGCGTACTATGGAGGGAATACGGATCTTTTTGTGATGTGTCACAAAGACACTGAACTGAAGACATGTACTTAACTCGGAAACAGCACCCGAGTTCAGTATCTGCTAATTACTGCGACGTAGTGCGATATACAGTTTCGCCTGCCAGGCCGGATCATCGAGCCGGGCACCCAAAATTTCTTCAATGCGACCCAGCCGATAATCAAGTGTATTGGGGTGAACATGCAATTTGGCAGCGGTCGTCTTGCGCTGCTGATGATGATAAAAATAGGCTTTGAGGGTATCCAGTAAATTGGCCTCCTGCGCTAAACGTTCAACAATCGCATCAAAATAGCGGGCAGTATTAGCTAGTTGACTGATGGCATCATCGAGTACTCTGTCGGAATAGCAATACACTGCATTGTTTGTTGAGTCACCTTGCATCTGAAGCGATTTCATAGCCTGCTCGGCAGACAGTGCCCAACCTGGCGCGCCCACCCCAGGCAAGCCAATCCCAATCGCGGTGATATTCGGCACGTTTTCAAGCATGCGCTCGGCTTGAGACGCTAATTGGTGATCAAAATCCAGCAGCGATACCCCGCCGGGAACTGGCGCCCACACCAGCAAGCAGTCGGCATGAAATACCCGAAACAGGCGCAGCCTTTTTAGACCGAGTGCACGGGCAGCACCGTCGATCATGCGATCTAACTGAGACTCCTGCTGCGAAGGTGTACTTGGCAAATCTGCTGTTTTCATTGCGAGCGTCGCATACGCAGGGGTCACATCCAAGCCCAACGCCGCAGCATGACGACGAAAACTCTCATCATCATCTGGCCGATTGCGGGCGATATTCCAGATTTCTGCGCGTAAACGGCTACGCCAGCGAGACGACTGATGCATCTCGGTTAAGTATGCAGAGGCACTATCACGCGCAACCCTGTCGAAGTGAGCCAGTAAGTAGGGAGAAACATTAAATAGCAACTCACGGTGCAGCTCGGGGAGGTCCCGCACAGCATCCAGCATCAGAAACCAAAAATCCTGAGACCCCGCTCGAAATGCATGCAGCAAACCGGAAAGTGAAATCCCCTGATGAACTCGACGTGACGAACTGATCCGAATTTGCTCAAATACCTCATCGTCAATAGGAATTCGCTCGAGTAATGCCCTATACCAAAGCGCCAGATTTGCTTGAACCGCCTCGCCTAATTCTCTAGCAGCAATCTGATCATTCACCGCTTTGTATTCAGGCACCATTTGCAGAATATTAACGGTGATACGGTGGCTATCGCTCGCAAGATCCTCACTCATCGATGCAACCAAGGCGCGCAGCGCCGGTGACAGCGTTGGCGGATTCTGCAGAATTGATTTGGGCATAAACAAATACTTCCGAGACTTCATTATCACAAACGACAAAAGCGATACCAAGCGTAATTCTACAGAGCAGAAAACACTAGTATCACCCATGTAGAATCCAGTACTTGTCTGCGGCTATTCAGCCCCCAAACAAATCCTCAGACGAACATGATCATTGTAAAAAACCCCATCAAAAGCAATGTCTCTCATCGCCTTTTTACACAGGCACTGAAAACCGGCGTAAGATCCGTCGACCACAGATACATCGTAAGATGCCAGCCTAGCCAATTTCCGGCCGGCTCAGCCAAAATTATTGCAACATCAATAAACCGAGTCAGCCGATAAGATCAACCATTCTCCCCAAATTAGCTAAGACATTATCGGGTTAGACGCGATCTAGCCCTCAGCGACCGCGCTTTTTATAAGGACGTGACATCGCATTTACTTTGCCGTTAAACAGAGCAACAAGTTCAACACTACCCGCTAAGAAACGATCCAGAAGATCAGTTATAATTTCAGTTTAAAAATACTTTTAACTTAGCGTCCGCGGAATCTTCAACGCCATAATTTGTACGTGTTACACAAATTATGGCGTGATATTCCCCGTCACTAACTACCAGAGATATAATCCAGAATTACATCTCGACAATTTAAAGTAGCGAGAGATGCCACTCGGCAATAGCCTGTCCAATCTCATGAGGAGAATCTTCTTGCATAAAATGCAATCCAGGAACACTGGCTTCCGACAAATTTGGCCAAGATCGAACATAATCCCGCACCGCGCCGGTTATCAAAACTCCGGGCTCAGCATTAACAAATAGCTTTGGTATGTCGCACTGCGCTAACCATGCACTGTACTCGGAAATTATTTCAACCACGTTCTCAGGCTCGCCCGCTATGGGTAATTGACGGGGCCACGTCAATGTAGGGCGCCGATCTTCGCCTGAATTTGAGAAAGGACGACGATATTCGGCCATTTCGGCATCAGACAGTGGTCGCAATATCATTCCGGGCAGAACAAATTCAATAAAAAGATTATCTTCTAAAATCATCTGCTCGCCAGCCGGGGAGCGAAAGCCCTGAAACAGTTCTTGCGCATCTTTGGGGAAATCGTCCCATGTGGGGATAGGTCCAACAATTGCCTCCATAAATGCGATGCCCTTAAGCGCGCTCGCATTCATTTTTGCCCAGTGAAAACCTAAGCCAGATCCCCAGTCATGGATAACCAAGGTTACATTTTCTTTAACGCCCAACTCTTCTAATAATGCGAAAAGATACTTGCGATGCTCAACATAGGTGTAGCTGTCTACGCCGCTATTATCGAGCTTTTCAGAATCGCCCATGCCGATTAGGTCTGGCGCTATCAGTCGTCCTCGTCCTTCCAGATGGGGCATGATATTCCGCCAGAGATAAGACGAAGTTGGGTTACCGTGAAGGAAGACAATCGGATCGCCTTCGCCACTTTCCATGTAAGCCATGCGCTTACCATGAATAGTCTTGTATTTTTTCTGGTAAGGATATTGCTCAGATATTTTTTTCATAAAAACTCCCCTATCATTGCTATAAATTAAGTGCTCTTAATAACTGACTAAAATTGTTCGACTGACAGTGCCATGACATCATCCGCACCAGAACGTATCGCGATCCAATGGGCATGAACACGTGGTAATATCTTGTTTATATAAAATCCAGCAACGGAAATACTAGCCGAAAGGTAATCTACATCGTCACCATCAGCCGGCATTGTACTTGACAGCATCGCTTTATCGCACAGCAGCGATCCAGCGCAGACATAACCAGCCAGCATGACAAAGTCGAAAGCAACACTTTCAATAAAATCATTATCGTCTTTGTTTGCCAATATCCAATCCGTAGCAGCCTGAAGCGCCATAACCGCTTCCATAAGATTCATTCCCATATCAGAAATATCACTTTCACAACGCTGAAATTTGTATGCATCGGCTCTGATCATATGGATCATCCGCTTCATTTCACTGCCGGAATCACGTATCACTTTTCGCTTAGTAAAATCTAAGGCCTGAATTCCGTTGGTACCCTCATAAATAGCCAGAATGCGCGCGTCACGATACAGCTGGGCCGCACCAAACTCCTCAATGAATCCAGCGCCACCATGAACCTGAATCCCGATAGAGGTGACTTCGTTCGCAATTTCAGTCGACCATGCTTTAATCATCGGTGTAATCAATGCTAGACGCATTTCACTGTGCGTACCTATGGCTGCCTCCGAAATATCATGCTGCGCATAGGCGTAATAACACAACAGACGAGCGGCTTCCGCTAGGGCACGCATTTGCATTAACATTCTACGCACGTCAGGGTAGTTAACGATTTCTGTACCACCCTGAAAGCGTTCTTTGGCATAGGATAAAGCAAGTTGGTAGGCGCATTCAGATACCCCTGCACCTTGGAGTGCAACGCCAATCCGGGCGTGGTTCATCATAGTGAACATATATGCCAAACCACGGCCTTCTTCACCCACTAGGAAGCCAACAGCACCGCCATTCCCACCAAAGTCAAGGACACAGGTTGGGCTACCGTGTATGCCAAGCTTGTCTTCAACCGAAACAGGAGCCACATCGTTTCTTTCACCAATCTCCCCAGCCTCATTCAGAAGGTACTTGGGGACGATAAAGAGCGACAGACCGGAATTGCCTTCCGCCGCACCGGACACCCTCGCAAGTACTAAGTGAATAATGTTATCAGCGACATTATGATCACCCCAGCTAATAAATATCTTCTGCCCCTTTATTAGATAATCTTTCCCTGATTTTACCGCAGCAGTTCGTACAGTACTTAAGTCCGAACCCGACTGCGCTTCCGTCAAATTCATTGTTCCAGTCCACTGCCCGGACACTAGCTTGGGTAGGTACAGGGCCTTCAGCTTACTATCACCATGTTTAGTTAGCGCCGAAATAGCACCTTGCGATAGTAAGGTCACGAGAGAAAAGCTCAGGCTGGCGGCCATGAAGCTCTCATTCACTGCACACGCCAACAAATTTGGTAAACCGTGCCCGCCATACAATGGATCACAAGACACTGCAGGCCAACCTGCCTCGGTATACCCTTTGTACAAATCACTGAATACCTTAGGAACAACGACTTCGCCGTTCTCTATACGGCACCCTTCGCGATCAGCGTCTTTGTTAAAAGGAGCCAATACTTTCTCAGCGTACGCAGCCGCACCGCCAACAACCTCCTTTATAAGAGACTCGTCAACCCCTTTGTATATTGGCAAGCTGTCAAGTTGACAACTTCTGATAAGAGACCGAATTGTATGGACGATATCATCAGTCCTAGCCTTGTAATAAATCATAATATCCTTACTCGATTTAATGGTTAGCGCTATATTGAGTACGTATAGCAGGACACATGGTAACGAAGAGTTCTATCCCGCCAATTGCTTACGATTAACCCTACAACACATTTGTGAAGCGCTTTCGGAATACCTACGATGGTATTCCTCTATTGATCAATGACAATTGGTGACTGTCATGCTAGCCAATACTAGAACCCATTGAGTTTAGAGACCTACATACCATACCTTTAGTTGAAGTATTCTCTCGTGCTACCGGTTTCGTAAAGCCACGCGACTCACTTACTTAGCACGCAGCTACACACAAATGCACGCATAGAGACTGTATACCCATGGTTACTATCGTACGCACATTAACGAATCACTTTCACATATTCCCAAATTAAGTGAGCGAGCGTATCCATCAAGATACTGAGTCAAATCTATGTATTTGGCTAAATAGAAGTCTAGCGATTATCTTGAATAGTTTTATCGCCACAGAAATTATCACAACACTTCTGTGGCCTGACAAAATCGCTAGGAATTTACCCTACCACGGTGTGTAGTACCGCACGTTCATGAGAAAGCTCCTTAAACCCATATACGCCGTGATAGCGCCCCATGCCGCTGCCGTTAACCCCACCGAAAGGCAAATTATGTTCAAGATAATGCATTACACAATGGTTAACTGTGACACCCCCAGACGAAGTATTACTTAGAACATCTTCTACAAAATCATCGTTCTCACTAAAAACATACAAAGCCAATGGCTTCTCTTGCTTGTGCAAAGACCGATAAACCTCATCAATATCCTTATATGTAAATACAGAGAGAATAGGACCGAACACTTCCTCGCCTAAAATTTTTGCATCATCCGGTACGTTGGTAAAAATCGTAGGATGGATAGATTGAGTCGCGTCGTCGGTGTGGCCACCAACCTCTATGGATGCACCTTTAGCTACTGCATCATCGATATAGCCCTTAACACGTGCAAGGTTTCTCTTATCTACAATTTTTCCATGAACTTCAGTGTTAAGCTTACCGTCAAGATAGCAAGTAGCTTCAATGGTGGCTTTAGCTACCGCTATAAATTGTTCCTTACAATCTTCATGTACGTAGACGTTCTCGGGGCACAGACAAACCTGACCCGTATTCATGTTTCTTAACACAGCGATCTTGGCGGCAGCATCTTCAATATTTGCAGTTTTATCAACAATCACCGGATTTTTACCGCCGAGTTCAAGCGTTACTGATGCAAGATGCTTAGCAGCAGCGGCCATCACCACCTTACCTACCGCTGGGCTACCAGTAAAAAACACATGATCTACCGGCAATTCCAGCAAACGGTTTGCCAAGTCAACACCACCTTCAAAAACAGCGATTTCGTCTTTCTCGAATGCTTTCTTAATTATCTTAGATATCACTATGCTCGTGGCCGGGGCCATCTCATTCGGCTTAACGATGGCGCAATTTCCTGCAGCAATAATTGGAACCAAAGGTTGAAATAGTAATGTGAACGGAAAATTCCACGCACCAAACAATAAGACTACACCGCGCGCTTCATAAACTAGTTTCGCTCGAGCGGTTTCGAAAGCCGCCGATGTTTTAACGACAACTGGCTTCATCCACTCAGAGACTGAAGTAATAGCGTCATCAATATCGCCATAAACTGCACTCATTTCGAAGGTAGCTGCTTCTTCGTTTTTTCGGAGGTCAAGAAATAGAGCCTCTTTAACTTCACCTTCGTACGAACGTATAACGTCTCTCAGTCGCACAAGCTTCTCTATACGCTGTTCTGCAGTGCTACGACGGATAACCCATTGATTTTCAGTTTGCAAGCCAAAAACTTCTGAAACTTCGTCTATTGCAATTTTATTCTCTGCGTTCATAAATTACTCCCCACCAGTTTATTGTCTTAATCATCAACACTAAAAATCCATATTCAATACAAAAGACACCTTACATTAATATCCAAGGATCACATCTACATTACTTCACTCGGCAACGTTAATATAATTATTTATAGTTAATGTAATACTTATTTTTAATTATTAAATAAATAATTAAAAATCCACCACCACAACGCCAACATCTACAACATATCAATCCATTCAACCACAGCCGTCCCAATCTCAACCGGAGAATCCTCCTGAATAAAATGCAATCCCTTAACAGTGACCTCTTTCTGTTTAGGCCAGATTCGACAAAAATCACGCTGCCGACCTACCAGAATTGAACCTGGATCTGCATTGATAAACAATTTTGGAATTTCAGATTTACTCATAAATTCACTATACTCAAGGACCTTCGCGACCACATCAGCAGGCTCACCTTCAATAGGTAACTGCCGCGGCCAGCTCAACATTGGCTGACGAGCCTCTGGAGTATTGAATGGCGCCCGGTATTGATCCATTTCAGTTTTAGTTAACTCACGCAAAATCGAATTTGGTAAGACAGATTCTATGAATAAATTGCGATTTAGGATCAGATCTTCTCCACTCCCGGACCGAAATCCTTGGAAGATACTACGCGCTGCCGCAGGCCAGTCTTCCCAGGTAAGCGGCATAACAATCGCTTCCATATAAGCGATGCCACGTATCGCATGCGGATGCATTTTCGCCCAATGAAAACCAAGACCACTCCCCCAATCGTGTATAACCAGAATAACATTAGAAATAATCCCTAGTTCAGCCAGGAACCCATCTAGATACTGATAGGCCGATTCGAATGAATACCGGTCATCCCCCTCACTTACGAGTAATTTATCTGAATCACCATGACCAATCAGGTCTGGCACTACAACACGGCCACTTGTTTTAAGCACCGGAATGACATTTCGCCACAAATAGGAGGATGCGGGGTTTCCATGGAGCAAAACAATTGGTTCACCTACCCCCTCATCGATATACGCAATTTTCTTTCCGTTAATACGCACGTATTTTTTATTAAACAACATGTTTTCTGATACCATCCCTGACCTCTCTTAACGTCTATCTATTCGCAAGACCACGAAAGCTAGGTACTACGCAGTTCACTAGTACAAAGTAATTCACTTTCTGTTCACCGACATACGAAACATATATAAAAAGTTAGTTTTTAGGGAAATTCGTTATTCAGTCACCTTAATCTATGTAGCCCGTTTATGTTATTTGGACTCCCAAGATCATATTTCAGTATTAGTTATGCACTTTATAATCAGCGACATGGTCGTCGCGCAGCGCCATTTTGTTAATTTTTCCTGTTGCGGTCAGTGGAATATCAGCTACAAATTTGATGTCTTCTGGAATCCACCATTTTGCGACTTCACCAATAAGAAATTCCTTCAATGCGGGCTCCAGCAAAGCAGCACCCGGATTCAACTTAACCAGGAGTAACGGACGCTCTTCCCATTTTGGATGCGGAACACCAATTACTGCCGCAAGTGCCACCTCAGGATGATTCATAGCCGCGTTCTCGAGATCCACTGACGATATCCACTCGCCGCCTGATTTAATAATGTCCTTAGCCCGATCAGTGATTTGCATAAAGCCCTCTGCATCAATCGTCGCTATATCTGCTGTATCAAACCAACCATCCGAATCTAAAATTACCGAATCATTTTTATAATAGGAACTTACTACCCACGGGCCTCGGACCATTAGCCTGCCAGGTGTTTTTCCATCAAACGGCAACTCCAGCCCATTTTCATCCTTAATACACATTTGCAAACCAAACAAAGGTCGCCCCTGCTTCAATGCAACTGCCAGCTGTGCGTCGCCGTCTAACTTCAGGGTGGCAGGCATTGGTCTATTAATACTTCCCAATGGACTAACTTCTGTCATACCCCACGCCTGCAATACATCTACACCGAAATCGCGCTTGAACCGAACTAACATCGACCTCGGTAACGCAGAACCACCTATAACCACCTCTTCAAGGGCGGGCACCTGTAGTTGATTAGTCGTCATATAATCTAACAACATACTCCACACGGTCGGCACTGCAGCCGAAAATGTTACTTTCTCGGAATTGACTAGATCATAGATGCTAGCGCCATCTAAATTCGGGCCTGGAAGAACCAGCTTTGCACCCGACATGGGAGCCGAATAAACCAAGCCCCATGAATTGGCATGAAACATAGGCACTACCATCAATACTGTCGAAAGCGCGGAGAGCTTAAATGCGTCTGCAGAGGATGACGCGTAGGCCATAAGTAGATTAGACCGATGGGAATACAGTACGCCCTTTGGATCACCTGTCGTCCCGGAGGTGTAGCAAAGGGAAGAAGGTGCAGCTTCATCTAGCTCTACCCAATCAAAATCATCAGATTGATCACCAATAAATGATTCATAATCAATTGCCGCTCTAAGGGTTGTAGCTGAAAATTCCGCATTACTCGAGAGCACCACAAACATCTCAACGGTCGGCAATTCGTCTTGTATTTCCTCAAGCAAGCCAACAAACGCGGGATCAACAAAGACAATGCGATCACCAGCATGATTAATAATGAAACGAATTTGCGCGGGGAAAAGACGTGGGTTAACGGTATGACAGATGGCACCCTGACCAGCAATACCATACCAGGACTCAAAATGGCGATATCCGTTCCACGCCATTGTCGCAATTCGATCACCGAATTCAATGCCATATGCCTTAAGAGCATTGGCGAGCTGCTTGGAACGTGCCAAAGCTTCCCGATAGGTATAGCGATGCACTTCGCCTGACGCGAGCCTTGAAACAATTTCCTGATTACCGTGGAACCGTGCAGCGTGCTCCAGAATCGACGCAAGATTCATGGGAGCTTCCTGCATACCGCTAGACACTTTATTATCTTTATTCACTGAACATTTCCCTTAATATTTTTAATCGATTAATAAAATTATTATTCTGTTTCTAAAGGTAATTTTTTGTTACACGACTACCACAAATAAATTATTTTATAATTCCCGATCCGATGGTATCTGACCTGCTCATATCGAAACCAAATTTTCGCCACCAGAAAACCAAAGTCAAATAGGCATCACGCGCGCCCCAACCTGGCCAGAGCAGCCTGAGTTAGATAACGCTGATAAATTGAAGCATCATTTACCGAACTTTTATGCCCACCACGGAGCTCTTTAACGTGCTCAACTCGGGTAATTCGCCCGCTCTGAAATTCATAGGCATGAAAGTACCCCCACGACCAATACGGATGGGATCCGTCTAACACTTTTTTATCGCCGTCTTCAAATTGGCCATAACAACCATCGAAAGATCGAAACGGTACTCCGGCCCGATCGTAAGTTACCATCGCCAATGGCATTTGGTTTCGTGCATCAAACCAAACCCGCTTCTTCCCTATTGGTGCACGCGGAAACCCCGTTGGTTCAGCCTCACAAACGATTGCTTCCGGCACCATTTCTACAACACTGTCGAAGAAACTCTCACCCTTTGGACCGCCGTGTACTCCGTGTTCCCAATTTTCGTCGGTAGAATCCCAACCACCTGACACACCGGCGAGCATAGGCTGCCGACCCACTATTTTATAATTACCCCAACTCAACAGCGGATCACCAGCAGCCCATGCATCAGAAAGGTATAGTGCTGAACCAGGAACAAGTGGCTCAAACCGTTGGTTGGTCGGAAACTGACGAACCCGCCTAAAATGCGGAACATAGCCATATAGATCAGGAAGCTTGTTTTGATCATAGGACCAAACATTCAGATACGACGCGCCTCGCTGACTCTCAGGATAGGTATACACAACCGTATTGAAACGTAGCTTATCCATATGTTCAGGCCAATATGGTTTGGGCTCGAGCACTAAGCGACCAACCGGTGATAACTCAGCCCACACCAAGTCGTATTGATAGTCTATTTCGCCCTCAGGGTTTAAGTCATACTCCTTCATCCCAAATAAATCGGCATCATGCCGGCCCCAGGACAGAGTTAAACCCGCAAAAAGTTGTAAAGCAGATTTGCTTTCCGGAAACGGATGTCCGCCGATCCATGGCTTGCCATCTTGAGTCACTACATTTCCGGCTTCCGAAAACCGAGCTAAGCCTTGATTAGATAAAGTCGCCTCTTGGTATTCCCAGGGCCCCATTTTCATCCAATCCGTTGTTGTCGCCTTGACTTTCAGCCTACGGCCCATCTCAGCAACATGTTTGAATTTTGCGGGGTCTAATAACTCTTTCACAAGATGAACATTATCAGCGGTTATATAATCGCCAGCCTTAATTTTCCCTTTTGTATACATTTCTATTGAAAGAAGTTCGTCCGGGTACGCCTTTGTCACATCCCCTGCAGACGCGATGGTGGGCCACAATGAGGCCAACACTCCGCCACCAGAGAATGCAGATCCATAACGCAGAAAATCCCTACGCTTCATGTTTGATGACCATTTCAAAAGGTGCATTAGTTATCCTTGTAAAAAAATGCTGGACGTAAACTCAATCCAGCAAAAGGTACAGCATCTAACTATTTTTCGGAAACGATCTAACAGTTAAAACTGATAGGTTACTCGTAACGCAACCTCATCGGCAAAATCAAGCGATGAAATCACATTATTGTTCGGGTTATCGCCCCAAAGATCGCCATTAATGTAGTTATAGAATCCCTCGACAGTTAAGCCTTTCCCCGGATTCCAACGCAGACCTGGTTGAAACAGGATACCACCATCTAAATCTACCAAAGTAGCGAGTTCAATCTCGAAAACTTTATTATCCGTAGGCTGGAGAAAACCAAAAACAATATAATTAGCATTGCCAGTTTTCGCTTTTTTCACGGTCGATGTCGCGTCACCAGAGAGTTCGTCTAATCCTACACGCCCATAGCCACTCAAATGCCGACCGACTAGATCGCTTCTATTCTTAGTTAATGCCTGCAAAACAATATAAGTACCCGGCAATTCTTTAAAGAATCTGTGCCACTTATCGACTACTACCGCAAGAGTGTACTCATCATCTTCAATCGCCTGCTGCGACAAAGTTGGATTTGTATAGGTCCGGTTCGGCGTGTACTGTAACTCCACATTAAAGATTAACTGATTAAGAAAGTTATTCTCACTTTCGTTAACATAACTTACACCTAAAGCGTAGTCCTCTTCTCGGTGATAGGTTCTTTCGATTGCACCGCGCAAGCTGCCACCGGCGGCCATAAAGAAAGTATTCAGCTGAGCGGCAGTACCACCCGCGGTCAAGTCAGGCGTAGCATAAATATCCGTTGTACCATCAGTTTCCAAAATGGCGGCGTTCAGCCCACCAATCGCGTCAAGCCTCGCATCCGCCGCATATTTAAAAAATTCAGCAGCGGTATAGACGCCACCAGGACTCGCCGAAAATGCGGAATTAGCCATAGCCTCTCCAGAATCTGCGTAGTTCCTGCATAGAATTGGGTCATACACAGCGCAGTTCGACAACTTCGCATCGTAGGCAGTATTTATTAACGAGCCAATTGAGCCGGACAGCGGTTTATTCACACCGGACTTAGTCCACGCAAACGTTCCTTCTGTACCTAACTTAGACACAAAAGAAGCCTGCCATCCCCACTGGCCGTAGTCACCTTTCAAGCGAAAGCCGCCCGCTAACTTCTGGTCGTAGTTACCGGATTCATACCGATCGTGAACAGTAAATTGCGAAGGAATTATATTGTATGGCGTATTTGGGTTACCAAACACCGTCGGCTGAAATCGGCCAATATAGCCATCTGCTAGGATATCGTTAGTTAGCTGGTACGTCGCCCGTAACGATAGCATTGGTACGCGTTTATCTGAGAATTCCTCTAAGCCGCGATCCAATAGTGAATGGCGCCGCAGATCTAAGCCATTCGGAGTATCGAAGACTCGAAAAAAGATCGCTTGGCCCCAGGCTATTTGCTGATTACCAAGACGTAACGCCAAATCACCCGTAGCGTACTCCAACAGGAATGTCGGCAAATAAATCTGATAATTTTTTCCCGTCCACTCCAACGGATTAGGATTACTATTGTTATCTGTTAAGTAATCAAAGTAACTCGGTGTACCGTTGTCGTAGAGAGCAGGATTACCACCAGATTCCGAACCTCCTTGAAATTCTGATAAATCGCTAGCATCAAACGCGTCGTAAATTTCTGGATCAAACATCGCCCTAACTCTGGCAATGAATCGCATCTCATAGTTTATTCTAACGTTTAATTCAACTTCGGCCCGAAGCACCGTGTAATTAAAATCGTTATCCGTAGTCTTAACAAAGTCGCCACGCCGCAGATTATCACTGAAAGGAAGTGGTACTGTGCCCCATGCGCCAACTGAACCACTTCCCAGTAAGCCAGTGACTAGGCCGCTAGTCGGATTTAATGCCGGAGGAAGGTACGCTTGCCGAGCTATAGTTTGGTCATTGAAATAGTTGCCGCCTTGGTTATTTGGATTTTCCTCACCACTAGTACTAGCCGCGATTTCGGCGCGAATAAAACCATTATATGAAATATTGAAATCTTCAAACCACCCATCGTCCGACGCAAAGGACTTAGCGCTGCCTAATACGCTAGATACCAATACCGATAGAACAAATATTTTATTGGTTTTTTGACTTTTTCTCATTATTTTACCCTCAAATCTTATACGTAAAAATCTGGCAATAGTTTATCAACCTAATTATTTTAATTTTGCTCAACTCTGATAATGTTTCCATTATTCCCGGCTACGAGCACGCCAGCACCAGAGCTCGGAATAGCAACCGAACCGTACCACCCTACTTGAATATCGAGCCCTACTACCGACCTCCAGCTTTCGCCGTCATTCGTACTCATCAGAATGTCGCGCATGCCTGGAACAACTACTAATCCACTCGATTTGGTCTTTACTGACAACAGATTTTGATGTGTTACAGACTCCAACTTTCTCCAACTACGTCCGAAATCGAGGCTTTTAAGCATAAAGCCTTCCTGGCCAACGGCATAAGCGACACCATCAGCCCGCATATCTATCGCTGACAAAGTCGGGGATACGCCATGCTCTGAACTGCCGCCAGCGTTCACGACGATCCATGTCTGGCCTTGATCATCAGAGTTCAAAATAAGCGCCAGCTCACCAACCACCCACGCCCTTCCACTCTCACTGACCTTGACACCGTAAAGACTCGGATCGAAGAGAGAACCAAGTCTATTATCAGGATCATCAAACATTCCGGCCCAGCTCGGAGCAACCGATTCCCAGGTATTTCCGCCATCAATGGAACGTAATAGCGTCCCAAAAGAACCCGATGCAATAGCGTAACCCTTGTTGTTTACATCAACAGAAAAAAGCCGCTCCTCAGTGCCACTCTCTACCTGCCGCCAGCTCCCGGCGCTATCACGAACCATAATCAGCCCGTATTGCCCAACCGCGATAGTGCTTGATTTACTGAAACTAACGCCGAGTAACGCAAGGGTGTTGTCGTTATGCTCACTCGACCATGTCTTCCCTGCATCTATCGTGTGATAGATGTCACCTGCGTAACCTACCGCGTACCCTTCATCGCCCCGAATATCGATATCAAACAGCGCATCGTGAGCAGTTCCCTCTACAACAATACTTGCAGTAATTGGAGCGGAGTTAGCCAAACAGCTCAGCGCCGCCGACACCGTAAGTAAAATGATTATTTTAATTTTTTTCATAGCAAATTTTTCACCTATAAAAAATTGCCGCAGGTAGCCCCTGCGGCGATAGAATCAAACCTGCCCTAAACGCTGCAAAGCCTGCTGGGTGAAGTATCTGCTATATGCCTTTTCCTGGTCTGCCCGGAAGTCGGATTTATAACCGCCTTTGTTTTCCTTATTATGCGTAATACGACTGTTGCGTCCGGTCTGAGCATCAAACGAATTAATATTCGTCCATGACCATGCTGGAGACTTACCATCTGGACCGTATTCGACCTTGTCGCCAAGTTTGTACTGACCAAAGTTTGTCTCAAAGTTTACCCATGGTTTGTCTTGACGATCGAAACGGATATTCCCGCAATACATATTGTTTCGGACATCGATGTAAGCAAGTCTTCGACCTACAGGAGCACGCGGATAACCTGTTGGCTTCGACTCCAAAATAATTACTTCAGGTGCCATCTCAAAATCGGTATCCCAAAATGTTGTTCCCTGTGGGCCACCATGGGTATCTGCCTGCCAGTTATCTTTATCACCATTCCATTTAGCGTTAAAGCCACCTAACATTGGTTTTCTTGCAATAATCTTATAATCACCCCAGGTCAACATTGGGTCACCAGCTGCCCACGGATCGGTCAGGAACCAAGTTACGCCTGGAATAAGCGGTTCAAAACGTTGGTTAGTAGGAAACTGACGGACACGTCTGAACTGCGGCAAATACCCATAAAGGTCCGGGAATTTACGCTGATCGTAGTACCAGGTTGATAGAAATGAACTACCGGCAACATCCTGAGTTGAAGTAAAGAAGACCGTCTGCAATCGTATCAGATCGTCTTTTCCCATGAATGCCTTACCATCCATACGGGCTTCCATTTGAAGTTCTGCCCATATAAATTCATAGTCATAAGCAGTAGAGCCATCAGGGTTTACCACAATATCTTGAACCGCATACTGATTATAATCAGCACGCCCCCAGCTCATAGCAAGGTTAGCCTGAACTTCAGGGCCAGTCCTCGGATCAGGGAAAGGTAAACCACCAGTCCAGTTTCCTCCCTTGTTCGTTTTCACATTACCATTTTTGTCAAAAACTGCCGAAACGCCATCCCTCAAATTACTTAGCGTTCTTTCGTAAAACTCAGCAGGGAACATTGCGCTAAAATCTTTTGTCGTGGGACGAATTAAAATACGTCTTCCCATGGTTTTTACTTGATCAAATACGATTGGATCTAGCAAATCTTTTACGTGGTCAACATTATCTGCGTTTAAATAGTCACCCTCATTAACTTTTCCTTTTGTATACGCGGAGACGGACATCAACTCGTCGGGGTAAACTTTAGCTAAATCCCCCTCAGCGGCAAACACTTTACTCAAAGGCATCAGCACACCTGCTGCGGCGCCGGCTGCTAAGTTTTTCATAAGTTGGCGACGACCATAGTCATGGTCATATTTTTTAATTATCATATTTTGAATCTCCAAAATTAAGTTTTAAACTCGACTTACAGGTCACTCTATTAACGTTACTTTAACGCGCATTACTTCAACGGATCGCCAGTTCAACTTCTCCGGGTTTTGAGTAATTTTCCTCTATCTTATTGCTGACTATGTCATTACCTTTTTCAAAAACACTTAAGTCAATACCTTCACCGATCATAAGATCGTTTCTACTTGCAAAATGAGGCTTAACAAACCAAACAAGCAATGGAAGCACGACTAAAGACAGGATCATATTGATCAACATAATTGCGACCAATAATAAGCCCATGTCGGCCATAAATTTTAGATCAGACAGCAAGTACCATGGCATTATGCCAATCAACATAATTGATGCCGTAAACATAATTGCCTTACCTGTAGTGGTTAGCGATTTGGTAATTGCAGCCGCCCAGCCAACTTCAGTCGTATATTCTTCGCAAATTCGAGACATTAAATAGATGCCGTAATCTATACCGACACCAACACCGAGAACAGCAACCATTACAGAGTTGATATCTAAGCCAATGCCCAGTATGTGCATCGTCGCGGTCAGCATATAATTTGAGATATTTACCGGTATTAGTATCAAAATTGCGGCAACAAACGATCTGTATGCATATGCAACAACTGCGAATATGGAGGCATTAAGAAGTAGGAGTATTAGCCAGTGATAGCGACTAACTACCGAGTTCATCGCCTGCTGGAGCGCAATTGTTCCCGAACCCATCCGTACAGTGAAATCAGCGTGCTCCGCGCCAACACTATCCACGGCCCGCTGAGCGCTTGCGAGTGCCGCGTCCACGGTCTCCTGCTTGTTGTCTTTATACCAAAGAGAAATAGTGGAGTTTTGAAACTCAAAATCTGAAACATGACCAAAGTTGACTGGGTTTGTGCCAAATACAACAGCAGTACCCGCCGCTCTTACTGCTGACTCAGTCGGATCTAGCGGTAACCATTTCGGGTCTCCGCCCGAGAACAATCTGTTAGATTCCTTCATATAGTCAGCAAACGACAAGGTTGCGCGTGGCGCCAACACTTCATCCTTTTCGACCATCGATTGTATTGCGAGGGAGACCGCCACCGCTTCAGGGGTCCTTACTACGCGACGGTTTAGATCATCGGTCTTCCCCTCTAGAATAATCTCAAGTGTATTTACTCCAGGAAAGTGACTATTAACCGCTCTTATAGCGGTATTAAAATCTGAATCCTCCCAAAGGATATTTGATCCTTCTACCGGGTTACCAATTTTAATTTGACCCGCTATACCAATAGCAGCAACCGTAATTAGAATGGCGATACCACCCGTAATCCGCGCGGCTTTCCCGTGGGTGATACTGGCTATCGCGTTCAATAGCCTTAATTGAAGACCATTAACGCCACCGCTAACCTCGTCTGTAGACGTTAACTCGTCAATATTTGATGGAGTGGGCAAATAGGACAGTACAATCGATATGAGAAAGACACCTGTCGGTATGATTGAGACGGCCCAGAAGCCGGTAAATAGCGCAAATCTCTCCATTGCGGGAATCGGGGCTAAACCGATGAATACGATACCCAATGTATCGGTAACCACACCAAGTATCGACGGTGCCATCATTACACCCATGGTTACTTCCGCGGCCTTCTTTTTATCTTTTAGATGAGCAAATATTTCATAGTAGCGCTCACTAAATTGAACACAGTGAGAGAAGGAACGTGCGACCAGTAATAGTGGCACAATCATCAATAATGGTTCGATGGGCGAGGATATCCAGCCGACCATTCCAAAGCCCCAAACAGCCGCTACAGAGCTACATATAATCGGTGTAAGCGTGCCGGCGATGTTACGCATGTATAGCGCAAGAGCTATAATTAATGCAAATACAGTAACCGCAAAAATCATGTAAGTTTGATTTTGTAGCTTATAAACCCACCCAGTCAGTATTGGTTGACCAACGACATATACTTCATGATTTCCATCCCGATACTCCTTAGCCAGGAGCTGAACGGACTTGAAAACTACGTCATAGTCTAGAAGGTCTTCTATAAAAGCGGCTGTTATAATTGTGGCCGACTCATCCCCGGACACATAAAAGGTACGGACATTAGGACTCTGATCTACCTTTTTTCGAAATGCATCAATTTCTGTACGATTTGCTGGAACTGAGTCTCCCATCAAGGGCCTCATGTCAATCCCGTATGGCGTTGCCTCTGCGTAACGAGCCTTCTCAGTAGCGATTGAAATTAACGTATCGTGGTTTATACCCGGAGTTAAGTCGAGTGCACGAGTAAAATCCCATACCTTCTGAAGCGTCTCAGTATTGTAAATGTCGCCATTCTTACGTTTTATCATTACCGAGACAGTTAAGGGATTACCAAAGTTCGGGTGATCCTTAAAAACCTGTACATATGGATCGTCAGCGGGTAGCAAGTCCGAGAAAATTGTCTTTATTGTCAAACCCTGCATACCGATAGCGAAAAAGACGGTTACAGCAAGAAATAATAGCGCTACCACGAACCTGTTCCGCATTACAAGTGCAGCAAGCCGAAAACGATAATTATCCATTCCCTGTCCTCATTTATTGTATTTATAGAATTCAGATTAGAGCCATGCTAATTATTATGTGCGCCAGCTCTAAATCTCTTTACAATAGAAAATCTCATTTAAGATCAAATGAATCTCTACAATATTATTTAGCAAGCGCAGAACATACAGAAAGACTCGGAGTTGCCCAGTTTCTGCACTCATCGCGCCCTCAAGCTACTTATCTTACTACCCGCTACAAATTGACCACCCATCTTCTGCAGATCAAACCGTCTGGAAAAGCATTTCGGTATACTTACACGTCTATTTCGATAGCACCCAAACCTTTCGATGGGGCTGACTGAAATAAATGCACATTACTGACTATCCAAAGTTGGGAATTGCACATAAAGGTCAGCAATGGCAAATAGATTCTATAAGTATCACTTTCCTAAAAAGAAAATCTAAGGTATCCACGCGCTCGAGCTTTAACGAGTTCCCATTCCACGAAGACAAACAATTGTCCTCATAAGATAATATGAATTGTTTTATTTGGTATTTACTGGGAATCGTGAATAGCGATGTTAAAGATATTTTTATAATTTACTGCTTACACTATAACGGAAAGATAAATTTTAATAATATTAAAAACTAAATAAAGATACTCGGCATAGCGACAAAAAGCTGATCACTTTAATATTGCGAGAATATCGTATGTAAACTTATAGATTAAAACATCTGTCTATTATTAGAAGAATAATCATAAGCAATATAAGCGAGGACATTATCAATGATTAAAATAAACTATGTTGACCATAAAGGAACCAACTTCGAAGTCGACGCTACAGAGGGCGAAACACTAATGAGTGCGGCCACAAACAACTTAGTGCCTGGCATAGACGGTGATTGCGGAGGAAGTTGTGCTTGCGGTACCTGCCACATCATTGTGGACGAAAACTGGGCGCACCGCCTTTCAGATCGAAACTCAGAGGAAATATCCTTACTGCAAATGACACCGGATTTCGAAGACAACTCGAGGCTGGCGTGCCAAATAGTTGTAACTAAGGAACTCAATGGCTTAGTAATTAACATCCCCGAGCATCAAATGTAAGAACACCCCCTAGGAGAATGAAATGAATATAGCGATAAAAAAACAACTCGTTCCGGATCCTTATACTGAAACATTGGAAAATATCGATTTTAGTGACGGCCGGCTCTTTGAGACAGATGCGTGGAAGTCCTACTTTAAACGTCTCCGCGATGAAGACCCAGTCCACTATCAAGCTGACAGCCCATTCGGTCCATTTTGGTCGGTTACTAGCTACGACGATATTCTGTACGTTGACAAACATCACGAGATATTCTCCTCTGAGCCGGGAATACTCATCGGCGATTTTGAAGATGAAATACCACTCGAAATGTTTATTGGAATGGACCCTCCTCGCCACGACCAACAGCGCGTTGCTGTCCAGTCGGTTGTCGCCCCTAAGAACCTGGCTGCAATGGAATCTCTAATTAGATCTCGAGTTTGCACAATACTGGACGACTTACCATTAAATGAAGAATTCGACTGGGTCGATAGAGTATCGATTGAATTGACGTCACAAATGCTAGCGACATTATTCAATTTTCCGTTTGAAGACCGTCGTAAACTAACCTATTGGTCCGATTTGGCGACGGGTACTCCTGCACTTACAGATGGAGATGTTGACCCAGCTGAGCGAGCGGCTGGCCTAGCTGACTGCCTAACCACCTTCCAAAAACTATGGATGGAGCGCCTAGAGGAAGGCAAACCAGACGGTGAAGTGGGTCTAGATCTGATTTCCTTGATGCAAGCCAACGATGAAACCAAAGACATGATGGATCGCCCCATGGAGTTACTTGGTAATCTAGTGCTCTTAATAGTCGGCGGAAACGATACTACCCGCAACAGCTTAACTGGCGGCCTATTTGCACTAAACAAGTTTCCTAAAGAGTTTGAGAAACTTAAAGCCAATCCCGCCGTTATTCCGAATATGATTTCTGAAATCATACGTTGGCAGACACCGCTGGCTCATATGCGCCGAATTGCAAACCACGACGTGAATCTTGGCGGAAAGTCCATTAAAGCGGGCGATAAAGTTGTCATGTGGTATGCATCAGGCAATCGCGACGAAAGTCACTTCCCTAATGCTGACGATCTCATCATAGATCGCAAGAATGCACGCAGCCATTTATCTTTCGGCTATGGAATACATCGCTGCATGGGGAACCGGCTCGCGGAAATGCAACTACGAATTGTTTGGGAGGAAATTCTAAATCGCTTTTCAAGCGTTGAAGTGGTTAGCGGTCCTACCGGCATAAAATCAAACTTTGCCAAAGGCTACAGTTACATGGGCGTTAGGTTAACACCAGTATCCTAAGCAGTTAGGTAGTGCCCGGAGCTAATATCTAAGGCTTTGGGCACAGACTACTATTTAGATATAGTTCACCTAATTATTATTACAAATTTATACCAAGGGTAGTTCTCGTATCAATATCCGATAAAAAGATACCCATTATTTGGAACCTTATTTCGTACATTGCAATTTCAGACACTTTACCCATATAAAAGATGGAGTTCATAATAATGAAGATCACCGTTACCCGTAGACTTGGGGGCGCTATCATATTCATCCTGTCATCCCTACTTTTACCTGCTTGTTCATACAATCCCTTTCCGACAAACGCTACGCAGCCACAAGAAAAATCGGTTGAATGGAATAAACACGGTGGAGACGATGGTGAGCAGCGCTTTTCTCCATTGCAAAAGATTACACCCGACAATATAGCCAATCTCGGCCTAAGCTGGTCGTTTGACCTCGGTGTTAGCCGTGGAATTGAATCAACCCCTATTGTAGTCGATGGCACTATCTATGTTACGGCAACATGGAACATAGTCTCCGCCTTAGACGCCAAAACTGGCGCCCTGCGTTGGCAGTTTGATCCGCAAGTTGATCGTAGCAAAGCCGCGGATTTGTGTTGCGACGCAGTTAACCGTGGCGTAGCTTTTTCCGACGGAAAAATCATTACTGGCACAATAGATGGTCGCCTAATAGCACTTGACGCTAAATCCGGTATTAAATTATGGGATGTCGTCACTGTCGATCAAAGCCAGCCCTACACCATTACTGGCGCACCTCGCATTGTTAAGGGCAAAGTCTTCATTGGCAATGGCGGCGCAGAATATGGCGTGCGCGGATATATGTCGGCCTATGACATTAATAACGGTAATATGCTGTGGCGCTTCTATACTGTGCCTGGCAATCCTGCAGATGGAATTACGAATCCAGCCATGGCACGGGCTGCAACCACGTGGACGGGCGAGTGGTGGAAATTTGGCGGTGGCGGCACCGCATGGGATTCAATGGCCTACGACGCTGAGTTAGATTTACTGTATATCGGCGTTGGCAATGGCTCACCGTGGAATCAAAGTATTCGCAGCCCAGGCGGTGGCGACAACCTTTACCTTTCATCAATCGTCGCCCTGCGTCCTGATACCGGAGAATACGTTTGGCATTATCAAACCACACCGGGTGAATCCTGGGACTACACCGCAACTCAGCACATGATTTTAGCCGATTTAGAAATAGGCGGAAAAGATCGCAAAGTGATTATGCAGGCCCCTAAAAATGGCTTTTTCTATGTTATCGATCGCGCTACCGGTGAATTACTGTCAGCAGAAAATTACGTTCCGGTAAATTGGGCTAGCCATATAGATCTTAAGACAGGTAGACCCGTCGAGGTTCCAGAAGCGCGCTATGGTAGCCAATCACCGCACACCCAAATGCCTGGCCCATTTGGCGGACATAACTGGCATCCCATGGCATATAGCCCTAATACCGGTTTAGTCTACATCCCTGCAATAGAAACACCTTTTGTCTACGCAAAAGATAAAGATTTTAGTTACAAAGAAGGTCGTTGGAATACAGGCGCCGATATGACTAAGACATCGCTACCCACGAACGAAGCGGACTTTAAGGCAATCAAAGAGATGCTGAAAGGGCGGCTCATAGCATGGGATCCGGTTAAGCAAAAACGTGCATGGCAGGTTGAACACAGTAGCCCATGGAATGGTGGCGTGCTAGCCACAGCCGGGGGCCTGGTGTTCCAGGGTAACGCCAGCGCTAAGCTTGTGGCCTACCGAGCAGATGATGGGACTCCGGTTTGGGATTTCTTCGCACAAACGGGCATCGTTGCGCCCCCCATCAGTTATCAAATTGATGGGGAGCAATATATCGCAGTGGCGTCCGGATGGGGCGGCACATTCGCTCTTCTCTACGGTGGCGTACTTCCAGAAAAACAAGCAACGGCAGGGATTAAAAGAGGGCTAGGCCGCCTAATGGTCTTTAAATTAGGCGGACAAGCCAAACTGCCGGCGCTAAGTGATTTAGTTGAGCGCAAACCAACCCCCCCGGCTTCCACCGCCGATAAGGCAACCGTAGCAAATGGCAACCGACTTTATGATATAAACTGCGCGGTTTGTCATGGTGACCACGCAATCTCTAGCGGTTTAGTGCCTGACCTGCGCTGGACTCCGTTCCTCGCAAGTGACGACGCTCTTCGGCTTGTTGCCCACGACGGCATTTCCAGCACCAAAGGAATGCCTTCATTTCATGGAGTACTAACCGAGCAAGACCTACACGCGATACGCGCTTATATAATATCTAGTGCGCACAAAGGGCTCAAAAATGAATAAATTTCAGGGCGGGGGAAATCATTAACTTGCAGATTGATTAGTAGGAAAGGCTTCCACATTAAGGAGAAGGACGGAAGCCTTTACTGCCAAAAAATTAACACCAAAAGCTCATAGCAGAATTATTTAAGATTTATTATAGTCAAGCTAAAGCGCGTGGTGTGCGCTAAATAAAACAAGCTCAATAAGCCTATATACAAATTTTAACACCAGTAACTTAACGAAGAATAATCCACAATACACTTGAAAACAGGTAGTAGGCAGGAAATTATTTGTTCATTATATCAAGCTAGAGCTTAATGAGTATTTTTTACTTCTTCGCTAGTAATATACTCACTCGGACACATCCCATACCATCTCTTAAATGACCGATTAAATGAGCTCTGCTCACTATACCCGAGAGCGCCGGTTACCTGTGACATTGGAATATCAGGATTTTTCAACAGTTTTTTTGCTTCATCTCGTCTAACCTCATCAATTAAAGATTCAAATGTATACCCTTCAGCTTGAAGCTTACGATGTAGAGATCGACCATGAATGTTCATTTTTTCTGAAATTAAATCCCGCGTTACTCTTCCCGTCGGTAACAATTTTTTAATTATGTGCCGCGCCTTATGACTAGCAAGTACAACAGGGTTAGAATTGGCGTCAATTTCTATTTCCACTATCGACAAGTAATTCGAGACCAACTTGTGTAGGCCTGAATTTTTAGAGCTGACTATCAATTCCAAGCATTTAGTGTCTAGCTCAATTGAATCGCGTGGTTGATTAAAAGAAACCGGACAATTGAAAATTTCATTGTATTGTTCTTCTGTTGAAATCTTCGCGTGCCGAAAATTTACTTTAAGAGGTTTAAGAAGACTTCCCGTCAACAAGGAAATAATGTGATAAGTACATCCAATTGTGTGCTCGACTATCTGTTCATGATCTTTTTTTTGTAAACCCACAAATTCAAGACAAGCGTAACTACGCTCCCCCTCATCTAATGAGAGAGAAATTACCGGTGTGTAATGATAAAGGAAATGACCAACGCTATTTATAATCTCACGCACATCAGCCGAAGCCAAAGCAAGAAACGCCACTGGCCCAAGGATATCCTGATCTTGTCTAGCCGACAATCGCAAACCGAAATCACTGCAGTCCAACATAGCCGCGCTAGTAGAAAGTAAACTAGCAAAATCGCAAAATGGAAAAAAATAATCTTCGTCGGTTAATCGCCTGTAGTCAATCCCAGAGTTGCTTATAAGTGAACTGGCATCACCGCCGAGTTCGTCGACAAGATCCTCAAAGCCATTTAGGCAACTGCTTCTAATACGTCCAGTCATCATTTAAACCAATAATTATTTTCCCGGATTACGAGGCTATACCCAAATCAATTTTATCTTTGACAAATACTCCGCCGTTAATAGCAGGCGAGTCACCTGTGTTAGATATATTCATTTGAGTATACTTGTATGTCAGTGTCTTCGCTAGCGGCTATCAAAAACTGGACTTTCGATTTATATTGCCTTGCTAAGCGTGATCCATGAACTAAGCAAACCGTAGGAACGGAAATCCATCTTTATTTATAAGCTCTCGAACAGGACGACTAGGGAATTTCAGCGCAAAGTACACCAATCTAACAATCCCTGCATTCTTACGACCATCTCTGATAGACAGTATACATGGCGAATTTAGAAACCAAACGATGTCGCAATGGGCTAATTAATGCCCCCTATGACGACACAAAAATAAATTATCGAATCCGGCGCGAACCACACAGCTTCTTCCTATTATGTATGGTCGCCGAGGAAATCTACAAAACGGCCAGCTTTACAATGCGGAAATCGCGTAACGACGCATTATCGCGAAAGCCAAATAGACATCCGCTCACAAAGGCTATGAGCACCCAAGGCCAATCAATGGACCAAACCCACCATACCAAGATTAAAAATACCAAGTTTCAGAACAGAACGTCTTAGTAACACCGGTATTAAGCCAAACACCCTTACATTCTAAAGCTTCAAAATAGCTTTTACACATTTGCCGCTGTGTTGATCCGAAACAGCTTGATTTATATCATTAAACGCATAGAAATCACACAGCTTATCAAAAGGAAACTTTCCCTCCATATACAGATCGACCATCACTGGAATGAACTCCGAGGGATCCGCATCACCTTCACAAATACCCTTTACTTGAATACCACAGAGCAAAAGATTAAGTACATCTAGCTTTAACATCGCTTCATCTTCTGAACTGGGAACTCCGACAACACCAATAGTTCCTGCTGCCGCCATCGCCGCTACAAGCCCACCAAATACAACATTCTTGCCGGTGGTTTCCAGCGCATAGTTCAGGCCATTTGGCGCGATTCCGCGAATTGCATCGGTCATATTCTCAGCCATGGGGTCAATAACATGGGTCGCACCTAACTCCAATGCTAATTGGCGTCGGTTTTCATGCGGTTCCACAACGATAATTACCGCGCAACCTTTCACAACCGCACCCAATACCGCGGCAAGCCCAACCGCCCCTCCGCCAGTAACTGCTACTACAGAGTCGGCCTCGCATGCCATTGATCGCATAAAGCTGCCCGCTCCCGTTTGGATTCCGCAGCCCAATGGGCCGAGCAGCTCTAGTGGTGCATCGTTACGCACCTTGATAACGTTGTTTTGGTTACATAGAGCGTAGTCTCCAAAAGAGGACTGCCCAAAAAAGTGGCTGCTTATTGGACCAGTGCTGTCGGACAGAGCTTTACTACCATCAGACCGGGTCCCGATCAAATTTAGAGGCGCAAACTGCTGACAATAATTTTTGTGATCGTGCCCGCACGGTGCGCACTCCCCACAAAAAGTGTAAGACAATACCACGTGATCACCTGGTTTTACTGACTTTACTGCGGAACCTACTTTCTCAACAACTCCGGCCCCTTCATGACCGAGCACAACAGGCATCTCAGTAGGCAACGCTTGGTCCCGGGCTGCAATATCAGTGTGACACACACCAACACCCACAATCCGAACTAGTACTTCATCTATTCTTGGATCTTCCAGTTCTAAGCTCTCTACTGTAAAATCCGCTCCGGCTGTGCGACTTACCGCTGCTGTAACCTTCATATCTCATTTCCCGATTCAATTCGTAAACTATTTTTAATTAGTTCTATTGCTAAACCATACTATTTTTTGTAACAAAAACACTTAACGCCAAACCAAGCTCAAACAGAAGTAACATGGGAATTGCGAGCAATGCCTGTGATACGACATCGGGCGGAGTCAGAATCATACCGATCGCAAAACAAGAAATTATTATGTATGGCCGCTTTTCACTTAATGCCTTTCTGCTTGATATCCCGCTGGCAATAAGCAGCACTGTAGCTATCGGAATTTCGAAGGCGAGACCAAAAGCAAGGAATAACTTAAGTGCCGTATTTAGGTATAGGGAGATATCCGGAGTGTAAGAAACGCCTTCGGGTGTAGCCCCGCTAAAAAAACTAAATACGAGGGGAAACACGATATAAAATGCGAACGCAATTCCACAGTAGAATAGGAGGACACTGCAGCTCAGCAATGCGAAACCAAGACCTCTTTTCTTTTGATACAATCCAGGCGCAATAAACCCCCAAACCTGAAAAAGGAACACTGGCATTGATATCGTAAAAGCAGCACAAAGTACGAGTTTTAATGGCGCCATAAATGTGGATGTGACGTCGGTTGCTATCATACTCCCGCCAACAGGTAAATATTGCAAAAGTGGTTCCGCAACAAGGCTATATATTTCTTGTGAAAAAGGCAGCAAGACTAGTATTGATAGAAGCATAGCGCCAAGAAAGCGTAGAAGCCGATCACGAAGCTCAGTAACGCGAACCGTCAGCTGAGAACCTTGATCAATCGCAGTAACTAAACTCATAATTCTGGCACGCCATCTTTTCGCGCATGTTGAAGAAGGTCGGAATCCCCGTCATCACGACTTTCCTCTAGAGCAGACTCTTTAACAAGTGAGCTGCTATCGGACGCATAATCAGTAACTCGATAGTAGTTCTTCTTTAAATCTGCGAGATCCTTTTCTATCTTCAATGCTGAATCATCCACCAGCGAAGCGCGTATTTCCTTAGCACCTATTTCAATCTCAATTTCATCTCGCAGCCTCTTTATAGATCGCTTAATACGGCCAACATAAAGAGTTCCTGTCCTAACTGCTCCCGGAAGGCGCTCTGGCCCGAGAACGAGCAAGCCAACAATCGCTATAATCACTATCTCAAGGAAACTCACGTCAAACATGGGCAGCTGCACCTCATCGTTCAGTAAAGGGTAAAATTTTCTTGTTAGGCAAAGCTTTCTCAGTTCTTAACTCGGCGATTATAATGAGCTAGCATATCGCTACAGAGCTAAAAAAATGGCCTACTATTCATCAGTGATGAAGTTTTTAATTTCAGCCGGCACAAGCTCACTATCATTCCGAAAATTCTATTACTGATTAACGGAATTAATAGTTAGACTGCCTCTTCGATAGGCTTCCTACTAAATATTCCTAGAATAGGTGTTCCGTGCGCCCGCAGTATGGGTTCAATTTCGCGATGAAGCGCATGGTAACGATAGAATGGTACGCGGGGAAACAGATGGTGAATTGAATGAATATTTTGACCAAACCAAAACCATTCAAAAGGACGCATCCAGAACGGCATAATGAGGCTGCTAGTATTCTGATACCGCTCAGTATTGTCATACGGAAAGTGTGGCCGATAAGCAAACCAATATCCCACACACCAGGCGCCAATAAAGTAGCCAAGAATAATGACCACCGAAATCCCAGGTCGATCAATAAACACAATAGCAAGCCCACGCCAACCTAAGGACACGCACACTTCAGTACAGTATAAAATACGATCCTTCAACTTCGCCGACTTCCAGTTATTCTTAACAAAGAATAGATTCTGCGAAAAGAAAAACCGAAATATCGTAATCACAGACGTGATAGGACCTCTTTTCATCTGACTTATACCGAAATCTGGATCTTTATCTTCAACATTGGTATAGCGATGATGGGTGAAATGTTCATACTTATGTGATGCATAAGCAATTCCAATTATTGGTGCAACAGCATAGCCACAAAGCGCATTAAGCCAACGTAAACTTGGTTTACTTCCACTGATATTGCCGTGCACCGCTTCATGCAGCGTAGTATATGACATATAGGTAAGCACACCCGTAATGAGCGTCGCTAACCATACAGACATATATCCTTTTGCAAAAAGTACTAAGCAAGGAACAAAAAGGCTACATACAATAAGAGTAAGCGCCAACGTCGGCCATGCAACCTTCCCCATATGCCCTAATGCAGCACCTGTAGCCTGCTTATTTAGCTCAATCAAATCATCTTGCATATTTTAGTCCTTTACAAATTACAATTATAATTATTAGGAATGGAGCTATATAAGCTAAGCATCTAGTCATATTCCTAATCGCCAATAGCAATAAAATGCCGCAATGGTAGTCAGATTAGCCACATCGCTTTCTATCAGTAACATGATCTTTATTAATTAATAATATAATTCTAAATAATGTTAAAATTTTACAGACCCACGATATTACTCAACGACTTTTATCCGCAAACCGTCAAATCGTGAATTGATTGTTATTTGACACCCCAGCCGTTGGGGAATATCGCCGTCCGCTGCAAATTCGAGCATGGCAGACTCCATATCATCCGGCGCTTCAAATAGGTCAGGAATGTTAGTTTCCGCGTATATCCGGCAAGTCCCGCACGCGCAACCTCCGCCGCAATCAGCATCAATACCTTCAACCATATTTGCTGCGGCGACAGACATAACACTTACCCCAATGTTTGCTGAAACGGTCTTTTCGACCCCGCTACTTTCAATAAATGTAATTTGAACTTGCTCTGTACTTTCACTCACGTTGTAATATTCCTAACTGTCATAATTTTCCGTTCTATTGCCGAGCTAGTTAGTAGCTCGCAACTCCCATAATTTCTGCCATACGCTGATGGTCGATTTCCAAGATATCGCCACCATTTTTTTCATAACGTCGCCATGCAATTTGTATTGGGTTTTGTGCAGTGGTTACCATCCTATGGGTCCGCGGATGATAATTTCTTTTAAACACTGGCAGTGCCGATTTCAAGAAACGGGCTAATGTGATAATACAGAAGCTCATCTTCTTTACGGCTGAGAATGGGTTCCGAAGCCAACCCTCTACTTTCGCCATAGCCCAGTAGCATTGAATTGTTTCACTGGCGATGTGCATCAACGCAAATAGCACCATCCACTTTCGGTACCATTCATGTTCGCCGTACAGGTGTTTATACACTTCAAATGCAACTGCACCGTGTTCAACTTCTTCAACTTGATGCCATAGCCACAAAGCCTTCATAACGCCATCTGCTTCTTTGAACCACTTCTCGTGATTATCGAGAACGATCATTCCGCCAAGAAATGTGAAAGTTTCATATCCGGCAGTGAACGCAAGCAAACGTTTCATATCGTCTTTTTTTGCATGATCAGTAAAGTAGTTACGGGCCTGCAGGTCCAGACGCTCTACTTCGGGGTAGCGCTTACTCAACCACCGATTAACCGCGATGAAATTTTTGGCGTGGTGCCCCTCCTGACCTATAATCGCAGATACATCTCGCAACAAAGCCTCATCCTTAATCAGCTTTTTTGCGCTCGAAAGCGCCTTAACGAGGTATCGCTCAAAGTAAGGAACGTGCACACCAAGAGCATTAATAAACATTGAGAATTCCGGCTTAGTGCGACTCCACAAGGGATCATTGAACGTGACCTTGCTCAAATCAAACTGCAGAGGTCTCACAGGAATTTCATCCATTGGATGATCAGATGGAAATGTATTCATTGCGCCCCTCCATAATTCTTATGGGTTTAGGATCGCATAAGAACTAGCAGGAAGAGCAGGCCGATAGGTTGGGTTTAGTTAATCGGTTAAAAACCAACCATACCCAAGGATTGGATAAAAAGCAGAAAACCCTTAAAACCTGTTTATTATCAATACGTTAATAATAATAATAAGAAAGAAAAGGTCCGCAATTTTGCACGATGGTGATAGGTCTAAGTGAAGGAACCACGTGAAATATCGAGATAACACTGGAATCAGCTATATTAAATTCACTTTTCGGGCATAGGCCGCTGCAGCTGTACGGCTCCGAACCTCAATTTTTTGATAAATATTATGAAGATGCCATTTTACAGTGGCAATGGAAAGCACCAACTCCTTTGCAATTTCATTATTTGCCATGCCCGCGCCGATCAACTTCAAGATATCAATCTCTCTACTCGTTAAGTCACCGCAAACTTCGTCATGAGATGCAGCCTTACTCTCACTTAGAGCATCAATGGAATCCCCATTCAACAGCAATATCAAGCGATCTACAAAATCATTTTTTACCCGTAAATCATCAACTTGCACTCCACTAGCGCGCTTTGATTGGATCGCCTCAAGTATTGGCAAGACTTGCTTCCCTGACACAACAATAGGATAAGCATGATCTTCGTGGCACGCGGCACTAACGAGCTTATCCAGCTCCCGAACACTCTCTTTTTTCTGACCAAGTTGCCATAAGGCCAAGGCCTTAAGGGTTTTCAAGGTATACAGCTGGCGAACACTGTCGCTGTGCTTAATCTGTGTAAGATTGATCAGTTTCGCTACAATCTTAAAAGCCTCGTCCGCCTTGTTTTCCGCTAACAATAACCGCGCCCTTATCAATTGCCTGGTTTCATCAATTGCAGGAAGTAATTCCGACGGAATTTCCTCATCTCCCGTTTGAAAGTAGTTGGTACGAATGACCGTTTCTTTTGCTGCCTCCAACTGATCGTCCCAGACTTGCAGCTCTATTTCCTCAGCAATAAGACCTAAATGCAGGCGTGGCTGGTTTGTGCTTAACGCCGACTCCTGTCCCTGGTGCAATACTTCGCGAGCGAGGTCTAGCTTTCCAGCCCACACCAATTGACGAGCCTCATTCCTTATAGCCACAAACAATGCTTCGACAGGGCCATACAAGGAAATAAAGGACCGGCCCGAGTGGGAATTTCGCCTAACTAAATTGAAATTACATTTCTGAACGTTAATTTCAGTGTGTATAAAATCTGCCATTGCACACAAGTAAAGATTATTCTCACCTAATGGACCTGCCTTGTACGAAGCCTTAGTTGCATTGCCTGACGCAGCACGTAGCTTACCCATCTCTACATTAGCAAGGCCAGCAATAAAAACAGCCCAAAGTGACAAATAATTAGAGCCTGATTTTATACTGTACTTGTAACCCTCCGCGGCGTGAAGGACACTTTGCACATATTCGCGGCGCCCCAGAAGCGCATATGCAAGACAATTACGTATAGAAGAAATGCTGAAAGACTCTGTTAGCGGAATATCTGCCAATGCACTCTTACATATCTCAGCGCTAGCCAGCAGCTCGTCAGCGCAACCATTTGCAATAGCTTCTGTTGCTTTGGCACGCCAATAGCAATCAATCTTATCGTCTTCGGTCAACGACCATAAATATAAACTAGAGTCCGCTAAACCTGCATACACTTTCCCACAAAGCTCGATAGCTAGCTCTGGATTTCTACTGAAGGCACTAGACCATGCATGATTAAGTAAAAGTGTTGGTCGATTCGCGTGATATTCGACTGGCAGTCGCCGCATCCAATCAAGTACAGTTGAATGATCACCTCGTAGAAAAGCTAAATCTGGCGCTCTGGTAGTAATAAGATCTGCAGCCTTCTCGTAATTCTTTGCCGTTAAATAATACTGAATAGACTCTGTGAGCATATTTTCATTTTCACACCACTTTGCGGCATTAACACATACTTCATTATATTTCGCCGGATTTACCTTTTTTAACTCGGAACGAAGAAAATCAGCAAACAAATGATGATACCTAAACCACTCAGCCTCCCGATCTTCGCAAACGATAAATAAGTTATTCTTATCGAGATACTCTAGCATCGTATGACCGTTAGCTAACTTACTAATATGATCACACAAACTAGCAGAGAAACGGATAAGCGGTGATGACAATAACAAGAACTCACGCACATCGGATGGCAAACCACGCAAAACAGTCTTTAACAGATATTCCGTCAGCGACTTGTCTTTCCCCGTAAACCCCTCCACGAACTCTGCTACCGATTCATTAGAGTTCGTTATCGCCAAAGCAGCGAGCTGTATACCTGCGAACCAGCCTTCCGTTGAAGTGTGAAGTGTTTCAGCGGACTGAAGTGAGCACTCTATGTTATGCGCGGCCTTCAGATATATTACAATTTCACTAGCAGTCAAATTTAGCTCATTCTGCTTGACCTCAGTGATCATGCCAGATATTTGGCGTCGACTTAGGTCCAGTGGCAGGCGATTCCGGCCAGCTATAACGATGCACATTGTAGGTGGTGCGTGAGCAATTAACTTATTCCAAAATCGCAATATTAATGGGTTACTAATGAATTGAAAATCATCTACAAACAAGACGAATTCACTTTTAATGGCGATTATCCGCGCCAAAATCGAGTTAAATAGTGAACGGTAGTCTTGCGATGGATTGGACTTAAGAAACACCAAGTCACGCTCAGCGCTCTCAGTGTCTAAACTAGCGATACTGGCAATTAAATACTTTGAAAAAATTGCAGACTCATTATCATCGTCGTCTAAGCTAAGCCAGCAACAATGCTTACCATTGCCTTGTGCACTACGGTATAACTCCGTCATTAACGTGCTTTTCCCGGAGCCAGCAGAAGCGACAATCGTAAATAGGCCTGTACTGGTCGTGTCGCAAACTAAACGCTTTGATAATTGTTCACGGACAATCGCCTTAGCGCGAATACTCGGTGGCCGAAGCTTTGTTTCTAAAATCTGAAATTGACTAAATGGTAATCCAACGGCATCCACTAACAATTGTCCTTCTTATTAAATTTGGCGCTACACGGCTAAAAATGGTCGTATATACGACTGCGCGCGAGGCCTTAATAACTAGCGCAAGCCAATATTATGGGATAATAAGGTAGTATATACCTCCAACACCCTTTCCGCTCGCCCAAGCAATAACCGCATACTCCTAAACTTTTTCAACGTAGTCAAACGCCTAGTATTGTGTTCTCGCGTATCACCTACTCTATCGTAACTCCCGTGACCGCGTTCGCAGAATTGGCTCATATCAGATGTTTCGAAGAGAATTAAGCCGTTAAGCCCGACAGCTTTCATGCTTGCACCATATTGGTTCAATGTTAGCGCTCAGGTATATCTCCACATTTTTATACCGAACAAATGCCAACTTGAACTAAATACTGACAATTTTCATCGATTGACTGGAAAAATATCTTTCAATACCAACATTTCGATTGGGTTGATAATCATAGATTATCTATAGGATGTAGGTCGTTAATAGAAACGCCACATTATTTTGGAGAGCACTAACGGTATTAACCTGCTTTATATTCGCCTACTGCTTAAAAATGGAACAATAACAATGCTACATCATTATTCTAGTAAACTAATACGTCATGGCCTTGCCGGCATTCTATTCTCCCTAACAGCCGGATTTATACTAATCTTTTCTATGATTGGTGGAGCCTCACTCAGCCCAATCCCAATTCTTATCGAGTTTGATGTGCCTGGCACGATCAAAGGATGGCGCGGCGTACATATTGGCATGATGATGAACGGCATTATGGCGGTCACGTTAGGCTGTGCAATGAGAGCAGTTTACCTTAACGAAACCCAAGCATTTAGGGTATTTAGCGGTACGATCATCGCGGTTTGGGGAAACTGCATGTTTTATGTGTTCGGCATGTTTGCCCCCAATCATGGTCTAACAATGGAAGCAAATGCAATGGGTGAAGCTAGTCTAGCTGGTGCATTAGCATTTTTACCCGCCTTAATCGGCGCGATCACATTGTTCTATGCCGTTATTTCCATGCTGAACGCAGAACCATCTGACTGATCGTTTTAAGGCCATCGCAAACCACACTTCTCTCACATAGCCATGTAAGCATCTGATATCTATGAGCATTGTTAATATGAACGACGCCGTTAGAAATATTGAGCAAAAATATGAGTTTATATCGACTTTTGAACAGCAAAAGGTCGCGTTTCAGAAAAATAAGTTCCCTACTGTAAATGAACGTCGGCGCCAGTTAAAAGCACTTAAAGATGCGCTCACAGAGAATAGTGACGCGATCATAAGCGCGCTACGCAAAGACTTTGGCAACCGCTGCACTGAAGAGACGCGACTGTCTGAAATTAGTAATAGTGTTGGAAATATAGATTACGCCATTCGTCATTTAGGTAGCTGGATGCGCCCTCGGACTCGCGGCACCGGCATCTGGTTTTTGCCTGGCGAAAACACCATCGGCCCACAGCCCCGCGGTGTGGTGGGTATTATTGTCCCGTGGAATTACCCTATTAATATTGCCGTTTCAGGTCTGGCCTCAGCTATAGCAGCCGGGAATCGGTGCATAGTTAAAATGTCGGAGTGCACACCTGCCTCAGAAAAATTACTAAAAGAAATCGTTGCCAGCGTTTTTGATAATGATCACGTTTCTATTATCGGTGGCGAAGCTGACGCGGCGTCGGCATTCTCTGCCCTGCCTTTTGATCACCTTATGTTCACTGGCTCCACCCGTGTCGGACGTTTTGTGATGGCAGCGGCGGCGAAAAACCTCACCCCAGTAACCTTGGAGCTCGGCGGTAAAAGTCCGGTTATTATCCACGACCAGTACCCTATTGACGAAGTCGCAAAACGAGTACTTTGGGGCAAGACCTACAATGCCGCGCAAACCTGTGTAGCGCCAGACTATGCGCTTATTCCAAAGGGCAAAACTGAAGATTTTAAAATATGGCTATCTCGGCACTTCCAAGATCATTTCCCTGAAGGCATATCCTCAAACGACTACACGTCTATTATCAACAAAGCTAATTACGACCGCCTAAACAGTTTAGTCAATGAAGCAGAAGCCGATGGCGCGACTATTATACGAATGGAAGAACCGACTGCCGCACATATCCAGAATAGGAAATTTCCGCTTACACTAATATTGAACCCAAATTTAGAAAGCCGGGTGATGAAAGAAGAAATCTTCGGACCAATATTCCCGATCATAGAAGTAGATTCGGTGGACGCAGCGATAGACTTTGTCAATGAAAGAGAGCGGCCGCTCGCTTTGTATCTATTCTCTGACTCTCGCCGCCTGCAAGAGCAAGTACTAGCCTCCACCCACGCCGGTGGCGTGACTATCAATGACGTAATGATGCAGTATCTACAACCCTCACAGCCTTTTGGCGGCGTCGGAGCAAGCGGATTCGGTTCATACCACGGCAAAGAAGGGTTTATTACCTTCTCGCACATGAAACCGGTCTTCAGACAGCGCGGCATCGGCCGCTTTACTGGCGTAAAGCTACTTTACCCACCCTATGGAAAACTAGGTCGGCGTCTAATTTCCTTGATGGGGGGCTAAGTATGACTGTCGGAATCCACCCGTTTTCTGCAATAGATTATCATTGCAATGCACAGTCCAACGCGATCGCGGTGGCAGACGATAACAGTAGTTATACGTTTGCGACCCTTCGCAAAAATGCCTGGCAGGCGGTGAATGGCTTTAAATCCCTAGGTTTAAACTCAAATGATCGCATTTCACTAATTTGCAAAAATCGCTATGAAGTACTGGTACTTCTAACAGCGGCATTACTGGGTGGGCCGGTAGTGGTACCGATCAATCGGCGATTAACGCGGTCTGAGCTTAGCTGGATAATAAAAGACGCACAATCACAATGCGTGGTCATGGATATCGAAACCGCGGAATTATTAGCGGACATCGACGTCGCAACCAAGCTCACACTTAAAGACCAAGCAATTACACCGTTAAATTTGGGCTTATGTTTCTCTACATGGCTAGAACAACAATCCGCGGCACGAAGTGACATCCAACTCGCGGCGGATCGTGATTACTTACAAGTCTATACCTCTGGCACCAGCGGCTTCCCTAAAGGTGTCGTTCTAACAGAGGGAAATTGCGTATCGCAACTAGTGAATGTCACTCTCTCCTTGGATGTAGCAATACTGCCCGGTGAACGCATGTACCAGGCACTACCACTGTTTCATGTTGGCGGCATTTTCGTATCCTTGATGTGCCTTAGCCGAGGCGCCACCTTGATACTACGAAGTGACTTTAGCCCTGCAGCAACACAAAAACTGATAAGTACTGAAAAATTACAGCACGCAGCCTTAGTACCGGCAATGATACAAGCCTGTACGAACCTGGATGCAGATACCAATAATAGTTATAAAAGCCTAAAAAGTATTTTTTACGGCGCGTCGCCAATTAGCGAGTCTGTACTGCGTGCGGGCCATCAGCATTTCAATTGCGATTTTGTGCAGATATATGGCATGACAGAAACGCATAGCGTCATTTCCGTGCTCGGTGCCAGAGACCATCAAGAAATTGTTAATTCTGTAGACTCACCGCTACTTGGCTCAGCCGGACGGCCAATTTTGGGCACCACAGTGAAACTCTGTAACGGCGAGGGCGATTCAGTAGGCAATGGCAAAGTTGGTGAAATTCGTGTTCGGTCTGATCTTGTCATGAAAGAATATTGGAATAATCCGGAAGCGACTGAAGAATCTATCCAAGATGGCTACTTGCTAACCGGTGATATCGGCCGCGTAGATGAAAGAGGCTATCTTTTTGTTGTCGATCGCCTAAAAGACATCATTGTCTCGGGTGGGGAAAATATTGCTTCGTTGGAAGTTGAATCAGTTTTGATGCAACATCCCGCAGTCGCCGATGCAGCCGTAATCGGTGCTCCTCACGAAAGATGGGGCGAAATAGTCGTTGCGATTTTGGTCGTTAACACGGAAGTTGACGCTTCAGATATTAGCAACTTTGCGCGTATATACTTATCCGGATTTAAGATTCCTAAATGCATAGTCTTTATCGACTGCATTCCGCGCAATGCCGGTGGGAAAATACTCAAACGGAAATTGCGTGAAATATATGCGCAACCAGAATCCACTACTAAAGCAGCCGCAACTAGGAACGTATCCACGGTTAGCTGAATCCCTCCAGCGATTATGATACACCGCAATACAATGGTGGTTGAGTTATAGCAAATGCCACACACGCTGTGGCATTTTTAGAATACTGAAACGCCTAGGTTAATCAGATTCAGAGTCATCTAAACAATCACTCACTGCCGCCATTACCGTTGCAACGCGATTAGGCATAAACTTATTTCGGTGCCTACCTATGAATAGCGTCTCCGCAACTTTGTGCTTTAAAGGACATATTTTGATCTTACTACTCGCCCGAAATGCGGCAACGGCGTAAGTCGGTAATACGGTAAACCCTAAGCCCAGACTCACCGGTTCGAGAATTAAATTAATTTGATTTGAAAACCCTGTTCGATTTAGCTGTTGGCTACTCTGAAACTCCGGGAAATTGGCACCTAGTAATTGACCTGCGTGATGCGCCCCATCAGGGTGGTCGATAAACCCTAAAGACATCAGTTCATCCCAGCTAGGTTTGGCATGCTTCGCAGGTAAAATCAGTAATAGCTCCTCTTCCGCCATAGCCTCAAGACTAACGTCCGCATTGCTAGCCATGCACGTCATTAATCCGAAGTCGATTTTATGCACAGCAATGAGCTTTTCGATTTCACTGTTGGGAGCAAAGCGATAATCGATGACTAACGTCGGGTAACGCTTCTGCAATTGCAGTAAATAGGGGTAGAGCTTAAGACCGACACTGCCCGGTGACGCAAGTTTCACTACGCCCTCGTATGCTGGATCTATACCCACTTTCGCCTCAAGGTCATCCCATTCGGCCAAAAGTCGGCGGCCCTCTCGATACAGACGATCACCGCACGCCGTTACGGTGAACCCCTTGCCCTGCCGAACAAGAAGCGGCTCACCTAAGTGTTCTTCAAGTTTTCGAATATGCTGACTCACGCCAGACTGCGTCATATGGAGGTGGTCTGCGGTGCGAGTGAAGTGACCGATATCAATAAGCGCACAAAAGCTGCGTAAGTAAACAGGGTTAATCATTACAATAAATACTCGACACTATTAGAAATGATAATTTCAAATAATGATGCACTTTTTGTACGCTGCTGACAACATCAATTATGGAGTGTCATTCTATGAGCAGCACGTATCCAAGAAATTTCTCACACATCGGTATATCAGTTCCTGACCTCGATGCAGCGGTCAAATTCTACACCGACGTAATGGGCTGGTATTTAATCATGGCACCTACCGAAGTCGTCGAAGACGACAGTCCAATTGGGGCAATGTGCACTGACGTATTCGGTAGCAACTGGGACAAATTTCGTATCGCGCACCTATCTACCGGCGACAGAATTGGCGTAGAGATATTTGAGTTTAAAGGACAGGTCAACCCAGAAGATAATTTTGAATACTGGAAAACAGGCGTGTTCCATTTCTGTGTTCAAGATCCAAATGTTGAGGAACTAGCAGAGCGCATCGTCGCTGCCGGGGGGAAGAAGCGCATGGCAGAACCCCGCTATTACTACCCCGGTGAAAAGCCCTATCGTATGATTTACATGGAAGATCCGTTTGGCAATATTTTAGAAATTTATAGCCACAGCTACGAACTGGTCTACAGCGCAGGCGCTTACTAAACCGCAACGTAACCCTTAACGGAATCGGCGGCGACTGGAGACTGGGCATTAAGCGCCAACTCTTTATCGCCGCTATTTAGAGGTTCACATGTAGACGCAAGCAAGGACATCATCTCATGGCTACCCATGCAAATTATGCCAAAAAGATCGCTACGCTTTACCCGTTAGCTTAACCATCATTTTGGTGTAGCCTTTTACAAAATTGGATTGCACATACTCTGGCTCTTCAAGCACTTGAATATCATCAAAGCGTTTTATTAACTCGTCCCATAGTATACGGAGCTGCATTTCCGCTAAGCGGTTACCCATACAGCGGTGCACACCAAACCCGAACGAAAGGTGGTTACGCGCATTTTTGCGATCAATAAGGAACTGATCAGGCTGATCGATGACGCGCTCATCTCTGTTACCAGACACATACCACATAACGACTTTGTCGCCCTTTCTAATGGTTTGGCCGTTCAACTCAACATCTTCCTTGGCTACCCGACGCATATACGCCAAGGGCGTTTGCCAGCGAATAATTTCCGAAACCATATTGGGAATCAAACCCGGATTATTCTTAAGTTTGATGAATTCCTCGGGAAATTTATTTAAGGCAAACACGCCACCGGTCATAGAGTTGCGTGTGGTGTCATTGCCGCCAACGATGAGTAGCGACAAATTGCCAAGAAACTCCATCGGGCGGTTAATCATGTCCTTGGTTTCTTCATTAGCAAGCAACATACTAATAAGGTCGAAACCCATAGGCTCACCAGCTGCCTTCTTCGCCGCCTTTTCGTGCCATAGCGATGAAAAGGCCTTACCCGCCTCAGCTGCCGCAGTAAAACCCGTGTCCGTCACCACATCACCGCCGGTTAGCTCAACATTACCGCCAATAATATCTGACCACTCTGCCAGCTTATTTCGCTGTTCATAAGGAAAATCAAACAAGGTCGCAAGCATCCGTGCAGTTAACTCCACCGACACACGCTCAACCCAATCAAAGGGTTCACCAAGGGGCAGATTATCTAAAACGTCTTCAGCACGGCTACGAATTAGACCTTCCATTTCTTTAAGATTTTGCGGCGCTACAACACCCTGTACCGCTCGGCGCTGCACGTCGTGCTTTGGCGGATCCATAGCAATAAAGGTGTCCGCATGCAGGCCCTCCGGACGATCGCCAAGCATAATGATCGGCTCAGCAGAAAACAGTTCGTGATGTTTATCGACAAACATAATGTCTTCATAGCGAGTCACCGACCAGAATGGACCAAACGGACTACGCTTCTGGTAATGCACCGGACGCTCATCCCGCAGACGCTTAAAGTAGGATTCCCATTTATTTTGCTTGAATAGAAAGGGATTACTAACGTCGATATCTTTGAGCTCGAGTGTTGCCACATCGGGAATATCAGACTCTACAAACGCAGGAAAGTCTTTGCGATTCAATACTTTCTTCTTCGCCTTCTGAAATAAATGCGCACCTTTGATTTGCACATGAATCGGCACAATCGATGCGGTCTTTTCTAGCGCTGTAGTGCCTTTTTTAATGACTGTCGACGTAATGCTCATAAGGTTTCCAATATGCGTATTATTGTAATTGACGGTAGCGTGGTATTAACAAGCGAATTGATGGGGCTACATTTGAAATTCTGGCAGGTGTACGATCATGCCATCCATCTCCACCGAAGTTTGCACTTGGCAGGACAAGCGAGACGTAGCCATTTTTTCAGGCGTCATATCCAGCATTAGCAACTCTTCGTCACCAGCGGTACCAGTACTCGCAATCCAATCTGGATCAACAAATACATGGCAGGTGCCGCAGGCACAGGAACCACCGCAATCTGCATCTATACCAGGCACGAGATTGTCGATGGCGGTTTGCATTAAGGATTTACCCTCTTCAAAAACAACAGTGTGTTGGGTGCCGTCATGCTCGACAAAAGTAATATTACCCATAGCGTCCTCGCAATTATCGATGTTAGTTATTGTTGCTCGCAGCTATGACTCACACAGATCAAAGGCACCGCACGCTCGCACCCAAATTAATCTACTCACAAGTAGGTTAATTGTCAACATCCATGAATACTGCTAAGCTGCGGGCTTATAGCACCGACTCCTTAGCATAGGCATACCCGCCGAAGAGATTGAGATGGCACGCCCTAAACGACAAAATGACACCCCTGAAACACGCGCCCAAATTTTACAAGCCGCACGCATTGAGTTTGCAGAGCAGGGTATCGCCGCGCCACTCGAAGCTATCGCTGCGCGCTGCGGCATTAAACGCCCATCGTTGCTTCACCACTTCTCATCTAAACAAGCGCTTATTGCGGCGGTGACAGATGATATATTACGCATGACACGTGAGCGCTTACTTAGCACTATCTCTAGCCCCGACGGTGACTACGCCACCACCATGCAAAAAATATTTGGGGTACTCCGAGAGCTCGAAAGAGAGGAGCAAGGTGTCGCTGGCGTCCTTGTTCACGCCATGATGGCTGAGGATAAGGGGGGACCAGTCACTTCAAAAATGGCGGAGTTTATTGACATCATTTACGCCTCATCGGTAATGGCTGGCAGTCAAAAAACGCAAAATCCTGAGGAATTCAGGGCTGCCATTGCGCATTTAGTTATCGGCGAGGCAACGCGTGTAGCCTTAGGCAGTCGCGCAAAAGCGCTGTGGGGCAACGGTGATGGCCTAACGCCTTTGTTCAGTAGTTATTTTCTTGATGACAATACAAGAAAACCTGACAAGTAAAAGCTCACAAGCCTGATAATAAAAACCCGCGACAGACTGCTCCGTCACGGGCCAACCTCAAACGCTTTGCGTATCGCCTACAGCGTTTAAATTAAACCAGTTAGTGCAAGTGACCACCACGCTAATAAGCCCACCTGCACCAGGAACGCAGGAAAACGCACCAAGAAAATCATCAAATGATGAATTGAAATAATATGTGACACCGACTGTACCACCCGCGCGCCAACATAGATTGGAGCGAGCCCGTCAGTGATCGCTGACTGATCGCTAACGTGAGCCAGCAGAATAACACCAATGAACAAGGGCACCGTTTCTAAACTATTGCTCAGCGCATCACCGATACGCTTTACTGACTGACTGTCTTGTAGCTCACGTCCGCGGGTCCAAGCGTCGGCCTTACGTTGCGCGCTCATTACCATAAAACCACGGTAGGCAATCACAACAAAATACAATAGTAATACCCAGCCAATATAGCCAGCCATCGCCATTAGGGATGTAGTCATCTTATTCTCTCCGGTTCTGTGTAAATGTATGGCGCAGTGTGCCACTAAGATTCGATAAAATCAGCATCAGCTTACGCTGACTTCAAAACTCAGATAAGATGCCAGAAAACAAATAACGGTTCTAATATGCCAATTCGTGTACAAATTTTATTGTTGCCCGAGACCATGCTTTCCACATTGACCGGCCCCCTAGATCTGCTTTCAACTGCGGGTACACTCTGGCCGCTGTTGATGGGCACCGAGCCACAAACTTTGTTCGACGTAGAGCTAATTTCAAGTACACGGGAGCCACTGTGTTTTGCTGGCGGCTTAACGATTCACCCCCAAAAAACCCTCGACCAAGCCGGCCCGGCAGATGTTGTTTATGTACCGTCTATTTTCATCACGCCAGACGGCGAGTTACCCGCCAGCGTATCACTGGCAAGCAATTGGCTTAGCAAGCAACACAGCGACGGTGCCATGCTGTGCTCCGCGTGTACTGGCGCCTTTGTATTGGCCGAAACCGGCTTACTAAAGGGATTACCAGCGACAACACATTGGGCATTTGGCGAGCTATTTCAACAGCGCTTTGCCAATGTGCTATTTAAAAACAACGCCGTGCTGGTTGTGAATAGTGATGCACGCCTAACGACTGCCGGCGCCAATGCAAGCTGGCAAGACCTAATCCTGCACCTCATAAAAAGTACGGCAAACGAACGTGTGGCCGAAGAGACTCGGCGTCTGTTCTTGATCGACAATCATGACTCAAACCAGGGCGCTTACTCGCACTGCAATTTACAGCTCACGACAGCAGACAAGGAAGTCGCAAAAGCGCAGTCTTGGCTTCAAGCTAATTTGGCAGCCTCTTTGCCAGTAGAGCAAGTTGTTCAGCAAAGCGCCCTCCCTGAGCGCACATTTAAACGACGTTTTAAACAACACACCGGCATGACAGTGATAGCGTATATGCAAATGCTACGCATCGACGCGGCTAAAACGCGGCTAGTGACCGACAACGACAGTGTTGAACAAATTGCCAGTGACGTCGGTTACCAAGATCCGAGTTATTTCCGCAGAATATTTGCAAGGGAGACAGCATTGAGCCCGTCGCAGTATCGGCGAAAATGGAAATAGGAATACGGCCACCCTAATGGTATGGTTTAGTCGATATGTACTTGCGAGAACGCAAGCTCCAAACATCGCCAATATGACTCGCTTTAGAAAATATTCGTAATATTTAATGACGGAATGAACATGGCCGAAAAAACCGCAAAGACCAGCAGACTACTCATGACCTACGAGGAGTTCGGAAAGCCGAGTGACCCGGCCATGGTATTGATTATGGGCCTAGGAATGCAAATGCACGCTTGGCCGGACGAGTTTTGCTCAGCATTAGCGGAAAAAGGGTTTCGGGTCATCCGCCTAGATAATCGTGACGCCGGACTATCACAAAAATTCGCTGATTCACAGGCACCACATCCAGTCAAATTAATGTTGCGCAGCCGTCTTGGCCTGAAGATGAAAGTGCCCTACCTGCTGCAAGACATGGCCGAGGACACGGTCAGCCTATTGGACTATTTGCAGATTGAATCTGCTCATATTGTTGGCGCTTCTATGGGAGGTATGATTGCGCAGTTAGTCGCCGCCTCGTATCCGGAGCGCAGTATGAGCCTAACATCAATTATGTCGTCTAGCGGCGCCCCCTCACTCCCGCAGGCAAGTATCAAGGTACTGAAGCAGCTTACCCGCAAACCCGGTGTTGGTGAGGAAGCTTACTTAGCGAATGCAAAACGGACCTGGCGGATGATTAGCAGCCCCGCCTATACCCTTGACGATGCGGCACTAAGTGAACGCTTACTAAGCGCCTACCGGCGCAGCCATTACCCCCAAGGCTTAAGTAGGCAAATGGCCGCTATTATCGCCAGCGGCGACCGCTCAGCCAAATTAAGAACCGTCCGCGTACCGACACTTGTTATTCACGGGCAAGACGACGTTTTGGTGCCAGTGCAAGCGGGAATTGATACCGCTAAAAAGATTCCAAATGCACGCCTCGAACTCATACCCGGCATGGGCCACGATCTACCGCGGGATTTGTTCCCCCACTTTGTCAATAAGATTGCGGCGCTAGCAAGCGCCGCTACAACCAGCGCTACAAGCCAAGCAGCTCACTGAAATTCAGCGGGATCTGGCGCAAGGCCGTTGCCGCGATAGGCCTTTTCAACACCGTTTATGCGAGTTGCACTATCGTGTAGAAATGACAGATGCGGGTGACCACCCTCAAGCACTGCCAACGCGGCGGCATCATCACGCAGGTAATAATTCATCCACGCCAGGGAATAATTAGCTGCGATCTCCCGCCCCCATGTCGCGGTTGGAAGTAACGGGTAGTTAGTATGCTGGCCATGAGTAGAGGCCTCCGCCACAATAAACGCCCTATCACCTTCAAAGCTATCGTACAGCGGTCGCACTATTGCGGGGTTAGCGAAGGGAATCGGGGCAATAGGACCATCGTGATCGCCGGTTTGAATCATGATCGGAATTGGACTCGCACTCACCGACTCCCCCACCGTCGCCGCGGCAACCGCCGCCCGAATACGCACAGGATTCGGCTCTGTAGCATTGCTTGCTTCCTGTTCCTGCACACGCAGCACCGCGCCTGCCCCCATACTGTGACCAATTACGCCAACTTGCTCCGTATTGAGCACACTGGCGATCGAAGATTGCTCAAATAAATAGCGCATGGCATCTTGCGCGTCATGCAGATTATTGCCGGGATCACCCTCGCCCTCATCGTCAGAATGGCCTTGACCGCTAAAATCAAAGGCAAACACCATATAGCCATTATCTGCGAATAAGCGATGCCACCATCGATACATAGCCACGTTGGTATTTAGCCCTTGCAGAGCAATGATTACCGGGAAAGGTCCCTCCCTAGGACTGCCTTTTGCCGCATAAGGCAATACGATCTCGCCGTATAACTTGGTACCGTAGCGATTTGAAAATTCCACTGGTATTAAGGCAACTTCTGAGTTTTCGTAAGGATGACCATACCAGTGATAGGCATGCTGTAAACGAGAGCCGTCTTGTAGCTGAGCAAAGCTAGCGCGCACCATATGCTCAACAATGATGGGATCACTAATATCATTTACGGTGTAACCGAAAGCGACGGGGTCAAACAGCCGATTGACAATATTAGCGGGCAACATACTGGCGAGCGTGTCGCCATTGCTAATGATGGGCTCAAACTGTTCTGGCGCTGGCGGTGGATCTTCGCCCTGCTGCGACGCCGGCCACGACGCCAGTCCACCCGCAGCAGCCCCGCCACCTGAACTTGAATTCGAACTTGAACTACCACCGCAAGCGGCCAGTAAAAAACCAAGTAAACCTATAGCAATTAATCGCATTATTATTGTTACCTATCGCAATCATAATTTTTATGAACAAGGCACTAGCCAGAATTCCTAGCAAGCGCTTAGTCGGCTTTAGCCTTAATACTAAATTACACTTCCTTGCGTGCTTTAATATTAACCACAGCCTGAAAGCCATCTTGATTATCAGTAATCGAAACTCCCGACACTGAATATTTTGAATCACTAATCACTAAACCAACGCCAGCGCGCACGCGCACCCGGCTGGTAATGGGCTTTGCTTGTTTGGCAAAATCTTGTGATTTGATTTCATAATTATCTTCAATATCAACGCCGGTGCTACTCACCACACCAGATATCACCTCAGACAAGGCGTCGGAATCAATGTACCGCGAGGAAATATCCTTTATTTCTGCAATAGAGGTAATCTCTGAAGAATTAATTTTCTCAGTGATCTTTTCATTCAAATCGGCAACGTCTTGCGAATCCTCAATTTTAGAGCTTATGCCCTTTAAAATTGAGCCGCATATTTTAGCATAAGACTTCGATGTCGCTCTTGGCGAAACCTTCAAGAAGGCATCTTTCCAATATTTGGTTTTTTGGCCGAGGTTATCAACAACAAATACGCCCTTGGCATTGGGTAGGATCAAGGCGCCCTTTTGTATCTTATTAAGAGAAATTCCGCTTCGCTCAATCACATCAAAGGAATCTGGCGATTCCGTTATTTCCAAGAAATTATCTTTTTTTTCAATTTTCAAAATAGCAAGGCAATTCGACTCAATCTCGTCTACTTTAATGTCTGAAAATAGCAAAAATACCAGATCACCCGCAGAGATATTCTGATGTGTAGACGTAGCATATAAATGTTTCGCAATGGACTGGGTGCTCGTCACAAAGTCATTCGATTCGTCGAATATCTTTTCCGCAATACTCGATACCGCATTCAACGACAAATCTGACTCATGAAAAAAATCGTATATTTCCTTCTGCTTTGCGAGCGGAGCAAGGTAGTGCTTCGCTAGCAGTTCACCCAAGGACTCACTCACACTCGACTCTTTCTCTGCGAGACGCATGCCTTCTTCGCGCGCTTTATTGCCTACTCTATGCACAGCAACATTGCTCAGTCGCGCGGAACTTACATCGATCATTATTTACTCCACTCATCGTAAAATAACAGTGCTCACGCTTCACGTATCTAGCACCTGTAGGGTTTCCATCAGATATTATCGTCTACACTGTGACTAAAAATTATTATTCTACCGTCCGGCTATGACGTCGTGATGCACTCGAACCAGGCCAGCGGATTAGGCTCAAATGGCCGAAACCACCCCAAATTGAAATTTTGCCAGCGTATTTGCCAGTATAACAAGTATTGGCTGCGGTACTCATGTATTCACCACGTCGATTCAGTCGACGCCGATCCGCCCTGTCGCCACTAGAAACCACTAAATCTTCCGCACATAGCGTCTGTGCGATCAGCTCCACACCGCACTCACTGGTGTCGCGGGTGTTAGATGAGTAGCACATTGCGCCTGCAGTAGTTCAGCGCAGGCCAGCGCGTCAGTAAGCGCGTTGTGCTGTCGGTAGTAGGGTAGATGATAACGAGTGCGGCTATCCGTTAAGCGAATAGAATTCAGTTGCCTGCCGAGCAGCGCAGCCCGCAGGCTTTGCCACACTGTACGACTGAATCGAGCCTCTAGGGCCATGGTATCGATAACAGGGAATTCAATTCCCTCTTGTACTGCACGTCTAAGCGCCGCGTCCAAAAAACAACGTTCAATAAGACTGTGGTGTACAACTACGACTTTGCCCTGCAACGCCGCCAGTAAGTTATCGATGACCGTGTGAAAATCTGGGGCATCGGCCACCGCAGAATGGGTAATCCCATGAACGACCACAGACGTTGAATGTAGACGTGTTTCTGGCCTTATAATCCAATGTTTCGCCCCACCACAGCGTATTCGGCTGAGGCTCATGGGTACGAGACCGATACTGACAATGCTGTCGCGACTGGGATCCAATCCCGTGGTTTCAAAATCCAGCGCCACCATTTCGACATCCGCGATGGGCGTTGACGCCGCGACAACGCCCTTCTGGTAAAACGTGGTTAACGCTGGGTATTTACTTGCCTCAGCCAGCGTGGCGAAGCGTTTTGACCAGTTGCCATGTTTTCCCACTGACCTAGCTATATGCGGGTCGGCAAGCTGATTTTTAGCAAGATAAAACATGCCCGCCCCTCAACTTACCCTGCCGGGTTGATATCTGAACTTCAAGTAACGTTGCGCACTACTAAGTATTTGAAAAGCCTCTTTTAAGTTTTTACGCTCAAAATCCGACAAATGCTCTGGTTCAATATTATTGTCTGGCTCTCGCTTCAATTCGATATCTAAGGCCTGATGGCGAATTCTAACCATGGCAATAAATTCAAGTGCGTCACGTAAATCCATGCCTCGGCCGGGCGGCAAGATCTTCGCGTCAATAATGTCCTCTAAGCGTTCAAAGGTGTTACGCGCTGTTGAGCCAACTAGCAATGCGTGAATGCGAACAAGATCGGCTATCGGTGCAGTACCTCGGCGCTTCATATTAATTGAATTTGTTTGCTGGCCATCGGTTTCCATCACGAAGTCCTTAAAAAAGCCCAAAGGGGGCGTTCGCAGCAAGGCATTGCGGGCCATGCATGCTAGGAATCGTGAATTCTTCTGGGCCTTGTCGCGAATCAACTGATTGAGGGCTTCCGCCCACTTGGTCTGACCCCACACTCCTTCTAGATCAAAGAATATTGAACTATGTAATAAAGACTCGGCGCTTGGCCTTTCAATCCACTCCCGAAAGTATTGCTGCCAAACCGAGAAAGACTGTCGCCAGCGAGGGTTGCTTGCCATGATGTTTCCGGTGCAGTAGCTATAGCCGCAACGCGCTAAACCGTCGCTGACAAAGCTGGCAAGTGCGCTGAAATATTCGTCGTGCAAGGCCGGCACAAAACTATCATCCAAAATAAGCGCGTTGTCCTGATCTGTTACAATCAATTGCTCGCCACGCGCCATAGAGCCTAATGCCAAGAAACAGTACGGCACGGGCGGTGTGCCTAAATGCGCTTCGCCTAGCTCACATAAACGCTGTTTAAAGCTCCGCCCAATCACCGCCATCGCATTGCCGATCATCTGCGAGTTGGCATCTTGATGCACCATTCGAGCAAAACAAGCGTGAACCTCTGGAGTAAGTACAGCTAAGTCATCGACGTTCTGTGCATTAAAAATACTTTTAACCACGAACAAGCTGTTTTGCGATTCGTAACGCAAAATATCCAAATGACTAATTAGGCCAATTGCTTGCTTTTTCTTCAGCACAGGGAGGTGCTGCACCTTGTGTTTGAGCATTAACATCATCGCGTCGAAAACGAACTGATGGCTTTGCACGTAAATCAGCTCGGTGCTCATGATATTCACCACCGGGGTTTCACTGCTTAGCCCCTTCGCGACAAGCCGGCCGCGAATATCTAGATCAGTCACAATGCCGATGATTTCACCTGCTTGGCCTTCGTGTTGTTCAGAAGCGGTAATCAATAATGAAGATACGTTCTCTTCGGTCATACGAATGGCGGCTTGATGTACGGTGGTCGCGCTAGCGACCATAACCGGTGGCGCCGTGATTAAGGTACTTACTTTCGCAGTGAGCAATGCATCATCGCTATCGTGCTTTGATATAGATTGGCGTAAGCGAGTCTGATCTTCTACTTCGACAAAATCGGCAAAGTGCTCAAAATTGTCAAATAAATAATTAAATGTCTCCTCGCTAATGAGATACACCAGCGAGTCTTCTAAAGCCGTAACCGGGAAACGCACAGGCCGATTAAGCATAACGCTTTGCTCGCCAAAAAAATCACCTGTGCCGAGCCGATTATATAGTTGCCCGTCGCGGCGAAAAACCTCGACTGCACCGCTGCGGATCACGTACCAATGGCGATTATCTTGTCCTAATTGAAGAATAGGTGACTGGGCGCGGTAATAGGCGATTTCAACGCTATTAGCGACGTTGTTCAACGCTTCCTCAGGTAAATTTGAGAATGGCTTATAACGCCGAAAAAAATCCAATACTTCGGATTGCTCAGCCTGCATTATTCTGCTCCGTAATCTACTTCATATGCCCGCCCGGAACCCATTATAGATTCAAGACGAGCAGCCAAACAGCTCGGGGTTATCGGGGCTCCGACATTAAGCCCTTCACCGTAGAAAATGCGGCCACCAGCAGCACCAGCGTAAAGGGTAAGCCGGTAGACACCGCCATGGCCTGCAAAGCCACCAAGCCACCCCCCACAATGAGCGATACGGCCACTAAACCTTCAAACAAACACCAAAACACCCGCTGTGGCGTTGGCGAATCAACCTTGCCACCGGCAGAAATCACATCAATCACCAAGGAACCAGAATCGGACGAGGTCACAAAGAACACAATTACCAGCACAATCGCAATGAACGAGGTGATACTCGACAAGGGCAAGGCATCAAGCATGCTAAACAATTGCAGGGGTAAATCAGCCTCAACCACTTTTTGATAATTATCGACCACCACTTGTTTAATTGCGGTACCGCCAAAAACCGTCATCCAGAACACGCACGCGGTAGACGGGATCAATAATACAGAAACAATAAATTCCCGCACTGTGCGACCACGTGATACGCGAGCAATGAACATACCCACAAAAGGACTCCATGATATCCACCACGCCCAGTAAAAGGCCGTCCAGCCCGAGGCAAAGTTGCTGTCTTCACGGCCTATGGGATTAGCCAGTTCAGGTAAATAGCGGAAGTAGGCGACGATATTTTCGGCAAAGCCAGTCGCGATGGCTAAGGTTGGCCCGACGACCACCACAAATGCCAGCAGCAGTAAGGCTAAGATCATATTGATCTCAGATAATTTTTTCACCCCAGCATCCAGGCCCTTCACTACAGAAATAAGTGCTATAGAAGTGATCCCGATCACCAACAAGATCTGCGTAGTTTCGCCTAGCGGGATACCAAACAGATAGTGCAAACCGGAAGCCGCTTGCGATGCCCCCAAGCCCAGCGACGTCGCCAAGCCAAATAGTGTCGCCAACACGGCCAGAATATCGATGATATGACCCGGCCAACCCCAAACCCGCTCGCCCAAGAGAGGATAAAAAACAGAGCGAATAGTGAGCGGTAAACCTTTGTTAAAGGAAAACAACGCCAAGCCCAATGCCATTACCGCGTATATAGCCCAAGGATGCAGAGCCCAGTGATAGATGGTAGCAGCCATTGCCAAACGTTCCGCTGACTCAGCATCACCTGCGGCGCCAGCCAAAGGCGCCCAATCGGTACGCGCACCACTCTCCCCAACGGTGCCGGCAAAGGAAGTCCCAAAATGGGTCAGAGGCTCAGAAACCCCATAAAACATCAAGCCGATGCCCATACCTGCAGCAAACAACATCGAAAACCAGCCTAGATAACTATAATCCGGTTTCGCTTCGGTACCACCGAGGCGCACCCGCCCTAGTGGCGAGACAACCAAAACCAAACATATCAGCACGAAAATATTTGCCGCACTAATAAAAAACCAATCTAGATTGCTCGTCAGCCAATTACGCACGCCACTGAACATGGGTTCAGCTTGTTCTTGAAAAAACAGTGTCAGTGCGACAAATGCAATCACGGCAAGCGCAGAAATGGCAAAGACCCGATTGTGTATATCTAGCCCAAAGGGACCAATATTCAGCACAATATTGTCTTGCCCAACTTGATAGTCAGTATTGATTGGCGTGACCTGGCCGTCGGGGACCATGGGATCCTTTTTATCTGTCATCAGATTATCCTTACTGCGTTTGTTAGTTTCAGTGTATTGCGCTCAACTGGCTTAAAAATAGTAACCAACATTAATGTTTAAACGCTGCTCGTAATCACCGCTATCCCCCACAGCGCTGCCGCCGACAAAGGGTTGATTCTTGGCGTGTACCCAATCGAAATAAGTAAACAAGCCGCCCGCTGCAACAGACACCCCAGTTACATTCATCACGGTATTTGCCGTTGCGTCTGACTTGTCGTAAACAACGCCATAATTATTATAAAATTGCAGACCAGTCACAGCGCCGAAGTTCACCGCCATGTCGTAAGCGATATTCAGCGTTGTGGACGTCGCCTCAGCAGCGATGGTGTCATAAAAGGAATAAGCGCCAACGGCAACTTGCTCAACATTGTCTATGTCGTAACGATATTGGCTATGTTGAAGTTGTAAATGCCAATTTTGATACTGGCTGTTAGCATGAAGTGCCCACGCATCATAATCGCCAGCGCGGCTGTCTCCGTCATGCAGCCCGCCACTTAAAACTGACACACCCACTTCCGTGGATAACTCGCCCTGCTCAAAATGATAGGCATAGCGGCCACTAAACGTATTGTATTCACCCAAGGCCTGACCCGGCTCATCGTAAATACCTTCGCCAGCAGTTCGCGCACCGACAATATCGTATGAGTAGCGGTCGGAACGGTTATCTACGTAACCATCGATTCCGCCGAGTTCGTCATTTTTGAAAAAACCGAGATCAAGTTGCCAATGTTCGGCAACATTGCGTTTAAACACCACACCTAGGTCAAAGTCATCTTCTAGACCCAGGTAATAATTTGCGCTGAAAAAATAATTATTGGAGTTATACGGGCTATTACCAAAGGGCACTTTCGTGACCCCTGCGTTTACCTGCCAATTTTCACTGAATTGGTAGCCAACGTAAGCGTATTTAATCGCGGTCATATAGTCGAAAAAGCGAATCTCACCATTCAATGACACATCGCCGATCTCACCGCGTAGATTCAACCTGAAGATATCAAAATCAAAATCCCCACCACGGTCCTTATTTCCTTCACTGTATGAGGTGTGGCTGTAATTCGTACGAACTGCGCCACCGACTGTAATGCCGTCCTTGGATTTTTCTTTTACCGGTGCCACAGTCGCTTGCTTCTCCGTTAAGGCCTGGGAGTTTATTGCAACTGACGAAGTCGTTAGTTCTGCTTGCGCCTCGATTTCCGCCAACCTAGTTTGCAGGGCCGAAATTTGTGCTTTAAGCGTCGCGAGTTCTTCTGCTGAGATCTCGACCGCTTGGGCAAACAGCGGCGTGGCGAAAGTAGCTGCCATTGCGATCGAAAGTAAACGATGTTTATTCATGATTATTTCCTATGATATAAAATTGATCTAAGCCAAAGCAGTTACCAGTACCTCTGCCATAATTCAGCACATTTATCGCCAGCAACCGATATTGATCTAATAACCTATTTTTCCTTGGTTCCATGGAAATACAGTGCGTTGCCCGTAATGCGTGCGCTACATCTTAAGTAGACGCTAAACTAATAATTGAAATTTAAATATTCGAAAATAAAGCGACACGCAGTGTGCGCTAAGCGACAGCTATCTGCCTTTTAACGCACACGGTGGTATTGAAAATATCGATATGTACAGCAAACGGATGCTATACATAAATACAGAGTGACTGTATCACGGCGTCACAATAGAAAAACCAGCTGCAATACCATCTTGCAGAGCAAAAAATCGACCCAGATCTATTTTGCTACCGTCAATTGATAACTGATCAGAGAACACCAAATCTTTAATACTTGCCTGACCAAGCGCAATATCCAGAAATAATGCATGACTTATTTTAAGTGTTGCATTGGCATCTGGATCAGCCTCTGCACGTCGATGATGCAATACCGAGTTCTTTAATTTTAATACGTGAGTCTCAGCCAAGTCAGTAAATACGAAATTAATCGTCATTTCCATGCCTTCCGCTTTCGTCGCGTTTAATCTCGCCGCCATCACGTTAAAGAAGTTTGAGAGCGGTGAGTGTACCAGCATATCTCTCGCAACGCTGAGATCCTGAGTGCTTGCCGTATTACCGTGACGCAGTTCATAGGCAGCGCTAAGATAAACATCGCGCCAAGGACCCGATTCTGCTTGGTAGCCAAGCTGATCATAATTGCGCGCCAACAGCGCTTTGGCTTGCTCGTTTTTAGGTTCAGCAAATACTAAGTGATTCAGCAGCGTTGCGACCCAGCGATAGTCACCCTCGTTATATGCCTGCTGTGCAACCGCCAACACTTTTGCAGCGCCGCCCATTGCAGCAATATAGCGACGCCCAGCATCTTCTGGGGGTAATGCATTCAGATTTGCAGGATTACCGTCATACCAGCCAAAATACCCTTGATAGACCGCGCGGGAATTGTGGCTTACCGTGCCATAGTAGCCGCGGTTAGCGAAGTTCTTCTGCAATGCCGCGGGCAGCGCCAATTGTTCAGCAATCTCCACTGGGGTGTAGCCTTTGTAGGCCATACCCAGCGTTTGGTCATGAATATACTTATACGTATCGCGTTGAACTTCCAAAAATTCGTTTATACGCGGCTGGCCCCAAATGGGCCAATGATGACTGGCAAAGTATATTTCGGCCTCATTAAACAAAGTCGCGGCCTCATCAATATAACCACTCCATGCCAGCGCATCACGCACTTTTGCACCACGCAGAGTGTATAGATTGTGCATATTTCGCGACAATAATTCGGCGCCGCAAAATGCTTTTTTCTCAGGTAAATAAAACGTAAATTCGGCGGGTGCTTCTGAACCTGATACGTTCTGAAAAACAAAGGAAACGCCATCAATCTCTAGGGTCTCACCAGTACGGCTAACAAGGTCTGTGGGCGTTAATATCCCCACGGTGCCAATACCCGGCTCTTTACCCAAGCCGCTATCCACGTGGCCACGTGCTGTTCTGGGCAGCGGCATGCCATACATATATTCCGCGCGACGGTTCATGGTCGGACCGGCTAAAACATTCTCACTAATCGACTCTTCCATGAACCCGCTTGGGGCAATAACCCGAATATCAGCAAGCTCAGTTTGCGCCGCAGCGAGTGCCCCTAGCGCGCCACCGAAATGATCTATATGGCTGTGCGTAAATAAAATTGCCGATATGGTTTGGTCGCCAAGATGTTCGCGGGCAAACTCAATTCCGCGCGCCGCGGTCTCCGCCGTGGTCAAAGGGTCGACCACGATCCAACCTTTATCGCCCTCGATGATGGTCATATTGGCAAGGTCAAAGCCACGCAACTGATAAACACCGTCGGTGACCTTAAAAAGACCATGAATATTATTCAGCTTGGCTTGCCGCCAAAGGCTAGGATTGACGCTATCGGGCGCATCGCCACTAATAAACTCGTATGACGGCTGATCCCATATTACTTTATCGTTTTTATCACGAATCGTAAGCGCCTCTGCGCTGGCGATGAGACCACGTCTAGCCTCAACAAAATCCTGTTCGTCTGCAAAAGGCAATTCTTGCAATACCTGCCGATTTATCTCAGCCGTGCGCGCTGTGGCGGGTGTACTGCCATAGGCGTCGGCATCGGCGGCGCGCTCAAGTGGAGTATCTTTAGAGCTACAGCCACCGAGTGTGAGCGTGGCGACACACAATCCCAAGGCGGCACACAAAGGGAGTTTTCTCATAATCTAATCCTTATCACCATTTTTTATTGTTCTAACTGTAATACCTCCCTCGCGCTAGTAGCCGCTTAACATTGCTCTTTGAAGCGCAACAGACTAGGAAGATCGACGTGATTGTTGTGTTATTATTTAGTTCGTACAAATAACAATATCAATAACACAGCGATCATAATAAGACGATAACCATGCGAATACTCAAATACAGCTTAGCACTCGTGCTTGGAATCACCATTGGCATTTTGTCCGCGCAAGCTGCGCTTCGCAAACAGCTCGACGCCGCAGCACTGCATAATGGCCCGTGGCGAACGCTGTTAGCAACCGGCGCCGTTGATTCAAATATGTACGAACGCGCTGCCATTGCGGTCGGTGGCCTACTCGCGCTATCCAAAGAAGAGACACTTTATTACACCGCCGCGGAGGACAGCATTGGCCAGCCGCTGCAAGAACACTGCACCTACCATGTTTTAGGTAAAGACCCAGACGCCCGCTGGTGGAGTCTAACCGCCTATGCAGCCGACCACTATTTACCCCAAAATACAGATAATGCACTGTCGATTGCGAAAACAACGGTCGAGAGAGATGAGAACGGGCAATTCGATATTATCGTGTCGGCAATTGCGAACCCCAAAAACTGGATTTCAAGCCGCGCAGCTGGCAATTACTCTCTTACACTGCGCCTATACAACCCTAGCGCCGAGGTATACAAGGCACCGCAAAGCGTCGAACTCCCCGTAATTCAACGGGAGAACTGCCAATGAAACGCTTAGCCCACTGGCTTGTATTCATCGCCATCGTCGCCGTCGTTAGCCACCTTGTTGTTGTGCGTTATACGCCCAAAGCCCTTATGGCTCTCATCATGTTCAATATCAAGTCTGAGGCTGGAGGGGCCAATCGGCTGTATATTCCAGAAAAAATCACTGCGAAAAGCCGAAAAATAGTCAGACCAGCGCCAGACCTTGCCTACACCGTATGTGCATACGACCTAAGTAACGGACCAGTAATGGCGACATTAAACGCATCGGATAACTATACATCGCTCGCTGTATTTGCCGACAACACCGACAATATATTTGCAGTTAACGACCAAGCGATAAGCGGCAACCTGGTGACCGTCGTGCTAAGGACCGAGCAGCAAGAGATACAGCCTGCGACCGACGCCATCGAGGTAACGGCGCCGAGCGACAAAGGCTTAATTTTATGGCGACGGGTGATCACATCAAATGCTGACTGGCCTCAAGTTGATACCGCACGCAGGGAAGTTAGCTGCGGGGGCTACCATCAAACTAAATCGGATATTTAAACGCAGCATTTGAACATACGTCGGTGGTTACAATTGGCATTTTATCTCGCCCGAGCCGCCGGCCATTCCATCCCATACGGCCTGCCTGTCAATCATTCTCACATACTCATCAAGCTGCCTTGGTAGGGTTACTTAACGGCGCTTTGTATCGAGACGAGCAAACAAAACAAGATCTCAAAGGGGTTTCTACGTGAACTAGCGGTCACTTCATGAGCAGATCAGGCAATTTTTTGTGACCGCCGTCACACCTAGATATAAGTGTAACTACGTACCATGACTACTCGCTTACAACAGTTTTAGTTAGCGGTGGCGCCGTAAGCATTGCAATCACTTTCAGAAGATAAAATTTTGGGGAACAGAATGACTAGTATTAAAAAAATTGCGGCTGCAGTCGCGTTCACTTCGATCTCATCCCTCAGCATGGCTGGCCCACTAGCGCCGGTTATTGACGTATTAACGCAAGTCGACAATCAGCTTGGTGCCTTGGGCGGCGGCGCAAGCGGGCTTCCCGGCTTAGATGCACTCCCCCTCGATCCAATGGTACTACTGACAACGCTACCCGCCCTTGATGGTGGCTTGATTGGCTTAGAAACACTTACCAACCCTAGCGCTTTACTTGGTGGCGGCCTGCCAGGCCTTGACGCCCTACCTACAGACCCAAGTGTGCTGCTTAGCGGTGGCCTGCCAAACGTAACTGATTATTTAGCCCTATTGAATGTTGGCCTGCCAACCATACCTGGTTTAACCTTCCTACCCATTGATCCCGGCGCATTACTTGGCGGCAGCCTGCCAGGCCTAGATGCACTGCCAATTGACGTGGTATCAATATTAAGCGGCGGCCCGGTACCTGGCTTAAGCGTCCTTCCTTTTGATGTATTTGCCGTGATTGGCGGTGGTAGCTTACCTGGCCTCGATGCGTTGCCAATTGATATTTTGGCCATTGCTCCGCTTTAAACGTTAGCGTATTCCCCGCAAGGAACTAAAGTCCTTGCGGGAAAATAAACGAATGAGTTTAAACGTAGCGATAGTTAAACATGCCTATCCCCCGTCAAAAACACCTCATTCCCCCAAAGCAAATTTGGCCCCCTCCACGACAAACACTCACCGATTCACATCAATACCTTCAACAACTGCCATAAAGCCCAAAATTTGACTTCACCTACTGGTATCTCGTGTACATACAACAGTTTCGTCTCATTAACTGCCCCGAAATACTAAGAATCTCAGAAAAAAGGCCACCGATTCGTTGACCGCACATAGCCAGCTCCCAAACAAAGAACAGCACTAAACTGTGTAAGTTGTAGTTGTGATCGCCAACCATCACGGCGCCATAAGCCATATCTATCGACTCTAACCAATAACAATGCATGGGGGTTAAATCCGCAAATTAATAAGGTGCTTGACTACACCCTCCTTGTGTATAATTATCAATAATAATCAAGCATCGCATGCCTTGCTACGAATAGTAAGCTGCCGCTCTATTCAAGGACACATGGTTGCATACAACCCAAGTACAGCTATTCAACATTTAATTTTGATTGGGTACGAAACCAGCCATATCGGTAAGTGAGTTTATGAAGCTTCTTTGATAGTAAAAATATTTAAGTCACTATATAGGGAAGATCTAAGCGGATGTTGTACTTTACCGCTAGCTCGAAAACACCACCCTAGATAATAAAATCAGTCCAAATCGGATTTATAGACGTTTACTTAAGGATTTTTTCAAAACATAAACCCACCGACGTCTAGCTGAAATCAGGAGTTCATGTGTTTTTTGTTAATGTGCTTAAACAAGTATGTCACCATACTGAAATTCTTTCTGGCTTGATAGTACTGCTTTTCAGTTTATATGCTTGTTCAACACCATCGGAATCAAACTTCAGTACTGCAGTAGAAATAGTTGTCACAAGTAATAATCCAGAAGAACTCGCACGCGTTATTGAGCAGGCAAAACCGCTTCTCGCTTCAGGCAGGGATGTTAATGTCAGCTTAGCAGCTGGAACCTATTATTTAGATAAGACACTTGTACTCGAAAACAATACCGATAATACCCTTTCACTCATTGGGGCCATGGATGGAAAAACCATAATAAGTGGCGCCAAGAAAACAAACCCTAAATGGCAAAGACACACGCAGAATATCGTCAAAACCAAGCTCGACATTCATCATGTTGATCAAGTCTTCGTTGGCGATAAATCGCAAATTAGGGCGCGTTATCCAAACTACAACCCCAACGCAGACATTTATGGCGGATATGCGGAAGACGCCATAGATCCCAAACGTACAAAACATTGGACAAACCCAAAGGGTGCTTTTGTTCATGCTTTGCATAAAGGCCGCTGGGGTGGAATGCATTATGCTCTTACGGGAAAAGCAGCTGACGGTGAATGGATATTGGAGGGTGGTTACCAGAACAATCGTCCATCAGCGCCACATAGAAAATATCGCTATGTAGAGAATGTTTTTGAAGAACTTGATGCACCCAAAGAATGGTACTTTGATAATAGCGATCAAACCTTGTATTTCTACCCTGACAGCACTGATCTAGCTAATTACCGTCAGCTAGATATACCACAGTTAAAACAGCTAATCACCATTACTGGCAATGCAAACAAGCCTGTTAAAAACATAATGATAAGCGGCATAACCTTTACTCACACCACACATAGCTTTATGGACACAAGTGAACCACTATTAAGAAGTGATTGGGCGATATACCGAGGCGCTGCGGTCGCGATCGAAAATGCCGAAAACATCCAGATTAAAGCCAGTAGCTTTGTTAACCTTGGTGGAAATGCAATCGCGGTAAACCGCTATGCTCGTAATATCGAGATTTCCGGAAATCATATTTCTCATATTGGCGCAGGCGCAATAAATTTCGTTGGCGACCCATCGGCCGTACGCTCAGCTAGCTTTACCTACCATGAATTTATTGAGTTAGATAAGATCGATTTTTCCGCTGGCCCTCAAAATGCCTTATACCCCGCCAATTCACTCGTCATTGATAATTTAATACACAACATTGGCTTGATTGAAAAGCAAGTGGCTGGTGTGCAATTGTCAATGTCGCGCGCCATAACCGTCAGTCACAATTCAATCTATCAAGTCCCTAGGGCTGGTATAAACGTCAGTGAAGGTACATGGGGTGGGCATCTCATTGAATATAATGATGTTTTCAACACCGTGTTAGAAACCGGTGATCACGGTGCGTTTAACTCGTGGGGTAGAGACCGATTTTGGCATCCAACACGCAAAAAAATGGAATATATCACGCAATCCTACCCTGACCTTTACCTGAAAGATGCCACCGAAACCGTAGTGATCAGAAACAACCGCTTCAGATGTGATCATGGCTGGGATATCGACCTAGATGACGGTTCGTCCAATTACGATATTTATAACAATGTGTTGCTCAACGGCGGTTTAAAACTAAGAGAAGGTTTTCGGCGGAACGTCTATAACAATATTCTCATCAACAATACCTTGCACCCACACGTTTGGTTTAAAAATAGCGGCGATAAATTCAAACACAACATAGTAATGATGGGCTATGCCCCGGTCTCTAACGACTTCTGGGGTGAAGACATAGACCAAAACTACTTCATGAATTGGTCTGCATTAGACGATGCGCAAAAGCGCGGTACAGACAAGCGCTCAAAATATGGGCCACCATTGTTTATTAATGCAAATACGGGTGACTTTCGAGTTCAAGATGATTCAAAGGCAAAGGAAATTGGCTTCAAAAATTTCAGCACTAACAATGTTGGCGTAATGAGTCCAAAGCTTAAGAAAATTGCACTAAAACCGAATATTCCAGGTCTTATTCTTGCTAATCAAAGCAACGACAAGACCAAAACCTACCAACTCTTTGGCGCCAAAATAAAGACAGTTACAACTCTCGGCGAACAATCTGCTTTAGGTATTTCTGAAATGGCAGGAGCCATGATCATATCAGTGACAAAAGATAGCTTAATGGATAGAAGTGGCATTATGGCCAATGATGTAATTTTAGAAGTTCTGGATAAAAACAAAATTGATACAGCAGAAGATTTTCTAAGTGCATATCAAACTAATAAGTGGCACAAAAAATTAAATCTAACTATATCCAGAAATCAAAACATAAAGAAAATTATTCTTCTTTTAAGAGATTAGTAATGAGAGTTAATACAAAAAATGCACTTATCAATATCTTTCTGTTATTACTTTTCTCATATCAATGTTTAGCCGAACCTTTACATAAGCCAAGGCATAATCGCCCCAATATTATTGTTATTGTAGCTGATGACTTAGGATGGGGAGATACTGCCACCTATGGCCACAGTGTTATTAAAACGCCAAATATAGACTTGCTTGCCAAACAAGGTGTTAAATTTAATCAAGGCTATGCGGCGGCAGGAGTATGCTCTCCATCACGCTCTGCAATTCTCACTGGCAGAACACCCTACCGCAATGGAGTATGGCGACATTTATCCGGACATTCCGAGCCAACACACCTTCGCAAAAGTGAAATCACCTATCCCAGGATGCTTAAACAGGCAGGTTATAGTACAGCGCACTTTGGAAAATGGCATTTACTCTCCAAGACTCAAGTCAATAACAAGTCATTTCCACAGCCAAATGATCATGGTTATGACTACTGGTTTGCCACACACAATAATGCTTGGCCCAGCCATAAAAACCCCAACAATTTCATCCGAAATGGCGTGAAAGTTGGCGAGCTAAATGGTTATTCCGCACCACTGGTTGCGGATGAGGCAATTCAATGGTTAAAACATAAGCGCGAGCCCCTAAAACCATTCTTAATGTCTGTGTGGTTTCATGAGCCCCACTCCCCCATCGCAACCGATATTAAATTTTCAGATCTCTACCCAAATGAAACACCCCAAAATAAAAAATATTATGGCAACATCAGTCAAATGGACTATGCACTGGGCCAGATATTGAAAGCCCTAGATACGCAAGACCTTAGCGACAACACTTTAGTAATATTTACATCAGATAACGGGCCAGTGGTTAAATTTGGCGGTAGCAGTGGTGGTTTAAAAGGCTATAAACGCTATGATTTTGAAGGAGGGATTCGTGTTCCCTTTCTCGTTCGCTGGCCTGGACATGTTATAGCAAATACAGAAAGCAACATACCGGTAATCGGCACTGATATTTTCACGACGGTTTTAAATATCGTTGGCCTTCCAACTCCCCAAGATAGAACCATCGACGGTGTCAACTTTCTGCCAGCAATTACCGGCAAGCATTTAGTACGTAAAACGCCACTCTTTTGGCGAACTCATGTTTCTCCCTACGACAATCGTGTCGCGCTCCGCGAAGGCGACTGGAAAATCGTTGCCAATGATACCCTGAGTAACTTCAAACTTTTCAATATCCAAGAAGACATGAAGGAAGAAATTGACCTTGCCGAAGGGATGCCTGAAAAATTGGCACAGATGAAACAGCGGCTCATAAACACATGGCAAGAAATATCCGCCGAAGGACCTAATCAATGGTGGGAAAGTGAGACTAGCAAGCCCATGCCTGGGGCAACGCTGCGATATTAATGCTTATAAGCTGTTGTAAATATGCACTTACTAACACTTTTTAGATCACAAACTAAGACTTCGACTGGATACTTGAGCCTATCGCTAGGGGATAATAATGGATGATTTGAATACAATGCCACACACAACAAACATCTTTACGAAAAAGGTAAATATCGGTTTATTGGCAATATTAATCATGAGCAGTATGGATGTGTCTGCGCTAGAAAATGGCAATCCTTTGGTCAATCACATCTATACAGCCGACCCCTCTGCGCATGTATTCGAAAACAGAGTCTATATCTACCCATCTCACGATGAAGATGATGCAATGCGGTATACAATGAAAGACTACCATGTTCTTTCATCTGCAGACCTATTAACGTGGGAAGACCACGGTATCGCACTTTCAGTAGATAATGTTCCCTGGGCAAGTCAAAAAATGTGGGCCCCAGACTGCGTATATAAAGATGGAACTTATTATTTTTATTTCCCAGCAAAGGACAAAGATAACAATTTTAGAATTGGCGTCGCCACCAGTGACTCACCTGCTGGGCCATTTACAGCAGAGCCTAGCTACATTCAAGGTAGCGATGAAATTGATCCCGCCGTATTCATTGACGATGATGGTCAAGCCTACCTTTATTGGGGTGGAAAATCTGTCAAGGTAGCGAAATTAGATGCCTCCATGAAGAAAATAAACGGCGAGATCCTTAAACTCAAGGGCGTAGATTATTTCTATGAAGCGGCTTGGATGCACAAGTATCAAACCACTTATTACTTAAGCTATTCTACTGGAAAATTTCTTCCTGACACCAACGATCATTTAATCGCCTACGCAACGGCGGACAGCCCGACAGGGCCGTTTAGCTACCAAGGTATAGTCAATGGTGATGTATCCGGCATTACAAATCATCATTCTATAGTTGAATACAAGGGACAGTGGTATTTGTTTTACCATAACTCTGATTTGTCCGGCGGTAACAATACTCGACGAAGCGTGGCTGCCGATTACCTGCATTTCAATGATGACGGTTCAATCAGACCCGTTATTCAAACAGAACTTGGGATTGGCCGATACAATGGTCGAAGCACAATAGAAGCCGAAAATTACAGCGAAACCAACAACACAAAAAAACGTGAAAACTTTAATGACGATGGACTTCATGTCGTCTTCGACAATAATGACAAAATCATATTTAACAACATAGACTTCGACAATCTGTCATTCAACCACGTCCAATTAAAAGTGACATCAGAAACAGATACCGGAACCGTGATGGTACGTACTAAAACCGGAACTCTGCTGGCGGAAATAACGATACCTAAAACTGAGGGTATAGGAAAATGGAAAACCGTAGGGGGTAAAATTGGACCACTGACCGGCACAAACGACATTTCCTTTAGCTACGTTGACGCTAGCGCCACCGATAGCGTACTTCGCCTCGATAGCATTTTATTTACCAAAGATACAGATTAATTCCCTGAAAAAAATACAAAGGTATTGATCAAATTAGAGAAAAACTAAATTCATAACTGATGCGCTAATTGTTAAATAGACACAATTTCTCCTGCGGACGTAGCTACGCATTTCCTCAGGAGAAATACTCCAACATCAACTGATTCAAACGCTCAGGCTGCTCCAATGAGATCCAATGATGCCCCCTCAAACGCTCGTAACGCCAAGGGCCATCAACATATTTCTCAGAGTCAAGCATCTGAGCTTCCGTCAAGAAGCGATCACCGTCGCTCCAAAGGCCTAGTGTTGGCACAGATACTCTCGGCTGCCTGCGAATAAATACAGTCACTAAAGCCGCTCGATACAGACGTACTGCCCCAGTTAGCCGCCCAGGTTGACGCAAGCGTGCCATGACTTCATCCATGTCCGGATGGCTAGCGAACACCTTACGCAAGGAAAACCGTCCTTCGCCCCTCAGAAGCCATTCCGACAGGCCACCTAGCTGAAAGAATAGGGTATACCAGCCTAGCAATTTTTGTTTTAGCCCAGCACGGGCGTATGACGTGGGATGGCCTACCGACATCACCAGTAATTTATTTGTACGTGCTGGGAAGTATGCCGCGAAAAACCAGGCAATGACCGCGCCCCAGTCATGGCCCACAACATACACCTTTTCAATACCTAGGTGGTCAAGCAAGGCAACACTATCACTGGCGACCTTGACCGCATTGTAATCGCGAACGCGCGGCGCCATGTCGGACTGCCCGCAGCCGAGCGTATCTGGTGCAACACACCTATAGCCAGCAGCATGAAGCGCGTCAATTTGCAGCTGCCACATTAAAGCCGTATCTGGAAAACCATGTAGCAATAACACCACAGGCCGATCGCCATCGCCTGGCGCAGAGTCCAAGTAGGACAGGCTAAAGCCTCGATGTTTGAATTGGAACCTGAACAACTCCATTAAAATAACCTCACTTATTTACCAAAGGTTCCACCGCGAAATCGCTAGCGAGACGTGATCAACGCCAACTTTACACGGCTAAGGTGTCGACACAACACTATATATATCAATTATTTGGGCAGTGTAGCACGATGATAAAGTTGCTCCGCGTAAACCTCTGCCCCAGATCCGCACCCAGCCCCGCTAGAAAGACATTTCCTCGCTTGATCAGCTAGATTTTCTCGAGCACCAGCACAGGAAATGTGTTAGATCAGCACCTTAATGCTGTTATATATCAATATGTTGGCGATTTTTTGAACAAATACCGGCAATTTCAAAATTATTTCATGAAGTCGTTGACAGGAAGGGATGACATCCATATAGTACGCAGCCTGAAGCGCCCGTAGCTCAGCTGGATAGAGTACCTGGCTACGAACCAGGCGGTCGCACGTTCGAATCGTGCCGGGCGCACCAAACATAAGTCTTTGACTTATATAAAAAAACCTAGACCTTTGGTCTGGGTTTTTTTATGCCTGAAATTTGGCTGTGCCCAAATCGTGCCCAAACTGTGCCCATTCAATTTTCAAAACTCCCAAATTTGACCTCTTAGCTCCATAATTCGGATGTCCGCAGACGTTGGTGCCAAGTGGTCGCTGACCACTTGGTTTGTGCCAATTACCATTGTGCCACAAAAGCTAAGTTGTCAGTCCAGTTACCTCAACGGGCTCTACCCCATTAACGGGGGATGGCGCTCATCAAACCCTGTTAATCACACCGTCCCATCCACAATGGGTCAGCACTCTTATCCTGTAATTTTCAACGAGCTACACCCTATGGCGATACCATTAACCGGGAACGGCACTCATTAAACGCAGTTAATAATCCCACAACACCCGCTATGGACCAAGACATCTCGGTGTCATTAAAGTCACAGGCTCTACCCCATTAACGGACGATCAAAACCACTCAAATAGACTATTATGTACCTCAGTGGTTGCATCACCCAAGGTCACCAATTGAGTGCTTCGAGACTGAAGGTCCGGTTGATGTATGCTGGGTACGTAATTGCTTATAAGAATTAGACTAAACGGCAAAAATAAATAAATCGAATAAGAATATGAAAGGACTCCGCCATGGTTAAGTTTTTAAACGTTTGGAAGGTAAAACCCTTCGCGCTTTTTGTGTTGGCGGTGCTATCAATTCAAGGCTGTCGGGACAGTAAACAAATCAGTACAACGCAATCGATTGATGTAAATCAATTGGCTGGTTTGCCATCAGAATTCACTCCTAGACCCGGCCCGCCAATTCTTTACGCGCCGGCTCCAGTTTCTCCACAACTTAGCAATACAAGCATTTGGAATGCGCAGCCTATTCTGATTTCCGGCGCGACCGCTTATCGCTCTGGCGAATTTATTTACCAGGATTGGCTTTTTGACGATCACGGTGCTGCTGGAACTCAGGATTTCACGGACCCTCAGGGCGCTGGGAGTACTAGCTATATTTTTTCTCGAAAAGCGGGGACTTTAACGTACCCGACGAATTCTGCTTATGCGAATAATGCTGCCGATCTCGTTGAGCTGCGAATGCGTGCTTTAAACAATGCGACGGCTTTTCGGCTGACGTTAAATACAATGATAGAGTCAGAGCTTTCCGCATTCACTCTTGCAATTGGCGCGTCCGATGAACTCGTAGATTGGCCTCTCGGTGCTGGAGTTAGGTCACCTGCAGATATCTTCGTCACAGTACATAGCAGTGAAGCTGTTGCTCATAAAGCAAGTGATTTAACTGTTATAGAAGCTGAAATCACCGTAAATGTGGATCCAGTGCGGCGTCAGATTGAGGTAAGAATTCCACACGGTATATGGAATCCAGGCCGAGGTAAAGTTCGTTTGGCTGCGGGTGTAGGATTATGGGATTTGGAATCTGGTCACTATCTTCAGCCGGGATTGATCGCAAATGACACTACTCCAGGCGGCGCTGCGATTTCTGGCGCGGCACTGTATAACGTAGCATTTCGTGAAGAACCCATGCCGCAATTTACCGCTAAGAGCGGTAGAACAATTGTTGATGCCGCTGCGCAGGCTTTAGCTGAAGCTCATTTTTGGCAGGAACGAGCACAGGCAGATGCCCTCAGTTCGGGTGATATAAGCACGTTCTATACGGTTGTGGATTTTGCAAAACTTATAGACTCCATCACAGATGAATCCGGTGTCCCGTTAACGGGACACATGAACCGAATCTTTGCTAGTAGATTTGAGTACGGCCAAGGCGTTGATTACTCTCGTCAATGCGGTCTTGGAACTACAGGGGAATGTGATGGACCTCTTATTGGGCAATTGCAGCCCTATGCGATCTATGTGCCGCGAACTCCACCATCCGTGGAGGGTTATGGCCTTACATTATTGCTACATGCCCTGTCGGCTAATTTTAATCAATATCTAGGTAGTCGGCACGCTGAACAGTATGGCGAGCGCGGTCGCGGTAGTATTGTTATAACGCCTGCTGCGCGAGGGCCAGATGGTTTTTACATCGATATGGCTGAAGCTGATGTATTTGAAGTCTGGGCTGATGTCGCTAGCCACTATAAACTTGATTCAGAATGGGTTGCTATGAGCGGGATCTCTATGGGTGGCATTGGGAGTTTTCGTCTTGCGTCACGCTATCCTGATTTATTTGCTCGAATTGCGCCGGTAGTCGCGACCACACCAGTCGAGCACCTCGTGGCAAGCATGCATAATGTCCCCGTTATGATGTGGGTTTCAGCTCTGGATGAACTGCAACCGTTGCCGTTAACTGAGCTTACAGTGCAAGCGCTAGACAATACTGGTTTAAGATATGATGTATTAAGTTTTCCAACATGGGACCATCTTTCACCCTCAACCTATGATTACTATCCGCAAGCAACTGCGTTTCTTGGAGAGCATTTGGTGGAACGTAACCCTGCTAGGGTACGGTATGCTATTGATCGCTCTCAAGATAGCCCCCGCGTGGGTGTAGTTGCGCCAAGTGGAGCGTATTGGGTTTCTAATATTGAGCTTAATGATAAGCAACTTTTGACTGGCGAAATTGATATTGTCACAGAAGGGCTTGGTGTGGCTCAGGGTGAACCAACGCCGTTCAGTTCAAGCGCCGCTGTCCTTTCTGGAGGTAGCCATGAGCCAGCTCCATATTTCCGTCGTCAGCGTGATTGGACTTCGAGCACTGAAATTGCGCGTACGGATCGCGTACATATAAAAGCTCGGAATGTAAAATATTTGCAAATAGATCCCGCTCGTGCCGGATTGAGTTGTTTTCCTGATATTAGAATTGAGGCGGACGGTCCAGTGGAAGTGGGGCTGATCGGCTGTTGATTGTAATTAATCGAGATTTACCTGCGCAATCGAACAAGGCCATTTAGTTCGGGGTTTTTGACCATCCGCTCTTTACTAGACCAAGAAATGCCATCGTAAGTAGATGGTGCTTCAGACTCTTGAGTCACAAAAGCAGTCAGTCACTGTTTTCGCTCGTCGAGATAAGTGAACAAGAGAGTACGCCCCACTAACACATTGGCGAATCACTTAACTCATTGAAATTTCAAAAAAATGCGATATAGCCGCTGTACTTATAGTGATCCAAGGTAGAGCGGACGGATTCAGGAATACTTTCGTCTCCATGAAAATCATCCGTGCGCTCAACGTAGAGGTTTACTTTATCCCGTTGGAGGGAGTAGGCGACCCAGTCAGGCTGCTTGGTGGTGTAGTTATAGCCCACCGAGTAGTTGTCCCAGCACAGGATTTGATCGCTGACTGTGGGAACGGAGTACGGGTTGTGAGCAAGGCAGTCGGTAATCTTCGCGCTATCGCTGCCAGCACCCTCACCAGCCGAGCCTGAACCTTCTCCGGAAGATGCGCCCTCATTGCCAGCACTGGTGTCTTCACCAGAGGCATCGCCGCTGTTGTCAGTTTCATCTGGTGTATTGGCACCGTTATCCACCCCACCAGGGGCAATGCCACCTGCGTTGTCGGTGCCAGAGTCTTCGATGTTGGAGGGGTAGTCGGTAGAGCTATCCTTTTCGGGATCGCCACCACCGCCGCCACAACCAATCAAAGCCGCATGCGCCCAGTACTGTTTTCAGAATTGAATGATCCATAAGTATCCTATGCTCGTAGTTGCTTCCTTAGAATTCTCGCTGCCAGCAGGGCAGTAAAATTGCGATCCAGTAAAATGTACTACCTGAAAAAACCGACGCAAATTAGCGTGCATCAGGTGTACTGGTCGCTGAACCCCCGTTTTATCTACGTTTCAGCCGGGAGAACAATATTGCTACTACTCATTAAAGCCAATATTTAGTGATATGCCCTCATTTAGCTGGGCATTCCGGTGAATAAATGGGTGAATTGGGCCACTATATTTATAGGGAGGTAACAGCTCCACATTCCCAGCATCGTTCGACCGTTATAAAAGACATTCGCATTGGATTGCTAGATACTTAACTGTGGCCAAGGTTTACTTGACCACAGCACGGAGTATGGGCCCCCAAAGGTAACGACCCGATCAAGCTGTTTTTTTAATGACCCATTTGTTTCATTGTATTGTTTATTACATTGTTCATCATTTTCTGGGTAGCGGTCTGAGCATTGTTGCACTCTTCAGTGTCCGCGTCCTTGCCCTGAGCCACAAGCATATTGCACTTCTCTAATGCTGCTTGTAGCTTCTCTGGGTTTTCAATGAAGTCTTCAACTGAAGGCGAACCACAGGCCGTTAACGCTAATGCTATGGGTAATGCCAATAATACCTTTTTCATAGTAGTCCCTTTTTCACCCTTTAATAGATAGCACTTAAGTAGGGTGATATCGCTTAAGTGCTTTATGGAATAAGTAGGGAATTAACCTTTATTGGCTTCTTCTACGTAGTACAACCAAGATTCTGTTTGTCTTTTACTATCTTGAAGATCGTACCTTTTTTGACTCTCAACATCTTGATGTTTCTCAAGCTCAGCAACCTTTGCATTAACGCCATCAATATAGGCTTGAACTTGGGCACCAGCAGCTTCATAAGCAGCAACCTCAGGTATAGATTTGCGCTGCTCTTCAAACATTGCACTGTACTTTTTCTTCGCCTCATCAATAGCAGGCTGGTATTTCGCGGCAATTTCTCTTTCAACCTTATATCGTTCACCCCAGCCTAAACCGCCCTTCTTGCGCACCGCATTAATCTCGTCAACCTTGGCCGTCTCAACAGGTAATAATTCCTCATTCATTTCAGCACTTATACGCTTATTCAGCTCTCGTTCCGCAGGCCCAACCTTGGATCTAGCCTCGCGCTGAGTAGCCTGTAGCTTATACAACTCATCACCACGATACGTTTTCGTGTTCAATAAGCGTATTTCCTCACTTCGAGATGTTTCTTCTTTTAGTAAGAGTTCAATCATCGGTGTCAATTCATTAAGCTTTTTACTGAAACTATTTGATAATTCTTTTTCGCGAGAAGAGCCAAGAAAAACCACTTCCATCTCTTGATTTTTAATCTTCGATTTACTTTCAAGACTACGGTCAAATGCAGATTCATCTAAACGAACCTCAGATTCTATCGACTCACCATTGGTTACGTATCTAAAACCACCTAGGAACGGAACATCCTGAAGTTTACCGGCCTCTCTTACCAACGCGTACTTATCAGCCTGTGTTATTGAGATTACAGCATCGTTAGAAATTTCAGCCGTTCCAGTGATCTTGTATGTTGTTATCGTTGATCCACGCTCGGCCGACGTCTCGTGTAGGTCCATTTCAAAATCACCAAGCTCATAACCAGAAAATTCTTCAACAAAATATTTCTCAAGGTCAGCTTTAGCCTGACTCGTGATTGGATCACCAGAGCAGCCCACCAGTGAGATACCCATAAAAAACAATAATAGAAAATACTTTGACACCGAAACTCTCCTTTGTTTTATTGAAATCCATAATAAACACATTAAAATTACGAAGTTATTATCCGTCAATTAAAGATCAATATACGAAAAAACTAATTATCATTTTCCAATTACCTACCATATTAACCATATGACTTATTCGAAGTTATCTTTGAAAAACCTTTAACAACCTTAAAAATAGACCATATCCAAACGGCAATTAATATAAAATAGCCCACGACAAAGACAGCTAATAAAACACCAATAATTGAGAAGCCTAACCCCCACCAAAACGTTTTAATGATATTAGAATAATGATCTTCAAATATAGATCCATGAGCTTCACTCTTTTTAAGCATCGCCCAGATTGCACCGACAATCCAAAAAACGCCTGTAAAAAGACCAACCGCCATGAATCCATACGCAATGAGCGCGTTTGTCTTAGCCGCAGAATCGCTTACGGTTAAGGATTTAGTTGCTAAATTTACTTCATTATTATCTTGCACTTTATTCTCCTTTTCAGCCAGGCTGATGAAATCAACAGCATTAAAATCGCATCACTATTTGATCGCAATAGAGCCCTTTATTTTATATCCTGGAATATTAAGCTCGCCCATCATCAAAGCCACCATTAGCCTGACGCTCCGCTTCTTGCCTTAGGTGTCCCGCCGCCTCATTCTCAGCACGCTGAAGCGCTACTGACGGCTGAACAGCGAATGCACGTGATTGATTATTTATTTCATGTATCTGCGATGCATTCTGTAGATCCCTATTACTCGTAATCGACGCGATGGACTCTCGATCTTTTAAGAAACCGACTACGTCATTACGAATATCACTTAACTCCTTTTCGTTTTTGTGCATTTCAAGGATATAGCGTGGATACTCCAAATTTCGGATACCAGTCGCAGCAAAGGTACTGGAAACAACACGACAAACTATAATCCAGGGCGTTATGCTAGACCTAACCAAAGTATTTTCCGAGCGAGTGGAGTCATGAATTCCAGTGCCAGTTGATATTTTAGATTCAGTGAACGTGCCTTCAACTTTTATGTATATTAGATTACTTTCGAACTGCATTTCCGCGTAAAAACAATGAACAGAGTTTAGGATTACTGAAGCGAACGCCTTAACTATTAAAAAAACCATAAACATATGCAAAACTAAAGCAGTATTGTCGGAAATACTGTAAAGCAGGTTATCATTTAATCCGAAATTGTCATTTTTGAAATCTATACCACGAACTAATTCGTACAAATCACCAATAGCAAACGCAATAAAAATCAATAAAGTAGCGTTAATTACACGCATAATGTTTCCAGCAATCAATCCACATAACCTAGCTCGCTGAAAATCCAGCCCTAGATCAACATCTATAAATTTTGGCTGTATTTCTTGGGTCATTTCACCATAGAACTTCCCTTTTCCCTCCACCTGTTCATTCAGTGTCGGTTCAAGTTCTTGGTAGACTCGATTTGGGACCTCCTTAAACCTCCGATTTGCCATCACAAGATTGTCTAAGTTGATAAATATCTCATTTGGATGAACAGATTCCTGCCAATTTTCTCTGAGCTCTGAAACCTCAACCTTGGGATCGGCATGCACGAGACGTTTTCGGAGCATAATTACAACTAGACCAGTCATCCCGACCGCAGCTACGAACATACCCAGCAGATACAAAGACGTGTGAGCAGCTGGGAAATTTGATAAGACTTCGGAAACATGAGTTACAGTGACATCAGATGAAGTTAGTAAGTACTGTATTAACAACCCAATTATCACCGGTAACAATATTGCCCCTACGGAAATTAATACTAAATCGCCAACACCAACACCCGGTATATCCTTATCGGGGATACGCTGGATATTCCTACCTGCCGAACGCCAAATCACTAAAAAGTAAAGCACTAGAGCTATCGAATAAATTGGAAAAACAAAGGTACCAATTTCTCCAGCAAAACCAGCAAGCGAAACAAATCCTACAAATGCGTATGCCAACAATGCTACAAGCGTTACAACCCAAGCACCGACAATACGTTGAGCGATATTTCGGACTGGACCAGGCATATATGTGAGGCGAGGAAAAATAGTGTGCACTAATCGAGCAATAAGACCAATAGGCTCAATAAAAGTAGTGTTTTTTCGACCAACCAACATTTCAGTTAGCTCTTTATTTTTGTACGCGACGTACTTCTCTTCACCTTCTGATGTACTTGATTCAGTTCGACTATGATTTTTTGCAAGCGAGGTCGGATGACTCCTTCCAACAAAGTAACGAAGCATCGCGAAGATACCGTGTGATGCTGCGGCGATCCCGCTACCCAAAAGAACAATCCCAAAAGATACAATTATCCAACCTATTACTGGCTCACTTCTGACAATTGAGGCGGCTTTAACAAGGAGGACAAGACCCATTAAAGCTACAACAGCACCACGAACGGTAGTTACCAAGCCCTCCATCTTGAACGGATTTCGCAAACCAATATCAATAGAACCATAATCAAATGCCACTACATCACCCCTTAACTATCGCTAGCAGCCAGAAAACGGCATGCAAATACTGAAGCCAACACTTAACAATCTCGATCCAGCATCCCCAGCGATCGAAGGGTATTGGCAATTAAAAAACAATCACAACGACAAACTTATAAAGTCGTAAATATTTCTCGAAAACACTATATTTACTTATACAGAAAGGAAAATATCCTGCGCTTAATAAAACAAAGCAAACTTCCATATCAACTTAATTGTATTTTTTAAAAAAATTACTTCTTATTATATGTAAAACTTTCATAGATATTGATAACCCCTCATATTTCCAGCATGTAAAAATACCGCAACATTGATTATCTAGACTAGAATAAGCCCCAGAGCCAGAATACACTGACTCTTTCATTGGATGCATCAGCCTATTTATTAGCCACTGAAACTATCTTACAAAACTCTTCCATCACCGCATTTGGCGGCGAGTAAACCCCCATGCCAGTGCTAAATGCAAGTGAGACCTCAGACCCACTAGATGTGTCGTCAACAGAGATATTAAGCGGCGCCGTGCCACCGTTACTCATAGCGACACTCTGATTTGCATTAAGCATACCTAACTCGCTATCCGAGTTAGAAATATTCCAACCTTGCATCGCTAAACCCTTAGAAATATTTGAAAATGCTCTCTTCTTTCCTGTGCCTTCAAGGTAAATACTGGTTCTGTAAACTTTCCCAGTCACTATACTTCCTTCTTGGGTAAAGTTTCTGGCACAGTCACGCCCGTCATTAGGAGCTAAGGCCACCGGCCCAGTAGAGGCACACCCCGCCGCCATAGTTATTAAAATTGGTAACAAAATCCTTTTCATAATTAATCCTGTAATAAATACAATTACTATTTAGCTTTCGCTAAAACCTTTTAAAAATACGATACTTATAAAAAATCACGCACCCCAATTACTAACATCTTAAAAATAGTCAGAGCAAAAATATTTAACATACTTCGCGCGCAAGAAAGCATCGTCGCTTAATATTCATCCGTCATAAATTCTACATCAGGAAGAGGAATACCATCTGGAGATACGGCAGACAGCTCAGATCTCATGATAGATATCTCACGAGGAGCGTTTATTCTAATAACAGCATTCCCTGACCTTGCCCGTTTGACCGTAACAGTAATTTCATCACCAATATAAAATGACTGCCCCTCCTTGCGAGTGATTGATAGCATCCATGCACCTCCGTTTCTTCTCAATATTTCAATAGATCGATAAACCAAGTAAACCGATTAAAAATATAGAGGTTAATTAAAATCCATTAATTTCCGATTTTTATAGCTAATTTAGTGGCAATCTGGTCGTTAGTTAAACCTAGCTAATGCCTCACAATACAATACGTGCACCATACACCAACATTGAATATCTGGATAAAGCAACAAGCTAGTTAATCGTTGGGTAACAAGCTCCCTAATCCCTCTGCAAACTCAGATTGGATATTGAGGCTACTGGCAGGCAAAATCAGATAACCAAATTTCTTCGGGCTAAAAATTGGTATACCAATAACAACATAATTTTATAGCACAACAACGCCAAATACCGCTCATCCCTAAAGGATAAACCAGGCGAGTGTATTATAATTGCGTCAAATTACAGGTCAGGATTAAAGGCGGGCACTTGGATCTTGGCATTGTAAACTCCTTTTACAACATTTCTCAGGCTTTAATGTTTGTGCAATAGCACGAGATCTGAATTTACTTGTTTTTCATTGTTACTGTCAACAATTTAATTCTGCGCTTGAACAAATACTTTCCTCGCAACGTATTATCGCCTGAAATACCACACAAATTTCTACGCACTCCATATTAAAATTCGTTGGCTCATTTTAAAGTTACTACAGCTTTCCAATTAGCACCTTTTAACCGAAAGGTATTTGAAAATAATAACGACAGCCCTTCTTACAAGAATATCGTTAAAGTTTAGACACAATAATTATTAAGTAAGCAGGTTGGTGAAATAGAAGTAGTTACCTACAGCTACTTTGATACGTTATTTAGCTCATAATCTAATGTAGATTTTGCTAGCCCGTATTTGCAAGGTACAGCCTTTTTACAATCAAAGAACTACGCAACCCAACTTCAGCCAAAACATTACAAACATTTAATATACAAAAATTGCAATCTGTGTGATAGCGTTCGCATATGGATTTAGTTTTTCTCTCAAGGATGCGAGTTTAATATGCCTCATGATCATACTAGTAACACCCCCTCTTTAAGCAGGTTCCGCGATCTTTATAACGCACTACACCTAGCATTCTGATCAATTCCGCTTTATCACCCAAATACGCAGGGAGACATCTCCGTGTGCTTTCTGTGAGCATGAAACGGATAACTCAAAGGAGATTTATATGGATAGACGAAAAAAACTGGGCTATTCCCTAGTCCTGGTTTTCCTATTATCAGGTGGAATGACAGCCTGTGGAGGCGACAGCAGTAAAAGCACTATACCTAAACCCAACAACCCAGTAGCTGGCATTGATGTCGATGAGGACGGGATAGATGACAGTATCGATAATTGCCTATCTGTCAGCAATCCTACTCAAGCCGACACCAACAACGATGGTGAGGGCGATGCTTGTGATGTTGATGACGCACCAAAAATCGTTGCAAACTGGGAAGACACAAGCTGGAACGAAGCTAGCTGGAAATAGCTTTTACACTTATTAAAACTATGTATTAGGGAAGATTATGAAATCACTTAAAACCATTCTACCTATGGCCGCAGCAATTTCTTTAGCCGTTAGTGCTAACACTGCTTATTCTGCCAATATTGTCGCGCCACTTACCGAGTTTGTGTCCAATACCGCTGCTAAAGCAGATGAAGTCAACGGTAACTTTAACGCCCTTGTTGCTGCTGTTAATGATGTCGCAGGCAGCGTTGCGAGCCTTGTGGATCGTGTAGCTGCGCTTGAGAATGGCGCTACTGTAGAAGATCTTTCGGATTCAGTGGCCGGACGGTGCTACAAAGTTACCTCCATCAACGTAGAATTGGACTACGGTTCAGGAATGAAAAATGGCTATATCCTGTTTGATGAATCAGGCAACGGCGCCATGCTCTCATATTTAAGAAATGCGGCTAAACCAGATCTTGGTCAAGAAACTGACGCTACAACCGAGTTCAGCGACTACGACATAACATGGACGCAGGATCTGTCTACTGTTACGACTACCAGAGCTAAGGGCGAGGGGGAAGATGAGATTATACACTTCACGGCTACACCTGCTCGTGATGTTCTAGTCGCTACGCACATTGACCCAAGCGGTACTCACGGAGAAACAGAGCTATACATTCTCAGTGAAATGGATTGCGAGGAAGCTGAAGCTGGCGAGGAAGTTTTAGGTAATTAAATTGCGTGCCCAAAAGTAATTTCGATATCAGTCGAAGTAGTTTTTGGGCTAGGTTTTTCGATATTAATCTGTGAGTATCAGTCAGGCTTTATATCCATAATTACAAAGGACGTAATATGAATAATTTACTAAGAATTTTCACATTCACACTACTCCCTATATTTTTAATCGCATGTGGTGGGAGTAATAGCGACTCAAACGATATTGCCGGCGTAGACGGAATTCGCGAGAATATTATTACAAGTAATATGTCTGGTGGATTCCCCTGGAATGGCTCGTCTAGTACGAGGACCGCCCTTAAAATCTGGAGTATCGATGTTGACGGGCTTATTCCGGTTAAACACAAGAATATCCCAGAAGCTATCTACGCACTTAATGAAATTGAGATGAAAACTGGAAAAATTCTATTTGATCGCAATTCGATCATTAATACTCCTGATCAAGAAGTAGAGCGTGGGTTAGTGTTTAGTTTCGGTACAGCGCTAGGGCCCAATGGCGTTGAAGCGAACGGTTGTGGTCATGTCGGCGCCGTTGGCGGCAGCGTATCATACCCTCAAGGCTGGTATGACGCGGATGGCCACATCCAAGGACCGCTACAAGTAAATATTGATTCAGACCAGCCAGGGGGCTGCACAAATGGCTCAAACATGAACAAAATAGCGGTTCATGAAGTCGGTCATGCCTTAGGTTTGGGGGCTCACTTTACTGGATTCGGTATTGGCGATATTTACGACGATAACATGTGGAATGCTCTCTATAACATGTACCGAAATCAACCTCTGACTGACATAGAGGGCTTGACTATAGAAAAGGCGTTTTAGCCTTGGTGGGTTTCCCGTCCGTGAAGAAGTACGCTAGAAACCCCGTATCAGCATGCTCAAGCGGAATATGGGATCACAAAAAACTGTCCAGCAAGTACTTACTAATGCGTGAGCCCCCAGAAAGCTCCATTGCTAACCGCTTATATCGCTACTTCTATCGTCGGATGTGTTGAGCGGCCCAGCGACACATAAGAAATGGATACCAGTTCAAGTCAGCGTGATCCTTGTTTTGGCACTAACAATGGCAGCAAGCCTGAGGATATCAGAATAACGGAGATTCACCTTCTGAACTCATTAGTAACAGGTCCAACGGAATCGAGTGCGCAATACATAACCTCCATTCGCATCCACCAAAAGTGATCAAATACTGTGTTAACTGATTTCATCGATTGGTTATACCTACACTACGATATAAGCGCATTGCGTCGTATGCGCAATCAACAAGGAAACTACACTATGAAATACATTGCCATTCTGATCCTCGCATTCGTTACTTCCGCGTGCTCTGTAGTACCGTATGATGAACTCAATTTGGACACTACCACGAATGCAAAGCGGCCCAACGCTGGAATGGCGGGTATATATGCTTATCAATGGAAATCAGGAATTTTGGGCGCGCATTTTGACGCCCGTTTCAAAATTACTGGCCAACCTATCATTAAACTAAACACAGGTGAGTATGGGTATTTCCAAATACCTGCAGGAAATTACGAATATCGCTCACTCGCAGGCATCATTCCCAAACACAGAGACATTACGTTTAAAGCCGGTCAGAACTATTTTTTCCGACTTTCAAATTCCATGACTTCAACGAGTACATTTCTAATACGTGATCAAGACGAAATAGACGCAACGAAAGAAAAGATAAATTCAGGTTGGTACGAATTAAACACATTGGACTAAATAGGTAGTAGCTACCGTCACCGGGTCGCAGTGGGTTCTTCCAATCACCTCCGAAAATGAAATTATCGAGGACGACGAAGAAACAATGACCCTCACAGTTGAAACAACTCATGAGTAGTGCTCGTAGGTTGGCCGCGTCCAACAAACTGCTCTAGGTGACGTTAACGCAATTCAGCTCCTATCGGACGTCTGCTTTTTACATTAGGCCAGAGCATACGGCATGAAAATCTAGTACGAAAGGCTCCTGTGTCACAAAAGCGGTCAGTCGCTGAATAGTGCTGAGTAATTGGGAAGTCCAGTCAAACCCTTATTCAACAACATTGCGCTCACTAATCCTGACATGATTCACTTAAGTAATTGATTTTTATTTAGAAGTGATTATGATCAGAGCCAAAGGATTCCACATCAAATGCAGGATGCACACAAATGAAAAAGCCATTTCAAGCTTACTATCGCTCTGATTTAAATAGAATTTTCCTACTTGATCGCCTCAACGTTTAGACTCACGATGTGCATGAGTTATAAAGTGTGGCGCGTTTGAATTCGCTGTTATGCCCCAGATGGACTATCCCATAATTAAGGATTTCTATGCCGACATTACCTCAGTTGGATATAAAAAATAACTGTAATCACTCGCCCCATGTTTTGATCTTGGGTGCCGGTGCCAGTTATGCAGCATTCCCCGAGGGCGATAGGAACGGCATAAAACTCCCTCTTATGAATAATCTTGTTGAGGTGATTGGATTAGAAGGACTGATTGCTAAGTATGATCTCAAATACGAAGGTGAGAATTTTGAGGCAACTTATGATGCCTTAGTCCACAGTGGCAATTACGATGAGCTAGTCTCAGAAATAGACCACGCTGTAGAACAGTACTTTCAACAGATGGAGCTTCCAGATGAAGCAACGATATACGATTACTTAGTGCTGAGCCTGAGAAGCAAAGATATTATTGCCACCTTTAACTGGGACCCATTCCTAGCCAAAGCATTTCAAAGAAATATGAATGTCATTGGGTATGAGCAGATGCCCCAACTAGCTTTCCTCCATGGGAATGTATCTATTGGCGTATGTAACGACTGTAAAAGTAAAGGCTGGAGATATAATAGCTGTGACAAATGCCAAAAGCAGTTTGGCCCCTCCAAGTTACTTTACCCTGTTAGCAAAAAGGACTATTCATCTGATCTATTTCTGGAATCAGAATGGAAAAATCTTCAGCATCATATTCAGTATGCCTATTTTATTACAGTTTTTGGCTATAGCGCCCCTGTAACCGACGCTGAGGCTAAAAAGCTAATGCTTGATGTATGGGCCGAAAACGGAACTAGGGATTTAGCTCAAATAGACTTGATAGATGTCAAAGAAAGAGAAGAAGTAAAAGAAAACTGGAAAGATTTCATAGTTAGAAAAAATTATGCGATAAGGGATGACTTTTTTGATACATACCTTGCCATTCACCCTAGGCGGAGTTGTGATGCTTTTGCAATGGCAACACTCCAACAGCGCCCATGGAAAGACAATCATTTCCCTAAAGGTGTTTCGTTAAAAGACTTGCAGAACTGGGTCATGGCGTTAGTTGAAGAAGAAAAGTCAGGAAAGCTATCAGGTAACCCTTGTGATTAGTTCATTGAAGAAATGGCATAACAAAGTGCTGCTAGGGACAAAACTACGCTGCGCTCCGTTTTGCCCCAGAGCACGGCGTTATATGCTCTCGCGAACATCTTCATTCGATTCGCAGTTGACAATATTATATTCTTCTAGCAGCATTGACTGATGAACCTAAATCTTACGCAGCAAGCATCTCGAATTATCATCATTCCATAGGAATGGTGGGAGTTTTGATGCGTTTTTAGTTTATCAAACCCACCCAGAGAGGTGGGTTTTCTGTTTCTGCCTCATGGGAATAATTCTTTTCAAGGAGGCAGCATGAATAAAATAGCAGTTTTTGGTAGGCCGGGAAGCGGAAAGTCTACGTTAAGCAAAGCGCTAGCGTCGGCAACAGGTATACAGCTGTACCAACTAGATTCGATAGTGTACAAAAAAAATGGGGAGCTGGTAGATCGTAGTTCATTCGATGAAGCACATGAGAGTATCTTATCGTCTGAAAGTTGGATAATTGATGGATTTGGACCAATAAGTTCTTTTAACCAGCGTCTGGAAGCAGCTGATACATTGGTTTACGTTGATCTGCCATACTTAATGAGCTACTGGTTTGTGACTAAGAGGCTGCTAAAAGGACTTGTTGTAAAACCTGAGGGATGGCCTGATGGCAGCTCGGTACTAAAAGGTACTTTGGAGAGCTATAAGGTTCTGAGGCTATGTCCAAAATTTTGGAACGATGATTTCATGGGAAGATTAGAAATGATGTCAGCTGAAAAATCATTATACATAGTTAAGTCGGTAGCTGAGCTAAATAGCTTTGTGCATCGAAATATAAAATAAATGCATATAACAAGACCATGCACGCGACAAGCGCGTGCTGGCGGCGTTAGTTTTTTCGGAGGGTTAGTGTTTTATAAAATATTGGGATGGGTATCTATCGTAGTATCTATATTAATCCTTGCTCCCAGTTTTGTGCCTGGAGCAATATCGATACTTGCATCTTATATAGCTTTGTTAGCTATACTAGCTTCGATAATCACAATAAAAAGTGGTAGTATTTTATATTTTAAAATCACAGCTTCCATATCTGCGGTTAATATATTTGTTGTTAATGATGGGCTTCGTATTTATGGCTCACTACCTGAAATATCATGGCTTTATAAAGTAAGTATCTATTGTGCTTTTATAGCCACTTGTGCGCTTACAATTGTTTATTCTAAAAAATTTGTTGGTGCCATAAAAAACTAATCGGATAGTCGAGAGTCTCTAACCCTCAACCCCCACAACACTCTTCGAGCATGTCAGCATGACCCCGTTCGACTGACCGCTTTTTACCAGCTCTGGAAGTGGCCCTTTACATGCGCAGCGTGGATGGCTCTAGGGTCACATTAGCAATCAGTCGCAGCTTCCACGTCGGCAGAGCATGTGAACAAGAGAGTATTCTCCATTAATATAATGGTGAGTGACTTAACTGATTGATATTTGTAAATTGCGCGATATGATCAGGTGGTCAAAGTGATATATGGCCTGAGTCGTTATTAACCGTTATGCGTAAAGGCGATCATGGCAAATAACTGGAATATCCCAGCATGGCTGGAGGCAGAAGTTCGTGAGCGGGATAAAATCTGCGTGTACTGCAATCAAGAGTTTCTAGCGCCAAAAGAGTCAGCCAAACAATCCGCAAGCTGGGAGCACATCATCAATGATGCAAAAATAATTACCAGAGAAAATATTGCGCTGTGCTGTCGCGGTTGTAATGCGAGCAAGGGCCAAAAACAATTATCAGTTTGGCTTCAGTCAAAGTATTGCAATGAGCGCGGAATATCTCCGGAAACAGTAGCCCCGATTATTAAGCAGGCAATCGCAAATGGGCAGTGAGTATACGCATAACAAGGCCAATCACCGCGCCGAATTTTCCGTTGCGACTTTGCCTTCACTGTTGATTTGCATTTAAAACTGACCCAGGATTTGCATCTAAAATTGACCCACCCTGATGGCCAGATTATGGCCTAGATTTTACTTCTTTGCTGCCTTCAATTCCTCCTGTTGCGTTGTTGAGTGTTT